>CAWENM010000009.1:0-476288 GCA_963810465.1 uncultured Acidobacteriota bacterium | reverse complement strand
CAGTGGGTGGCCGGGGATGTGTTCCCCAGCCGGGAGTCGAATAGTAACGACACCCCTGAGTTAGTCAAGTCAATCAAACGAGCCGGACGAATCGGCGCTTCCCAACCTGGAGGACCCGTCCCGAAAGGTCGTCCTTGGCGACCTCTTGAGCCTCGAGCACCGACCCGTCGAGCTTGACAGCTCCCTGGGCCAGCAATCTGCGGGCCTCCGAACCGGATAGCCCCAAGGCGTCCCTTATCAGGCCGGGAATCACAACCGGATCATCTGACGGTAAGGCAAACGACTCGATTTCGTCGGGCATTCCCCCCTCTCTGAACACCTGATCGAAGCCCGACTCGGCACTCTGCGCCTCATCGTCACCCCAGTAGAGGGCGGTCACAGCACGGGCGAGACGCCGCTTGGTCTCGCCCGGGTGGAGCGAGCCCGAAGCCAATCCGGACTCGATCTCCGCCACCTCGGCTGGATCGAGATCTGCAGCCAGCCGGAACCATTCGACCATGGCCGTGTCGGGGATACTCATGGTCTTGCCGAACATCTGGTCGGGGCTGTCCTCGACTCCGATGTAGTTCCCGATCGACTGTGACATCTTCTTGACCCCATCGGTCCCGACGAGAAGTGGCATGGTCATCGCGACCTGGGGCTCCATCCCGTACCGCTCCTGCACGGTCCGGCCCATCATCAGGTTCCACAGCTGGTCCGACCCACCGAGCTCGACATCGGACCGGACCGCCACAGAGTCGTAGCCCTGCAGCAACGGGTAGAGGAACTCCATGACGGAGATCGGGTTCCCGTCGTCGTATCGCTTGGCAAAGTCGGATCGCTCGAGCATCTGGGCCACAGTGGCCGCCGATGTGAGCTCGAGCAGACCGGCCATGTCGAGCGTTCCCAGCCATTCCGAGTTACGCCTGATCTCGAGATTCTCCGGAAGGAGGATCCTGCGGAACTGGCCGAGGACGTTTTCTGCATAGCCGTTCACCTCGTCGGCAGTGAGTCGCCGGCGCGTTTCCGATCGGTCCGATGGATCGCCGACTTGCCCGGTGAAGTCACCGACGATGAGCACCGCGGTGTGGCCCATCTCCTGGAAATGGCGCAATTTGCGAAGCACGACCGCCCAACCCAAGGTCACCGCAGGAGCCGTCGGGTCCAACCCGAGCTTGACCCGCAGCGGACGACCCTGCTCCAGCTTCCTGGTCAGGTCGTCGCCCGGGACCACCTGATCGGTATGGCGGAGCAGGAAGGCGAGTTGGTCCACCGTGCTCATCGGCCTGGGGAGAGTAGATCCGGGACTTCCAATCCCCTGCCGGTTCCGCCCGTCGGGGCCACGGCCACGAATCGCCACGGGCGATCCATCGCCTGGCTGATCCCGACCCGTGGGGTGGCCATCACCAGCGCCGGCGAAGGGCCATGCTCCAGACGCACCTGAGACGACGATTCGAACAGATAGGTCCCATCGTGTGAGTGGTCGACTCCCAGTGCCTGGGTCAGTTTCCCGGGGCCGTTGGCCAGATCTTTCTCACGGCTGCGGCGCAACCGGGCAATACCGATCCCGTCGACGATCTCCGCGCCCCGGAAGAGGATTCCCCAACCGACGCCTTCGGGACCGGCCGCCACGTTGGCGCACCAATGGATGCCATAGGAGCGGTACACATAGAGCGTGCCGGGCCGTTCGAACATCGACCCGTTTCGCCTCGTCCTACCCCGAAAGGCATGTGAGGCCGGGTCGTCGGAGCCCTTGTAGGCCTCGACCTCCGTGATCCGCGCCCTGACCTGCTTGCCCCCTATCTCCGAGACGAGGAACGACCCGAGGAGCCGGGGCGCGACCTCTTCAGGGCTCGCCGCGAGCTGCTCTGCCAAATCCATCTCAGGCACCTCGCAGCCGGGCGCCGAGATCCTCGGCGGCCTTGATCATGTCCTGGCGCACGGGCGACACCTCTTCGTTGGTGAGGGTGTGATCCGCCGAGCGCAACCGGTACCGGATAGCAATTGCGCGGCTCCCCTCGTCGACCCCGGGCCCCCGGAACACGTCGAAGACATGGGTCGATTCCACTAGATCGCCGCCGGCGCCGCTCGTCGCCTCCATCAAAGGACCCACGGCGAGATCAGCAGGCACGAGGAACGAGAGATCGAAATCGACGTGGGGGAACACCGATGGCGAAACTCCGATGACCGGATCGACCCGGGCCAGGATCGCATCGAGGTCCAGCTCACCGATCGCCACCCTCCCCGGTATGTCGAACTCGCGGTTGGCGCGGGGGCTCAGCTCACCGACATGACCGATGTGGGCGTCCCCCAGCCGCACCGACGCCGAGCGCCCGGGGTGATATCCGTGTGCCGCCGCCGGCTCCACGGCGAACTCGCGGTGCCCGAGCACTGCCATCACATGACGAAGCACGGACAGCGATACCTGCGCGTCTGCGGCCGGAGCCTCCTGACCCAAGAGACGCGGGCCTACTCCCCCTACGATCACCCAGGCCAGGGTGGATCGCTGCTCGGGGAGGCGAGGATCCTCTGACCACGGTTCGGCCAGAAACACCCGGGCCATCTCGAAGAGGGCGACCTCCGACATCCCGTATGAGAAGTTGTGGCGGGCGACGTCGAGGAGGCCCGGGAGCATCGTCGGCCGCATCGTGCCCTCCTCCTCCCGGAGCGGGTTGGTGACCGTCAAGAGTCGGTCCGTGTCCGTCCATCCCAGCTTGGCTAGCTCTGACTGATTGACGAACGGGAGCGTCACGGTCTGATGCATCCCGAGCCCGACCAGGGCCGAAGTGAGGCGTCTCGCCCTCTTCTGCTCGGGGGTCAGACCGCCGCCGGGACCGGTGGGGAGGGTGGCGCCGAAACGCTGGTAGCCGTGCAGCCTTGCCACTTCCTCGATGAGATCCGCTGGCCTGGTCACATCTGGCCGATACGTCGGCACGGTTACTGCGATCGGGTCCGACCCCTCGACGTTCATGCCTAACCGCGTGAGGATGCCGGTCACCTGATCCGAGCTGAATCCCGGCCCCAGGATACGCTCGACATCGGCCAGCATCAGATCGACCTGGACCGGATGGATCTCGACAGCGATCTCATCGATCACATCTTCGAGCACAGCACCGCCGCCGAGCTCGACAACCATCGCCGCCGCCCGAGCATTGGCCTGCTCGGTGAGATTGGGATCCACGCCCCGCTCGAACCGGGTCGACGCCTCGGACATGAGCCCATGCCGGCGGGACATGTGCATGATCGTCGGAGGGTCCCAGGACGCCGCCTCCATGAGGACGTTCACCGTCGAGCCCGAAACCTCGGAGCGGGCCCCGCCCATGGTCCCCGACATCGAGGTCGGGCCATCGACGTCATAGATGATGAGGTCATCGGCCGTCAGCGTTCGCTGCTCCCCGTCGAGAGTCTCCAGGGTTTCCCCAGCCCCGGCTCGCTTCACCATCAAACGGCCCCCGGAGATGGTGTCGGCGTCGAAGGCGTGGAGTGGATGACCAAGCTCGACCATCACGTAGTTGGTTACGTCGACGATGTTGGAGATGGCCCGCATCCCCGCCTTTCTGAGCCGATGACGCACCCAGAGAGGGGAACTATCCACCTCGACCCCGCGGATCTCTCTGGCAGTGAATCGCCGGCAACCTGATGGGTCTTCGATCGCGACGCGGATTGCCGGCTTCCCCGGAACAGTCTCGAGTGGGCGTTCGGGCACCTGGTATCCGATCTCGAAGTGGGCTGCAAGATCTCTGGCGATCCCGACGAGCGACATCGCGTCGGGTCGGTTGTTGGTGATCGCCAGATCGAACACGACATCAGGCAGCTCGACCAGATCGGCGAAGGCTGAGCCTGGAGTCGGCTCACCGTCCAGGACGAGGATCCCGGTGTGGTCCTCACCGAGGCCCAGCTCGCTCTCAGAGCAGATCATCCCGTTCGAAACCACACCCCGGATGGTGCGTCGGCCGATCTCGAAATCGCCGGGGAGCACCGCCCCTGGGCGGGCCACCGCCACGTGGGCGCCCTCAGCGAAGTTCCACGCTCCACAGATGATCTGCTCGGAGCCGGAGCCGGTGTTCACCTGGCACACCCGAATCTTGTCGGCATCGGGGTGCGCCGTGATCTCGTCGACCGTACCGACCACGACATCGGTCCATCCCCGCTCGAGGACCTCGAAGCTCTCCACTTCGTGGCCGAGCATGGTGAGGACATCCGATAGCTCGGTCGGGTCGGTCGTCGGTAGTTCGATGAACTCCTGCAGCCAGCGCAGCGGGACCTTCATCTGAACTGGCTCAGAAAGCGAAGGTCATTGTCGACGAAATGACGGATGTCGTTTATGCCGTGGCGGACCATGGCCATGCGCTCCACGCCCATGCCGAAGGCGAAGCCGGACACCTGAGAGGGGTCGTAGCCGACGGCCAGCAAGACGTTGGGATCGACCATCCCGCATCCCAGCATCTCGAGCCAGCCCGCTCCGCCGCACACCCGGCAGCCTGGTTCGCCGCCGTCACAGGCGAAACAAGAGACGGATAGGTCTGCCGAGGGTTCGGTGAACGGGAAGAAATCGGGCCGGAGCCTCACCCGGGTCTTGGGCCCGAAGAACTCACGGGAGAAATGAGCCAGCGTCCCCTTGAGATCGGAGAACTGGATCGACTCGTCGACGGCCAGCCCTTCGATCTGATGAAAAACCGGGAGATGGGTGGCATCCGTGGTCTCCTGCCGATAGACCTTCCCCGGCACCACGACATAGACCGGCGGCTGATGCGTCTCCATCCAGCGAACCTGGACCGGGGAGGTCTGAGTCCTGAGCAGGACCTCGTCGGCCGGGTCCCCGTAGTCGAGGTAGAGGGTGTCGGACTCGAGGCGGGCGGGATGGGTTGGCGGCGTGTTGAGGGCGTCGAAGTTGTACCACCCAAGCTCTGCCTCCGGGCCGTCCGCCATCATGTAGCCCAAGCCATTGAAGATGTCGACGATCTCATCGATGGTCTGCTGGAGGAGATGCCGCGATCCCTCGGGGAAGGAATGGCTCGGCAGCGTGACATCGATGTGATCCTCGGTGAGCCGCCTGGATTCGTCCTCGATCTCGAGCTGGACCCGACGTGCGGTTACCAGCGCTTGTATGCGCCCGCTGACCTCATTGAGCTTTTCGCCCACCAGAGGGCGGTCGGCCGGGTCCATCGACCCCATCGACCTCCTGACTTCACCGAGAGGTGAGCCTTTGCCGAGCAGACTGCTCTCGACCCGGTCGAGGTCCTCGAGTGTGGTTGCGCCTTCTATGGCCTCCGAAGCCCCCGCCAATACATCGTCGAGCACCGATCTGGCATCCATGTCGGCGGCAGGTTAGAGGGGTCGCTGGCGCACCTGGCGCTTGGACAATTCGTAGATCAGTATTCCTGCAGCCATGGCGGCGTTGAGACTCTCCATTCCCCCGGGCATTGGAATGGTGACTTTGTAGGCGGCCGCGTCCACCACTTCTGACGGGAGACCGGGCGCCTCCTCCCCCACCAGCAGGGCATGACTAACCGATCCCAGGTCGTCGGGGCTGACTCCTCCGCTGACGACCATGGCGACGGTGACCAACCCGGCATCTACCAGGGTCTGGATCGACTCGACCGGACTGATGGGGATACGGAAATGCCCTCCGGCGCCCGCCCGCAGGACCTTGGGCGCCCAAGGGTCGGCGGTGCCCTCGGTGAAGCCGAATTCCCAGCCAAATGCGGCGGCGGTCCGAATCAATGTCCCGACGTTCCCGGGGTCACTCAGGCCCCAGGCGACGATCATGTCCCGGCCGGTCGGTGGTGTGGGGGCGGGCACCGCGATCACCGCAGCCGGGCCCCTTGGCGTGGCGGTGCCGGTCACGCGACCCAGTGCCACCGACTCCACCAGGGTGAACTCGAATCCGTGAACCCGGGCGAGTTGCGCCGTGACTTCGTCTTCCGGGAGGGCGAAGACCACGACCGGAACGACACCGGCTTCCAGTGCCTCGACCAGTAGACCCGGTCCCTCGAGAATGGTCTTCCCGGCCGCCCGTCTCTCCCGGGCGCGATGGAGCCGGGCCGCCTCCACCACGCGGGGATTGCGATGGCTGCGGACCGGCTCCACTGAAAGACGGGGTGCCCGGTCAGCCCTTGCGGGACGCCTCTACCAACTGGGAGAAGGCCCCGGGGTCGTTCACCGCCATCTCGGCCAGCATCTTGCGATCAACTTCGATCTCGGCCGCTTTGAGCCCGGCGATCAGCTGCGAATAGGTGGTTCCGTTCTGTCGGGCCGCGGCGTTGATCCTGGCGATCCACAGGCGTCTGAACTCACCCTTGCGGGCACGCCGGTCGCGATAGGCGTCCTGCATCGCGTGCATGACCTGCTCGTTGGCGGTCTTGTACCGACGACTGCGGGCGCCTTTGTATCCCTTGGCCCGATCGAGGACCTTCTTGTGTGACTTCTTGGCGTGGACCGCCCGTTTCACACGTGCCATGTCTGAACCTCCTGAATCCTCAACGACCGAGCATCTTCTTGGCGACCTTGGCGTCGCCGGGGGCGAGCTGGACTTCGCCGGTGCGGCGGCGATAAGTGCTCTTCCCCTTGGCCAGACGCAGATGCCCGCGCCCTGACTGGCCTCTCATGTACTTGCCAGATCCAGTGACCTTGATCCGCTTCTTGGCGCCGCTGTGTGTCTTCATCTTGGGCACGGCTACCTCCTGTTCGTCCTACTGCTCATCTTCGGCCGTCTCAACGGAGGCCCTCGTCTTACGGGAGGGAGCAAGGACCATCGTCATGCTCCGACCTTCGAGTTTGGCGGTCTGCTCCGTGACCGCGACGTCGCTCAATTCCTCCGCCAGCTTGTCGAGCAAGTCCTTGCCGAAGGCGGGACGCTCCTGCTCACGTCCGCGGAAGCGGACTGTGACCTTGACCTTGTCCCCTTCCTCGAGGAATTCCTGTGCCTTGCGGCGGGTGATGTCGAAGTCGTGCTCCCCGATTCGCACCTTCATTCGAAGTTCCTTGATGGTGGTCCGGGTCTGCTTCTTCCGTGCCTCGCGCGCCTTGACCGACAGCTCGTACTTGTATTTGCCGTAGTCCATCAGCCGGCACACCGGCGGCTTGGCATTGGGCGCCACTTCCACGAGATCGAGATCGAGCTGCTCTGCCAGCCACATGGCCTCGTTCAGCTTCTTGATCCCAATCTGTGCCCCATCGGGGGCGATTACCAAGACTTCCTTGGCCCTTATGGCGCCATTCACACGGAGCTCGTTGATGCTCTTACCTCCTGTTGATGTTCGATTGCTCGGTAAAGAAAAAAGGCAACAGGCGAAAGCCTGCTGCCATGACCTCGAACCGGACCCGGTTGGGGTGCTCGGTCTGGTGATCGGACCACGGCTCGCCTTTGCTGAGATCTATCGGGATCCTGGCGGCGGCCGGGTGGGGAAGCAGCGCTTCCGCTCTTGCCATCGATTGTCCCGACGAGGTTACCAGTGCATTGGCCGGAATCGGTAGTCGCAACTCAGCCTGCATCGAGGCTCCGCAGCGCCACTGCTGTCGATACCGCGGCCTCGGCCGCCTCGAATCCCTTGTTCGACGGGCCCTCAGCGGCCCGCTCCACGGCATGAGCGAACTCGTTCACGGCGAGGATGGCATTGGTCACCGGGACGCCAGTGTCGAGAGCGACGCGGGCGATGCCGGCGGTCGACTCCCGGACCACGATCTCGTAATGGTCGGTGTCGCCCCGCACGATGGTCCCGATCGCCACGATCGCGTCACAACCTGCGTCGGCGAGCCCGAGCGCGGCGATGGGCAACTCCAGGGCCCCGGGCACCCGCAACACCGTGACCTCGGCTCCTAGAGCTTCGAGTCGGGTCACTGCCCCATCGAGCAGGCGATCGGTCACGGAGCGGTTCCAAGTTGCGACGGCGACGCCCACGTGCAGACCGGTGCCGTCGAGATCTCCCTCGATTCTTTGGGTCATGCCCCTTGGCCCAGGTCCATTTGATGTCCCAGCCGGGTGGCCTTGGCCCGCAGATAGTCCCGGTTCTCGTCGTTGGCGTCGATGAACAACGGGACCTGCTCGATGATCGACAAGCCGTAACCCTCGATGCCGGCTCGTTTAGTGGGATTGTTCGTCATGATCCGCATCGAGCGCACACCGAGGTCGTACAGGATTTGGGCACCCACCCCATAGTCCCGGGCGTCGACGGGCAGGCCCAGGTTCACGTTGGCATCCACCGTGTCGAAGCCCTCGTCCTGGAGCTTGTATGCCGCCAGCTTGTGAAGCAACCCGATTCCGCGGCCCTCATGGCCCCTGATGTAGAGGACGACACCGCGGCCCTCCTCGCCGACTCGTGCCATGGCCTGGTCCAGCTGATCGCCGCAGTCACAGCGGAGACTTCCGAAGACATCGCCGGTGAGGCACTCGGAATGAACCCTGGTGAGAACGGACTCGCCCTCACCCAGGTCACCCATCACCAGGGCAATGTGCTGGCGGTCGTCGACGAGCGATCGATAACCGACCGCGGTGAAGGTGCCGTGCTCGGTCGGGATACGCGCCTCGACGACGCGTTCGACGAGCTTCTCCTCACGGCGACGGAAGGCGATCAGGTCGGCGATCGTCCCGATCAGCAGGCCGTGCTCTTCGGCGAATTGCTCCAACTCGGGCAGCCGGGCCACAGTCCCGTCGTCATTCATGACTTCGGCGAGAACGCCTGCCGGGTAACGGCCCGACATCCTGGCGAGGTCGACCGCGGCCTCGGTGTGCCCGGCTCTCTTCAAGACACCGCCTGGCTCGTATCGGAGGGGATACATGTGCCCGGGGCGGGCGAGATCGTGGGGCTTGGTATCGGGATCGATCACCGCCCTGATGGTCTTCCAGCGATCTGAGGCCGAGATGCCGGTAGTGGTCCCCTCGCGGGCGTCTATGGAAACCGTGAAGGCGGTGCGCCGGACATCTGTGTTGCGGGCGACCATCATCGGCAGATCGAGCTCGTCGAGTCTCTCCCCTACGACGGGGAGGCAGATGATGCCGCTGGTGTGACGCAGCATGAAGCCCACTTGCTCAGCAGTCGCTGCGTCGGCGGCCAGGATGAGATCGCCCTCGTTCTCGCGATCCTCGTCGTCGACCATGATCACCAACTCGCCGCGTCCGACCGCAGACAGGACGTCTTCGATGGCGGCAAAGCTCATGACCCGGCCTTCAACAGCTTTTCGACGTATTTGGCGACCAAATCGACCTCAAGGTTGACCTTCTCCCCCACGGCACGCAAACCCAATGTGGTCACTTGTAGCGAGTGAGGTATGAGGGCGATCTCCACCTCGTCGCCCTCGACCGCTGCCACTGTGAGGCTGACCCCGTCGACAGTGATCGACCCCTTCTCGATCACATAGCGACCAAGGGCATCTGGGAGCTTGAGCCGCATCCGTTTCCCTTGCCCTTCGGGCTCGATGGCAGCGATGACGCCCACGCCATCTACATGGCCCTGCACGATGTGCCCATCGAACCTCCCGTCCGCCGCCATCGGGCGTTCGAGGTTGACAGGGTCGCCCGGCTGCAGATCGCCGAGAGTCGAGCGGTCGAGGGTCTCCCTGACGACATCCACTGCGACCTGGCCCGGTCCGGACTCGACCCCGGTCAGACACACACCATTCACCGCGATCGAGCCCCCCAGCTCGACCTGGGGAAGGGGGCCGGTATCGACCACGAGCCTCAATCCACCGTTCCCGCTCTCCACGGAGAGGACCGAGCCACGGTGCTCGACAATCCCGGTGAACACCTAAGTGTCCTCCAGGGGAAGAAGGAATTCCCCCCTCCCCGCCTGCGGCGGTACTCCCCCCTCAGGGGGGAGAAAATCGATTCTGATATCAGGCCCAACCATGCGGACGTCCTCGATATTCACGGCTCTCAATTGTGCCATGGTCGCGAAATCTCCCTCTATCGGAGCTATGCCGCGGCCACCGGCCACCTGAGGCCCGACATAGATCACGCCCCGACCGACCACCCCTGCCCCCCACCACGAGCCCGCCAATTGGGGACCCCCCTCGAGAAGCACATCGAGCAGCCCACGGTCGGACAATGCACGAACGGATTCCACCGGGTCGGGCCACTCGTCCTTGCTTTCGACCACGATGACCTCACCTGAAGGGACGCCGAGCGGGCGAGCGCTGAGCACGATTGGGGACCTCTCCCAGATCCTCCGATCAATGGGGAGGGACTGGCGTCCGGCCACCACAACCGGTACAGGTTGGGTGTCGACGCCCTCAACGCGAGCGGAGAGCAGAGGGTCGTCGGAGCGGAAGGTCCCGGCACCGACGACCAATGCGTCCATGGCAGAACGCAGGTGGTGCGCGTCGTTTCGCGCCTCCTCGGACGTGATCCATTGCGAAGAGCCGTCGGTGGCAGCGACCGATCCATCGAGGGTCATGGCCCACTTCATGGTGACGAGGGGAAGCCCCGTCCGACGGTGATGGAAGTAGGCAGGGTCGACAGCCCTGGATTCCTCCTCCAGCATCCCCGTCTCGACTTCGAGCCCGGCCCCGGTCAGCCAGGACATCCCGGCTCCGGACACGCGAGGATCGGGGTCGATCGCCCCGATGACGACGGTACGCACTCCCGCCTCGGCCACGGCGCCGGCGCAGGGAGGGGTGAGACCGTGGTGACTGCAGGGCTCGAGCGTCACGTAGAGGGTGGACCCTTTCGCCCTGTCACCCGCTTGGTTCAGGGCAACCACTTCGGCATGGGGTTGGCCGACTCCAAGATGAGCGCCTTCACCCACCACCTGACCGGATTCGTCCACGAGGACGGCGCCAACCCTCGGGTTGGGGTGAGTTCGGTGCGATGCGGCGAGCTCGATTGCTCGTCGCATGTGACGGGCATCGCCCACTCAGCGACCCGCCACTAAGTCGCGCGTCGATCGATGCGGTAGGTGGAGCCCTGTTGTTTCTTGGCGAATTCCTTCATTTCCACCGCAATCGCCGACGCCTCCCACTGTGTGGAGATCTCGCGCACATCGGTGGACGCTACACCCAGGGACAGGGATACCACAGGGAACGCGAACCGCTCTCCGCGCCGGTCGATGACCTCGATGTAGCCGCGTAGCGCGTCGGCGGTGTCGTAGAGCTCGAGGATCCCGTCGTCGAAGCGCTCGATGACCTCCTTGCAGAAGGACTCGGATACCTCGGGTGGGATGATCGCCACGAAATCGTCGCCGCCGATGTGACCGACGAAGGCGCTGGCGATCCCGAGGCCGTCAGCGGCGTCGTTGAAGCACTTGGCGCAGAACCGGATGACCTCGTCGCCACGCATGAACCCGTAGTGGTCGTTGAATGCCTTGAAGTTGTCGAGGTCGCCGTGCACCAGGGCGAAGTCCCGACCCGATGAGATCCTCTCCTCGACTTCCCCGGTGATCTTGAAGTTTCCCGGCAGACCGGTGAGCGGCGACAGGTCGCGGGCCGCTTGCGTCCGTCGGACGACCGCCCGGACCCGGGCGACCAGCTCGTTGATGTCGAACGGCTTGGTGATGTAGTCGTCGGCGCCCAGTTCGAGGCCCCGCACCCGATCCTCGGGCAGGCCGCGGGCGGTGAGGAGGATGATCGGGATGTTGCCGGTCGAGGCCTGGCTGCGTAGCCGATGAAGGGCGGTGAGCCCATCCATGCGGGGCATCATGATGTCGAGGACGATCACGTGAGGGGGGTTGGCTGTGGCCTTTCTCAGGGCGTCTTCACCATCAACAGCGGTCTCCACCTCGAAGCCTTCCAGCTCGAAGTTGACCTGGACGACGGCGAGAATGTCCGGATCGTCGTCCGCGATGAGGACTCGTTCGCTCATTGACCTTGTATTGCCCTTCTCAGTTCGGCAGCAGCCGTCGACGGATCATCCGCCCCGAAAATGGTCGTCCCGGCCACGAGCACGTTTGCTCCTGCCGAGACGGCCTGACGCGCAGTTTCGAGGGTGATTCCACCGTCGATCTGAATATCGGCTCCCAATCCTCGCTCCTCAACCCATTCTCTCGCTTCCTCCACCTTGGAGAGCACCCCGGGCATGAAGCTCTGGCCGCCGAAACCCGGCTCGACCGACATGAAGAGGACCAAATCGCTCAGCTCCATGAAAGGACGCACCGCGTCGAAAGGGGTGGCCGGGTTGCACACCAGACCGAAGCCCAGGCCGCTCGCGCGTGCGAGTTTCGCCGCGTCGGTCGGGTCCGGCATTGCTTCGATATGCATCGTCACCGAGTCGGCCCCGGCCTCGGCCAGGTCGGGCAGATAGGCGTCGGGATTGGTCGTCATCAAATGACAGTCGAAATGAAGCTCGGTGATGGGTCTGATGCCGGCGATCACGGGGATTCCGAAGGAGATGTTGGGCACGAAGTGCCCGTCCATCACGTCGATATGGAGCCAATCGACCTCCTTCTCGACTGAGAGGATCTGCTTTTCCAAGCAACTGAAGTCGGCTGCCAGCAGCGACGGTGCGATCTTCAGTGCGGCCATGTGGGACGAAGTCTATTTCCCGCCTTGGCCGTCAGGCGATGAGACCCCCGCTGCGGCGCAGCCCGCGCAGCCATGCTTGGCCGGACATCGGACGTTTGCCTGCCGGCAGGACGGTGACCAGCTCCACTCCCCCGTCGCTGAGACCGGCAACGGGCACACCGCCTCCATCGATCCAGCGCCCTGGCTTCGGCATGGCCTCGTGCAGACGCGCCTGCAGCACCTGATGTGCCTCCCCGTCTATGACGAGCGTGGCCCCGGGCTCCGGCGACAGGGCCCGCACCCGGTTCACCTCTTCGACCCGGCTCCCATCCACCCTGATCACCCTTTCCCCGGGTTCGATCTTGGACGCGTAGACCAGACCTTCGTCGCTCTGTGGCACCGGCTCCAGCCGGCCATCGAGGTAGGGAGGTATCGCTCCCGCGATCAGACGGGCCCCGAGCGTGGCAAGACGGGTTGTCAACTCGCCAGCGGTCTCCTCTTCGTCGATGTCCACCGCTTGGGCATTGAGGACCGGACCGGTGTCGAGACCCTCGTCGAGACGGAAAATGGTCACACCGGTCATGGGGTCGCCGGCCATCAGCGCCCTGCTCACCGGGGCCGCTCCCCTCCAGCGGGGAAGCAGAGAGAAATGGAGGTTCAGCATCCCGTGGGCCGGAACCGCCAGCGCCTCGGTTCTGAGGATGCGGCCGTAGGCGACCACGACTGCCACGTCCAGGTCACCGGCCGATACGAGCGCTTCCTCCACTTCTCCAGACGAAGACGGCTGGTGAACACGCAATCCCAGGCGATCTGCCTCGATCTTCACCGGAGGAGATGTGATGGCCCGACCCCGGCCTTTCTGTCGGTCCGGTTGGGTGATGACGACCGGGATGTCGTGGCCGGCGACGAGAGATCGCAGGGCGGGCAACGCAGCTTCCGGGGTCCCCAGGAAGGCGACCCGGCTCACTCGAACGTGGCCAGCCCCAGGGCCTCGTCCCTCAGGTCTCGGAGGGCCTTTTTGCGGACCGGCTTGTCCAGCCGGTCGATGAGCAGCTTTTGATCGAGGTGGTCGATTTCATGTTGGAGCACACGGCCAAGCAGGCCGTCTCCGGCGTATTCGATCTCGTTCCCCTCCAGGTCGAGGGCGCGGGCGCGGGCGAAGCCGGGCCGTGTGATCTCCCACCAGTGGCCGGGGACCGAAAGACAGCCTTCCTCGTACTCCCACTCACCACTGACTTCGACGAGCTCGGGGTTGATCATGACCCGCGGCCCGAGCTCGTCCTGGGCGTCGAAGACGGCGATCCGTCTCGGGACACCGATCTGATTGGCGGCCAACCCCACCCCGGGTGCCTCGTACATGGTCTCGATCATGTCCTGGACCAGCGTCCTGACCGCATCGTCGATCTCGATCACTGGCTTGGTCTCGAGACGCAACACCGGGTCGCCAAACGTGCGTATCGGGTAGACGGCCATGGTGGCGTGTGACTCTAAATCCCCGCGTGAGGTGTCAGAGGTCGATCGGGTCGGCGTCGATGCGAACCGTTATCCCGGTCTCGCGCCATCGCTGGATCACGGGGCGCATCCGGGGCTTGAGCGCGCCAAGTGAGCCCTGAAGGAGCCATCTCCAGCCCTGAGCGGCAGGAGCAGGGCCGAGGAGGGTCGGCGGTTCCAGCGATCTCAGGTCCGAGTCGAACCGCGACGGGGCCTCCTCGCCCCGAATTTCGATCGCAAGCATCTCAGTGGCCGGCGGCAATCCGAGACGGGCTCGCTCCACCAGCAACTCCTCGAGATATGGAACCGGGTCTGCACGTTTCAGTGCCGTCAATAGCTGTGCCTCGGGCATCGAGGTCTGAGCCATCATTCGCCTTCCAGGGCCGGTCTCGACCGCGTTGGCGAGACGGGCCAGGATGCGAAGGGCTTCCTCGGAAGTTCGATAGTTGTGGCCGAGCATGAGACCGTCGACGTCGACCGCCACCGCCAGGGGCACCGGCGCCAGGGTGGGCAGATCGCGTTCGGTCCCTACGGCGACTGCTAGATCGGTGGGATGGATGCCGGCCATCGCGCCGCCGAGCCGCCGATTGATCTCTTTGACCAGCCGCTCCGGCTCCGATCCCATCTCCTCGAACCCGGTTCCCCCACAGTTCACGCAGGGGCCGGTTGGCCGGCCACAGCGTCTACAGGTCGGCTCTCGTCCGAGTCGTGAACCGCAGCCTTCGCATACCCGCACCCGTCGACACGAGACACATCGCATGGATGAGTCGGAGGCCCGGCGGTGGGTGAAGACGAACGTTCTCCTGCCTCCTGTAACCGTCGCCCGGATGGCTGCCACCGTCCGCTCGGCGAGGATGCCTGAGCCGGGGGCGTCGTCGCGCCGGTCGACGATCTCGACGAGCGGCCATGCCCGCTTCGAGGGGCGAATGATCTCCGGGCCCGAGGCCAGCACCTCGAGAGACGGCGTCGGGCCGATGAAAGCAAGGGAGAACCCTTCGACCCGTGAGCGTGTGGACATCACATCCCTCACATGCAATGTTGGCGTCTGCCGATCCTTCATCGCCCGTCTCCCCTCCTCGAGGACGACGACGAGGGCGAGCGAAGGAATGAGCCACATGGCCACCCGGGGAGTTCCGATGACCAGCCGACCCGGCCCCTGCGCCTCGGTCCAGGCCTTGGTCAGGTCCCGCGCCACGTCGCCTGCGGCCACCGTCGGGTCGAAGCCGAGTTCGCGAGCGCCCTCGCCGACCGTGCGCGCCTCTGCCTCGGTGGCCACGACGATTAGCACGGATTTCTCGGCCTCGAGAATGGGGAGCAGGGTGTCGAGCCAATCGAGAGCTTGCCAGCGTCCGATGACCGCAGTGGCCGGCCGGCGACGGCCTGCCGCGATCTCGCGGGTGACGTCGAGCACCGGATTTGTGCCGACTGGATGGCTGACATGAGCGGCTGTCTTCTCCGGGGCGGGCGTGGTCGGCAGGTTCGGGGGCGCAGAACGCTCCAGCAGCACCGAAAGGGGTGCCACGTAATGGGCGGCCGCCCACTGAATCGTCTTGAGAAGACCGGCGTCGAACACCGGTATCTCGCTCGAAAGCGCGGCTATCTCCTTGAGGGCGCCCTCTCGCTCGCCGCCGACCTCGACCACGAAGCCGCGCGTCTTGCGCCCGGAGAGAGGGACTCTGACGAGGGACCCGATCTGCACCAGGCCCTGGAGCTGATCGGGGATGTCGTACCAGAAACCGTTGTCGACCGCGAAGGTGGGGACGCTGGGGACAACGCGAGCCGTCGGTCGACTCAGAGACCGGCCGCCCCTCTGAGGGCGTCGACCATGTCGAGACGCTCCCAGGAGAACTCAGGACGACCGAAGTGCCCATAGGCGGCGGTCCCGGCGAAGATCGGCTTCCTCAACTCGAGATGCTCGATGATCGCGGCGGGTCTGAAGTCGAAGACCTCCCTGACGACGTTCTCGATCCTCTCGGGCGGGATCTGCTCGGTGCCGAATGTCTCGACATGGATGGAAAACGGCTCGGCCTGGCCGATGGCATAGGACAGCTGTATCTCGGCCTTACTGGCCACGCCGGAGGCGACGATGTTCTTGGCCGCCCACCGGGCGCCGTAGGCGGCCGAGCGGTCGACTTTGGTGGCGTCCTTACCGGAGAAGGCGCCCCCGCCGTGGCGGGCATACCCGCCATATGTGTCGACGATGATCTTGCGGCCGGTGAGACCGGTGTCCGCCACCGGGCCCCCGACCTCGAAACGCCCCGACGGGTTGAAGATGAATCCGATGTGCGGGTCGAGCATGTCCTCGGGGATCACCGCAGCCACGACCGCGTCGAAGACCTCCTGTCGCATCTCTCCCTGGTCCTTGTCCTTCGCATGATGGGCCGAGATCAGGACCTTCTCCACAGCCACCGGGCGGTCGCCTTCATAACGCACCATCACCTGGGTCTTGCCATCGGGGCGCAGGTACTCCAGCTTCCCGGTCTTGCGCACTTCCGTCAGCCGCTCGGCCATCCGGTGGGCAAGCTGGATTGGCAAAGGCATCAACTCGGCTGTCTCGTCGACAGCGAATCCGAACATGAGACCCTGGTCTCCTGCGCCGAGCTCGCGATCCACGCCGTCGGAGATGTCAGGGCTCTGCTGCTGGACGCGGTCCTGAATCTCCAGTTGACCGGCTGCAAAGCCGGGATCGAATCCGTCGTATCCGATTCGTCGGACGGTGTCGTCGACGATGGCTGCGACGTCGGGCTCAGCGCCCTTGCTGATCTCACCGCCGACAATCGCGAGACGAGTGGTGACGAAGACCTCGCACGCAACCCTTGCCATGTTGTCGTTGGTCAGTGCCGCGTCGAGAACCGAATCCGAGATGGCGTCGGCCACCTTGTCGGGATGGCCTTCTGTCACCGACTCCGAAGTGAAATACCAGCTTCTCATGCGGGGGCGAGATTAACCCTGTTCCCCGAGGGTGGCGGCCACCCGGTCGAGGAGCCGCTCGGCGACTTCGGTCTTGGCCAGGAGGGGAAGCTCTTCAGTTTCACCGGACCGGTCGATCAGGACCACGCGGTTGGTGTCGGTCCCGAACCCGGACCCGGGCTCGGTCACGTCGTTGTAGACCAGGAGGTCGACGTCCTTCTTTCGGGTTTTCTCGATTGCCCGCTCCAGACCGCCGGTCTCGGCGGCGAAACCGACAGTGAAGGGCCGGGGATCACGCTGCACGAGCGATGCCAGGATGTCGGGGGTGTCGGTGAGTTCGATGGTTGGAAGGCCATCGGCTCGAGGGATTTTGGAATCTGCGGCGGATTTCGGCCTGAAGTCGGCGACCGCTGCCGCCATGATGGCGACATCCGGCTCCACACCAGAGACCGCCACGAGCATCTCCTCGGCGGTCTCCACCCGGATCAGCTTCACCGCCGGATGGCTGGGCAGCTCGGCTGTCGTGACCAATGTCACGTCGTAACCGCGGCGGACGGCCGCATCAGCAATGGCGTGGCCCATCTTCCCAGTTGAGCGGTTGCCCAGGTACCGCACGGGGTCGACCGGCTCGCGGGTACCTCCCGCCGTCACCAGGAGCCTTTGGCCCTTGCCCTCACCTCCGAGAATGTCGCCGGCGGCGGCAATGATCTCATCGGGCTCGGCGACGCGTCCCATACCGGAATCGCCACCGGCGAGGGGCCCGACATCGGGCCCGACGATGTGATAGCCGAATCCACGCAGCGTCTCCAGGTTGCGCTCGGTGGCCGGGTGCTCCCACATCTCGGTGTGCATGGCCGGCGCCAGCAGGACCGGGGCAGTCGTGGCGATGACGGTGGCGCTGACCAGGTCGTCGGAGATCCCGTGGGCAACTCGACCGAGGGTGGCGCCGGTGGCCGGGGCAACGATCACGAGATCAGCCCAACGGGCCAACTCGGTGTGTGGAGATACGAGGTCGGCAGCGAAAAGGCCTGTGAAAGGGTGCTCGCCGGTGATGGCGGCGAAAGTCTGGGCTCCGATGAACTCGAGAGCGGACTCCGTCATCTCCACCCGCACCGTGGCGCCTGCCTCGACGAGACGCCGGGCAAGATAAGCGGACTTGTAGGCGGCTACGCCGCCGGTGACGCAGAGAAGGACGCGGCGGCCCTGCAGCATCACTCTTCTACGGTGTCGACCGAGACCTTGCCTTCCGCGATCTCCTCCATCGCGATCGTCAACGGCTTACGGGACAGCGAGTGGACCTGCGGTGGAACGAACTCACCATATCCGACGCCGAGCTGATGGAAGTAGCCGTTGATTTGGCGGGCCCGGCGGGCCGAGACGACGACCGTCGCGAAACGGTTGCCGATCTGGTCGATGACCTGTTCGATCTTCATGGGATCCTTTACGGGAAGGGGGATGTGGACAGAGTACCCGATCAGCGGGCGGTAATCAGCCCCTCCAGCTCCGATATGGCCTGGTCGAGGTTGTCGTTGACGACGATGTGGTCAAAGAGCTCGGGCGCCTCCACTAGCTCGGATTTGGCGATTTCGAGTCTGTCCTCGATGTCCTCGTCGGAGGTATCACCCCGACGGCGCAGCCTCCGCTCCAACTCCTCGAGGCTCGGCGGAGCGATGAAATACATGATCGCCTCGGGTTTTCGTTCCCGTACCTGACGGGCGCCCTGGATCTCGATCTCGAGGAGGATGTCACGCTGGTCGTCCAATGTCTCCTCGATCGGCCCCTGAGGTGTGCCGTAGTAACGGTTGTTGTAGATGGCCCACTCGAGAAGCTCGTCGTCCTCGATCATCTTCTCGAAATCGCGGCGTGAGATGAAGTTGTAGTGAACCCCGTGTCTCTCGCCGGGGCGGGGCAACCTGGTGGTGGCGGACACCGAGAACTCGATCCCGAGACGTTCGATGAGCTCTCTGACGATGCTCGACTTTCCCGAGCCCGACGGCCCGGAGACGACGAGGAGCCGGGGGGCGGCGGCCACCTCAGGAGAACTCGGCTAGGAGAGCCTCTTTCTGCTTGTCTCCCAGACCCCTGATCCTGCGATTCTCGGCGATGTGCAGTGATTCCATCAGACGCTTCGCCTTGATCTTCCCGGTGCCGGGCATCGATGCAATGACCCGCTCCACCTTGAGCCCGGCGAGGATTTGATCGCTGTCGGCCTTCTCGATCAACTCGGAGAGACGAAGCGACCCTGTCTTCAACAGCTCCTTGGCCTCGGCGCGGACCCTTCTCGCCTCCGCCGCCTTGGCCAGCGCCGCTGCTCTCTGCTCATCGGTTAGTTGGGGTGGTTGCGCCATGTCCTCATCTCGCTCGACGAAACGTGACCCTAGCCAGCATGACTTGTGCCGGCGGCCGAAACTGCAACCTCCATTTCCCGCATCACGGACAATGCGGCCGCCACGGGGTCGGCCGCGGTGGTGATCGGGCGCCCCACCACGAGCAGGTCGGCGCCCGCACCTATCGCCTCGGCCGGTGTCGCCACCCTCTTCTGGTCGGCGCTGTCCGATCCGGCCGGTCTGATCCCAGGCGTAGCCACTTCGAGGCCGAGGTCCAGTGCCTTCACCGCCATCGCTTCCGACACGGCGCACACCACTCCTTCGGCTCCGGCGACAGCAGCAAGCCGGGCCATCGCAGTCACATGCTCGGTGGGATTCCTGCCGAACCCGACTGCTTCGAGAGTGGCCTGGTCGATTGACGTGAGGACCGTGACGGCAAGGACCCCGGCGACACCGCTAGAGCTGGCGGCGAGCGCCTCCGCCGCGGTCCGCATCATCTCCTCACCTCCGGAGGCGTGAACTGTCACCCAGCGGGCCCCAATGGATCCCAGCCGGGTCGCCGCGCCCGCCACCGTGTTCGGGATGTCATGGAGCTTGGCATCGACGAAAACAGGGGCACCGAGGTCCGCAACCCTTGACACGACGGCGGGCCCCTCCCCCATCAGCAGCTCGAGACCGACCTTGAACCCATCGACATGGGTATGAAGGGAATTGGCGAGTCGTAGCGCCTCATCCCCGGTGGGCACGTCCAGAGCAACTACGAGAAGGCTCACCAGGGCACCACGCCTCCGATCAGGTCGGACACAGTGGTATCACGCCGTTCGAGATCCCGGATCAGCTCACGCTCGATCCGCTTGCCTGCACGTGGCTCGGCGAGATGGGCGGTGCCGATGGCGACAGCGGATGCGCCGGCGAGCAGATATTCCAAGACGTCGGTTCCGGTCATGACACCTCCGCACCCGATAATGGGTGCCGTAGGCAAGGCTCGGGACACCTCGTATACACAGCGCAGGGAGATGGCCTTCAGACCGGGACCGCTGTAGCCGCCGACTCCACCGCTCAGTAGCGGGCGTCCATCGGAGGGGTCGATGCCGAACCCGAGAATGGTGTTGGTCAGGGTGAGGAAGGTGGCGCCGGCCTCCATGCAGGCGGCAGCGACTCCCACGATGTCGTCGGTGTTGGGCGAGAGCTTGGCTCCCACCGGCACCTCTGACGCCGAGGCCACGGCCGCCATGACCTCTGCCGACCGCGAGACGTCGAGCGAGAACATCCGCCCATCCTCGAGATTGGGACAGGAGAGATTGACCTCGACGACGGTCACACCAGCCGCCGCCAGCCCTTTGGCCACCATGGCAAACTCGTCGGGGGTCTCCCCGACCGCCGAGCCCCACACCGGCACCCCGACTCGCTCGATCTGCGACGCCATCGTCTCCGCCCAGGCCTCGATTCCCGGATTCTGGATGCCGATCCCGTTGAGCATCCCCGGGCCGGCGGGGGCGAGACGAGGGGCGGCGCGACCGGGCCATGCCACCGGGGCCACCGACTTCGCAACCGCCGCACCGTACGGAGACACATCGGCAACCTCCGCCCACTCCCAGACTGATCCGACTGTCCCCGAGGCGGCGATCAATGGGCTGCGCAGCTCGATCGGCCCCAAGCGCGTCTTCAGACGGTCTGGTGCCATTCCTGGAGGCTCCTCGGTCGCTGTATGGCACCCGGCCCGGCGCGGAGGCTTCGGGCGACCGCCAGCCCACCCTGGATCGTGGTCACACAGGGGATGGAGTGGGTGCGTGCGGCGATCCGGATCGTCCTGCCATCCGATCGCGCCTTGCCGCCCCGAGGCGTGTTGATCACCAGTTGCACCTCGCCGTCCTCGAGGCGCTGCCCGATGTCTCTCGGCCCCTCGCCGACTTTGTGGACCGGCTCGGCGTCGATCGCATGATGCTTCAGATATCGGGCAGTGCCATGGGTCGCCACCAGTTCGAACCCCAGCATGGTGAAGGCTTGGGCGACTGCCAGACCCATCGGCTTGTCCCGATCGGCGAAGGAGAGAAACACCCGACCCCGCGTGGGCAAGATGTGGCCGGCGGCGAGCAACGCCTTGGCAAAGGCGACCCCGACGTCCGGGCCGATCCCCATCACCTCACCCGTTGCTCGCATTTCGGGGCCAAGCACCGAGTCCTCCTCCGGGAAGCGGTCCCAGGGGAGGACTGCGTTCTTCACCGCGACGAAGTCCGGGCGTTGGCTCGATACCGGCACCACCCCTTCGCGTCGAAGCTCTTCGAGCGAGCTGCCCATCATCACCCTGGCCGCGATTCGGGCGAGTGGCACGGCGGTGGCCTTGCTGATGAACGGGACCGTTCGACTCCCCCGCGGGTTGGCCTCCAGCACGTAGACGTCATCTCCCTTGACCGCGAATTGCAGATTGATCAAGCCGCGCACGTCCAGCGCCGCAGCCAGCTCTGATGTCGCCCTGAGGATCTCCTTGTGTGCCTCGTCAGAGATCGTGGGCGGTGGAGTGACACAGTCGGAGTCACCCGAATGGACACCCGCCTCCTCGACGTGCTCCATGACCCCGCCGAGCAGCAGCTCGGAGCCGTCGTAGACCGCGTCGACGTCGACCTCCACCGCGGCTTCGAGGAAACGATCGATCAGGATTGGCGCCCCGGTCAGCTCCGGGTCGGCCTCGCCATACATCTCCCGCACATAGTCGGCCAGCTCCTCCACGGAATACACCACGCGCATCTTCCGACCGCCGAGGACGAACGACGGCCTAACCATGACCGGGAGGCCGACCTGGTCGACCACGTCCTCGGCCTCGCGCGCCGAGGAGGCCGAGCCGGCGGGAGGCTGACGGAGACCCAGGCCCTTGCAGAGCTCTGCGAACTGCTCACGGTCCTCCGCCAACTCGATCGAGGCCGGAGAGGTACCGGCGATGGGAACCCCGGCGTCATGAAGTGCCCGGGCGAGATTGAGCGGCGTCTGGCCCCCGAGCTGGACCACGACGGCCTCGGGACGCTCCGCCTCGATCACGGACAGCACGTCCTCGACCGTGAGTGGCTCGAAATAGAGCCGGTTCGAGGTGTCGTAGTCGGTGGAGACCGTCTCGGGGTTGCAGTTGATCATCACGGTCTCGTATCCGGCATCGCGCAGCGCAAAGGCGGCGTGGACACAGCAGTAGTCGAATTCGATGCCCTGACCGATCCGGTTCGGGCCGGAGCCTAGGACCACGACCCGGGGACGCTCCGCGGGCGGCACCTCCGACTCCTCCTCGAAAGTCCCATACATGTACGGGGTGTTCGCCTCGAACTCGGCTGCGCAGGTGTCCACGGTCTTGTAAGTGCGATTGATCCCGAAACGGGCTCTGGCCGCACGGACATCGGCTTCAGACTCTGCCCAGAGATGCGCCAACTGGCGATCGGAGAAACCAAACCTCTTCGCCTCTTCGAGGAGGTCCCGATTCTCGGGGCCAGCCGCTTCGATCTCCGATCGCAACTCGACGATCTCGGCGATCTGGTCGACGAACCAAGGGTCGATGGTGCTGAGCCGTGACACCTCGGCGACTCCCCATCCCCTCCTCAATCCCTCACCGACGGCGAAGACACGTTGCGGCGTCGGCGTCGCGATGGCCTGACCCAACTCCTCGTCGGCCATTTCGCGCAGGGTGAGCTCCCCGGCGTCGGCGTTCAGTCCGTCACGCCCGTTCTCCATGCTCCTGAGCGCCTTCTGGAGCGCCTCGGGGAAGGTACGGCCGATCGACATCGCCTCACCGACGCTCTGCATCGACGTGCCGAGCCGGGTCGAAGCCGATGGGAACTTGGCGAAGTCGAACCGCGGCACCTTTACCACGACGTAGTCCAGCGCCGGCTCGAAGGAAGCAGGCGTCGCCCCCGTGATGTCGTTGGCGATCTCGTCCAGTGTGTAACCCACAGCGAGAAGGGCAGCGATCTTGGCGATGGGGAATCCGGTCGCCTTGCTGGCGAGGGCCGATGAACGACTCACTCGCGGGTTCATCTCGATCACGAGACGTCGTCCGGTCGCGGGATCGACGGCGAACTGAACGTTGGAGCCACCGGTTTCGACGCCGATCGCGCGGAGCACCGCAATCCCGTCGTCCCGCATCTCCTGGTACTCGCGGTCGGAAAGGGTCTGGATTGGGGCCACCGTGATCGAATCGCCGGTATGCACCCCCATCGGGTCGAGGTTCTCGATGGAGCAAACGATCACCGCGTTGTCCATGTGGTCACGCATGACCTCGAGCTCGAATTCCTTCCACCCTTCCACCGATTCCTCGACCAAGATCTCCGACACCGGGGATGTCGCCAGACCATGACGTGCCACCTCGATGAACTCTTCGTCGTCGGCGGCAATCCCGGTCCCCCCGCCACCGAGGATGAACGACGGCCGAACCATGACCGGGAAACCAATCTCGTGGGCGATCTTCACCGCCTCGGTCATCGAGCGGGCATACCCGGCCCGAGGCACTTCGAGACCCACCTTCTCCATCGTCTCTTTGAAGAGACCGCGATCCTCGGCCCGCTCGATCACATCGAGCCCGGCTCCGATCATCTCGACCCCGAGTCGTTCGAGGATCCCCCGGCGGGCGAGCTCGGAAGCGACGTTGAGAGCAGTTTGCCCACCCAGTGTGGGCAGGAGTGCGTCGGGCTGTTCCCTGGCGATGATCTCGGCCACAACCTCGGGAGTGATCGGCTCGATGTAGGTGGCATCGGCGAACTCCGGGTCGGTCATGATCGTGGCGGGATTGGAATTGACCAGGATCACCCGGTATCCCTCGGCCCGCAGCACCTTGGCCGCCTGGGTGCCCGAATAGTCGAACTCACAGCCTTGCCCGATGACGATCGGCCCAGAGCCGATTAGCAGTATCGAACGCAAGTCGCGTCTCGCCGGCATCAGCCGCTCTCCCCTTCGATCATCCGGGTGAATTGGTCGAACAGACCTCGGGCATCGCGCGGGCCGGGGGCGGACTCGGGGTGGTACTGGACTGAGAATGCAGGGACATCTACGAGTTGCATTCCCTCCAGCGTCCCGTCGTTCAGGTTCTGATGGGTGGGAATCAGGGGGCCGAACCTGCTCTCCACGACCTCGGGCAAGAGGTCCGGGCCTGCCAGACCTACCCGCTTTGGCCCCGGACGGCCAGCCAGCGACCACATATCCACCGCGAAGCCATGGTTCTGGGCGGTGATCTCGACCTTTCCGTCAGCGAGGCGGCGCACCGGGTGATTGCCCCCGTGATGCCCAAAGGGGAGCTTGTAGGTGGTGGCGCCGACGGCGAGGCCGAGCACCTGATGTCCGAGGCAGATCCCGAACAGGGGAACCTTCCCCAGAAGGCCGCGCAAAGTCTCTGTCGCCGTCACCAAGGGCTCCGGGTCACCTGGCCCATTGGATACGAAGACGCCATCGGGTGACAGGGCGAGCACCTGATCCGCCCCGGTTCCCGCCGGCACCACGTCGACTTCGAACCCGCGTCCGGTCAGGTTGGTCAGGATGTCGCGTTTCATGCCGAGATCGATCGCCACCACCCGGCCCCGCCGCGTGCCGACTGCATCAAGCGTGTAGGCGTGGTCGGTAGTGACCGAGGAGGCCAGGTCCCGACCGACCATCGAGGGCGCCGAGGACGCCATCTCGAGCAGCTCGGGCTCATCGACGCCTACACCCACCGCCACCGGCATGGCGCCACGGTCCCGGATGTGTCTGGTGAGTCGCCGCGTGTCGACATCAGCGACAGCGACAACTCCGTGTGTCCGCAGGTAGTCACCCAGCGCCCCCTGGGACCGCCAGTTGGAATCCCGTCTCGACATGCTGCGAACGACGAACCCCGACACCGCCGGGCGGGAGGACTGGTCATCACCGTCGTGCACCCCGTAGTTGCCGATATGCGAGGAGGTCATCACGACCACCTGCCCCGCGTATGACGGGTCGGTCAGGATCTCCTGATAACCGGTCATCGATGTGTTGAAGACCGCCTCGCCGGTGGTGACTCCCGTGGCGCCTACCGAGCGACCCCGGAACACCTCACCGTCCGCAGTGCACAGCAGCGCTCGCTCGACTGTCGTCACGGAAGGGCTCCTTCGTACGAAATCCGGCCTTCGTAGATGGTTGCCAGCACCCTGCCAGTCAACTCCATTCCGGCAAATGGGCTGTTCTCGGACTTCGAGGCGAACGAACCTGGGACCCATCGCCGATCCGGGTCGAATAGGACCAGGTTGGCGGGTGACCCGGGCTCGATCTCACGACCCTGCCGGTCCAACCCCGCGATCCGTGCCGGGGCGATACTCATGCGTTGGAAGAAAGTCCTCTGATCGTTCCCCAGCGCATTTGAGGCCACCACCGCCGCTGCGGTCTCGAGGCCGATCACGCCTCGTGGTGCCTCCTCGAAGGGGACCGCCTTCTCGGCAGCCGTGTGTGGGGCGTGATCGGTGGCAACTGCGTCGATCACACCCTCCCGGAGCGCCGATAACAGTGCTGCCTGGTCGTCGGCGGCACGCAAGGGCGGGTACATCTTCAAATTCGGGTCGAGACTCTCGACGGAGGACTCGTCCAGCGCGAGATGGTGGGGGGTCACCTCCGCAGTGACCGACAGCCCTGCCGCCTTGGCATCCCTGATGAGATCCACCGAGCGGGCGGTCGAAACGTGCTGGATGTGGAGGGGAGCACCCGTCTCGGCGGCGATGGCAATGTCCCTGGCCACGATCAGGTCCTCGGCGATGCCAGGTAGCCCGGCGATCCCCAGCCGAGATGAGATCATCCCCTCGTGCATGTGCCCATCGCCGGCGATCGAGCGATCCTCGGCATGCTCAGCAACCAGAGCACTCGGCAGATCGCTCAGATATGCCATGACCCTGCGCAGCAGCCCTGCGTCGGGCACTGCATCGCCGTCATCGCTGAAGACTCTCACCCCGACTTCATACATTGCGTCGAAGCCCGCCATCTCCTCGCCGGCCCGGCCTTTGGTCAATGTCCCGGCCACGACGATTTCCATGGTGTCGACGGCGCGGGCCCGTTCGACAGCGGCCACGGCAGACGATCCACTGTCCACCGGCGGGATCGTGTTGGGCATCGCCACCATGGCTGTGAAACCACCCGCGATTGCTGCACGGGCTCCGGATCCCACGTCTTCCTTCCACGTCTGACCCGGATCACGTAGATGGACATGCAGATCCACGAGGCCGGGGCCGAGCCAGGATCCGTCGGCATCGATCACCTTGGCTCCATTGGTGACCGGCTCGGTTCCGACCGAAATGATCGTGTCGCCCTCGATG
This sequence comes from uncultured Acidobacteriota bacterium, assembly GCA_963810465.1. Taxonomy (GTDB): domain Bacteria; phylum Actinomycetota; class Acidimicrobiia; order Spongiisociales; family ZC4RG35; genus JARDZU01. The sequence continues at coordinate 449,869 of CAWENM010000009.1, read as the reverse complement.
ACGACGGTCGATTGCTCGATCCGGTTGGCCCGAAGCACCCTGGCATTTCGTATGACGATCATCCCGAGCTACCGAGAGCCTCGGCTATCACGGCCATGCGCACGGGCACCCCGTTGGCGACCTGCTCGAGGATGAGAGATCTGTCCCCGTCAGCAGCGGCGTCGTCGATCTCCACCCCGCGGTTGATCGGCCCAGGATGCATGACTACGGCGGCGGGCTTGAGCATCGACAAACGGTCCACGTTCATCCCGTATCGCCGGGCATACCCTCCATCCCGCGGGATCTCATTCGATGCGCCACGCTCCGTCTGTATTCGAAGCAGGTAGACGACATCGACATCACCGAGCTCGTCGTCGATCTCGGTGCTCACCCTGACGCCCCAGGGATTGTCTTTGGGGAGGAAGGGAGTCGGCCCCACCAGGGTCAGTTCGATTCCCAACGTCGGGAACGTCTCGAGGTGCCCCCGGGCGACCCTGCTGTTGCGAATATCGCCGACGATCGCCATCCGGAGCCCATCGAGATGACCGAACTCCTGGCGCAGGGTGAGGGCGTCGATGAGCGTCTGCGTGGGATGCTCTCTCCTCCCGACACCGGCGTTGATCACAGGGCGTCCCGACCATTCGGCCGCCAGCTGCGCCGCGTCGGCCAGCCAGTGGCGAATGACGAACAAGTCCGTTCCGATGGCGGTGAGGGTGCGGATCGTGTCCTTGAACGACTCGCCCTTGACAGTTGAGGAGAGATCGGGGTTGAGGTCCATCACGTGTGCACCCAGGCGCTGCGCCGCCCTTTCGAAGGAGAGCCTGGTCCGAGTCGATGCCTCGAAGAAGGCGGTCGTGACCGTTGCCCCGGCCATGTCGCTCGACGCCGAGCTGCCGACATAGCTCTGGGCACGGTCGAGCAGACCCTCCAGGCGCGCCCGGTCCATCCCCTGGAGGCTGATGAGGCCCTGCTGCGCCATGCCGCTCATGCCGCTCCGTTCCTCTCCACCCAGACTCCCTCGTCATGGTCCACGGGAGGCAGCCGAACCCGCACGACCTCCTCGTGGCTGGTGGGGAGGTTCTTTCCTACGTAGTCGGCCCTGATCGGAAGCTGACGATGGCCGCGGTCAACGAGGACCGCCAGTTCGGTCTGGCGGGCCCTGCCGATATCGGACAGGGCATCGAGGGCGGCGCGCACGGTTCGGCCGGTGTAGAGCACGTCGTCGACCACGATCACGCTGCGGTCTGAGATGTCGGCGGGGATCTCGGTCACGGCCGCGTTGTGACTCGGACGCAAAGCATGGTCGTCCCGATATTCGCCGATGTCGAGCTCACCGACAGGGACCTCGACTCCTTCGAACTCGGCAATGAGCTCGCCGAGGAGACGGGCCAGGTGGACGCCCCGGGTGTGGATGCCGACGATGACGACGGATTCGGCGCCGCGATGGCGCTCGAGGATCTCATGGGCGATGCGGCGAACGGCTCGCTGGATGTCCTGGCCGTTCATCACCTGGGGCATCGGCTCGACGCCGATGGGACGCTGCCCATCTCACTCCTTCCCGGCCTCACCGGACCGTGTTTAAAGGCAAGGCGACCTTAGCCGGAAGGATTGGGTCCCCCAACCGGAGTCCCCCCTTCCCGCCTCCGGCGGTACTCCCCCCTTCGGGAAGAGAGAAGCCGTCAGCTTCGCGCCGACCGCGCCAGGGCGGCCAGCACCCCGTTGACGAATGCGCCGGAGCGCTCGGTGGAATAGGTCTTGGCGAGGCGCACCGCTTCGGACACGACTACCGCCGTCGGCGTATCCCGTGAGTAACGCAGCTCGAAGAGGCCGAGACGAAGGATCGATCGGTCGATGACGGGCATCCGGGCCACGCTCCAGTGCTCGGAGGCGGATTCGATCTCGTTGTCCAGCTCCTCTCTGTGCTCGAGGACTCCATGAACCAGCGTGCCGACTTTCCCCGTCAGGTCATCGGTGTCGGAGCTGTCACCTGTGATCTCGGCCTGATAGAGGGCCTGGAGGGCCAGGTCTCGCGGCTCGTCCTGGCTCATACCCGGGTCAGGTACTCCCCCGACCTGGTATCGACCTTGACGCGATCGCCCTGCTCGACGAAGAGGGGGACCTGGATCTGGATCCCGGTCTGAAGGGTGACCGGCTTGGTTGCTCCCGTCCTGGTGTCGCCCTTGACCGCCGGCTCGGCATAGGTCACTTCGAGCTCGACGGAAGCCGGCAACTCCACCGCGATCGGCGTGCCTCGATAGAGGGAGAGACTGGCGGTCATACCTTCCACCAGGAAACCGGCGGCGCCTCCGACGTCATCGCCGCTCAGGGCAAGCTGGCCGAAGTCGTCGAGGTTCATGAAATGAAATCCGAGATCGTCCCGATATAGATACTGGTGGTCCCGTCGATCGATGATCGCCTGGTCCACGTTCTCGTCGGCCCGGAAGGTGCGGTCGAGCACCTGGCCGGTTTCCAGGTTCTTGATCTTCATCCGGACGAAGGCCTTGCCCTTGCCCGGCTTGACGTGCTGATACTCGACGATGGTGAACAAGCCGTCGCTCAACTGGAGCGCCATCCCCGGCCTGACGTCGTTGGTGCTGATCATGATGCCCGCAGTGTGGTCCGACGCACGAGGGAAGATAAACCCGGTCAGAGACCGACGGCGTCGAGGCCCAACTCGAGGTCGGCGACCTCGACATGCTCGACAACCGGGTCAGCGAAGGCCCGGAGGAGGACCATCCGCATCCCGCTGGAGTCTCGCTTCTTGTCGAGGCGAAGGAGGTCCTCGACCCGTGCCCGCTCCAAGCCATCGACCCTGGTGGGGAGGCCGAGACCGGCGATTGCGACCGCCATCCGGTCCAGACCCTGGAAACGGAGTTTTCCCTCCGAGATTCGGCCGGCGGCGATCATGCCGACTGCCACCGATTCGCCGTGGGACAGGGGCGAGGCGTACTCGATGGCATGACCGATCGTATGCCCGAAATTCAGGATCGTTCGCAGACCTGACTCCCGCTCGTCCTCTCCGACCACCCTCACCTTCACCGCCGCTGCCTTGGCGACGACCTCCTCGAGGGGGGCGTCCTCGCCTTCCTGCTCCAGCAGCTCGAAGAGCTCTCTGTCACCGACCAGACCCGTCTTGAGGGCCTCGGCCAGGCCCTCCCGACGCAGGGTGGTCGGTAGCTCTTCCAGGATGGTCACATCGACAATGACCCTCGTTGGGTGCCAGAAGACACCTACCAGGTTCTTGCCAGCCAAATTGACGCCGGTCTTGCCGCCGATCGAGGCGTCCACGGCGGCGAGAAGGGTGGTCGGCACATATACGACCTCCACTCCACGGAGCCAGGTACCGGCCACGAACCCGGCAAGATCTGATACCGACCCGCCGCCGACACCCACGATGGTGTCGTGGCGACCGAGACCGAACCTCGCAAGGGCTTCATAGACCGAGCCGGCGACCACAAGGGTTTTGGCCTCCTCCCTGTCGGGGAGGCCGATCACCTCGACGTGGAGGTCCTCGTCTCGCAAGTGGCGCGCCACATCGAGGGCCAGATGGGTAGCGCCGGGCTGGGTGAGCAGGGCCACCCGTTCACGGTCGGATCGCGCCGGCAGGATTGGGTCGGGCAGGCCTCGCCCGACGACCAACTCTGTCTTGCCCGCGACGATCAGGGCGTCCACGCCGTCATTTCCCCGGTCGGTCGGATAGGCCAGACCGGTAGCGGTTGGCAGCGGCGACGAACTCGTCGACCGTGTCGCCACCGAACTTCCTCTGGAACTCGGCAGCCAGGATGAAGGCTGCCATCTGCTCGCCGACCACACCGGCTGCGGGGACGGCGCAGACATCGGACCGCTCTCTCACTGCGTCGGCGGGCTCGCCGGTGGTCATGTCCACAGTGCGCAGGGGTCGCATCAAGGTCGAAATCGGCTTCATCGCCCCCCGCACCCGGATGGTCTCACCATTGCTGATCCCACCCTCCGTGCCCCCCGCGCGGTTGGTGGGCCGGGTGAGGAGGCCATCGTCGAGCAGGATCTCGTCGTGAGACTTCGACCCGGGCAAGGCGGCGACCTCGAAGCCGTCGCCGATCTCAACCCCTTTGATGGCGGGGATCGACATGATGGCCGTGGCGAGCAGCGCGTCGAGGCGGCGGTCGTAATGGACATGAGACCCGATCCCCGGCGGTACCCCGAAACCGAGGACTTCGAACACCCCTCCCAGCGTGTCGCGTTGCTCTTTGGCGTCTTCGATGGCCGCGATCATCGCGGCCTCGGCGGTGTGGTCCAGGCAGCGGACCGGGCTGTCGTCGATGCGGTCCTGGTCGTCGGGGCCGGGTAGCGGCCCCTCACTCGATACCGGGCCGATGGCCACAACGTGGCTGAATACGCGTACCCCCACGGTGACCAGGAAGATCTTGGACAGAATCCCGGCCACAGTCCTGGCCGCAGTCTCCCGAGCGGATGCGCGCTCGAGGATGTCCCTTGCGTCGTCGGTCCCGTATTTGAGCATGCCGGCCAGATCGGCATGTCCGGGCCGGGGTCGGGTCACCGACTTCTTGGACGGGGCCGGTTCCGGGCTCATCTCCTCGGACCACCTCGGCCACTCGGTGTTGCGAATCAGCACAGCAACCGGTGAGCCAAGGGTCCGACCATGCCTGATGCCACCGAGGATCTCGATCTCGTCCCTCTCGATGGCCATGCGATTCCCCCGCCCATAGCCCATTCGGCGCCGGGCTAGTTCGCCGGTGATGTGCTCGGGCATCACCTCGAGCCCGCGAGGGAGCCCTTCCACGATGGTCACCAGCCCGGGGCCGTGTGACTCGCCGGCGGTCATGAAGCGCAACATGGCCTGATGCTACGTCGGGATCGGGAAAGCTCCGAGCCCCACCAGCACGATGGCGACCCAGGCACCGAGGATCATTGCCGGCCCATAAGGCACCTCCGCCTGCATCGCGTCACGAACTGATCCCGCCTGGCCTCCAGTCTTTCTTTCCCTCGATCTCGCGACCAGCCCGGCGCCCAGCGCCGCGATGGAGATGACACCCCCGATGAGAGCGGTCAGGAAGACACTCCAACCCAGCGTGCCCCAGGAGAGATAGGCGGTGAACACTCCGAGCTGGGCTGACAGCTTCACGTCCCCGTAGCCAAAGCCTCGGCCGCGCACGAGCAGGAACACGAGGTTCGTGCCGGCGAAGTAGGCCAAGCCCCCGAGGATCGCCCTGACCCAGGCTTCTCCGTTGGCATCGGCCAGCGATGCCGCGCCGAGCACCAGGACGAGAACGACGGTCCCCCGGATGTTCAATCGATCGACGATCCGAAACGCATCGATGTCGGTGATCCCGAGAGCGAGCGTGAGCCAGAGGAACCCGAGATACGGGATCAGGGCCCACACCAGGCCGAGAGTGCTGGCGAAGCCGACAGCGAAGGCGACGCCAACCCCGATGAGAAGGATCTCCCGTCCAATCCGCCTACCGCAACTGGGGCAGCGAACAGTCAGCCATCCTCGCCGAGTTCCGCACTTCGGGCATGTGCCGACCAGAGGGCGCAGAGGGAGGTCGAGCAATGCCTGTGCGGCAAGGTCGTGCGCGACCAAGGCACCCAGAAACCCAAATGCTCCGGCGATGATGTTGTTCACCGCCGGAGCAAGTTAGTGGTCGGGTTGGGGGCGGGGGTCGTGGGGACGACCGCCGGATCAGTCTTCGTCGATCTCCTTGAGCACGGATCCCATGCGACGCCGGCGGAGCAGGCCGTGGCCTTCCTCCTCGACATCGGCCTTGCCGTTGACCTCGAGCTGCGAGAACACCTTCTCCAAGAACGCCTCGGTGTCTTCCTCGACATCAGGCTCGACCGCAGCTTCGACAGCGGCCTCGAATTGGGGGGTCTCGGAGTATGACTGCTCCTGGTCGCCGCTCTCGGTTGTCGGAGCGAAGGTCTCCTCAGTCTGAGCGAAAGGCTCATCCACCTGATTCGTCTTCACGAAATGCCCGAATCGGCTTCCCTTGGCGTCGTCGGCGAGTGGCTCGAAAGCCTCGGCCTCAGCAGGCTCGAAGGCCACCGGGGCGGTCTCCTCGAAGCTCGGCTGATCGGAGGTGTCGGCCTCGATCTCCGCGACCGCCTCTTCCTGGGGCTCGACCCACCAGGAATCGACCGGAGCGGCAGGCACATCGAAGCTGACGGGCTGGGTCGGCTCAGGCGCCGCCTGCTCAGACCAACCCTCGCCCAGGGACAGCAACTGACGCTCGGTCAGCTCGGCTGCGACCTTGGCGATCCAGAACTCGGTGGTTCCAAGACGCTCGGCGATAGCGGCAACCGAGGCCCCGGCTCCCAGCTCGCAAAGCAGACGCCAGGCCTCACGGTTGAGCTTGATCTCTTCCAGATCGCCCGCATCACGATTCATCCGGATGGTGGCGTCGAGGTCGGCGATCGTCTCGTGGACGGTGGCCCACTCGTCGGCGCGACGGCGTGAATCGTCGAGAGCTGCTTCCAGCTCGAAGGGGCGGGGGCTCCCGTAGGAGGTCACGGCTCCTTCGGTGACTTCGAATGTCGCACCCTTGACACCGAGGTGGTAGAGGCTCTCGACCGTGATCTCACGAAGCAAGTCGATGATGGCGGTCTCCCGATCGTGGAGATCGGAGAATGACGACTCACCGGAGACGACTTTCCGCAGGAACACGTCATCGACGTATCCCGAGTTGACCAGATGCTTGTGAAGGTCGCGGTCCTCGGCTGTCGTGGCCAGGGCGATGCCCTTCTTGCCCACGAAGACGCGGCCGCGGATGTCCTCACCGCGCACCTCGACCGAACCGCGCTGGTCGGATCGCATCAAGAGACGCAGCACCTCATCGAGAGGGACAAAACCGAGATTTCCAGAAAGAGCCACCTGTAACCACTCCTTGGCTTGAAGACTTAGGCACGAGATCGGCCGCATTCGCCCAACGCTTTAGGTGTTTCTGGCCGCACGGACCATGACCTCCAGTGGGCCTGGCAGCCCGGTCCACCACTCGAACGACGCCGCCGCCTGCAGGACGAGGAACTCGACTCCGTCCATGAACGGCAACCCCGTAGCCCGGGCTCCAGCCACGGTGAGCGTCTCGTGTGGCCCGTAGGGCAGGTCGACGATGCCCGATGCAGTCATCGTGACCGCCTCGGGGAGTCGCTCCCCGCCCATGCCGAGCGGTGTGGCGTTGATCACCAGCGCTCCGGCGACACCGACACCGAGGGGGACCACCTCCCCGCTGCCGATTCTCGTCACCAGGGTGGCGGCCCTTCCGATGTTCCGGGCAGCTACATACACCTGGCGTCCGGTGGCCCCGATGATGGCTGCGGCCGCCGCACCGCCGGCACCCAGTATCAGGACCGGGGCCGTCGGGTCGAACCGCTCGTCGGAGAGAGCGCGAGCCGACGCGACGACATCGGTGCTGTGGCCCTCGATGGCGCCTGATCGCAAACGCATGGTGTTGACCGAGCCGCTCGCCTTCGCTTCATGGGTCAAGATGTCGGCGAGCGCAGCCGCCTCCGTCTTCAGGGGCATCGTGACATTGACCCCGTCCAGTGAGCCGTCCTTCAGCTCCTCGACAACGGGGCCCAACTCACCCGCTCCGACCCGTCTCGCCACATACGAGCCATCGATTCCGAGATGGGCCATGGCGGCGCCATGGATGGCCGGAGATCGTGAATGACCGATGGGGTCGCCGAGGACTGCGAGGCGAAGAGGAGGCATTCCGCCAGTTTTGCAGCGTCCGCCAGGGCTTATGGAAGGACGCCGGCGTCCCGCGCCGCGGCGACGTTGGCGTTGTGCTCCTCGAGGGTGGCGGCGAAGGCGTGGTGTCCTTCGAGATCGGAGAGGACATAGAACAGGAAGTTTGTCTGTTGTGGTGCGGCCGCGGCCTCGAGTGAGGCGCGCCCCGGGGAGGAGATCGGCGTCGGGGGCAGCCCGGCGACCAGGTAGGTGTTGTACGGAGAGTCCACCTCTCTGTCGAAGAGAGCCGGATCGTCAGTACCGAGCGCATAGAGGACCGTGGCGTCGATGTCGAGCTTCATACCCATGTTCAGGCGGTTGTGGATCACGCTGGAGACAGTCGGGCGCTCCTCGTCCAACTGGGCCTCCGACTCGATCAGGGAAGCGATCTTCAACCCGTCGTACGGAGTCATCCCCGCAGCCTCCAGGGTGGCCCAGTCGATGCTCCCCACCCGCTGCTCCATGGTCGACGCCAGCCGTTGCAGGATGTCCACCGGCTCGGCCGAGCTGGCGAACTCATATGTGTCCGGGAAGAGCAAGCCTTCCCAGTCGGTCAGGGTCGGCTCTGCGGGCATCTGGGCCAGTGAGGTCTCGACGTCGCCACTCAGCAACGCTGCCTCGAAGTCGGCATACGGCAGGCCGGATGCCTCGGCAAGGGCGGTGAGGATCTCATGCACCTTGAGACCCTCGATCACCGTGGCCCGGTAGACATCGGCCACCGGCCCGACGACGAGCATGGCCACCACCTCGTTGGGGTCCATGACGGTCTGCATACCGTAGGTCCCGGCTTGGAGCCGGGCGTCCGCCTCGTTGTTGCGCACCGCAACCTCGAACTCGAGTGCCGAGCGAACCACGCCCTGGGCGGCGAGGATGGCGCCGATGTCCTCAGCGGTCGACCCCGATGGGATCTCGATCGTCACGTCCTGCCCGGGCTGGACGGACACCGGGCTGGCCGAGGGGTCGTCGGAGTTGAAGGTGGAGCCGACGAGACGGCCAAGGTAGGAGCCTCCGCCGACCACGGCGATCCCGGCGAGGACCACCAACCCGATCGTGGCTGCGATCTTGCTCACCCGAATCCACGGAGAAGGTTGTTCAGGCACAGGTTCGTATGTCATTTCGTTCGGTCCAGATAGTCCTGAAGGATGATTGCGGCTGCCACCTTGTCCACGCTCTCCCTTCGCTCCCGGCGTTTCATGCCCGATTCGAGGAGAGCGTCTTCGGCGATTCTCGACGTGTATCGCTCGTCGGCCAGGATTACTTCGATCCCGGTCGCAGCGCCGAGCTCATCCGCAAGTTTCCTGGCTTCGGATGCTGACATCCCTTCATCGCCACTCAGCCCGGTGGGGAGGCCGACGACAATGGTACCGACATCGTGTTCTTTGACGAGGTTCACCACTTCTCCGACAACCGCTGATCTCGATACAACAGAGAGCGGCCGGGCGGTGATCCCGAGAGGATCCGATATGGCCAGACCGACCCGCTTCGTCCCGTAATCGACGCCGAGGGACCGGCTCACAGACTCCCGAGAAGACGTTGGGCGCTGTCCCGGGCCTGCTCGAGAGCATCGTCGAGACGGTCACCATGGGGCCCGCCGGCTTGGGCGAGCTCGGGATCACGAGAGCCGCCACCGCCGAGATGGGTCGCGGCGTCGGAGATGATCTCGGCAGCGGAGACACCCGCTGCCACCAGGTCCTTCGTCACAACCGCGACCAGAGAACCCTTGCCGGCGAGTGCGGATCCGGCCACCACCACCGCGGGCGAGCCGAGGCGGTCCCTGACCCCCAGGGCGAGCTGACGGAGGGAACCGGGATCGAGATCGGGAGCGGAGGCGACGAGCAAAGACGACTCGCCGACTTTGGCGGCCTGACCGGCCAGCTCGACTGCGAGCTCGCCGCGACGCTGGGACCGCAAGCCTTCCAGCTCTCCCTCCAGGGTGTCGATCCGCTCGAGAAGACCCTCGACCCGCGCCGGGACCTCGGGACCCGCAACTTTGAGCAGGCGACCCACCCGATCGAGCCCGGCCCGGACCTCCACCAGCTGCTGATAGGCGGCCAAGCCGGTAAGGGCCTCGACCCGGCGGAGATTGGATCCGATCGACGACTCCGATGTCACCAGCAAAGGCCCGACCTGGGCCGAGGTGTGAGTATGGGTTCCCCCGCAGAACTCGGTGGAGAAGCCCCCCACCTGCACAACCCGCACGGTGTCGCCGTATTTGTCACCGAAGAAGGCGAGCGCCCCCATCTCCTCGGCCTCTTTCTTCGTCGTGACCGTGGTCTTCACTCGCTCGTTTTCGATCAGCTTCTCATTGGCACGCGCCTCCACCTCGGCCAGCTCCTGCGGGGCGACCTGAGTGAAATGTGAGAAGTCGAAGCGAAGCCGGCCCGGCTCGACAAGGGATCCCGCCTGGCTGGCGTGGTCCCCGAGCACGTCACGCAGGGCCCAATGCAGGACGTGCGTCCCGGTGTGACTCTTCCGAATCGCCTCGCGCCGGGGGATGTCGATGGTTGCGGTCGCGCTCTGGCCGACCGTCAGATAGCCGGATTGGACCCGGACACGGTGGCCGTGGAGCCCCTGCAGGGCGTGTTTGGTATCGAGAACGACGGCGGACCCGGTCTCGGTCTCGATCAGCCCGGTGTCGCCGATCTGGCCGCCGGATTCGCCGTAGAAGGGCGTCCGGCTGAGGAACAGCTCGACATTTCTTCCTTCCTCGGCGCGTTCGACCGTCTCGCCGTCGGCGACCATGGCCAGGACCAGACCGTCCGCGGTGTCGGTCTCGTAACCGACGAACTCGGTGAGCCCGGTGACGTCGAGCACCGAGCGGTACACCTCCTGAGCGGCGACCTCGTCCCCGCCCTTCCAGGCGGCACGGGCGCGCTGTCTCTGCTCGGCCATCTCACTCTCAAAGCCCTGCGTGTCGACTTCCACGCCCCGCTCGGCCGCTATCTCCCGGGTCAGCTCGACGGGAAAGCCGAACGTGTCGTGCAGCTTGAAAACCGCCGCCCCGGAGAGCGCGGTGGCATCGTCCCGGGCCAGTTCGGCGTCGAGGAGTTGGTGCCCCGATTCGAGCGTCCGGCGGAACCGCTCCTCTTCCCTGATCACGACCTGATTGATGAATTCCCGCCGCTCGACGACTTCGGTGTACCAATCACCCATGACCTCCACGGTGGCGTCCACCAGCAAGGGAAACACCAGGCCTTCACCTCCGTATTGCCAGGCATGACGCACGGCTCGGCGAAGGATCCGGCGAAGCACGTACCCCCGGCCGTAATTCGACGGGACCACTCCGTCCGCGATCAAGAACGTCACGGCTCGGCCATGGTCGGCGAGTATGCGAAGCGAGACGTCGTGCAGCTCGTCCTCGCCGTAGGTGAGGCCCGTGTACGAAGACGCAGCATCCCGGACGCGGGAGATGGTGTCGATGTCGAACACCGATGGCACACCCTGCAGCACGGCCGCCATCCGCTCGAGGCCCATGCCGGTGTCGATGCTCTTCGCCGGCAGGTCTCCGATCACGTGATATGGCTCGTCCTGGATGTTCTGCATGAACACGAGGTTCCACACCTCGACGAAGCGATCCTCGTCGCCGATGGCAGGACCGCCGCCTTCGCCGAACTCGGGGCCCTTGTCGTAGAAGATCTCCGACGAAGGCCCGCAGGGACCGGGCACCCCCATCTGCCAGAAGTTCTCCTTCTCGTCACGTCGCTGGATCCGCTCGACCGGGACGATCTCCGACCAGATGTCGGCTGCCTCGTCGTCGGTCTCGAACACCGTGTACCAGAGCAGATCCGGGTCCAGTCCCAGCCTCTCGGTGACGAACTCGTATGACCAGGCAATTGCGTCGTCCTTGAAGTAATCGCCGAAGCTGAAGTTGCCCGGCATCTCAAAGAAGGAGAGGTGCCGCTTCGTGGTCCCGATGATGTCGATGTCGATGGTGCGGACGACCTTCTGGACTGTCGTCGCCCGCTTCTGCGGCGGAGCTTCCTCACCGAGGAAGTAAGGCTTGAACGGGACCATCCCGGCATTGGTGAGAAGCAAGGTGGGATCGTTGGGGATGAGAGATGCAGAAGGACGCACCACATGGCCCCTCTCCTCGAAGAAGGATGTGAAAGCGGTTCGAATCTGGTTGCTGTCCAACGGATTCCGGTCCTGAAGAGCGAGCGGCGAGGTTAACGAGAGGCGGAGGCCTGCCTGGCCCTATTGGGTCGGACCGCCTTGGCGGCCAGGTCGAGCAGGTCGGCCCCGGTGGCCGCAGCGGCATCCTTCCACTCGACCGGCGTCGGCTTCCGGCGCAGGGCGCGCACCGTGATCCACCCTCCGGCGACCACCCCGGCGACGAACCACCAAATCCGATCGAGCATCCTTCGAGGCTACCTCTCGCCCCGGCCCTCCCGCCCGAGGATTCGATCGATCTGGACGAGCCGGTCGCTTATGGCCTTCTCGTCGCCTTGCTCCCCCGGCTCGAAGAGGACCTCAGCAGGGACACCGTCAGGGAAATACTGTTGGGCGACTACTCCACTCTCGAAGTCGTGGGCGTAGCGGTATCCCGAGCCGTGGCCGAGTTTCTCCGCTCCCGGGTACGCAGCCGAGCGCAGATGGGGTGGGACGCTGGCGGAGGGCCCCTCGGTGACGAGTTGGCGTGTCTTGGCGATGGCCCTCCCTACGGAGTTCGATTTGGGTGCTGCGGCGAGATAGATGGTTGCCTCTGTGAGGTGATAGGTCGCCTCCGGCAGCCCGACATAGGCAAGGGCGTCGGCGGCCGCCACTGCCAGTGGCAGGGCGTGGGGGTCGGCCAAGCCGATGTCCTCCGATGCCAGGATGATGAGCCTCCGAGCGATGAACTCGGGATCCTCGCCGCCTTCCAGCATCAGGAACAGCCAGTAGAGGGCGGCATCCGGATCTGAGCCTCGAACACTCTTGATGAATGCGGAGATGACGTCGTAGTGCTGGTCTCCCACTTTGTCGTAGCGGACGATCCGCCGTTGCAGGGCCTCGGCCACGTCTTCGATTGAGATGGAGAAACGGCCATCGCTCGATGTGAGCAGGGCGGCCACCTCCAAGGAGTTGAGGGCCTGTCTTCCGTCGCCTCCCGTGCGGTTTCCCAATTCCTCGACGGCATCCGGATCGATGTCCAACCCCAAGTCCCCGAGACCCCGCTCGCTATCGCTCAGCGCTCGCTTGATGAGGTCGGCGAGCTCTTCCGGGTGCAATGGCTCGAGCCGGAACAGGGTCATCCTGCTCATCAGAGGCGAATTGACCTCGAAGAACGGATTCTCGGTCGTTGCCCCGATGAGGATCAAGGTCCCGTCTTCGACCCCGGGAAGCAGTGCGTCTTGTTGGTTCTTGGCGAATCGGTGGATCTCGTCGAGGAAGAGGACCGTTCGCCTCTCGTCCGTCGCCAGGCGGCTCTTGGCGCCTGCCAACACCTCACGGATGTCCTTCACCCCGGCGGAGGTCGCCGAGAGCGTTTCGAAGGCGGCTTCCGCCCTTGATGCCACCAGACGGGCCAGAGTGGTCTTGCCGGTCCCCGGCGGGCCCCAGAGCAACATCGACACCGGCCGACCCGATTCGACCAGACGTCGGAAAGCGGCGTCGGGGGCCATCAGCGCCGCTTGGCCGACAACCTCGTCGAGCGAGCGGGGTCTCATCCGCGTGGCCAGCGGGGCAGCCTGCGACGTCAACTCGTCTGCCCGGGCGGAGAACAGGTCACTCACGCGGTTGACGGTAACGGCTACCTCTTACCTGAGGTTCCTGGGGCCACATATGGGCTTAGGCCGACATAGAAGGAGACGATCAGCATGTTTTCGCCTTTCTATGTCCCCGAAGGGTCACATGTAGCCCTACGTACCTCAGGTACGCGTATCAATTCTCATCCGGGTCCTCACGACGGGCCATCGCTTCCTCGGTGAGATCGATGCCGATTTCGTCGAGTTGGGTTTCCTCGACCCAGGTGGGGGCACCGGTCATGGGGTCGACGCCACTCTGCGTCTTGGGGAACGGGATCACTTCGCGGATCGAGGTCTCCCCCTGCAGCACCATGACCAGACGGTCGATGCCAAAGGCGAAGCCAGCGTGAGGCGGGGTGCCATACCTCAGCGCCTCGAGGAACCACCCGAAACGCCGCTCGGCGGTCTCCGGGTCTATACCCAGGATGTCGAACACCTGGCGCTGCACGTCCGGGTCGTGGATCCTGACCGAGCCCGAGCCCAGCTCGACACCATTGAGCACCGCGTCGTATGCCTTCGATATCGCCCCCGTCGGGTTGTCCCGCATCTCGTCGAGCGATGCCGGCGACGTGAAGGGGTGGTGCGAGAACGTGATCGTGCCGTCTTCTTCCTCCTCGAACAACGGGAAGTCGACCACCCACAGAAAGGCGAGCTCATCATGTGAAGTGGGTCGGAGAAGGTCGTTGCGGAGTGTCCCGAGGACCTCCACCGCCAACCTCCAACGGTCGGCGGCTATCAGCAGGACATCACCGGGGCCGGCAGCGAGGCCAGAACGAACCCCAGACAGCTCGGCGTCATCGAGGAACTTGGCCACCGGGGAGCGGAGCGATCCATCGTCCTCGACGACCATCCAAACCAAACCCTTCGCTCCCAGCTCCTTGGCCCGCTCGGTCAGCGAATCAGCTCGCCCCCGGGACCATTCTTGGGACCCGACGTTGATGCCCCGGATGGTGCCTCCGCCGGCCAGGGTGTCGCCGAAGACACCGAATCCGCTCCCGGCGAACACCTCCGAGAGATCGACGATCTCGGCGCCGAATCTCAGGTCCGGCTTGTCCGTGCCGAACCGATCCATGCTCTCCTGCCAGGTGAGACGGAGGAACGGCCGGGCAACATCGATCCCGCGCAACTCCTTCACCACGGCAACGAGGACTTCCTCGATGGTCTCCAGGACGTCGTCGCGGTCCCAGAAGGACCCTTCCAGGTCCAACTGGGTGAACTCGAGCTGGCGATCGGCCCTGAAATCCTCGTCCCGATAGCAGCGGGCGATCTGGAAGTACCGCTCCACCCCGGCGATCATCAACAGCTGCTTGAAGAGCTGGGGTGACTGGGGCAAGGCGTAGAACTCTCCTTTGCGCAGCCTGGACGGAACCAGCATGTCCCGCGCCCCCTCGGGCGTGCTGTTGACCAGCGTCGGGGTCTCGACTTCCAGAAACCCCTGCTCGTCGAGGGTGCGACGTATCGCCGCGGTTGCCCGGGATCGCGCTCTCAGGTTCGCCCCCATCCGCGGCCTGCGAAGGTCCAGGTACCTGTATCGAAGCCGCGCCCTCTCGTCGATCTCGACCCTGTCGTCGATCATGAAGGGCAATGTGTCCGCAGGCGAGAGGACGACCAGGTCCTCCACGCCCATCTCTACCCCACCGGTGGGGAGATCCGGGTTCTCGGTGCCCTCGGGGCGAGCCCTGACCGCACCGGTGACCGAGATGCAGTACTCCATCTTCAGGTCGGCCACCGCCTCGTGTTCGGCCGGGTCGGCAACCACCTGGATTATCCCGGAGGCGTCCCGGACATCGATGAAGGCGATCCCACCGTGATCGCGGCGACGCTGGACCCATCCCGACACCGTCACGGTCTGCCCGATGTCTGTCGGCCGCAGAGACCCTGCCGGACTGCGCATCAGAGCCGTCCCTCGAGCCATTTCGCGACGGAGTCGAGTGGCATTCCAGACCTCTCGTCATCGATCCGTACATCGACGTCATCACCGGCTGCCGGCAACACCACCACTGCTCGTGCCCCGAGACGGCTGGCGGCTCTGAACTGCGCCTCGACTTTCCGCCCTTCGGTGTCGAGCTCGACTCGAAGACCGCCACGTCGCAAGGCCGACGCCGCGATCAGCGCTTCGATCGGCCCCGACTCCGAGACCAGGTAGACATCGACCCTCCCCTCGGGATCCCTGGTCGAGGCAAGGACGATGCGATCCACGCCCAGGGCGAATCCGACACCCGGCGCCCGCCTCCCCCCGATCGACTCGGCAAGACCGTCGTATCGGCCGCCACCGCCGACTGCGTTCTGGGCCGCTTCGAGATCAGTGGCCACATACTCGAATGCTGTGCGGGTGTAGTAGTCCAGGCCACGGACCAGGCGAGCATCTTCGACGAAGGGGACCTCGAGACCGTTGAGTGCCTGTTTCACCCGGGTGTAGTGGTCGGCACATGGCTCGCAGAGCTGGTCTTTCATAGCGGGAGCATCGGCCAAGACGGGGGCGCACACCCGGCAATCCAGGACACGGAGCGGGTTGCTATCGACGATCGACAATGAGTCGTCGCAAAGGACATCGCGTTTCAGGGCGAGGTATCCCCGAAGGATCTCCATGTACCCGGGCCGGCACACCGAGTCACCGAGCGAGTTGAGGACGACGTCGAGGCCCGGGACCTCGACTGTCGTCAGGAAGCGGTAGCCGAGCTCGATGACCTCGGCGTCCGCCGCCGGGGCCTCCACGTCGAGGTATTCCACGCCGACCTGCCAGAACTGCCGCCTTCGACCGGCTTGCGGTCTCTCGTGCCGGAACATAGGCCCCGAGTACGAGCCCTTCCACGGCCCCTTGGCACCGCTGTCGAGGAAGGCTCTGACCACACCGGCTGTGCCCTCGGGTCGAAGCGTCAGCGATCGGCCCCCCCGGTCGTTAAAGGTGTACATCTGCTTGGTGACGACCTCGGTATCGCTCCCGACTCCCCTCTCGAAAAGATCGGTGGCCTCGAAGATGGGCGTCAACACCAGCGGGTAGCCGAACAGATCGGCCCACCGCTCCCAATCCGCCAGGACGTCGCGCCAGATATTCGATTCGGGCGCGCCGATGTCATCGGTGCCTTTGGGTGGCCGAAAGCTCATGGACGCAGGCAGGTTAATTGTGGTCCAGCACCCAACGAGCCGGCAGCGGCGGAGCTACGGCTGATCACCCGGAGGGGGAACGGTCATTTCGGTCCCATCGAGAAACAGGTCGACTTCGAGAAAGCCGTCGCCTTGCCTGACCGTTGCCACGCGTAGTCGCGCATTCGGCTTCGAGATCCAGGCGACGCGGTTGCGGAGTCGAGTCTCGGTAGCGAGATGATCTCGGGTCAGGACTCGGATACGCGCTCTTCCCGTCTGAGCCAGTCGCCTCAGTGCGACGTCGATGGCGTTCGGCCGCATTGGGGGAGCATACGTTTCACTGCAGGAACGGGTTGCCGGTCCGTTCCCGGCCGATGGTGGTCTCGGGCCCGTGACCCGGCAGGACCCTGGTCTCGTCGGGCAGAACCATGACCTTCTCGGCCATGGATGTCATCAGCGCCTGGTGGGATCCATAAGGGAAGTCGGTTCTGCCGATAGACCCGGCGAACAACTGATCCCCCGAGAAGAGCGTCTCTTCCTGCTCCACGTAGAAGCAACAGTGGCCCGGGGTGTGGCCGGGGGTGTGTCGCACCTCGAACTCCAGACCCCCCGCCTCGATTCGACTCCCATCGCCCAGGGATTCGAATTTCTCCGGGACGTCGTAGACCCCCGGCGGGGTCATACCGAACATCGCCCGCAACTGCTCGACCGGGTGCAAGGTGAGGAAGTCGTCGTCGGGATGGACATAGACACTGGCACCCGTCGCCCGGGCCAGCTCGCCACTGCCGCCGGTGTGGTCGATGTGGCCATGGGTGAGGATCACCGCCGACAACGTCAGATCGTGCTCGATCAGGACGGCTCCGATCGCGTCAGGCTCCGGAGGGGCGTCGATCACGACTGCCTGGCCACCACCTTCCTCGGCGAGGATGTATGCGTTGGTTTCGGCAAGCCAGGCCGGAACCCGGACCAGAAGCATCAGGGAGAGGGATCGGTGGCGAGCCGGAATGACGAAAACACGCCATCCACTCCACGCAGGTCAGCGAGGAGCTTGGGCAGTTGGCTCGGGTCGGAGAGCTCCACCTCGTAGCGAAGGATCGCCACGCGGTCATCACCCGTGTGGGTTGAGGAGGCAGTGATGTTCCCTCCGGTGTCGCTCACGACACTGGTCACGTCCCTGAGCAGCCGCGTTCGGTCGAGGGCTTCGACCTGAATCCAAACGACGAAGGCGGAGGTGCTCTGCGCCGGCCACGACACCTCCACCGTTCGCTCACGTCGTTCGGCCAAAGACGAGACATTGGTGCAGTCGGCACGGTGCACCGACACTCCGCGGCCCACCGTCACGTACCCCACGATCGGATCGCCGGGGACTGGCGAGCAGCATCGGGCGAGGTGAATGAGCATGTCGTCCTGTCCTTCGACCACGACCTCTGCTGTGTCCAGGGAGCGTTTCCGGCGAGGGTGAAAGAAGTCGTCCTCGGTCTCCGGATTGAGCAATCTCGAGAGACGAGTCGCCACCGAGTCGAGAGAGACCGTGCCCTCTCCAATGGCGACCTGCAACGCCTCGAGGTCCTTCTGACCCAGCTCGGCGGTGATCGAGTTGAGGAGCGCCTCTTTCTCGGCAGCAGGGATTCCCGGGGCCTCGCGCTTCAACAGGGACTGCAGATTCTCCTTCCCCTCGGAGAGGGCCTGATCGCGGCGCTCCTTGGTGAACCACTGCCTGATCTTGGACTTGGCCCGACCGGTGCCGACGAAGGCGAGCCAGTCACGGCTGGGCCCCGCCTCCATGGCCTTCGATGTCAGCACTTCGATGATGTCGCCCGACTGGAGACGGGTGGACAGAGGGACCAGCCTGCCGTTGATCTTGGCGCCGACACACCGATGACCGACCTCGGTGTGAACGGAATAGGCGAAGTCGATCGCAGTGGAGCCAGCGGGGAGTGGCTTGACATCGCCACCCGGGGTCAGGACGAACACCTCGTCCTGGTAGAGATCGAGCTTGAGATTGGCCAGGAACTCCTCTGGGTCCTCTTCCTCGCCCCAGGAGAGGAAGTCCATCCGGGGCAGCGGGCCCGCCTCTCCCTCCTTATAGCGCCAGTGAGCCGCGATCCCGGCCTCCGCCCTCCGGTGCATCTCTTCGGTGCGGATCTGCACTTCGAGGGGCTTGCCGTCGGGGCCGATCACCGTGGTATGGAGCGATTGGTAGAGGTTGATCTTGGGCATGGCGATGTAGTCCTTGAACCGTCCGGCGACGGGGACCCAGTGGCTGTGGATGAGCCCGAGCGCGGCGTAACAGTCCCGCATCGACTCGGTGATGATTCGGATGCCGATCAGGTCGTGGATGTCCTCGAACGGGCGGTTCTGCTCCCGCATCTTGCGATAGATCGAGTACTGGTGCTTTGGCCGGCCGGTCACCTCGGCCTCGATGCCGGAATCAGCGAGGATGCCGGAGATCTCATCGACCATCTTCTCGATGAACGCCTCACGCTCGGGCGCCCGCTCGGCCAGCTTGGCCTGGATCTCTGCATTGGGCCCTGGATAGAGGATGGCAAAACAGCGATCCTCGAACTCGTGCTTGATCTCCTGGACCCCGAGCCGATGGGCCAGCGGGGCGTACACGTCGAGGGTCTCCTGGGCGACCCGGCGCTGCTTCTCCTCGCGCAGGGCTTGAACGGTTCGTAGGTTGTGAAGACGGTCGAAAAGCTTGATGATCAGGACCCGGACATCCTGGGCCATGGCCACCACCATCTTGCGAATAGTCGCCGCTTGAGCCTGCTCACGGTTCGAGTATCGGACCCGATCGAGCTTGGTCACCCCGTCGATGAGCCGACCGATCTCATCGCCGAACTGCATCGAAAGATCGCTCAGCGTGAGATTGGTGTCCTCGACGGTGTCGTGAAGTAATGCGGCCGCAAGGGTCGGCTCATCGAGGCCATAGCCGGCCAGCATGTGGGCGACGGCCAGCGGATGGGTGATGTAAGGGTCACCGGTCTTGCGCACCTGGCCGGCATGCGCTTCCGCCGCCACTTCGTACGCCCGTCGCAACAGGTCGACGTCCCCATCGGGGTGATGGGCGACGAAAACCGAGACGACATCGTCGAATGTCGCCTGGCTCGACTCAGTCGTACTTGACGAGGGCATGCAGGGGTACACCGTCCAGCATCTGGGCGCCGTCGAGGAATGACAGCTCGATGAAGACTGCGAACCCGACAACATCGGCGCCGATCTTCCTCAACAACCGAATTGCGGCCGCGGCTGTTCCACCGGTGGCTATCACATCGTCGACAACGAGGACCTTCTCCCCCGGCTGCGCCGCGTCCGTGTGGATCTCCAGCGAATCGGTGCCGTATTCCAGTGAGTAGTCCTCGCGGACCGTCTCGTAGGGCAGTTTTCCCGGCTTCCGAACGGGTATGAAACCCGCTCCGAGGAGACCGGCAACAGGGGTGGCGAGCGTGAAGCCACGGGCTTCGATCCCCGCCACTTTGGTCACCCCGGAGTCGCGGAACGGCTCGGCGAGAGCCTCGACGAGGGAGGCGAAGGTTGTCGGATCGGCCAGAACTGGGGTGATGTCCTTGAAAACGATCCCGGGCTCCGGGAAGTCGGGGATGTCGCGAATGAGCGCGCTGAAGTTGTCCACCTTGAGAAGTCTAAAGACCGGGTCAGGAGGATTCGGTGTCAGGCTTGTCCGGGCCTACCCGGGTCCCCACGGCTTTGCGCGAAACCCGGATCTTCCCTTCCTCCACCCGGAGGACGACGCTCTCCTCATCGACCGACACCACGATGCCATGGATCCCGCCGATCGTCCGTACCTCCTCACCAGGGCTGAGGGTCTTGGACAGCTCCTGCTGAGCCTTGGCACGTGCGCGCTGGGGCCGGATGATGAACAACCAGAAGACGGCAACCATCAACCCGAGGAAGAGCAGCGAGGGCAGCGGGCTCGCCGCGGTCTCCTGAGCAAGGACGACATGGGTCACTGGATCCTCCAGATCGCGAGAGACGGACCCGCGGGAGATTAGGCAATGGCAGGGGTCTAGGGCGAACCGTTGGCGCGTGTCTTGGCGACGCTCGCGGCGTAGTCGGAGAACCTTCCCGATTCGATTGCCAGACGGGCGGCAGCGACGAGGTCGAGTGTGTAGCGCAAGTTGTGGATTGTCAGCAGGCGATGGGCCGACAGCTCTTTCACTCGAACCAGGTGCCTCAGATAACCCCTGCTGTACGTCCGACACGTGTGACAGAGGCAGGTGTCGTCGATGGGCCGATCGTCGGCGGCGGTCTCTGCGTTGCGAAGGCTGAAGTCACCATTGCGGGTCAGGACCTTTCCATGGCGGGCAAGTCGTGTGGGGAGGACGCAGTCGAACATGTCCGCGCCACGAGCGATCGCCTCGAGCAGCCCATCGGTGTCTCCCAATCCCATCACGTACCGGGGCTTGTCTTCGGGGAGCTCGGCGAAGCTGGCTTCTAGAGCGAGATGCCGCTCCTCCCTGCCTTCACCGACGGAGAGCCCTCCGATTCCGAAGCCGGGGAAGCCGAGTGCCGCAGTCTGAGCGGCGCTCTTCGCCCTGAGATCGGGGTCGACGCCGCCCTGGACTATCCCGAACAGCGCCTGATCGGGCCTGCTGTGCGCCCGAAGGCAACGCTCGGCCCAACGCAGCGTCCGTTCCAACTCCGCCTGTACCAACTCGGTGGGCGCGGGGAGACCGACACACACGTCCAGGGCCATGGCGATGTCGGGTCCCAGCTCCTCCTGGATCCGGACCGCGTCCTCGGGGGTGAGTTCGACAGACGACCCGTCGTAGATGGATCGGAAGCGGGCGCCCCTCTCCTCGATGACCGGCTCCAGCGAGAAGATCTGAAAGCCTCCCGAGTCGGTGAGGATCGGCCCCTCCCACGCCATAAACCGGTGGATCTCGCCCAGGGCCGCGATCCGGGTAGATCCCGGCCGCAGCATCAGATGGTATGTGTTGGCGAGCACGATCTCGGCGCCGACTCCGGTTAGGTCGAGAGTGTCCACGGCCTTCACTGCTGCCCTGGTGCCCACCGGCATGAAGGCCGGAGTCGCGATCCGGCCATGGGGCGTGTCGAGCCACCCAGAGCGTGCCTCCCCGTCTCTCGACTCCAGCGTCCAGGTCACGGCGCTCATGGCCCGATTATCGCTCGGCCAGCATCGCATCCCCGAAGGAGAGGAAACGATATCCACGTTCTAGGGCAACGTGATATGCCTCCCGCCACCGGTCCCCCATGAACGCAGCCACCAGCACCACGAGTGTGGAGCCGGGCACATGGAAGTTGGTCACCAGGGCGTCGACCACCCGGAACTCAGCGCCGGGTGAGAGGAAGAGGTCGGTTTCATGCTCACCTGATCTCACTTTCCCGCCGCCATCGGCAAAAGACTCCAGCGTCCGCACCACGGTGGTGCCGACGGCAACCACCCGCCCTCCCCGAACGCGGGTAGCGGCGATGGCGGCTGCCGTCGCTTCCGGGATCGAGCACCACTCCGCGTGCATCACGTGATCCTCTATCTGTTCAGCGGCGATGGGTCGAAACGTGTCGATTCCGACATGGAGGTCGACAGAGGCAATCTCGATCCCCCGCTGCTCCAGACCAGCCGACACTTCTGACGTGAAGTGCAGTCCCGCCGTGGGGGCGGCCGCCGATCCGATGCTGCGGGCGAACATGGTCTGGTAGCGATCAGGGTCGTCGAGGGACCCGTGAAAGTAGGGCGGGAGCGGGATGTTCCCGGCCCGGGCGATGGCAGCCTCCACATCGGGTGCCTCCAAATCGATCACGACCATCCCTTCTTCTGGGCCTTCCACGATCGTGGCCGTGATGCCCTCGATCTCGATCTCGATCCCGGGCCGGAGCCTGCGGGAGGGCCGGGCAAGTGCCTCCCAGAGCCCGTCGGGGCGGGCCTCGAGGACAAGCAACTCCACCGAACCACCGGTGTCGCGTCGCCGGCCGGCGAGCCGGGCAGCCCGGACCCGGGTCTCGTTCACGACGACCAGGTCACCCGGATGCAGCAGCGAGGACAGCTCGAGGAAGCGATGATCAGACATGTCACGCGTGTCGAGGAGTCGGGAGTCGTGGCGCGGCTCTATCGCCTCCTGGGCGATGGCCGAGTCCGGAAGTTGGTAGTTGAAGTCCTCGACCCTCATCGATGGCCGAGGCTAGATCAGTGTCCCTTGGTGATCCGAGGGCGGTTCCTGGCCGAGGTGGGTGTAGGCGCGACTGGTGGCCATGCGGCCGCGCGGAGTCCGTTTGATCAGCCCAGACTGGAGCAGGAACGGCTCGTAGGCGTCTTCGACCGTCTCCGGCTCCTCGCCCACCGCGATGGCCAGCGTGGAGAGCCCTACGGGTCCGCCACCGAACTTGTCAACGATCGACTCGAGGATGGCCCGGTCCACCTTGTCCAGACCCAAGTCGTCGACCTCGAACACCCGCAGTGCCTCGTCGGCGACATCGGGGTTGATGACACCGGATGCCCGGGAAACCGCGTAATCCCGGACTCGAGCGAGAAGCCGGTTGGCGATGCGCGGGGTGGATCGACTGCGATGAGAGATGATCCCCGCTGCGTCCTCAGTGATCTCGACGCCGATGATCCCGGCCGAGCGACGGATGATCACGGCCAGCTCGTCGGGCGAGTAGTAGTCGAGCTTCTCCTCGATCCCGAACCTGTCGCGGAGCGGCGCCGTGACAGTGCCCTTCCGTGTTGTTGCGCCGACCAGTGTGAACTGCGGCAGGTCGAGGCGGATCGACTGGGCGGTGGGCCCTTTGCCGAGAACGATGTCGAGTTGAAAGTCCTCCATCGCCGGGTAGAGCACCTCCTCGACCGCTCGGGGAAGCCGGTGGATCTCATCGATGAAGAAGACGTCACCGGTGTCGAGATTGGAGAGGATCGCGGCGAGGTCGCCGGGCCTGTCGAGGGCGGGTCCTGACGTTATCCGCATCTTGACTTCCAGCTCGTTGGCGATGACTCCGGCCAGCGTTGTCTTCCCGAGCCCGGGCGGGCCTGAGAACAGGACATGATCCAGGGGACGCTTCTCTTTGCGCGCGGCGTCCAGTGAGATCTCGAGACGCTCCCTGACCCGGTCCTGACCGATGAATTCGTCGAGTCGCTTGGGGCGGAGGGTGATTTCCTCGTCGGTTTCGATCGTCGGGTTCAGAAGGGAGTCTTCGCGCACCGTCAGCCTCTCCCCAGGGCGCGCAGAGCCGCCTTGATCTGTGCCTCTAGGGCGGAATCCGGGTCCAGCTCGCCCATGACCCCATTGATCTCTTCGGTGGAATACCCGAGGCCCTCCAGTGCCTGTCGGACCGTGACCAGACTGGTCGAGCCGACGACGTCGGCATCGACGCCGGCCAGTTTGGGCGCAAGCTCGAGCACGATCTTCTGCGCCCCGCGTTTCCCAACCCCGGGAACGACGGTGAGGGCATCGGCGTCCTCGGTCACGATCGAGCGCACGATCTCGTGGTGGCTCATGGTCCCCAGGATGGCCATGGCCAGCTTGGGCCCGACGCCGCCGGCCCCAAGGAGGATGCGAAACAGATCGCGATCCGCCTCGGCGCCGAATCCATAAAGACTCATCTCGTCCTCACGCACGTGTGTGTGGGTGTGGACCACCACTTCCTCCCCGACTCCGGGGAGGGCGGAAACACCACGTGGGGTCATCGTCACTTCGTAGCCGACACCGCCCACCTCGACGGAGACGACCTCCCCACGTCTCGAGACGAGGATGCCGCGCAGACGGCCGATCATCGTGCTCTCTCCAATGGGGCAGCTCGGAGATGACAGAGGGCAATAGCCAGGGCGTCGGCCGCATCGGCAGGCCGGGGAGGCTCCGCCAATCGGAGCAGACGGGCCACCATCTGTTGGATCTGTTTCTTGGACGCCGACCCGTCGCCTGTGATGGCCGACTTGACCGCGGTCGGGGCGTACTCCGACACCTGGAGACCGGCCCGAGCCGCGGCGAGCAGAGCAACTCCCGAGGCACGGCCAACCGAGATCGCTGTCTGCAGGTTCTGGTTGGTGAAAACCGACTCCACGGCCACCACGTCCGGCCTCGATTCTTCGATCACCTGGGTCAACCCGATGAACAGCTCAGCGAGTCGCTCCGCCATCGGAGCACCGGGTTCGGTGCGGATCACACCGGCGAGCAGAGCGATCGGTGGGTGCCCGCTCTCCACCACGCCATACCCTGTAGCGGACAAACCGGGGTCGATTCCCATGACGAACATATGTTTGGTGAGATTAGGCGAGACCAGTCTGGATACTGACGATTTGCGGTGGCGGGGGCGGATGCCCCTAGGTTCGCAGTCCGACCAGTTCTCGGAGGCGGGGGTCGAGGGTGGGTCGGGCCGGCGGGTAGATGCGTCCGTCTTGTCTTCTGAATATGGGTCTGCCTTCTGGGTCGTCTTCCACCTTCCACCCGTGCTCATGGAGGAACCGGTGGTGATAACCGCACAACAGGATCAGATTGCACAGGTCAGTGGGTCCACAGTCGGCCCAATGCTGCTTGTGATGGGCATGCACGAAATGTGTTTCCGGGCATCCAGGCCAGACACAACCCCCGTCCCGATGCCACAGTTGACGTCGTAACCAGCCCGGGATCAGCCGGGAGCGCCGACCAATACCCAACACTTTCTCGTGGTCGTAGACAGCGCATTCGACGATCGGATCACAGGACAGGCGGCGGGCGGTCTCATTGGCGATGACCGGACCACCCTGAATCTCAGCCACCCCGGTGGTGGTGGGATCCTCGGTCAATGCTTCCAGGTCGGCGTGGACCACGATCTGGGTCGGACCAGAAGGATTCTCGTCACCAGTGGTGGTGGCCAGTTCGACCAAGCCGTCGGCCATCCGCTGCGGATACGGATCGAAGATGCCGGTTTCGGGGTTGACCGGGATCCGATCGGCTCGGGCTCTGATCTCGGATTCGACCAGTGCCATCTCCGCCCCGGGCAATTCGGAGGTCATCTGGGCCCTGATCCCGTCCAGGGTGTATTGGATCGACAGCCACCGTTCCCGCCACCCATCAACTGCATCTTGGGTGGACGGAGGGTTGGCACGTCTCGCGGCACGGTCGAGGGCCGCATTCGACAAACCCAAACATTCTGCGATCACTGCTTCCTCGGTGTCGGGAGTGGCCAGCTTCGAGATCGCATCGACCTGATCCAGACTCAACTCCCCGGCCGCAAACCGGGAACGCAGAACCGGTAGATCCTCGATTCTCCTCGCCACCCGGACCAGCTGAGCAGCAGTGGAATGCCGGAGACCGAACCGGGCCGAAACCCACTCCGGAAGATTCCGAGCCCCATCCGCCAGGAACAGTTGACCCCGATCCGCCTCCAAGATCCACTCACAAGCCGCGGCCAGAGCAGCCGCCGAAAGACTCAGAAAATGACCGATCCCCGCATCGACCTGATCATTCGAATACACCCTCTCCATGACACCCAACGTATCGAGAGCCAATGACAGATTTGGGTCGGAACCGAGGAATCAAAAAGAAGTTCTGAAAGATCCCCCGTTCCCGGCTCCGCCGTTTTCCCCCTTTCGAGGGGGGAAAGCACCTTGCCGTCAACGCCGGCTCCTGACGCGTAGGGTGTTACCTGTCGCCCAGAGAAGGAGATCTCGTGGACTGGCTCGGGACAATCATCGCTTCCTTGTTGGCTGGCATCATCGTCGGGCCTCTCGCCCGACTGGTCCTGCCCGGGAGGCAGAACATCTCGATGGGGATGACGATCCTCATTGGTGCAGTTGGCGCTTTCCTCGGTGGACTGATCGCCTATTGGGTCGGTGTCGAAGACACCGCAGGGCTCGACTGGACCCAGTACCTGATTCAGGTGGCCGTAGCCGCCGTGCTGGTCCTCGCCTACGGCGCGATGGTCGGTAGAAGGGGAACAGCGGACACAACGCCGCCGGCGACATCACCCCCACCACCGCCGGCAACCTGAGCAGCAGCGCCTTCGGTCAGACCTCTTCGAGGACGCGCTCCATCACGTCGTCGTCGATGTCGTAATTCGAAAACACTGCCTGGACATCGTCTAGGTCGTCCAACGCGTCGATCAGACGCAGCAACTTGCGTGCCTCCCCTTCACCCACCGGGATCGTGGTGGAGGGGAGTTGCGTGACATCGGCCGAGGCGATCTCCAAATCCGCATCACCCAGGGCGGTCCGAACCTGCTCAAGGTCACCCGGCGAGGTGATGACCTCGAACCACCCGTCGCCCGAGTCGCGGATGTCCTCGGCCCCCGAGTCGAGTGCGACCAGCATGACCTCGTCCTCGGTGCCCTTCACATGAATCAGGCCCTTCTGATGAAAGAGATAACCGACCGAGCCCGGCTCGCCCAGGTTCCCGCCGCTCCTGGTGAACGTGGAGCGGACGTCTGAAGCAGCGCGATTCCGGTTGTCGGTGAGGATCTGCACGTAGAGGGCCACCCCACCCGGTCCGTAGCCCTCGTACCAGATCTCTTCGTAGTGGGCGCCTTCGACCTCGCCGGTACCCCGCTTGACCGCACGATCGATGTTGTCGTTTGGCATCGACGCCACCTTGGCCTTGTAGATGGCGGTGGCGAGGGTGGGGTTGAAATCAGGGTTGCCGCCCCCCTCACGTGCGGCGATCTCGATCGCCTTGGCCAGCTTGCCAAACAGCTTGCCACGCGCCGCATCCTGGCGACCCTTGCGATGCTTGATGTTCGCCCACTTGGAATGGCCTGACATGGGTCCCTCAGATCAGATCGAGCAGGAGTTGGTGGATCCGGCCGTCACCGGTCAACTCAGGATGGAAGGAGGTGGCGAGGATATTGCCCTGACGGACCATGACCGGGTGCTCATCGATGCCGGCGAGGACCTCGACCTCGGCGCCGACCTTCTCGACCCAGGGGGCGCGGATGAAGACGCCGTGAAACGGCTCCTCCAGACCGTCGATCTCTAGGTCCGATTCGAAAGACTCGTTCTGCCGCCCGAATGCGTTGCGACGCACCACCACGTCCAGGACACCCAAGAGCGGCTGGTCGCCGTCGGTCACGGCGCCGGCGAGGAAGATCAGCCCGGCACAAGTGCCGTAGGTGGGGAGCCCGTCTTCGATCGATCGCCGCAGCGGCTCCACAAGGCCGAAGCGGACCGCCATCTTGCCGATCGTGGTCGACTCCCCTCCCGGGATCACCAGGGCGTCGACCGCGCCGAGCTGGTCCGGGGTCTTGACCGGTGCTGCGGCCACACCAAGCGATTCGAGGGTGTGGAGGTGCTCCCGGACGTCCCCCTGCAGGGCAAGGACGCCAACGGTGGTCACGTCACCATCCTCGCTCGGCGAGACGCTCCGTGTCCCTGAGGGTGTTGATCTCGATTCCGGGCATGGCCTCGCCGAGGCCGCGGGAGACCTTGGCCACCACCTCGGGCTCGTTCCAGAAGGTGGTCGCTTCGACGATTGCGCGGGCGTACGCCTCTGGCCCGGAGCTCTTGAAGATGCCGGACCCGACGAAGACACCGTCGACGCCGAGCGACATCATCAGGGCGGCATCGGCAGGCGTGGCGATACCGCCTGCTGCGAAGTTGACCACCGGCAGTTTTCCGGTCGAGGCAACCTCGCGGATCAGATCAAAAGGAGCCCCGTGGTCACGGGCGGCAGACATCAGCTGTGCCTCGTCCATGGTGGTCAGCGCTCTCAACTCGTTGGTCACGGTTCGAATGTGACGGACCGCTTCGACGACATTGCCTGTGCCCGCCTCGCCCTTGGTGCGGATCATCGCCGCACCTTCGCCAATTCGCCTCAAAGCCTCGCCCAGGTTCCGCGCGCCGCAGACGA
The DNA here is from genome assembly GCA_963810465.1 of uncultured Acidobacteriota bacterium. Lineage (GTDB taxonomy): Bacteria > Actinomycetota > Acidimicrobiia > Spongiisociales > ZC4RG35 > JARDZU01. The sequence goes on along the minus strand of CAWENM010000009.1, from coordinate 421,565 downwards.
ATGGGGTGGTGAATGCCCATTTGTCGACGTGGTGCTCCTCATCTGCAGGCGTGAGCACCTCGGACTCGTCGATGTAATCGACGCCGAGGGCCTGGAGCACCGAAGCCTCGGCGAAATGACCGATCCGGCATTTGGCCATGACCGGGATCGTCACCGCGGCCTGGATCTCTTCGATCTTGGTCGGATCCGCCATGCGAGCCACGCCACCGTGCTTGCGAATGTCCGACGGGACCCGCTCCAGGGCCATCACGGCGACCGCGCCCGCCTCTTCGGCGATCTTTGCCTCATCTGCGGTGACGACATCCATGATGACGCCGCCCTTCAGCATCTCGGCGAGGCCTCTCTTGACGCGATCTGTACCGGTTTCCACTTCTCTCGGCTCCATTTGGGTGACTCCGATTGTACAGGCTCGCCCTCGCTGGCCTAAGTGACCACCTCGTCGTAGAGCTCGCGGTAGACCCCGCCGACCACACTCCAGTCGTGTTCCTCGGCGACACGTAGCCCCTCCGCCGTCAGCCGCTCTTGCTCAGCGGCGTTCCCGAGCAAGTCGATGACCGCTCCGGCCAGGGCCCCGCTGTCACCCACAGGGAAGAATCGGGCCGCATTCCCTGCAAGATCTCGAAAGGGCGGGAGATCCGAGGCCACCACCGCCGCACCGGCTGCCATTGCCTCCAGAAGCACGATCCCGAAGGACTCGCCTCCGGTCTGGGGTGCGACATATACCGATGAGGAGCCCAGCACCATCGCCTTGGTGGCTTCGTCGACTCTTCCCATCCAGATTGGCCCGGCGCTGTCCCGCTGCGCCCCCATGACCACCAGCTGCGATTCCGGTCGAGCGATCTCGACCTTCTCCCATGCTTGGAGGAGGATGTCGAGCCCCTTTCTCGGCTCATCTCTGCCCAGGAACGCGACTTTTGCCGGCTCACGAGCGACCTCGACCCTCATCGATGGGACGTCGAGCCCGTTGGGGATGATTCGGGCCTCGAGACCATCCGGCAGTACTTCCGCCGCGGCCTGACTGACCGCCGTCACCATGCGGGTGTTTCCCAACAGCCGGCTGAGGAACGGGCGGGTCAAGCGGTATGCGAGACGACCGGTCCGGCCGGGGGCGGCGTGAAAGGTGGCGACCACGGGTGGCCCGGCATGGATGGCGAGCAACGACGCGAGCGGCATGAGCGGCTCGTGGACATGAAGCAGGTCCAGTTCGGCTGAGATCGCTCTGATCCGTCTCCGGGATCTGGGGTCTCCGGCTATGGGGACCATCGATCCGTTGCCCGGTAGTGAGATGCTCTCGCCGAGATCGACACCAGACACTCCATCGGGCAGACCTGGTCCGATGACCACCGGATCGTCTCCCCAGTTTCTCAGATAGGTGGCCAGGCCAAGGACCTGGGCTTGGACTCCGCCTGGGACCGACAGGTCGTAAGGGCTGACCAGACCAACCCGCATAGGGCTCACTCCCGGTCAGAGGGCCAGTTGGGCTGGACCAGATGCCATTGCTGCGGCGCCGCACGAATCAACGACTCCATCTCGACAGCGAGAGCCTGAGTCATCGACCGCACCCTCTCGCTTCGGGTCCCCTCGTCCGGGACCGGGATCGCCGGCCTTATCACCACCTTGTAGCCGTGGTCACCGTCGTAGTAGGAGGCGACCGGGAGCAGCGGAGCCCCCGTCCGCAGGGCGAGGGTGGCCGGGCCCGGGGGAAGTGTGGTCTTCTCCCCGAAAAAGATCACCTCCACGCCCTTTCGCTTCAGATCACGATCGGCGAGGAGAGCGACCGCCTTGTTGGCGGCGAGCGCCGACTCCAGCTTCCTCATCACCTCGGTGCCACCGGTGGCGAGGACCACTTCGATCCCGAACTCGGCCCGCATCTCGGTGAACCAGTCGGTGATCCGGCGATTGGGCAGGTTCTCGGCCACGGCGACGACCGGCACCTTCACATCCACGGAAACCGGGGCGGCGACCTCCCAGTTGCCGACATGGGGCAGCCCATAGATCATCCCACGTCCTTCCTCGCGGGCCCCGACTATGTTCTCCAAACCGTCCACGATCGTCTGTGATCGAAGCTCATCGACCCTTCGTCCACGGGCCCAAAGTGCCTCGGCGTAGTACCGGCCGTATGACTTCATCACTGATCGCGCCGCTCGAACGGCCTGGCCTTCGTCACCGAGGACCCGTCGCATATGACGCTCGGCCATCGTGCGCCTGCCCTTGGCGGTGGCATGCCAGACCCGCCCTCCGACACGTCCTAGAGATCGGGCGGCTGAGGCAGGGAGCAGGCCGATGAGCCCCGCGCCGGCGCGAAGGGCGAGATAACCGGGAAGTTCGCTCACTCGAACGAACGGTAGGTGTCGATGAATCGCATCAAGGCGGTTATCCACACCAGTATCACGAAGATCCAGAGCATCGGCTCGACCAAGCCGAGAAGCAACCCCACAGTGAAGAGGAGCACCCTCTCAGCGCGGCCCATCACCCCGGCCTTGCCGTTGAACCCCTCGACCTCGGCCCGACTCCGGATGTAGGGGACAAGCATGGCGCCGCCGATTGCGAGGACAATCAGGAGGAGAACTGCCTCATCCCCGGTGTCGCGGGCGATGGCAACGCCCAGCCCGGCGAACGCGGCTATCTCGCCGATGCGATCGAACACAGAGTCCAAGAACGCGCCCCGGGCGGTGACCATCCCCGCGGCACGGGCCACGGAGCCGTCCAGCCCATCGAGGATCGAGCCGACCAGCACGATGACCGCACCGGAGCGCAGTGCGCCCGTCGATATCACTATCGAGCCCACGATGACTGTGGCGAGCCCGACAGCGGTCATTGCGGTTGGAGTGACCCCGATAGAGGCCAGAGCCTTGCCTATCGGCTCGAGAAAGCGGGTGACCCGGGGTCGCACCCTTGTGTCGATCACGACGGAGCAAAGTAGCAGGCCAGCCTTGTGGTCCGGTCCCGGGGCAGGGTTAGGATCGCCGTCTCGCGCGAAGTGGAGGTCCATGTTGTTACCCGAGGAAGTTCGCAACGTCGCCCTCGTCGGTCATGGCGGGAGCGGCAAGACGACTCTCGCCGAAGCCCTTCTCTTCGTCAGTGGCGCCACGACCAGGCGAGGAACAGTGGAACAGGGCACCACCGTGCTCGACTTCGAGCCCGAGGAGATCGACCGGGGCATCTCGCTCGGATTGGGGGCGGCGACCTTCTATTGGAACGACCATCGCGTCAACCTGATCGATACACCCGGGTCCAGCGACTTCTCAGGTGATGCCCGTGCCGCTCTGCGTGCCGTTGACCTCGCCCTCTTCGTCGTTTCCGGCGTCGACGGGGTGGAGGTTCAGACCGAGCAACTCTGGAAGGTCGCCGAGGAGGAGGGCATCCCTCGAGCCGTGGTGGTGACCAAGCTCGACCGTGACCGGTCGTCCTTCGAGCGAACCCTCGATCAGCTGCGGGAGTCTTTCGGCAAGGCGATCGCCCCGATCCAGGTGCCGATCGGGAGCGAAGAGGGCCTGCGTGGACTAGTGAGAGTGGCCTCCGAGCGCGCCTACGAATACACGGAGGGAGAGAAGGAGGGCAAGGAAGTCGACCTGCCATCCGAGGTGGAGGAGCTCGTTCACGCGGCGCACACCGCCCTCGTCGAGACGGTCGTCGAGACCGACGACGAGATGATGGAGGCGTATTTCGAGGGCAGGGAGCCCTCCCGGGAGCAGATCGTCGCCACGATCCACAAGGGGATCATCGCCGGGGACATCCAGCCCGTCTTGGTCGCCTCTGCCGAGAGACTCATCGGCATCGATCTGCTGGCCGAGTTCATCGTCGACTACGGGCCCAACCCCCTGGAGCGCACCCTCCCCGCCCTGAGCAATGGCGATCCAATTTCCCCATCGACCGATGGGCCGACCGTTGCCTTCGTCTTCAAATCGGTGTCCGACCCCTTCGTCGGGCGCATTTCTCTCTTTCGTATCTACTCCGGCACGGTCAAGGCCGACCAGGAGCTCGATGTGGCGGGCGGAGGCAAGGTCAGACTCCACAATCTCTTCAAGCTCCAGGGCAAGGAGCACAACGACGTGCCGGATCTTCCTGCCGGTGGGATCGGCGCGGTGGCCAAGGTCGACAACCTGAGAGTCGGCGACACACTGCGCAGCAGTGGCACCGACATCACTATCGCCCCGATCTCCTATCCCCGTCCGGTCGCCGAAGTGGCGATCACCCCGAGGTCTCACCATGACGAGGAAAAACTGTCGACTGCCTTGCATCGAATCGAGGAAGAGGATCCGACGGTCCGGGTCGAGCGACGTGCCGACACCGGTGAGACGATTCTCGCCGGTCTCGGTGACACCCATCTCGATGTCACCGTGGCCCGGATCCACCGAAAATTCGGTGTCGAGGTCGACACGGCGCTACCCATCATCCCCTACCGGGAGACAATCACCACCAGCGCTCAGGCCGAGGGCAAGCACAAGAAGCAATCGGGGGGCCGCGGCCAGTTCGGGGTGGCCTTCGTCAAGTTCGCCCCGCTGCCCAGGGGCTCTGGGTACGAATACATCGACTCGATCAAGGGTGGATCCATTCCCAGGCAATTCATCCCCGCCGTCGACAAGGGCATCCAGGAGGCCCTGACCCGCGGGGTCCTCGCCGGCTACCCCTTGACCGACATCTCGGCCGAGGTCTATGACGGGAAATACCACGCCGTCGACTCCGACGAGATGTCGTTCCGCATGGCGGGCATCCAGGCCGTGAGGGCTGCGACACAGGACCTCAAACCGATCTTGCTCGAGCCGGTCATGAAGGTGACGATCACGGTGCCCGAGGACCACTTGGGCGACGTGATGGGAGACATCAACTCAAAGCGTGGGAGAGTGCTCGGGATGGAGGGCGACGGCACACTTCGATCGGTGGTCGCCGAGGTGCCCATGGCCGAGATCCAGCAGTATCCGGCAGAACTGCGATCATTGACGTCGGGCAGAGGAAGCTTCGACGTGGAGTTCGATCACTACGCCGAGGTGCCGCACAACGAGGCGCAACAGGTGATAGCCGCGGCCCGGGCCGCTGAAGACTGAATGGTCGAGGGAAAGGACTGGAATGGCAGACGCCGTCATCCGATTTCGTGACAAAGAGGCCCGTCTCGATGTGATCGAGAGTGTCGAGGGCCAGGTCGCGGCGGATATCGGCCAGCTGAGGAGAGAGCTGGGCCTGACGACCATCGATCGTGGTTTCGCCAACACCGCCGAGAGCGTCTCGGCAGTGTCCTACGTCGGTGGCGAGGAGGGCGTCCTCCACTACCGGGGCTATCTCATCGAGGAGCTCGCCGAGCAGGCGACATTCCTCGAAGTCATCTATCTCCTCCAATACGGGGAGCTCCCCACCAAGGCCGAGCTCGAGGCCTACGAGGAGTCGATCTCGCTCCACACCCTGCTGCGGGAGGATATGAAGCACCTCTTCGAGGCCTTCCCTCACAGGGCCCATCCGATGCAGATCCTGGCATCGGCTACATCGGCTCTCGCCACCTACTACCCCGACGCCCTCGACCCTCATGACGAGGAGGCGGTCGACATCAGCGCCAGACGTCTCATCGCCAAGACGCCGACGATGATCGCCTGGTCCTACAAGTACTCGGTTCACCAGCCATACATCTATCCGCAGAATGACCTCGACTACCTGTCCAACTTCTTGCACCTGATGTTCTCGGTCCCGGCGGAGCCCTACACCGCCGACCCCGTCGTGGCGCGCGCCCTCAACATGCTTCTGGTGCTCCATGCCGATCATGGGCAGAACTGCTCGACCTCCGCCGTGCGTCTCGTCGGATCGAGCCAGGCCAACCTGTTCAGCTCGGTGGCAGCCGGGATCCATGCCCTCTCCGGCCCGCTTCACGGCGGCGCCAATCAGGAAGTACTCGAGATGCTCGAAGAGATCGTGGTGGCCGGCGGCGACGTAGCGCCATTCGTGGCCAGGGCGAAGGACAAGGACGATCCGTTCCGGCTGATGGGGTTTGGCCACCGCGTCTACAAGAATTTCGACCCGAGGGCCCGGATCATCAAGCGCGCCGCCGACGATGTGCTCGATGCGTTGGGCATCGACGACGATCCGCTTCTCGATGTCGCCATGCAACTCGAAGAAGTCGCTCTGTCGGATGACTACTTCGTGGAGCGCAAGCTCTATCCCAACGTGGACTTCTACTCGGGGATCATCTACCGGGCGATCGGCTTCCCCACCGACATGTTCACTGTGCTGTTCGCACTGGGTCGCCTGCCCGGGTGGATCTCCCAGTGGCGAGAGCTGCTCGGGGACCCGACGACGAGGATCTTCCGCCCCACCCAGGTCTACGTCGGACCGGAACGCCGGCCCTACGTGCCTATCGAAGACAGGTCCTAGACCCCTTCCACCGGTTCGACGTACGGCTCCTCGGCGACCTCGCCGGATACGGCATCGACGATCACCAACGCTCGCTGATCGGGCGGCTCGGACGCCGAGTAGAGCACGACGCTCCAGCGTGGCCGTGAACGAATGCCGCGGAAGGTTACGGCGGCCGAGGCATGCCCGACCGGGAATGCCACCGCCGCGCCGGCGACGGACAGCGCCTGCGCCTCGTTGACCGCCAGCGGCCACGCCGAGGCGAAGTTCCAGGCGGCAAGGCCAAAGAGCCCGATTGCGGGCAGCCACCCGCCGTCGATCACCAACATGGCGAGCACCGCGGCCACCACGAACACCCAACCAGCGATCCTTCGCCGGGTTGGGGATGGGAAGCGGTAGGGAGCCTCGACGTTGGAGTCGAGCTCCTCCTCGATCGCGAGTGAATCGGCCAGGTCCCGCTCTATGTGGATCCCGGATCGATCGACCCGCGGCTCACCCGGCTCGGTCATGACCCTGGCGCTTTCGCCATGGTGGCGAGACGATTGGTCGCTTCGATCAGCGGCACTCCCCGTGTGTCCCGCTCCTCGCCATAGAGCCTTAGACCCACGGTGGACCCGGAGACATCGTCGTCGCCGACGACGATCACGGCCGGATGCTTGTGGGTGAGGGCTTTTCGGATCTTCTCGCCAACCGTGTCGTCGGAGGTGTCGACCTCCACCCGAAGACCGGCATCCCTGAGCCGCTCGGCGACCTGATCGGCGTACTCATGGTGACGGTCGGCGACTGGCACGACGGACGTCTGCACAGGTGCCAGCCACATCGGGAACGCCCCGGCGTGATGCTCGATGAGCACTCCCATGAATCGTTCCAGGGAACCGGCCTTGGCGCAATGGATCATGTAGGGACGCTCGGACACATTGCCTGCTGCGGTGTACTCGAGGCCAAATCGCTCGGGCAGGATCAGATCGAGCTGGATCGTGGAGAGCTGCCACCGGCGGCCGATGGCATCCCTGACGTGCATGTCGATCTTCGGCCCATAGAAGGCGCCTTCTCCTGGGGCGATACGGAAACTGACTCCCGAATCCTCCAAGGCCTTGGCCAGGGTCTTCTCGGCGAAGTCCCATCGATCCTGCTCGCCGGGTGGGGCCTTGTCGGGTTGGGTGCTGAGATCGGCCTCGAATTCGGTGAACCCGGCGTCTTTGAGCCAAGTGATCACGAAATCGATGTGGAGGGCCAGCTCCGATGCCAGCTGGTCGCCGGTGCAGAAGGTGTGTGAGTCGTCCTGGGTGAAGCCACGGGCCCTGAGGAGGCCGTGCACCACTCCGGACTTCTCGTAGCGATAGACGGCGCCGAGCTCGGAGAGACGGACGGGCAGATCGCGGTAGGACCTCGCCCTGCTCTTGTACACCAGGATGTGGAACGGGCAGTTCATGGGTTTGACGCGGTATTCCTGGTCGTTGTCGAGCTCCATCCCCGGAAACATGTAATCGGCGTAGTAGTCGAGATGACCCGAGGTCCACCACAAGTCGGATTTGGCCAAATGCGGGGTGAATACGAAGTCGAAGCCGAAGCGCTGATGCAGCTCGCGGCTGTGATCTTCGACCACTTTGCGGAGCATGCCCCCCTTCGGATGCCACACGACCAGACCCGAACCGAGCTCAGGAGGGAAGCTGAACAAGTCGAGCTCGGCGCCCAGCCGGCGATGGTCCCGCTTCTCCGCTTCTTCGAGCTGGGTCAGGTATGCGTCCAGATGCTTCCTCGACGGCCATGCAGTTCCGTATATCCGCTGCAACTGGTCTCGCTTCTCGTCGCCCCTCCAGTAAGCCCCCGAGCTCCGAAGCAGCTTCACCGATGGGATGCGGCCGGTGGAGGGGAGATGCGGGCCCCGGCACAAGTCGACGAAGTCGATGTTCCGGTACACCGTGACGTCCTCACCAGGAGACACCTCACTCGGCTCAACGCTCTCGATGATCTCGGTCTTGAAGGGGTGTGCAGCGAACAGGGAGAGGGCGTCCGACCTGGAGAATGCTTTTCTCTCGAACGGCTGATCCTCGGAGATGATCTCCTTCATCCGGGCCTCGATGCGCTCGAGATCATCCGGCGTGAACGGCTCTTCGACCTTGAAGTCGTAGTAGAAGCCGTTCTCGATCGCAGGCCCGATGGCGAAGGTCGAGCCCTCGAAGAGGTCGAGGACGGCCTGGGCGAGCACGTGGGCCGAGGAGTGGCGAAGGATGTCCAGACCTTCCTCGCTTTCGAGGGTGATCACCGCGAATTCACCCGATTCATCGAGGGGACGGCTCAAATCTCGGAGATCCCCGTTTACGCTCACCGCAACGGCAGACCGGGCAAGACCGGGCCCGATGGATTCCGCGACCTGAAGACCGGTGACACCATCTGGGTGCTCGAACACGGTTCCGTCGGGATAACGAAGCTCTAGTGACACGGGGTTATCTCGCTAGCCTGGGGCGGGCACAGAAGGCTAACTGGCTCGAAGACGCAACCGAGCCGGTCACCATTCACCCGTGACAGGGGGAACAACAGCGTATGGATGCCAGAGAGCTCGTGATAAAGCTTCACCCGGACGCGTTGGTCCGAGAGTTGTCCTCGGGGGCAAACAAGGTCTTCCGGGCCATCGACGGCGAGCAGAGCACGATCGTCAAGGTGTACCCGGTCTCGTCACGTGAACGTCGCGAGCGACACGCGCTTGAGGCACTTGCCGCCATTCCGTCGGTACCCCGGATCATCAACCACGGGACCGAGGGTGAGATGGCCTGGCTCGAGATGAACGACGGAGGGCACTGGAATCTGGCCAATCTCCCCAAGAACCTCGATTCGATAGAGGCCTCTGGGGCGGCCCTGCGCGACATTCACACTTCCAACGCCCACATCACGAATCTGGCTGCAGGCATCGACTCCGACTACGTGCTCAGCCATTACAGGTCCACGATCGAGCGACTCGGCCGATACCGCCGCCGGTTTGGGATGGATCAGGCAGTGCTCGACAAGGCGCTCGAACTCGAGCCACCGATGGCCACGGCCCCCGCGCCATCCCACACCAAGCCCACGCTCTCCAAGTTCATAATCAACGAAGAGGGGACGATCACCATCGTCGACTGGGAATGGGCCACCCTGGCTCCGCCTGAATGGGATCTGACCCTGGCCGTCTGGCGTCTTGCCGCCCGTATCGGAGAGGACGCTTCCGCCGCTTTCCGCAGCGGATACGGGGCAGAGCTACCTGAGAGCCGCTATCGGCCGTGGGTGGCCTATCACGCGGCCATGATGATGCTGGAGGCGGCCGAGGTCCGTGAGGGCCGACTCGGCGATCTGGGCTATCTCGTCGACGACCTGACTGAGGCCGTCCTCGGGACCTGATTGTGATGTTTGAGGGGGGACGACCCCCCTCAAACCCCCCGCCCGGGGCAAGGTCTCCTCGTCCGCTCTGAATCGGGTTCACCAAGCCGCAGTGGCCTCCAGGCGCTCGCTTAACCGAGCCGTGCACCCTGACCAGTCCAAATCCACGGTTTTCGCGACCTCCTCTCTTAGCCTCATACGGCTGACACAAGGAGGACGGACGTGTTGGAAGCATTGGTCGCGGTCACAGCGACGACAGGTCTGTTCGCCCTGGCTAAGGGGATACGGGGCAACCACCAATACCGGATAGATCCCCGGTTGGTTGTCCCACGGGACGAGCGAGGCGACGACCTTCCGTGCCCATGGTGTTATGGGCCCACCTATGAGGAGGACACCCGCTGTACGGGGTGTGGGCGTTCATTCGGTTGAATGAGGCGCTAGCCCCCTAGAAAGACCCAGCAACCGACATATGGTGTAGACGTGAGCAGGGTAGGACTGGTGCTCGGCGGTGGGGGGATCACGGGTGCGGCCTATGAGATGGCCGCCCTGATGTCGATTCAACTTGCCACCGGTTGGGATCCTGATCAGGCCGACGTCGTGGTCGGCACCTCAGGTGGTGCCTTCGTCGCCGCCCTGGTCAGGAACGAGGCACTCACACTCGATTCCCTGGTCATGCCCAATGACGATCGGGACGACGTCGCCGAGAGGATCAGGCGGCACGTCTTCACGCGAAACGGTGGTGTCCAGGTTCGGCATTGGGTCAGGCACGGAATCGTTCCCGGGCTGCGAGATCCCGGGCTCACGCTTTTCCTCGGATCTCCGGCGCCGTACCAGGCCTCCGGCGTCAACGAATGGGTGACCAGCCACATCGGTGAGGATTGCGCCGAGCGGTGGCCGGCGAGGCCGACTGCTGTAATCGCCTTCGATATCGCCGCACGACGCCGTGTCGTATTCGGCGCCGAGTCCGCTCCCCAAGCTGGTCTGGCCGACGCGGTGGCCGCCTCTTCGGCTATCCCGCTCCTCTTCCGGCCTTATCCCATCGACGGACGCCTGTATGTGGACGGAGGGGTTGTCTCGGGCACACATGCTGACGTCGTGCTCGGCTCCGAGAAGCCATTGGATCTCGTGCTCGTCCTCGCCCCCATGGCCGCCGACGTCTCACGCAAACGGGCGCGCTTCCACGAGAAGATGTTCGACCGCGTCGGACAGCGGTCTCTTACCGAGGAGATCGCCCTGATCAAGGAGGCGTGGCCTCATTGCGAAGTTGTCGTGTTGAGCCCGTCTCCGTCCGTTCAGAATTCCATGCGCCCCAACCCGATGGACTCGAAGAGGGCAGTAGCGACATTCATGCGAACCCTGATCTCGATGAAGCGCACCCTGGCGCAGCCCGACGTCTGGGACCGGCTCGACGATCATCTGCGCCCGCGGGCTCGTTCGAAGCGAATCGCCGTCCGTTAGCCGGATTGGGCATTTCAACCTCGGCACCTCGGACTACTTTGTCTGTCAACCAGAGGAGCCTTGCTTGCCTGTCAGACCCACCCACTTCGAGTTCTATTCGGCAGATCCCCGAGCCACGGTCGAATTTCTCACCACGGTTTTCGGATGGCGGGCCGAGAAATGGGAGGACCAGGATTACTGGCTCATCGACACCGGTGATGGCCCAGGGATCAATGGCGCCGTGGCCCTCGCCGGTGATGATGGCCCGAAGACCCTCAACACCTGCGACGTCGAGGATCTCGACGCCGCCATCGAAGCGGTCGAAATCGGAGGGGGCCAATTGCTGACCGACGTGATGGAGGTTCCGGGTGTGGGTCGGTGGGTGCAAGTAGAAGGGCCCGGCGGCGAGGAGTTCGGCCTCATGGAGCCAACCCGGGACTAGCCCGGTCAGTCGAGGTGATCCAGACCTCCGGTGTTGGCACCGGAGATGACGACGACAACATGTTGTCCGTCCGCAGGCACGAAGCCACCGGTCGACAAGGCAGCGATCGGGGCGCAGGCCGCCGGTTCGGTCATGACCCGACACATCTCCCACAGCCATCTCTGCGCCTGCACGATGTCTTCGTCGGAAACAAGGATCGATTCGTCGATCCAATCGTTCGCCATCCAGGCGTGATCACCGAGGCGCGAGGCACCGAGTGCCGAGGCGGCGATCCCACCGACCGCCACTTCGACCGGCTCTCCTGCCTCTCGGGCTGCGTAGAGGGTGGGGCAGCCTTCCGACTCCACACCGACGACGTTCACGTCGTCGCGGCCCCAACTGGCGATCCCCGCGATCAGCCCACCACCGCCGACTGCCACCAGGATCGTGTCAGCGTCGGGGACCTGTTCCATGGTCTCCATGGCGCAGGTCCCTTGGCCTGCCACCACTCCCGGCTGGTCATAGGCGTGGAGCTCGTAGGCCCCCGCTTCTCGGGCCCACTCCCGCGACGCAGCAAGTGCATCGGGGTAGTAGCCGGGCACTACCCGGACGTCGGCTCCCTGCATGGCGATCCGCCCGATCTTCTCCTCAGGCGAGGTCTCGGGGACGAACACCGTCGCCCGATGCCCGAGAACTCCGGCGGCGTAGGCGACTGCCAGCCCGAAGTTCCCGCCGGAGGCGGCCACCACACCGCTCTCGGGGATGACCTCTCTGGTCAAGTCGGAGAACGCCCCGCGGACCTTGAACGAGCCCGTCGGTTGCATCGCGTCGAGCTTGAGGGTGAGCCGGAACCGACCTTCCATCGCCTGACCGAGCTCGAGGACCGGGGTTCGCCTCACGTAAGGCTGTATGCGTACGGCGGCGGCTTCGATATCGGCCCTGGTGATCTCGGCCCTGGTGATCTCGGACATGGGGCGAGCGTATGAGGATGTTGCGACCCCGTCGTAGCCTGCGAGGGATGGACACCGTCGATCTCGGCCCGTTTCCTTCGATACCCGGCTTCGATGAGGCAGTCGAGCTCGACCGCTCCGACCCCCTTGCCCTGTTCAAGGCGCGGTATGTCATCTCCGACCCGGACCTCATCTACCTCGACGGAAACTCCCTCGGCCGGATGCCTTCTGCAGCAGGAGCGATCGTGGATCGGGTCGTTCGTCATGAGTGGGGAGACCGTCTGATCAGATCCTGGAACGCCGGTTGGTGGGACTTGCAGCTGGAAATCGGAAACAGGCTGGCCTCACTGATCGGCGCAGGGCCCGGAGAGGTCATCATCTCGGATTCGACCTCGGTGAACCTCTACAAGCTGGCCACGGCGGCACTGAGAGCCCGGCCGGCCCGGGACAGGGTCGTCACCGACGACACCAATTTCCCGACCGATGTCTATGTGTTACGTGGAGTCGCCGAGGCAAGTGGGGCGACGTTGGACGTCATCAGCACCGAAGGCGTCCGCGACCCGGTGGCAGCTCTGGAGACTGGGATGGACGGGCGGACCGCCCTCGTCTCGTTGTCTCACACGGCCTTCAGGTCGGGCTACACCTACGACGTCACCAGGGTGACCGAGCTGGCCCACGACATGGGAGCCCTGGTGATCTGGGACCTGAGCCATTCCGTTGGCGTCGTTCCCATCGACCTGGAAGGCGCGGGCGTCGACCTGGCTGTCGGCTGCACTTACAAGTACCTCAATGGCGGGCCTGGCTCACCTGCTTTCCTCTACGTGAGAAGTGCCCTGCAGGTCTCCCTCGAGAACCCGATCACGGGCTGGTGGGGACATGCCAACCCGTTCGACTTTGATCTCGCTTTCCGGCCCACGGAAGGTATCCGCAGGTTTCATAGCGGCACTATGCCGGTCATCTCACTCGCCACCATCGACGCCGGACTCGGCGATGTGCTCGAGGCCGGCATCGATCGGCTCAGAGCAAAGTCGGTTTCACTGACCGAATTCTTCATCAACCAATGGGAGGAGCACCTGGACCAGCTTGGCTTCGAGCTCCGGACCCCGCGCGATGCCGCGAGGCGAGGATCGCACGTGTCCTTGTCCCATTCTGACGCCTGGCCGATCGACCGCGCCCTGATCGAGGACGGCAAGGTGATCCCCGACTTCCGGGCCCCCGACAATCTCAGGTTCGGCCTCGCCCCGCTCTACAACAGCCACCTGGATGTGCACACCGCGATCCAACGAATCAAGACGATCGTCGAGAGGGGTTTACCCCCCGACTCCGACATCTCGGAGATAACGGTCACATGAGCCAGGTCGATGTCTCAGAGATTCTGGTGGGCGATACTGGACTTGAACCAGTGACCTCGCGCGTGTGAGGCGCGCGCTCTAGCCAACTGAGCTAATCGCCCGTGGGCCCAAGAATACAAGCTCTTCGACTGGTCGACACAACCCAAACCGACCAATCACTTCTCTCCTTCGTAGAGTGTGTCCACGGCAATGGGATTCTCGAGGAGGGAATGATGACCACCGAGCCACCGTTGGTCCCTGGACCGGAAGATCCACGGCCCATCACTCCAACCCCGACTACTAGTACACGATCATTGGGTGGTATGTCAGCCGAGACGATCGTGATGGTCTCAGGCACCTGGTGCTTGGTGTCTATGTCATATTTGGTCTGATTGCCAACGAGTGGTACCCGTCATTCATCTCAGTAGTGGCAACCACATTCGCGGTGATTCTCCTCCGAGTGACATCGGTTGGATCCGGGATCAGTGGGTCGGCTTTGCTGAAGATCACGGGGTATGTGATCGCTGTCCCCGGTCTATGGGATTTCGTGTTCACCCTGCGATTCGGCTGGGGCGGATTCGTCGATGTCGTGGGATGGCTCCTTCTAGCCGCCTCCGCCGTACTGGGGTTTATCGGCGCCCGCGCGATCCAGGAGTGAGCTCGCCGGCGCCAGCCCTGAATCAACCGTGAACAAAGCCGAGTTCGACGCGGCAGTCGATCGTGCCCTAGACGATCTCCCGGCATGGGTGAAGGAGCGGGTGGACAACCTTCACGTCGTGGTCGAGGAACGGCCCACCGCCGAGCAGGGGGACGTGCTTGGCATCTATGAGGGCGTATCGCTGTTGGAGCGCTCCGCGGATTACTGGGGTGCCTTACCGGACCGAATCATCGTCTTCCGTCAGCCGCATCTCGAACTGGGGCTCAGCGATGCTGCGCTCGAGGAGGAGATACGGAGGACCGTGCTCCACGAGCTGGCCCATCATCTCGGCATCGACGACAGAAGACTCGAAGAACTCGGTTGGGACTGACCTATGAGCGGCGTCTGGTAGCGGGGATGCCGGCTTTCTTGAGCACTTCTGCAGGTACACCGAACTGCCGCCATGTGCTGTAGCTGATGCCTTTTCGGTCGGAATACGACCTGGCGTGAGAGATGAATCCAGCGGCCAATTCCTCCGGATCGACGGTCTGCACAACGCCACCCAAAGCTTTCTCGGTGTCTGCTCTCGTTTGCATCAGATCGAGTCGTTTCAGTGGATTGGGCTCGTCCTTCAACTTCGAGTCGATGGTGGAGAGCTTCTTCTGGAGGCTCTCCTTCGTCACGGGGCGCCCCCGCTTTTTGCTGCCTAGAGCGTCGAGATAAGCCTTGACAGAACGAGCTTCGAGACGACCCTGGGCCAACGCCTCTTTATGCTCCTTGGACATGGCCATTGGTTGCTCCTCACTGTTGTTTGAGCTGGATAATACCCACCACATGGGATCGCAGTGTCCAGAGGTATTTCAATGAGAAAACCCCCGGATTACCGGGGGTTTTCTGTTGTGGGCCCTACTGGACTTGAACCAGTGACCTCTTGCGTGTCGAGCAAGCGCTCTAGCCGGGCTGAGCTAAGGGCCCTTTGTTCCCTCCTTGGAGGCGACGACCGGAATCGAACCGGTGTGACGGGTTTTGCAGACCCGCGCCTAACCACTCGGCCACGTCGCCGAGACCGGACGACTGGGAATCGTCGGAGCGGAAGACGGGATTCGAACCCGCGACCTCAACCTTGGCAAGGTTGCGCTCTAGCCAACTGAGCTACTTCCGCACGGGCAACGCATTCTAACTGGGTGGCCATTCCAGCCAAACGGCATCACGAGCCCGTCGAACCGAAGCCGCCCGAACCCCTCGAGGTCTCATCCAGACTGTCCACCTCTATCCACTGGACGTCCGGAACGGCAATGACCGCCAGCTGGGCGATCCGTTCGCCCTTGGCGAAGCTCACCTTCTCGGATCCGTGGTTGATGAGTAGCACCGAAACCTCGCCGCGGTACCCCGAGTCGATCAGCCCTGGACCGTTGACAACACCAACTCCCAGACGCTGAGCGTGCCCGCTGCGTGGTATCACAAGGCCCGCGAAACCCTCAGGGATAGCCAATGCGAGCCCGGTCGGGACCGAGGCCCTCTCCCCCGGCTCCAAGATCACCTCAAATCTTGCCTGAAGATCTACCGCCGCGTCACCGATATGTGATCGTGTGGGAATTTCCACTTCCGGATCGAGTCTTATGAAACTAGCTTGCATTCTGGAGTCACGGGGCATCGGGCGGGATGACCTGACGACTGTAAATGAGTGTTCCCGATGACTGCCACCTCACAATCGCGGCGCGGCTTCGTGCGAAGCCCGTCGATGGAATCGCTCGGGTTTCTCGACGCCCCTGCCCGGGCTTGGAGCACGCCTCCGGCCGGCCCCACTGATGGATCGACGCCAGCCACCAACGGGACCAATGGCACCAACGGTTCTCAGATCACGGCCCTGGTGACGGTGCCGGTCGGCCGTCACAGCCCGCACAGTGAGCCAACTGGTGAGCTCGTCAAGGACATGTGGGAGACCACCGAACTCCATGCGCCATCGCTGCTCGACTGGACACCGCAGAGTTTCGGGACCAAGCACCTCGGACGTCGCCGCTTCCGCTGGCCCGTCGTCATGTCACTCGTGGCCCTCCTCCTCGCCGGGGCCGCAGGCGCCTACTGGCTCTATCAGGAGCCGGCCAGTTCCGCAGCCGCCGCTCTAGGCCAGGTTCAGACCGAGGCGGAGGCACTGTCGACGGCCCTCGATGAAGTCGCCCCACTTGTCGACGGGCTCGGCATGGATCGCCTTCCCGAAGAGAACCAGGACGCATCGGTCTTCTTCCAAATGGGCGAAACGGCCCGTGCCATGTTCGCTGCATCCGCGGACCTGCCGGCGGATGCCTCTGGCGACCGATCAACAGCGGCCGACGCCGCCGGCCTCGCCATCGATGCCTCCCGTCAACTCATGGATGCGACCGCATACCGGACTGCGCTCGAGCCAGCACTCACTTTGCCTTTGCTCGAGACAGACCCGGATCTGACCGACATCACAACCGCAACTGACGCCTTCACCGAATGGCGTGCCGGATTCGAATCGATCCGGGCTGCACTCCCTTCCGGCATCGCCGAGCAGTCCAGTGCTGCGCTGGAAACCATCAGCGCCGGCCTCGAGACGACTCAGACCGCATATCTCGACGCCATTCGCACGGGTAACAGGACCGCAGCTGTCGAGATAGTGGGAACACTTCGGGCGGACCTCTTGGGGGTCCGGCAAGCGATGCTCAGCGATATCGGCGCCGTATCCGACTCGGTCTCATCCCTCATCCAAGAGGCGAGGACGGATCTGAACCGTCTACTCGGCTGACTCCAAGGCGGCCACTTCCTTCTCGAAGTCCGCCGCTCCCTGGAAATCCTTGTAGACCGAAGCGAAGCGGACGTAGCCGACTTCGTCGAGGGCACGGAGCCGCTCCAGGACCTCTCGGCCGATCTCCTCGGAGCTGACCTGCGACCCGGCGCCATGGCAAGACGCCTCGACCTCCTCGACCAGCCGGTCGATCGAAGAGCCCGAAACCGGTCGGTCGGCGAGTGCGGCCGCGATCCCGGCTGCCAACTTGGCTGCGGAGAACGGCTCCAACCTGCCGTTTCTCTTCCGGACCATCAGCTGCGGTTCCAGACGCTCATAGGTCGTGAAACGCTGGCCACAACCCTCACACTCGCGCCGCCGGCGGATCGACAAGCCGCCCTCGGCGGGACGGCTGTCGATCACACGAGTGCTGGGGGCGCCGCAAACCGGGCAGAGCATGTGCGCAGCGTAAACACCCGAGGATGGGTAGCGCTCAGGCTGCGGGGATCAACAGCACCTGTCCCGGGAAGATCGAGCCGGTCTCGACCTCGCTGAGCCGGGCGATGTCGGCCACCAGACGACGCACATCCTGATCAGGGCCGGCGTTGGCGGTGGCGATGCCCCACAAGGTGTCGCCAGATTCGACGACGTATTCGACCGGCGCCGTCAGCGGCTCATCAGCCTGGGCAGATCCGCCGATCATGAGGAAGACCACACAGAGGGCTGCGAGAAGCAATGACAGCCGGACGGACAGCTGCAGTTTTGCCTTCTGCATTTGGTCTTCCTCCTGATCGGGCCCTTGCGGGTTGCTGGACGCCGTTCGTCACCGAACGTGCGTTCGACACTCTATCGAACAGACGTTCGCTGTCAAGTACCTGTAATCCATGAGGGGGACAACCCCCCTCGATGTCAGTGCGATGACCACCCGCCGGCCTCGGCTAACCCGATTCAGAGTGGACGCGGGGCCGTGCCCTGGGAGGGGGGTCTGAGGGGGGTCGCCCCCCTCACTGTCAGGACCCCAATCGAACAGATGTTTGGAAGCGAACTCCTGTTCGATTAGATTGATGACATCGGAGTCGGTCGAGAGCTCCCGGAAGGAGTCACGGTGCTCACGGAACGTCAGCAACAGGTCCTCGAATACATCAGACAGACGGTGGCCGACCGGGGCTATCCCCCATCGGTGCGTGAGATCGGGGAAGCCATCGGGCTCTCATCACCTTCGACGGTGCACTCGCATCTGTCTGCGCTGGTAACCGCCGGGGCGATAAAGCGCGACCCCACCAAGCCGAGGGCGATCATGATCGTCGAGGACGCGACGACGATGGCACCCGCCCGCGACGATCGCGTGCGTGACGTGCCGGTCCTGGGCCGCATCGCCGCCGGCACCCCGATTCTGGCCGCCGAGCACGTCGAGGAGGTCTTGCCTCTGCCTGTCGACCTGATCGGCAGCGACCCGGTGTTCCTTCTCGAGGTCAAAGGTGATTCGATGATCGACGCCGGCATCCTCGAAGGAGATCTGGTGGCGATTCGGAGTCAGAAAGATGCCCGCGACGGCGAGATAGTTGCCGCGCTCATCGATGGCGAGGAGGCGACGATCAAGAGGCTGCGGCGTCGCGACGGCAAGATCATCCTCGAGGCCGCGAACCCCGCCTACGAGCCAATGGTGTACACAGACGGTGTCGAGCTGGTGGGGAAGGTGGTCAGCGTCCTGCGTCGCTACCCCTGATCGAACACCCCGGTGAAGACGTACTCCGCCGGGCCGGTCAACCAGGCATTCTTGTCGGCGATCTCGACCTGACCCTCGCCACCCCGGACTTCGACCGTGATCGCGCCGTCCGCCCCATCGAGAGCGACGGCGGCGGCCGCCACCATCCCGGTCCCGCATGCGAGTGTCTCACCCACTCCTCGCTCCCAGACTCTCATCTTCACCCGATCGCCAGCCACCGAGATCACCTCGACGTTGCACCCTGTGTCAAAGCCCGCCTCGCGGGCCACGAGAGGCCCGATGCGGGCCAGATCGATGGCATCGGGGTCATCGACCACCCGCACCGCGTGAGGATTCCCGGTGTCGACCAACCGGTAGATGTGGCCGTCGATGGTCTCCTGACCCTCGATGAGGGCCGGCCCGATCTCGCCGTCCACCAGAAGATCACCTACCCGTACATGTCGGATCCCGATCGGTGTGTCCACCTCGAACTCGGGGCCATCTACCCAACCCTTGTCGTAGGCATAGCGGGCGACGCAACGCAAGCCGTTGCCGCACATCTCGGCAGCGCTCCCGTCCGCGTTCCAGTAGTCCATAACGATCGGGGAGCCCGCCGACACGACGAGGATCCCGTCGGCACCTATCCCGAATCGTCGATCAGAGAGCCGGGTCACTTCGTCGGTGCCCGGCTTTCCAGGCCCCTCGAGCACGATGAAATCGTTTCCCAGACCTTGCATCTTGGTGAACTCGAACCGGCTCAATCGAAGGTCTCCACTATTCGTCGCAACCGCTGGTCAGGATCGTCGATCCAGGGTATCCAGCGTATCCGGGGATCACGCTGAAACCAGGTGCGCTGTTTTCGAGCCAGTCTCCTGGTATTCGACACTGCCTTCTCGAACGCCTGATCGAAGCTCACCTCACCGGAGACTGCCTCGAGGATCTCCTTGTAGCCCACGGCGTTTCGGGAGGTTCGTCCCATGACCGGCGACAGTGCCAGCACCTCGTCGATCATGCCTCCGGCCCGCATGCGGGCCAGCCGCGTCTCGACGCGGTCGTCGAGCGCGCCCCCCGGGTCGACACCGACCGCCGAGAAATCGATCTCCGGCACATACCGGCGAACATCTTCGGCGACCGCCGTTCCCGCCCTGCTGCTCGGTGTCTCGCCGGTGAGTCGGTAGATCTCAACTGCCCTCATCACCCGTCTCGGATTGGCGAGATCGACGACCGACCTGGCAGAAGGGTCGACAGTCAGCAGCTCCTCGACCAGAGCATCGCCCTCGGTCGACTCCAACTCAGAGCGGAGCCCGGGATCGGTGGGGGCGAAGCTGAGGGGGTCGACCAGAGCCCGGAAGTGAAGACCCGATCCGCCGGTGATGATCACAGCAGGAGCCGTCGTCTCGGAAAGCACATTCCGGCCGAGACGGCGAAAGCGAGCGACAGTGAACTCCTCATCAGGATCGGCGACATCGATCAGATGATGTGGGATCCCCCGGCGCTCCAGCATCGTCGGCTTGGCAGTTCCGATGTCCATGCCCCGGTAGACCTGCATCGAGTCCACGGAGATGACTTCTCCGTGGAAGTGCTCTGCCAGGCGAACGGCCATCTCGGTCTTGCCCGCTGCTGTTGGTCCCAGCAACGCAAGGAGCCGGGTCAGACGGCGCTCCCAACGAGGTGATGCTGGTGAGCCTTGCCGATCTCGACCGTGAGGAAGGTGCCGGCACGATACGCGCCGGCCACATGCACCACCTTGCCGGTCCGGGAGCGGGTGGTGGCAACCTTCGGGTCCTTGCGGGACGGGCCTTCGCTGAGCACTTCGACCCTGGTGCCCACCATTTCTGCGTTCCTCTCACCTGAGATTCGGTTCTGTAGCTCGCTGAGACGGGCGAATCGCTGCCGGATCAGCTCCTCAGGCACGAATTGCTCCGTGAGATCAGCGGCGGCGGTTCCCGGTCGCGGCGAGAAGATGAACATGAAGGCACTGTCGAATCTGGATTCCTCCACCACTTCGAGGGTGAGAGCGAAGTCCTCATCCGTCTCGCCAGGGAAGCCGACGATGACGTCGGTGGTGACCCCCAGACCCGGGATGATCTCTCGAGCCATTGCCAGTCGCTCTGTGTACTTCTTGCGGTTGTAACCGCGATGCATGGCACGCAGGATGCGGTCGGAGCCGGACTGCAGCGGGAAGTGGAGGTGCTCGCAGACCTCTTCGGTATCGGCCATCGCATGAGCAACGTCCTCACGGAAGTCGTTCGGGTGCGGGCTGGTGAACCTGACGCGGCGGATCCCGTCGACCTCGCCCACCCGTCGCAACAACTCACCGAAGATGGGGCGACGCTTCCCATTCAGGGCCAGATCCCGGCCATAGGTGTCGACGTTCTGCCCGAGCAGCGTGACTTCGACCACACCGTCGGAGGCGAGGCGCTCCACCTCCCTCACGATGTCGCCGGGCCGACGGGACACCTCGACACCACGCACCGAGGGCACGATGCAGAACGTGCAGCTGTTGTTGCACCCAACCTGGATCGTCACCCAGGCGGAGTGTTCCAGCTCTCGCTTGACGGGGAGGGATGAGGGCATCGCCTGGAGCTCGTCCACCACCTCGGTGATCGGGCCCCAATGCTCGGCATGGTCCATGAGGTCCAGGACACGGTCGAGGTTGTGCGTCCCCATGACCACGTCGACCCACGGTGCGCGCTCCCGCACGAGGTCGCGGTCCTTCTGGGCGGCACAACCGCCCACCACGAGCATCATTTCCGGGTTGAGGTCCTTGACCGCCTTCAGCTGACCCAAATTGCCGTACATCCGATTGTCGGCGTTCTCCCTGATAGTGCAGGTGTTGATATAGACCACGTCGGCCGATTCAAAACCGCTGGCCGGGGTCATCCCATCCACCTCGAATAGTCCGGCGATCCGCTCGGAGTCGTGCTCGTTCATCTGACACCCAAAGGTGCGGATGAAATACCGCCGGCCGACACGGGTCGGGATACGGCGGGCGGGCTCGCGCAGGGTCGGATTCGGGAGGAGGACAGACTGGGTCATGTGTGGACGGCCTCAGCGGGCGTAGTCGGTCGCCCGAAACTCCCGGATCACGGTCACTTGGATCTGACCCGGGTACTGGAGGTCTTCTTCGAGTTTACGAGCGATCCGGCGAGAAAGCTCCCTGGCCTCTACATCCGAGACGTTGCCCGGGTCGACCACGACCCTGACTTCCCGTCCCGCCTGGAGCGCGAAGACATGATCGACGCCGGGGAACTCCATGGCCAGGGTCTCCAGACGCTCGAGACGCTTCACATAGCCCTCGAGTGTCTCCCTGCGGGCCCCGGGACGGGCTGCGGAGACGGCGTCGGCCGCCTGGACGATGACCGCCAGGACGGTTCGCGGCTCCACCTCGTTGTGGTGGGCCTCGATGCCATGCACCACAGCCGGGTCCTCGTCGAACCGACGAGCGATCTCGGCCCCGATCAGGGCATGTGAGCCCTCGACCTCGTGGGTGACTGCCTTGCCGAGGTCATGGAGCAGCGCGGCTCGCTTGACCGGTGCCGGGTCGATGCCGAGCTCCGAAGCCAGCATGGAGGCGATGTGCGCTGTCTCCACCAGATGGTTGAGGACGTTCTGACCATAAGAGGTCCGGTACTTGAGGCGGCCCATCAGCGTGACGATCTCGGAGTGCATACGAGACACGCCGGCCTCGACGAGGGCCCACTCCCCCGCATCCCGGACGCTCTGCTCTACCTCGGCCTGCGCCTTCTCGTAGGCCTCTTCGATAGAAGCAGGATGTATCCGGCCGTCGGCAACCAGCTTCTCCAGGGTGATCCGGGCGACCTCGCGCCGCACCGGGTCGAACGAGGAGACGCTGACTGCCTCGGGGGTGTCGTCCACGATCAGGCTGGTCCCTGTGACCGATTCGAGATGACGGATGTTGCGACCCTCACGTCCGATGATCCGTCCCTTCATGTCGTCGGACGGGAGCTGAACGACCGAAACTGTGGTCTCGGTGACCACTTCTGAGGAGAGTCGCTGGATCGCGGTGGCGAGGATGCGCCTCGCCCGGCGATCGGCTTCCTCACGGGCCTTTATCTCCAGGTCGCGGACCACGATCATCGCCTCGCGACGGGCCTCATCTTCTACCTGGGCCAGCATCTCGGTCTTGGCGGCGGTCACATCGATGCCGGCTACCTGCTCGAGACGAAAGCGCGCCTCCTCCTTGAGTCGCTCCAGCTCTCCACGAGAGACATTGATCTCCTCTTCCCGGTCGATGATCATTTTCTCCCGCTGGGCGAGATTGGAGGCGCGTTGATCGAGCGTCTCCTCGCGCTGACCCAGCCTGGATTCGAGGTTCGACATCTCGAGACGACGATGCTCGAGATTGGCGTCCTCGCGTTCCCGATAGGTCTCGGCCTTGGCCCGGCCCTCCTCCTCGGCCTTGGAGAGGATGCGCTGGGCGTCGAGCCGGGCGCTGGTGACCATGTCCTCGGCAGACACCACGTCACGCTCTCTTCTCCGGGCGATGGCGAGACGGGCCAGCAGGTACCCGAAGCCCAGACCGAGGACGACCCCGAGGATCGTCAACCCGACAACGGCAATGGTGTCCATGGTCGGTCCCCTTTCCCGGTCTGGAGAAATGAACGTGCCGAGCCCCCTACCTGATATCTAGCCCGATATCAGGTCGATGGCCCGGCACACGAAGAGAAGCTGACTAACGAGGCGGGTCGGTCACCCGTCGGTTCGTTGGCTCCTTCTGTTCACGTCTTCTTCCCGGTTGCAGTTCAAAGGTGTGTTCGTGTGAGAGCCCGATGCTACACGCGGATCGCGAAATGGAATACCAACTACTCCGTAGCCTCGTTTGCCTCTTCCCCGCCGGCCACGACCTCCTCACTGGCGACCGAGTCGGCTTCATCACCTGAGGCCGACTCGCCGAGGCCGACCAACTCGTACACCTTGGCCTGGAGCTGCATCGCCACCTCCGGGTTCTCCCGCAGGAACCGCTTGGCATTCTCCCGGCCCTGGCCGAGCTGATCGTCGTCGAAGGTGAACCAGGCACCACTTTTGCGGACCACGCCGTGTTCGACGGCGACATCGAGAAGACTGCCCTCACGGGAGATCCCCTGACCGAACATGATGTCGAACTCGGCCAGCCGGAACGGTGGGGCCATCTTGTTCTTGGCCACCTTGACCTTCACCCGATTGCCGACACTTTCGGTTCCGTCCTTGATGGTCTCGATGCGACGGATGTCGAGACGGACCGTTGAATAGAACTTGAGCGCCCGCCCACCGGGGGTTACCTCAGGTGAGCCATACATGACTCCGATTTTCTCCCGAAGCTGATTGATGAAAACGGCGGTGGTCCTCGACTTGTTCAGGTTCCCCGCCAGCTTGCGGAGGGCCTGAGACATGAGCCTCGCCTGGAGGCCGACATGGGAATCACCCATCTCGCCTTCGATTTCGGCGCGGGGCACCAGGGCCGCCACCGAGTCGATGACGAGGACGTCGAGCGCCCCGGAGCGAATCAGCATGTCGGCGATCTCGAGCGCCTGTTCCCCGGTGTCGGGCTGGGAGATCAGCAACTCGTCGACATCGACCCCGATCGCCTTGGCATAGACCGGGTCGAGGGCATGCTCGGCGTCGATGAAGGCGGCGATCCCACCGTTGCGCTGGGCCTCGGCCACGATGTGGAGGGCGAGACTGGTCTTGCCCGAGCTCTCCGGCCCGTAGAGCTCGACGATCCGCCCACGGGGGACACCACCGATGCCCAGGGCGAGGTCGAGGGAGAGGGCGCCGGTGGAGATCACGTCCACCTTGCGGTTGGCCGCCTCCCCCATCTTCATGATCGCCCCTTTGCCGAACTGACGCTCGATCTGGCTGACCGCCATGTCCAGTGCTTTGTCTCGTTCCATCTTCGGCTCCTTCTTCCGCATCTCCTCTGGTCCCTCTGGCACGAGTACCTCCGACGATCAACATATCTGCCCGGTGGGACAGATCTTGTCCTGAGTCATCCGATACTAGACCGAACAGGTGTTCGTCAGTGGATTTACCGGATGAGGGGAAAGGTTTCAAGAGGCTCGTATCTGGCACCACCCCGCCCGAGATGGGAGCGATAGACCACCACCGATCCGCATCGCCAACCGAGGCCGGCATCGGGGAAGGTCTCGAGGAGGCCGCTGACGTCCTCGGCCGGCCGCACCCGGCTCAGGGTGAGGTGGGCCCGGAATGGGCGGTCCTCCGGGCCGAAGCCGGCGCTCTGTGCCGCCTCCTCGGCCTCGGCCGCCAGCTGCTCGAGCCGGGTCAGACCGTTGGACACGGCCAGCCAGATAACCGTGGCGTTCCTCGGCCGGGGAAAGGCGCCCAACTCGCCGAGCGCCACATCGAATGGCGGGCCGAGATCGGCCTCGTCGAGGGCGGCCAGCATCCGATCAAAGGCGACATCGTCGGTCCAGCCGAGGAAGCGAAGGGTGATATGCCAGTTCACGGGCGGCACCGGCTTCCCCGGCATATCGAGAGACCCGAGGCGATCCGCCAGGGCCACGCGGATGTCGTCGGGAAGTGGCACCGCCACGAAGAGACGAGTCGCTACTCCTTCCACCATCTGCCGATGAGGGCCAGGCGGGTCAGATGCAATGCCGCCGCCGTTCCGTACGTCCGCAACCGCTCCCGGTCGCCACTGAATCTCAATTCCCGCGCTCGGGCGTCGTCCGGAGTGGCGACGCCGACGATCACTGTGCCGACCGGTTTCTCCATCGGCTCGGGACCGGCGGACCCGGTTACCGCAACCGCGACGTCGACGTCGAGCAACTTCTGGGCGCCCCGCGCCATGGCGAGTGCGGCATCCGCTGTCACCACCTCGGCGACATCTGCCAATCCGAGCAGCCGCTGCTTCAACTCGGAGTCATAGGCGACCAGCCCGCCCTTGACCACCGCAGAAGATCCGGGCAGCTCCGTCAGGCGGGCGCTGACCATGCCTCCGGTCATCGATTCTGCGGTCCCGACCGTGTACCCACGATCGGACAACAGCTGCAGGAGGACCCGCTCGATCGTCTCGTCATCCGAACCGAACACGTTGTCGCCGAGGCGGGAGCGCACCTCCATTTCCATTGGCTCGATGAGACGCCAGGCCTCGGCCACGGTCGAGGCCTTCGCCGTGACCCGGATCTTGATCTCCGAGTTCGAGGCGAGAAAGGCCAAAGAGGGATTCACTGACGAGGTGTAGATGTCGTCGAGGATCTCGGCCACTTCCGACTCGGGACGGCCCCAGGTGCGGATGAGACGGCTTTCGATTACCTGCTGATCTCCGGAGGCGGCCACCAGCCTCGGCAACACCTCGGCGAACATGAGATGCTC
Organism: uncultured Acidobacteriota bacterium; assembly: GCA_963810465.1. Taxonomy (GTDB): domain Bacteria; phylum Actinomycetota; class Acidimicrobiia; order Spongiisociales; family ZC4RG35; genus JARDZU01. The sequence goes on along the minus strand of CAWENM010000009.1, from coordinate 395,316 downwards.
CATCTCGGCAGGGACCCCAGGCACGCAGAAGATCAGCTTGCCCTCGTGCTCGAGCATGAGACCGGGCGCTGTCCCTCGCGGGTTGGGGAGCATCTCTGCCCCTTCCGGGTAATACGCCTGACGTAGGTTGCTGTGGGGCATCTCCCTGCCCCGCCTCGACCACCACTCCCGCAGTCGATCGGCGTATTCCTCGCTGTAGACCAGCTCCCGGCCGGTCACCTCACACACCGCCTCCCTGGTGATGTCGTCCTGAGTGGGACCGATCCCACCGGTCATCACGACGGCATCGGACCGGTCGAGCGCAACGCTGATAGCCGATGCGATGCGGGACAGGTTGTCGCCGACCGTCTGCTGATAGTGGGCGTCGAATCCTCGCTCGGCCATGGCGGCCCCCATCGTGGAGGTGTTCGAGTTGATGATCTGCCCGAGAAGAAGCTCGGTCCCCACCGCGATGACCTCGACGATCATCGAGCCGGCACCAGGGCCGCCTCCATATCGGGGCCGAAGACGCCGGTGTACTCGACATCGACCCATTCCCCCACGCGGCCTGCGTCGAGACGCACGACTCCATCGATCTCGGGAGCCTGGCGGTGGGAGCGACCAATCGGCACATCGTCCTCCACCTGGTCGACGAGGACACGGTCGACACGGCCCAGCCACTCGGCATGACGGGACTCGGTGACGTCCTCCTGGATCGTGGTCAGGTGACGAAGGCGCTCCATGGTCATTTGGCGCGGCACCTGATCGTCCATATCGGCGGCGGGGGTGCCTGGTTCGGCCGAATAGGGGAAGAATCCAGCCCAATCCAGCCCGGCTTCGCCGAGAAAATCGGAGAGCTCGTCGACCTGTTCGTCGGTCTCGCCGGGGAAGCCAACGATGAAGGAGGACCTCAGAGCGGCGTCCGGCTCGAGCTCACGGATTCGCCCGACGAGGGCCAGGTGCTTCTCCAGGTTTCCCGGCCGCTTCATTCGACGGAGAAGCGGACCGGAGACGTGCTGAAGGGAGAGGTCGAAATACGGCGCCACCACCTCGTTGGTGGTCATCTCCTCGAGAAGGCGCTCGCGGATCTCCCTTGGATGGAGGTAGAGCAATCGGAGACGCTTCAGACCCGCGACGTCGGAGAGAAATGCCAGGAGCTCGGGAAGCCCACCCGGGGCATCGATATCCCGCCCGTAGGCCGCCAGGTCCTGGGCCACCAGCACGATCTCGCTCACCCCGGCCGCTGCCAAGAGCTCGAGCTCCTCCCGTATCTCCACCGGGCGTCGGGAGCGCTGCTTGCCCCGAATGCTGGGGATGGCGCAGAACGTGCACGGTTTGTCACAACCCTCGGCCACCTTCAGGTAGGCATAGGGCAGATCAGAGACAGGGCGACCCGTGGCGTGCAGTATGTCCATCACCGGTCGCCGCCGAACATCCACCGGCTCCCATCCGGTGAGCCCGTCGAGAACACCGACCAGCTCGCCATAGCGGTCGATCCCCAGCACTGCGTCGACCTCGGGGAGGGCCGCCTCGACCTCGGACCCGAATCGCTGGGCCATGCACCCGATGACCACCGACCGGGCACCGGGCCGTTTGCGGTCCTCCATCTCGAGGATCGCCTCGACGGATTCCGCCCTCGCCTCCTCGATGAATGCGCACGTGTTGACCATGACCACATCGGCATGCTCCGGTCCCTCCGCCCAGCCGTAACCGGCCTCGGAGAGCATGGCGACGATCTTCTCCGAGTCGACCTGATTCTTCGCACACCCGAGCGTGCTCAACCAAACCGTGGGACGGGGCATGACTGGCAGCTTAGGAAAATTGGCATCGCTTACCTGAGGTACGTAGAGCCAATAGTGACCTTTTCAGAACATAGAAGGCGCGGACCGCTGAGCTCGCCGCTTCTTTGTCCGACTGGCGCGAGATATGGCCGCACCTACCTCAGGTACGCGGTCACTCCCGCGAGGACTCGACCACGACGAGGAGGTGGCCGGGGCCGACCGCGTCGGCGAGGGTGTTCCAGGTGGCGATGCTCACCACACCGTCCTCCTCGATCTCGGCGCAGGCGAGATGGACCGCGTCGACCAAGGGGTCCAGGGTGTGATCGACCTCATAGGCCTGGGCGACTGCGATGCGGGCTTCGGCCACATCGTGGATGGCAACCGCCCGGATCGCCTCCTCGACGAAGGCCTCTGCCTTCGCCTGCATCAGATCTCGCGGAACAGATAGCGACGGAGGATGTCGATACGGTCGTCCAGCGTGTCCGGGTCGAGATACCAGAGCATCGCCGCCACTGTGGAGAGGAGCGGGTTCCCGTCCTGCGGGGTGAAGGAGAACCCGACCACTTCGTTGCCGTTGCGGACGGCAAGAGTGCTCAAAGCCACCACAGTTTGGCTCATGATCCTGCCGAAGTACCCATGGTCACGACCGAACGAGAACACTTGGTTGGCCGACTTCTTATGAGTCACTGCGACCCTGGTGTTCGCCATCAGTCGCTCTATGGCGTCGTCCACGGTGATGTCCTCATCCAGCTGCAGCGAGAACTGGATCGAATGCATGTACTGGGTGTTGATCTTCACCGCCGAGGAGTAGACGTTGAGGTCGTAACCCATGGTCTCGAACAACTCATGGGCATCCCGGGCGTGATGGGTCCCGAAACGCTCGTCCTTGTGGGCTTCGACGGTGGGGCTGGCGACAAAGCCGTCGTCCTGGCTGATGTCGTTGGCCCGCCTCATACAGAGAAATCGACCGTCCTCGAGATGGTTGGTCCCGTCCGCGTCGATGGCCAGAGAGCGCACGAGGGCAGCGATGTTGTGGGTGTTGCAGGACACGATTTGGAGGAACCTGTCCTCACCGGCGACCAGAGCGCTGTCATTGATGCCCCGGGCGTACATCTTCCCGAACCCGAACTCGGAGCCCTGGGCCATGAAGCCTCTCGGCCCTTCGGCGTGGTCGTAGAACTCCGCTTTCATCCCGTTGCCGACCGGGGTGCAGTCGATGACGACGGTGGCCCGCTCGATCGCCTCCCGTGCCTCGTACTTGGGGGCGTGGCCCAACTCCTGGAACGAAGAGAACCGCTCTTCGTCGACGGCCAGCACGGCACCTCTGCCCTCGAGATCGGCCACCTTGGCCTTCTCGGTCAGCAAGGGCGTGCGCTTGTGAAAGGTCACCTCTTCGATGCCGAAATGTTCCTTGTTGTCGGCGAGGAGGCCAATGAGCGGCTCACCGATGGTGCCGGTGCCCACCACGTGGACGATGTTCATGACGGGTTCCCTCCGAGAACAGCCCTGCTCCTGGGGCTCACACTACTTGCCCCCTCTTTTCCTGTCCCAAACCCTCGACGTGGACCAGCACCTCGCTCGCGATGGGCACGAACCCACAGGCGAGGAACGAACGCACGGAGCGCGCGTTCCCCGGCGCGACGGCCGCGAACAAGTGTTCTCCATGGGGGGTCATGGTCAGCGCCTGATGGATCAGGTGACGTCCTCGCGGGCCATCCTGGGAGTTCTCCACACTCATCTCCCGACGACCTCCCAGGCCGACACCCAGTGTGAAAAGACCGTCCGGCGCCCCGTAGGCCCGTACCTCCTCCCGCCTGGCTCGGGCGAAAGCCACCCGGGGATGCTGGTCGAGCTCGGGACGGGGTACCAGGGCTCCGCCTCCATGCCCTTCGGCGTACATCGTGATGTCGATCGATCCGATGCTCCCTCCTGGCCCTGCCAGTCGGAGCAGCACCTCGGGATGGAGCGCCCTGCCGAACCCATCGGGAGCAAGGTCGGACAGATCATTGGCTCCGAGACGGCTTGCGATGAAGGCGTGCCCAGTGAAGCACACCACCGCCTCCTGACCGTCGCCCAGCTCGGGGAGAAAGGTGACCCCGCCGTCCATCTCGGGGAATCGCCCGACCGTGGCGTCACGAAAGATGGAGAGAAGTGGGTGCACAGCTCAACGATATTCACTGGCCCGGGGTCGAGAACTGCGCCTCTTCGGTTGAGCCCTCCAGTGCCAGGGTGGATGAGCTCCCTCCCGCGACCACCTGGCTCACCAGGTCGAAATAGCCGGCGCCGACCTCGCGCTGATGCCGCGTGGCGGTATATCCGTCACCCTCCATCTCGAATTCCCGGTTCTGCAGCTCGACGTAGGCCGGCATCCCCTCCTCGGCATAGCCGCGGGCCAACTCGAACATCGATGCGTTGAGGGCGTGGAATCCGGCCAGGGTTATGAACTGGTATCGGTAGCCCATCGTGCCCAGCTCCTTCTGGAACCGGCCGATGGTCGCCTCGTCCAGGTGTTTCGACCAGTTGAAGGAAGGCGAGCAGTTGTAGGCCAGCATCTTGCCCGGGTGCTCGGCGTGAATCGCCTCGGCAAAGACCCTCGCCTCGTCGAGGTCGGGCCGGGCCGTCTCGCACCAGATCAGGTCGGCGTACGGCGCGTACGAGATACCACGGGCGATCGCCGACTCGAGACCACCCGTGACGATGTGGAATCCCTCCGCGGTGCGCTCGCCCGTCACAAAGGGACGATCCCGCTCGTCGACGTCGGATGTGAGCAGAGTGGCGCCATTGGCGTCCGTCCGGGCCACGATCAAAGTCGGGACATCCATCACGTCGGCGGCCAGACGCGCCGCCTGCAGTGTCCGAATGTGTTGCGCGGTCGGCACGAGGACCTTGCCCCCCATGTGGCCACATTTCTTCTCTGCCGCCAGCTGGTCTTCGTAATGCACGCCGGCCGCCCCGGCCTGGATGAATCGCTTGGTGAGCTCGAAGACATTGAGTGAACCGCCGAATCCAGCCTCCCCGTCGGCGATGATCGGGACGAACCAGTCGATGTCCGTCTTGCCCTCCGCCCAATGGATCTGGTCCGCCCGACGCAGGGCGTTGTTGATCCGCTCCACCAGGGCAGGAGCCGAATTGGACGGGTAGAGCGACTGATCGGGGTAGACGTCGCCTGCGAGATTGCCGTCCGCAGCGACCTGCCATCCGGAGAGGTAGATCGACTTGAGACCGGCCTTCACCATCTGCACCGCCTGGCCGCCGCTGAGGGCTCCCAACGCGCTGACATAGTCCTCTGTGGTCAGACGCTCCCAGAGTGCGATGGCCATTCGATTCGCCAGAGTGGATTGCTCCCTGATGCTGCCCCGAAGGCGCACCACGTCTTCTGCGCTGTAGACCCGGGTGACGCCCTCCCAGCGAGGGTTGGCCTTCCAGTCGTCGGCCAGCCGGCTGGCCTCGTTGGCGACGTTCGACATGTCTCTCTCCCTCAGTTGATCAACTCATAGGCGGGCAATGTCAGGAACTCGACGAAGCTCTCCCCGAGGGCCACGTCTTCGAAGATCTCCCGGGCGTCAGGCAGGCGATCCCCGTACGGGCTCTCCTCTTCCTCCAGACGATCGACCAGAGACCCGGAGATCGAGCGGACCCGGGCCTCGGTGATAGGCGCGCCGTCCTCGGTCTCAACGCCGTTTCGCACCCATTGCCACACCTGCGATCTGGAGATCTCGGCGGTGGCCACGTCCTCCATCAAGTTGTCGATGGCGGCGGCGCCGGTCCCCGAAAGCCACGAGGCCAGATAACGGATGCCCACCGAGACATTCGTCTCGAGGCCGGCGGTCGTCACGGACCCGGGGAAGTCGAAGTCGAGCAGGTCGCCCGCGTCGACGGTGACGTCGTCACGTTGACGGTCGAGCTGATTGGGTCGTCCCCTCAGGACCTCGTCGAACTCTTTCAAGGCGACAGGGACGAGATCGGGATGGGCCACCCAAGTGCCGTCGCATCCCGCCGCAGCCTCGCGGGCCTTGTCGGCCCTCACCGCCGCGATTGCCCTCTCCGTGACTGCCTCATCGCGCCTGTTGGGGATGAACGCCGCCATGCCACCTATGGCGTGCGCACCTCTCCGGTGACAGGTCTTGACCATCAACTCGGTGTAGGCGTGCATGAACGGCACGGTCATCGTCACCGAGGAGCGATCGGGCAGGGCGAACGATGGGTCGTTCCGAAACTTCTTGATCACCGAGAAGATGTAGTCCCAGCGCCCGGCGTTGAGCCCTGCTGCGTGCTCGCGCAGCTCAAAGAGGATCTCATCCATCTCGAAGGCGGCCAGGATCGTCTCGATCAGAACGGTGGCCTTGACGGTGCCCCGCGGGATCCCGAGCCTGTCCTGAGCCCAGACGAACACGTCGTTCCAGAGTCTGGCCTCACGATGGGACTCCAGCTTGGGTAGATAGACGTAAGGGCCGGTGCCGGCCTCGATCGCCGCCCGTCCCCCGTGGAACAGATAGAGGCCGAAGTCGAACAACGACCCGGACATGGGGCGGCCATCGACCAGGAAGTGCTTCTCGCCGAGGTGCCATCCACGGGGGCGAACCACGAGGGTCGCCGTCTCGTCATCGAGCGCGTAGGTCTTCTCGCCGGTGACGAGTCTGAGCTCGCGCCGATGGGCATCGACGAGGTTGGCCTGGCCATGAAGGAGGTTGAGCCAGGTCGGAGAGGTGGCGTCCTCGAAATCCGCCATGAACACCCGGGCGCCCGAGTTGAGGGCATTGATCATCATCTTGGCGTCGACGGGCCCTGTGATCTCCACACGGCGGTCGGCGAGGTCGGCGGGCACCGGGTCGATCACCCAGTCGGACTCCCTGACCTCACGGGTCTCGGCAAGAAACCCGGGTCTGTGACCGTCATCGATACTCAGTTGCCGGGTCTGTCGATCGGCGAGGAGCTGACCCCTCTGCCATCCGAACTCCTGCTCCAGGTCGATGAGAAACGCGACCGCCTCCGGGCTGAGCACCCGACGTTCGATCTCGCTATCTCCAAACTGATACATAAGATGACAGTGTCTTTGCCTGGCGGCTACCATTTCAAATCCGGTGACTCTAAAGAATAGACGATCTTTCGGAAGCGAGCACAAATGACCCAATCTCAGCAGTTGGACCCACTCGTTCTCGGTCGCCGGCTGCGTCATCACCGTCGCGAGCGGGGGATGACGCTCGACGAGCTCGGCGCCGCAGTGAACCGGCCGGCGCCCTATCTGTCTTTGCTCGAGAACGGAAAGAAGCAGCCGCGCTTGAATCTCGTCGTCGAGATCGCGACCGTTCTCGAGGTCGACCTCTCCGAGCTCCTCGACCCCAGCCCACCCAACCGACGGGACGCGCTGGAGATCGCACTGCTCAGATCACAGGAAACCCCATTCTTCGATTCCCTCCATCTCCCCGCCGTCAAGCCAAGTGCCAAGCTGGACAACGAGACCTTGACCCACCTGGTCGGTCTTCACGATGCCCTGCGCGATCGGTCCAACCTGCGGTCGGCCGGCTCAGAAGAGGTGCGGCGTGCCAACGGCGAAGTGACCTCTTGGCTCGCCGGGAACGACGGCTATCTCGAGCAGGTGGAGGCCGAGGCCCGAAGCGCTCTTGCTTCGAGTGGATACTCCGGTGAGGGACCTTTCTCCTCGAGGAACCTGCTCGACCTGAGCGCCAGCGCCGGCTTCGAGCTGCACCCGGTCGAGGACATGCCCTCGTTCGCCCGATCGATCATCGACCTCGACCATCACCGGGTCTACATCGCCCAACGCGACGCCCTTCGCACCCGTCAGGCTCGCAAGGCGGTATTGCAGACGCTCGCCGGCTTCCTCCTCGGACATGAGACAGACCCCGATCTCGATACCTTCTTGCGCCAACGGGTGGAGACGGCGTATTTCGCTGCCGCCGTCCTCGCGCCGGAGGACGCGGTCGTCGCCAGGTTGAGCGGTGCCAAGGACAACCACGACATAGATGTCGAAGACGTCAAGGAGCTCTTCTACATCTCCTACGAGATGGCGGCGTGGCGGACGGCGAATCTGGCAACTCACCACCTCGGCCTCAGGACGCATGTGATCGTCAGCGACGCGATGGGGACTGTGGTCAAGGCCTATGCCAACGACGACGCGCCGATCCCGAGGGATGACCATGGGGGGATGGAAACGCAGCGTCTCTGCCGCCGATGGGGCTCACGGATCACGTTCGACTCGGCCGAGCGATACGGAACTCACCACCAATACACCGACACGCCGGAGGGGACCTACTTCTGCACGACACACATCGAGGCCGGTCGGGAACCGGCTCATGCGGTCACCGTCGGGGTCCCCTTCGCCGAGGCGCGCTGGTTTCGCGGGCGGGAGACCGAGAACCGGCAGACTTCGACATGCCCCGACCCGAGCTGCTGTCGAACTGCGGCACCTGATCTGCAAGCGAAATGGTCGGACAAGGTCATTGTCTCGGCTCGATCCCAAAGCCGGATACTCGGTCTGCTCGCCCCCGATCCCTATCCCGAGCTGGACATGCCCGAAGTCCTCGATCTGGTCGAGACCCATTCCGAGGGCTGATCAGCTCGAAGTGTCCTGGATGAACCCTCTCAGATGACCTGCCAAGGCGTTCAGCGATTGACGCTGCAGGTACATCATGTGGCCGGCCTCGTAGTACTCCGTCCGGATGTTCTTGCGCAGTGACTCGTCGAGGCCGAGATGGCTCATGGTGTACTCGGTGGCGAAATGGGGCGTGGCCAGGTCGTAATACCCGCTGGCCACCAATACCTGCAGACGCTGCGATCGGGAGAGAACGTCCCGTAGCTGCTCCGAGGTGTCGACGTAGTGGCCCTTGAACTCCTCGTAGTCCCAGGATTCGTTCACCTTCATGCTCAGCGTCTCGTAGAACGAGTCGTTCTCGAAGCCGAGCTCGACTCGCAGATAGTCGTTCAGGGTGGCGGTGAAAGGCCCGCCGATCTGGTCGTGGGCGGGGTCGTTCTCCAGATTGTCGCCGGCGGCGATCCGGTCGATCCCGGTGAACCGCGAGTCGAGCCTGCCAACCGTGCGTCGTTGGTCCCTCATCAGCTCCTTGCAGAACCGATGGATATGGATCCGGAGGTTGTAGCGATCGATGTAATCGGCTGAGAGCCCGGTGTATGCCGCCAGCTTGGCTGTCACCCGCTTCCGCTCGGTGTCCTCGAGCGAATCACCTCGGGCCAGCGCCGACCAGTAGGGGCCGATGGCGAACTCCTCGACCTCATCGAGCAGATCGCGCAGCTTCCTCCCTTGGAGCTTGTTCGAGAGGCGGCCGTGGAACCAGGCAGTGGCGGCGTAGGTGGGGAGGAACACCATGAAGGGCAGGTCGTTCCCCGGCCGGAAGATCAGGGCATCGGGCTCCTGGCCGATGGTCTGGAAGTTGAGGGCCGACGAGATCAGGATCAGCCCGTTGAGCTCGGTGCCTTTGTTGGTGAAAAGGCTGTGCGCGATCGCTGCCCCTCTCGTGGTCCCGTAGCTCTCCCCCGCCACGTACTTGGGGGAGGCCCACCGCCCGTTCCGGTTCAGATAGGAAACGATGAAGTCGGTGAATGCGCCGATGTCCTTGGAGAAGTGATGGAACTCTTTCTCCTTGTCCTTGGGAGTGGCGGTGGAGAATCCCGTCCCGATGGCATCGACCAGGACCACATCCGCGACATCGAGGATCGAATACTCGTTGTGGATCAGGCGACCTGGAACCGAGACCTTGAAGCCGGTCTCGTCGAACTCCACCCGTCGGGGGCCGAGTAGCCCGAGATGGAGCCAAACGGTGGACGACCCCGGTCCGCCGTTGAAGGCGAACACAATCGGCCGGGACGCCGGGTCGGCGTCGTCTTCGGTGTAGGCAACGTGGAAGAAGATCGCCTTCTTGTCGTCTTCCTGCTCCACGATCTGGGTGGCCGCGGTGGCGGTGTAGGAGACCTTGCGCCGGCCGAATTTCCCCGTGTACTGCTTGGAGACGCTCTTCTCTTCGATCTCGGGTGGCGGCTGCGCCTCTTCGGCTTGTTGGGTGTCCTTCTCGTCTGCCATGACCCGAATCTAGGGCGTCGTCTCTCTGCCTACCGCATCGATCCAGTCCTCGGGCGCCACACCGAGGCCCTCGGCGATCCGGTTGATGTAGTTGAAGTAGGCGACGACCTGGACACAGCTGGAGATCGCCTTGTCGTCATAGCCGTGCCCCCTCAACTCGGCGACATGTTCGGCGCCAACCGAGGCGCAGTCGTCGGTCAGCTGCTCGGCGAAGAGAAGCAAGGCCATCGTGGCGTTGTCGAGGCCGGCACTGCGCCAGTCCTCGGCGAATCGGTCCACCATCTGTTGATCGTCGACCTCATCCCGGAGGTCGTGTAGGTGCGCCGTTATTCAGTAGTGGCACTCGTTCACCTCCGAGGTGACCACCGCGATCATCTCCCGCTGTGCCCGCGTCAGGGGTGAATCGCCGAACATGATCGTGGAATAGAGCCGCATCGAGTCCCGCATCACCTCGGGAAGCTGGCTCTGGATCGACACGATGTTCCAGATACGGCCGGCCCGTCTCGTGGCGGCGTCGTATTCGAGTTTGGCGGTCCCGACCGCCTCATCGGCAGGTGTCACATGAACGTGGGGCATTGATCAACCAGCGAGGAACAGCGCCGGCTCCTCCAGGTTCTCGATCACCAGCGCCATGAAGCGCCGTCCCTGGGCGCCGTCGATCACGCGGTGGTCGTAAGACAGCGAGAGCGGCATGACGGGGGCAATTGCCAGGTCGCCGTTATTCACAACGACCTTCTCCTGTGCTCGCCCTACCGAGAGGATGGCCGTCGTCCCGTAGGGGACGATCGGAGTCCCCTGACCACCGCCCACGGCCCCGATATTGGAGACTGTGAACGTCTGGCCCGTCAGCTCGTCGGGAGCCAGTGATCGTTCCCGTGCCCCCTCTCCGAGACGTCGAACCTCAGAGGCGATGTCGAGGATCCCTCGCGGCCCGGCGTCGCGTACCACTGCCACCAGGAGGCCATCGGGTGTGTCGACTGCGATCCCGATGTCGTGGGCGCCATGGACGATCAGGTCGTCGCCGTCCAGGGTCGCGTTGAACTCCGGGAACGCCTCGAGGGCGGGTATCACTGCCTTGATCACAAGCGCCTCCATCGGGAGTCTCACGTCGTGGCGTGCGCCGAGGGCGGATCTGATCTCGACGAGCCGCGTGGCGTCCACCTCGTCGAAGGTGGTGACGTGGGGTATCTCGGCCCAGCTCTTGGCCATGTTGGCCGCGATGGTGCGGCGCAAACGGGACAATGGTCGACGCTCGCCCTCACCGGAAACAGTCGCGGGGGGTGACTCCGCAGCGGCCGCCGCTGGCGACCGCTCGACCGCCGGCGCCGTCGCCTTCGAACTGGGCGGAGCGGCCGCCATGACATCCTCCCGGGTGATCCTGCCCTCGGGGCCGGATCCTCGGACCTGTCCGAGATCCACTCCCATGTCTCGGGCCAGCTTGCGCACGATGGGAAGTGCCTTCACTGCTGTGGCCCCTTCCAGGGCGGCTGCTCGGCCGGTCGGAGAGAGCACTTCGGCTTCCTCGCTGAGACTCCCCACGATCGGTGGCGCGGCATGTGTGGGCTCCGGCTCGGGCGCTGCCGGGGTGGACGATTCGACCTCGCCCTCATCTCCGATCACCACGAGCACCGACCCGACCCGAATCGTCTCCCCCTCGGCCCCACCATGACGCAAAACGGTTCCGGCGTATGGGGAAGGGATCTCGACCACGGCCTTGTCGGTCTCGACCTCGACCACGGGTTGATCGGCCTCGACCCGCCCTCCCTCGGGGATGAGCCAACGCACGATTTCTGCCTCGGTGAGGCCTTCGCCGATATCCGGGAGGACGAATTCCCTCGCCACTAAGCCTCCAGAGTCTCTTGCGCCACCCTCACGATCCGGTCCACGGCCGGAAGGTAGTGGCCCTCGGACCGCTTCAGGGGGAAGACGGTGTCCCAGCCGGTGACCCGGCGCACCGGCGCCTTGAGTGAGTACAGGGCCTGTTCCTGGACGATTGCGGCGACCTCCGCTCCCATGCCGGCGGTTCGGGGTGCCTCATGCACGACCACCATGCGCCCGGTCTTGGTCGCGGAGCGGACGATGCCCTCGGCATCGATCGGGGAGAGAGTGCGTATGTCGAGCACCTCCACAGAAGCCCCGGATTCCTCGAGACGGGATGCTGCCGTCCGGGTCTCTTTCATCATCGCCCCCCAGGACACCAGGGTGATGTCGTCGCCTTCGCGCTCCACGCGCAGCGGGCCGATCTCGGTGGTGTAGTACAACTCGGGAACGTCTTCCTTGACCGCCCGATACAGACGGATCGGTTCGAGGAAGAGAACGGGGTCCGGGTCCTCGATCGCTGCCAGGAGCAACCCCCGCGCGTCGGACGGAGTCGATGGGACCACCACCTTCAGCCCCGGGATGTGCGCGTAGATCGCCTCTGTCGACTCGGAGTGATGCTCGGCAGCGCCGATGCCCCCGCCGAAGGGGACGCGTATCACCAGGGGCGCGGTGAAGCGGTGATTGGATCGGTTCCGGATGCGGGCGACGTGATTGATGATTTGGTCGTATGCCGGATAGGAGAATCCGAGGAACTGGAGCTCTGCCACGGGTCGCATCCCCGCTAGAGCCATACCGAAGGCCGCTCCGACGATGCCCGACTCCGCCACCGGGGTGTCGAACACACGATCCTCCCCATACTTGTCTCGCAATCCGTCGGTGATCCGGAACACTCCCCCGGTCCGTCCGATGTCCTCCCCGAGAAGCACCACACGCTCGTCGGATTCGAGCGCTGTCGCCAGGGCCCCGTTGAGGGACTGAGCCAGGGTCAGCTCGCTCACTGGCCGATCTCTCCCATCTGCGTCTTGATGGGCGTCGTGGGCTGCTCGTACATGCGGCGCAGCATCTCTTCGGCAGTCGGCTGCGGTAACGCCTCCGCCATGGCCACCGCTTCTTCGATCGCATCCGAAGCTCGGGTCTCCAGCTCTGACTGCCATTCGGGAGACCAGCCACCTGCCTTTTCGAGAAGGAGACGGACGCGCTCGAGGGGATCTCTCGCACGCCATTCCAGGGCCTCGTCCTCATCGCGATATCGGCCCGGGTCGTCGGCAGTGGTGTGCGGGCCGAGCCGGTAGGTCACCGCTTCGATCAGAGTAGGCCCTTCGCCGTTTCGGGCCCGGGCCACCGCCGAGCCCACCACGTCCAGGACAGCCGCAACGTCGTTCCCGTCAACGAGGATCCCGGGCATGCCGTAGGCCTCGGCCTTCATCGCAATCGACTCGGAACGGGTTTGCTCGGCCCGGGGGTAGGAGATGGCAAAGCCGTTGTTCTGACACAGAAAAACGGTCGGCGTGTTGAAGACGGCGGCGAAGTTCATCGCCTCGTGGAAATCGCCCTCGGATGTGGCGCCGTCGCCGAAAGAGGTCAGCGCAACCCGGTCCGAGCCCCTGAGCGCCTCGGCCCAGGCGAGCCCTACGGCATGGATCATGTGACCGCCCACAGTTATCGAAGGTGGAAGCACGTTGACTCCGTCGGGAGCCTGCCCGCCCCGCTCGTCGCCGGTCCGTCCCGCAACGAGGAGGCTCCAGGGATACCCGGCCCGCCACATGAGTGCTGCATCCCGATAGGTGGCCGTCACCCAGTCGTCCGATCTGAGAGCCGCAGCCGCCCCGATCTGGGCTGCCTCCTGGCCCTCGAAGGGGGCGTAGGTGGCGAGACGCCCCTGTCGCTGCATGGCCATGCACTTGTGGTCATAAGTGCGGGCCTCGATCATGTCGGCATAGAGCCGGCGCATCTCCTCGAGAGTGATAGGGAGACGATCGCCAACGGTCCCGTCCGGGCTGATCAGGGTGAGCATGCCGGCGGAGAGCTTATCGACCGGCGGGTTTCACACCGTTTTGGCGCGCCGAACTCGACCTGTAGCACGGGATCGGCGCGCCAAAATGATCTAAACCGAGGCGGAATCCGACGCCAGGTGCTCTTCCATCTCCTCGATGGTCATGAGGACCTCACGGGCCTTGCTGCCGTGTGAGGGGCCGACGACGCCACGGGTCTCGAGGATGTCCATCACCCGCCCCGCCCTGGCAAAGCCGATGCGCAGCTTGCGTTGAAGCATCGAAGTCGAACCGAGCTCGCTCCGGACTACGAGATCCATCGCCTGGCGGACCAGAGCCTCTTCCTCGTCGTCGACTTCTTCGGCCTGGGCAGCGGCTGCGGCTGTGGCCGCCACCAGGACCTCCTGGTCCTCGTACTTGGCCTCCTGCTGCTTGCGCACCCATTCGACGACGGCGTGAACTTCGCTCTCCCGAACCCAAGCGCCCTGGATCCGCTGTGGACGTGGCTCCTTGGCGGTGACGACCAACATGTCGCCCATCCCGATCAGCTTCTCGGCCCCGGACCCGTCGATGATCACGCGGCTGTCGGTCTGGGAGGCGACGCTGAAGGCGAGACGGCTCGGGATGTTCGCCTTGATGACACCGGTGATCACGTCGACCGACGGGCGCTGTGTGGCGACGACGAGGTGGATCCCGACGGCACGCGCCATCTGGGCGATGCGGACGATCGACTCCTCGACCTCCCTCCCCGCCACCATCATCAAGTCGTTCAACTCGTCGATCAGGATCACGATGTAGGGAAAGCGATCGAACCCGTCCGGGTCGAGACCACCGGCGTCCCGTTTCAGCCGGTAACCCTCGATGTCGCGGACCTTGGCATCGGCGAGCAGGTCGTAACGACGGTCCATCTCCGCCACAGCCCACTTCAGGGCGTCGTTGGCCTTCTTCGGGTTGGTGATTACCCGGGTCAGCAGGTGGGGCACTCCGTTGTACTGCCCCAGCTCCACGCGTTTGGGGTCGACCATGATCACCCGTACGTCGTCCGGGTGGGTCCTCATCAACAACGAGGTGACGATCGAGTTGATGCACGAGGACTTTCCGGCCCCGGTCGCCCCCGCGATGAGGACATGGGGCAGCTCGGACAGATTGAGGAGCTTGGGAAGACCCGAGATGTCCATTCCCAGGCCCACGGTCAGAGGATGGTTCTCGACCGCCGCCTCGGCACTCGAAAGGATGTCACCCAGGGACACCAGCCGTCGTTTGGTGTTGGGGACCTCGACGCCGATGGCCGACTTGCCCGGTATGGGGACCAGGATCCGCACGTCCGGAGTCGCCAGCGCGTAAGCGATGTCGTGGGAAAGGCTGGAGACGCGATTGACCTTCACACCCGGGGCTAGCTCGATCTCGTATCTCGTCACGGTTGGCCCAGGGACGATCTTGGTGAGCTGGGCATCGACCCCGTGCTGTATCAGGGTCTCCTCCAGCTGGCGGGCGGTGTCCTCGAGGGCACGCTTGTTGATCTCGCCACCGGTCCCCTCGTCCAGGATGCTGAGCGGCGGCAGCTTGTAGCCGCTGTTGGCCGGATCGCCCGAAGTCGGCAACGGGACCGGCTTGGGCTTAGGAGCCTCGGCCTCCTTCGGCTTCTCTGCCTTGGGACGTGATGGCTTGGGCCGCTCGTGCCGGCCCCGGCCGTCGGGCACCGGTTTGGTGATCCGATCGGACACTTCAGCACGCTCGGCTCGGACGCCGATCACGGCGGTGGACGCCATCCTGCGGGTCGAGCGGAACAGATCGGCGATACCCGCTGCCAGCTCGCGGACGCTGGTCTGCGTCATGATGAGAACGCCCATCCCCATCGCCGATGCGAGCACGACAAAGGCTCCCCACGTCCCGAGGATCCTTCGCATCGGGAACGCAATCAGCGAGCCCACGGCGCCTCCTCGGTCCTCGACCAAGTCCAGGCTCGGCGCCAGGGCGACTGCCCCGGTCATCAGATGGAACAGAGCCAGCGACCCGACGAAGGTGACGATGCCACCGGCAATGAGGCGCTTGGCGCCGTCCCGGGGCTTGCCCACGATCATGGCAACTCCGATGCCGGCCAGCGCCACCGGGAGGGCGAAGCGCCATACCCCGAACAGGAAGCGGCTGCCGCCGGCCATCCCCTCGCCCACCGGGCCGGCCAGATCGACGAAGGCGAGCAAGACCAGGATGGCGAGGACCACGAGGATCATGCCCCAGATGTCGTCGGTCTGACGTCCGAGGGTGTTGCGCACCGAACTGCGGACCGCCACCAGCTTCTGGCGGACCGCGCTCAGGGGCGCCGTCTTCTTTTTCTTCGCTGTGGACACCCGTCTCCGCCCGGAGGACCCCTTCCGGGTGGGTGTCCTGGTTCCCATGTGCTCAGAAACATTACATGGGAGTTGGATTTGGTCGTGGAATGATGAAGGGTGACTGAACTAGAGGCGATTGGCGAATCGGTCGGACCGAGTTCGCCCCGGCTAGAGCTCCATCACGACCGGCACGATCACAGGGCGGCGTGCGGTTTCGGCGCGAATGACCCGGCCGACCGCCTGACGAATCGTCTTCTGCAGCTCGCCGATATCGGACCGCCCCGAGGCGTGCTCGCTGATGGCCGCGGTGACCGCGTCCGCCGCCTTGGTCAGCACGGTGCCCGGATCATCCATGAGACCGTGGCTGTCGAGATCCGGCCCGTAGAGGACCGCACCGGTGTCGTGGTCGATGCCGACCGTGACCACGACTACGCCCTCGTCGGCCAGATGGGACCGATCTCGCAGGACGGCCGACTGGACGTCTCCAACGGCTGAGCCGTCGAGGTAGACGTATCCGGCGGGTACAGCTCTCCGCTGGACCTGGGTCTTCTTGCCGTTGAGGATCACGCGGTCGCCGTCCTCGAGGACGTCGACGTGGCGCACACCCATCTGCCGTGCCAGTTCCGCATGGGCATGGAGATGGCGATATTCCCCGTGCACCGGGACGAAGGCCTGGGGTCGCACCAGATTGAGGAACGTGAGCAGTTCCTCACGATTGGCGTGGCCGGAGACGTGAACCGGGGCATTCGTGCCATGTACCACCCGTGCGCCCCGTCGGATCAGGTTGGAGATCACCTTCGAGACGGCCGTCTCGTTGCCCGGGATCGGCTTGGCAGAGATGAGAACGGTGTCGCCCTCTCCCAGCTCGACGAACTTGTGCTGGCCCTGCGACATCAGCGACAGCGCTGCGAAGGGCTCGCCCTGGCTTCCGGTTGTGATGAGGAGCTGCTGGTTAGGCGGAAGCTCAGCCAGGTCTTTGATATCCATCACCGACTTCTCGGGAACGTCCAGTTCCTTCAATTCGGTGGCAAGAGCGGTGTTGCGGTGCATGGAGCGGCCGAAGAAAGCCAGTTGGCGGCCATTGCGAATGCCGGCGTCGGCGATCTGCTGGACCCGGTGGATGTGCGAGGCGAAGCAGGCGGCGATGACTCGACCCCCGGAGTCACGGATGACGTCGGCGATGGGCTGGCCCACAGAGCTCTCCGAGGGCTCGAATCCCGGTCTCTCAGCATTGGTGGAGTCGGCGAGCAGCAGCCGCACCCCGCGTCGACCCAACGTGGCGAAAGCCGGCAGATCGGTGGGCACGCCATTGATGGGAGTTGGGTCCAATTTGAAGTCACCCGAGTGAAGGACCACTCCTTCAGGCGTCTCCAAGGCCACCGCGGTGGCGTCCGGGACCGAGTGGCTGACCGGGATCAGCTGGAAGCGAAATGGCCCGTGATCGACCCACTGCTTGACCGGGACCTGCCGGAGATCGGCTTCCACGCCAAGCTCATCGATGCGTCCCCGAGCGAGCTCGATCGTGAACTTGGTGCCATAGACGGGGACGTTGACCTCCCGGAGGAAGTAAGCGAGGGCGCCCGTGTGATCCTCATGACCGTGGGTGAGCACGACACATTCGACATCACTCGACCTCTCGACGAGCCAGGACCAGTCGGGGAAGACCAGGTCGACTCCGAGCATGTCCTCTTCGGGGAACATGAGGCCGCAGTCGATCAGGGCGATCTTCCCGTCGACTTCCACCGCCGCACAGTTTCGGCCGATCTCCCCGAGACCGCCGAGGAACGTGACCGAGACGCTCACAGGCCCTGAAGGGCGCCGACCGCCTTCTCGACGGCGACCAAGGTCTCCTCCGACGCAGGAACCAGGGGGAGCCTCACGTCGCCGACCGGCTCCCAGAGCCGGCCCATGGCCCCCTTCACCGGGCTGGGGTTGGTCTCGAGGAAACATGCCTCGCAAAGGGGCAAGAGCAAATGGTGGATCCGGCGTGCTTCCGCGACGTCCCCGGCCAACGCGGCGCGGACCATGGCGGCGACGGCCCTCCCGGCGAGATGGGAGACCACCGACACCACTCCTACTGCACCGACGGCCATCATCGGCCAGGTGAACGAGTCCTGGCCCGAGTAGACCGTGAGGCCGGGGACCCGATTGATGGTGTGACCGGTGAACTCGATGTCCTGGACGGCATCCTTCACGGCGACGATGCTCTCGTGCTCCGCAAGCCGGGCCAAAGTGTCGATCTCGATCCTGGTCCCCGTGCGCCCCGGGATGTTGTAGAGCATCACCGGCAGCCCGACATCGGCAATAGCGCCGAAGTGGGCAGCCAGACCGGCCTGATCAGGCCTGTTGTAATAGGGGGTCACCGCCAGGGCACCGTCGCAGCCGAGCTCGCCGGCCCTGCTGGTCAGCTCCACCGATTCCGAGGTGTTGTAGGTCCCGGTGCCGGCGATCACAAAGGTGTCCTTGCCGGCAACTGCGTCCACGACCGTCTTGTAGAAGGCCAGCTTCTCGACGCTGCTGAGGGTCGGGGACTCACCGGTTGTCCCGGTCACGACCAGAGCATCACTTCCATTGTCGGAAAGGAAACGGGCGAGACGCCATGCCTTCTCGTGGTCGACATCGCCCGAGACCGTGAACGGGGTGATCATGGCGGTGGCCACATGGCCGAATGGCGCCGACGGGAAAGAGCTCACCCGACCCAGGTTACCGATCGATCCACTAGAACACCCGCATGGAGCTGCGTCTGCCCGCCCCGTGCCTTGTGGTTCTGGTCGGCGCGTCCAGTTCGGGCAAGAGCACGTGGGCGGCCGGGACGTTTCGTGACACGGAGATCGTGTCTTCGGATCGGCTTCGAGGAATGGTGGGCGCCGGGGAGGACGACCAGCAGGCTGGCACCGCTGCTTTCTCGATTCTGGAACAGATCGTCGAAGAGCGAATGCGACGCCGGTTGACGACGGTGATCGACACTCTGGGCTACGACAGGGACAATCGAAGGAGATGGGTCGGCCTCGCCCACGATGCCGGCATTCCCGCCTTCGCCGTCCTCTTCGACACACCGCCCGAACAAGCGCGGGCCCGCAACACCGAGCGGCCGCGGCCCATCCCGAAGACGGTGCTCGACAAGCAGCTCAGCAGGTTCCGGGTCGTGCAGGCGGAGATCGACGACGATGGCTTCGATCGGGTCATCATCGAGCAACCCGTTGTCATGGTCGCACCCTCCATCATCTCCCATACCGCCAACCCAGGGTTGCAGGCACCGCTCAGCGAAGTCCAGCGCCCAGAGTTCGCGACGCCGGAGTCCCGACCCGCCCAGCGAATGCACCGGTTCGGACTGGTGGTCAACAGATTCGACTGGCCCCGGGAGCGCGCCGAAATGGCCTCGCATCTGGCTTCCATTGCCTCGCGAGCCGAGGTCGCCGGATTCGACGATCTCTGGGTGATGGACCACTTCCGTCAGATCCCTCAAGTCGGCCGCCAATGGGAGGACATTCCCGAGGCGTACACCACGCTCGCCTTCCTGGCCGGGATCACCAGCGAGATCCGGCTGGGGACCCTCGTGACCGGGATCGGACACCGCCATCCGGTGGTCCTGGGGAAGACGGTGGCCACCCTCGACGTCCTCTCCGGGGGCAGGGTGACTCTCGGTCTCGGCATTGGTTGGGACCGGGCAGAGCATGAGGGCTACGGGATCCCGTTTCCATCCGCCTCGGCTCGCTACGAACAACTGGAAGACACCCTTCGCATGCTGCCCCTCCTCTGGGGCAAGGGCTCTCCTTCGTTCTCGGGACAGACCTTCTCCGCCCCCGAGTTGATCTGCTACCCCCGTCCCATCCAGGAACACATCCCGATCCTGATCGGGGGATCCGGGGAGAAGAAGACTCTCCGCCTCGTCGCCCGGTACGCCGACGCCTGCAATCTCTTCGGCGCCCCAGAGGTCATCCGCCGCAAAGTCGATGTGCTCCACCGCCACTGCGCCGACATCGAGCGGAACCCCGATGAGATCGAGGTCAGTCATCTGGTCAATGTCATGGCCGCGACGGATCGGGACACTTTGCGTGAGCGGGTAGAGCAGTTGCGGGGGCGGAACACTTCAGCCGAGGCGTTCATAGCCAGGCACAACGCCGGCACCATCGAGGACCAACTCGATCACATGAATGGTTATCAGGCCGCCGGGGCGAGTCACTCGATGGTGGTGATGCCCGACGTGCATCTCGAAGGCAGCGTCGAGGCTTTCGGCGAGGTAATCGCAGCCATGCACCACCCTTAGACTGGCGACATGGCTGCTACTTCAACGATGCTCCCCCTCGGAACAAAGGCGCCCGACTTCACCCTCCGCGACGTCGTCTCGGAACGAGACGTATCGATGGGCGACTTCAACGGCTCGAAGGGCATGCTCGTCATGTTCATCTGCAATCACTGCCCCTATGTCCAGCACATCCGTGACGAGCTGGCCCGTTTTGGGATGGATTACCAGGACTCCGATCTCGGGATCGTGGCGATATCCGCCAATGACGCTGACCAATATCCGGACGACGGACCCGAGGCGATGAGCAAAGAAGCCCTGCGCTACGGCTACACCTTTCCCTATCTGTTCGATGCCGACCAGAGTGTGGCCGCCGCCTATACCGCCATGTGCACCCCCGACTTCTTCCTGTTCGACTCGAATCGAGAGTTGGCCTATCGGGGCAGATTCGACGAGTCGAGGCCAAACAGCGGGATCGCAGTTACCGGCGCCGATCTCCGCGCCGCGGTGAACGCTGTCCTGTCGGGACAGCCGGCGAGCCCCGACCAACGCCCCTCGATGGGCTGCTCGATCAAATGGAAGCCGGGCAACACCCCCGCCTACTTCGGAGCGGCGTGAGGCTTACCTGAGGTACGTAGCGCCATATATGGCGCTACGACGACAAAGAAAGAGAGGCCACGTGGCCAACCAATACCCCTCACCCCCCGAGCTCACCATCGATCTCGACAAGGGCTATACCGCCACCCTCGACACCAATCATGGCGAGATCGTCATCGAGCTCGATCCCGCTCGCTCACCGCAGACCGTCAACAACTTTGTCTTTCTTGCCCGCGACGGGTACTACGACGGTGTCATCTTTCATCGAGTCATCGAGAACTTCATGATCCAGGGCGGTGACCCGACCGGCACCGGCACCGGTGGCCCGGGCTACAAGTTCCGCGACGAGATAGAGGGTCAGGGCAGTTATTCGCGGGGGACGGTGGCCATGGCCAATGCCGGGCCAAACACCAACGGCTCCCAGTTCTTCATCTGCCACAGCGACGTCGGTCTGCCTCACTCATACACGATCTTCGGGAAGGTGACGTCGGGGCTGGATGCCGTGGACTCGATAGCCACCACCTCGACTGATCGCGGGGACAGGCCCGAATCCGAAGTGGTCATCAACAAGGTGACCATCTCGGAGAGTTAGCCCGCAAACCGCTCCAAACCAGGGTTGTCGATTTCGTCACACATTCGATCGGATTCCACTAGCGTTCCGCCCGCTGCTTCGGCGGCGACTCGTTGGCTTCCCGTCCAGCATTGCGACCGGATCGAGGGCAGGGTCGTACCGGACACATGGCGAAGGGCTGCCAAGAGGCCCTTCAATTAGAAAGGATGACGGGAGTCATGAACATCTACGTGGGGAACCTTCCCTTCACGACAACGGCCGCCGATCTCGAGACCCTGTTCGGTGAGTACGGGGCAGTGGACAACGCCGCGATCATCAACGATCGCGAGACTGGCCGCTCCCGCGGCTTCGGGTTCGTCGAGATGGCGAACGACGCTGGCGCCAAGGCCATCGAGGAGCTCGACGGCGCCGACTACAACGGCCGCAACCTCAAGGTCAACGAGGCCCGGCCACGCGAGGAGCGCGGGCCGCGTCGCTGAGCGACGCCCAATCGACACCGTCGCTAGCGACGCCCGGTCATCACCGTCGCTGAGCGACGCCCAATCGACACCGTCGATAACTCCGTGGCCGGTCAAACCGCCCGATCTCTGTGATCGTGCCGCCCTGCGACGGGGCGGTGGGCCGGGTCATCGATGAACAGCCTTTCTCCCTCCACATGGAGCAGATTGGGCCCGTAGGCGGCCGTCAGGTTCTCGAGGGTCAATACTTCTTCGGCCGTGCCTGAGGCTACGACCCGGCCTGAGAGAAGAACCACGTGATCGGCGACCTGGGCCTCTGCCAGGTCGTGCGTGGTCATGACAATCGAGCACCCGGTCTGCGTCTCGTCATGGATGACGGTGTCGATGGCCTGGGCCGAGGTCAGATCCAGACCCGTCAGAGGCTCGTCGAGAAGCAAGATCTCGTGCTCCTGGGCGAGGCCCTGTGCGACCAGCACTCTCTGACGCTGTCCCCCCGAGAGCTCACGAAGATGGCGATCGGCAAGGTGGGTGATTCCCATCCTGCTCATCGCCTCGTCGACGGTGCCATGGTCTTCGGCGTCGAGACGACGGGCGCCGGCATATCGCCCCATCGTCACGACCTCCCTGACAGTCACCGGCAAGGTGTCATTGACCTTGGTGCTCTGCAAGACGTAGGAGATCCTTTGTGCACGACCTCCCGACGCGGGCACCTCGATCAACCCAGCGGCGGGATCGATCAATCCGGCCATGGCACTCAGGAGAGTCGATTTCCCTGATCCATTCGGGCCGATCAAGACCGTGATCCCACCCTTGGGGATCTCGAATGACGATGCGGCCAGCGCCACGTTCGAGCCGTAGGCAAGAATGAGATCTTCCGCCCTGACGGCCACGGGTCTCACCGGCACCTCGCGCAACGACCGTCGACCTCGAGAGAGTGCCCGTCGGCGGAAAAGGCTGCCAGCCCCGAGACTTGCCCGACGAGGCGTTCCAGCTCCACCTCCAGCCGCTCTGGAAGCTCGATGTCTTCAACGGCCCCGCACTCGATGCACACGAGATGATGGTGATGACCGGCCAGCCACTCGGCCATCTCGTACCTTGTGATCCCCCTCGCCCCATGATGGGGCTCGACCACTCCCGCCTCTTCGAGGACCGCCAGTGTCCGGTACACCGATGACACCGGCACCTCGCCCCCCATCTCCCGATGAAGTTCAGCGGCGGAGCGGGGGCCGTCCACCCGCTCCAACGCAGCCACCACGTGTCGGCGTCCGTTGGTGTAGCGCACGCCGGTCTCGGCGAGCTTCTCCTCGATCTGGCGCTCCTGGATTGGCATTGCCCCGTGGGCATCTCTACGCTGAATGATAATGATTCTCATTATAGGTCGCCAGATGAGAACCGCAACATGAGGGCATTCGCAGCCGCCCTGTGCCTCACCATTGCCATGGGCGCGTGCGGTGACCCGACTGCGGGAGCAGATGACGAGCTACGTGTCGTGGCGACCACATCGATCCTGGGCGACATAGCCGCCGGAGTGGTTGGTGACGAAGGAGAGGTCGAGGTCCTGATTCCCATCGGCGTCGACGCCCACGACTTCTCCCCCTCGTCGCAGCAGGCGAGCATGCTCGCCCGGGCCGACCTGGTGGTGGCCAACGGCTTGGGTCTCGAGGCGGGGTTGGAGGACGTGCTGGCGTCGGTGGCCAACGACGGGGTGCGGGTGCTCGAGCTCGCTCCCCTGGTTGAACCGATCGAATTCCGCGATGGCGGCCCTGACCCCCATTTCTGGATGGACCCGGCGCGTGTAGGTGACGCCGCTTCCGCCGTGGCCTCCGCTCTCGATGAGCATCATCCTGGCGGTTGGCGGGACGGTGCGGATTCCTATGCCGCCGGTATGGCGGCGACCGATCGGGAGATCGAAGAATTGTTGTCTCCCGTGCCTGAGGAGCGCCGGGAAATGGTGACCAACCACGAAGCGTTCGGGTACTTCGCCGATCGCTATGGGTTCGAGATAATCGGCGTCGTGATCCCGGGAGGTTCGACACTCGCCGAGCCATCCTCCGCTGAGCTCGCCGACCTCGTCGAGGTCATGGAACAATCGGGTACCGGCGCGATCTTCGCCGAGACCACACAGCCGACCACTCTCGCCGAGGCGGTGGCAGCCGAGCTCGGCGGCGAGGTCGAGGTCGTCGAGCTGTTCACCGAATCCCTTGGGGGACCGGGGTCGGGGGCGGACACACTCCAAGAGATGCTCGTGACCAACGCGGGCCGAATCTCGGAGGCCCTGGGATGACCCGGTAGCTTCGACGAAATGGACTGGCTGACCGAGCCCTTTGAACTCGCTTTCCAGCAGAGAGCGCTCGTTGCCGGCGTCCTCGCCGCGCTAGCCCTGTCGGTGGTCGGCACCTGGGTGGTGATCCGGGGGATGACCTTTCTCGGCGACGCTCTGGTCCACGGTGTCGTCCCCGGCATCGCCATCGCAATCATCTTCGACTTCAACGTCCTCATCGGCGCGGTGCTCGCCGCGATCGTGATGATCGGCGGAATCAACTTCGTGCACCGCCAGACAGGGTTCTCAGAGGACACCGGGATCGGTCTGTTGTTCGTGGGGATGCTCGGCCTCGGTGTGATCCTCATCTCGAGGACCGACTCATTCGCCGGCAACCTGACAACGATTCTGTTCGGCGATGCCCTCGGTGTCACGAGCGGAGATTTGGTCGCCTTGACCGTCGTGGCCGTGATCGTCCTGATGATGACGATCGCTTTCTATCGCCATTTCCTCGTGCTCTCGTTCAACGAGCAGAAAGCGCAGCTGTTCGGGCTGCGACCGGGCATGGCCCACGTCGCCCTGCTCTCCCTCATCACGATCTCCATCGTCGGGTCGTTCCAGACCGTGGGGACGCTCCTTGTGTTCGGGCTACTCGTCGGCCCGCCCGCCACTGCGGCCCTTCTCGTCAAGCGGGTCCCGACGATGATGGCCACGGCAGCCGCGATCGGGGTCCTGTCCGTGGTGTTGGGTCTTCTCGTCAGCTATCACGCCAACACATCAGGCTCTGCGACGATGGCGGTTATCCCGATCGTGCTCTTCTTCGTGATCCTCACCCTCAGGTCAGTACGACGGCCCGTTCCCGCTCCCTCGAACGCAGGGACCTAAGTCAACCGCCCCAGGTCTCGCCTGGCTCCAGTGCCACCACTTCGGCTGTGGTGCTCTCGCGAAGCTCGTCGGGGGTGCCGGCCAGGATGGGAAACGTCGCATAGTGGATGGGGATGACCGTCGTCACTCCCGACATGTCCGCCGCCCGCCCCGCGTCGCGTGGGCCCATCGTGTAGTGACCCCCGATCGGGAACACGCCGATGCTCGGGCTGTAACGCTCGCCGATGAGGGCCATGTCACCAAACAGGTCGGTATCGCCCGACTGGTAGACAACCGTGCCGTCCTCGAACTCCAGGACCCAACCCCAACACCCGAGGTCACGGGTCACCTGGTCGCTGCCGGTGCCCAAGGTGGCGCCACCGGTGTGGTCGGCGTGGACCATCGTGAACTTCACTCCTGACGCCTCGACCGTCCCACCGTTGTTCATCCCGATCGACTCGATCCCCCGGGATCCAAGCCACACGGACATCTCATGGGAGCCGATCACCGTGGATCCGACGATCTCGGCCAGTTCGACCAGATCGGCACAATCGTCCCCGACATGGTCGAAATGACAGTGGGTGGGCGCGACCACGTCGACCTTCTCGGGATTTCGATAGTCCTCGGCGAAGTTGGGGGCACCGGACCAGCGATCGACCCAGATCCAGACATCGCCCGGCGACCGATAGAGGACTCCCCCGTGCCCGAGCCGGGTGATGCGCAGATTGGCCATGCTGTCTCCTTCGTCGCCGGCCGACGCTACTCAACCGAGCAATGCCAGGACCTCGCCCATCTCGGTGACCGCCCGGGCATCGATCGGGTCGAGGACGACCTGGATGTGGGTGATGCCGGCTGCCCCGAAGCGGGCCAAAGACTCGGCGATGTCCGACCTCGAGCCGGTGATCGGTGTCACGTCGGGACGTTCGCCGCTGCCCGCGATCCGACCGGTGCCACGATCGAGTTGGACCAGGGCCGCGGCCGTGCGCTCGATCTCGGCGGGGTCACGGCCGACGTCACGGCAGGCGGCGTCGACGGTCTCCAGAAGCGGTGGGAGACCCCCGGGATCGTTGCCGAAACCGGTGTACCAGCTGTTCCAGAGATCGACGTGCGGGGCGGCGATCCTCAGCATTCGAGGGCCGTTCGACCCAATCAGGAGCGGCATGTCGGCTCTCGCCCTGGGCAGCAACTCCATGTCCCGGTGGGTGTAGAACGGGCCGTCGTGATCGATCACACCGTTCCGAATCAGCGTTCGAATGATCGTGAACGCCTCCTCGAAGCGGGCCACCCGATGGTCGAAGGGGAAGCCGAAGGCGGCATACTCGGGTTCGTTCCAGCCAGCGCCGAGACCCAGCACGAGCCGGCCCCCGCTTATGTCATCGACCGTTGCCGCCTTCTTGGCGATCATCGCCGGATTGTGGAACGAGGTGGCTGCGACCAGAGGTCCGATCAGGGCCCGCTCCGTGGCCTCACCCAGGGCGGCCAGCACGGACCACGCCTCGAGTGGGCCACGCACGCCGGACCCAGGATCCCGGAAGAGGAGGTGGTCACCGACCCATATCGAGGCGAATCCGGCCTCCTCGGCGGCGATAGCAATCTCCCGCACCTCTGGCCACGACACCTCGCGCTCTACTTCGGGAAGCTGTATGCCAACCTTCACCTGACCGCTCATGGATGCGAATGGTACGTAACCACGAACCAGCCCTTTCCGGCCTCAACCCGGTCCAGCGCCGGGCCCATCTCCGCCGAATGGGCGACGAGACCTTCGACGTCGTTGTCATCGGAGGCGGCGTCACCGGATGCGGGATCGCCCTCGATGCGGCCTCACGCGGTCTTTCGGTGGCGCTCGTCGAACAGCGTGACTACTCATCGGGGACGTCGAGCCGATCGAGCAAGCTCTTTCATGGGGGACTGCGATATCTAGAGCACAGGAATTTCTCACTCGTGCGTGAGGCACTGGCTGAGCGGAACCTGATGCTCAATCACATCTGTCCTCATCTCGCAAAGCCGGTCTCGTTCCTCTATCCGCTGCAACATCGGGTTTGGGAGCGTATGTACGTCGGGGCTGGTGTCCTGCTCTACGACATGTTCGCCTCGGCCGCCGATAGCCCGTTACCCCGCCACACGCATCTCAGTCGAAAGTCCGCACTCCAGATGGCACCGGCACTCGCCGGAAGCGACATGGTGGGGGCGGTCAGGTACTGGGATGCGGTGGTCGACGATGCCCGCCACACCCTGATGCTGGCCAGGACTGCCGCCGCGCACGGTGCCCTTCTCGCCAGCAGTGTGAGGGCTCGCTCTCTGATCCTCGAGGAGGGCCGCGTCTCCGGGATCGAGGCGACTGACCTCGAAGACGGCAGCGACATTCGGATCAGAGGTCGGAGGGTGATCAACGCCACCGGTGTCTGGAGCGACGACATTCAGGCCATGGCAGGTGATCGCGGGCTGGATGTGAAGGCGTCCAAAGGCGTTCATATCGTCGTCCCGCGAGACCGCATCCGTTCCGAGACCGGGTTGATCCTGCGCACCGAGAAGAGTGTCCTCTTCGTAATCCCCTGGGACCGGCATTGGATCCTCGGCACGACCGACACACCCTGGGACCTGCGACGGGCCCATCCAGCCGCCTGCAGCAACGACATCGACTATCTACTGACGAGAGTGAACGCGGTCCTCGCCGACTCTCTCGCTCCGGAGGACATCGTCGGGGTGTACGCCGGGCTACGCCCTCTCCTGACCGGGGAGTCGGATGAGACCAGCATGCTGAGCCGCGAGCACGCCGTCACAGTTTCGACCACTGGGCTCATCAGCGTCGCCGGTGGCAAGTACACCACCTACCGGATCATGGCCCGCGACGCGGTCGATGCCGCCGTGGCGGACCTCGGGTTGACCGGGCCCGAATCCCGCACCGACGAGATCGCCCTGGTCGGCGCCCGCGGATGGGCCGAGTTGATGGAGGATCCATCTCGGATTGGCCTTCCCGACCCCGTCCGACTTCTCGGGCGGTACGGGTCCGAGGTAGGAAGCCTGGCCGCGCTGGTCGAGTCCGACCCGTCGTTGGGCCTGCCTCTCGTCGACGAGAATCCCTACTTACGAGCCGAGATCGCGCTTGCAGCCCTCGAGGAGGGTGCCCTTCATCTCGACGATGTCCTCACCCGTCGCACCAGGATCTCGATCGAGACCCGTGATCGGGGCCTCCGAGCCGCCGAGGAGGCGAGCAAGATCATCGGGCCCATTCTTGGGTGGGACGTAGCAGCGGCCACCCGGGAGATCGATCACTATCGGGCGCGGGTGGCAGCCGAACGAGAATCGCAGGGCCAGCCCGATGACAACACCGCCGACGCCGCCAGGATGGGCGCCCCCGACGTGCGGACGGGCCGGAGCGAGTGATGCGGGCCCCCGCCTTCGGCGGTGCTCCCCCTACCGGGAGGGGGAACAACTAGGGAGCGACTAGCTCGGCGTCGGTCGGGAGGGCGGCGCGATCGAAATTGCTGACCGCGTTCCACAGGATCCACCCCACGCCGAGGTCCTCGGCGGCCTGGATCGACGTCCGGATCTGATCGTTGGTCCACCAGAACGCCTGCAGCCAGGGCCGCAGGACGACACCCTGCTCGATCCGCTCCTGTGCGTCCTGGATGGCGTCGGCAGTCACGTCGTAGGGGTGCTCGTTGGGGTCGTCGAACCCCAGCCAGCCCGGCGAATAGTGGCTCGGGTACACCATCGGGCTGAAGGCATCGAGGTGGCGAGTGAGCTCTTCGGGTCGTTGCCCGATCCCCTGATCGTTGCTGGCGGAGACGACGATGGCGAAGACGTCGGCGCTCACCGCGCAACCCTCGGCATGGATCCTCTCGCTGGCTGCTCGGAGGAAGCCCTCGATGACGGTGGTCCGCTCCTCTTCGGTCATCTCGAGCTGGCCGCTGATCTGTGCTGCCTCCTCCGACGGGAATCGGACGTAGTCGAACTGGATCTCGTCGAATCCGAGCTGGCAAGCCTCCACGCCCAATGCAATCGGGTACTCCCATGACGCGGTGTTGGTCGGGTTGATCCACTTCCCGTCGTATGCCTCTTCGGGCCGGAACGCCGCCCGGTACGAGTCCTCGAAGGTGACGATCCGGGTGATGGTGTAGAGCCCGTGCTCCTTCGCCTGGGCGAGTCGCTCCGCCGGGTCGTACACATTCACAACGGCCCCCGCTTCATGGGCTTCGGTGACCCCGGTCTCGTAGAAGACCTTCCCCCCTTCCTGCTTGGTGTCGAAGACGAACGCGTTGATCGCTGTCTCATCGGCCAGGGCCAGCACGGCAGCGAATCTCTCGTCGTTCCCCGCCGCCTCGGCGCCAACCCGCAAAGCACGAAGCCGACGGGGCTCGATCGCCATCTGGGTGAAAGCATTCGAGCCGTCCCAGGTCGACTCCCCTCCGACCCACGCCGGCTTCTCGACCTGGACCGCTCCCGGGGTGGCGAGCATGTCGAACCAGCCGTCCGGCGCGGTCACGGCCGAGTCTGCTCCGACAATCACCGTCGCCTTTGGCACCGGCAGGCCGGCGGGATCGGTCACCTTCCCCAGGAGCTGGATACCGGGCACGGTCGTGGTCGCGGCGAGATCATCCCCCTCGGCTGCCAGGACATCCCCGGTGTCTCCCCCCGACGTGCAGCCGCCAATCAAGAGGAGGATCGTGATGAGGATGGCTCGTCGGCTCAATGTCCGACCGATCAGGCTCCGAGACGGAGCACCATCGCCGTGATCGTGAAGAGCAGAAGCACGGTGTCGAGGATCCCGAACCCGGCCAACCGTCCCCTGGCGGCCGTCGCCGCCGTTTCGTCGCCGGCATCCAGCGCATCCGCCGCCCGGATCGAGCCGCGCTCGAAAACGAAGATCCCGAGCAGGGTGCCGATGATGATCATGGCGAATCCGATGGTCACGAAGGTGGTGCCGAATCCGTAGGCATCGGTGATCAGGACCATCCAGATCCCGGTGGCCAAGAGGAGAATGGCAGCAGGCATGTAGAGACGGGTGGAAAGTCCCGCTGCAATCCGAAACCACCCGGCAGCGGCAGCCGGGCCTTGCTTTGCCGCCATCGAGGGCGCCACGGCCTGGACGATGTTGGCTCCGAGCCAAGTGCCAGCCGCGGCTATGTGCACAACCAGAAGGATGTCTCTCAGTTCCATCGCCACTCCGATCGGTCAGGGAAAAGGTACCCGGATTGAGAGTTTCTACGTGGGCTTACCATCGCCCGCCGCGTGGCAACCAATTCTGGGAATGCAGTGGCAACCAATTCTGAGGATGCAGTGGCAACCAAATTCCGAGGCAATAGTGGCAACCAAGTCTGAAGGCATCAGCTGTCGGGACGCGGCACTGTCCACCGTGTTCCTGCTCGCTTTCGGGATCGTCTTCTTCGCCGCAGGGCTCACGATGATCAATCGAGAGGTCTGTGTCGGGCTTTGTGAGACCCTCGGGCTCACCCTTCTCTATGCCGGGGGCCCGGTATCGGCGGTGATCGGGATCTTCACCGATTCCGTGGTCGTGGCCTGGCCCCTCGACGTGATCCTGTGGGTCGTGCTCGGTTTTGGAGTGGCGCGCTTTGCATCGAACCGTCGAACGCAGCCCTGGGGGCCGCTGGTGGCCCTGCTCGCCTTCTTTCTGATCTATGGACTAGTCCTTTCGCAGTTAGTCGAATTGACCGTCTAGAAATGCCCGCTGAGTGGCGGGCCCCGGCTTCAATGATCGAGGTGCTCCGGGTTCGAAATCTCGCTGTGATTGTGGCCGTCTTCCTGCTGACTGCAGCGGCGCTTGGCACCACTGCACTCTTCTCGGCCGATCGTCCCGGGGCGGACCTTCGCCCGGTCGACGGTGCCGAAGAGGTTGTGCAGATCCTCCAGGGCAACCGGACCGTCCTTTGGACAGCTCTCTCCGGCTCGGTCGGCCTTTATCGGGTCGAGGGCTGGCCGGTCAGTGCGAACGGAAACGACCTCGGTGGAGCATTGGTGATCGAGCGCCCGGTCGACGGCTCGGCCGGTGTGATCGATTTCGGGGACAAGCCGAAATCGATCGTCTTCGACATCGAGGGTTAGTCAGACCGCCAGGTACTGATCCAACTCACCTTCTTCGTAAGGCCCAACCGCGCCGATCATCCGCTGACCCCTGTACATGTCGGTGGCGATGGCCTGAACCTCCTCGAGGGTGACCGCCTCCAGTTTGGCCAGTCGCTCATCGACTGACAGATGGGGCATGCCCGCCAGCTCGTCGCGACCCAGCCTCACCATTCGGCTGTTGGGGTCTTCCATGGCAAGTGCCAGACCTCCACGCATCGATCCCTTGGCTCGCTCCAGTTCCTCGACAGTGATCCCCTCCTCGACGACCTTGTCCAGCTCCTCCCGGATCACGCCCATCGCGGTCTCGGTCTGGTTTGGCGTGGTCCCAACGTAGACACCCCAGGCGCCGGCATCGGCGTAGGCCATCTTGAACCCGTAGACGGCATAGGCGAGACCTCGCTCCTCACGGATCTCCCGGAAAAGGCGAGACGACATGCCCGATCCCATAACGTGGTTGAGCACCTCGAACGCCCAGCGTCTCTCGTCACTACGGGTCAGCCCTTTGCCCCCGATCACGAGGTGGGCCTGCTCCGTGTCGCGATGGGTGATCTTGACTGTCGGCCGGGGGGCGGCTTCGGCCTGCTCATGTTCGACGGTCTCTCCCGACCAATCCCCAAACCGCTCGGCCACCATGTCTACCACCGCGTCATGGTCGATCGATCCGGCCGCGGCCACCACCATCGACCCGGCCCCGTATCGGCGCTTCCAGTAACTGAGGATGTCGTCCCGCGACATGGCTCGTATCGACTCGCGCGTCCCCAGGACCGGCGCCTCGAGCGGGTGGTCGACGAATACAGCCATCGTGAAGTTCTCGAAGGCGACGTCGTCCGGATCGTCGTCGTTCATGTTGATCTCTTCGATGACCACCTGACGCTCGGCGTCGATCTCGTTCTGCCGAAAGGCGGGCCGTTGCAGCATCTCGGAAAGGACATCGAATCCGGTGCCCAGGTCCTGATCGAGGAGCCTGACCCAGTAACAGGTGCTCTCCTTCGACGTGAAGGCGTTGGACTCCGCACCTATGGCGTCGAAGATCTCCGAGACCTGGCGGGCCGACAGCTTCTCCGAGCCCTTGAAGAGAAGATGCTCGAGGAAGTGGGAGGCGCCGTGCTCATTGGGCAACTCGTCTCGGGTACCGGTGTCGACCCAGCAGCCGAGGGCAACCGAGCGAAGGGAGGGCATGGGCTCGGTGATGACACGAAGCCCGTTGGGGAGGGTGGTGAGGTCGTAATGCACGTGCGGAGTGTATGGATCTTCGATCCATACACCTCTCCAGATACCAACTACCAAGCACCATGTACATATCGAACCTGCCCCAAGGGCGGGTTTGACACCTATGAGACAATGACTGGCTATGCGCGGACGCGACCAGACGTTTCTCACCGACCTGATCGGGCCCGAAGACCAGGCAATCGAGGCGGTCGTGAGCCGCTATCAGCGAGTTGCCCCTGCCGTCACTCGATTCGCCAGGACACTGTCCAACAACCCGAATCTGCGGGTGCGGCTCGGCTCGGAGGCGGCGGCTTCGGCCGACGAAGTGGTCTGCGACCCCCGGATCTTCCAGGCGGCGTACCACCGCAACGCCCCTGTCACCCCCGACGAGGTGGCCATCGCCTCTGCCTTGCATGAGGTCATGCATCTGGTCTCCACCAACCTCGACGAGACAAGGGAGGTCCCCGACAGCTGGCCCATCGAGGGCGAATTTGCCCCGGACGTAAAGGTCGACCTGCTCACCGCTCTCGAGCGGACCAACAAGCCGGTGGCCGAGGTTCTGTTCTTCTCCCTCGAGGACGCAAGGCAGGAGGCACAGGGCCTGGCTGCCTACCCCGGGGCCAGATCGGTGCTTGCCGACCTGTACATGTCATCCCTCAGCCAGGCGATCTCGCGTTCGGGGGCCCTGAGCCAGTTCGTTCTCGGCTGCTTTCTCCTAACCGGCGGGTACATCGAGCGCGACGTCCTGGAAAAACGGTTCGAGTCACGGGCCACTGCGGCCATAGATGACGCAATTCATCACTGCGATATGGCAGCAGATTCAGATGATCCCTGGGAGGTGGCACAGCTCGCCCTGGAGCTCGAAGCCATCGCCCGCGCCCATGGCCTGATCACGGAGGTCCAGGCCAACGACACACACGCCAAGCAACAACACGCCGCTGAGGCCGACGCCGAGAAGGCCAAAGATGGGGTGGATGCCGTCCGCATGACATCACCGATCCTCACCGACGCCGATTCCTACCAGGACACCAGACGATCCAGCGAGGCCCGATCCGGCATGTCCGATCGAAAGGGTGCCTCCGACATCGCCGACGAGGAGTCAACCGACCAGTTGCTCCGGGTCAGTCAGGCGCCCGACATCTTTCTCCCCACCGGTCAAGGCGGAAAGCTGGTCGTCGGGCCGATCCCGTCCTCGTTTGCCCGGTTCTCCAATGAGGGATCCGTGGCGCTGGCCCGGACTGCGCAACGATGGGGTATTGCCCAGCGTCGTGTGTCAGGGGAGTTGTTCCCTCTTTTCGCCGCCAACCAGCGGAGAGGCCTTCGCTCCGGCTTCGACCAGGGTGATGTGTCTCCGCACGCGGCCCTGTTCATCGGGGCCGGGCTCTATCAGCGTCTCTACGAGCGCAGAGCGGCGCGAACCAGGCGGACGTATGCCGTCTCGCTGCTCGTCGACGCCTCGGCCTCGATGCTCAGCCCCGGTAAAGCGGGTAGTTCATGGGCGATGCCGGCGGCCATGCTCGGAGCCTGGACGATGGCCCGGCTCTGCGACGAGCTGCAGATCGACTTCGAGGTCGCTTTGTTCAATCGCGGCTTTGCCGCAAGGCCGGATGACACCGAGGACAGCTATCGGCGGAAGAGGTCGGCGGCCACCGCAGGGCTGAGACGGACCCAGGGCACCGCTGCCGACCGTCTCACCTCGACCGTGAATCATTACGTCGTCAAGCCGTTCGAGCGGCGCTGGCGAGACGCCGAACCGACGCTGGCCGGCCTCTTCTACACGGCGGCGGAGCCGAGATCGGCGGCCACGCTGGCCCGCCGGGATCCCAAGAAGGCCCCACCGGTGTCCTTGTTCGAAAAGGCGGCCAACGTGGACGAGTTCAACATCATCCACGCCGCGGAGCGCATGGCCCGCCTCGGTGCCCAGGTGCGGGTGCTCATGGTGCTCGCCGACGGGATGACTCGTGGATCGCTCGAAGCTCTGGCCAAGTCGGTGGCCGCGGTCGAGGCCAGTGGAACCACCGTAATCGGGATCGGGATCGGGGATCACACCGTCGACGAGGCCTACCGTCGTCACGAGGTCGTGTCCCAACCAGAGGATCTGACCCAGGCGATGATCAACGGAACCAGAAACGCCCTGCGCCGGAGTCTCGCCCTTTGGGGCATGGACACCTGGTGGCTCAGGGCTTCAGAGATCAAGACCTACCAGGAGACATCTGTTGCCTAAGAAAGTCATATTCGAAGACCCGGCCGGTGAAGGGCCGGCCATCACCCTCGAGCGATTCGAGATCCCCGACGATGTTCCTGACACCGAGCTGAGGCATCGCAAGGTCCCCGAGCCCGACCCCCACTACGTCGATCTGGGGATGCTCTACCGGTTCGCCCAACTGGAGCACGCACGGGTGTCGGGGGCGGAAGGCCTGGTGCCACTTCATGTCGCTGTGCGCGGGCACATGGGGACCGGCAAGGACCACGACATCGAGCAGTTCGCTGCCGCAATGGGTCTCCCCTACTTCCGGATCCCCCTCACCGGAGAGGTGCGCGACGTCACCCTCATCGGATCGACCCGTCTCCATGGCGACGGGAAGGGCGGCACCGAAAGCCGTTGGGAGGATGGGGACATCACCCGTGCCTTGCGCGGGCCCTCCCTGCTCAACTTGTCCGAGCTGAACGCCGCCGGTGCCGAGACCCTGTTCGCGCTCCACGGCTTGCTCGACCGCTACTCGTCAATCGACTTACCCACCGGCGAGACGGTGCGGCTGAGGCCGGACGTGCGGATTTTCGGGACGATGAACCCGACCGACCTCCGTGACTATGCGGGCACGCAGACCCTCAACAAGGCGTTCGCCGATCGCTGGGTGATCTGGGAGAAGAACTTCCCCGGTGGAGACCAGGTCGAGGCCATGCTCACCCGCAGGTATCCCGGGTTGAACGAGGAGTACGTGACGGCCATCGCCCGTCTCGCCGTCGAGGTGAACGCTTCCTTCGAGGCTCAGGACTCAGGAGTCAGGGTGGAGACACCGCTGTCGCTGCGCTCTGTGCTCGACCGCCTCCCCACCGGCTTGGTGGTTCACTCGGACCGTCCCGACCCGCTCCGGCAGGCCTGGGAGGAGTATGTGCTCCCCCACGTCGACCTCTTCGATCGGGACCATTACGAGACGGTGTGGAACGCTGTGGTGCGCAAGGGCCCGTCCGCCAAGCCGTTCTAACGTCGTTGTCCGGTACCGTCGGGGAATGCCTTACGACCTGGGCAACCCCGAGCTCGACGCCAAGCTCGTCGAGCTCGTGTCCGCGGCCACGACAACGCAGCACCCCGAGCTCATCAGCGAGTTGATCGTGACCGCCATCAAGCTGGGCAGGGACGGCGCCTCCCGGGCGGACTTGAAGCTGATCAACACGGCGCTGAAGGAGATGCGGTACTCAAATCTCGTCTTCGCCCGGCACAAAGAGCCGAAAGTGACCATCTATGGCTCGGCACGGATCAAGGAGGGCGATCCCAACTACGCGCTGACCGAGGAGTTCGCCTCGATCATGGCCAAGAGTGGCTGGGGCATCATCACCGGGGCCGGCCCGGGGATCATGGAGGCGGGCAGTCGCGGCGCAGGCATGGACCATGCCTATGGCGTGAACATCCGTCTTCCCTTCGAGGACGAGGTCCCCAAACACATCGCTCCCGAGCGAACGGTCAACTTCAAGTACTTCTTCACCCGCAAGCTCGGTTTTGTGAAGGAGGCACACGCCTTCGTCCTGCTCCCCGGTGGCTGGGGCACGCTCGACGAGACATTCGAGCTGCTCACCCTGGTCCAGACAGGCAAGAGCGACCTCCACCCGGTGGTCTTGCTCGAGGCAGAGGGGACTGGCTATTGGGAGCCGATGATCGGCTTCATCGAGGAACAGCAGTTGGCCCGTGGGCTCATCAGTGAGTCGGACATGTCCCTGTTCTTCCGGACCACGGACGCCCAGGCCGCCGCCGAGCACATGTGGCATTTCTATGGCAACTACCACTCCTCCCGCTACTCGGGCGGAAGGTTGGTCCTGAGACTCAACGAGGAGCCCTCCGACGACACGATCGAGAAGCTCAACGCTGACTTCGCAGACATCGTGGTCGAGGGCAAGATCGAGAAGGTGGGGCCAAGCGCGGCCGAGTTGGAGGACACCGACGCCCTCCACTTGCACCGCATCGCCTTCGTGTTCGACCGCCGCCATTTCGGCCGTCTGCGGATGATGATCGACGCCCTCAACGACCTGGTGGTCGCCCCAAAACCTTCCCATCTGCCCGAGCCGATGACCGAAGAGCACGCAGAAAGACCCTGGTAGTGCGAGGTTTGGCCTGGGATTAAAACCCGGCCTCCGGCTACCATTGGGATGTGCGCGACATCCTTTCGGACCTGGTAGCCGAGCAACAGTTCCTCGATCAGTCCCTCCAGAGGATCCCCATCAAGATCTGGGACATGGTCACGCCGTCCAAGCCATGGACGGTGCGTGACACGATCGCCCATCTCGCCGATTACGAGGAACTGGCCGCCGACACCATCGCCGGCGGGAAAATGCTGAAGCGCTGGCAGAACGCTCCCAGCCTCGGCCCGCTCCGCGCCGAGGCGATCAAGAAGGGCCGCAGCATGCGCCCTCAGGACGTGATCGAATGGTGGCGCGGCGGCAGGGCCAAGGTCGTGGAGCCGCTCTCGCATATGGAGGCGGAGTCCAGGATCGACTGGATCGAAGGTGACATGAGCGCCCGCACCTTCGCCACGTTCCGTCTCATGGAGACCTGGATGCACGGTCTCGACATCTACGCCACGCTGGGGATCGAGGTCGAAGACACCGCCCGGATCCGCCACGTCTGCTGGCTGGGATGGAAAACGCTCCCCCACGCTTTCAAGCACGCCGGCGAGGACTACGAGCCAATCCGCGTCGAGGTGATCGGTCCCGGCTACGCCAAGTGGGTCTACGGCCCCGAGGACACCGACGAACTGATCAAGGGCTCGGCTTCCGACTGGGCCCGGATCGCAGTGCGGAGGATCAAGCCGCGGCAGACCAATCTAAAAGTCTCCGGCGAATACGCCCAGAAAGCGATGCAGGTAGCCAGGGCTTACCTTTGAGCCCGATCCCCCGGCTCGTGGGGATGATCCATCTTCTCCCGCTTCCCGCCTCCCCCGGCTTCAAGGGATCCATCGACGAGGTCCTCGATACCGCCGCTGGCGATGCGGTTTCCCTGGCCGAGGCCGGTTTCCCAGCTTTGCTCCTGGAGAACTTCGGTGACGTCCCCTTCCGCGCCGACTCATCGGACCCGGAGACGATCGCCGCCATGGCGTTGGCGGCGCGAGTTGTGCGCGATGCCACCGGGCTTCCTTTCGGCGTCAATGTGCTCCGCAACGACGCGCTCTCCGCCCTGGGTATTGCCGCCGTGACCCGAGCCGCCTTCATCCGGGTCAACGTGCTGACCGGCGTCATGTACACCGACCAGGGGCCGATCGTGGGCCGAGCCGACCAACTGTCCCGCCGACGAGCCGCCCTGGCTCCCGGCATTGAGATCTGGGCCGATGTGCTGGTCAAGCACGCCACACCCCCTGCAGGTCTCGACATCAGACAGGCGGCGGAAGACACGGTTATTCGTGGCCTCGCCGACGCCGTGATCGTGTCGGGGGCCGGCACCGGGGCAGAGCCAGACCTGCAGGAGGCGGGGCTGGCGCGATCGGCCATCCCCAAAGGGACGAGGCTGGTCATCGGCTCTGGTGCCAGTGTCGACAACCTGGGCGCTCTGGCCGAAGTCGCCGACACAATCATCGTCGGCTCCTACCTGAAGATGGACGGCGTCGCCAATGAACCTCTCGACCCCGGACGGGTTTCCGCCTTCATCGAGACGGCACGCCACCACGGCCTGGCCTGATTAAATCGGTCTCCGACGTCGGGACGAGATGACACCGGTGTTGAAGCCGGCCAGATGCAGCTTCCCAGAGAAGCGAGCGTGCTCGATCTTCAGACAACGATCCTGAACGACCTGCAACCCCGCAGCGGTGGCCTTGGCGGCAGCCTCGTCATGACGAAGCCCCAACTGGAACCAGACAACCTTGGCCCCGATTGCGATCGCCTCATCGACGACATTGGGCAACTCGTCGTGACGGCGGAAGACATCGACGATGTCGGGGACAACCGGGAGGTCGGCCAGTGACGGGTAGCTCTTGAGTCCGAGGATCTCGTCGTACATCGGGTTCACCGGGTACATCTCGAGATCGGTTCGGACCAGATAGGTGGCGACGAAGTTCGACGAGCGCAGGATGTTCGCAGACACGCCGACCAGAGCCACCGTCCGCGCCGATTGGATGATTTGGAGACGCTCCAGCGCGCTCGCCTCATGAAGGACGGTGGTCATTCCCCTTCCCCTTCCAGGGCCTGGCCCAGATCCCAGAGGATGTCGTCGATGTCCTCCAAGCCAACAGAGATCCGGATCATCTCGTCACCGACTCCGGCCGCACGCCGCTCTTCCACCGGCACCTGCTGATGGGTGGTGCTGGCAGGATGGATCACCAGTGTCTTGGCGTCCCCGACATTGGCGAGATGGGATGCCAGCTCGACACGGGCGATGAACTCAGCGGCTTGATCGAAGCCTCCTTTCACCCCGAACGTGAATACCGCGCCAGGGCCTTCCGGGACGTACTTGTTCGCAAGGTCGGTCCATGGGTTGTTGGGGAAGATCGGATAGCGGACCCACGCCACGTCGGGGTGCTCCGAGAGGAACTCGGCGACCCTCCGTGCGTTCTCGGTGTGTCGGGCCATGCGCAGAGAGAGTGTCTCCAACCCGAGCAGGAGCACGAACGAGTTGAACGGCGAGAGGGCAGCGCCGATATCGCGGAGGCTCTCCACCCGCGCCTTCATCAGAAATGCGTACTCACGGAAGTTCTCCCAAAACATGAGATCGTGATAGGCAGGTGATGGCTCAGTGATCCCCGGGAAGTTGCCGTTGTCGTATGGGAAGAGGCCCGATTCGACGATCACTCCGGCGATGGCGACGCCGTGGCCCCCGATGAACTTGGTCGCAGAATGGACCACGATGTCGGCCCCGTGCTCGATCGGCCGGCACAGGTACGGAGTGGCGAAGGTGTTGTCCACGATCAGCGGTAACCCGCTGTCATGGGCGATGTCTGCGATGGCGCTGATGTCGAGGATGTCGGCTGCCGGGTTGCCGATGGTCTCCCCGTACAGGGCCTTCGTCTTGGGTGTGATCGCGTCCTTGACGGCGCCGTGGTCGGAGATGTCGACGAAGGTGACGTTGATCCCCATGCGGCGCAGCGTGACGTCGAATTGGGTGAATGTGCCTCCGTACAGCGAGCGTGAGGCAACGATCTCATCACCGGCATTGCACAGCGTGAAAATCGAGATGAGCTGCGCTGCCTGGCCCGAAGAGGTCGCCAGCGCGCCTAATCCCCCCTCCAGCGATGCCATCCGCTCCTCGAATGCTGCTGTGGTGGGGTTGCCGATCCTGGTGTAGATATTGCCGAAGTTCTGCAGGGCGAACAGGTCGGCGGCCTGCTGGGCATCCTCGAAGACGAACGACGTTGTGGCATAGATCGGCATCGCCCTGGCGCCGGTCTCGGGGTCCGGTCGCTGCCCGGCGTGTATCTGACGGGTGTCGAACCCGAATTCTCGATCTCTCATGACGGTTTCTCCTGTCTCTACGCGCTCTTCCGAGCACCGTGACGGATAGCCGTCCTCGGCCACTCATCGTTCAGGCATTGGCACCGTTCGAGTCGGTTGCCGCGGTTTCGCAGGGCCTGTCCCTCCACCGCTCTTGATGAGCGCGTCTTTCGCTTGGCGGGAAAGTTAGCGAAATACGCCGTCTGGCTCCAACTTTCGGGCTGAGAGCCGGTAGCGCTAGTCCACATTGTCGACGGCATATAGTCCATTCGGCCCATACCCCAGTCTGCGCCCTCCAACCAGACTTCCCCACCGGGTGATTTCGTAATGCGGGAACTTCCAAGAGACATATTGATCGAGGTCATGGAGGACGTGATCGAGGACCTGCACGGTCACGTGCACCGGGTCTCCGATCTCGCCGTGAACCTCGGCATCGGCATCGGGCTCGGTGAGATCGAGCTCGACCGCCTGGCCCTGGCCGGGGTGCTGCACGACGTAGGCAAGATCCATCTCGATCCGGGCATCCTCGGCAAGCCCGGTCCTCTCGACCCCACCGAGCGGGAGCTGATGAACCGCCATCCGGAGCTCGGATTCGCCATGACCCGCAACCGTCTCGACCCGAAGGTGGCAGAAGCCATCCTCTATCACCACGAGCGTTACGACGGTCGTGGCTATCCCTTCGGCCTCGGTGGCGAAGAGATTCCGATCCTCAGCCGGATCATCCTCGTTGCCGACGCATTCGACGCCATGACCTCGACCCGCTCCTATCAACAGGCTCTCCCCGTCGAGTTCGCGGTGACCGAGATTCGCAAGCACGCCGGGACCCAGTTCGACCCGCACGTGGTCGATCTCTTCCTGGAACTGGCCGCCATCAACCGGCTGCCCCTCGAGCTCAGCGCGTAGCAAGACCCCCTCGGCCCCTCGGGCCTTCTCCCCCAACGTCGCTTCGCTCCTGGGGGGAGAAATGCGGACCGAGCTTGTCACCGACCTCTGATACCTTCCCGGTGTGGACTCGCTCGGCGCATTCACCCCGGCAACTCGCACCTGGTTCGAGGCTTCGTTCAACGAGCCCACGATGGCCCAGGCCATGGGATGGCCCGCCATCGCCGATGGGAATCACACGCTCATCCATGCCCCCACCGGGTCGGGAAAGACGCTGGCCGCCTTTCTCTGGACCCTCGATCGACTCCTGACAGAACCCCAGCCCGAGAAGGCCAGTCGGTGCCGCGTTCTCTACATATCACCGCTCAAGGCGCTGGCCCACGATGTCGAGCGCAATCTGAGGGCGCCGCTGGCAGGGATCCGCCACGCTTCGAGCCGCATCGGTGGCCCGACCTTGCCGACCGTCGAAACGTTCATCCGCACTGGTGACACACCACCCGATGCCCGGCAGCGGATGCGGCGCAACCCGCCCGACATCCTGATCACGACCCCAGAATCGCTCTATCTCATTCTCACCTCTGCGGCCCGGGAGATCCTCAGCAGTGTGCGGTGGGTGATCGTCGACGAGGTGCACGCGGTGGCTGGCAGCAAGCGCGGCGCCCACCTATCCCTCTCCCTCGAGCGTCTGGAGGAGATCACCGATGTGACGCCGCAGAGGATCGGCCTCTCGGCAACCCAGCGCCCCCTGGAGGCAATAGGGCGGTTCCTCGGCGGCGGAACCGTCGACGACGACGGGACCTGGGTCCCACGCCCCGTCACCCTCATAGACGTCCCGCATGAACGTGACCTGGACATCCAGATAGTGGTGCCGGTTGAAGACATGAACGAGCCGGGCGACCCCGATCCTCTCGACCCTGATCAGCAGTCGACCCGATCCATCTGGCCGGCGGTCTATCCCCGGTTGCTGGAGCAGATCCTGGCTCACCGCAGCACGATCGTTTTCGCCAATTCGCGTCGGCTTGCGGAGCGTCTGTGCTCCGAGATCAACAACCTGGCGGGCGAGGAAGTGGCCAAGGCCCATCACGGCTCGGTGGCTCGTGAGCAGCGACTCCTCACCGAAGAGGCGTTGAAGCGCGGCGACCTCCGGGCGGTGGTCGCCACCTCCTCGCTGGAGCTCGGCATCGACATGGGGGCGGTAGACCTGGTGCTCCAGGTCGAGGCCCCGACATCGGTCGCTTCAGGGCTGCAGAGAGTCGGACGCTCGGGTCATCAGGTCGGCGGGGTCTCCAAGGCGCGCATCTACCCGAAATACCGGGGCGACCTCCTGGTTTCGGCCGTCGTGGCCAATCGGATGCTGGAGAGACAGGTCGAGACCACCAAGATCCCGGCCAACCCACTCGATGTCCTCTCCCAGCAATTGGTGGCCAGGGTCGTTGCGGGCTCGACCAGCGCCGACGCTCTGTACGAGATGGCGACGAGGGCAGCGCCGTACTCGGGGCTGAGCCGTGCCGTTTTCGACGAGACGCTGGACATGCTGGCGGGACGATATCCCTCCGATCTGTTCGCAGAGTTGAGGCCCCGCATCAACTGGGATCGGGTGACAGGCGAGGTTTCGGCCCGGCCCGGGTCGCTCCAACTGGCTGTCACCAACGCAGGCACCATCCCGGACCGCGGTCTGTACCGCGTCACCCTCCCTGATGGCAGCCGGGTAGGTGAGCTCGACGAGGAGATGGTCTACGAGTCGCGCGAGGGAGATGTCTTCCTTCTCGGCAGCACGGCCTGGCGGATCTCACAGATCGGTCACGATCGGGTCGAGGTCGTGCCGGCACCGGCCGAGGGCGCGGCCCGGATGCCCTTCTGGCATGGCGACTCGATGGGGCGGTCGATAGAGACCGGCAGGGCGGTCGGAGCCTTCGTACGCGAGACGGGACGTCTGGACCCGGAGGAGGCACACGAGGATCTCGTGACTCGATTCCACCTGGACGAGCTGGCGGCGAGGAATCTCGTCGGTTATCTCACAGAG
Source organism: uncultured Acidobacteriota bacterium (assembly GCA_963810465.1). GTDB lineage: Bacteria > Actinomycetota > Acidimicrobiia > Spongiisociales > ZC4RG35 > JARDZU01. The sequence continues at coordinate 352,541 of CAWENM010000009.1, read as the reverse complement.
GAGCGGGAGGCGACTGGCGTGCTACCCACCGACCAGACACTCGTCGTCGAGCGCTTCCGTGACGAGATCGGGGACTGGAGACTCGTTCTGCTCTCTCCTCTGGGGGCCCGGGTCCACGCTCCGTGGGCAATGGCACTGCGTCATCGATTCCGGGACCGTTATGGGGTGGATGTCGACGCCATCTGGTCCGATGACGGGATCGCGTTTCGTTTCCCCGATGCCGACAATCCGCCCGGCGCCGAGGACCTCCTGCTCGATCCTGAAGACGTCGAGGCCTTGCTGCTCGAGCACCTCGGTGACACGGCGCTGTTCGCTGCCCGGTTCCGGGAGGCGGCCGGGCGCTCTCTGCTTCTCCCCCGGCGGCGTCCCGGCGAGAGGACACCACTCTGGTTGCAACGCCGGCGATCCGCCGACCTGCTCGGCGTGGCCAAGCAATTCGGTTCCTTCCCGATCATGCTCGAGGTGTACCGGGAGATCCTCCAGGATGACTTCGACCTGCCCTCTTTGATCGAAGTCCTGACCGACATACGGGCGCGTCGCATCAGGATCGCGTCGGTCGACCTCGATTCACCGAGCCCATTCGCCTCCTCTTTGCTCTTCTCATTCATCGCCGCCTTCCTCTATGAGGCCGACGCCCCACTGGCCGAACGCCGGGCGGCGGCCATGACGCTCGATCGCGACCTGCTTCGGGAGCTGCTCGGCGAGGGGGAGCTCCGCGAGCTGATCGACCCCGAGGTGGTCGCTGCGGTAGAGCTCGAATTGCAGTACCTGACCGAGCCCCGACGTGTGAAGCGAGCTGACGGCGTCCACGACATGCTGAGAGACCTCGGACCACTGACCGTCCAGGATCTCGAGGTGCGCACCGATGGTCTCGACATCCCGTCGGTGCTCAGTGAGCTGACCGGTCAGCGCAGAGTCGTCGAGATCATCCATGCCGGCGTAACACGGTGGGCCGCAATCGAGGACGTGTCGAGGCTGCGCGATGCCCTCGGTGTCCAACCACCCCCCGGGATCCCGCATGTCTTCCTCGAGCCGGTGGATGATCCCCTGGGTGATGTTGTGGGACGGTTTGCCCGAACCCACGGGCCGTTCACGGCGGGCGAGGTCGCTGGCGCCCTCGCCGTGCCCACTGCGATCGTCGAGACGATCCTCCAACAGCTGGAGGCCTCAGGGCGGGTCGATGTTGGCGCATTTCGACCTGGCGGGCAGGGCCGGGAGTGGATCGACCGCGACGTGCTGAGACGGCTCAAACGTCGATCCCTGGCCGTATTGCGGCGGGAGATAGAACCGGTACCTCCAGCCTCGCTTGCCGCATTCAACATTGCCTGGCAAGGGGTACGGGACGATCCCCCGTCGAGCTCGACGGCCCTCACCGATGCGATCGCGCGGCTGACGGGCGCGGTGATGCCGGCCTCTGTGCTCGAGCGTGACGTGCTCGCCTCTCGGGTCACCGAGCCGGCCACCCACCTCGATCGGCTCCTCCTCGATGGCGACCTCGTCTGGGTGGGTCATGATTCGCTCGGGCCGGGTGATGGCAAGCTCGCCCTGTACCCGCGATCCAGTCTCGGCTTGCTGTGGAGGGGCCCGGGTGAGATGCCACAAGGGCCCGAGGCCGAGTCGATCCATGACTTCCTGGAGACCAGGGGAGCCAGCTTCTTCCGGGACATCTACATCGGGACGGGAGGTGGCGACCCCGTGGACCTCCTCGACCATCTCTGGGACATGGTCTGGTCAGGGCATGTCACCAACGACACCCTGGCACCGCTCCGAGCCTTCATCCAACAGCGCAGCACGAGACGGACCGGTCGTCCGGGGCTCTCTTCGCAATTCCCGCCTCAGGCGGGCGGGCGTTGGTCGTTGACGGGCCAGCTCGTGGGTGGAGAGGTGAGTGACACCGAGCGACACGCCGCCTGGGCTCACCTCCTCCTCGACAGACATGGGGTCGTGACCCGGAGCGCCATCCTCGCCGAGAGCTATCCCGGGGGCTTCAGCGCCCTCTATCCGGTTTTCTCCCACCTTGAAGAGACGGGCAGGGTCCGTAGGGGATACTTCGTCGAGGGTCTGGGGGGCTCACAGTTCGCATTGCCGGGAGCGGTCGATCGCTTGCGCACAGATCCGGCTCGTCAGCTGACGGTTCTCGCGGCCACCGACCCGGCCAACCCATATGGTGCCGCCCTCCCCTGGCCCGAGGTCGAGGAGGCGAGACTGGCTCGCGACGCCGGTGCCTATGTCTTCTTGTGGGAGGGCCAGTTGCTCGGCTACCTGGACCGTGGCCGGCGGCACCTGACGGTCCTGGCCGAGGACATGTCGATCTATGGCAACCTGGGCCGAGGGCTCTCCGAGATCGCCGCCCGGCACCGCCGCACCACTGTGAACACCGTCAACGGACGGCCTGCTCCCGCCTCACCGATCGCCCCAGCGCTGGCGGAGTGGGGATTCGCCACTGCCCCGAGAGGCCTGACTTATCGGGGTTGAATTTCTCCCTCCTGAGGGGGGAGAGCCCCCGGAGGCGGGAGGGCGTCACACTCGATCGAGAATCTCGTAGGTCGTCGAGCGCAGCGCCGGACGCCTTCCCGCCGCCTCGATGACCTCCCGGAACTCCTGCGGTGTGACCTCCTGCCCGTGAGCGGCCCCGGCCGACCGGGTGATGATCTCGCCCATCAGGGTCCCACCGAGATCGTTGCATCCTGCGTCGAGCAGACGCCTACCTCCATCAAGGCCGAGCTTGACCCAGGAAGCCTGGATGTTTGGCACCAGGCCGTCGAGAGCGATCCGGGACACAGCGTGTATGAGCACCACTTCGTCCCAGGTAGGACCGGGACGGGCCCTGCCCCTGAGGAAGATGGGCGAGCCCATGTGGACGAAGGGCAGCGGCACCATCTCGGTAAACCCGCCGGTCCGGCGCTGGATGACGCGGATCACCTCGAGATGATTGGCCCATGACCGCGGGTGGTCGATGTGGCCGAACATGATCGTCGACGTAGCCCGCAGCCCCAGTTCGTGAGCGGTGATCATCACCTCCGCCCACTGGGAAGTCCGGATCTTGTCCGGGCAGAGGTGGGCCCGTACCTCGTCGTCGAGGATCTCGGCGGCGGTTCCCGGAAGGGTGCCCAGACCTGCCGCCTTCAACTCCTCGAGAAAGCGACGCACCGGTATCCCCAGGGTCTCGGCCCCTTGCCATACCTCGAGCGGGGTGAAGCCATGGATGTGCATGTCGGGTAACTCCGACTTGATGGCATTGACGACATCGACGTAGAAGTTGCCGGTGAAATCGGGATGAATACCTCCCTGGAGCGTCACCTCGGTGGCACCCCGCCCCCAGGCCTCGACGGCCCGTTCCACGATCTCATCCAACCCCATCAAATAGGGCTCGCCCCTGAGATTGAGGCTGCGCGGGCCCTTGGAGAAGGCGCAGAAGCCACACTTGAAGTAGCAGAGATTGGTGTAATTGATGTTCCGGTTCACCACATATGTGACCGTGTCCCCGGTCGTGCGTTCCCTGAGGATGTCGGCCACGTAAGCGACGGCATCGATCTGGTCCCCTCTGGCGCGGAACAGATCTTCGACCTCGTCTGTCGTCGGCGGGGTGCCGTCAAGCGAACGCTCCAGGATGGGTGCCAGCTCCGCCGCCGACCCGGGAAACGACGTGGTCGCCCCGTCGACCCACGTCCTGTCCAGCCACTCCGCCGAAAAGCGATCGGGGGGCACCGGTGGCGAGAGGTCCTTCCCGGGCGCCCACTCATATCGTGGCCGGGCCACGCCTGAGCCGTCGACCTGGCTCAGCCAGGCGGCGAACGTGTCGGCGGACAGCACGTCGCGGGCCTCGTCGATCTCGATACCGGGAGGGAAAGCGGTTCTCTCCACGAGTCGTCGATCACCGAGGGCCACACGTAGCTCGCCGATCCCTTCCACGTCCCAATCGCGCAGCAGCAGATCGGTGGCCCCCTGGTCAACCGCCCTCAGAGCTTGGGAGACATCATCGACGAAAACGGACGTCGAGAAGTCGACTCCAGGCAGGGAGGACAGCGCACTGATCTCGGCGATCTCCGATCGCGTAGTGCGTGCGAAGCACGCGCTCGACCTCGCCAGTGCGTCGAGAACCGATTCCCGGGAGCCCTCGGCAACGACAGTCAGACGCCATCCTGGAACTCCTCGCTCGGCAAGGCTCAGCGCCTTTTCGGGCTCGACGACCCAAGCATCAGGGTCCACGTCGGTCACGCTCTCCGACACCACCAGGACACCGGACTTGTGGGCCGCAGCCAGATCTGCAGCGCTGGGTGACACCATCTCGACTGCTGTGGTTCCCTCCCGACGCCTGCTGGTCGCTGTCGGTTCGGCCAACTTCTCGGCCGGACGCACTCTGAGAAACGTGATCGTCATCTTGCTCCTGATGTCTCCGGGATGAGTGCCAGACCGTCCTTGTCGGCGGCCGCCAACACATCTGCGTACAGCGCGGCGTCTATCCAATCCTCGTCGATGTATTCCGGGTAGACGGGCAAACGTGGCCGCAACGTGAAACCGGCTTCCTCGGTTCGACCCCGTAGCTCGTCGAGATGGGGCCAGGGCGCTTCAGGATTCACCCAGTCGATCGTGAGCGGGGAGACGCCTCCCCAGTCGTTGATCCCGGCCTCCAGGTATATCTCGAATTGCTCGGTGAGATTCGGTGGCACCTGGACATTGGCCTCAGGGCCCATGATCCATCGAGCCAGTGCGACGACACGGGCAAACCAGCGAGGTACCGGCTCGGCCGAGTGGCGCATCGGAGTGTCGGCCTTGGCCCTGAAGTTCTGGATGATCACCTCTTGGATCGCCCCGGTTGCCTGGCCGACCTGTTGCAGGGCAAACAGCGAATCGATGATTTCGCCTCTGGTTTCCCCGATCCCGACCAGGATCCCCGTGGTGAATGGGACATTCACCCGCCCCGCTGCCTCGATTGTCGCCACCCTGCGAGCAGGGTCCTTGGAGAGAGTCCCGTGATGGGGCATTCCGGGCTCCATGAGCCGGGGTGAGATGTTCTCCAGCATCATCCCCATCGACGGATTGGTCGGACGCAGCAGTCTCATGTCGTCATCGTCGAGAAGGCCAGGGTTGGCGTGGGGGAAGAGAGACGTTTCGGAGCGCACCATCGCGGACATCTCTGCCACGTATTCGATCGTCGAGTGCAGGCCACGAGCCGAAAGGAACGAGGCGGCCTGTGGCCAGCGCTCCTCGGGCCGGTCCCCCAGGGTGAACAACGCCTCGGTGCACCCTGCCTCGTCCCCCGCCCGGGCGATCGCCAGCACCTCGTCTGGCTCGAGATACATCCCGCCGGCGCCCGGCGGCTTGGCAAAGGTGCAGTACGTGCAGCGGTCACGGCACAACGTGGTGAGGGGGATGAACACCTTGCGGCTATAGGTGACGACCTGGCCCCGACCCTCGTCACGCATGGCCCGGGCGTGGGCAAAGAGCGCGGCGTCGTCGACTGCGCCCTCCAGATAGCGAAGGGCCAAATCGGGGTCGGGTGCGGGGTGGGTCATGGCTCCTTGCTCGTCAGCTCAGGCTATGCCTGACGAAGACGCCTCAGTCATCCCTCCGTCGACCGGAAGGGTGACGCCGGTTATCCAGTCGGCAGCATCCGACGCCAGGAACACGATGACGCGGGCGACGTCTTCCGGTGTTCCCAAGCGCCCCAGCGGATGCATCCTCGCCGCCGCCGCCTCATCTTGCCACAGCATCTCCGAGAGCCTCGTCTTGACCACGCCAGGGGCAACGGCATTCACCCGGATCGACGGTGCCAACTCCAAGGCGAGCTGCCGGGTCATGTGGACCAGACCAGCCTTGGAAACGTTGTAGGCGCCGGTTATCGGGCTTGGCCGCAGGCCGCCCACCGAGGAGACGTTGACGATGGAGCCCCCGTTCTTCTCCATCGATGCCCGGTAGGCCGCCCTGACCCAGAGCAAGGGGGCCCTCAGGTTGACCGCCCAGGTCTTGTCCAGAGCGCCGAGGTCGACCTCCATCAGAGGTCCGGCTGATGGGTTGGTGCCGGCGTTGTTGATCAGGATGTCGCACGACCCGAAGCGCTCCACGGTGGCTGCCACCGCCTCATCGGCGGATTCCTCGGAATCTGCTCGGGCCGGGAGCGCAAGCAGTATCTCCTCGTCCACCCCGGAATCGATCAACTCGGACGCCGCCGTCGAGATGTTCTCCGGTTTGCGGGAAGTGATCGTGATGCCGGCGGCCCCACTCCTGGCAAACTCGGCCGCGGTCGCCTGCCCGATGCCACGGCTGCCGCCGGTTACGAGCACGACCTTTCCCTCGACCGACACGTCCATGCTCAGTGACCGCCCCTCCGCACTCCGCCGTATTTCATTCTCGTATCGGACATCGAAGCTGCCTGCCGCTCGTCGTCGTTGACACCGGCGTCGACGATCTCGCCGACGAAGAACGTGTGGGTCCCGAGATCGATGGAATGCCGCACTTCGCAGTCCATCCAGGCGAGCGATTCTTCGAATATCGGGGCGCCGGTCACGCCCGGGCGAACCGGGCGCCCATTGAGCGTGGCGTCCTCCCTCGTCGCAGGCTTGGAGAACTTGACGAATACCCGCGTGTCGTCTGAGGGCCACAGATTCACTGTGAACGACCCGCCGTCGGTGATCAGACGATGTGTCACCGCCTTGTTGTCGACGCCAACTCCGATGAGCACGGGCTCCATCGAGACCTGCGTGACCCAAGACGCGGTCATCCCGTTCCACTCATCCCCGGACGCCGAGCCGATCAAAGTCAGGGCGTTGGGGATCTTCCAGGTGACCTTGTTGATGAGTTCCGGGTCCAATTGACTCGCATGGGCAAAAGCGGTGCCGACACCCTAATCTCAGCCGGGTGCGCATTCTGATCGCCACGACCGGGGTACTTCCAGCAGCCCCGGTAGCCGACCTGTGCCGGCGTCTCAATTCCGATAGCGGGAGTGTCACGGTCATGACCGTGGTGAGGGTCCCCCGCTCCTTTCTCGAGTCGCTGGACGACGACGTCCGCCGGTCGTTCCTCGACGACGCACCGATTGAATCATCGGATGCGGAGGCCAAGGCCGCGCGATATCTGGAGGAGCGGGGGCAGAAAGCGGTAGAGCCGATTGTTGCCGGGCTGCACGCCGTCGGGCTCGAGACCGTCGTCCGATTCGTCGAAGGCGACGATCCGGCCGAGGCAATCATCAACACAGCGGACGAAGTCGGAGCCGATTTGGTGATGATGGGGGCGACCCGCCGTCTCTTCACCGAGGAGGCCTGGCGAAGCGTGTCCGCCCGCGTGATGGACAAGTCGCATCTGCCGGTGCTCTTGGTGCCCGGCACCCGCTTCGACGACACGTCGGAGATGCCGGCTTTGGAGATCTGAGCGAAGCTCAGATCTCCGTACTCAGTACCTGTTACTTGGGACTGCCGGACTTTCGCTCCGGCGTTTCTGTCACACCCTCTTCGTACTTTGTCCACCATGAATGTTTCTCCATGGTGTGAGCACAAACCGGTGTGGGTCGGGCGCGTTGCCGTGACCGCCTGTGCCGATTGCGGGACGATCGATTGGTTCTCGGACGGCGGTCCGGTGGATCACGCCGAGGCCATGGCCTACCTGTTCGGGAGCTACGACCTGATCGGTCACCTCGATGCATTGGGCGGGCCAACGTCGAGCGTCCTCGCCTACGCCGCTCCCAATCCCAGGAAGCGAAAGAATTTGGACGCTCTGCCCAAGCACGTGTGGCTCGAAGTCGGGCCCCGTCTCTGGCTGTCTCACGACGGTGACGTCCTGCTGCTGGCTACGGACCACCAGTTGCTGATCGAGAACCTGACCCGGGGAGCGTGAGGCCCGAGGTCAGGCGCTGGCGGCTTGGATGAATTGTGTCTGGTAGAGAGAGGCATAGAGCCCGTCGGCGGCGACCAAGGAAGCGTGGGTCCCCTGCTCTGCGATCTCGCCATCGTCGATCACCAGGATCTGATCGGCCGCACGGACCGTCGACAGGCGGTGGGCGATGACGATCGAGGTGCGGCCCTCCATGACCTTCTCCAGCGCTTCCTGGATGAGGGCCTCGGATCTGGAGTCGAGATGGGAGGTGGCTTCGTCGAGAATGAGAATCTTCGGATCCTCCAGCAGCACTCTGGCGATGGCGATTCGCTGCTTCTCGCCACCCGAGAGCCGATATCCCCTCTCCCCCACGACGGTCTCGTAGCCATCGGCCAGCTTGGAGATCATCTCGTGGATGTTGGCTGCTCGGGCCGCCTCTTCGATCTCGGCCTGTGTCGCATCGGGCTTGGCGTACCTGAGATTGGCGGCGATGGTGTCATGAAAGAGGTAGGTCTCCTGGGTGACTACCCCGACCGCCGCAGCGAGATCCTTCAGTGCGACCTTCCTCACGTCGTGCCCGTCGACCCGAACCTCGCCCTCGGTCACGTCGTAGAGCCGCGGGATGAGATAAGAGATGGTGGTCTTCCCCGCCCCGGACGGCCCGACCAGGGCAGTCAAGGTCCCCGGCTCGGCCACGAAATCGACCTCATGCAAGGCCCACTCCCTGGTGCCGCCTCGGGTGGGGGCCGTCTGTTCGGGTGCGGCCCGTCTCCAACGTCTGACCGCGGCGAGGCCCTCCGGGCCGTCGCCCTGATAGCGAAATGAGACGTCGGCGAACTCGACCCGGCCTCGCACGTGACCCATGGGCTCCGGGGAGGACGGGTCAGGGATGTCGGTCTCGAGATCGAGCACCTCGAAGACCCTCTCAAAGGACACCAAAGAGGTGGCGAACTCGACCCTGGAGTTGGTGATGGCCGACAGCGGACCGTAGAACTGGGTGAGCAGGGCAGCGAAGGTGACGATCTCGCCGACATCGATCTCACCGTTGATCACGAGGAGACCGCCAACCCAGAAAACGGCGGCGGTCCCCACGGCCGAGACGAGGCCCAACGCGGCGAAGAAGCCCCGACCCACCATCGATCGCCTGACAGAGGAGTCGCGGACGAGGCCGGCCTGATCAGTGAACCGCTTGGCCTCTTCCTCCCAGCGGCCGAAGAGCCGGACCAGCATCGCCCCGCTGACGTTGAATGTCTCCTGGAGGATGCCGGACATCTTGGCCTCGTGCTCCATCAGGTCCTGGGTGACCCGCTTCAGGACCTTGGCCACCCGACGAGCTGGTATCACGAAGAGGGGCAGTGCGGCCACGGCGAGAAGGGTGAGCCGCCAGTCGATGGCGATCATCGTGACCAGGATGAACACGACGGAGACCACATTGGAGACGATGGAGACAAAGGTTCCGGTGATGGCCGATTGAGCACCCTCCACATCGCTGTTGAGACGGCTCATCAGCTCCCCGGTCTTGGTGGCGGTGAAGAAGCGGAGTGACATCCGCTGCAGGTGCTCGTAGAGCTCGCGTCGGAGATCGAAGATGATCCCCTCACCGACGTTCGATGACCACCATCGCTGGACCACTCCGACCAGGGCGCTGACCACCGGGACCACGATCATGCCGAGCCCGAGCAGGGTCAGCTGCCCGATGTCACCGTCGCCTGTCACCGCGTCGATGAGCCGCCCCATCAGAATGGGCGGCACAACCCCGAGGCCCGAGATGATGAGGATCGTGACCAGGACCCCGATGAGACCGGAGAGATAGGGACGGCCGTAAGACCAGACGCGTCGGAGTAGGGCCCGGTCGAGGTCGGGTTTGTCCTGTTCCTCGTCGTATTGCAGGTAGCTCCACCAGCCACCGGAGTGATAGATGCCCGGCCTCCTGATCAGCCACCGAAGGTTATCCGGGGGTAGTGCCTAGCTCCGAGAGCGGGACGAGCTCCACCACCATCTCCTGGAGGGCGGCGGGAGCGACATATGAGCGGCCGAACAGCTCGTATCTGTATTCGCCGTCGTACCAGACCATGGTCGTGCCGTTCGACGCCTCGAGGGACCAGACGGGCCGCCCGGAGACGGTGGTGACGGCGCAGACCTCGGTGCTCCTGTCCGCGAAGCGCTCACACGAGTTGTCAGCCCCTGGCGAGGCGACCTCGGCCGCCACTTCGGGATCGACCGAGACACTCATGATGATCATCTGGGCCACGGAGCGAGACCTGGTGTAGGGCTCAGATGACCAGATGCCGAAGGCGGCGACAGGGTCGTCCGCCAGATCACCCCGCTCATCGAAGACGAGTTGTGAGGTCACGTACTCCGACAGGTAGGGAGTCGATGTGGGAAACTTCACATCGGGTAGCAGGGCGGCAATCTCGGCGCGGCTCGCCTGTATGAACAGGTCGCCGGCGCGGCGGGCGAACACCGCCACCTTCAGCGCAGCCGGATCGTCGAGAGGCGCGCCACTGAGCTCATCGTTGAACCATTTCAAGACATTTGCGTCCACGACGATGGGAACAGTCGTCGCCACAGTCGTGGTTGTAACCACGGTCGGCTCACCGATCCAGCCGGAGCTGCGCTGACCGAGGGACGTGAACGGCGCGTCACCACAAGCGGTCAACACGAAGACCGCGGCCAGAACCGTTGCCATATGGGCACGGGTGCGCAAAATTCCTCCAGAGTGCTTGCCCTCAGTTTGCCTCGGGCCAGGGGCTTTTCCTGTCAACGAGCCCCGTTGCGTCACGGTTCCCGGCCGAACCAATGGATCCGCTGACGGTAACACCGGGTTCCTTATCCTCCTGGTTGTGCGTCGATACACACTTGTCACCGATTCCTACCCCGAGCATCCAGCTCTCGATACCGCGGTGAGCCATGCCGCCCTTGGCGCTGTAGCCAGGGGCGAGATCGACGGTCTCATCCGGCTGCATGTCCCAAGTCCCGTGGTGGCCTTCGGCGCCGTAGATCGTGTTCAGCCCGGCTACGCGCAGGCAGTCCGTGTCGCCAAGGCGAACGGCTTTGGGGCGGTCGAGCGTCTCGCCGGGGGTCGAGCGGCCGTATTCCACCAGCAGACCCTGGCATTCGCTTGGGCCACCCCGGAGGAGGAGCCCAGAGCCGGGATCACGGAGCGATTCGAACTCGTCGCCGGCGCCATGGTCGATGCCTTCGAACGTCTCGGGATCGACGCGCGTATCGGAGAGCTCCGCGGTGAGTACTGCCCGGGGAAATGGTCCGTCAACGTCGGCGGGCGAGTCAAGGTGATGGGTGTCGGTCAGCGTCTGGTTCGTGGCGCCGCTCATGTCGGCGGTGTGGTCGTTGTCGATGACGGAGAGCGGATCAGAGACGTCCTCATCCCCGTCTATCGGGCGCTCGAACTGGACTGGGATCCCCGCACCACGGGCGCCCTGGCCGACCGCGCCCCCGGGCTCGACAATGAAAAGGTCTCGACCGCGATCATCGCTGCCATGTCCAGGCATTTCGAGCTCGTGCCTGAGGAGATGCCAGCCTCCGTGATGGAAGAGGCCCACGGGCTCATCGACGAGCATCTCCCACGGGTGGCCTGATGCGAGTCCTCGTCCTCAACGGCCCGAATCTGAACCTGCTCGGCACCCGCGAGCCGGAGGTCTACGGAAGCACCACATTGAAAGACCTCGAGGGGCTCATCGAGGGTTGGGGCGCCGCCCTGGGCATCGAGACGAGGGTGACCCAGTCGAATCACGAGGGCGAATTGGTGGACGCTATCCATCAGGCCGACGGCATCGACGGGCTGATAATCAACCCGGGTGCATTGACTCACACCTCCCGATCGATCGGGGATGCGATCTCGTCTGTGGGCTTGCCGGCCGTGGAGGTCCACATCTCCAACATCAAGCAGCGCGAGCCCTGGCGCGCCACATCCCTGGTGGCTGCGAGTTGCGTCCGAACCATATTTGGCCGTGGGACAGGTGGCTACCAGGACGCGCTTCGGCATCTCCAGAACCGGGCGGCCACACCGTTCGACACCGTCGGCTACGGGCCGCATCGCGACAATGTCGGCGACATCCGCCGTCCCGTGCGCGACGCGTCGGGGATTGTCATCTTGATTCACGGCGGCCTATGGCGACAGGAATACGAGCGCGACAGCACCGAGGCACTCGCCGTCGACCTGACCGGCCGCGGTTACGTCACCTGGAACATCGAATACCGGAGAGGAACGGAAGGGGGCTGGCCTGGATCCGCGCACGACGTCGTAGCCGCGAGCGACTTCATCGTCAGAGAGATGCCTGGAGTGCCGGTCGGGATAGTTGGGCACTCGGCGGGAGGTCACCTCGGTCTGTGGGCGGCGTCACGCCGCGAAGATGCCATTGCACTGACGGTGGGTCTGGCGCCGATCACAGACCTGGTCGCCATGGCGGGTTCCGGAGCTGTTGGATCCCGGGAAGCCAAACGTTTGCTCGACTCCGGCGCACCTCCAACCGTCGAGCCAATCGCAGGCAAGACGCTTCTCGTTCACGGGGAGGACGATGAGATCGTCCCCGTGTCGCACACCACCCGTCTGTCCACAGGCTCCCCGATCGAAGTCGCGCCCGGGTTGGGTCATTTCCACATGCTCGACCCCAACAGGGGTCATTGGCCACTGGTAGTGGCCGGGTTGGGGAAAGCTCTGGTCTGAGTCGATCCGAGTTGCCTCGGTTATCCACAGGTCGGTATGGTCTGGCCGGGCTGTGGTCATCCTGCGCTGTGCGCGGGTCTCGAGCCACAGTGGAGTCAACTTCATATGCGTTTGAGACGCCTCTCGTTTATCGCTGGATGGGCGGCAGTCGCACTGCTGGCAGTAGCCGGTTTTGCGGCGTTTGGTACTTCGGGCAGTACTCGAGCCGAACTCGAATTCGACGCGACCAAACCCGGTCTGGGCCACAGCACCGGTGCTCAGGCCGGGTTCAACTTCGCAGTCCTCGCCGGCCAGGGCACAGCGGCCGGGGGCGATACCGCCGCCACCCCCACCACGGTCGCCGCCGAAGAGGCAACAACTCCAGGTGAGCAGTCGACAGGGACCATTGCCTCGGACGAGTCGGGGTGGCTCTCCCAGGTCCAGGTCCGTGCCCTCGTCGCCGAATACTTCGCCGCAGAGGACGTGAACAAGGCGGTCCGAGTCGCCTGGTGCGAATCCCGTTTCAACCCGACCTCGACGAATCTGCGCACCGGTGCGGTTGGGCTGTTCCAGCATCTTCCCAAGTACTGGGCAGAGAGGGCGGAGAACGCAGGATTCCCCGATGCCGATCCGACCGACCCCGAGGCCTCGACGGCAGCCGCGGCGTGGGCTATCTACAACGAGGGTGGCTGGGACACGTTCGCCTGTCGCGGCTGAGTAGCGCGGCAGGACTGAGATGAGCGGCCTCAATGTCCTCGGGGGCGATCTCGACCCTTGTGGCACGGACCCGCTCACCGGTTTCTACCGGGACGGTGACTGCACCACGGGCATCGAAGACGTGGGCAGCCACACCGTGTGCGCGGTCGTCACTGCGGAGTTCCTGGATCACCAGCGCGAGATCGGCAATGACCTGACCCAGCCGATGCCACAGTTTCGATTCCCGGGTCTCGTCCCCGGCGACAGGTGGTGTGTGACTGCGATGAACTGGCTGCGTGCCCATTACGACGGGAAGGCGGCGCCGGTCGTTCTGGCATCTACACACGAGAGAGCACTCGAGGTGATCCCGCTCGACATCCTTCAGGAGTATGCCGTCGACGTTCCGCCAGACCCCGGCGCCCTCGAGATCTGAGCTCTATCCCGAAGGCCGGTCCCTGGGTGGAGCAGTGTCGACCCGGTACGATTTGCACCGTGAACAGGCGATTGGGCGCACTCCTCGTCACCTCGATGGTGATGCTCGCCTGTGCCTCGACGCCGCCCGAGCGCAGCTCCCTGCCGGATGTCGACGAGGCGCTCGATCCGCCCGCGCAGTGCACATTCCTGGTTGGGGAACCGCAGGGCGTCCTTGTCCAAGAGGTCACCCCTGATTCGGCAGCCGACGGGCTTCTGATCGTCGGCGACGTGATCGTGGCCTTCGACGACCAGCCGACACTCGATTCCGAGTCCTTGCTCTCCGCCTTGGGCGAGAAGGAGGTCGGCGATGTCGTGGAGGTCTCGGTCCTGAGAGGGGACGAGGAGACGGAGCAGACGCTGACCCTGGGCGACGCCTCCGGGGAGCCAAGGATCGGGGTCATGATCAGGACCCAGTATCAGGCTGTGGAGGCGGCCGATATCGACACGGAGGTCGAGTCGGGGCCGCTGACCCGTCCCATTTCCATCGCCGGCCTTATCTATCTGTTCGACGCCGGGAGCAACGTCTGGGAGCACACCGAGGTCGAGGTAGCCGATGAGGTGAACTGGGTTGCCACGAGCGCCGGTCTCTACGGGATTCAGGATGAAGTCATCTCGGACCTGGTCTCGGGCGAAGAGATCCCCCACGATGGGTTTGAGGGATGGGAGCCGATCCGGGTGATCGGGTCAGTGGGCGAGGACCTGATCCTGGTCGTGACCCAGGAGGTGCCTGACGAACCCGAACGGGTAGCCGTCGGCGTCTCGCGATTCAACCCGTTCACGGCGGAGACCGTGTGGACACAGCCGGTCGTGGACGGATTCGGCATCCCCATCCAGGCACTGGGCTCTCCCGACGGTGAGGCCATCGCCGTGGTCGGGGTGGACGAGGGAGGCTCAGAGATAACTGGCGTCGACGTTTGGGATGGTGACGGCATCCCACGAGGGATGGAGGACCTGGCAGCCCTCGGGACCCCGGTCGGCTGGATGGATGAGGAATCGTTGCTGTTCCGGACCGATGTCGAGGTTGCTTCCTTGCTCACCGTGCCCGGCGGTGACGTGGAGGAGATCACGCTAGAGCCTGCCATCGCCGGTCTTCCGCTGTTCCCGGTAGGAGACGGTCGGGGAGTCCTTGCCCTCGACAACCAGTCCTTCGTCCTCGACGACGTGACATTGGTCGGGGACCTGCAGGTCCTCGCCGAGGATTGCGGCTTCAGTCGCGTAGGCGAGCCAGGCTGGAGTCCCTAGCTCTAATCCCCATCGATCGTCTGTGGGCTGTTGGTGGTCGACGCCACCTCGCGCCCGGAGCGTTCCAAGGCGACACGCTGGCGTTCGCCGGCCACCTCGTCGGACACCGCCTGCCAGCCAGTTGGCTCGCGCATGGTCTGTGAGCCGGGCGCACTCTCCATGATCTCGGCCACCTCGTCACCGGAAATCGTCTTTTTCTCTTCCAGGACGGCTGCCAGCTCCAGGATCTTGTCCTGGTTCGCCTCGAGCAGTTCATTCACTCGCTCATAGAGAACCTCGAGGCTCGCTTCGATTTCGGCGCGTTGCTCACGGAGCGCGATCGACACCGGGCTCGCCTGTCCGCCCATCCCTGATTCGCGGGTGTTCATTGCCGAGGCCAAACCCGAGCCCATGCCAAAGGACCCTTCCATGAGGGCGGCCACGGTCGAGGCAGAAGACAGATCGCCGGAGACTCCGGAGCTGTTGTCGCCGGCGAAGAACAGACGCTCACCTGCCAGAGAAGCCAGCGAGACCATGATGTCGGTCTCCATCTCTGAGCGCCATTGGGTGAATCTCTCCTCCTGGCCCATCGACTTCACCATGCCCAGGGTGGAGGCACGCTTCTCGATCGACACCATGTCGATGCGGCGGTGAGCGCCAAGCAGGTGGGCCGTCACGGCATGACACGCCTCGTGGATGGCCACCGCATGCCGCTCTCGCTGGATGTAGTCCACGTCCTCGGGGGGACCGAGCTCTTTGAGGGACTTGGCCTTCCAGATGTCCTTCCACTCGATCGCCTCGCGGTCGTCCCGGACGGCGATGATCAGGGCCTCGTTGACCATGTCTTTGATCTTGGCCCCGGAGTACATCGGAGTGACGGTGGCGAGGCGTTCGATCTCGTCCTCGGTGAGGAAATGGTCCACCTTGTTCAGGTAACCGACGATCGTCTGCTTGCGCCCCTCCTTGGAGGGATAACCCATCTTGTAGATCCGGTCGATGCGACCGGGGCGAAGCATGGCCTCGTCGAGGGCGTTGGGCATGTTGGTGGCCATGATGTGGAGGAGCCGGTACTTGGGTGGTGGCTTGGGCCGGAACCCGAGCATCTTGCGCAATTTGTTGGTGATTCCCCGTGGCTTGGCCAGCCCGTTCATCTCGGTGAGAAGCGCCTGGAGCACCCCCATCCCTCCTCCGCCGCCCATCATTCCGCCCATCATGATCCGGTCGACGAACCCGCGTCTCGGCTCTGCGACGGTCTGGGCTTGCTCGCCGGCCCAGTGTGTCACCAGCATGTCCTGCGTTTGCTCGGTCAGGTAGCTGAACCCATTGCAGGAGAACCCTCCATAGGACATTGCCGCTGCGCCGAGTTGGCCGGTCGGTGACCCCATCTGGCCGCGCGAGCCCAGCGAATCCGCCTCGTCGAAGAACACGATGACCCCGCCATGGCGCAGACTCAGCTTGCGCAACTTGCGGTAGAGACCCTTGACCTTGAGAAGACCGATGCCCATGAACATGTTTACGAAGGCGCCGGGCTCGACGAACACATAGGGTCGCCCGGTCTCCCCGGCCACGGCCTGGGCAAGCAAGGTCTTCCCTGTCCCGGGAGGGCCCCACAAGAGGATGCCGCCCGGGATGTAGCCACCCTTTTCCTCGATTTCGTCAGGCTTCTCGAGGAAAGCAATGTTTTCCCTGATCAGGTCGAGGACGTGGTCCTGGCCCCAGACATCGTCGAAGCGCGTCGTGACCTCCTCGGGGAGGATCACATCCGTGCCGCCCCTGGACAGGAGCCAGAAGATCCCGATGAACTGGATGGCCACGAAGAGGAAGCCAAAGGAGAGTTGGAGGATGAAGGGGAAGGCTTGAGCGAACAGACGTGGCGCCGCGACCAATGCCTCCAGTGGCCCGTTGACCTCGGGCACGAAATAGTCGATGAGCAGGGCGAATACGAACAGGTAGATGAGCCGGCGGATGAATCGACCCACCCGGAACCGGGTCCATGGCTTCATATGAGCGTGGGTCCACCGCTCGATGCCGCCAAAGAAGCTGTCCTGCCAGAACGAGTTGTAGGCAACGGATCGCTCGGACAGCCAGTAGTGGATCTGCCGGATCAGTTCCAGCAGGAAGAGGACTCCCAGCGCCACCCCTGCCGTGGTCGTGAAGAAAACAGCGGCGGCCTCCCAGAAGCTGATGAATCCGACATCCTCGCTACTGGCGATGATGGCGCCGATGATGACGGCGAGGAGGACGAGGATCTTGATGCGATCCCACGTGTCGGCACGGCGCCTGGTGGCGCGAATATCCCGCTGCCGGGTGTTCAAGCCCTCTTGTTTACGAGCCATGAATCGACCACTCCCTCGATCGCGTCTTGATTGGCGATGAAACATTCACGATTACATCCAGCGATCATCGAATAGATGCGGGTGTCATCCTCGTTTGACACCGAGATCAGATAGGCAACTCCCTGGCTGGTGGCTGCCTCGTCCTGGAAGGCTACGAGGACCCTGACTCCGTCGAAGCCGTTGCCGAAGGTGAAGTCCTCTTTGGTGATCTCCTCGCTGTTGGAGAGCCCGTAATAGGGAAGGACTGATTGGGTGAGCATGGCCCGGGAGAGGAGATCCTTCTCCACCTCGCCGACCTGCCGTACCGACATCGATCCAATCGGGTAGTCGGCATCGGCGAGATTCGAAGTGAGATTGCCGACGTCGCGCACCGGGCCACCGTCGAAGCCGACGCTGCTGATGGCGGGAAAGCTGAAACCCTGGACCTGCTCGTCGAACGGCATGTCCTCCAACTCGGAGAGCTCGGAGTGCTCGTAGACATGCCACGACTCCGGTATCTCGAACCGGCTCAAGCGCTCATCGTCAGTGAATGTCACGACACCACCAGACTCCGCGCCGGAACACGCCGCGAGCAAGAAGAAGAAGCTCGCCGCGATCATCAACCCAGAGCGGGATGTAGCGATCCTTCTGATGGCCCCAGCCTAGAGCCGGTCCCAAGTTTGTTGTCTGAAACTTCAGTATTTGCCGCTATCTTCCCCAGCCGTGAACCCCCTGATCCGCCATGTCGTCCTTCGGGCAGAGGATGCCCGTTACGACGTGCCATCGGAAATTGCCGGTCACGCTTCCGGGTACGCCCGATGGTCGATGATCGACCACACCACGCCGGGCGCGGTACATACCGGTTTCGGGGTGAGCCGGCTCGACAGCGGTGGTCGGATCGACCCGCATGTGCACTCGTTCGAGGAGTCCTTCTACCTGCTGGACGGTTCCGTCATCGTGGAAACGCCCGAGGCGTCGGTGGAGCTGGTGCCAGGCGACTATGGCCTCATCCCGGTCGGCGTGCCGCACTCATGGCGAAACGACTCGGGTGAGGAAGCGAAGTGGGCTGACTTGCTCACACCACAGCCCCGCCCTTGGTTCGACGGAGACACTTTCTTCGTTCCCGGTCCACCGGAGCAGAAGCCGATATCGGTCGACCCCCGGGACCCGAGGACCCGGTCGTTCGGGCACATCGCTCCGGAGAACATGGATCCGGGCAAGCAGAGCCAGGATCTCCTGGCGGTGTCTGCCAGCATGCGCACTGCCCTGCTCGTCTACACCGGCATCACCGTGAAGATGATGTCTGACACCGAACTCGGTGCCCAGCTGTCCACGATGTTCATGGTTCAGTACGACCCCCGTGGAGGCCCTGGTTTCCACGATCACCCCCTCGAGGAGACCTACTTCATCCTCGATGGCGAGGTCGAAGCCTGGTTCGATGGCGAGCAATATCTGCTGAAGGCGGGCGACGTCGCCTTCGCCGGGGTAGGGGCGGTCCATGCCTTCAACAACGCAACCGAGACCACGGTGCGCTGGCTCGAGACCCAGTCCCCCGGTCCTCCGGCTCGCCACTCTTATCGCTTCGCCAGGGACTGGGACTATCTCACCCAGAGCCTGGAAGGCTCGGGCTGATTCACGCTGTCGTTATCGACTCCAGCACATACGCCATGGGTTGCCCCAACTCCTCGGCCCTGCAGGTGAGATAGACGGGCGAATGGTCAGGACGGGCTGCGACTAGAACCCTGTGTGCCACCTCGTCGAGATCACGGAACACGACCTCGGCGTGGTCGTGATCGATTCGCTTGTAATCGAATAACTCGAGCTCATCGAAACCGGCCAACGATCGCGACCCCCGCAGAAAGGCCTCGGCGGCCTGCACCATTCGGGGATGGATGCTCCTCCCCCGGTGATGAGGGAGATCGAGTCTCCCCGCTTCGTACTCTGCGACGAGATTCTTCGCATCCTCAGGCTCGAGGCGGCCGAAGTAATCGCCACGCGGGAGCACGAGCAGATTGCCGGCGAAGCGATCGCCGCCGATGTGAGAGACCTCCCAAGTCCGATCTGGCCAGAGCTCCGACATCGCCCGATAGAACGGCCTTCCTTTGTCGGCGCAGCAGATGTCATGCCGGCCATGGGTGCACACCAGATACACCGGCTCATTCACCGGCTGGCCGAGGTCGGGCATTCCCCCCTCGGCCAGACCCTCGATGTCGAGGTCGGCAAGCTCAGCCGGGTCCGTGAAGGAGGCCGAGACCATCCATGGCGGTCTCTGGCCGCCACCGGAGCTGGCCAGGAAGACAACCGGAGGCCGATCTTCGGCAGTTCGTCTCCGGATCAGCAGGGTCCTGATCCCGCGCCGACCGGCGGCGTCGGTCAATGGGCGGGCACTTTCCGGGAAGCCGCTATCAACCAGGGCGTCGGGACCCCATGCCCCCGACTGCTCGATCAAGATCCAACTGGTGACGAGCGAGGCGGTGGCAAACAACTCCTCCTCACGGGCCAGAGACTCGCTGGAGCAGCGAGGGCGCCCGGGAATCACTCGACGACCTCGAGCAATCCTTCCGTCACTAGACGCCGGATCAGGACGATGCGGCTGGATTCGTCGAGGTGTGGGGTCAGCACTGACACGGGGAGTTGGCCGTGCTCGACGATGACCCGCATGGCGGGCTCGAGCCATGCCGGCATCCTCAACTCGCGATCGCCGAGGAGCGCCGACAACTCATCGTCGGCCGACCGTAGGACACACATTGCCCCGTCCCTGACCCGCACGACGGTCTCGTCTGCGATGTCGTTGAGCGATAGCAATTGATGGATCTGTCCACGGAGGACCGGCTGGCGGGTGGTCAGGAACCCTCGCCGGAGACGGTCGGCGATCAGCGTGGCATCGGCCTTGGCGATGATGGCGCCGAGCTCGGTCAGACGCTCCTCGACGACCTGACTCAGGTTGTCCCGCTCCGCAAACCTGAGGGGTAGAGGCTCATCGACCGTCAGATTTCCGTCGGTCAGCTTCACGGCCTCGCTCAACACCTTGGCCCAGGTGAGACTCAGGATCCCCACCGTGACGTGGACCGATGCATCGTCCTGCGTGCTGGCGGAGTGCGGGAACCCGGCCGGGATGTAGAGCGAGTCACCGGGTCCGATGGCCGAATCGATGAGAGGAGGTCTGGTTGGCGGAAGATCGTGACGCTCGTGGACTTTCCAACGCTTGGTGCCGTGCGATTGCAGCACGAACACATCGTGCTCGTCCTCATGGGCATCGAAACCCTGTGACCCCGGCGGGGTGACATAGGCGTTGGCCTGAACAGGGTGCCCCAGCGACTGTTCCAGTCGCCGGCAGAAGAGGGCGAGGGGCTGCCAGTAGCGGTGCATGCCCTGGAACACCATGGTCGCGCCTGCGCCGAACTCCCGATAGACGGCTTGGGCGTCCATAACCCCGGTCGCAGCCTCGGAACCTGTGCGGGTCGTCTTCGTGTAACTGCTGGATGGCAACGTGCCGCCGTCCCTCACCAGTCTGAATGCAGGTAGACGCAGCCCCTGGGAGGAGACGATTCGATCGACGTCGTCCAGCGAGAGCAGATCGGTGAACCCTCGACCCTCTTCGGCCGTCCGGTAGAGAGGCCGCTCACCCCAGAAGTCGCGCTCGAAACGACCCGGGTCCCCGACACACCTGTGGAGTGCGTCGAGTCCCGAGGATTCAGCTGGACCGGACCCGGGATGCAGGGTCAGCTGTCCTGGGAGTCGGTGTCTGTGGTGTCGACTCCGTCCGTGTCCGTCGTGTCCACCCCGTCTGTATCGGTGGTGTCGACTCCGTCCGTGTCCGTGGAGTCCACACCATCGGTATCCGGATCGGTCGAGTCGGTGTCCCGTGTGGTCGCCGTCGGTCCCGAAGGCGTGACGGTTCGGATGTCTTCGTCCCTCAGCATCCCGGGAGTGGTTTCGCTCTCGCTCATGTCATCTCTCCTCCATCGTGGGCAGGTCGCCCGAAGCTAGCGGCGAATACCTACCCGTAGACGCGGCGGTCTATGCAGATGCCTCGACGGCGGCATTGTCGCTGGTCGCCAGGACGAGTTGCCCGTCACAAGAGATGTACACGACATCGATGTTGGCGCCCGCGTCGGCGACCCGTCGCCCGATCTCGCCCATCTCACCGGGTCGGTCCTCGAAGGCGATCTTGACTACGTCGGCATCGGCGCCCACTTGTATGCCGGCGTTGGTGAGTGCCGTCCTTGCCGTCTCCGCATCCTCCACGAGAATGTGGACTTCTCCCGCGGACCCTGCTGCTCCAGAAATGCCGTCGATGTTGACACCGGCACGTCCCAAGGCGTCGCCCATGTCGGCAAGGGCGCCGGGCCGATTCTCCAATATGACCGTCAGATCGCGTGCCATGAATGCTCCTTTCTGACCGCGCGAACCTACGCCGATCAATTGGTCTACGGTTGGTCGATGGCTACCTGGGACGATGTCCGCAGGATCGCACTCGATCTCCCGGAGACGAGCGAGCGGTTGAACGAGGGAGTGCTGCAGTGGCGGGTCAAGGAGAAGCCGTTGACCTGGGAGCGTCCTTTGCGCCGGGCCGACTACGAGGCGTTGGGCGACGAGGCCCCGGAAGGACCGATCGTGGCGGTGTGGGTTGATGACGAGGGGGTCAAGGAGGCACTGCTCTCCGATGCTCCCAACGTGTTCTTCACCACACCGCATTTCGACGGCTACGCCATAGTCCTCATCCGTCTCGAGGAGATCCCTGTGCCCGAGCTCGAGGAGCTGATCATCGAGGCCTGGTTGGACCGGGCCCCAAAGCGGGTGGTCAACGAGTATTTGAAGGCAATCGGGTAACGGGGGTGCTGTCGGGGCGGGGGAAGGGCGCCCCTAGTTTCGCTGTCGTCGTCTTCGACCATCTTCGATGTGTTCACAGGTGTGGTGGAAGCGGCAAAGGAGCTTTCCCTTCTCCACGCTGGTGTGACCACCGTCCGCCCAATGGTCTACGTGGTGGATGTCGCACCATCGCGGGCTTCGGTCACATCCGCCTTCCCAGGTGCAGTGACGGTCGCGGGCGATGATGGCCCGTCGTTGCGCTGCGGTCCAGACCCGGGTCTTACGACCGATGTCGAGAATCTCGGAGTCAGGGCCCATCACGATGCGGCTCACCGAACAGTCACAGGCCAGCATGCGGAGGGTGTCGACATCGAGAATGTCGCCGTTCAGGGTCTCATGCAGCCCTCCGGCGATTCCCTGCAGGGCGGGAAGATCGGCGATGACACTGATATGGGGCTTTTCGCCACCAACCACTGGCGTATCACCCTGATCGAGCCAAGCCCGGGACATGTCCTCGAGGGCGTCGTGACGTCGCTGCCGAGGAGTCCGAGGATCATCGGGGCGAGGTGGAGACATGAAAGCATCGAGGGCGGTCTCGAGAGCCTCACCAGCAAGCTTGGTGAGCCAGCCGTCGACCCTTCTCATCCCACCCATCGTCTTTGACACCGACAGGCCACGACGAGCTAGCTCGACCTCCGGATCGAGATCACCCGGGCCATCCACCGATTGGCGCCAATACTCCAACACCGTGGCCGTCTCACCGACAGACAGCGGCTCGACGATGCCCACGAGGTTCTCCTCAGCGGCAGGGAAAACGTCGGGGACTGCTTCGACCAACTGGAACAAATAACGGGTCTGGTCCGTAGACAGCCGGCCATCAGCCCACGCCGCAAAGGCCACCGGCGCCGTCACCGAAGCGTTGGCCCGGCTCACCACCTGTTTGGCGTGCCCGGCAGACATCCGGGCGTGATTCATCAGGAACGCAGTCGGCGACGGATAGCCCAATTCGACAAGACCGCCGCGATCGAATATCTCCTTCGTCTTCCGGGCCACTAGAACGTCGACCATTTGACTCGCATTAGAGAGTTCGACGATGTCGGTTGCGAGCTCTTCGACCGTGAGATTCTCGTCGGCCACGTTGGCCATCTGATCGAGAACCGAACGAAGTTCACTCATCTCACTTCTCCCCTATGCCACCAACGTACGAGAGAGGTGTGACAAGAAAGTCTCTGATGGGCTCCCCTACGCGAACCGGCCGGTCGACCGATCCCCGGAGCAACTCCCCACTCCATACCCGACAAACTACGAGCGGGGTGTGACAAGAAATCGCGGCCGGCCCGATTTCCTTCCCACCAACCACGCCACTCCGTCGCCTTCGCCATCGGACAGGGTCTCGAGCTCGGCGAAGGCTTCCCTCAGCTCACCGGGCCGCGCGCGGAACCGACCAGACTCGCCCCCAACCTCACTGAGGCTGGCGATGGCGATGAGACCACCGGGTGCCAAGCGCTCGATCAACTCCTGGTCGTGGCGTGACTCGCGATACATGTGACACACCACAAGGTCCACGGCTGAACCTGGAGGCAAACCGTCATCGAGATCCCACACTTCGAACCGGCATCGGTCGGCAACACCACTACGAACGGCCAGCTCTGCAGCCAAACCGATTGCGACCGGGGACACATCGACGCCGAGGACATCCATCCCCCGCTTCGCCAACCAGACGGCCACTTCCCCACGGCCAGATGCGATCTCCAGCGCCCGGCCCTCAACCGGGAAGAGGTGCTCAATCGGGGCGAACACCGGCGGCGATTCCACATCGACGTCGGCGATCCCTGCCTCGGCGTGCCGCTCGTCCCATCGTCGACGATCCTCCTCGCTCACATCCGTCACAATATGAAGATGGCTGCTTCAGATCCCGTGTCCCTGATCCGTCCCGAAGATCGCGTCGAGGGTGACCACACGCCGGGGATGAGGCGGGAGGAGGCGGTGGTCACGGGAGATATGTGGGCCGGTCTTGTCACGACCGAACCTCACATGGTCTCGGGATGGCATCACCACGGCGATCACGAGACCTCCATCTACGTGATCTCGGGTCTTCTGCGCATGGAATCCGGTTCGGAGGGTGAGTCCGTCGTCAATGCAACGCCAGGTGCCTTCCTGTTCGTCCCCCGTGAGGCGATCCATCGGGAATCGAATCCCGGCGAAGTCGAGAGCCAGATCGTGGTGGTCAGGGTCGGGCACGGCCCCACTGTCATCAACGTAGAGGGGCCGGCGAATCCTCAGCCGTGAAAGTCCGATTGGCTCGGTGATAGCAAGCCCGAGGTGACGAGTGCATCGGGCTGGTACTCGGCGAGGAGGACCAGCAAGTCGCGAGTGGCGCTGGCGACGTCTGTTTCGGCGGTGTCGTGATGGCCCTCGACAGTGATGAGTGCCTCGACCGTGCTGGCGCGGGCGGCGCTCTGGTCGCTCTGTCTCCAACACCAGCGACGCGCGCTCACCAACCCCGCTTCGTCCACGAAGACAACTTCGCCCGGTTCCGGGTTTGTCTGCGCATCGCTTCCGAGGTCGGTGAATTGCTCAGTTCCTTTTGCGAATCGCACCGATGTGATGCCAGTTGCCGTTGCCTGATCGAACGCTGCGACCGGCAACCGCCATCGGATGCTCACCAGATTGGCCAGGTCTACCAACGGGTTGATCGACGGAATATCACCTTGTTTGGTGAGACGTCGTAAGAGCGCCTCGGCAGCACTGCGGTACTGAGTGGGCTTGACACCGAAACGGGAGAACGTGGCACGCCATGCACTGATGCTGGGCAGATCAGAGAGCGCCATATCGTTGAGCGACTCTCGAACCTGTGCCTGCTCCGCTCGGAACAGCTCAGTCAACGACGACGACGAACCAGCATTGTCCAGCCCAACGGCGCGGATCACGCCTCCACGAGTCGTGGGAAACGTTGCGATTAGTTCGTCTGTGTATCTAAACCCGGGCATTGGCCCGAGTCTGACAGCCTGGTCAGCCGACCCTTGCCACCGCCTCGGCGTATTCGTGCTCCCAACGATGGACATCGGCGTCGACCAATGGGCTGGCCGATCCCTCGTCGAGCAGTTCGATCAGTTGATCGAGACAGACGTGGTAGCCGGCCGCCGCATCTTTGGCGATGTCGACGTCCTTGCCGAGCCAGGTGGTGAGGGTCAACAGGGTGCCACCCTCCACCGGTGCCAGCTCCCAGCGGAGAACGTCCGTGTCCCAGGTCCACTCGAACACTCGGTGCGGATCCCAGGTGAGGATCTTGCCGTGTGTCACCGGCTCCTCGATCGAGTACCTCTCGACGTGGTCTGGCCAGAAAACGAGATCGATTTCGGTTCCCTCTCGTCTCTCTCCGACGATGTCGCAAGGCATCCAATGCTTGAGGTCTTCCGAGTCAGTAAGAGCTCTCCACACCCTCTCTGGCGGGTGATGGAGAGTACGCTCGTAGCGAAGACCCCATTTGTCTCCCTGTCTGAGCACCTGCCCCAGGGGCTGGTCGAGATGGCTCATATGACCTCCTCGTCGAGATGCCGTTCGAGCGCCTCCAACCTGTCGGCCCAAACCCGTCTATACGGCTCGAGCCAGTTGTCCAGGTCGACCAGGGGCTCGAATCGGACCCGGTACATCCGACGCTGGGCATCGGGCCGTACAGAGACGAGGCCGGCGGTGCGCAAGACGCGTAGGTGCTTGGACACTCCCGGCTGGCTGATGCCCAGGGCCCGGACCACGTCACCGACGGGCCGCTCCTCCTCGCGGAGATACTCGAGAATGCGACGGCGGTTGTGATCGGCCAAGACCTCGAACGTGTTCACATTCGGATATAATAGCACAGTCGGTTATATAACCGTACCGGTATTCACACTCACCATACAAAACACCAACCGCCACACCACAACTTCACCCCAACCCAACACCAGACCACCTACCCAAAGCCATGATCAATCGGTCCGAATCTCCTCCAGGGTGGGGCACGGATCGATGTGGTAGGTGGTGCACTCGGTCTCGGTGAAGCCTCGCGTGACCCGTTGACGGGCGATTTCGAGCAACTCCTCGGTGTCGCTCGTGACCTTGCGCAGCTCCCCGGTTTCCACTGCGGTGACCAGCAGATGCTGGGTGTCGCCCACGAAGTCGACCCCGCCCACCTCACCAGTCGGTGACACCGGGATCTGATGCAGTAGCGACCTGGTGGCGACATCCCACACTCGAACCACGCCGTCGACCCCGGCCGAAGCGAGCAGGCTTCCGTCCTGGTTCAGGGCGAGGTCGTTCACCCCTCCCGGGTGGGCACTCGAGATCTGATCGAGGTGCTCCAGAGTGGTCCCGTCCATGAACACGATGTCTCCCGCTCCGAAATGGCTGTAACCGGTCGCCGATCAGGGTCTCGCCATCCGGGGTGAAGAGTCAGATTGTCAGTCGGGAGTGCTCAACGGCCTCGCTTGTCGCTGGGGGGAGGTATTGGGCGAGATCGCGCCAATCGTCTGTGGAGAACATCCACAGCTCAGAACCAAGGGAAGCAGCAAGCCGGTCGCCGGTCGGGCTGAAAGCTGCATCGTGGACCCCGTCAGGTGTGTTGTCGTGTGGCACGGTCGGCGTGGCGATGATCTCGCCGCTCCTTGTGTCCCACACCACCACAGCCGGCGTGTGCTGACCACTCATGGCCAGCATCGAGCCATCGGCCGAGAAGATCGAGGTCCCAGGGCCAGTCGGGGAACGGGGTGTCGGGGAAGAGACACAACTCAGGCCCCTTCGCTGTCGGGTCCCCACTCCGCCAACCCACTCGCAGAGCCCGTCCATGGTCGAACCATCTCACCACTCGTCGCATCCCGGAGGACGATCTGGCACCTATCGCCATTCGGCGTGCCGGACTGACTCGCCACGAATCGGCCATCGGGTGATAGTGCGCTTCGCCGCCACTCTGGTCAGGTACGTGCGCTCTCATCTCGAGTGTTTCGGGGTCGAGCAGGAACTGGATCATCCCTTCCGTGTCACAATCAGCGAATACGGAAGCAGTCCCACCGGCAACGTCGACGTAACCGCTCTGCGATAAAGAACTGATCACAGAGCTTCACGCTTTGGCCAAGCTCCCCTCCTCTGCGTCTGATCGAATACGACTGTCTTCTCATCTCCGTTGACCGCAACCCGGGATCCATCGTCGCTGAACGACACATCGTCGTTGGAGCCGAGACCGGTACGAAGCACTTGTTCGACCTCTCCGGTCCGTGAATCGATCAGGTCGATGATGGATCCGTTCACGCGTGCCACGGTGGTTCCATCCGGCGACAGCCTCGAACTGATAGTGAAGTCCATTATCGTCGCCAGAGGCTCCTCTGGTTGACCGGCGGAGACATCCCAGGTAGCGATCCCACCGAAATCGGCGAGCACGACAGTCCCGTCTGCGCTGATTCCGGAAGGGGAACCGGGCAACACCGCCACCTCATCGTCCCGACGGTCTGTCCACGACGCGGCTGATCGATTCCTCGTCGCTGTCCACGCCTTCGATGAACAGCCGGCTCCCATCGGGAGTGGAAAGCACCGCCTGTCTTCGTCAGCCAGCACTTCGATCTCGCCGGTGGTGAGGTCGAGAAAGGACATCGAGCCAGCGAGCCTGTCGATGTACGAACAGTCTGAGTCGCTGGAGATATCGGCCAAGAGATGCGACCCGGCTCCGGGACCGACGACACTCAAGCCTTCGTATCCCAGCCCGCAAGGCTCGATTGGCAGGTAGTCGATCGGGGCACCGGTCCTGGCGTCGAATCGATGGACTCCCAGCTCCCCATTCAGTGCCGGATCAATGGACGACTTGTCGCCACCAAACCATCCGACGGTCGCCACCAAACCGGAGCCATCGGAACTGAAGGTGGTGCCCACGATCGCTCCCTCGGCGAACTCCTTGCTCCAGAGCCTCTCGCCGCTATCCACCTCCACCACCTCGATGTAGTTCCCTACCCCACTCGTCGCCAAAGATGGCCGTCCGGGCTGAGCGTGGCAAATGGTTCCAATTCCTCCATAGGTGGGCAACTGGTAGGTGAGGATCTTGTGATGCGCGGCCAACGACTCATGGATGGCGGAGACCGACTCGAGGGGAGGGTCAGCGATGCCGGCCGCCTGCAGAGCGAGAAGGACGCTGAGCTCGGGATCCTCGTCTAAGACGTTGATGGCCGAGGCGGCTAGTTCTCTCGACTCTGCGATTTCGGCGTTGCGGTCCGCGTTGACGGCGAAGATCCCGGCCACTACCGCAGCGGCTCCAAAACCGGCGGTGATCAGGTTCCGCCGTCTGCGGCGGCGACTCCGTTGCCGGTCGGCCTCTTCACGGCTTGCTACGAGGTAATCGGTCTCCGCGGGGGCCAGAGTGAGGTCGGTCGTCGAAGTCCAGGTGTCGAACTGAGCCAGCCGTCCACCCGTGGCCAGGTACTCGGGGTCACGTTCGTGGTCCTCCCACTCCTCCGCTGCATCACGAAAACGGCCATGCAACAGAAGGTCCCCACTCGCATCATCGATCCATCCACTGAGCCGCGGCCATCGGGTGAGCAGAGCCTCGTGAGCGACCTCTACCGTCGGGCTCCGGCTGAGCGGGTCTCGATCGAACACCAACAGCCGCGCCTCGCCGAACGCACCCAGGACCACGCCGACCTCGCCAGGAACACCCAGCGCGTTCAGGTCGACCAGGCGGGCCCGACGCCGGGTTCCCTCACCGGACGATTGGACCGTCACCAGACGCAGGAACGATTGCCTTGCCAGTTCCTGTTCTGACTGGTCGAGGCCGGCGAAGACCCCTTCAGCTCGACCGGCCAATGCGCCGATCACGCCTCCGTTCTCGCGGTAGACATCAACAGTGAGCTGGTCACTGCGCCGCCCTTCGAACAGCTCGGTCAGGGAATACTGGAGCAATGGGAGCAGGCCTGGCGAGTCGGCCACATCATCGAGGATCTGCTCGGGCAAACCGGCTTCCCAGGTCGCGCCAACAGATTCGGATGGTCGTTTGATCGCGTCGATCAGCTCATCTGACCCTGGCACGGTCAATAGGAAGGTCCCTGTCTTGAGCAGTTCGCCGAACTCGTGGTACTGCAGAGGCCGGTCGACGAAATCGGCCCGCATTGTCAGAACGACCTTGGTGTCGGAACGCTCATCAATCGCAAGGTTGAGCAGCGCTTGGAGCAGACGGATCCGCGACGGCTCATCCCTGGTCAGGGTGAATAGCTCCTCGAACTGGTCGACGACGATCAACAGGCTGGTGCCCACAGGCAGCACTCGTTTGATGACTCGGGCCAGTCCCCGATCGTCAGCTCCCAGCTCGTCGATCAGGGCACCCGGGTCCACCACCGCCACCCGACTCAATGCCGATTCGAGCTCCTCCAGCGGATACGACCCGGGGAACATGTCGGCCACGACCCAATGCGAGGAGCTACCCAGAGCGCCGGCCCGCACCGCCGGAATCAGCCCGGCATGCACCAGCGACGACTTGCCCGACCCGGAGGGGCCCACCACCGCCACCAGGTCGTGCTCGCCGAGCATTCCGATCAGTTCCGTCACTGATTCCGAGCGCCCGAAGAAATCAGCGGCATCCGGCTCCCTGAATGCGGAGAGGCCCTTGTAGGGATTGCGCAGTGTGGAGGGGCCGGGGCTGCGCTCGCCATGCCCCGACCCCTCGTCCAGCGCAGCCAGGAACTGGCCCATGGAGGGATAACGGTCAGCTTCTTCCTGCGCGGTGGCCCTTTGGATGACACTTTCGAATCGTGAGCGCAGATCGGGATCGCCGGCCGTCGACGATCCGAGCAACTCGTCAGCTAGACGCCCCAACCCGTACACGTCGGTAGCGGGCGTCGCTGGATCACCTCGAACCAGCTCGGGTGCGATATGCGTCGAGACAGCTTGCGGAACGTCGACGAGACGCATCACGAACCCGGCTGCAGAGAGGTAGCCGTTGCCGGAATCGTCGACGACGACTGCATGGGGCGACAGGGCTCCATGGATCAGCCCCATCTCATGGGCATGTGACAGCGCCTCACCGATCTGGATGATCAGCCGGCGCACTTCCTCTAGATCGAGCCGACCGGTGGCCAAGCGACCGGCCAGCGTCTCACCTCCGACGGCAAGACTCACCAAGTACGCCCCGGATGGGATCGCGCCAGTAATCGAGGATGGGCACCACGTGGGGATGCTGGAGACGACTCACCACCTGGGTTTCGACCTCGAAGCGACTGACGAAATCGGGCTCCGCCGCCCACGCCGCGTCGATCACGATGATCTCCACCTCACGGCCCGCCGAAGGTTGGTAGGCGCGATAGGTGGTCCCGGCCAGGTCACTTACGATCGGCTGGCGAAGCTCGTACCCGGGGACCGCCTTGCGGTCGAAGGGCAGAGGTGGCGGATTCGCGTCGAGGAGAAGCGCTGGGAACTCGCCGTCCTGCCCTGGCATGACCAGCTGGAAGATCTGCTGCGGCGACTCCACACCATGGATGCGGTATGTGCCCAGCGACCGCACGACGAGCCCGCCCTTACCACCGGCCAGGAGGGCATGGTTCGCCTCGGCCGAGAGCAGGACCTGGCCGGGATGGGAGAGCGCCACCATGCCGGCGCTTCGCCGCACCGGAGGCCCGGCGACATCCCCCGATTCATGGAGTTCGATGTCACCGAAGTCGATCGAGGCCCGGGGTGAGACGCCGTGCGACGGGGCGGCAATCACCTCCCCGACTGTGGCCACCGCTTCCTCGACGGTGGGGAATGAGGCGTAGATCGCCGACCCTCTCTGAGTGGAGGCATCGGCGCCATGCCTCGTCATCGCGGCATCGACCATGGCCAGCGACCCGGTGAGTGCGTCGAGGCTCGCCCGCTCTACCGGTGATAAGAGGTCAGGCCCGGCGACATCGACGACCAGCACGGCACGCTGGGTCACCGAAGCGGCGGCAGGCAGGTCCAGAGCGGTGTCCTGGTCCAGAATCTGCTGCTCGAGCCGAGATAGGTCAGGGGAAGGGGCGATCCCGATCTCGTCGGCCAGATAGGAACGGGTTCGCTCGAAGGCCCGCAACGCCTCGGTCTGACGCCCACTCCGATATAGGGCGAGCATGTGCTGGCCCCGCAGTCTCTCCCGGATCGGGTGCTCGACGATGAGCGCCTCCAGCTCCCCGGTCAACTCCCGATGTCGGCCCAAGACCAGATCGGCGTCGATCCGCGCCTCGAGGGCGGCGAGCCGTAAGTCGCTCAGCCTGGTGATCTCGGGTTGGAGGAGACTGCGACTGTCGATGTCTGCATAGGGATGACCGCGCCACATGGCGAGCGCATCCCGAAGCGACGTCGCAGCGATCTCGGGCTCCGTATCAACCATCGGGATGGCGGAACGCACCTGGTCCTCGAAACGGAATGCGTCGACCGCGTCGGCGTCGACCACGAGCGCGTATCCGGCGCCCTGCTTCTGGACGACGTCGCCGAGCTCGCGGCGGATCATCGAGATGAAGGTGCGGACCGAGCGGCGGGCCCCCTCGGTTGCCTCCTCGCCGTAGACGTCGTCGACCAGACGTTCCAGGCTGACCGGATGGCCGGCATCGGCGGTGAGCAGCGCCAGGATTGCCCGCTGCTTGGGACCGCCGATCGGCACCGGTTCGCCGTGGTTCCGCACCTCGACGGGCCCCAGGACCAGCAAGTCCACGCCCGGACGATACGCCCCAGAAGTAACCGGTGGCCGGCCCTTTTCCGATACCGGGTCCGTCATTCCCTAAGCCTTCCGTCCTCGGCGTCAAAGACCCGACAAAACCACCTTCTTACCGGTCTTTGACGCGGCCGGCCCCGGTTCTGACAGCCCTTTGTCACCGCTCCCCGATGGTCGTAAGCGTCACTGTCGACCCGCGACGGGGCAGAAAGCGAAAGGACGCACCATGAGCAAGAGAACGATCGGCACCATCGCCCTACTGGCAGCCCTTGCCCTTCCTGGCACGGCTCTGGCCAAGTACGACGCGAATGGTGGTGGGGGTAGCGGCCATTCGGCCGCGACGGGCTCAGCAGGCAGTTGCCAGCTCGTCCTGGGCAAGACAATCACGCCCGACGAGTTGTCCGCCAACGAGAAGATCGTGGCCGACGCCTGGAAATCCCACATCCATGCCCGCAAGGCGGCGGCGCTCGAAGGCCTGGGGTGAGGGCACACGGGCCAGAAAGAAGATGGGGCCCGGCTCGCTAACTGGGCCCCATTTTCGTCGCAAATGAAGAAAGGCAAAGTCATGAAGGAGACCTCAAACTCGAAGGATCGGAAGCGGTCAGGCCAAGCGTTGGTTGGACTGCTCCTGGTCGGGACCGTCGCCGCCTGCGGCGCTGCCACCACCGAGGCCGAAGATGCCACCGCGTTCTGGGTCGCGATGGAAGCAGGAGACCGGGAAGCGGCGATCGGCTATCTCGATCCTGCCGCCGCAGAATCCGGTCAGGCGAACACCTTCGGTCGGGCGGCGACCATCGATGGTCAATTCGACTGGTACGAGACAGTCGGATGGGAGTGGACGCTCGATGCGTGCGTAGAGGTCGAGGAGACAGTCGAATGCAGGGCTGCCGCGCACAACGCCTGGTCTGATGCATTGGGTGTCGAGCCGGTGACAGGCACCTTCGCCCTCACTGTCGGAGAGGACGGAATCACCGGGATCGTTGACGAGTCCGACTCATTCATCAGCCAGTGGTCGCCGATGGTGTTCGAGGTCTTCGCTGACTGGGTTGCGGCGAACCATCCGGAAGACGCCGAGATCATGTTCGACTTCTCAGTGGATGCGAACCAGCAGATCCTGGATCTCTATGAGGTCAACACGGAGCGATTCGTCGAGGCGCAGGAGAGTGGCCAAAGCCGTTCAACTCTCTTCTGTTCACCTGAAGTCGCGCGACTGGACCGTATGGACCCTGATCGGCTCGATGTCGTGCGCGACGAGGTTCGTTACCGCGTCGTGGTACTCGAGCTGGCCATGGATGACCAGCACCGGGCTCTTCCGCACCCCTGTCTCGTCCTCTAGGTTCAGGAAGTAGACGTCCTTGTTGGGGGCGACCAGCTCCTCACATCAGGCCATTAGTAGCCTCGTTCGATGCACCTGGCCCAGCTGAACGTCGGTCGTCTGATCGACCATCCAGACTCCCCCGCTGTCGCCGAGTTCATCCGAGCTCTGCCCGCCATCAACCTCCTCGGTGAGTCGAGCCCCGGATTCATCTGGCGCCTGAAAGATGATGAAGGGCCGGGAGCCCTCGAGCAGCGGTTCCCGGGACACGAAGACGATGAACGTTTCATCCTGAATCTGACCGTCTGGACCGACTACGAATCCCTGCGTCATTTCGCGACTCGATCGGGTCATGGCATGTATCTGAGGCGGAGGTTGGAGTGGTTCGAGAAGGCCCCCGAGCCGACAACCGTGCTGTGGTGGGTCAAGGAGGGCCACATCCCCGGTCTGGAGGAGGCGGCCGACCGGCTGGCACATCTCCGCAGGCATGGGCCATCGTCCACCGCCTTCGACATGAAGACCACTTACTCGCCTCCGAATAGCGTGGACGGGTCCGGGTCGATCCACGATGAGGGCCGTCTAACGGAAGTCCCGTGACTGCACCGTCTGCACTCCGATCGGCTCGAAGTCTCGGGCGACGATGTTGGTCACTCCGTCGTGGTACTCCAACCGGCCATGGATGACCAGCGCCGGGCTCTTCCGCACCACGAGACGGTGCCTGGCCCAGACATCGGGCAACACGATGATGTTGAGCAGACCGGTCTCGTCCTCCAGGTTGAGGAAATAGACGCCCTTGGCGGTGCCCGGCCGCTGACGATGGGTGATAACGCCGGCCACCTTGATCCGGGAACCGTTTCTCTCCATAGCCAGGGCTTCGGCCGCCGTCAGACATCCGACCATTTGGTCCCGGACGAAACTCATCGGATGGCGGTTGGAGACCCCGGTCGACCACAGATCGGCCCGATGCTCCTCCTCGGGAGCCATGATCGGTAGAGGCGGCGCGTTCACCCCGGGTGACAGTGCCAGACGCTCGGGGTCGATCTCCGCCAGCGCACCTGCCGCCCACATTCCCTCCCGGCGGCCGAGCCCGATTGACTCCAGGGCGCCGGAGGCAGCCAGACCCTCCAAGACCTCCACACCGAGCCCGGTTCGCGCCGCCAGATCCTCCCCAGAGGTGAACTCTCCACCCAGGATCCGAGCCGCCTCAACCCTGGTCACCTCCTTCTCCCCCATGTTTCGCACGTACCGCAATCCCATCCGCACCCCGACCGGGGGCCGGACCGGGTCGTCGATCATTCCTCTCCCCCGTCGCCAACTTTCCCCCAGATAGCCGACGACGTCGTCGGGCGCGGCCTCGATCGGCTCGATGGTGCAGTCGTGCCAGGACACGTTGACATCGGGAGCCATGACCACAACACCATGACGCTGGGCGTCCTGAACCAGCGAGTTGGGGCTGTAGAAGCCCATCGGCTGGGCGTTGAGCAGCCCGGCCAGATACTCGGCGGGGTAATGGAATCGCAGCCAGGCCGACATGTAGACGATGTAGGCGAAGCTCACCGAGTGGCTCTCGGGGAAGCCGAAGCTGGCGAAGCCCTGCAGCTTTTCCCAGATCTCATCGGCGGCGGCGCCCACGATCCCGTTGCCCGCCATCCCCTGGAAGACCTCATCCTGCAGTCTGCCCATCGCCTGTTCCGAGCGCTTGTGGGTCATCGCTTGGCGAAGACGATCAGCCTGGCCACCGTCGAACCCGGCACAGATCCGGGCCAGCTCCATGAGCTGCTCCTGGAAGATGGGGACACCGAGTGTCTTCTTCAGGATCTCCTCGGTCGAGGGGTGGGGATACACGACGGGCTCCTCCCCGTTACGCCGGCGCAAGTAGGGATGGACCGATTGACCCTGGATCGGGCCGGGGCGGATCAGGGCCACCTCGACCGCCAGGTCGTAGAAGGTCTTCGGCTTCATCTTGGGCAAGGTGGCCATCTGTGCCCGGGACTCGATCTGGAACAGACCCACGGTGTCGGAGCGGGTGATCGAGCGATAGATGGCCTGCTCTTGTGGGATGGCAGCGAGGTCGACGTCGATGCCGTGGGTGTCCTCGATCAGGTCATGGGCGAGATGAAGGGCGTTGAGCATCCCCAGACCGAGCAGATCGAACTTGACGATGCCGACTGCCGCCGAGTCGTCCTTGTCCCACTGGAGGACGGTGCGACCCTCGAGTCTTCCCCATTCCATGGGAACCACCTGCCACAGGGGCCGATCGGCGATCACCATCCCCCCGGAGTGGATCCCGAGATGGCGGGGGAAGCCGTCGAGCCGCCAACAGATGTCGTAGATCATCTCGGCGGTCATCCCCTCAGGCAGCGGGCTGTCGAGACGAATCTGGGCCGGATCCCGGGTGTCGACGTATTTCGACAAACCATCGACCTGTGCCTGGGTGAACCCGAAAGTCTTGGCCACGTCACGCAGCACCGACTTCGCCCGGTAGGTGATCACGTTGGCCACCATCGCCGCCCGCTCCCGCCCGTACTTGTGATAGCAGAACTGGATCACCTCCTCCCGACGGTCGGCCTCGAAGTCGATGTCGATGTCGGGCGGTCGGCCCCTTTCCTCGGAGAGGAACCGCTCGAAGGGAAGTTGGAGCCGGATCGGGTCGACTCTGGTCAGCCCGAGACATCGACACACCGCCGAGTCGGCGCCCGAGCCCCGGATCTGGCAGTAGATGTCCTGGTCGCGGGCGAAGTCCATGATGTCCTTCACCACCAGGAAGTAACCGGGGAACCCGAGGGACTCGATGATGTCCAGCTCGTGCTCGAGTCGGCGCCGGGCCCTGGGGTCGATCCCGTCCTCGCTCCCCGGGTACACGTCCCGTGCGCCCTCCCAGGTGAGATGGCGGAGATACTCCATCTCGTCCCGGAAGTGGCCCGGCATCGGGAAGTCGGGCAGGTTGGGGGCCACCAGCCCCAGGTCGAAGGCGAGCCGCCTGCCCAGCTCTGCACTGCGAGCGACTGCTCCCGGGTAGCGGGTGAAGCGGCGGGCCATCTCGGCTGGGTGTTTCAGGTACCGCTCGTCGCTGGCCGGGCGGAACCCGTCGGCTACGGCAAGGGTGCGCCGACCTCCGATTGCGGCCAGCACCTCGGACAGGTCGGCGTCCTTCGGATCGTGATAGTGGACCTGATTGGTGGCGACGGCAGGGAGGGAGAGCTTCTGGGCTACCTCCCACATCAGGTCGTTGCGCGGATCGTCCTCGGGCATGCGGTGATGCCAGAGCTCGAGATGGAGCCGGTTCCCGAAAATCTCTCGGAGACGGGAGGCCTCCCGCATGGCACCACCCAGATCCCCTATGGCCGCAGCCTTGGGCACAGCGCCGGCATGGCATCCGGTGAGGACATGTAGGTCCCGTTCCGCCGCAGCTGCAGCCAGGTCATCCCAGTTGTAGATCGGGTGACCCTTCTCCCCCCGCATTTGGGCCCTGGTCACCAGATTGGACAGACTCCGATACCCGTTGGGGGATCCGGCGAGCAGGACCAGATGATCGGTCTCAGGGAGATTCGTCGGCTTGGCCCCATGCGAGCGGACACTGCGTCCTCGACGCAGCCTGCCCTGACCCCCTTTGGCCCGGGCGTGACGATGTTCGTCCCATTCCTGGGCGGCCGCCAACGGGTCGTCGGGGCCGGTCGGATCAGCCTCGAGGCCGATCTCGACTCCGTAGATGGCGGGCAGCCCGGTTTCTTTTGCCGCCTGCCAGAACCTCGACACTCCGTAGAACCCGTGGTGGTCTGTCACCGCCAGCGCCTCATAGCCGAGGTCGATGGCCCGCTCCACCAGGTCTTCGGGATGAGAGGCGCCATCGAGGAAGGAGAAATTCGTATGACAATGCAGCTCGGCGTATCCGCTCACCCTGGCATTATATCGAACATATGTTCGACTGGCTCCTCGGACTTAGGACTGAATGCGTCCTAGGTTCGATTTAGCGTCGTTCTCATGGCCACAGAGATCAGTCCCTTCCGCATCGATGTCCCCCAAGAACAGCTCGATGACCTGCATCGGCGACTTGATGCAACACGCTGGCCCGACGAGGTTCCCGGTGTGGGGTGGGCACAGGGGATCCCGCTCGACTACACCCGGGAACTGGCCGACTACTGGCGCAATACCTACGACTGGCGGGACCAGGAGGCCCGGCTCAACTCGTTCCCACAGTTCCGCACCGAGATCGACGGCCACAACCTTCATTTCATCCATGTCCGTTCGGCCGAACCCGATGCAATGCCCTTGGTGCTCACGCATGGATGGCCCGGATCGATCGTGGAATATCTCGATGTGATCGGGCCGCTGACCGACCCGGTAGCGCACGGCGGCTCCGCGGAGGACGCGTTCCACGTCGTCGTGCCGACTATCCCCGGATACGGGTTGTCCGGCCCCGCGGTCGGGTGGTCGACCGAACGAGCAGCGCACGCGTGGGCCGAGCTCATGACCCGCCTCGACTACGACCGTTACGTCGCGCACGGCGAAGACACCGGCGCAGCCATTTCGCGCCAGCTGGCGGTGATCGATCCCGAACACATGGCGGCGGTGCATCTGACGATGATCGCGTCGGCCACGGTCACCGCCGAGACCGCCGACCCCGACAATCCTGCCGAGCAACGGGCGGTCCAGGTCGCTCTCCGCACCCAGTACCAACTCGGGGCGTACGCATTGCTGCAAGCCAGCCGTCCACAAACGCTGGCCTACGCGCTCACCGACTCGCCGGTGGGTCAACTGGCCTGGATCGTCGAGCGATTCAAAGACTGGACCGACTCCACCGACGCACCCGAGGATGCCGTCGACCGTGATGCCATGCTCACCAATGTCATGATCTATTGGCTGAGCGGCACTGCCGGATCCTCGGCGCGGTACTACCACGAAGGCGCTGCCACCTGGGGCCGACCCGAACCTGCAATCGACGTGCCGGTTGCCGTCGCAGTGATGCCCCATGACATAGGCCTCCCCGTCCGCCGCATCGCCGAGCAGAACCACAACATCGTGCGCTGGACCGAATACGACAGGGGCGGCCACTTCGCCGCCATGGAAGAACCCGACCTCGTCGTCGAGGATCTGCGTGCTGCCTTCCGCGACTATCGCAAGTAGTCACCGGCGGGGCCTCGATTGAGGCACGGGAATTCAGAGCAGCGCAGGACTACGTTTCGGCTCATGGACCCGCGATCCACCGTGATGGCCTGGGACGCCTCCTTGCGCTATGCCGACTGGGATAGGGCACGGTCCCTGCTGACCGACGACGCCACCTATGTCGCCGCCGATCCGCCCATCGACTGCGCCACACCGGACGAGATCGTCGAGCTGCTGCGGTCGTTCAAGGGCGTCAACCCGGACGTCGAGTTGCTCGACCTCGAGGTTGTGGGAGACAGCGCCATTGCCGCCCTCCGACAGCCCGCCTGGGACTTGGAGTGGTTCCAGCTGATCACAGTTGCCGACGACCACATTTCTCGTCTCGAGGACTTCCCGACCCGAGAGGCAGCGCTGGCGGCGATCGGTTGACAGAGACTGAAAGGGGGAGGGCTGAGCCCTCCCCCTTTCGTCACGATCGCTGATTGTCGGCTAGTTGGTCCACTTGCCGGCGACCGGCAGATGGTGCGACTGCCCGAATACGAACGACCCGTCGGCAATGCCTTGGGTGTTGGTATAACGGAAGTAGAAGGCGGCGTCCGATGGCCGGAACACGGCAGGTGTGTCGACCCTGTCGATGACACCCCAGTCGCCCGCCACCAGACGGTCGTCGGGGTTGCCGAAGAAGAACTCCGCATCTGCGATTCCCTGAGTGTTCGTCTGACGGAAGTAGACGAATCCGGTCGTCTCACGATGTAGACCGATCGTGTCCAAGCCATCACCGTTGAAGTCACCCACGAAGGGCTTGTCGCCCGGGTTCCCGAAGATGTAGGAGAAATCCGCTTCTCCGAGACCGCCGTCGTTGGCGCCCAGCTCGTTGATCACGTAGATCCGAGCCTCGGAAGGACGGTAGATGGACACGGTGTCATAGCCGTCGCCGTCGAAGTCACCGGCCAACGGAACGTCTCCGGGGTTACCGAAGAAGAACCTGATGTCGGCCACGCCCTGGGTGTTGGAGTTGCGCAGATAGACGAACCCGTCCGACTGCCGGTACAGACCTGGGGTGTCGACTCCATCTCCGTCCCAATCGCCCATGAAGGGCTTGTCACCGGGGTTGCCGTAGAAGAAGCTGGTCACCGCACCTGAGTCGTCACGCAGACTCCACATCCCGGTGACCGGGTCGACTAGACCCACATGATCCGGATCGAGGGCAGGCGTCGTCGGGATTGGTGGGAGGCGTGGTCGGACGGTGTGGTGGGAGGTGTCGTAGGTGGAGTGGTGGGAGGTGTCGTAGGAGGAGTGGTCGGGGGGGTAGTCGGAGGAGTCGTGGGAGGAGTCGTTGTCGTCTCCTCTTCGACCTCGAACCTGGCCGCGACGGTGTAGCCAGACGGACTTGCTTCGAGCTTGGAACTCGTTCACAGGGGCACGATCGACGAACAGCACATTCGGCTCGACGTTGGTGCCCGTGGTGGGCAGGGCCGTCACGAGACCCACATTCAGCGAGTCGTAGAACCCTCCTGCACCAAATGGGGAGTTGCCAGAAGTGTTGGTGTTGTACTCCACCGCGAAGATGATCTCGTCTGGGACGATCACGTCGTCGAGGTCGAAGTCGACCTCGAAGGCATAACCGTTGTAGCAAGTTCCATTGGTGGCTTGCCACTGTGGTCCTCCACAAGCTGGGTTACTGGATGGGCGGAACGGGATGTCCACCAGTTGCGAGACGGAAGTGATTTGCGGCCCAACCCCAGTCGGGCTTTCGTCGTCCACTTCATACAGGTTCAACGTGATCTCGTGCTCGAAGCTCGCATCGGGCCTGGTGGTGCAGCTGGTCGTGTGATGGCCGCTCTCGCATGCCCAGCTAGACATCACGATGGTGACCGAATCCAACAGCCGTGACTCCCCGCCGAAGGCGATGTGGTCACCGACTTCGTCGACCTGCTGGGCCTCGAATGGCTGGCTATTGAGGTTGCCTGGCAGGTCTTCGGGAATCGAGTCGTAGATGACGTCGTCGTCGGCAGCCATCGCCGGCACGGCGAGAGCGACCAATGTCACCGCGCCCGCGACCGCGGCGAGCAGACGACGTTTTCCTTGTGATTGCATGACTATCTGGCTTTCGTTGTTGGCTTCCACAGGCGCGCGCGGACGTAGTCCGTCACGCAAAGAGGTCTCCCCTCCCCCGCCATGAACGGTATGTAGGCGCGACCCGCTACCAAGCCCTGGAGTGGGGGGCCTTGCGACCTATTTCAGAGACTCCCCCTCCCCCCTTCGGGGGAGAAACTTCAGCTGCCGCTGAGGGAGAAGTGCATCCAGTCCTTGAGGGAGCTCCAGTGCCCGCCCCATCCCCAACCGATCTCAGCGAAGCCCTTGGTGGCGACATCGCCGGGCACGATCATCCCCACCCGCACATTGTCCCGGTCGACATAGGCCGACGCCAGCTCGGGCAGGACCAGATCGCCCTTCAGATAGGGATTGTGGAACGGGTTGATGTCGATCCCCGTGCCGTATGCATGCTGCGACCACGACGACGAATTGACTGCGGGGCGGCACACGAACGACGTGGTGTCGTTCCAGTCCCCGGTCGGGTGGGCGTCGATCTCCTCCTTGGTGATCACCCGCATCTGCTCGATCGGGAACCTTGCCTCGTGCAGCCTCCGAAAGATCTCGACCACCTGCTCAGCCACCGCGGCGTTCACGATCATCTCACCGGTATGGAAGCTCTGGTCGAAGCCGAAGTGGCTCATGGTCACGTAGGACAGCTCTTCAAGAGTCACCGGGCACTCCGGCACCCAACTGGAGCGGGCCAGGACCTCGGACGGAATCGGGTCGATGGTGGAGTGGAACTGATCGTCCGCCGGTGGCGGGAGGACGTCCAGCGTCTCGAACTGTCTGTCCTGCATCTCCGGTGGCGTTGGCTGCACGACCCCGAACTCATCGGGCCGGAGTGGCAGCAGCCTGGTGCCCATCCAATCGGGCCGGGCATAGGGATTGGTGGTGGTCGTCGTTGCGATCGTGGTCGTCGTGGGAGCAGTAGTCGTCGTGGCCGGGATCGTGGTGGTGGTCGTCGCCGGCGGCTGCGAGGTCGTGGTCGCCTCGACCGCGGCGTTCGTGCACGCGCCGAGGAGCACAATCAGCACTGCGAACGAGCCCCGACGCATGACATCGACGGTAACCGGGCCCCGGTCTAAGGCACGACCCCTATCTCGCGTCGCTCGCCGCCGACCTGGTTCACCACGACCACCGTCCCGCTTGGGACTTCGCCAACGAGCTCGACCGTCAGATCGCTGCTGGGCAAATCATCTTTGGCTTCGACCACGAAACCGAGGGCATCACCGTCGAAGTCGGTACCAATGATCCTGGCGTCGGTCCCCGCCACCCACTCATCGGCGATGGGCCTGCGCGCTCTCCAAGATCTCTTGCGAGTTGACCGTGTCGACGGTCGTCACGGTGAGGGGGATTGCGATCAAGACGGTGGCCAATCCGACCGCTCCGTAGGCCAACTTCCTGCTGAAGGCAGGCGAATCGTGTGCCTCTCGCGAATAGCCATACGTAGTAACAGAATCGATCCGGCAACGATCATCGCCAGCATGTTGAAAGCGAACAGTTGGAACGCGCCATACGAGCCGTCGAAGTCGCCGACCTGGGCAGTGATCCCAACCACCGCGAGTGGAGAGACCAACGAGATGGCGATGGCGACGCCGGGTGCCGCTGTCACCGACATCGAGCAACAGTTCCTCGACGCTGTCCCCTCAAGATCACCACAAGCCGAATCCGACCAAATTCAGCGGGACTGGCTTCATGCCGGGCAAAGTAGCACCCGGCTAGCGTCGGTTCTGGAGGTAGCGATGTCATCCATCACCAAGACCATTCGGCTCTCCGGGCAAGCCGCGGACTCGATCGAGGACGCGGTGCGGACCGTCCTGGCTCGGGCGGCCGCCACCGTCTCCGACATCCAGGGATTCAGGATCGTAGAAGTCGGCGGCAAGGTCGACGACTCAGGCGTGCCGACTCTCTTCACCGTCACCCTCGACATCACCTTCGGGATCAAGGACCCTGTCGAGCATGGCTGATCCAATTCTGACCGACTACGAGATCAAGACACTGAGGACACAGCCAAGCCTGGCGGTCAGGGTCCGGGTACCGATGGATCAGCTCGACCTCGAGGCGCTTTTCGCCGTCCAACTCCCCCGTCTCCATGCCGTTGCCGGTGATGGCGGCCCCCCGTACGGCAGATATCACGAGTTCGGCCCGACCAATGCCGATATCGAGATCGGAGTCCCGGTCATTCGCGTCTCGCCCCATCTCCCCGATGTGGAGAGCGATGCAGACCCGATAGAGCTCTCCGAGCTTCCCGGGGGGCCGACAGCCATGGCGATCCATCACGGCAGCTACGAGACACTGGGAGCCGCATACGACCGGCTCCACGATTGGATCCATTCCCAGGGACGCGAAGATGGCCCCGGCCCGTGGGAGTCCTACATAGATCTACCCGGAAGGGTGGAAGACGTGGCAAGTCTTCGGACTCTGTTGCACTGGCCACTCCAAAAAGGATGACGTCGAGGGGTCACCGACGGCGTAGGACCAAGAGGCGATGACAAGCGTCCCCATCCCCGAGCCAGAGTCCCTGGGGAACGGGATCCACCTCATCCCGGCACCGCTCCCGTTCAAGAGCCCGGCGTGGGTCAACACATACGCCATCGAGGCAGATGGGGGGATCCTCCTCCTCGATTGCGGCACCGACTGGGAGCCCGGGCGGGACGCGATCCGCAATGGATTCCGCCAGCTCGGCCTGGACGAGTCGGCGGTGCACACACTGGTCGTCTCTCACCTCCACCTCGATCATGTCGGCATGTCGGCCCGACTGGTCGGCGAGCTGGGCTGCCGATTCGTGATGCACGAGAGGGCCGCCAAGCTGGTCGATCGGTACAACGACACACCCGGGTACGTCGACCGACTGCTCCGAATCGGCCGGACTCATGGTGTCCCGGCTCGTGTGCTGGGGTCGGTGACAGGTGACCTGGCCACCCGTCCCGAATACATGCCACTCATCGACCGCCCCGATCACACCGTGGTCGATGGAGAGCGGATCGACATCGGCGGGGGACGCTGGCTCGAGGTGATCCATACCCCTGGGCACGAGCCGGCGCATATCTGCTTGCGCGACTCGAGGACAGGGATCCTCTTCTCCGGTGACCATGTCTTGCCCCGCATTTCTCCGGTGATCATGTGGGACGAAGATCTCGGCGATCCCCTCGGCAACTATCTGGCCTCCCTCCAGAAGCTGCTCGGGATGAGCCCGAGGGTCACATACCCGGCACACGGCACGCTCATCGATCGGGGGGACGAGAGGGCGCGACAGATCCTGCTCCACCACGATCGTCGCCTCCTCGACATGGCCGAGCTGGTTCGATCGGGCGATACCACGGCATGGGAGGTGATGCTCAAATCGTTCCGCCCCAACCTGACCCCGTTGGAGGCGAGGCTGGCCTTTCTGGAGACCGTCTCTCACCTCGAGCACCTCAGGATGACGGGGAGGCTGCAGGGCGTGCAACGCGATGGGACGGTGGTGTTCAGCCGCT
Source organism: uncultured Acidobacteriota bacterium (assembly GCA_963810465.1). Classification (GTDB taxonomy): domain Bacteria; phylum Actinomycetota; class Acidimicrobiia; order Spongiisociales; family ZC4RG35; genus JARDZU01. The sequence continues at coordinate 308,887 of CAWENM010000009.1, read as the reverse complement.
GAGGGTTTGTCCTGGTTTGTCGACGGGTAATTCCCCATCGAGTAACACACGGAGGAAGCCATGCCAGTACATCGGGGCAAGGACGGCAAAGGGCCGTACTACCAGTGGGGCGACTCGGGGAAGAAGTACCACTACCAAGCCGGGGAGAAGAAGAGCCGGGACTCCGCCAAGCAGAAGGCGACCAAGCAAGGACAAGCCGCCCGCGCCTCTGGCTACAAGGGCTGAGCATTTCTCCCCCCAAGGGGGTAGTACCGGCGGAGCCGGGGAGGGGGAAGGTCATCCCTCGAGCAGGTGGATTCCGTAAGCGAGTATGAATCCGAACACGGTCACGACGCCCACAGCGCGACCGGCGTGCTCATACGCCTCCGGGATCAGAGAAGTGGCGAGCATCGTCAACACCGCGCCGCCTGAGAACGCGAACACGAACGAGATGGTCCCGGTGGAGGCGCCGTCCAGCAGGACATAACCGGCCGCAGCAGCCAGAGCACAAGCCAGCACAACGGCGCCCCAGATCTCCAAGACCACCGAGCGTTTCCAACCGCCCTCGATCAGCGTGGTGGTAGCGGCGATTCCCTCCGGCAAGTTGGAGATGAAGACCGCGAGGAGCATCGCAATCCCTACCTCACCGGTCTGAAGCAGGGTGAGGCCGAGAACGGCCGTTTCTGGAACACCATCGAGCAGGGCCCCAAGGAGGATCGAGAGGCCGGCTCCCTCTTCTGAGTCCGGCATCACGTTGCCCTGACGTCGGCGTTGAAATCGCCCGATGAGGACGTCGCCGATGGTGAATGTCGCTGCTCCGGCGAAAATCCCGGTCACCACTGCGCCGCCACCTCCACCCACGTCAGTCGCCTCGGCAATCAGCTCGAATGACACGGCGCTGAGCAAGACTCCCGCACCGAAGGCCATGATCAAGCCCAGCATGCGCCGTTGAGGCGGGCGTCCGACTGCGATGAGCGCACCGATCAGCAGTGAGCTCGCTGCGAGCAGGCCCCAGAGGAACGCCTCGACCATGTCAGCTGGCGCTCAAGATCGTTTCGACCCCGAAATCACCCTCCGAGTAGATGATCCCGCCGGCTCGGGCTGCCGCTTTGAGATCGTCTTCCGCTTTGCGAACTAGGTCGAGCCGATCGGCCGGCGCCGAGACCGACACCGACTCCACCTCGGCCCGCATCGAGACCTTGGCGTCCGACTTGGCCTTCCGCACCGCAGAGAGGACTGCCGCGGTCTCGATCAGGACCGCAGGGTCTCCCGAGTAAGCCGAAAGCTCCTCGACGCCGGGCCAGAGTTCCCTGTGAACCGACCCCTCCCGCCACCAGGACCAAACCTCTTCGGTCACGAACGGCAGGAAGGGGGCGAAGAGCCGAAGGTAGACCCCCAGCGCCATCTGGAGGGCGGCATGTGCCGATGCGCCCGCCTTCCCACCGTCGTACGCCCGGCTCTTGACCAGCTCGACGTAGTCGTCGGTCCAGGTCCAGAACGACCGCTCGACGATCTCGAGGGCGCGGGCGTAGTCGAATGCGTCAAACGCATCGGTGGCCTGCTCCACCACTTCAGCCAGGGTGGCCAGCATCGAGCGGTCGAGGGCCTCGGTGATCACCGATGACTCGACGTCGTCAGCGAAACCGAGAGCAAACCGTGATGCGTTGAGGATCTTGGTAGCGAGACGGCGGCCGATCTTCATGACCCCGTGGTCGACAGCGGTGTCGGTCCCGGGCCGGCCATTGCAGGCCCAGTAGCGGACCGCCTCCGCCCCGTGCTCCTCGATCAAGACGTGGGGCGTGACCACGTTCCCCTTGGATTTGGACATCTTCTTCCTGTCCGGGTCGAGCACCCAGCCGTTGATCGTCGTGTGGGCCCAAGGCAGCGCATCGTGCTCGTAGTGGGAGCGGACCACGGTGGAGAAAAGCCAAGTGCGGATGATCTCCGGGCCCTGGGGCCGCAGGTCCATCGGGAAAACCCGCGAGAAGAGATCGGGATCGTCGTCCCAGTGCCCTGCGATCTGTGGAGTGAGCGAAGAGGTGGCCCAGGTGTCCATGATGTCCGGGTCACCGATGAACCCTTCCGGTTGGCCCCTCTGGGCCTCGTCGTAGCCGGGCGGTGTGGCGGAGGTCGGATCCACGGGCAGGTTGCCCTCGTCGGGCAGAATCGGATGATCGTGATCGATAGTCCCGTCGGCGCCGACCGGGTACCAGACCGGGATGGCGACACCAAAGAAGCGCTGCCGTGAGACCAGCCAATCGCCGGTCAGCCCATTGACCCAATGCTCGTAGCGGACCTTCATGAAGTCGGGGACCCAGTCGAGCTCGAAACCGCGTTTCAGGAACTGCGAACGCAGGTCCTGGTCCCGGCCACCGTTGCGGATGTACCACTGCCGGCTGGAGACGATCTCGAGCGGGCGGTCGCCGTTTTCGTAGAACTTGACCGGATGGGTGATCGGACGGGGCACGCCGTCGAGATCTGCTGACTCGGCGAGGAGCTCTTCGATTCGCTTCTGCGCCTGGTTGGGGTAGAGCCCGGCGATCTGCCGGTACGCCTCCTGACCGGATTCCGCCTCGATCCACTCGGGGACGTCCTCTCGAAGACGACCCGTCTGCCGGATCAGGGCGCGGGTGGGCAGGTCGAGCTCCCGCCACCAAGTGACATCAGTGGTGTCCCCCCATGTGCAGATCATTGCGACGCCACTTCCCTTTTCCGGATCAGCCAGATGATGGGAGACAACCGGAAGCTCGACCCCGAAGAGAGGGGAGGTGACCGTCGTGCCGAAGAGACTCTGATATCGGTCGTCTTCCGGATGGGCGACGAGAGCGACACAGGCCGCGATCAGCTCGGGCCGGGTGGTCTCGATGTACAGGGGCGACCCGTCGCCATTTCTGAAGGCGATTCGGTAATAGGCGGCAGGGCGTTCCCTGTCTTCGAGCTCGGCCTGGGCGATCGCCGACTTGAAATCGACATCCCACAGGACCGGCGCCTCCTGGGAGTAGGCCTCACCACGGGCCAGGTTCTGCAGGAACGCCTTCTGACTGGTGCGCTGGCTGTGGGGGTCGATGGTGGCGTAGGTCTGTGTCCAGTCGACGGACAGCCCCAGCGTGCGCCACAGGTCCTCGAAGACCTTCTCGTCCTCGGCGGTGAGACCGTGGCACAGCTCGATGAAGTTGCGTCTGCTGATGGAAATCGGCGGATCGGAAGGCTCGTCGGGCGGCGCGAATGAGGGGTCGTAAGGCAGGGTCGGATCACATCGAACCCCGTAGTAGTTCTGCACCCGACGCTCGGTGGGGAGGCCGTTGTCGTCCCAGCCCATCGGATAGAAGACCTCGTTTCCCTTCATTCGGCGATAGCGGGCATGGGCGTCGGTCTGGACATACCCGAAGACAGATCCCATGTGCAGCGACCCGGACACGGTTGGGGGCGGGGTGTCGATAGCGAAGATCGCCGAACGGTCCCTGGAGCGGTCGAACCGATAGGTGCCGTCGGTCTCCCATCGCTCCATCCATTTGGCCTCGAGACCCTCGAGGGCTGGTTTTTCCGGGACGTTCCTGGTCATGGGGCGGCGAAGGCTACCGGTGGCCGGGGGCGAGCCGTAGTTGCCATCTCAGGCCAGACGCGTATGCTCATATCCGACATGAATCGGCTGTTCGCCCACACCCATCATCACCATCACCCTTCATGGGTCGGATGACGATGGGCTGAGGCAGAGAAGCCACCAACGCAGACGCCGGCCCAAGCGGTCGGCGTTTCTCGTTTCCGAGGGCGAGATCCCGGCCACCAAGGCGGGAAGGAACGCCCGAATGAATACCGAGCCCACAATCCACCTGGCCCTCCCCAAGGGGCGTATGGAAACCGGCGTCTTCAACTTGCTCGCCGCCGCCGGCCTCGAGCTCCACGTCGGACAGCGGGGTTACCGCCCCGTGCTTTCCGAGCCAGGATTCGAGGTGAAGCTCCTCAAGCCACAGAACATCGTCGAGATGCTGGCGGTCGGAACCCGCGACATCGGGTTCGCGGGCGCCGACTGGGTAGCCGAGCAGCAGGCAGATCTGGTCGAGTTGCTCGACACCGGTCTCGACCCGGTGCGGATCGTGGCGGCGGCCGCCGAGAGCTTGCTCGATGCAGACGGGAACCTCCCGAATCGAAGACTCGTGGTGGCCAGCGAGTACGAGCGGCTCACCCGGTCCTGGATCGCCGGTCGCGGCCTCGATGCCTCTTTTGTGCGGTCGTACGGGGCGACGGAGGTTTTCCCGCCCGAGGACGCCGACCTCATCGTCGACAACACCGCCACCGGGGAGACGCTGGCGGCCAACGGGCTTGCCGTGGTCGACGAGTTGATGGAGTCGTCGACCCGTTTCTACGCCAGTCAGAGAGCCGTGGCCGATCCCGACAAGAAAGGCGCCATTGACGGGCTGGTGTTGAGTCTTCGCTCGGTGCTCGATGCGCGAAAGAGAGTCATGCTCGAACTGAACGTGACACTGGCCGATCTCGAGGCTGTCATAGAAGCACTGCCTGCAATGAGAGAGCCAACCGTCGCCACGCTCCATGGTGGCGCCGGCATGGCGGTCAAGGCGGCCGTGCCCCGAAGCGACCTTCCACGACTCATCCCCCGGCTGAGGCAACTCGGCGCTACCGACATCGCCGTGTCTCGACTGGAGCAGATCGTCCCATGAGCTCCCCCGCCACCTACCTCCCGCCGGGCTTCGACGCGCCGATAGACCTCGATCTCTCCAAGAACGAGGGGCGAAGCCGAGCTGAAGAGCTGCTCGATGCGATTGACGACCCGCGTCGACTGGTCGGCCGGTACCCGGACACCCGCTCTCTTCGGGCCCGTCTTGCCGCGCTGCACGGCTTATCAGAGGATCGGGTCCTGGTGACAGCAGGGGGGGATGACGCCCTGTCCCGGTGCTTCCTCGCCCGGGTGACCGAGGGCGGCGAAGTGGTGAGCACGTACCCCACCTTCGAGATGATCCCCCGCTACGCAGAGCAACGCCAGGCGAGGCTGCTGGAGGTGCCGTGGTGGACCGGTCCGTTTCCTGTCGCCGAGGTGCTGGCAGCGATCACAGGTGATACCGAGGCCGCTTTCATCGTTTCCCCGAACAACCCCACGGGAGGCGTTGCGAGCGAGATCGACCTCATCAAGGTGGCCGCCGAAACCCCAATGCTCGTTCTGGACGCCGCATACGTGGAGTTCGCCGAAGCCGATCCGACGCCTGCATTGCTCGAGCTCGGCAACGTCGTCGTGACGAGGACCCTCTCGAAGGCCTACGGGCTCGCCGGTCTCAGAGTCGGATACCTGCTCGGTTCCCCGGAGCTCGTGTCAGCCATCGGCGCCTTCGGGAACCCGTACCCGGTGTCGGCTCTCTCCGCCGCCCTTGCCGAGACGAGACTCGCGAAGCCCGTCTCCGTGACGACGAGCTTCGTCGAAGAGGTGAAGAGGGAACGAGTCGCATTGACCGGCACGCTGACCGGCCTCGGTGCCCGCCCACTCCCCTCAGAAGCCAACTTCGTCCTCGCCGAGTGCGACGACTCATCATGGGTCATAACGGGTGCTGCCTCCCTCGGCGTAGCGCTCCGTCGGTTTCCGGGCAGGCCTGGGCTCGAGTCGGCCGTCAGGATCACGGTCCCCGGCGACGCCGACGATTTCGACCGCCTGGTGGCGACTCTCGGCTCGCTGCTCGATCCCCAGGCGATCATCTTCGATCTAGACGGGGTGATCGCCGATGTGAGCGGCTCCCAGGTGTTGGCGATCATCGAGACGGCCAGGAGCTTCGGAGTCGAAGTCGAGCCCTCCGACATAGAAGCCGCCAAGACGGACGGCAACAGCAACGACGACTGGGAGCTGACCCGGCGTCTCTGCCTCGAACGGGGGGTGGAGGCCCCCATAGAGGCGGTCACCGAGCGATTCGAGGCTCTCTATCAGGGCACGGCCGCGTCACCAGGGCTCAAGGTGGCGGAGACGTCTCTGGTCGACCCCGCCACCTGGCGACGATGGGCGACGAACCGGCAGTTGGCGGTGGTGACTGGGCGACCACGATCGGATGCGGTCGAGTTCTTGGAGCGGTTCGGCCTCATAGACGGGCTTGCAGCATTGGTCACCAGGGACGATGCGCCGCTCAAGCCCGACCCGGCACCGGTGGTGAAAGCTCTCGAGATCATGGGTGTGACCCGAGCCTGGATGCTCGGCGATACACCCGATGACCTGGCCGCGGCGCGGGGAGCGGGTGTGGTGCCGATAGGCGTCATCGCCCCCGGCGACGAACCGGAAGGAGCCAGGGAACGGCTGCGATACGCCGCCCGAATTCTCGACAAGACGACCGATGTAGAGGAGATGCTGCCATGACAAGACGATCCGAGTTCAGCCGGGAAACGACCGAGGTCACCATCACCGGGTATCTCGACCTGGATGGGGCCGGCGTTTCCCAGGTCAAGACAGGGCTGGGCTTTCTCGACCACATGCTGGGTGCGTTCGCGAGACACGGCCGCTTCGACCTCGAGTTGGTGGCGAGTGGCGACACCGAAGTCGACGACCACCACACGGTGGAAGACTGCGCCATCGTTCTCGGCCGAGCTCTCGATGAGGCGCTGGGAGATCGCAACGGGATCACCAGGTTCGGGTACGCCTACGCCCCGCTCGATGAATCGCTCACGAGGGCGGTCGTCGATCTCTCCGGACGACCCTGGCCCGAAGTCTCGATCGCATTCAGCCGCGACACCATCGGAGAAGTCGCCGCCGAGAACATCGTCCATTTCCTCAACTCGTTCGCGATCGAGGGTCGGATGGCGCTCCATGTCGACCTGATCCGGGGGCAGAACGATCATCACAAGGCAGAGTCGGCCTTCAAGGCTCTGGGCATCGCCCTGCGCTCCGCCGTCAGCCAATCCGATGGCGGGATTCCCAGCACCAAGGGGACTCTGAAGTGACCGACGTGAAGATCGTCCCCACCGGCACCGCCAACATCGCCTCCGTGAGGGCCGCTCTCACCCGTCTCGGGGCGAGTGTCTCCGACGCCAGGACGGACCGGGAGGTCACTGATGCGCCGGGCGTGGTCCTGCCCGGGGTCGGCGCCTTCGGGGCGGCCATGTCAAGGATCGGTGACCAAGGACTGGCCCTGGCACTTAGGGAGAGAATCGAGGAGGGACGACCGACCCTGGTCGTCTGTGTCGGCATGCAACTTCTCTGCCAGAAGAGCGAGGAGAGCCCGGGCGCAGAGGGCCTCGCCATCGTGGACGCCGCAGTGACCCGGTTCGGAGACGAAGTCAGGGTGCCTCAGCTGGGATGGAATCAGGTCGATCCCGCCCCGGAGTCGCGATTCATCGACCCAGGGTGGGCATATTTCGCCAACAGCTATCGAATCGATCGCGTGCCGGGCGGTTGGATCGGCGCCACGACGGAGTACGGAGGCGGGTTCGTTTCGGCCTTGGAGCGGGGCGACGTGCTGGCTTGCCAGTTTCACCCCGAATTGTCCGGGCCGTGGGGTGCACGCATCCTCGAACGATGGTTGGAGGCGGCGTGAGCCTGGCATCGCGGGTCATCCCCTGTCTCGACATCAAGGACGGACGGGTGGTCAAAGGGGTTCGCTTTCAGGGTCTACGCGACGCAGGTGACCCGGTTGAGTGCGCCGCGCTCTACGAGCAACAGGGAGCCGACGAGATCGTGCTCCTGGATGTATCGGCAACGCCCGAGGGCAGAGGGCACGCCCTCGACACGGTGCGCGGCGTGCGCGCCGCCCTCTCCATACCGCTCACAGTTGGTGGAGGAGTCCGACGCGCCGACGATGCAGGACGTCTCCTCGAGGCGGGCGCCGACAAGGTGGGGGTGAACACGGCCGCGGTCGACCGTCCCCCCCTCATCGGTGAGATCGCCGAGCAGTACGGCAATCAATGCACGGTGCTGGCGGTCGACGCGGCCTCGACGGGTCAGGCCTGGGAGGTGGTGGTGGAGAGCGGCCGAACCCGGACAGGCATCGATGTTGTCGAGTGGTGCCAAAAAGCGACTGCTATCGGCGCCGGCGAGATCCTCCTCACCAGTTGGGACCGGGACGGGACCCGAGAGGGCTATGACCTGCAGCTCGTTGCGGTGGTCTCCGATGCCGTGACTGTCCCGGTCATCGCCTCGGGTGGGGCAAACGAATCATTTCATCTGGTCGACGCAATCCGGGCCGGCGCATCGGCGGCGCTCGTCGCCAGCATCCTTCACGATGGCGACACCACCGTCGGGGCCCTTAAGAACGCGATGTCCGATGCCGGGATCCTGGTGCGGCCATGATCATCCCTTCCATCGACATCTCCGGGGGACAGGCCGTGCAACTGGTCGAAGGGGAGACTCTGGCCATCGCGGCAGGTGACCCGAGGCCACTGCTCGATCGATTCGGGCTGATCGGCGAGGTAGCGGTCATCGACATCGATGCCGCACGTGGGGAAGGCGACAATGGGGACCTGGTCGCAGAATTGTGCCGCCAGGGGCGGGTACGCGTCGGCGGCGGGATCCGTGACATCCCCACCGCCCTGCATTGGCTGGACCTGGGCGCGGAGAAGGTCATCATCGGGACAGCGGCCACACCCGAATTGCTCGGCGAGCTTCCAACAGATCGAGTCATCGTCGCCCTCGATTCGCGGGACGGCGAAGTCCTCACTCACGGATGGCGTGAGAGCAGCGGAACTGACCTGATGACCCGGATCGAAGAGCTTCGAGACCTGTGCGGCGGATTCCTCATCACCTTCATCGAGCGAGAAGGGCGACTCGGAGGCACGGATCTGGAGCGGGCCAAGGAGGTTGTCGCGGCTGCCGCTCCGGCCCGGGTCACCATCGCCGGCGGGATCAGGTCCGCAGAGGAGGTCGCAATCCTCGATCGTCGTGGAGCCGACGCCCAGGTAGGGATGGCTCTCTACACGGGAGAACTGACGATGGCTGATGCTCTGGCAGCAACATTGATCACTGATCGGCCGGATGGACTGTGGCCGACAGTCGTCGTGGACGAGTCCGGCACTGCACTCGGCCAGGTCTACTCGAGCGCGGAGAGCCTGAAGCGGGCCATCGAGGAAAAACGGGGCATCTATCACAGCCGCTCGAGAGGGGTCTGGGTCAAGGGAGAGACCTCGGGTGCGACCCAGCAACTCCTGACCGTGGACGTCGACTGCGACCGGGACTCGTTGCGATTCGCAGTTCGTCAGGAAGGACCCGGGTTCTGCCACACCGGTGATCGGAGCTGTTGGGGCGAAGACCGCGGCATTGGCCGGCTGCAGAGACGTCTGAGCACCATGGCACTCTCGGCTGACTTGGGGTCCAACACACGCAAGCTCCTCGACGATCCCGGGCTATTGGCTGCCAAGCTGTCGGAAGAAGCCGCCGAGTTGGGTGCCGCAGAAAGCCAGGACCAGACGATTCACGAAGCAGCCGATCTCCTCTATTTCTTGATGGTCCGGCTCACCGCCAGCGGCTCCGACATCCACGACGTGGAGATCGAGCTCGATCGCCGGGAGCGCCGGGTGACCCGTCGCCCGATGATCGCCAAGGAGAACGGACGATGAGGTCGCTGCCCCGGATCGAAACCATGCCGACGGTGGTACAGCGTCCGGTCGATCTGAGCGCAATCACCTCTGCCGCCGAGATACTCGAGGACGTCAGGGCGAACGGTGAGGGGGCGATACGTCGCTTCTCAGAGCACTACGGCGATCTGTTCCCCGGGGACCAGATCGTCTACGACCGCGAAGAGCTGGACCGGGCCCTAAAGCAGATCGGCCCCGACGAGCGTCAAGCCTTGATGAGTGTGGCGTCACGGATCAGGCATTTCGCCGAGGCTCAGCGTGAGGCTCTGGTCGATGTCGATGTCGAGGTGATCGGAGGCAGGGCCGGGCATCGTTGGTTGCCGGTTTCGACGGTCGGGGCATACGCGCCTGGTGGGCGACACCCTCTCCCATCTTCGGTTTTGATGACGGTGATACCGGCGTGGGTCGCGGGAGTGAAGACAGTGTGGGTGGCTTCGCCGCGGCCTACCGATGTGACGATGGCCGCGGCCGCGGTCGCGGGGGCTGACGGGCTGCTCGCCCTGGGCGGGGCCCAGGCAATCGGCGCTCTCGCCTTTGGGAGTCTTTCTCCCGCCTGTGATCTGATCGTGGGCCCTGGGAACAAGTATGTGACGGCCGCCAAGAAGCTTCTCTTTGGAGAGGTTGGGATCGATGGCCTGGCCGGACCCAGCGAGATCCTGGTCATCGCCGACGACCAGGCGGACTCGGCTCTGGTCGCTGCCGACCTCCTCGCCCAGGCAGAGCACGACATCGACGCTCTCCCACTTCTTGTGACGACAAGCCTGCGTCTGGCCAATGACGTCGATCACCACATCGAGCTCCAGCTTTCCGACCTGCCCACATCGGCGGTGGCCCGGCAAGCACTCACCAACGGTTTCTCCCTCGTCGTCGGATCCTTGGATGAAGCCGTAGCCGCCGCGGAACGGGTGGCACCAGAGCATCTCTCCCTGCACGTCGAGCAACCTGAGGATGTGTTGGGGAAGCTCACCTCATACGGCTCAGTGTTCCTCGGCGGGCAAAGCGCCGAGGCTTTCGCCGACTACGGGGTCGGTCCCAATCACGTTCTCCCGACCGGTGGTGGGGCGAGATTCCAGTCCGGGCTCTCGGTCATGACCTTTCTCAAGGCGCCCACCTGGTCAAGGCTCGACGACCCATCGGCGTTGATCGACGACACCGTCCTTCTCGCCCGGCTCGAGGGTCTGGAGGCACATGCCAGGGCGGCTCAGATCCGGGTCGAGAGGTAAGTGAGTGGCTCGATGAATAGGGTGGTGGACCCGGCGGAAGGAGCGAGATTGTCGGGTGAACTGGCCTTCGTGGAGTTTGGTGTCGAGGACGTCGACAAGGCACAGGTCTTCTACTCGGGCCTGTTCGGTTGGAAGTTCGAGCCCGGGCCGTCGGGTCAGGGTTATGTGATCTCGTTGCCCAATGTTGGTGCCGGCATCCATGGAAGTGATCCGGGCGCCACCCCGTATCTCTTCTTCAGGGTCGATGACATCGACGCCGCCGTCGAGAAGGTCCTGGATCTAGGAGGAACTGTCGACGACACCGACGTGGAGGGGGATGAGGAGTCGATTGCGACCTTCGGCCGCTTCAAGCTGTGCAAGGACGATCAGGGCTCGCCATTCGGCCTGCACCAGCCACCCCTGCCGATGTAGTCACATGTTTCGCCGGTACTGGCCCCCGACGGCGTAGAGGGCGTTGCTCATCTGCCCTAGGGAAGCCACCTTGGCCGTCTCCATGAGCTGGGCGAAGATGTTGCCCCCCGAGACTGCCGCTCTCTGCAGCTCCTCGAGAGCTTTCGGCCCGACGTCCCGGTTCCGATCCTGGAAGGCGCGGACATTGGCGATCTGACGGTCCTTGTCCGTGGTGGTGGACCTGATCAGGGTGGTCGGGATGACGAACGGAGACCCCTCCTTAGAGATGAAGGTGTTGACTCCGACCACCGGGTAGCCGCCGGCCTCCTTCTGCTGCTCGTAATAGAGCGACTCCTCCTGGATCTTGGTGCGTTGATATTGCCGCTCCATCGCTCCCAGCACTCCCCCACGGCTGTTGATCCGATCGAACTCGGCCAGTACCGCCTCCTCGACCAGATCGGTCAGCTCCTCGATGATGAAGCTGCCCTGAAGCGGGTTCTGGTTCTTCGCCAGGCCAAGCTCCTGGTTGATGATGAGCTGGATGGCGAGGGCCCGGCGGACCGACTCCTCGGTGGGGGTGGTGATCGCCTCGTCGTAGGCGTTGGTGTGCAGACTGTTGGTGTTGTCATAGATGGCGTACAGGGCCTGCAGCGTCGTCCTGATGTCGTTGAACGAGATCTCCTGGGCATGGAGGGAACGGCCCGAGGTCTGCACGTGGTACTTCAGCTTCTGAGACCGCTCATTGCCCCCGTAGCGATGCTTTATGGCCTTGGCCCAGATACGCCGGGCGACGCGGCCGATGACGGCGTACTCGGCGTCGATCCCGTTGGAGAAGAAAAAGGAGAGATTTGGGGCGAAGTCGTCGATGTCCATGCCCCGGGCCAGGTAGTTCTCCACGTAGGTGAACCCGTTGGCAAGCGTGAATGCAAGTTGTGTGATCGGGTTGGCCCCGGCTTCGGCCATGTGATACCCGCTGATCGACACCGAGTAGAAATTCCGCACGTCGTTATCGACGAACCATTGCTGGATGTCGCCCATCATCCCCAAGGCGAACTCGGTGGAGAAGATGCAGGTGTTCTGAGCCTGGTCCTCCTTGAGGATGTCCGCCTGAACCGTGCCCCGGACGCGGGCAACGGTCTCGGCCCTGATCCGCTCATAGGTGTCCGCCGGGAGCACTTGATCCCCGGTCACCCCGAGGAGGCGAAGCCCGAGTCCGCCGTGACCCTCGGGTAGGTCACCCGAGTAAATCGGGCGGGAGCGATCCCCGTAGATCTCCGCGATCCGGGCCTCCACCTCCTCCCAGAGGTCGTTCTCGTCGACGTGCCGCTCACACGCCTGATCGATGGCGGCGTTCATGTAGAACGCGAGGATCATTGGGGCCGGCCCGTTGATGGTCATCGATACCGATGTTGCAGCGTCGGAGAGATCGAAGCCCGAGTACAGCTTCTTGGCATCGTCGAGGGTGGCGATGGACACCCCTGAGTTGCCCACTTTCCCGTAGATGTCGGGACGCTCGTGGGGGTCCTCCCCGTAGAGCGTCACCGAGTCGAACGCTGTCGAGAGACGCTTGGCCGGCATCCCTGCGGCCAGGTAATGGAACCGGCGGTTGGTCTGCTCCGGTGGGCCCTCGCCGGCAAACATCCGGGCCGGGTCCTCTTCCGCCCGCTTGAAGGGGAAGACCCCGGCGGTGTACGGAAACTCACCGGGGACGTTCTCTTGGAGCAGCCAGCGGAGCCTGTCACCCCAGGACCGGTAACGGGGCAGCGCCACCTTCGGCACCCGGGTGTGGCTCAGCGTCTCCTCGTGGAGGGGAACCCTGATCTCACGCCCCCTCACGTGGTAGATGAACTCTGTGCCCGAGTACTCGGCGAGCATGGCCTCCCAACGCTCGAGGGCCCGGCGGTTCTCAGGATCGAGATCCTCCCCGGTCTGGGTGATCAGTTCCTCGAGCGCTCCCCCCTCCCCGCCTGCGGCGGCACTCCCCCCTTCAGGGGGAGAGATGCGCTCCCGGGCTCCCTCGAGCCGGTACAGGGTGTCTGCGATATCCGACTGTTCGGCAGCCCAGGAGTCGTAGCCCCGGTTCGCCTCCACGATCTCGGCCAGGTACCGGGTGCGCTCCGGCGGGACGACATGCTGTTTGGCCTCGTCGCTCACCGGGAGATCGAGTTTCGACTCGAGGGTGAGGCGGTGACCGGCCAATTCCCCGAGGAAAGCCCGGTAGAAGCGGTTCGTGCCCGGGTCGTTGAAATCCGACGCCACGGTCAGGTGCACCGGGAGCTCGTCGTCGTTGGCGCTGAAGGCCAGACGGTTCCGCTTGTACTGCTTGCGGACGTCCCGGAGCGCGTCCCGAGCGCCCTCCTTGTCCGCCTTGTTGATCGCGACCAGGTCGGCGAAGTCGAGCATGTCGATCTTCTCCAACTGGGTGGCAGCCCCGTACTCGGGAGTCATCACGTAGATCGACGTGTCCGAGTAATCGACGATCTCGGTGTCGGACTGACCGATCCCCGACGTCTCCAGCAGGACGATGTCGAACCCCGCCGCCTTGACCACCTCGATCGCTCGTTGCACATGAGGCGAAAGGGCGAGATTGGCCTGACGGGTGGCCAGGGACCGCATGTAGGCGCGAGGATGGGGAAGGGAGTTCAACCGGATGCGATCACCAAGCAGGGCGCCGCCGGAGCGCCGCTTCGACGGGTCCACCGAGATCACGGCGACCCTCAGGTCCTCGAAGTCGAGCAGGAACCGTCGCAGCAGCTCATCGACGAGGCTCGACTTTCCCGAGCCACCGGTGCCGGTTATCCCAACCACCGGTGCTGATGAAGCCGAGGCGCGGGCTTCGATCTGTTCGAAGACGTCCTGATACTTCTCGGGGAAGTTCTCGGCGGCCGAGATGAGGGTGGCCACCATGCGGGTGTTGTCGGCGTTGACCTCGTCGAGATCGAAGTCCTCACCCAGCTCACCCGTGGCGAAGTCGGAACGGGTCAGCATGTCGCTGACCATCCCCTGCATGCCCATCTCACGACCGTCGTCGGGCGAGTAGACCCGGGTGATCCCGTAGCTGGCGAGCTCTTCGCCCTCGTGGGGGAGGATCGTCCCCCCGCCCCCACCGAAGATGCGGATGTGCCCGGCATCTCGCTCCACGAGCAGGTCGCGCAGGTAGCGGTAGAACTCCATGTGACCACCCTGATACGAGGTCACTGCGATGGCGTGAGCGTCCTCCTCGACGGCGGTCTCCACGATGTCGAGCCCGGTCCGGTTATGACCGAGATGGATCACTTCGGCGCCTGAGGCCTGAAGAATGCGGCGAAATATGTTGATGGAGGCGTCGTGGCCGTCGAACAAGGTGGTGGCGGTCACGAATCGGACCTTGTTGGCCAAATTGGGCCTGTCCAGGGCTGCCTCCGTCATCCATCCTTCCGCTGACTAGTTCAAACTGTACCCAGAATTTGGGCGTTCTCCCCCTGTTCCTCCTGCCTGCGAGCGAGTACATTGACCCCTCGATGTATTACACGGGGCGGCTGAAAGCACAGAGACTCGAGCCGACCGCGGTCACGATCGAAATCGCCGAAGGTCGATTCCGTGTGGTCGCCGGGAAGCGGCATCTCGGGTCGTGGCCGATCGACACTCTCGAGGTCCACCGGACATCGGTGTATCGATTCGCCTTCGACATCGAAGGCGACACGTTCGAGTTCTTCCCAGAGGATCCTTCCGCCTTTGCCAATGCGGCCGGGGCGATCATCGACCTGACCGAGACCAAGGGCCGTTTCGGCCTCAAGGCGCGAATTCAAAACGCCAGCAGCGCCTGACCCGGGATCTCTGTAAGAATTGACGGATGGTCCCCCGTCTCCTGGTACGCGGAGTAACCGCCGGTGCCGTGATCCTCGGCGCCGAAGTCCTCTATGCGGCTCTCCAACCTGCTCCCCGTCAGGCCGAATTCGACCCATCCGGTGTGTTCGGCGACCCCACCCATCCTCCCTATCGCGTGGCTGTCCTCGGCGACTCGTCGGTGACCGCTCCTGGCGTGGCCGGACCCGATGAGATCTGGGTGAGGATCATCTGCCAGAAGATGGCAGAGACGCATCATGTCACCCTCCGTTCGTATGCAGTGAGCGGCTCGCGTGCTGAGGACTTGCTTCGCGATCAACTCAAGCCGGCCATGGCACTCCAGCCCGACATGTACTTGGTCTCCGTCGGCGCCAACGACGTGATCCATGGCGTCGGCATCCGGGTCTTCGAGAGGCGGCTGGACGAATTGGTCGCCACTCTGTCCGAGACCGGCGCGCTGATCATCCTGAGCGGTGTCGGCGACATCGGCACCATTCCGCGACTGAAACCTCCCTTGCGCAACTTGATGACACAGCGCTCGGCCCGGTTCGATCTCGTGCACCACAAGGTGGCGGCCCGCTACAACGCCCATGTGGTGCCCCACAGAAAAGACGATCCGACCATCTGGTACTCGGACCGGGAGCTCTGGTCGGCCGACAAGTTCCATGTGAGCGCATCCGGCCACAAGCGATGGGCGGACTCGACGTGGCGCACGATCCAGCCGCTGCTGGAACAGCATGGATGACGCCGAGGCGCTGCATCGACTGGCGGCGGCGCGGGTAGGCAGATTCGTCTCCATCACCCCGGACGGCAGGCCGCACGTAGTGGCGGTCACCTTCGCCGTGATCGGCCTCAACGTCGTCCACATGATCGACGAGAAGCCGAAGACAACACACCACCTGCAGCGGCTGCAGAACGTGGAGACGCTGCCTGTGGCCTCGCTCCTCGTCGACCACTACGAAGAGGAGTGGAACCAGCTTTGGTGGGTTCGGGTCGACGGCGAGGTCACCATCGAGAAGGATGGCGGAAATTGGTGGGAGGCAAGGTCACGTCTCAAGGCCAAGTACCGCCAATACCGCAACACCCCGCCGAGCGGGCCTGGGATCTTCCTATCCATCGACCGGCTCACCCACTGGGAGCACGGCTGACCACACCCTCCTCGGTCGCCAGCCAGTGGACCCTCACGTCATGGGCCTCGACCGGGACCGAATCCACCAGCCGCACCGCAGGTGCAATCCCGATACCGATGGCGTCGCCCCGGGCCGAGGAGAGGATCCGGTCATAGTGTCCGGCCCCATTTCCTAGCCGGGACCCGCTTAGGTCGAAGGCGAGGCCGGGGACGAGAAGCACATCGATCTCCTGAATGGGGACCACCGGCCCCGAGGCGGTGGGCTGCTCCATGCCGAATGGATGAGTCTCACGAGAGACGGCGAGATCACGGAAGGTGATGGATCGGTCGTCTTCGACCCGGGGCAGCACCCATCGCCAGCCGGGGAGACGCTCGAACAGCGGGCGAAGGTCCACCTCTCCTGTCATCGGAAGGAACGCCGAGATGGTCCCGGGGAGACGGGGCGAGAGCCAGGCGAACAATCCACCGACGATCTGGTCGCTCACCATCGGCGGGATTGGTCCTACTCCCCTCATCCGTTCCCGTACAGAAGCCTTGTCCATGACGGTTCAGCGTAAGGGGCCGATCGGTACTCTCCGTCGATGCGGTTGTTCATCGACGTGCCCAGGACGATCATCACCGTGGTCGCGGGGGTGACAGCCACCATCGTC
Organism: uncultured Acidobacteriota bacterium; assembly: GCA_963810465.1. Lineage (GTDB taxonomy): Bacteria > Actinomycetota > Acidimicrobiia > Spongiisociales > ZC4RG35 > JARDZU01. The sequence goes on along the minus strand of CAWENM010000009.1, from coordinate 292,139 downwards.
GCCGTGGCATCGATTGCGGTCACCGTCGTCATCAACGACAGCTCGCCTCTCATCGAGAAGATCATCCGTGGGTGGAGCCGGGTCTGGTTGGCCGCTTCCGGCACCAAGCTCGAGGTGGAGGGCGCCGAGAACATCGATCCAAGCCGTTCGTACGTCGTCGTCGCCAACCATTTGTCGGCGCTCGACATCATGGCGTGCCTGCTCGCCGTGCCGTTGCCGATTCGGTTCCTCGCCAAGAAGGAATTGTTTCGGGTCCCGGTGCTGGCGCAGGGGATGAGAATGGTCGGGATCATCGAAGTCGACCGGGAGGCGAGGGGGGCTGTGCATGCCGAAGTCAATCGCCAGTCGCGAGAGCTGATCGAGAAAGGTCGAAGCCTGATCATCTACGCGGAGGGAACACGGCCCCGCAACGGAGTCATGAAGCCCTTCAAGAAAGGTGCCTTCACGATGGCGATCAGATCGGGCCTGCCCGTGCTCCCCCTTTCGATTCACGGTTCGTACGAGGCCTGGCCACCAGGCAAGCCAATTGTTCGGGGCGGGGTGATCAGAGTCGTCCTCGACAAGCCAGTGGAGACCGAAGGCTTGTCCACGTCGGACACAGGCGATCTGCGTGACCAGGTCCGCGAGGTGATTGCGGGCCGGGTCGAAACGTTGGGCGGGGCAGTCGGCTAGCAGAGGTCCATCGGCTTGGCTCTCGAAACGTGACACACTGGACACGAATCGAATTCGATTCGCCCAACAGAGAGGCCCGAAGTGGCTAACAAAGACAAGGGTGGCAAGAGCACCAAGAAGGTGGCGGCCAAGGACTTGAAGGGAAAGCGCCAGGCCAAGAGGGACAAGAAGGCTGTAGCCGCATCGGCCAGCCGCGTGACGCGGTAGACGAGCCTAAGGCGTCAGTAGAGGAACATCGGCTTGCCCAGGACGTGACGAACCTTGGGCAGATAGGTGTCGAGATCGTAGAGCTCGTCGACGTCGACCCGCTTGACGCCCTCCTTGGTGACCCCGATCGGGACGTGGGTGTACGTGCCACCCCGCAACGCCACCATGCGGCCATGGCTGTTCTCCACCGCCAGATCCGCCGCCATCACCGCATAGTTGGTAGCCACCATGAGATCGAGTGAGTCGGGGGCCCCGGATCGCATCAGATACGCCACCTGCTGGTAGAGCACCGGCTCGCCGGTTCGCTCCTTCAGCAGCTCGCCGGTGAGGGCGCCGATCCCACCCAGCTTGCGGTGGCCATAGGCGTCCTCCTCCCCGGCCAGCATCATGTCCCCCTCCTGCAAACGGGCGCCTTCCGATATGGTCATCATGGCGTAGTTGGAGGGGTTCGACGCTCGATCGGACAAGAGCAGACCGGCCAGTTTCTCGACGTCGAAAGGGACCTCGGAGATGATGGCCCGGTCCACCCCCGACAGATAGGCGGTCACGAGTGAGGTCTCGCCGCTGTACCGGCCGAAGAGCTCCACCACCGCTATCCGTTCGTGAGATCCGGCCGCCGTGCGCAGGCTGTGTATGAACTGCACTCCGCGTGTCACCGCCGTCGAGAAGCCGATGCAGTAGTCGGTGCCATGGACGTCGTTGTCCATCGTCTTGGGGATGGCGACCACCGGCACCCCCTCCTCGTGGAGACGAAGCCCGTACGAGAGGGTGTCGTCGCCACCGATTGGGATCAACACGTCGATCTTCTGGTCTTCGAGGACTTCGAGCACGTGGGGGGTGATGTCGACGTTTCCCTCCTCGGCAGATTTGTCGCCGAGAAACGCAGGAACCTCCTCCGGTCTCATCTTGCCCGGGTTGGTCCGGGAAGTGTGGAGGAAAGTGCCACCAGTGCGATCGATGGTTCGGACCACACCAGGATCGAGCGGGATGAGCAAGTCAGCGTTCGATTGGGCGTCCTCGGGGTTGAAATGAGCCAACCCGCCCCATCCCCGGCGGATCCCCACCACCTGATGCCCTTCTTCTGCTGCCCGGTTCACCACCGCCTTGATGCAGGCGTTGAGCCCGGGCACGTCTCCACCACCGGTCAGGATTCCGATTCGCATGGGGCGGCAGGGTAACGACCTCGCGGTGGCCGATTACCGCCTCACATATGCGAGGTACACGGCCCCCGAATCGAACAGCTGCTGGTCGACCAGACGGAGGGGGAGCTCACTCCCGGCGGGGAAGAACGGTTTCCCCGAGCCGATCGCCACCGGCAGGACCACTAGCCGGAACTCGTCGATGAGATCGATCAAGGATGCAGCGAGACCGGCGCCGCCGACGGCCAGGTCGCCTTCCGTCTCGTCCTTGAGCCGATTCACCACGGTCGTCGCGTCCTGGCTTCGAACGAGCTCGATGCCGGATGGGACACTCTCCAGCGTGTCGGAGAACACGAAACGCGGCGTGTCGACATAGGCACGTGCGAATTCTGCCTCGACATCGGGCAGGTCGTCCTCCATGGCGGCCGCCGTCCAATGCTCGTCCATGACCTCGAAGAGCCGGCGCCCGTACAGAAGCGCGGCTGCCGCCCGGGTATGTTCATTCCAGTGCCGGTGCACGTCGTCTGTAGGCGGCCCGGAAAACGCGATGCTCCCACTGGAATCCTCGACATAGCCGTCGAGTGACACATTCATTCCGTAGATGACCTTGCCCATTGTCTGCTCCTTGGTTTATCCCGTCATTGCGCGGGTGACATAGAAAAAGATCATCCCAACCGCCAGGACGCCCCACAAGTTCCGCCGGAATATGACGGCGCCGATGACACCACCCAGAGCGGCGGCCAGGGCCGGGGTAATCGCGGGCTCACCTTCCGGAGCAATGAGCCCGGTCATGGCGATGGCGACGAAAAGGGCTAGGGGGAAGACATCGAGAAATCTGCCCAATGCCCCCTCCGGCGCCGGCCTCGGGCGGAGCAGGAAGGCCACTCTCGTTCCGTAGGTGATCGCCGCCACTGCCATGACCAGAGCCAGATCACTCACCGACGGAGATCCCGGCCAGTGACGCTACGACCGCCGCAGCGGTGATCTGCCAGGCGGTCGGCAAGATGAGGGTGGCCAGGACGGAGGCGACCACCGCTGCGCCTGCAACTAGAAGGTCCTTCCGGGTCTTGATCATGGGTGCGGCGAGGCCGAGAAATAGGAGTGGGAAGAGGACTCCGATCCCGACCGCCTCGGGGTCGATCGAGCCGCCGAACCAGGCCCCGATCGTGGTCCCGACCACCCAGCCGGAATAGAGCATGAGGTCTGCGGCCGATTTGTACGCCACGAGGTCGTCGACACCGGCATCAGCAGCCCGCACGGTGAGACCGAAGGTCTCGTCGACGAGGATGAAGGCGAGCCGAAGCCTTGTTCCCAATGGGCGAGCCCCGATCATCTTGGACAGCGACGCCGACATGGGGATATGACGCAATCCGAGGCCAGTCGCTGCCAACAGGACGGCGACCGGACCGGAGGCGAGCAGCCCGATCATGGCGAACTGCGCCGCCCCAGAGACGATGATCACCGACGAGAACACGGCGAGCCAAGGCGGAAACCCAGCTCGCACCGCGAGGACGCCGTACGCCACACCGAATCCGGCCACGGCCAGGATGATGAGCGCCGAGTCACGGACGCCTTCGCGGAATGAGGGGTTGCCCAGCACCCGGGCACGCTACCGGAGGCCCGGATCAGGTCAGCTCAGGGGAAGGTGCGTGGCACACGCTGCACGTTGATCCAGCGCAGCTCAGTGAACTCGTCCAGGGCGGCCTGACCACCGAATCGCCCGTAACCGCTCCCCTTCACGCCGCCGAAGGGCGCCTGGGGCTCGTCGTTCACGGTCTGGTCCCCGATGTGGACCATGCCGGTCTCGAGTCGAAGGGCCATGTCCAGTGCGTTGGTGAAGTCACCGGTGAGGATGCCCGCCGAGAGGCCGTACTCGGAGTCGTTGGCAACGGCCAGCGCCTCCTCACGGTCGCTCACCACCACGATCGGTGCCACCGGGCCGAAGGTTTGCTCTCGGAAGAGACTCATGTCCGGCGTGACGTCGGTAACGACGGTGGGGTGATAGACGAGATTGTCGAACTTCCCGCCAGTCACCAGGTTGGCCCCTCCTGCAACGGCTTCCTCGACCTGGGCGTGGACCTTGTCCAGCGCACGCTGGTTGATCAGAGGGCCGATCGCATTGCCCGGGTTCGTGGGGTCGCCCATCGGAATCGACTCCGCTCTCTCTTTGAGCCTCTGGGTGAATTCCTTGGCGATGCTCTCCTCGACGATGATTCGCTCGGTAGACATGCAGATCTCGCCCTGATGGAGGAAGGCCCCCCACGCCGCGGCGTCGATGGCGTAATCGATATCGACATCGCCGAGGATTATCAACGGGTCCTTGCCACCAAGCTCGAGCACGGCTCGCTTCAGATTGCGCCCGGCTTTCTCGGCGATGACCCTCCCCACCTCGGTCGAGCCCGTGAATGAGATCCGTCTCACGGCTGGGTTCGAGATCATCTCGTCGCCGATGTCCTCTGCTGCTTCCCGGGTGCTGGTGACGACGTTGAGAACTCCCGGGGGCAACCCTGCCTCTTCGAATATCTCGGCCAGGAGCAGCCCGCCGGTGAGCGGCGCATCCTCGGACGGCTTCAACACTGCCGTGTTCCCGTAGGCGATGGGCAGGGTGAACGATCGGCTCCCCAAGATGTAGGGGACGTTGAAGGGGGCGAAACAGGCCACGACTCCAGCGGGTTGCCGGATCGCCATGAAGAAGGAGTTGGCATGGTCGGCGGGGATGACCTCCCCCTTGACGTCGTAGGCGGCCGATGCGGCCATGCGGAAAAGACCGGGCACGAAGCCCATCTGGAACATCGAGATGCCGATGGTCCCGCCGACCTCCTCCATCATCGCCTGGACAAGCTCGTCCTGACGACTCTCCATCACGTCTGCGGCCTTGAGGAAGATCTGACGTTTCGCCCCTGGGGGTGTGGCCGCCCATTCCGGGAAAGCGGCCTTCGCGGCATCGATAGCGCCTCTGGCGTCTTCAGCGTTGCCGGCCGGAACATTGGCGTACACGTCGCCAGTGAACGGGTTGTGGTCCTCGAAGGTCTTGCCACTCGAGGAATCGACCCACTTCCCGTCGATGTACATCTTGGGGCTCTTGGCGGGCATCTGTCCTCCTGAGATGGGGCCGACGAAACTAGTCGGACCGATGCCCGGAATTCCCATCACCGGTCGGTTGTAGTTTGAGAGCAGTGAACATCTCCTCGTCGATCCCGATTTCCACGGCGACCGAGTTCGACGCCTGGCTTCGGGAGCACGGAGCGAACGGGGAAGAAGTTGTTGTCGCCATCTACAAGAAGTCGTCGGGCAAACAGACCGTCACCCTCGATGCCCTCCAAGAGACGGCGATTTGTCACGGATGGATCGACAACCTCGGTCAGCGGATCGACGACGAGCGTTGGGCGATCCGCTTCACCCCGCGCCGGCCCGGGTCGAATTGGTCGGAGAAGAACCGCGGCGTGGTGCGCAGGCTGATCGAGGACGGACGGATGACGACGGCCGGAATGGCCCTCTTGCCTGACGACCTCTAGTCGTACACCCCGGCCAGAAACGCTTGACCCCCGGTCACCACACAGAGGAATGCACCCACCGAGGTCACCAACTGGTAGCGGTCGGCGTCCTCCTCCCCCTCCCACCAGCGGCCGGCGAGCCGCCAGGGCCCGCTCCAGGTGAGCACCGGCTCCCACCGGGTGCCCAACCGGACCCGGGACGGCATTCCACCGTCCCATTCCACCTCCAACGGCTCCGGGCTGGGCGGGACCAGGGCGGGGCTGGGCGAAGGGGTGGCGCCGGGCCAGGGAGCCGTGTCATCGCGCTCTCGATCGGAGGGCGGCTCGCCCCAACGGGACCACGCCACCCGTTCCCTGGGCATCCGCCCCCCCTGGGCCCGTCCCTGAAGCACCCCGTCGGGGCCGAGCAGGGCCTGGGCCCGGGCCAGGGCTCGCTCCGCATCGATCCGCGAGGTCTCGTCCTGAAGCAACCCGAGCTGTCTCCCCTCATCGGACAGGTCGGCGGGGGCGATCCGCAACCGGGAGATCCCGCCGGGGATGCCCCCCGACTCGACCCATGCCCTCAGCTGCCACCACACCCGGTCGGACAATGCCTTCTCGGTGAAGGGGTCGGCCGACCGCCAGATCCGCTCTCGCGACCCCCCGACGGCGTCCTCGGCCAGGATCGAGACCCGATGCGGGGCAACTCCCGACACCCTCAAACCCCGGAGCAGCCGCTCCGCCAGGGCGCGGGAGGCAAAGGCCACCGAGTCGAGGCTCTCCAATGGCTCTTCGAAGCTCGCATCCACCGCCAGATCGGGTGGGATCTCCCTCGGGTCGACGAAACGATCCTCGCCCGCGGCAAGACGATGCGCGAGCAGGCCATGGTTCCCGAATCGGGTGGCCAGCGCGTCTCGGGGCAGACGGGCCAGGTCTCCCAATGTGGACACTCCGAGCCAACGGAAGGTGTCGATCAACTCCTCGGCGTCGAGACCCTCCCTGAGCGTGGTCAGATCGAGCCCGGAGAGGAAATCGATGGTGTCGATCACCACCAGGGGACGGCCGACCTCGGAAGTGGCTGCGGCCCAACGAGCAGCGAATGGCCCGTCGGCGACCCCGATCAGTGCCTCCCCACCCCGGTCTCGACCCACCATCCTGTCCAATTCCTTGGCCACCCGTGTCGGATAGAGCCTCCTCACCCCCGTAGAAGCGAACCGCTCCGGTAACCGGCACGAAGGCCAGGCCGGGCGCCACTACCTCCACTCTCGGGATCAGGTCCTCGATCGACTCGACCACCGGCTCGAACCGTCGTGACTCCTCCCCCAGGTCACGGGTCAAGACAGTGGCAAACGGGGCGAGGGCCTCGGCTTCGCGCCGGGGCATACCCAGGCTCACCCCTGCCTCCAACACCTCCCTCGTCGCCGCGGAGACCCGATCGCCGACGATCAGGACCGGGTCATCCAACGGCGCGTCTGGCCTCCCCAACGACCACATCGGAAACCACACGCACAACGTCCGAACCTTCATCCTCCACCTCGAATCGCCGGGTCATACCGGACGCGCCCTTCCCCGACGCCTCCAGCATGAGACGTCGTCTCCCCAACCGGCCGTGGCCCTGGTCTGTCCCCTCCCAGGTGACTCCGAGAGCCCTGAGTCGGAGATGGGACACACCGCTGGGCAGACCTCTGCCCATGGGCCGCATCGCCACCGCCACCTTCCTCGCCCGGGCCAGGGCGGCGAGACGGCGAAGGTCCTGCTCCTTTGCTGTGGCCGGCACCTCGGCATAGAGGGCTCGAACCCCCTCGAGCAGGGCCGCGGCGACCTTGGGCCAGATTCCCGGCTGGTCACAACGCACGATGACGAGGTTGTCCGGTACCACGCCGGCCTCCCATGCGGCAACAGGTGAGATCCACCCCTTGGTGTCGAGCGCCACCACCGGCGCTACTTGCGAAGGGGCGGCCAGCAGCCTCAGACCGAAACGGGTGAGGCCGGTGCCGGGGATACCGAGCAACTCGGTCACCTGCCCTGGCCTCAATTGGAGAAACTCATCCTCACGATCGGCGAGATCGACGAGAGGTATGGCGGTGACAACGTCTGCAATGACTTCTTTGGGGCCCAAACTGGCTCCGACTCGGGCGCTCCATCTTATCGAACATATGTTCGATGTAAAGCCGCTTAGCGCTTCGAATCTCAGGTTCCCCGGCCCGCATATGAAACGAATCGCCTCAGGTACGGATGGGAGGACGGAGTCCCTCGAACCTGAGACGGTTAGGCCCGAATACGGGCCGTACAACCTGAGGTACGTGGTAGATCCCCCACGCCTCTACCCCTCTTCCAACTCCTCGATCGTCTTGGGCCAGTCATCCTTGAGGAGACGTGACAGGGAGCGATCGGCGAGGAGCTTGCCCCCGGTCTGACAGGTGGCGCAATAGTTGGACTCGTTGGAAGCGTGGACGATGCGCTGCACCTTCGACCCGCAACGTGGACAGGGCTGACCGAACTTGCCGTGCACCGCCATGTCGTCACGGAAGGCGGTCACCTTGGCCGGCCAACCCTCACCCACCTCCTCACGAAGTCGCTCGGTCCATTCGGTCAGCGACTGCACCACGGCCAGCCGAAGCCGCTCGACCTCATCGTCGGTCAGCTGGGAGGTTCGTTTCACAGGTGACATCCGGGCCTGCCAGAGGATCTCGTCCGAATAGGAGTTGCCTATGCCCGAGAAGATGCGGGGATCTGTCAATGCCCGCTTCAGGGTGCGGTTTTCCTTCTTGAGAGCGTCGCCGAACTCTTCGGCATCCGCGTCCAGTGGTTCGACACCGCCCCGGTCGAGCTCGGCCACACCCTCGAACCCCCGGGTGAGCCAGATCCCGGCCCGCTTGTGAGTGCCCTGCTCGGTGAGGATCAGAGTGCCGGTGTCGAAGTCGATGGCGGCTAGGCCGACCTTCTTCGGGACCGGCTTCTTTGGCGGCTCCCAGCGGAGACGTCCCGCCACCATCAGATGGATCACCAGATAGAGATCGTCCTCCATGCCGAAGACGATTCGCTTGCCGACGCGCTGCAGTGTCTTCACCTGACGCCCCACCGGGGCGTCGTAGGGAGGGTCGAATGTGCGCAACACCGACGGAGAGGCGATCCGCACTCCGCGCACGACCTCGCCGAGGACACGCCGCTCCAATGCCTCCAGATAGACGACGATGTCGGGCAGCTCCGGCACGAGGCGGAAGCTACCGGTCGGTCCCGGTTAGTCGGGCTCCCCGAAAGATCCCGCGACGATGACAGCGATGCCCACCACGACTCCCCCGGCGATGAAGCCAAAAGCGAGCAGATGGTCCGCATCCGGTGTGGCGTTGCGAGCGGCGAGCCCGAACACGACGACGAGCGCTGATACTGCAATGATTGCCGCCATCCTCGACCACTTCGTCCGCCGGGCGATGGCAAGGGCGGCGCCCACCATGAGGAGACCGCCGAGGACAAATGCGAACCAGAAGTTGCCTCCCGGCATCAATCCCTGTCCGGCCGAAGTCGCCGTCAGTGTCGGGTCGTCGCGAAGAAGGACACCACCGGCAAAGGCCATCACCCCACCGAGCGCGAACGCAATCGCGCCCAGGTTGGACTTGATCACCACCGGTTCGGGGTCCGCCCTCAACGGGACATCCTGATTCTGTGAGGCGGCCACTTTTCGTGCCAGACGTGGTGAGGCGGCGATCATCCCGATCTCGCGGGCCAGGCCGGCGTCATCATCGGTCTTGAGCACGAATTCCTCGCCCTCGGCCCGGATGGCGAATCCATCCTGGAGGGACTGGATGCCGATCGCACCGACTTCCCACTCCCCGATGAGCTCGTGCTCGTGCAGGAGACTGAGACGCGGCCCGTCGGCCAGCACCTCCACCTTGACACCACGCCCCGCCTCACCGCGCATCTGCACGGTGCCACGCGTCTCAACCGCCAATTTCCTGCCTCCCCTGGCCAACCTTGGTGGGGATGATTTTATGACGTTCCACCAGACAATCCATAACCAAAAAGGGACGGGCAATGCCCGTCCCTTTTGCACGAATGAGCTAGCGCGACCTAGTGCTCGCTGATCTCCTCGAACACTTCGTCGAAGCTCTGGGCGGCACGACGCCGCTCCGCTCCCGACTCGGCCGGGGCCGGCTGGGGGGTCTCGACGCTGCTGGGGCTGGGCTCACGATCCCGACTCCCACGATCACGCCCGCCACGGTCGCCGCCGCGGTCACGACCCCGTCCGCCACGGTCACGATCGCGATCGCGTCCGCCACGGTCTCCGCCGTCCTGACGGGGAGCCTCGGGCTCGGGGAGGGTTGCCCCTTCCAGGGCCTCGACCAGCTCCAGGCTGACCTTGCCACGATCGATCTCACGGACCCTGACCTTGAGCTCCTGGCCGTCGACCAGATAGTCCTCGACCCGCTCGACCCGCTTCGACCCGTCGAGACGGGAAATGTGAAGCAGCCCGTCACGCCCGGGGAGGATGTTGACGAATGCGCCGAACTTGGTGATGTTCACCACCTTGCCGTCGTACTCGGTGCCCAACTCCACCTCCGGCGGGAAGGCGATCTGCATCACCTTCTCCTTGGCGGCGGCCAGAGCCGTGCTGTCGTTGGAGGCGATCCGCACGATGCCCTTGCCATCGGTCTCTTCGATCTCGATGGCGGCTCCGGTCACTTCCTCGAGCTCGCGGATCACGGCGCCCTTGGGACCGATGACCTCGCCGATCTTGTCCTTGGGGATCTCGATCGACTCGATTCGAGGAGCGAACTCGTTCATCTCGGTCCGCGGCTCGGAAATGGCCTCCGCCATCCTGTCCAGGATGAACAGACGCGCATCCCGGGCCTGATCGAGGGCTGTCGTCAGCACCTCTGACGGAAGGCCTTCGATCTTGGTATCGAGCTGCAGGGCCGTGATCACGTCCCTGGTCCCGGCCACCTTGAAGTCCATGTCGCCGAGCGCGTCCTCCGCACCGAGGATGTCGGTGAGGGTGACGTACTTGCCGTCCCGGTAGATGAGGCCCATGGCGATTCCGGCGACAGGCGCCGTGATCGGGACACCGGCGTCCATCAGGGACAGCGACGATGCGCACACCGAAGCCATCGATGTCGACCCGTTCGAGGAAAGGACCTCGGACACGAGCCGCAGCGCGTAGGGGAACTCGTCCTCGGTGGGGATCACCGGCAGGACGGCCTTCTCGGCGAGGGCCCCATGACCGATCTCACGGCGCTTGGGCCCACGCATGAACCCGGCCTCTCCTGTTGAGAACGGCGGGAAGTTGTAGTGGTGCATGTACCGCTTGGAGTCCTCGAGGGCGAGGGTGTCCAGCATCTGCTCCATCTTCAGCATCCCGAGGGTGGTCAGGTTGAGGACCTGGGTCTCGCCCCTCTGGAACAGGCCAGAACCGTGGGTACGGCCCACCACACCGACTTCGGCGCTGATGGCGCGGATGTCGGTGGCGCCACGACCGTCGAGACGAATGCCGTCCTCGACGACCCGCCGGCGCATCATGTCCTTGAGGACCGACTTGAAGGCCCGCTTCGCCTGTCCCTTGCCCTCCTCGTCGTCGTCGGCAAGACCGAGGGCTGCGAACGAATCCGCCTCGACTGCGTCGGCGGCGAGGTTGCGCTCCTTCTTGTCGGCGATGGTGATCACCGACTCGAGCCGGGGCGCAGCGACTTCATTGACCTTGTTGAAGATGTCGTCGCTGTAATCGATGGCGAGGGGCCAGTCGGCCTCAGGTATCTCGATCTGGGAGACCAGCTCGTTCTGGAGGTCGATGGACTCGCCGATGTAGGTCTTGGCCTCATCGAGCCCACGGGCCACAGTGGCCTCATCCGAAGGGCTGTCGCCATCGGCGATCAGCCTGAGCCCGTTGGGGGTGGAACCGGCCTCGACCATCATGATGTCGATCCCGCCCTCGGCGTTGCGACGACCGGCGACGGTCAGTTCGAACACCGACTCCTCGAGATCAGCATGGGTCGGGAAGGGGATCCACTCGCCCTTCTTGAGAGCGACCCTGATCCCGCCGATCGGGCCATCGAAGGGGATCGAGCTGACGGCGAGAGCCGCCGAGGCGCCGTTCAGGGCGACGATGTCGAAGGGGTTCTCCTGGTCGACGGCGAGGCTGGTGACGACCACCTGGGTCTCGCAGCGGAAGCCGTCGGCGAAGGACGGTCGGAGGGGGCGGTCGATCAGACGACAGGTCAGGATGGCCTGCTCTGAGGGGCGACCCTCACGTCGGAAGAACGATCCGGGGATCTTCCCAGCGGCGTACATCCGCTCTTCGAAATCGACGGTGAGAGGGAAGAAATCGATGCCCTCTCGCATCGTCTTGTTTGCGGTGGCGGTTACCAACATCTCGGTACCGCCGAGTCGGGCGACCACGGCTCCGTCGGCCTGTCCGGCAAGCTTGCCGGTGCTCAGGACGAACTCTTTGCCGCCGATGGTCCCCTTTACGGAGATTTCGGGCACTAAGTGCTCCTTGTGTATGGGAGCCGCACCCGTTGGCAGTAGTCATGTCTCAGGTGAACCGAGACATCGCCACTGACAACCGGCAGGGCTCAGTGTGTGTTCGGCCCCGGCCATCCGGCCCGGGCCATCTCTTGAGAAACGCTAACCGTTCCTCAGGAAAGCTGTGTCAGCGACGCAGCCCCAACTTGGCGATGAGAGCTCTGTATCGCTCCACATCCTCCCTACGGAGGTAGTCGAGGAGACGACGCCGCTTACCGACCATCATGAGGAGCCCGCGCCGACTGTGATGGTCGTGCTTGTGCTCACGGAGATGCTCGGTCAAATGATTGATTCGCTCGCTGAGCAAGGCGACCTGCACTTCCGGTGAGCCGGTATCGCTCTCGTGGGTGCCGTACTCGGCGACGATTTCAGTGGTTGTCTTCATTACGCGTGAAACCTGGACTGTTCCGGGGGGACAGCAGAAACTCTAACAGCCCACCTGTTGGTACTCACAACCACGCTAACGACAACCACACGGCCTCCCGGCTTGTTCCCCATTCACCGCACCTGGCCGTCACCGTAGAGCACATAACGCTCTGAGGTGAGGGACTCGAGACCCATCGGCCCCCGGACGTGGAGCTTCTGGGTCGAGTTGCCTATCTCGGCGCCGAACCCGAATTCCTCGCCGTCGGTGAAACGCGTCGAGGCATTCACTGCCACGACCGCGGTGTCGATCGCGGCCACGAATCGGTCGGCGGCGACACGGTCGTCGGTGACGATGGCTTCGGTGTGGCCGGTCCCGTAGCGGCGAACGTGCTCGATGGCGGCATCGATGCCTGGCACCACACGAACCGCCATGATCAGATCGAGGTACTCGGTGGACCAATCTTCCTCGGTCGCCTCCCCCATCTCCGGCACCAGCTCCCGCGATCGCTCGTCACCCCGCAGTTCCACGTTCTCCGTCATGAGAGCGCGGGCGGCCTCGGCCACGAACTTCTCGGCCACGGCCTCGTGAACCAGCAGCGTCTCCGCTGCGTTGCATACTCCGGGACGCTGGACCTTGGCGTTGATGACGATTTCGAGCGCCTTCTCCAGGTCGGCGGCGGCATCGACATAGACATGGCAATTGCCCGCACCGTCGATCACGGTTGGCACGGTGGCATCCGCCTGCACCGCAGCGATCAGCCCGGGCCCACCCCTCGGGACGAGCAGGTCGACCCAGTCCGTCGCCTGCATCAACGCCTTGGCCCCGTCACGACTGGTGTCTTCGAGGAGCTGGACACCATCGGCGGGGAGGCCGGCGGCGGCGAGTGATTCGCGAATGGCCCCGGCGATGGCCATGTTGGAGCGGAGGGCGTACGAGGAGCCACGCAGGATGACGGCATTGCCGGATCGAATGCAGAGTCCGGCGGCATCGGCGGTCACGTTGGGACGGGCCTCGTATATCACCGCGACGACGCCGAGAGGGACACGCACACGGTGGAGTTGCACCCCGTTGTACAACGACCAGCCTCCGGTCTCGCGGCCCACCGGATCGGGCAAGGAGGCGACGTTGCGGAGACCGGCGGCCATGGCGGCGATCCGCCTCTCGTCGAGACGAAGACGGTCGACCAGAGCGCCGGTGATCCCCTCTTGTGCCGCTTGCGCCATATCGGACTGATTCGCATCGAGCACGGCCGCGGCCGCAGCCTCAACCCCGGCGGCCATTCCCATCAGGCCCTCTTGACGTGACTTGCCGGTCGACTGGCGGAGGACGTATGAAGCCTCCCGAGCGCGGCGGCCGATCTCCTCGATCATCCGCCCAGGTTATCGACGGATGAGCTCGAGGCGAGAACCACCAGGTCATCCCGGTGGACGACCACACCGCCGACCTCGGAGCTATGACGGCCGATGGACTTTCGGACCTCCTCGGCGGTCATCGTCACCAGGCCCTTCCCGATGACGGCTTCTTGGACCCCGACTTCAACGGCCGATCCGGCGTCGAAGTCCCCATCCACCCCGATGATCCCTACCGCGAGGAGCGATCGTCCCCCGTCGAGCAGGGCCTGGGCCGCACCCGCGTCCACCGTCAGCCGTCCGACGGCGGACAGACCGAACGCAATCCAGAGCTTGCGCGCCGGGAGCCGCGACTCATGGGGCGTCACCCACGTCCCCACCGCATCACCCGACACGGCACGGGCGACCACGCCTTCCTCCCGGGCATCGGCGATGACGGTCGGGATGCCCGACCAAGCGGCCATCCTGGCGGCCATGACCTTGGTGGCAGGGCCACCCGAGCCGAACGGCCCTGGCGCCCCGCCCGCGATGTGGTCGAGCGCGGAGTCGCCGAAGTCCACAGCCGAGAGCAGCTCGACGTCGTCCATGGTTCGAGGGTCTCCCGAGTAGATGCCCCCGATGTCGGTCAGGATCACCAAGATCCCGGCCGAGACGAGATGTGACACGATCGCAGCCAGCTCGTCGTTGCCGCCCAGCCTGAACTCATCGACCACGACTGTGTCGTTTTCGTTGATGATCGGTACCACTCTCAGGGAGAGCATGCGTTCGAGGGTGTTGCGCGCATTGAGATACTGACTGCGGTTGGCGAGCACATCCTTGGTCAGAAGCACCTGGCCCACAACCATTCCTCGGCTCTTGAACAACGCTGCGTAACGCTCCATCAGGAGCCCCTGGCCCACCGCCGCCGCCGCCTGCAGACCGGGCACGTCCCGGGGCCGGCCGGTGAGCCCGAGGGCCGGGATGCCGGCTGCAACCGCACCGGAAGAGACCAGAAGGCTCGGATGACCGCTGTCCCACATCCCGGCCACGTGGTCGACGGCCTGATCCAGGCCGTCGGGGTCGAGCTCCCCGGTGGGTCGCACCAGGCTCGACGAGCCGGCCTTGACCACAACGGGTCTCCCGGCATCGATCGCCCATCGGCCCGCTGTGCCCGTCATCGGCCTTCTCCCGGCCTCAGGTCGGCACCGGAGCCGTCTTGAGCAGCCGACGCACCTGGGCCACATCGTCCGTGATCGCAGCGACAAGGGCGTCGGCGTTCTCGAACTGCAGCTCCGGACGCAGCCTCTCCACGAAGTCCAGCGTGAGGACCGAGCCGTATATCTCCCTGTCGAAGTCGATGATGTGCGCCTCGATGAGAAGCTCGGTTCCCCCGAAGGTGGGCCTGACACCGACATTCACCGCAGCAGGCAGGGCCTCCCGTCCGACCCGGGCCCAGGCCGCATAGATCCCGTTACCCGGGATCACCTTTCGTTCTGGCGGCTGCAGGTTGGCCGTCGGGAAGCCCAGGTCTTTGCCCCTGTGGTCGCCGGAGGTGACGACATTGGAGAGCCGGTACGGCGTGCCCAGTAGGTCGGCGGCCTCCGAGACTTCGCCGGCCTCGATCAGCCGGCGGATACGGGTCGATGAGATCACGCCGTTCGATGCCACCAGGCCCACCACCTCGACCTCGAACCCATGCCGTGTCCCGGCCGCGATCAGGAACTCGCAGTCGCCGGCCCGGTCGCGGCCGAACTGGAAGTCGGCCCCGACGACCAGATAACTGACCTCGAGCTTGTCGATCAGCACCTGGGAGACGAACTCCTCCGGCTCCAGATGGCGAATCTCGGAGAGATCGAGCACTCCGACCGTATCGATCTCGAGCCCGGCCAGCAGAGCGATCCGCTCGTCGATGTTGGTGATCAGACGCGGATTGGTGCCCGGTGAGAGCACCTCTGCCGGATGGGGATCGAACGTGAGCACGGTCGAGGGATGAGGGCTTGCCACGAGCCGGTCGAGGATCACGCGGTGTCCGATGTGAACACCGTCGAACACACCAACCGTGAGCGCGTTCGGCGGATTCTGCGCCTCCCAGCGCTCCAAAGGGCCTCGGAGGACCTTCACGAGGCGAGCACCACCTCGGGTCTCGCCTGGTCTCCATCCCGCCGGTACACCGCAATCAGGTCACCCTCTTGATCGAGGACCCGGATCACCGAGTGGTCGGGCGCGGCGACCATCTCGCCGCCCACGAATTGCATGCCGTGAAAGACCCCGCGCGCCGTCTCATCGCTCACGGTGACGGCGGGCAGATCACCGAGGGCCTCCGCGGGGGTGAGGAAATAGGACTCCCATTCGCCAAGATCGTCGATCTCGACGCCGTGTGTCTCCACGTTCAGTGAGCCGGTGCGGGTGCGGCGGAGCGCGATGATATGGGCCGATCCGCCCAGCGCCGCGGCCAGGTCGTCGGCCAATGAGCGCACATAAGTCCCCTTGCCGCACACGACACGAAATTCCACCTCCGGGTAGGGACCGACGCCCACTGTCCCGATCTCCAGCTCGTGGATCTCGACTGGCCGGGCCTCCCGCTCCACGACTACGCCCTGACGGGCCAGCTCGTAGAGACGCCGCCCCTGATGTTTGAGTGCGGAGACCATCGGTGGCACCTGGAGCACCGTGCCGACGAAACGATTGGCTACCGCCTCCAGCTCCTCCGCGGAGAACTCCATCGGCTCGCGGGTCAGAACCGCCCCGTCGGAATCGAGGGTGTCTGTGGACACGCCGAATTGCGCGGTCGCCAGATACTCCTTGGGCTGCTCCTGGATGAACCGGATCAGTCTGGTCACCGGGCCGACGGCAACCACCACGACACCTGTGGCGAGCGGGTCGAGCGTCCCGGCATGGCCCACCTTCTTGATGCCGGTGGCGCGCTTGACCCGGCTGACGACGTCGTTGGAGGTCATCCCACCCGGCTTGTCCACCACTAGGAAACCACGGGTCATCGGTGGGCCTCGAGCCTCTTGCGTACCTCGTCGATGGCCTTCTCCGGGTCTCCTTCAAAGGTGAACCCGGAAGCAAGACGATGCCCGCCACCTCCGAGGTCGGCGGCGAGGGCACCGACGTCGGTGGCACCCCGGGAGCGAAGGCTGACCTTGACATGGCTGTCTGCATTGACCTTCGCCAGCACCGCAACGTCGGCTTCCTGGGCAAGTCTCAGCGTGTTGAGCAGGTTGTCGATGTCGCCCCAGTCCACACCCGCTTCCTCGAGGTCCTTGTGGGTGATGATCGTCGAGACCATGCCCTCGTCGGAGTCGAGCACGGCTCGGGCCAGGGCAACGCCGGCTGCCTTCAGATACCCGAAAGGCGCTTCCTCGTAGACCTTCTGACTGATCTGCTCGGGCCGCGCCCCGGCCGAGACCAGTCGAGCAGCGACTTCCAACGTGGGGGCGGTGGTGTTGGCGTACTGGAAGCGGCCGGTGTCGGTGACCACGGCGGTGAGGAGACAGGTTGCGATCTCGGGGGTGATGGGCCAACCCAGGGCGTCGAGCAGGTCGACGACGATCACCCCGGTCGCTGCCGCGTTGGGGTCGACCAACGGAATGTCACCAAAGCCCTCGTTGGTGACATGGTGGTCCACCACCACGAGCGTTCCGGCCTTCCCCGCGGGGCCGCCCATCTCGGCGAGACGGTCCGGTGACCCGGCGTCGAAGACGACCATGGTTTCGGGATTCTTGGGGAATTCTCCGGGTTCGACCAACAGATCCGTGGAGAGGAATGACAAATTGGCGGGAACGACGAACGGCGACCCGAACCCGGCCACCACGGTCTTCCCGGCAGCACGGGCCGCGATCCCGAAGCCGAGCATGGAGCCAAGGGCGTCACCGTCGGGGCCTACATGACATGCCAGCGCCAGCTCCTCGCTGGCAGCGATCGTGGCGGCTGCCTTCTCGATGAGCTGTCGTTCGATCATCGCGATCTCATTCCTCCTCGTGGTGCAAGGAACGCAGGATGGCATCGATTCTGTCGCCTCCGCTCACACCCGGGTCGACCGCAAACTCGAGGACCGGCGTGTACTTCATCCGGACCTGGCGGGCGATGACCGATTGCAGGCGGTGTGACGCGTGATCGAGGGCGGTGAGGGCGTCGGTGGGATCTGCCCCGAGGAGGTCGATGTAGACAATGGCGTGACGCAGATTGGGGCTGGTCTCCACACCGGTGATGGACACCATCTCGAGCCTGGAATCGCTCAATCGCTCGATCTCCTCGGCAAGGACCTCGCGAAGGGTGGAGTTGACCTTGAGCATTCGGGGACTGGCATCTCTCATTCGGGCTCCTCCAACTCGCTCATGCGCACGTCGAGGACTTCGACCTCCAGTTGCCCATCAAGGTAGCGATGCAATCTCGACACCTGTTTGGCGAGGCTTGCACCATCCGGGGCGGCGATGGCGACTCCGATCGCGGCGCGCTGCCATTTGTCGTGGTGATCGACCTCGGCGACGCTGTAGGAGCCGAGGCGCCGCAGCCCTTCGATCACCGGTCTCAGAACGGCCCTCTTCTCTTTGAGCGACTGTGGGGCAGGCAGATGGAGCTCGACCCTCAGGGCCGCGGCCCGCATCAGGCGCGCATCAGGTTCGGGCCACCTCACGAATCAGGTAGGCCTCGATGTTGTCGCCTTCCTTGATGTCGTTGTAGTTCTCCAGCCCGATGCCACATTCGAACCCGGCGGCGACCTCACGGACGTCGTCCTTGAAACGCTTCAGCGATGAGATCACCCCGTCGTGGATGACCACCCCGTCGCGAATGAGCCGGGCCCGGGCGGCGCGCTGGACGACACCCTCGATCACATAGCAGCCGGCCACGGATCCGATCCGGGGAACCTTGAAGACGGCCCTCACCTCAGCTGTGCCCAGCACCTGCTCATGCTCCTCGGGGGCGAGCTGGCCGACCAGCAGCTGCTCGACCTCATCGAGCAGCTCGTAGATGATCCCGTAGGTCCGAATCTCGACCCCTGCTTCCTCGGCTGCCTTGCGTGCCTTTGGCTCAGGGCGGACGTTGAAGCCGACGATCACCGAGTCGGTCACTTCGGCGAGGGTCACATCGTTCTCGTTGATCCCACCGACCGCCCCATGGAGCACCTGGATCTTGCCGCCCTCTCGCTCGATCTTGGCGATCGAGTCACGCAGGGCCTCTAGGGAGCCGTGGGCGTCGGCCTTGATGATGACGTTCAGAGTTGCGTCCTCGGTGCGCAATTGGTCGAGGAGGGTCTGGAGGCGATCACGGGCCGAGGGCATGGCCTGGCTGAGTGACCGGAGCTCCTCTTCGCGCTCGGAGGCGATGCGCCGTGCCTCGCGGTCGCTCTCGACGACGGTGAAGAAGTCACCCGCCGTGGGAACCTCGTCCCAACCCATGATCTGGACCGGTGTCGAAGGGCCGGCCTCTTTGACCTGTTCGCCGTTCTCGTCCATCAGGGCGCGGGCGCGACCTGAGGCGGCACCCGCAACAAACGGGTCCCCGGCCCTCAACGTGCCTCGCTGGATGATGACGGAGGCGACAGCACCCTTGCCTCGTTCGAGCTGGGCCTCGACCACGACGCCGGAAGCATCGGTGCTCGGGTTCGCCTTGTACTCCTCGAGTTGGGCGATGAGGTCCACGACTTCGAGCAACTCGTCGACGCCTTGACCGTTGATGGCGGAGACCTCCACGCTGGGAATGTCGCCACCGAGCTCCTCGGTGAGCACGTCGTGCTCGGTCAGCTCTGTCCTGACCCGGAGCGGGTCGGCGCCGGGAAGATCGACTTTGTTGACCGCCACGATCATCTTGACCTCCGCCGCCTTGGCATGGGAGATGGCCTCGACCGTCTGGGGCATGACACCGTCGTTGGCGGCCACGACCAGGATCACGATGTCGGTGATGTTCGCTCCCCGTGCCCGCAACGACGTGAAAGCCTCGTGGCCCGGGGTGTCGATAAAGGTGATGGGATGCCCGTTGACATCGACCTGGTAAGCGCCGATGTGCTGGGTGATCCCACCCTGCTCCCCCTCGACGACGCTGGTCTTTCGAATCGAGTCGAGAAGGGTGGTCTTTCCGTGATCGACATGTCCCATCACGGTCACGACAGGCGGCCTGGGCGCGAGCTCGGCCTCGGAATCCTCGAACACCGGGCGCTCGGCGACGGCCGGCGGGGGTGGTGGCGCTTCGATGTCGACGATGAACCCGAAGGTCTCGGCTACTTCCTCGATCAGCTCTGGTGGCATCGTCTGACCGGCTCCAACCGCCTGACCCCGGGTCATGAGCTGGGTTACCACGTCTTTGGCGGGTACCCCGAGGGCGTCGGCGAACTCGGTTACTGATGCACCCGACGGGATCGACACGATGTCGAGCTCAACTTCGGGCTCCGGCCCAGGCTCGGGAGCGAGGTCTTCTTCGACTTCGGGCTCGGCCTCGGCCTCGGCTACCTCAGGCTCGTCGCCGGCAACTGCAAGCCGGAGAAGCTCCGCCGACTCGTCATCGAGCCCGGATGAGGCGGTCTTCGCTTCGATGCCCAGGTCATGGGCCTGCACGAGCAACTCTTTCGAGTCGATCCCGAGGTCCTTGGCCAGCTCGTAAACCCTCACGTCCAGAAATCCCCTATTCGCTCTCGTCGTCGCTGACTGCTTCGTCGGCCGTCGGGGCATCCTCGTCGTCGGATGCCGTCACCTCGGCGTCGACTGATTCCTCCAGCGACACCTCGGCGGCCGTTTCCTCTGCCTCGGTGACGACACCGGCTGATTCATCAGCCGGGGCGGTCTCCTCAGCAACGGCTTCATCGGCCGGGGCGGCTACCGGCACTGCTTCCTCGACCTCGACGCCTTCCATGTCGGATCGGATGTCGACCTTGTATCCGGAGAGCCGGGCCGCGAGACGGGCGTTCTGACCCTCCTTGCCGATCGCAAGCGAGAGCTGATGCTCGGACACGACGACGTCCGCCGTCTTGCTGTCATCGTCGATGTGGACTTCCTTGACCTTGGCAGGTCCCAACGCCTCGGCGATGAACTGGCCGATGTCGTCACGCCACTGGACCACGTCGACCTTCTCACCACGCAGCTCGTTGACAACCTGACGGACACGGGACCCCCGGGCCCCGACGCACGCACCTTTGGGATCGACGTTGGGATCGTGGGAGATCACGGCGATCTTGGTTCGGTGGCCTGGCTCGCGGGCGATGTTGACGATCTCGACCGTGCCATCGGTGAGCTCCGGCACTTCCAGCTCGAGCAGACGTCGCACCAGGTCAGGATGGCTGCGGGAGACCACAATCTGGGCGCCCTTGGCCTCGTTGCGAACCTCCAGGATGAGCGCCTTCACCCGGTTGCCACGCTCCAGCCGCTCGAACGGGATCCGCTCCGAGCCGGGGAGGATTGCCTCGGCGTCGCCGAGGTCGAGGATCACAGACCGGTAATCCACCTGCTGAACCAACCCGGTGACGAGGTCGCCCTCACGACCTTCATACATCTCGAAGACGTGCTCGCGCTTCGCCTCACGCAGCTTGTGCTGCATCACCTGCTTGAACGACTGGGCGGCGATACGGCCGAACGCTTCGCCTTCGGGTGTGTCCTCCCACTCCTTCACGACATTGCCGTCTTCGTCCAATTCCTGGGCGTAGACGATCACCTCCCCGGACTCGGGGTCGATGGTGACGCGGGCTTCCTCCGCTGCTCCCGGGCTCCTCTTGTAGGCGGCGACCAGAGCGTTCGCGAACGCGTCGAGGATGGTGTCGACAGAGACTCCCCGTTCCCGGGCGAGTACGTCGATTGCCTCCATCATCGTGTCGAGCTTCATGATTCTCCTTCAGTGGCCCGGCTTGGGCGCCTTTTCCCACCTGAACACCGTCTTGGCGGTGAGCACGTCCTCATATTCGACAACCCGGCTCTCTTCGTCGGTCTCGATCGTGAACGTCGACTCACCGGCGTCGGCCAACAAACCTCGGATGGTTGCCTTGTGGTCACCGTCGGCGATCTTGACCACAACCTCACGACCCACCGACTTGGAGTAATGGGACGGGCGTCGGAGGTCTCTCTCCAGACCTGGCGAAGTCACCTCGAGCCGATAGGTGTCAACGAGCTCGGTTTCGTTGTCGAGCAGGCGAGAGAGGCCACGCGAGACATCGGCCAGACGGTCGATGTTCACGTCCTTGCCGTCGACGACGACACGCAGAAGAGTTCCCGGCCCGCGGCCAAGCAGCTCGACATCGTCGAGCTCGAGCCGTTCGGCGGCGAGATAGGGCTCGACCACCGTCCAAATGTCGGAAACCGTCGTCAAAATGCCTGCTCCTGGCTCCGTCTTGCCATCGTGGTGACAGTCATCGCGCAAAAAATACAGGCGGGTGCCAAAGGCGCCCACCTGGTTCAAAGCGTCCTGTTGTCCGCTCGTATTATAGGCCATCCGCGACCTTGCCCGTCGGCCCGGATCAGACCGTCAGCCCTGGGTTTGCAGGCTGACCAACTCGGCCAGCTTTCCAACCACCTCCGCGATCGGAACCTCTTCCATGCTCAGATCCCGACGGGTGGTCATCTCGACAATGCCCTGTTCCACACCCCGGGGCCCGACAGTCACCCTGTAGGGGATGCCGATCAACTCGGCATCGGCGAACTTGACGCCGGGCCGTTCCTCACGATCGTCCAACAGCACCTCGACCCCGGCCGCCCCCAGTTCCGAGTAGAGCTTGTCGGCGGCGTCGTGGGTCGGCTGATCATCGGCCCTGACCACGGTGATCACCACCTCGTAGGGCGCCACCGACACGGGCCAGATGATCCCCTTCTCGTCGTGGAAGGACTCGACGACCGCCGCCATGCCCCTTTCCACACCGATCCCGTATGAGCCCATGATGATCGGGTGGCTGTCGCCCTTCTCGTCCTGGACGTACACGCCGAAAGTCTCGGAGTACTTGGTCCCCAGCTTGAAGATGTGACCGACCTCGATCCCCTTCCAAAGCTCGAGCTCACCCCCGCACAACGAACAGGGCTCTCCCGAGTGCACCTCTCTGACATCGGCCCATTGGCTCACCTCGATATCCCGCCCGACGTCGACACCAGAATGATGCCAGTCGTCCTCGTTGGCCCCCGTGACCAGGTTGAACCGGCCCCTGAGAGCCTCATCGGCGATGATCTTCAGGCCGTTGACCCCCACCGCGCCCAGACTTCCCGGGTCCGCCCCGAGCAGTGGCCTGATCTCCTCAGGAGTGGCGGCGCGGGCCTCCACGGCGCCCGCAGCATCGAGCAGCTTTTGCTCCTGGAGGTCATGATCACCTCGCAGCAGAACCAGCACCTGTTCGCCGTCGAGGACATAGGCCAGGGTCTTGATCTGATGGTCGGGAGCCGCCAGATCGGGATGTGCCTCGGCCAGAGCCTTGATCGTCCGCAGCCCGGGTGTCGGGAAGCGGTCGAGGGCGGCTGAATCTCCGTCGTCCACTTCCGCCACGGTCGAGATCGCCTTCTCGACGTTTGCCCGGTAGTCGCAATTCGAACAGGTGACGATCCAGTCCTCTCCCGCATCGCTGCGCACCATGAACTCGACCGATTCCGAGCCACCCATCGCCCCCGACGAGGCCTCGACACCAACGGCGTCGAGGCCCATGCGGGCGAAGATTCGCTGGTAGGCCCCACGGTGCTTCTCGAAGCCGGCATCGAGCCCGGCACGATCGATGTCGAGGGTGTAGGCGTCCTTCATGGTGAACTCGCGGACACGGAGCAGACCTGACTTCGGGCGTGCCTCGTCCCGGAACTTGGTGTGCATCTGGTACCAGATCTGCGGCATGTCGCGATACGAGGAGAGCTCCATGGCAGTGATGGCGAAGATCTCCTCCTCGGTCATTCCCAGTACGAGATCAGACCCTTTGCGATCGACCAGCTTGAACAGGTTCTCCCCCATCAACTCGTAGCGGCCGGACTTCCGCCAGATCTCCGCCGGATGGAGGGTCGGCGGCATCATCTCCTGGCCGCCGATGGCGTTCATCTCCTCGCGGATGATGTTGGCCACTTTGAGCCGGACCCGCATGCCGAGAGGCAGGATGGTGTACGACCCTGCAGCCAGCTGTCGTATGAACCCTCCCCGGACCAGGAGCTTGTGGCTGACTGCCTCCGCGTCCGCCGGGGCGTCACGGAGAGTCGGGATGAAGGCTTCAGACCAGCGCATTTGATCAGTCAACTACCAGGTTCGGAGCGGGCGACGGTAGTCACCAGTCAATCGGACTGGGCCACCTCGGCGACCTTGGCCCTGCGATCCTGGGAGCGGTTGGCGTCACCCTGGATCTGGATCAGCTCCTCTCGGGTGGCAGCTGCGAGCTCGGCGGCATTCGCTTCGGCGTGGGCAAGCCTGCTCTCCACGCCCTCCTCCACCAGTTTCCGGGCCTCGTCGAGAAGGGCCTCGACCATCTCAGCCTCGGGGACGACCCTCACGACCTGGCCCTTTATGAACAAGTGCCCTCTCCCCCGGCCGGCGGCAATGCCGATGTCGGCCTCCCGAGCCTCCCCAGGGCCGTTGACGACGCAGCCCATGACAGCGACCTGGATCGGGAGGTTCTCCGCCTCGAGGGCGGCCTGCGCCCGGGTGGCCACGTCGATGACATCGACCTCTGCCCGTCCGCACGATGGGCAGGCGATGAGGTCGAGGCCCTTTCGCTCGCGCAGCCCAAGGTTCTCCAGAAGCTGACGGCCGGCCTTGGCCTCCTCGACGGGATCGGCGGTGAGGGAGAAGCGGATAGTGTCGCCGATTCCCTCATTGAGCAAGGTGGCGATACCAGCAACTGATTTGATCAGCCCGGCCGGAGGTGGCCCAGCCTCAGTAACCCCGAGGTGGAGCGGGTAATCGACAGTCTCGGAGAGGAGCCGGTAGGACTCGATCATCGAAGGCACATTGGAGTGCTTGACCGAGATCTTGATGTCCTCGAAGTCGACATCCTGGAGATATCGGATCTCGACGAGGGCGGAATCGACCAGAGCCTGCGGTACCGGGCTTCCGTACTTCTCCAGGAGGTCCTTGTCGAGCGAGCCGGCGTTGACTCCAACCCTGATCGGCACGCCGCGGTCCTTGGCCTCGCGGGCGACAGCCTTGATCTGGTCTTCCTTCCGGATGTTGCCGGGGTTGAGCCGGAGTCCCTGGACACCTGCCTCGAGTGCGCCGAGGGCGAGGCGGTACTGGTAGTGGATGTCGGCGATGATCGGGACCGGGGACCTGGGGACGATCTCGGCCAGGCCCTGGGCTGCCTCCAACTCGTTGCAGGTGATGCGGACGATGTCTGCCCCAGCCCCGGCAAGGGCATAGACCTGGGCCAGGGTGCCGTCGACGTCGGCGGTCTTGGTGGTCGTCATCGACTGAACCGAGATCGGTGCGTCGCCACCGACGGCGACGTTTCCAACGTGGAGTTGCCGAGTCTTGCGACGGGTGATCATCACCTAGAACGGTATACGGTCTGGCCGGCCTAGCCGATCCATCGCCCGTCTCAAAGCGTCAACACCAATCGAAGACCGGCATCGACCTCTTCGATCTGCGCACTCGGCAAGGAGCCGATGCGCTCCAGCAAATTCTCCTTGTCGACTGTTGCCATCTGGGTCACGTTGACCACCGAGTCGTGCGGTAGTCCAGACACCGCGGTCGTTACTGCGACATTTCCCGGCATGGCTGCGAGGCGGAGATTGGTCGTCATGGCCAACACGACCACGGTTCCGATACGACTTTCGTTGAATCGATCCGACTGGACCACGACTGCCGGGCGCCGTAGCGCGGGGGCCGAGCCACGGGGCACCCCGAGGTCGACCCACCACAACTCACCCCGCTCAATGGTCAGGGGGACTCCCTCAGCAGAGTGCGACTTGCAGCTTCACCTACGAAATCGGCGTTCTCGTCCCTGCCTGTCTCGAGCGCCGCATTGATGCGATCGGTCAGATCGTCCTGATCGAGCTGGTCTGCCCACCGCTCGGCGGCGCGAGCGAAGAACTCCGAGCGCGAGATTCCGAGACGCTTGGCCGCATTCTCTACGCGGGCAAATATCCGATCGGGGACCGAGATGGCGGTCTTCATGGCTCTGAAGTCGAGTATAACCCGGTATTACCCGGGCGTTAGAGGCTTATCGGGTTGACGATGTCGAGGACGATCGCCACAAACCCGAGGAACGCGAACAGCCCGATCACCGCGGCTGCCACCGGTGCCAGCTTGCGAACGTTGGCCTCCCTGCCGCTGACCTTCTCATATGCCGCCACCGCGAAGTGCCCGCCGTCCAGCGGGTAGAGCGGGAGGAGGTTGATAGTCGCCAGGATCACGTTGACGAAGGCAAGGATCCCCAGGAATGCAGCGGCCGATTCGGTCTGTGTTCCGATGTTGACGATGCCGATGGGGCTCACCGGACGGATCTCCTCGTCGACGTCGGTGTCCCCGGCGAGGACGCCGAGGTACTGAGCCAGGCTCGAGGGCTTGATCATGTCACCGATCGCTTGGAAGGTGAACCCGATCCCCTCCCACACCTGGGTGCCGGCCACACCCACGGCGCCGATGATCCCCGGGTCATGTGTCTCTATGAGCGGGGCGACCCCCAGGAACGCGGTCCCAGCGTCGCGCTCGATCAGTGTGACCTCGATGGGGAGCAGCCGGCCCTCGCGATTGACCGTCACCGTGGTGGGGCCTTCGCCGACTGAGGTCAAAGCCTCGGGGACATCGGACCATTCGTCGACGCTGTGATCACCGATGGACACAATGACATCGCCCGCTTCCAGCCCGGCTGCCGCGGCCGGCGTCGGGACGGTTTCTTCCCCGACCAAGGCAGTGGGAACTACCTCGTCGACGACCGGCAACGGCTCCGAGACGCCGTTGGCGAGGACGATCCCGTAGAACAGCAGGAAGGCGATGAGGAAGTTCATAGCGACACCGGCGAGAACCACGACACTCTTCTCCCAGAACTTCTTCTCCCGGTACGTGCGACCCAAGTCGGCTTGCGAAATCTCCTCGAGGGGGTTCATTCCGATGATCCGGACGTAGCCACCGAGCGGGATCGCCTTCACCCCGTACTCGGTGTCGCCGCGGCGCCAGGAGAAGATCCTGGGCCCGAAACCGAAGAAGAACTCTGTCACCTTCATACCGGTGGCCTTGGCCGCGAAGAAGTGGCCGGCCTCGTGAGCGGTGACGAAGAGAATGATGGCTGCGGCCGCAGCAAAGCCTCCGAGCATGCGGACACGCTACCCGCGAATCGCCGTTAGTCAGCAGGCTCCTGCGATGAAAGAGGCAGCAATCTCCCGACCCTCCCGGTCGGCTGCGATCACGTCCTCCACGGTGTCGAGGGCGCGCCAGTCCGCAGTATCGAGGGCGGCCGAGACCACCTCGGCGATCCCGAGGAATCCCAACCGACCATCGAGGAAGGCGGCGACCGCGACTTCATCGGCGGCGTTGAGCACGGCAGGAGAGGATCCGCCTTCCCTACCTGCCTCGAAAGCGATGTCGAGAGCGGGAAAGGACACGGGGTCCGGATGCTCGAACGTCAGGTCCATGCCGGCCAGGTCGAAGGGGCGAGCCAGTGACGGTGCCCGATCCGGGGCGGTCAATGCGTACTGGATCGGGATCCGCATGTCGGCATGGCCCAAGTGGCCCTTCCAAGACCCATCGACGAACTCGACTGCCGAGTGGAGGATTGACTGCGGGTGGATCACCACCGCTATCCGGTCGTAATCGACGTCGAACAGATGATGGGCCTCGATCACTTCCAGCCCTTTGTTGAAGAGCGTGGCTGAGTCGATGGTGATGCGTGGCCCCATATCCCAGGTCGGGTGGGCCAGGGCCTCCTCCGGCGTTACCCCTGCCAGTGAGTCCAAAGATCGGCCCCGGAACGGGCCACCGGAGGCGGTCAGGATCAGCCGTGCCACCGATTCCGGCTCCTCGCCGGCCAGGCACTGGAGCAATGCCGAATGCTCGCTATCAACCGGGATCAACTCGCCGCCGTGCTCGGCCAGCGCCCGCTTCACTACCGGCCCACCTGCCACCAGGCTCTCCTTATTGGCGAGGGCGACGCGATTCCCGCTCTCGAGACCGGCAATGGTCGCCCGCAACCCGGCTGCTCCGACGATGCCGTTGACCACGATGGTGCCCGGGATCCGTGCGGCATCGATGACCGAGTCGGCGCCGAATTCAACCGTCCGACCCACCAGGCGGGTGAAATCCTCTCGCTCCTCGGGGGAGCCTCCGGCCACATGGACCCGCGCCGTTGGATAGGACCTCGCCAGCTCCGCGAGCTTTGGCGAAGGCGATCTGGCGGCAAGGGAGGCGATCTCCATCCCGAGGGAAGTGGCCACCTCGATTGTCTGGGACCCGATGGACCCGGTCGCCCCGAGAACGACCACCGGGGGGGTCACAGCAAACCGAACCCGCGGAATAGGAAGTAGATGGCCGGGACCACGAACAGGAAGCCATCTATCCGGTCGAGCATCCCACCATGGCCGGGTAGGACCGATCCCATGTCTTTGACACCGAGCGAGCGCTTGACCATCGACTCGACGGCATCACCCAGCGGTGCAATCAGACCCACCACAGCACCTGCAACCAGTGCCTTGGCGATCCCAATCGTCTCCCAGGCGGGGAACGTAGCGAGAATGGAGGCAATAACGAGCCCGGCGATGAATCCCCCGATCAGACCCTCCCAGGTCTTCTTGGGCGAGATGACGGGTGACAGCTTTCGGCGGCCCAGGGCGCGGCCCACGAAATAGGCGCCGGTGTCGTTGGCCGCGACTATCAGGACCACAAAGAGGATGTAGGCGACCGGGTGGGGACCCTGTGCGATGAGGACGGCGAAGGACAGGAGGCCGACCCAGACCATCCCGCCGATCGTGACCGCGGCGTCTTCGAGGGGCTGGCGCCTCGGCGAGAGTGTGAGGAAGAGGATGGTGACCACTGCGAACGCGGCGGCCCATCCCGCTATGGCGGCAGCGCCGGTCAGCTGCGCTCCCACGCCCATGAAGACGACGCCGAGCAGCCCGAACAAGGCGAGCGGGCGGACCTCCTCGGATCGGACGGTGGCATAGAACTCGCCCGTCGAAACGATCATGGCCAGGATCACAAAGGCGGCGAACCACCAGCCACCGAGCAGCAAACTTCCCAGGAACAAGCCAAAGATGACGACGGCCGAAGCCACCCTCATGGCCAGATCGCTGGTGGCCGCTTGCTCGCTGGCTTCGAAGTCCTCCTCGGTGTCGGCGCGGGAGCCGGTGACGTCCTCGAACCCGACGAGACCACTGTCGACTCCGGGGACCGTGGCGGCGACGGCTTGCTGCTCCCATTCCTCCCCGGCGGCCCGACTCACCTCGTCGGCGAGCCCTTGATACTCCTGAGTGGTCGAACCGGTGTATTGGTTGGCCTGGTAGTCCTCGAGGTCCTGAGGGAAGCTCATCGGCTCGTAGTCATCCTCGCTCTTCGACTCAGTCGGCGAGTCGGCTTCCGCCTTTTCGGCCTTGTCGGCTTTGTCGGCGTCATCGGCCCCATCCTCATCTCCGTCGTCGGTTTCGAGGAGAGGGGGAAGGGTGAAGACCTCGGCGTCCTCGTCGCCATCGTCCCAGAGACGGCCTGGCTTCTCTCCGTCGGGGGTTCGTTCGCTCAAATCAGACCTCGAGAAGCTCTTCTTCTTTGTGGCTGAGGAGACGATCGATCTGGTCGATATACCGATCGGTCAGCTTCTGCAATTCATCCTCGCCACGACGGATGTCGTCGTCCGAGATCTCACCATGCATCGACTCCATGTCGGATTTGGAGTGGCGACGGATGTTACGGACGGCGACGCGGCCTTCCTCGGCCATGTTCCTCACCACCTTGATCAGGTCCTTGCGTCGCTCTTCGGTGAGGGGCGGGAAGGCGATTCGAATCACATTGCCGTCGTTGGTGGGGTTGAGGCTGAGCTCGGAGGTTTGTAGCGCCTTCTCGATATCGCCAACGGTCGACTTGTCGAAGGGTTGGACGACCAGCATCCTTGGCTCGGGCACCGAGATCGATGCGAGTTGCTGAAGAGGGGTCGGCGACCCGTAGTACTCGACGGTTATCCGCTGGAGAAGCTGGGGATTTGCCCGCCCGGTGCGGACGGTTGAGAACTCAGAGGCCACGTGGTCGGTGGCCTGGTCCATCTTGTGCTCGGCCTCGGTCAGGAGGTCGCTGATCACTGTTCCTCCTCGTCAGTGGATCACGGTGCCGATCTTCTCGCCGCTCACCGCCTTGACGATGTTGCCAGGTGTCGTCATGTCGAACACGACTATCGGCACACCGTGCTCCTTGCTCATCGTAACGGCGGTGGTGTCCATGACCCTGAGCTCGTCCGAGATGAAATCCATGTAGGACAGCTCATCGAGACGTTTGGCGTCGGGATGCGTGGCCGGATCGGCGTCGTAGATGCCGTCCACCTTGCTTGCCTTGAGCAGCGCATCGGCTCCCAGCTCGACGGCGCGGAGAGCCGCTGTGGTGTCGGTGGTGAAGAAGGGGTTGCCCGTCCCGGCGGCGAAGATCACCACGCGCCCTTTCTCGAGATGACGAATGGCACGAAGACGGATGTACGGCTCGGCCAGCTCCTGCATGGTGATGGCACTCTGGACCCGGGTGGGCACCCCTGCCTTCTCCAGCGCATCGCGGAGGGCGAGCGCATTGATCACGGTGGCGAGCATCCCCATGTAGTCGGCTGAGGCCGGGTCCATGCCCTTGGCCGCCTGACTCACGCCGCGGAAGATGTTGCCGCCACCCACCACGACAGCGATCTGGATGTCGTCGGAGTGGGCCTCTGCGATCTCCTCGGCCACCCTGACCACGGTCAATGGATCGATGCCGTAACCAAGCCCCGGGTCGGCAAATGCCTCACCGGACAGCTTGAGGATGACTCTTCTCACCGGGGGATCGGACAATTCGCCTCCTACTCGCCGACGGCGATGCGGGAAACCCTGCGCACCGAGATGTTCTCACCCATCTTGGACGCGAGATTGCCCACCATGTCGCCGACAGTGCCGTCGAACTTCTCTGTGTTGACGAATTTCTGGTCGTAGAGGACGTTATCGGCGAACCAGGACTCGATCTTCCCGTCGACGATCCGCTCCACGACGTTCTCCGGCTTGCCCTCGGCCAATGCCTGACGTGAGATGAGCTCGCGTTCCTTGGCCAGCGCATCCTGGTCGACCTCGTCGCGAGTGACCCAGGTGGGTTGCCCCCAGCTGACGTGCATGGCGATGTCGTTTGCCGTCTGGCGAAACTCCTCGCTCTTGGCGACAAAGTCGGTCTCACAGGCCAGCTCCACCAGGACTCCCATCACCGGACGGTCGTTCTGGATGTGGATGTAGCTGCCGATGGTGCCGTCGTTTGCCTCGCGGTCCGCTCGCTTCGCCATCTTGGCCTGGCCCCGCTCCCGGAGCAGCTCGAACGCCTTCTCCAGGTCTCCGTCTGCATCGGTGAGAGCCGACTTGGCGTCCATCATCCCGACCCCGGCGTCCTGTCTCAGCTTCTGGATGTCCTTGGCGCTGAAGTCAGCCATTCTCGGCGGTCTCCGTCTTGGGCTCCCCGGCGCCTTCATTGGCGACTGCGGTAGGGGCAGGGGCAGGGGCAGGCTCTTGCTCGAAGTCCGGGATCGACTCGTCGACGGTAGGCTCGAAATCCTCGCCCTCGTCGTCAGGGCTATCGCCCTTTGACGCCTTGGCGCCGGCCATCCTTCGCCCCTCGAGCGCGGCGTCGGCGATGGCGCCCGCGATCAGATCGGCGGCGCGGATGGCGTCGTCGTTCCCGGCGATCACATAATCCACCCGATCGGGGTCGCTGTTCGAATCCACGAGGGCGATCACGGGCATCCCGAGACGAGCCGCCTCGGTCACCGCCGTGGCCTCGGTGTTGACATCAACGATGAATACGGCGTCAGGGGTCTTCTGCAAATCGACCACCCCGCCAAGGTTCTGCTCCAGCTTGGCCAGTTCACGCCGCAGCTTGAGACGCTCCTTCTTGGGGAGTGCGTTGATCTCACCGCTGGCCTCGAGGCGGCGCAGCTCGCGCATGTAGAAGATGCGCTTCTGGATGGTCTGGAAGTTGGTGAGCATCCCACCAAGCCAGCGATAGTTGACATAGGGCATGCCGGAGCGGGTCGCGTGCTCGGCGACGGCCGCCTGGGCCTGCTTCTTGGTGCCAACGAACAGGACCACGCCCCCGTCGGAGGTGAGATTCCTGACGTAGTCGGCGGCGGCGGCCGTCTGGTCCACCGTCTGTCGCAGGTCGATTATGTGGATCCCGTTGCGCTCCCCATAGATGTAGGGGCGCATCTTGGGATTCCAGCGGCGGGTCTGATGCCCGAAATGGACACCAGCCTCCAAGAGTTGCTTCATCGAGACAGCCAAAGCTGCTCCTTTCCTGGTTGTTCCTCCGCCTGCCGGCCAGTGCCTATCCGTTCTCACGGATGACCCTCTTTCGGGACTCGCCCGACCAGTGAGGGTCAGCAAGCGTGTGTGATGGCGCGAAGTCTATGGACCATTCACGTGGAACGTAAAAACGTGGGACGAACGCTATTGCCAGGAGGGCTCGCCGAGGCGATTGCGGAGCGACATCATCGTCTTGGCGTGGATCTGGCAGACCCGCGACTCGGTGACACCGAGTACCTCGCCGATCTCGGCCAGCGTCATGCCCTCGTAGTAGTAGAGGGTGACCACCAGCCGCTCCCGCTGCGGCAGACGATTGATGGCGTCGACCAATCCATGCCGAGTCTCCTCCGCCTGGAACGCGGTCTCTGGCGACACCCCGGTCGGGTCGGCAAGCATGTCGCCCACCGATGTCGACGAGTCGGATCCGACGAATTCGTCGAGCGCGGCAATCCCCGAGCGGCCGATCTCGGAGAGGGCGCCCTGCAAATCACCTACGTCCATGTCGAGAGTGTCGGCCAGCTCCTGGTCGGTGGGTGCCCGCTGCAGGGTGTGCTCCAGCTCGGCGACGGCCGTTTCGATCTGGCGAGCCCGCGAGCGGACCGATCTAGGAACCCAGTCGAGGGCCCGAAGCTCGTCGAGGATCGCTCCCCTGATGCGATTGATGGCATACGTCTCGAACTTGAAGCCACGCTCGAGCTCGAATTTGTCGATGGCGTCGATCAGGCCGAAAAGCCCGTAGCTGGCGAGATCGTTCTGATCGACCGAACGCGGCAGCCCGGCTCCGATCCGACCCGCCACGTACTTGACCAGGGGCGAGTAGTGCAAGATCAGCCGCTCACGGGCGTCGGCGTCCGCCGATGCCTTGAAGCGCTCCCATAGGGCATCGACCTGACCGGTCTCAGGCCCTCGGGTGGCTTCTGTCATATGTTCCTCTCAGGTGCTGCCGGGTGACGGCAGTGTAGATCTGGGTCGTCGCCAGGTCGGTGTGACCGAGCAGGTCCTGCACGGATCGGAGATCGGCGCCACCTTCGAGGAGATGAGTGGCGAAGCTGTGTCTTAGGGCGTGGGGGAAGGTGGCGACACGCTTTCTCACCACCGAGCGGATGCCGCGCGTCCCCAGCGGACCGCCCCGCAAACCGACCCAAAGGGCGTTCCCTGCGTCCGGGCCGGCCAGTTTTGGCCGCCCCTGACCGAGATAGCGGCGCACCGACTCCTGGGCCGGCCTGCCCACGGGAACACGACGAGTCTTCCTGCCTTTTCCGACCACAGTCACCATGTCATCACGCACATCGTCGATCGAAAGGGAGGCGAGCTCGGAAACCCGGAGACCGGTCGAGTACAGCGTGTCGATCAACGCTCGATCGCGAAGCCCTTCGGGGGTGGTCGGATCGATCGACTCGATGGCGTGCACCAGGATCCGACTGGGTAGGGCATGGGGCAGAGGCTTGTCGAGACGGGGACGAGAGACACCCTCGAATGGGTTGACCGTCGCCGAATTGCGGCGGCCGGCGTCGTTGTAGAAGGAGCGGACGGCGGAGGCCTTGCGGGTCATCGAACGCTTCGAGTAGCCCTGGGTGGATAGGGAACCGAGATACCGGCGGGCATGCTGCCGGCGCACGGCGCCGATCGAGCTCACCCCTTCGTCGCCGCAGTAGGCGAAGAATTGGGCCAGGTCACGCCGGTACGCCTCGAGCGTGTGCGGCGAGAGCTCTCGCTGGTCACGCATCCGATCGAGATATCCGTCGACGGGCCCGACCGCCCAGTCCGGCATGGGGGGAATCTTCACACCGGAGATGCTATTGGCGGAGTGGTCCCCGGACCCGTCAACCCGAGCCCGGGAGCACCAGGTCCCCCACTCGCCGCGCCGCGCCCGCGATCTCCATGCGAGCGAGACGGGCCAGGGCCTCGGAGGGAGTGCAGTCCCAGATCGAGGGGAGATCGTCAATGGCGAGACCGGTCGCCGGGATGACGCCCTCTGAAGGCGGCACCTGGTTGGGCGGTTTGCCGAGGATCAACTCGAGCTCGGCCAGGAGGTCTTCGACGCCGAGGACCGGATGGGCACCATCCCGGATCAGCCGATTGCAGCCAACGGAGGCTGGCCGATCGATGTCGCCCGGGACCACGAACACCGGCCTGCCCAGCTCGGCCGCCAGCCGCGCCGTGATCAGCGCTCCCCCCTTCTCGCCGGCCTCGACCACGACGACAGCCGAGGAGATGCCGGCGATGATCCGGTTCCGCGCCGGAAACCGCCAACGATCGGGTCTGGTCCCCGGTGGGTACTCGGACATGATCGCCCCGCCGCTCCGCAGGATCGCCCGATATAGATCGGCGTTCTCCACCGGGTAGACGACATCGACCCCGGACCCGAGCACCGCCACGGCGTCGCCGGGGCCCTGGAGTGTCCCTCGATGAGCGGCGGCGTCGATGCCGCGGGCCAGACCGCTCACTGTGGTCCACCCGGCGAGGGACAGGGCGTGGCCGAACGCGTCGGCGAGATTGAGGCCATATCGGGTGCACCTTCGGGTGCCGACGACTGCCACTGCCGGCGCCGTGGCGGTCTCCCCGATCACGTACAAGTGAGGAGGGTCCTCCAGATCGAGCAAGCCCATCGGATAGTCCGGCCCGTCTGGGGCCATCAACCGAACGTCATTCATCCCGCCACTCGCCGCGGAGGCCGATCGCCTCGGCCATGTGGTGCTCCTCGACCTGATCCACGTCTTCCAGGTCGGCGATGGTGCGGGCCACTCGCCGGACACGGTCTCCGCCGCGGGCGGTCAGGACCCCGTTGCCGACGGCCATGGCAGCCAATCGGCCGGCAGCTTTCGACTCGCGACCGTCACCGAGGCCCAGATGGCGATTGATCTGCCCTCGTAGCAGTTGCGCTTCACGGGCCCGCTCGACTCGAGAGGCGATCGGAGCGCTCGCCTCGCCCGCTGGCCCCGAGTATTCGGCTGCCTCGACGCGGCCTACGCGGACGATCAGGTCGAACCTGTCGATCAGGGGTCCTGAGATGCGGGACCGATAGCGGCCGAGGATGGCTGGACGACAGTCGCACGGTCGTCGCCCGTCTCCGTAGAAGCCGCAGGGGCACGGGTTGGTTGCAGCCAGCAGTTGAAACGAAGCTGGGAAATCGAGAGAGGATCCCCGGCGAGCGACCGACACCACACCTTCCTCCAACGGCTGGCGGAGCGTGTCGAGATGACTGCGGGGAAACTCGGCCAGCTCATCCAAGAAGAGCACACCTCCATGCGCCAAGGAAACTTCTCCTGGGACCGGATTGCCACTGCCACCGCCGACCAGGGCCGCCTTGGAGGCCGTGTGATGAGGGGCACGAAACGGTGGTGTCACCACCAGACCCCGGCGCCGGCCGGCCGCCGCCCAGAGCATCGCTGTCTCCACGGCATGTTCGATCTCGAGTGGGGGGAGGATGCCGATGATCCGCCGGGCCAACATCGTCTTGCCCGAGCCGGGCGGACCATGCATCAGAAGGTGATGACCGCCGGCTGCCGCCACCTCGAGCGCCCGTCTCGCCATTGGCTGGCCCCTGATGTCGGCGAGGTCGGGCGCCGCTTCCCCGACGATGGGAGCTCCAGGTTTCGCCGGCTCGACGTTTCCCAGACCCTCACGGAGTAGGTCAACCGCGGCCGCAAGGCTGTCTACGCCATAGGCCCTGGCCCCGGGGATGGATGCCGACTCACCGACAACCGACGAGGCCACGAGACAGGGAACGTTCTGACGGGCACTCAACACGCCGGCGCCAAATGCGTTGGATCCCGGTCTGACCGCACCGTCGAGGGCGAGCTCGCCCACCACAACGGCTTCACGAAGGGGCGGGATCTCCTTGCTGGCAGCGAGGATTCCCAGTGCGATCGGGAGGTCGTAGTCGGTCCCGCCCTTGGGAAGGTCGGCGGGGGCAAGGTTCACGGTGACCGTGCGGTTGGGGAAGCGGATCCCGGCCGAGGCGACCGCCGCTCGCACCCGATCCTTGGCCTCCCGCACCGCGGTATCGGGAAGTCCCGACAGTTTGAACGCCTCGCTCTGACGTCCGACGTGGGCTTCGACGCGGACCGGTCGCGCCTCCCCTCCGACAAGCGCCACCGAGGTGGCGGCCGCGTACATGGTCCGAACGTACGAGGCGGAAACTGCGGTTGGAAGGGGTCTGTGCCGCAAAGTACGCGACTAACTGTTAGGTCAGGTTTACCGTCTTACCGGCACCTTGGTGCCGATTCGCCATGAGCCACAACCCCACAACCAAGACCCAGCCACGCCCTGC
Organism: uncultured Acidobacteriota bacterium; assembly: GCA_963810465.1. Classification (GTDB taxonomy): domain Bacteria; phylum Actinomycetota; class Acidimicrobiia; order Spongiisociales; family ZC4RG35; genus JARDZU01. The sequence goes on along the minus strand of CAWENM010000009.1, from coordinate 255,793 downwards.
GCCGTCGACCACCAAGCGTCGTCGCTACAGCACCGGTCAGCGCTGGACGATTCGGATCCTCCTCTTCCTGGTGCTGGCGCTGGCCCTCCTGGTCGGGATGACGGTGCTTGCCGACTTCCAGATGGAGGACGCGGGGCCGATGCCTTCGCTGGCAGCCGGGGAGGGGGTTTATCTCATCGTCGGAACCGACAGCCGTGAGAACCTGCCAGACGACCTGAACCAGGGCAACTTCGGGGACTTCGCCGGCTCACGGGCCGACGTGATCATCCTGGCCCAAGTTGTGGACGGGCGAAGGCAGCTCCTGTCTATTCCCCGCGACCTCAAAGTGGAGATCCCCGGCCAGGGGGTCAACCGGATCAACGCCGCTTACGCATTCGGTGGTCCGGATCTCCTCGTCGAGACAGTGGCCAATGCCACGGGGATCCGCCCCAACCACTACATGGAGGTCGAGTTCGGCGGATTCGCCGGAATCGTCGATGCACTCGGTGGGATCGAGCTCGATATCCCTAATCCGGCCCGAGATGCAAAGTCGGGGCTGAACGTCGAAGCCGGCGTGCAGACGGTCGATGGCGCCACGGCGCTGGCGTATGCCCGCTCGCGCAGCTACGAAGAGTTCATCGATGGCGTCTGGGTCCCTCAGGGTGGCGGCGATATCGCCAGGGCGGCGCGACAGCGCGAGGTGCTGACCAAGATCATGGCCGAGGCGTCTTCGCCCTCGGGCGCGGTGCGCAGCCCGCTTGTAGTGACTGCCGTCGGTTCTCACCTCACCGCCGATTCCGGTCTGACGCTCTTCGACCTCGCCCGGACCGGGTGGGACATGCGCTCGGCGGACGTCACCGAGTCCTTGACCCTTCCGGTGGTTGGCGCCGAAGAGGGCGGGGTCGCCTATCTGGTGCGATCCGAGCCGGCGGCAACCGACGTGCTCAACGCCTTCAGCGCAGGTCAGCCGCTCCCCGCCCAGTAGGTTTCGCCGTCGGGGCGGGCTCCACGTCCCGGGAACGTGGTGCTCGCCTGGCAACCCCCCGGTTGCTCCGTGTGGACGAGGCCCGCTTCCCTCGGGTGACGGAGAAGATCCGGTTACCTGGCACCAGGTGTGGGCACAAGGATCGGTGATGAGGACCGGCACCCAACCTCGGACCGCGATGACCGACGACGAAGCGCGATTTGTCGAGATCTATCGCCGCTACGCCTCGCCCATCCAGGCGTACTGCGCTCGTCGCACCGCCGGCTCTCAGGTTGCCGATGCAGTCGCCGACGTCTTCCTCGTGGCCTGGCGAAGAGTTGATCAGATTCCGGACGGCGATGCCGCCCTGCCCTGGCTCTACGCCGTCGCCTACCGGGTCCTTTCTCATCAATGGAGGCACAAGGCCCGCAGCCGCCGGCTCCTGCAACGTCTGCAAGGGCTAGCCCAGATCGACACCTTTTCACCCGACGTCGTATTGCTCAGAAACGAGGAATACCGGATCGTGCTCGACGCCGCCGCTCGTCTCCGGCCCATTGATCAGGAGATCCTCCGCCTCACCTTATGGGAGGAGCTTTCCCACGCCGATGTCGCCCTCGTGCTCGGAATTGCCATAACCGCGGTCAAGGAACGGGCCTATCGCGCTAGGCGCAACCTGGCCGCCGAGTACCAGAAGCTCACCGGAGATCGTCAACCCCCCGCTGCTCGGAACGGAGGTAGAGCGTGAACATCGAAGATCAGGCAGCTGCTCTCTTCGCTCGGGCGAACCCGGTGCCCTCGGTGGATTTGCTCGATCCGATCGAGCCGGTGGACATCGATTCCATCAGGACTCGATCCGAGACCGGGGGTGAGCTGAGAGAACCGAAGACGATCCAGACCACCATTTCCCGTCCGGGCCGGCTCAGGCTTGCGCCGGCGATGGCCATGATCGCAATCCTCGTGGTAGCCGTCCCGATCTTGGTCAGTGTGACGCCGCTCGGCGCGACTCCGACCCCTGCCGAGCAGGTGGCGAATTCATTCATGGAAGCGCTCAATGAGCACGATGGGCTGGCGATCCGGGGAATGTTTGCGCTGGAGCACAACGATGATTTCAACCCGGACGGATGGGTGGCGCTCACAGACATCAATAGAGCGTTGGGCTTCGAGTACACGGACGTCGATTGCGTGGAGCTCGCGCCGGTGACATTCCCAGACGGAACAGGGGCAACGTCAGTCGAATGCTCCTGGACAGTTCAGCAAGACCTCGCCAGGTCTCTTGGGCTCGAGGGCACCTTGGGTACCTACCTCATCTACGTCAGCCGGGGAGACATCATGCGCGCTGTCGAGTCATGGCACGACACAACCAGCTGGGGAGAGTCATTCGAGGCGTTCCGGTCGTGGGTGGAGAGGACCCACCCTGACGACCTCTGGACCATGTTCTCAAACTCATCGGAGGACCGGCCGACGATCCATTACGGGTTGGACTATTACATCGCAGTCGATCCTCAGGCTTTGGATCTGTGGGAGCACTACGTCGATGAGTTCGGCGCCGAGGTGGGAGGGTGAGCGACTTGCGTCGAAACCGGAGCCGCGGGCCTTTGGTCGCAGCAGGGTTCGCGGCGGCGGTGATCGCCATAGGCATCGGCGTGTTCATCACGAGCCGCCCACCGGCCGCACTGACGCCGTTAGACCGCTCCACAGCATTCTGGGTCGCGGTGTCAGACGGTGACCTGGAGACCGCAATCGAGTACCTAGACCCCGGTCAAGTCGAAAATGGGCTCGTGAACATCTTCGGCCGGGCGCGCACCATCACCGGCCAGTTCGACTGGTATGAGGCCGTCGAATTCCGGTGGGCCCTCGATCAATGCATCGAGACCGCCGAAGGCGCCGTCGAGTGCGCGGTCACTGGCCGGAATGCGTGGTCTGATGCGCTCGGCGTTGCTCCGGTCGCCGGGACCTACATCATGAACATCAGCGAGAGCGGCATCACCGACATAGTCGAAAAGCGGGAATCGTTCCGTAACCAATGGTTGCCCCAGGTGTACGACATCTTCAACAAATGGGTGGTGGACAACCATCCGGCGGATGCACCAATCATGTGGAGCGAGTCGGACATCACGCCGGAGGTCCTCGAACTATTCGAGATCAACACCGAGCGCTTCGTCGAGGCCCAGACGGAGGGCTGAGCGACACGGTCGGACACGTAGCATCTCCTCGTGCCCGACCCATTTCTCGACGCCGCCATCGACGAGGCCGGGCTGGGTCTGGCCGAGGGAGGGATTCCGATCGGCTCGGTGCTGGTGCTGGACGGGCAGATCGTGGGCCGGGGTCACAACCGTCGGGTGCAGAAGGCGAGCCCGATCCTCCACGGTGAGATGGATGCCCTCGAGCATGCCGGCCGTCTCCTCGCCTCCGAATACCGAAGGTCGGTGATCTACACCACACTCTCCCCCTGTCACATGTGCACCGGGGCGATCCTGCTCTACGGGATTCCCAAGGTCGTCATCGGTGAGAACCGGACCTTCCTCGGCGCAGAAGACCTGCTCAGATCAAATGGGGTCGACGTGGTCGTCGTCGACGATCAGCGTTGCGTCGACATGATGACCGCATTCATCGAAGCACGGCCGGATCTGTGGAACGAGGACATCGGGGAGGTTTAGCGGGCGAAGGGGGCGTTCGCCGCTCCACCGACATTCATTGACCGCGCTGCACAGCGTTGTCTTGAGGTCGCGCCAATGCAGCGCAGACGACCGCCTCCATCTGTCATCCATCCAGGTCGGAGAGGCGAGCCCCTATCTCCCCTTCCATTCCGGGTCCCGCTTCTCCAGGAAGGCGAGCAGGCCCTCGGCGGCATCCTCGGTGCCGAGTGCGACGGACTGAGCCTCGCCCTCCCATGAGAGGGCATCGGCGAGACCGATCTGAAAGCTGGCATTGAGTGTCTGCTTGGCAAACATCTGGGCCACGGGCGCGCCGGCCAGGAACCTCTCGGCGATTTCCGTGGCTCGATCCTCGAGAGCCTCGACCGGGACCACGTCGGTGACGAGGCCGATCCGCGCGGCCTCCGCGGCATCCACGATCCGACCCGACAGCGCCAGGTCCTTGGCCCGCTGCATACCGACCACACGGGGCAGCAGCCACGACCCACCGAAGTCCATCGTGAGTCCCCTCCTCACGAAGATCTCGGAGAAGCGGGCCCGCTCGGTGGCGACGACGACGTCACAGCCGAGGGCGAGGTTCAAGCCCGCCCCGACGGCGACCCCGTCGACGGCGGCGATGGCCGGCTTGGTCAACCGGTGCAGGGCGATGGCGGCGGCGGCCACCTCCTTCATCCGCAAATGACGATCCTCGACCGATTGGAGCCGATCCACCCGTGAGGGATCCAGGTCGGCGCCGGCGCAGAACTCGCCGCCGGCGCCGGTGACAACGAGCACTCGCTCTTCCGAAGCCTCGAACGCGGCGAAAGCCGATCGGAGGTCTGGCCACCCGTCGAACGGAATGGCGTTCTTCCTCTCTGGGCGGTCGATCGTGAGCCAGCGGATGAGCCCGCGATCCTCGGTGTGCAACCAGCTCACCTCTATGACGGTAGACAGCGCAGGGGGTGGTTACCGTTCCGAGCATGGGGTTCAACCCATTTCGCGATCACGAAAAGAGCACCGCCGACATCGTCGCGGTCGTGGTCGCGTTCGTGGCGATATTCGCGGTCCTGGCGTGGGCGATCTTCTCGGGGTGACCGTCTCCCCCGTGCAGCCCTACGCGGCGCGCAAGGAGTACATCTGCCCCGGCTGCAACACGATCATCCCTCCCGGCATGTTTCATCTGGTGGTCGTGCCCGACCACGAGCCCGACCTACGCCGGCATTGGCATCACGGGTGCTGGCACAAGGAGATGCGACGACGGTTCGGCGCTCAGGCGTCGCGGCGGTGAAGGCCCCACCAGGTCAGAAGCAGCCCGAGCGCGGTCCAGCCCAACGTGACCGCCACCGCGTGAGGCAGTGACAGGTCTGTCCCGGGTACCAAGGCACCGATCCCGCCGGGGATGTCGATCTGGAAGAGCGCGCTGCTAGCTGCAGACAGAGACACGGTTTCCCAAGGCCCCCAGAGACCGAGGATCGGGTCGATGAAGTAAAGGGCGAGCGCGGCTCCAATCGCGGGCCCAACCGATCGGAGCTGAGCCACCGCCCCGAGGCCGATCGCAGTCCACGCCAGCTCGATCAGCCCCACCTTCCAAACCAGGTTCAGCCATTCGTCGACGCCGGGACCCCCTTCCCCCGGCACGGCGATCACTGTCACTATCGACCAGCCCGCGATGCCGGCGGAGATCGCGAGCAGCGAGGCGACGGCCAGGACCAAGAAGCGGGCCGAGATCTGATTGACCCGACGTGGGTCCCTGGTCAACGCCGTGGCCCACACCGTGCTCCCGAACTCGCTCCCCAGCATCACGACGGCCAGGATCAACGGGAACCATGTCTGCCCTGCCACCTGCTGGGCGCCAAAGATGTAGGCAACGGGTTTCCTCAGCAGCGGCACGTCTTCGGCAAGCTCGGGGGCGATCTGGGCGAAGATCAACAGGAAGAAGGCGAGCAAGCCGACCAACGCCGCCAGGATGATCACCATCATGTAGTAGAGCCGGCGACGGCTCAGCTTCAGGTACTCGGCATGAATCAGGCTCACGGCCGTTCCTCGCCGGTCATACCGAGGAAAACGGACTCCAAGGTCGATCGGGCCGGACCGATCTCCCTGGGATAGATACCCGCCTCGCCGAGAACCCTGACAACCAGGCTTCCGTCGTTCTCCTCGACGACCAATGCCCCGCCGTCCTGCCTGGCACCGATGCCGGCTGCCGCCAGTGCGGCGATGGCGCCAGCCCTGTTGTCGGTGACTACCCGGGTGACGCCACCGGAGAGCATCTCCTCCAGAGGTCCCTGCGTCACCAGCTTCCCGTGATTCAGGACCACCACATAGTCAGCGAGTGCTTCGATGTCGGCCAGATCGTGGCTGGAGACGACCACGGTTTGGCCGCCGTCGGCGATATCACGGAGACGTGCCCGAAACGCCATCTGCCCCGCAGGGTCGAGACCGTCGAGGGGCTCGTCGAGAAGCAGGAGTTGGGGTTCCCCGATGAGCGCTGCGGCAAGGGCGAGACGCTGCCGCATTCCCTTGGAGTACTCGTCGACCTTGCGCCCCGCATCGCCCTGGAGGCCGACGAAGTCGAGCAGCTCGTCGATGCGATCGTGCCCAAAGCCGAGCTGGTCGGCTGCTACCAGGAGATTGACGCGCCCGGTGAGTGCCCGGATCAGACCCGGCTCCTCGATGATGGCCCCGATCTTCTTCGTGACCTGAACCAGCCCGCGGGGGATCTCTTGATCGAGGAGGACGATGCTTCCGGCATCGGTCCTGGTGAGGCCGAGGAGCGAGCGAAACAATGTCGTCTTGCCGGCGCCGTTAGGCCCGAGCAGACCGGTGATTGCTCCTGACGGGACCACGCAATCGAGACCATCGAGCGCGGTCGTCGACTTGTAACGCTTGACCAGGCCCTCGATCTTGATCGCAGGATTGGCCAGGTTCATATGGAACAGCGGTCAAGCGACATGGCCGGGCAGTCAACCACGGCCGGGAACCCAGTGGACCACCACGTCATCGTGCCCGATCCGGATACCCAGGAAATCGACACGAGAGGCACCCACTGCACCGGCGAGACGGTTGACCCGTCGTCTCTTGGCAGACCCGATGGCATCGATCGGGTCTCGATCAGCGGTGATAGCCCTCACCTCGACGACAACCCGTTGTCTCCGATCGAAGGCGAGAAGGTCGAGTTCGCCGCGACCGACCTGGAAATTGCGAGCGACTACATCGAGCCCGCGGCTGCTGAGGAACTTCGCGGCGATCCGCTCGCCCAATTCCCCCACCTTCGCCCGATCGTTCAGATCGAGATCTCTTGCTGCTCCAGCTCTTCGACGTTCACGTCGCGGAATGTCAGGACCTTGACGTGTTCCAGGAACCGGGCCGGTCGGAACATGTCCCATACCCATGCGTCCTTCATCTCGACCTCGAAGAAGACGGATCCGTTGGCCTCGCGCACCTGGAGATCAACATGATTGGCCAGGTAGAAACGGCGCTCGGTCTCAACCACGTACCGGAACATCGGGAGGACGTCGTGGTACTCCTTGTAGATCTTGAGCTCAACCTCGGATTCGTACCGCTCCAGGTCTTCTTCCATGCTCTCCTCTTCACACGAGCCGACAAAAGATCATATGCACGGCTCGTTAGTTAACGGCTAACAATCGGGTGTGACGTTTTCAGAGGCCGCCGATGTGTGAGACGGGCCATATGGTCACGAATGCCCTCCCGATGAGGTCGTCGAGCGGTATCGGGCCGAAGCGCCTGCTGTCGAAGGACGCGTCGCGGTTGTCTCCCATTAGGAATACCTCATCGGCCCCGACGCTGACGGCCGGCTCGTCTGGCATGAAGACCTCAGGGAGATAAGGCTCTTCGAGCGGGGTCCCGTCGACAACGACCTGGTTGTTAGTGACTTCGATGGTCTCGCCCGGCAGGCCGATGACCCGTTTGATCAAATCCTCGTGACCCCGAGTGCGAATTCCGACCGCCTCGAGGACAGAGCGGATGACCGCTTCGGGGATGGACTCTTCGAGCTCCTCCTCTCGGGGATCGCGGAACACGACGATGTCGCCACGCTGTGGCTCACCCCACTGATAGGCCAGCTTGTTCACCATTACCCGGTCGTTCACCTCGATGGTGGGGAGCATCGACTCCGACGGGATCCAGAACGGCTGGATCAGGAATGTCTTGATGACGACCGCGATGGCCAGGGCCGTCAGCAGCAATCCGGGCAGCTCGGCGAGGAATGAACGCCGACGTGGCGGCGTCTCGGGGACCGTCTCCTCGTCGATGGGGCCCGTGTCGTGCGAGATCAGTCGCGAAGCTCCTTGATGCGGGCCGATTTCCCGACCCGATCGCGCAGGTAGTACAGCTTGGAGCGACGGACGTCACCACGGCGGACGACCTCGATCTTGGAGATGATCGGGGCATGAACCGGGAAAACCCGCTCGACGCCGACCCCGAAGCTCAGCTTGCGGACGGTGAAGGAAGCCCGTGCCCCCGCCCTGTTCCGGGCGATGACAATGCCTTCGAAGATCTGGACGCGCTCTCTGCCGCCTTCGACCACTCGGACGTGCACTTTTACGGTGTCGCCGGCCCGGAAATCAGGGATATCGTCGCGGACGTGCGCGCTCTCAACTACGTGAAGATCGTTCATGGAGGACTCCTAGAGGCGCCGGGAGTAGCTCGGTAGTCCCGGCCGAGGCGAATTGTATCAGGTCTCCGGAGTCTCGCCATCTGGCAGGAGGTCTGGTCGACGCTCCCGGGTACGCCGCATCCGCTGCTCTCTTCTCCACTCCTCGACCAGCGCGTGGTTGCCGGAGAGCAGCACCTCTGGTACCTGCCAACCCTTGAATTCGGCAGGCCGGGTGTAGACCGGCTCTTCGATCAGCCCGTCCCGGAATGACTCACTCTCGGTCGAGTCGGGATTCCCCACGACACCGGGAAGCAACCGGGCAATGCCCTCGATGGCAAGTGCGGCGGCCACCTCGCCTCCAGCCAGGACGAAGTCGCCGACGGACGTCTCCTCGTCGACGTAATGGTCCACCACCCGCTGGTCTACGCCCTCGAATCGACCGCAAACGAACGTGATCACGGGCATTCCGGCCCATCGGTCGAGCGTGGCCTGGGTCAGTGCCGCCCCCGCAGGGGTGAAGAGGACGCGATGAGTGTCTGCCAGCGGCTCCAAAGCGGCGGCCAAAGGCTCCACCATCATCACCATGCCCGGCCCGCCGCCAAAGGGGGTGTCGTCCAGCTGGCGATGCCGACCCAAACCGTGCTCACGCAGGTCGAGCAAGTCGACTTCGAGCAGCCCGGCCTCGATCCCTCGGGCCACGATCGAGACGCCAAGAGGGCCATCGAAAAAGCCGGGGAACATGGTCACGACGTTGATGCGCACCACCCGAAGGCTAGGACCGACACCGGGGGGTAGCCGATGAGACGGTATCCTCCGCCGCGACGCAGGCACCTCACTGCGGCGCTCCCGAAGGGTTGACATGTCCATCGACCACAGCCTCATACCGTGACCGTCGAACACCTCCCGGTCGACGGCATCCTGCTGGTCGCAGCAGGGCTCATGGTCATCGGGGTCCTCATCGTCGGAGCGTCCGATCGGCTCAGGGTGCCCGCTGCCCTTCTATCGCTCGGCATCGGCATCCTCTTCGGAAGCGACGTTCTCGGTCTCGTCAACGTCAGCGACATGGCGATGGTCCGGGACATCAGCGTCGTCGCACTGATGATCATCCTCTTCGAAGGCGGTCTCACCACCAAACCGTCCGTCTTGCGGGAGTCCGGTGTCCCGGGTTTCGTCCTGGCCAACGTCGGGGTCCTGGTCAGTGCCGGGGTGGTCGCCGCCGGCGTGCAGCTTCTGTTCCCTGACACCGGATGGGAGACGGCCCTCATCATCGGCGCGGTTGTGGCCTCTACCGACGCCGCCGTCGTCTTCGACGTCGTGCGGCGGACGCCCATCCCGAAGCGGCTGGCCGGCATCCTCGAGATCGAGTCGGGTGTGAACGACCCCTTTGCCATCCTTCTCACCATCGGTCTGATCGAGGTCACCAGGTCGAACCCAGGAGTCGAGGACTGGCTGGTGTTCGGTGCCCGGCAACTGGTCGGGGGCATTGCGGTGGGCCTGCTCGGAGGCTGGATCGGCTCCAGGCTGCTCCGGCTCCGGATGAGATCTTCCGGCCTCTATCCGCTGTTGGCTCTGGCCATGGCCGGGCTCACTTACGCCGTTGCTGCCTACGTCGGGAGCTCGGGATTCCTGGCGGTCTATATCTGCGGCCTCATGATCGGTGCCCTGGCCCCGCGTCACCGCAGAGTCGTGCGGAGCTTCCACGCCAGTCTGGCCAACGGAGCGGACATCGCCCTGTTTCTCCTGCTGGGGTTGCTCGTCTTCCCCGCCGAGCTGCCCGCAGTCGCAGTCCCTGCGTTGGCGGTGGCAGCCATCCTTCTGCTGGTGGGCCGACCGCTGGCGGTAGTGCTCGCGATGCTCCCCTTCAGATTGTCCTGGAAGGAGATGACGTTCCTCTCCTGGGCGGGGCTAAGGGGCGCACTGCCTATCGTCCTCGCGACGTTTCCGGCCACCGCGGGCGTCGCCGCCGGCGAGACCATCTTCAACCTGGTGTTCTTCGTGGTCCTCGTGTCGGCTCTTCTCCAGGGCACCACGATTGCGCCCCTCGCCAAGCGTCTCGACCTCGTGGTCGATCGGCCCGCCTGGCAATCCATCGCAGATGCGGTGGAGCTCGAAGACGTTGACGTCGACCTCATCGAGATCGAAGTGACCGATGACCTGGCGCTGGTCGGCACCAGCCTTGGAAACAACCCGCCACCGGATGGAATGCTGATCACGACGATGATCCGCGATCACAAGGCGTCCATCCCCACGGCGGACACGGTGTTCGCCTCGGGTGACTTCCTGATGGTTGCGGTGAACAGTGGCCGCGACAGGGTGCGTGAGGCGACGGCGTGGGCCCGAGGAGAGACAACCGGGGCGACAGACGCCGAATCCGGCTAGCTGAGACGCTCCACGATCATCGCCATCCCCTGGCCCCCGCCCACACACATTGTCTCCAGGCCGATGGTCTTGTCGAGCGTGCGGAGGTCGTTGAGCAGCGTTCCCATTATCCGGGCCCCGGTCATGCCGAAGGGATGACCGAGGGCGATCGCCCCACCATGAGGGTTCAACTTGTCCATCTCGATGCCAAGCTCATCGGCGCTGGCCAGGACCTGCGCGGCAAACGCCTCGTTGATCTCGATGACGTCGATGTCGTCTAGCTCCATCTCGGCCTGGGCCAGGACCGCATTCACCGCACCGACCGGGCCCATCCCCATGTACTCCGGCTCGAGGCCGACCACAGAGGAGGCGATGATCCGGGCCATCGGTTGCAGCCCCAACTCCGACGCTCTATCGGAGGACATGACCAGGACGGCGGCGGAACCGTCATTGAGCGGACACGAATTGCCTGCGGTCACGGTGCCGTCGGGTCTGAAGACCGGTGGGAGCTCGGCCAGCTTCTCGATGGTGGTGTTGGGACGAGGCCCGTCGTCGGCGGCGATGGTGCGGCCGTCGGGCACCTCGATCGGTGAGATCTCCCGGTCGAAGAAGCCGTTCTTCTGCGCCTCGACCGCCCGGTCTTGAGATCGCTTGGCGAACTCGTCCATGCGCTCCCGGGTGATCCCGTATCGCTCGGCGACGTTCTCGGCAGTGTTTCCCATGGGGATGTAGACCTGATCGATGAAGTCGTCGCGGGTCTCGTCGGTGAATCGCGGGTTGAGGTCGTCGCTGTCGAATCCCTTGCCATAGGTCCGGGTCACCGAGTCGACACCTCCGGCCACATAAGTGTCCCCTTCGCCCCGCTCGATGGCATGAAAGGCCATGCGGATCGTCTGCAGAGACGAAGCGCAAAAGCGATTGACGGTGGTGGCGGGCACACTCTCCGGCATCCCGCCGAGCAGGGAAGCCGGTCGGGCCACATTGAATCCCTGCTCGTGGTGGGTGAGGGCGCAACCAACCATCACATCGGCTACCGAGGCGCGATCCACCTCCGGAACCTTCGACATCAGGGCGTCGATGGCGAAGCCCGCCAGGTCATCGGCACGGACGTCGATGAGTGATCCTTTGTAAGCACGGCCTATCGGAGAACGGGTGGTGGCGACGATCACTGCTTCGGGCATGGTGTCCTCCAGTCGAGGATTTTGATCACGCACTCAATTTAGTGGAGGACGGATCCTGTCAGCCCGGCTCGATCAACCCCGGGATCGAGACGATCTCGACACGTCGAGCGTCGATGTCGACGACCGGGACCAACTCGTCGACGAACGGGACCTCGAACCTGGCCCCATCGTTGGTGGCGATCACCAGACGATCCTGCCCGGGCCCGAAGACGACCCGATCGACGAAGCCGACCGGCGCACCCGTCTCGTCGAAGACACTCAGCCCGGTCAGGTCCTCGGGCCAGAACTCACCCTCCCCTAGCGGCCGGCGCTCATCGATAGAAACCACGGAACCCCTGATCTCCTCCGCGGCCTCCCTGCTGCCGACTCCCTCGAATGCCACCTGGAAACCACGGTCGGCGCGACGAACCGCCCGCACCACATGCGGACGGTCCTCCAGGTAGACGGTCGAACCGGGTTGGAGGCTGACCGTGTCCTCTTCGTCGACGTAGATCCCTAGAAAGCCATCGAGCCCGTGAGGCCGTCCCAGCCTCCCGATGACGAATCGCTCGGGATCAGTCGAGGAACTCGACGCCAGCGTTGATGCCCTCTTCGTCCCCGGCCGCACCCGCGGCAGCACGGATCGCCTTGGCCACCCGGCCCCGGCGCCCAATGACACGGCCCATGTCGCCCTTGGCGGTGCGGACCTCGGCCACCACCTCGTCGGGCCCCTGCTCGACCATCGTCACGGAGACCTCGTCGGGCTCTTCCACGATGCTCTTGACCACATAGGTCACCACTCGCTCGACGATCTCGCCTTTGGCCAAGGTCACTCCTCCTCGTTGGACGTGTCGGCAGCTATCTCCTCGGCAACCGGCTCTTCGACTACCGGCTCCTGAGCAGCCAGCGTCTCGGTGTCGGCCCCGTCTTCAGGGGTGGATGTCTCAACCACCGGCTCATCTACTGCGGCAGGAGCCGCCGCGGACTCGGCGACTCCACTGGCGGCCTCCTCGGCAACGGAGCGCGTGGAGCCGACGGTGTGGATCTGGCCGGTGCGGACCTTCATCGTGTTCATCGCACCAGAGATGTTGAGGAGCTTCTCGACGGCCTCGGTGGGTTGTGCTCCCTTCGACAGCCATGAAGCGGCCTTCTCATTGTCGATTTCGACTAGCGACGGGTCCTGCTGCGGGTCGTACCGCCCAATCTGCTCGATATAGCGGCCATCACGCGGCGCACGGCCGTCAACCACCACGACGCGATACGAAGGGGTCTTCTTCTTCCCCATCCGCATCAATCTCATCTTCACGGCCATCGATTCACCTCTTGGTTCGCTGTGCCGGGAAGAGGCCCTGCAACGAGGGGGCCCCTTTGCCGCCGGCCAGCATCTTCATCATCTTCTGCGCGTCGACGAACTGCTTGAGCACCCGATTCACGTCCTGGGGCCTGGTGCCCGAACCGGACGCGATACGGCGCTTTCGGCTGCCGCCGATGAGCTTTGGGTTCCGGCGCTCTTCTGGAGTCATCGACTGAATGATTGCCTCGACGCGACGCAGGTCACGGTCGTCGACATCCACCTCGCGCATGAGCGAACCGGAACCCGGGATCATAGCAAGGATGTCCTTCAGAGGCCCCATCTGCTTCATCGCCTGGAACTGAGCGAGGAAGTCCTCCAGAGTGAATTCGCCCTTCTGCAGCTTCTTGGCAGTCTTCTCCGCTTCCGCCTCGTCGAAGGTCGCCTCGGCCTTCTCGATCAGACTCATCACGTCGCCCATGCCCAGGATCCGGGAGGCCATCCGGTCGGGATAGAAGGGCTCGAGGTCTTCGAGACCTTCACCCATGCCGGCGAATTTCACCGGCGCTCCGGTCACTTCCCGCACCGAGATCGCAGCCCCGCCCCGTGCGTCACCGTCGAGCTTGGAGAGGACGACGCCGGTGAGACCAACCTGCTCCTGGAAGCCGGAAGCGACATTGACTGCGTCCTGGCCGGTCATGGCATCAACGACGAGAAGCACCTCGTCGGGGTCTGCCGCCTTGCGGACATCGTCCAATTCACGCATGAGCTGTTGGTCGATCTGAAGACGGCCCGCGGTGTCGACGATCACCACGTCACGACCCGTCCGGGTCGCTTCCTTCAGGGCGGCCTTGACCAGACGCGCGGGTTTGCCTTTGCGATCGACGAAGACCGGCACGTCGATCCGGCCGCCCAGGGTCTCGAGCTGGTCGATCGCGGCGGGGCGCTGCAGGTCTGCCGCCACCAGCAATGGCTTCTTGCCCTGGCTCTTGAGCAGACGGGCGAGTTTGCCGGCGGTGGTGGTCTTGCCCGAGCCCTGGAGCCCGACCATGAGGATGGTCAATGGCGGGGCGACCTTCTTCAGCGGCACCGCCTCCGACCCGAGGGTGGTCACCAGCTCCTCGTGGACGATCTTGATCACCTGTTGGCCTGGTGAGAGCGATTTGGAGACATCCTCCCCCATCGCTCTCTCCTTGACCCGTGCCAGGAAGTCCTTGACCACCTTGACGTTCACGTCCGCCTCGAGCAGGGCGAGACGGACCTCGCGCAAGGCAGCGTCGATGTCCTTCTCGGAGAGACGCCCTTTTCCTCGCAGCGAAGCGAAGACGTCCTCGAATCGCTGGGTCAGGCTGTCGAACAAGTCGTGAACGGTAGATGCAGAAGGCGGGCTAGCCCACGTCCCGGCGGCGGAAGCCAAGCAGGCCGGCGGCGATCAGACCGGAGGCGACAGCGAGCAGGACGGCGAATGGCAGGATCTCGACGTCGTCGGAGGGCACTACCGGGATATGGGTGAATGGCGAGAGATTGAGGCTCCACTGGGGGAGCTGCAGGATCTGGCCGAACTGCCCGAGCAGGACACAGGCCACCAGCACACCCCAACTCCAGCCGACGAGCCGGGGCGCGAGCCCGTAAAGAGCCATCGCGGTCCCGGTGAGCACCCATACCGCGGGTAGCTGCGCCATGGCGGCGCTGAGAACACGGGGGACCTGCCCGCCCACATCGCCAACGATTGCCCCGTAGGTCGCCCCGGCAAGGGCCCCGGCAATGGCCAGGATCACGATGGGGAGCACCAGGCCGAAAATGAGGTGACTCCAGGCGAACCGATGACGTGGCGTGGCCGTCGCCAGCACGTACTCGGCGCGCATAGCCTCCTCCTCGACATTCATCCGGAGCACGGCCCGGATGGCGTAGGCGGATACAACGATGGCGATGATCCCAACCACGGTGGAGAAGTATGTGTCGGTGAGTCCTTGGGCGCCGCCGATCTGCTCGAGGATCTCCGCCAGTTGCGGGTTGCCCTCGATCATGTCGCCGATGCTGTCTCCGGCCATGCCATAGACGATCCCGAGCACCGCGATTCCCACAGTCCATCCGATAACCGACCCACGATGCAGCCGCCAGGCGAGGCCAAGCGGGCTGCCGAGCCCGGGGGCCGCCATGGCCGGCCCGGGTCGAGAGGGGAGCGCCCCCGCGGCCACGTCCCGGCGCGACGCGATCGCCACCGCGGCAGCGACCAGGGCCACGGTCAAAGCGAGCCAGAGTGCCAGGATCCACCAAACCTCCCCCGCATACGGCCGGAACCTGCTGAACCACCCGATCGGCGAAATCCAGGACAACCACTCCACGGCGTCTCCGCCCGAGTCGCCGGCGACGCGGAGCAGATATGCCAGCCCCACGACCGACACGGCGATCCCCCGTGCCGACGAAGCGGCCTCGGTGAGTTGAGCGGCAACTGCCCCAACGCCGGCGAAGACGGCGGCGACCCCGGCGAACCCGAGACCGAAGGCAATCGAGCCGCGAAACGGAAGACCTACGCCGGTCAGCCCGGCGGTGAGCAGCAATGCAACGAGGACCCCCGCCCCAATTGTCACCATCAAGGCCGCGGCCAATTGGGCATGACGCCCGACGACAGTGGCCCCCAGCAACTCACGTCTCCCGGTCTCTTCCTCTTCTCGGGTGTGGCGGATCACGGTGAGGACTGCCATCAAGGCGACGAATATCGCACCCAGGACCCCCGCTCGCCATGCGACCAGGCCACCAAGGCTCGAGTCGTAGAGGGGGCCCAGCATGGAGGTGAGCGCCGGGCTCGAGATCACGGTGGCGGCGAGCGCCTCACGCGATGCGTCGTCGGGATAGAGGTCGATGAACGCGTTGGCTGTGATCATCGGAACCCCCGCCAGGACCACCACCCAGATGCTGAGACGGAGGCGCTCTCGACGCAAGATGAGGCGGATCAACTTCCCGGTGCCGGCCAGCGTGCTCACTGCGCCGCCTCGTCGTCTTCGTAGTGCCGGAGGAACAACTCCTCCAGAGTCGGCGGATGACTGACGAGGCTGCGCACTCCGAGCGGGGCGAGAGTCCTCACCACTTCGTCGAGCTGGTCGGAATCGACCTCGAACTCCACCTTGTGGTCGTGGAGCCGCAGGTCATGCACTCCGGCCAGGGAGGCCACCGGATGGGGGTCCGCTGTCAGCTCGGCTCGGATGGTGGTCCGGGTCAGGTGGCGCAGCTCGGTGAGTGTCCCGCTCTCCACAGTCTTGCCCTTTCGGACGATGCTGACCCGGTCGCAGAGCGCCTCGACCTCAGCCAGGATGTGACTGGCCAGCAACACCGTCCGCCCGGTGGCGCGGTCTTCCTCGATGCACTTGCGGAATTGAGCCTCCATGAGCGGGTCGAGACCTGCTGTGGGCTCGTCGAGGATGAGAAGCTCGACGTCCGACGAGAGGGCGGCCACCAGCGCCACCTTCTGCCGATTCCCCTTCGAGTAGGTGCGCCCCTTCTTGGTCGGATCGAGGTCGAAGCGCTCCAGGAGCTTCTCCTTCTTCGCCTGGTCGAGCCCGCCTCGAAGCCGGCCGAGGAGATCGATCACCTCGCCCCCGGTGAGGTTGGGCCACAGTGTCACGTCGCCCGGGACGTACGCCAGCCGACGGTGCAACTCGGTGGCCTCGGCCCAAGGGTCTCCACCAAGCAAGGACGCCGTGCCGACATCATGACGTATGAGGCCGAGCAGAACCCTGATGGTTGTGGTCTTGCCCGCGCCGTTTGGGCCTAGGAATCCATGGACTTCGCCGGTGGCCACCTCCAGGTCGAGCCCATCGAGGGCCCGAACATGCCCGAAGTTCTTGACGAGGCCGACGACAGATATTGCATCGCTCATGACAACCTGATGGTACGTCCGCGCAATCGCAGCCAACCCGGGTTGCCCGCGAGACTCCCGGCGGGAACCGGATCCGAGCCGCCGACGTATTGGCCAGGAAGGCCGACGCGAGAGACACCGAATGCGTAAGGTTCCCAGCGGGCGGGATTCCGGTGCAGCCGGAATTCTTTGTGCAATGGGAGGTCCGGCCGTCGCTTGCAAACGGTTGGCCCACGAGACCGGGAGGTGAACCTTGGGAGTCGAGACGTCCGGTCACAGCCGGGGCAATCCACGGTTGTACGAGTTGATCGAGCACGCCCCCAAGACGGGTAAGAGCCCCACGATCTGGGCGTGGCCGGAGATCGTGGACTATCTAAAGGTCGCCGGCCAACCGGTCCAGGGCCCCTGGCCTCCCCATCAGCAGCCCCGGCCAGACCCGACCGCGGAATCCCTACCCGTAGCCGTCCCCGACCCCCAGTCTTCATTCCGTCAGGCCGAGCCCCAATCTCCGGCCCCGCAGCCCGAGCCCCAAGATCAACTCGGGCCGCAGACCTGAAGCAAACCAAGGAGGCAGACATCTACCCCTCTCGATTTCGCTACGAAGCTCCCAGGTCGATCGACGAAGCTTCCGCGCTCCTGGCCGACGGCGGCGGCGATGCCAAGATCCTGGCCGGAGGCCAGAGCCTGGTCCCGATGATCAAGCTCCGGTTCGCTTCCCCGGAGATGCTGGTCGACATCAACGAGATCGCAGGTCTGGACTATCACCGGGTCGATGCCGACGGATCGATACACGTCGGTGCGCTGTGCCGTCACGCAGACCTGGAGCGTTCTTCGCTGCTGGCCGTCCGTCAGCCCACCATGGCTGCGGCGGCGCCACTCGTGGCCGATCCGATCGTGCGAAATCGCGGCACACTGGTCGGTTCCCTATGTCATGCCGACCCACAAGGAGACTGGGCATCGGTAATGGTCTCGTTGGATGCCTCGGTTGTCGCTCAGGGTCAAAATGGCCGGCGGACAATCCCGGTCAAGGAGCTCGTCCGCGGCCCGTTCCAGACAAACCTCGCCTACGACGAGGTGGTTGTGGAGGCAGTCGCTCCCGCACCCCAGGGCGAGCCGGCCGGCGGCTATCTGAAGTTGGAGCGCCGCGTGGGCGATTTCGCCACAGTCGGGGTCGCCGTTTCCATCGACCGGAACGGCCGTGAGGTAACCAGGGCGGGCATTGGCCTGACCGGCGTGGGTCCTTCGACCATCTCCGCCGAGGATGCGGCCCAGGTGCTGATAGGTAGCTCGCTCACTGCCGATGTGATAGGCGAAGCCGCTTCGCTGGCGGCTCAGGCAGCTCAGCCTCGGACCGATCATCGGGGCAGCGCCTCCTACAAGAAGCAGCTGGTCAGTGTCTTCACCAGCAGGATCCTGACCGGGTTGATTCGAACGGAAGAGGAGGCGGCCTGACATGACAAGCTTGTTTCAGGAGGTCAGCCCGGGGGCGGCCGCGGAGACGCCGACTAGACAGATCACAGTCACGGTCAATGGCGAGAGCCGAACGGCCGTGGTCGAGCCCCGACTCGTCCTCGCCCATCTCCTTCGTCAGGGATTTCATCTCACCGGCACCCACACCGGCTGCGACACCTCCAATTGCGGAGCATGCACGGTGCTCTTCGACGGCACCCCGGTGAAGAGCTGCACGATGTTCGCCGTCCAAGCCGACGGGCATGAGGTGATGACCGTGGAAGGGCTGGCAGGTCCCAGCGAGCTGCACGCCATACAGGAAGGATTCAAGGAGGAGCACGGGCTCCAGTGCGGGTTCTGCACTCCGGGGATGATGATGACATCCAAGGCCCTGCTCGAGGAGAACCCGAACCCGACCGAAGACGAGATCCGATGGGCACTGAGCGGCAATCTGTGCCGCTGCACCGGATACCAGAACATCGTCAAGGCGGTCATGTGGGCGGCAAAGAAGCTGGAGGATCAGTGAGATGACGGCTGTCGACGAGGTCAAGATCGGCGGCATGGGCGCCAGCCGGCGCCGTGTCGAGGACAACCGATTCATCCGCGGCAAGGGCAATTACGTCGACGACATCGTGCTCCCCGGGATGCTGCACATGGAGATCCTGCGCAGCCCCCTGGCCCACGCCAGGATCAAGTCGATCGACGCGTCGAAGGCTTGGGCGATGCCTGGCGTCCGGCTGGTGCTGACCGGCGAGACCATGGCCGCTCGCAACCTGGCCTGGATGCCCACGCTGTCTTACGACACCCAGGCCGTCCTGGCAACCGACAAGGTCCGCTTCCAGGGTCAGGAAGTCGCCTGCGTCATCGCCGACGATCCCTACATCGCCAAGGACGCCTGCGAGGCGATCGTCGTGGACTACGAGCCGCTCCCGGTAATCGTCAACCCGATGCAATCGCTGGCCGACGGAGCCCCCCTGATTCGGGACGACAAGGAGAACCAGCCGGACAACGTGATCTACGACTGGGAGGTGGGCGACAAGGAAGCGACCGACCGGGCCTTTGCTCAGGCCGATCTCGTCTCCAAGATCGAGCTCCACTATCCGCGATCCCACCCCTCGCCGATCGAGTGTTGCGGGTCGATCGCAGACTTCAACAGGGCGACATCCAAGCTCACCGTTTATCTCACCACACAGGCGCCCCACATCATCCGCGCCGCGGTGGCCCTCGTTGCCGAGCTGCCCGAGCAGATGATCAGGATCATCTCACCGGACATCGGCGGTGGGTTCGGCAACAAGGTCCCGGTGTACCCGGGATATGTGGCGTCGATCCTGGCGTCGATCCTCCTGGAACGACCGGTGAAATGGATCGAGGACCGGACCGGCAACTTGATCTCGACCGGATTCGCCCGCGACATCTATCTCCAGGGCGAATTGGCCTTGCGCAAGGACGGCCGAATCCTGGGTGTGCGGATGAAGGCGACAGCCGACCACGGCGCCTTCTTCTCCGATGCCCAGCCATCGAAGTTCAAGATCGGGCTCATGCACTCCGCGTTCGCCTGTTACGACATCCCGTCCGCCCATCTCGAGGCACGCGGGGTGTACACCAATAAGGCGCCAGGTGGTGTCGCCTATCGGTGCTCGTTCCGGGTCACCGAGGCGATGTTCTTCCAGGAGCGGATGGTGCAGGCTGGCGCAGACGACCTGGGTATGGACCAGGCCGAGTTCCGCCGGGTCAACTTCGTGGGCGACGACGACTTCCCCCATCGCACCCCGTATGGCTTTCTCACCGACTCGGGTCAGTACGGCAAGTGCCTCGATGTGGGTCTCGAGGCCATCGGCTACCAGGACTTCCTCAAGGAGAAGGAGGAAGCGGCGAAGCGCGGCCGGTTGCTCGGCATCGGCATCTCTACGATGACCGAGCCCCTTGGCGCCGGTAATAGCCGTGAGTACGACATCCTCGGCATCAAGATGTTCGACTCCGCCGAGCTCAAGATCCACATGACTGGCAAAGCGCTGCTCCGCACCGGGGCAAAGTCCCAGGGCCAGGGGCACGAGACGACCTGGGCACAGATCGTCGCCCACGAGCTTGGCCTCCCCGCGGAGGACGTCCTCGTCGAGGAGGGCGACACCGACACCGCTCCCTTCGGGATGGGCACGTACGCCTCCCGGAGCACCCCGGTGGCAGGAGCGGCGGTGGCGATGGTGTCACGCAAGATCCGGGCGAAAGCCCGCAAGATCGCGGCGCACCTCCTCGAGATCTCCGAGGAAGACGTCGAATGGGAGCTGGGCCGCTTCTACGTGCGCAGCCAGCCCGACCGCGGGGTGACCATCCAGGAATGCGCCATGGCGGCGTACTCCAACATGCCCGACGGGATGGAGCCCGGGTTGGAGAACGTGGCCTACTACGACCCGCCCAACCTCACCTGGCCGTTCGCCTGCTACATCGTGACCGTGGAGGTCGATCCCGAGACCGGGGTATGGGATGTCCTGCGGCTCGTGGCTGTCGACGACTGCGGCGTGCGCATCAACCCGATGATCGTCGAAGGACAAATCATGGGCGGTCTCACCGAGGCCTACGCAATGGCCAACATGCAGTTCATCACTTTCGACGAACAGGGCAACTGCATCGGCTCCAACTTCACCGACTACCTGCTCCCGACCGTGTGGGAGACACCCGGCTTCGAGCTACACGAGGTGGTGACCCCCTGCCCGCATCATCCGATCGGAGCCAAGGGCATCGGGGAATGCGCCGCTGTCGGTGGCCCGGCCGCGTTCGTCAATGCCGTCATGGATGCCCTCAAAGGCACGGGGGTGCGCAACATCGACATGCCCCTGTTCCCGGACCGCGTCTATCAGGCATTGCAGACCGGACAGGACGTCAGCGGAGCGCCGCCGGTGAGGACCGAAGAGACGTGAGCGCCCAGCCTGCCGATGGGTGGCGGATGATCGAGATGGCGAGCGATCTCGCCCGTCAGGGCGTCGAATTCGCCCTGGCCACCGTGGTCTGGCGCCAGGCCCCCTCCTCAGGGCAGCAAGGGTCGCGGGCCATCATCACTGCCGATGGCCAGATGCACGGCTGGATCGGCGGGGCCTGTGCCGAGCCGGTCGTCGTTCGGGAGGCTCAGCGCGCCATCGAAGAACGGGTCCCGCGTCTGATCTTGCTCGGCGACCCCGACCAGTTCGGCGAGGTTGCCGAAGGCATGACGTTCGTCCAGATGTCGTGCCAGTCCGAGGGCGCACTGCAGCTCTACGTCGAGCCAGTACTTCCCAGCCCCCACCTGGTGGTCGTGGGCCGGTCCCCAATGGCCGCCACCCTCGTCGAGCTTGCGGCCGGGGTCGGCTGGCGCGCTGACTTGGTCGATGTACCCGACTTCAAGACCGCTCATGTCGGCAGCTGGTCGGTCGTGGTGGTCGCCACCCAGGGTCACGGTGACGAGGAGGCGGTTGAGCAGGCATTGTCCGCGCGCCCGGCCTTCGTGGGGCTGGTCGCCTCATCCAAGCGTGGCGAGGCGGTCCTCGGCTACCTCGCCGACCGTGGTGTGCCCCGTGACCTCCTGGATCAGGTGAGGGTCCCAGTAGGACTCGACCTCGGCCACACGTCACATCCCGAGATCGCAGTCTCCGTTCTTGCCGAGTTGGTGGAGCTTCGGGCCAAGGGTGCCTTCGATCCCGCGCCCCTGGCGGAATCGAACGCGATACCCGTCGAGCACCAGCATTCCGATCATGGCCATGCGCACACAGCCGCAGGCACCGCCGTCGACCTCGTTTGCGGCATGACGGTGCCTGCCGATGAGAGCAGTCGCCCGTTCGACTACGAGGGGCAGACCTACTACTTCTGCTGCCCGGGCTGCCGGGCGGCCTTCGAGAAGGACCCCTCCGCCTACATGACAGTCAGGGGATGACATGCTGATCAAACATGACTTCGAGGTGCCGGTCGACGTAGACAAGGTGTGGGAGTTCTGTCAGGACATCCCCCAGGTGGCCGCCTGTCTCCCTGGCGCCTCGCTCACCGACGAGATCGGCCCCGATCAATACGCAGGGAACGTCGGCATCAGGCTCGGTCCGGTTCAGATGCAGTTCGCCGGGCAAGCCGCCGTCAAGGAGCGCGATCACGCCAACAGGACCATCGTTGTCGACGCCTCGGGTGCGGACGAGAAGGGCCGGGGTCAGGCGAACCTCGGGCTGACTGCCCGCCTCGTCCCCACTGCCAACGGAACGAGGGTGGAGGTGGAGCAGGACCTGGAGTTGTCCGGCGCGGCTGCGCAGTATGGAAGGGGCATGATCAGTGACGTGAGCGCGGTGATGATGCGGGACTTCGCCACGAACATGCAGACGCGGATCGATGCCTACGACCGCGGTGTCTCACCCGACCAGATCCAGACGAAATCCGCTGGCGGCTTCGGTATCGCCATCGCGGCGGCGTGGATGGCCCTCAAGCGAGTCGGGCGCCGGTTCTTTCTCCCCTATCAACCCGACCGGATCTGAGGAGGCGCTGATGACTTGGTGGTGGATTGGAAATGCGGTGCTCCTCGTGGTGGTAGTGCCGGTGTTGGTCGCACTCCTCAACCGGGTGCTGGCGGCTCTCGAGCGGATCAGGGGTGCATCTGATGAGATCCTCGGCGGTGGAGTCGCCCTGATCGGCGAAGTCGATCGGGTGCCCGAGCTTCTGGCTGTCACCGACAAGGCGATCGAAGACGTATCTACCGGAGCGGTCCGCTACGCCGGCTCCGTTGCGAAGTTGCTCGGTTAGGAGAGGACGAGTCATATGCCTGCAGCAGCAATCGTGACCCTGGTGATCGCGACTCTCATCATCGCCGCGGCGGCCCTCGGCCTGATGCGGGTCATCGGCCACCTCAGTGCCACGCTCGGGACGCTCCGTGCCCTAACCGGCGGCGTCGGAGTGGTGGCCGACAAGACCAGCACGGTGCCCGCAGTGGTGGGGTCGGTCAATGCGAATCTCAAGCCCGTCAGCGACTTCTGCGAATCGATATGAGCGAGCTATTCGAGGGAAACACCGGCTGGCTGGTCGGATACGTCATCGGGATTGTGATCGTCCTGGTGGTGGTCGCCTTGGTCGTGCCCATCCTGGTCCTCGCCAGCAAGATCGGGAGCGAGGCCCAGCTGATCGACGAGAGTCTCCAGGATTCGGTGCAGAACACGGCGGCGTTGGCCGACCTGGCAACCACCAACACCATGGCGATCAATGTGATCGAGGGCTTGAAGCGGGGCCGGGAGAGGTTGGGAGGATGACAATGGTCTTTGCCCTCACCGAGAATCAGGAGACCCTCTGGGTGATAGCCAACTGGGCAGGTCTCGCCGTGGTGATCGCGGTGGCGCTCTTGCTCACCATCCTGGTGCTCCTGGTCCACAGGATCGACAAAAGGGTCAAGAACATCAAGGAGACGCTGACCCAAGCCGAGGCGAACACCGCTGATGCCGAGCTGCTGAACACCACTGCTGCCGGAGTCGATCTGGTCCTCGCCGAAGGTCTCGAGCACCATCTCTTTCTCGGCCGGGTGCTGGGGAAGGTGCGCTCATGAGCAACCTTGTGCTCTTCACCGTCATCGACATCGTCCTGCTCATCGCCGGGCTCGCGATCTATCTATGGATCGTAGGGGGGCAGCTCACCCGGATCGCCACCAATCTCGAGGAATGCAACGACCTGGTGCAGAAGATCGGCGGAAACGCGGCTTCGATCGAAGGCAATCTCGAGCACGTGAACCGCACGGGAGGCGTTGTCGCAGCCGCACTCCCCCTCCTATATGGGATGGCCGAGAAGATCGTGGTCGGCGCCACCTACGACCCCGAGACGGTGCCGGAACGAGGCCCGGCGGTACCCGCATCGGGTCGCCGCCGTTCCCGTCTCCATGACGCAATCGGCTACATGCCGGACGGCCCAGGGAGCAGGGCCCACGCCCCACTGGCGGATACGTCAGAGCCTTCGTAGGTCGAGTCGCATCCTGTGGGGTGCTCAAGTCGAGATGGGCCGAGGCCGACCCGGCCCATCTCTTTCCCCTCCGGATCACCTGACCGGTGTTCCGGCATCCTGTTTATGTCCGCGTGACCGCGACCCATGACACCAGATCTGGGCCAGAATCTCGTCAGCGATCTGCCACGGGTGGACACTAAGGGGCAATGACTTTGCCGACCGACAACCGGTCTCGATTCGATGCGATCTGGCGCGCACACCGGCACCAGGTGCTGGCCTATTGCCTGCGGCGCGCCTCGTCGGCCGATGCGGAGGACGCCTGCGCCGAGACGTTTCTCGTCGTGTGGAGGCGCATCGACGAGATACCGCCGGCCCCCAAGACACTTCCTTGTCTCTATGGGATCGCCCGAAAATCGCTCTCGAACCAGGCGCGAGCCTTCTATCGAAGGAGCCGTCTCCAGGCGAAGCTCACCAACCTCGGGATGGCGCCGGCCGCCGACCCGATGCTCGTCGTCGTGCAGCGCTCAGACGACAAGGTCGTGACAGACGCGGTCCGACGGCTCAAGTCCCTCGACCGGGAGATAGTGATGCTCGACGTCTGGGAGGGCCTGTCCCGGTCAGAGATCGCCGAGGTCATAGGCACGACCAGAGCCGCCGTCGATCAGCGGATCCACCGCGCTTATCAAAAGCTCTCCCGGGCCCTGGAGCCCGTCCTGGAGGTCAGTTCACTGAATTCCCCTCCGATCGCCGAGGAAGGAGTGACATGACGCACGACCAGATCCGAGAGATGGTCCGCCGGGTGAACCCGATCCCGGACCCGAGCACGCTCGAGATCGTCGATGTGCCTGTCCTGACGACCCCTCTGGAGAGGAGGACGGAAATGCAAATCGACGACAAACCCGGGACTGAGGTCCAGGTAGACCACCATCGCCGGCGTGGTCCCCTGGTGGGGATCGCAGCGGCGGTAGTGATCGTGATCGCGGGATCGATCTACTTGCTGACCAACGATGCCCCGCCCGTAGCCACACCCGCCCCGAATCCGACCTTGCTGACCAACGAAGGGGACGGGCTAATAGACCCGGGTGCCTATTTCGCGGACACGGACGGAGACGAAGCGACGTCGCTCGGTGGGACTTTCGTGATCGAGTCCGAGGGCTGGGCTGGGATGCAAGCTGGAGTGCTGAAAGCCATGGGCGAGGATGGTCTTGCCGTATCGCTGATGGTGACCGAAGTCGACAAGGTGTGGTCACCTGTGTGTGGCGGCGGCGCCCCACAGCCTGCCGGGACTTCGGCCGAGGATTTGGCAAACCAGTTCGCCGCGGCAGGATTCACAGCCCAGGAAGCTGTGTCTCCGGTGAATGCATTTGGCCAGAGTGGCTATCACCTGATGATCGAGATCCCTCCCGGATGTCTCGCTGGCGATACCCCCTCGGTCTGGGAAGGTCCCACCTTTGGCGAGCGCTACTACCAGGCAGCCGGCCAGGTGGTGGAGTACTGGTTCCTGGACGTGGAAGGGATCCCGGTCATGGTCGAAGCGAGCTCCGCCTCCGGCGAGGCCGACGTGTCCGAGCTCCGCGCGGTGCTCGACACTCTGGTGATCACCCCTTAGCCCAACGAACGCATTGATCGAGCCACGGAACGGGTCGGCGCACGCCGACCCGTTCCTGATTTGAATCCCGCCACCGGGCATACGCGTGGAGATTCGTACAGAATCCTGTCAACGGGGTGTCGTATCCGGACAGGAACTGGTTGATGACGACGACGGTGGACATGGAGCAGAGGGCTCGTTTCGAGGCGATCTGGGCCGAGCACTCGCTGAAAGTGCGCGCCTACTGCATACGTCGGGTCGCAGCACACGACGCCGACGACGTCTGTGCCGAGATATTCCTGGTGGTATGGCGCAGGATCGACGAGATCCCGCCGGCGCCCAAGACCCTCCTCTACATCTATGGGATCGCGGGCAAGGTCGTCTCCAATCACACCCGATCGTTTCGTCGCAGATCACGTCTCGACGAGAAACTGCGCAATCTGGGCGTCGCCCCCCCGGTCGACCCGGCGTTTCTGGTCGTCCAGAGCTCCGACGACGCCGACGTCGCAGCGGCCGTCCGGAAGCTGAGCCCCAAGGACCGTGAGATCGTCATGCTCTACGCCTGGGACGATCTGCCCAGGGACGACATCGCCGAGATCATGGGCATGACCAGGTCGGCGGTCGACCAGAGAATCCACCGTTCCTATCAGAGACTCGCTCGGGCTCTGGAGCCCCTCATCAAACCGATCCCTTCCCCTCCGATCGCCGAGGAAGGAGCGACATGACACACGACCAGATCGATCGCATGGTCCGCAAGGCAAATCCCTTGCCGGACCCGACTGCCCTCGAGCCGGTGGATGCGTCTGTCCTCACGACCCCTCTGGAGAGGAGGATGGACATGCAAACTGACAATCGAGAGGTGACGGAGGGCGGTGGGCAGAATCGCTCGCGCGGCCCCCTGATCGGGATCGCGGCAGCGGCGGTCATCCTGATCGCAGGGCTGGTCTTTTTCCTGACCAGGGACGACGCTCAGGTGGCCGAGCCGGCCCCGAATGCCACTGAACTGACGGGCGAGTATGAGCCCCTCGCCCCCGGCGCCTACTACGCCGACACCGACGGCAACGAGGAGACGGCGACTCGTGGCACGTTCGTCATCGAAGGTGACGGGTGGACAGACCCGCCATCCGGGGCGCTAAAGGAGGGCGGCGGCGAGCACTTTGTTGCGCTATTGGTCGTCGAGGTCGACGAGGTGTGGTCATCGTTGTGTGAGTCGACCGCTCCGGTGGCGGCGGGGACGACGGCGGCGGATCTGGCCGGCCAGATCGCCACCAATGGATTGACGGTTCGGGAGGCGTTGGCGCCGGTCAATGCCTTCGGCCACAACGGGTACCACCTGGTCGGAGAGGTGCCTGCCGGGTGCGGCGGTGAGGTCAAACCGGCCTGGACGGGCCCCGTTTTCGACAAAGAGCGTTGGTACGACTCAACCGATATGGTGGAATACTGGTTCCTTGATGTGGAGGGTACCCCGGTCATGATCGAGGCGAGCTGGTCGCCAGGATCGTCACCAGAGGAGGACGTGACCGAGTTGCAGGACATTCTCGACACCCTGGTGATAACTCCGTAGGCCGGACGTTCTGGCAAGCGATCGGGGGCGCCCACGGGCGTCCCCGATGTCGTTGACTTCACCGGCAAAGTCAGGCACATTCGGGTTGTGGCTATCTCAGAGGCGGCTCGAAGCGACCTGTACACTGGGCTCGTCGAAGTGCTCGGACCCGAGCGTGCCGAGACCCTGATGAGCGCCATACCCCTCTATGACCTGGACGAAGTCGCCACCAAGCGCGACCTGCTGGTGCTCAAGGGGGACCTTCAGGTGCTCAAGGCCGAGTTGCGGGCCGAATTCACCGCAATGCTGAGCGCTGAAGTGGGTGGTTTACGCCGAACCATGACGAACTGGATGCTGACGCAGTCGGTGGCGATCATCGGGGCCATCGTCGGCGTCGCCTTCCTGACCTGACCGTCCTATCCGCTGGCCCCAGGCGGCTCTCGTCGGGTAGTCAGCGGTCCGGTGGTGCCTGGGGTCTGGTAATCCCCGATCCAGTGATCCTCCCAGGCCTGGTCGTACTGATCGGGGTTGCAGCCCGGCTTGTACACCGCGACCAGCTCTCGGACGATCTGCTCGCGGTGCCGCGGGTTGGCGCCGGGCGCCTCGTAGGTGCCGATGTAGAGGTCGAACTTCTTCCCACCCACCCGGTCGAGCCAGCAGGCGGCGCTGGGGTGGTTGAACGGGAAGCGTTCGGTCGAGAGATCGTCGGAATGCCCGACGTAGAGAACCCCGTACTCCTCCGGCTTACGGGACGGCTCCGGCTTGTACATGACGGCGTATACCGCGGGCGCTTTCGGCGCGGTCCAACCCCCGAGGACACGCGGACCCTCGAAGGGATACCCGGCGAGCGATCCGAGACGGATCACTCCTCGACCATGTCGTAGAACATCTCTTCGTTCTCGGCGATGGTCTCCACGTTCACCACGGGCCAGGACGGGAGACCGGATTTCTCCACGGCCTCGGCGAGCACCGACATGGCCAGCTCGACGGCGTGACCACTGTCATCGGCCTCAACGACGACCTGGACTCCGTATCCGTAGGTGCCCATCCCCGAGGCGATCCCCTCGCTGGAGGCCACCGCGTCTGCCAGCTCCACCACCTCGTCGAGCTCGATCACACGATCACCCTCGGTCTGGAGGGAGACACTCCATCTCACTGGCTCACCTCAGCTCCGGCAGCCGCTCGGCAAGCTCCTCGAGACTGGCCAGATCGTGCCCTGAGAGGAGCAAGTCGATGTATGGCTCGGCCACCATCATGCCCAGCGTCGTCAGCCTGAAGTCCGGGTCATCGCCCTTGTGGGGGTTCATCCACACGACCTTGTGGCAGAGCCGGGACAGACGCTCCATGGCCGCGGCCAGGACCGCCGGGTCACCACGATCGAGCCCGTCCGAGCAGATGACGACGATCGCTCCCCGGCTCATCCCCCGGCGACCCCACTGACGCACGAACGTTTCGATCGACTCGCCGATCCGGGTACCGCCCTCCCAGTCGAAAACCGACTTTGCGGCCTGGTCCAGGGCATCGTCAGGACGTCGTCGCTCCAGGGCCCGCGTGATACGCGTGAGCCGCGTCCCGAAGCAGAACACCTCGACCTTGGTGGCCGCTCGCCGGGTCGAATAGGCGAACTGGAGGAGGTTGCGGGAGTAATCGGCCATCGAGCCCGAGACGTCGAGGATGAGGACCAACGGACGCGTCTTCAGCCGACGCTGTCGCCAGAACAACTCCGAGGGCTCGCCATGGGTGCGCATCGTGGTGCGGACGGTGCGACGAAGATCGGGTCGGCTCCCCGACCGAGACTGGCTCGTTCGTCGCGAGCGACGCCGGGGAGGAATCACCCTTACCTGGTTCATGATGCGGCGGAGGGCCGCTAGCTCCTCATCGGTGCATGCCGCGAATGCCTTGTTCCGCCAGATCTCGATGTCGGAGGCCATCAGTCCGAGTCGGGCCTCTTCCTCCTTGCCCGGCCGTGCCGGCTCGGCTACGGGTACCTCGATCACCGATTGGTTCTCGATCTGCGACTGCTTCAGAATCGCTCGCGCCGGCCCCTTCAACATCTCGGGTTGGTCGAGGAAATAGTTGCGGAACACCCGGTCGTATATCGGGATGTGCTCCCGCCGCGTGACCAGCGAGGTTCGGCCGGCCCAGTAGAGATCGAGGACGTCGCCCGGGTCGAGCAACGCCATCGCTGCGCAATAGGTGAGGACATCTCCCGAGCCGACCGGGACTCCGGCGTCCCGAAGCTCGTCCCCGAAGCCGACCAGCATCCCGATGAAAGACGTCCGGTCATCGACCGCGATCGACTCTTCAGCCATCGGCAACGAGCTCCTCGAGGTGGTCGAGGACCGTTTCGAGATCGTCGCGCTCCTTGACCACTGCCCCGAGTGTGTCCTGCACGGTCCCGGCGTCGAGGTCTTCCGAGCCGAGAACGTTCAGAGTGGCGACCCAGTCGAGTGTCTCGGCAACTCCGGGCGGCTTGGCCAGATCGAGCTGGCGGAGATGGCCCACAGCAGCGACGACCTTGCGCGCCAGCGTCTCGCTGGCACCCGGGGCACGGACGAGGACGATCTCCACTTCGCGTTCGGCGCTCGGATACCCCACCCAGTGATATAGACACCGCCTCTTCAATGCGTCATGTAGCTCGCGGGTGCGATTGGAAGTGAGGATTACAAGCGGTGGGGCTGAGGCGGAGATGGTGCCGATCTCCGGGATGGTGATCTGA
The DNA here is from genome assembly GCA_963810465.1 of uncultured Acidobacteriota bacterium. Taxonomy (GTDB): domain Bacteria; phylum Actinomycetota; class Acidimicrobiia; order Spongiisociales; family ZC4RG35; genus JARDZU01. The sequence goes on along the minus strand of CAWENM010000009.1, from coordinate 225,710 downwards.
TAGTCGGAGAGCAATTCGAGCAAGAAGGCCTCGAATTCGTCATCGGCCCGATCGATCTCGTCGATGAGCAGCACCGCCCGGTCACCTTCCCTGACCGCCGTCAGCAGCGGACGCTCGAGCAGGAACTTGGGGCCGAACAGCTTGTCGACGTGGTCCTCGGCCAGCTCGCGTTCCGAAAGCGCTCTGATCTGGAGCATCTGACGGGCGTAGTCCCACTCGTAGAGGGCCTGGTTGGTGTCTATCCCCTCGTAACACTGGAGACGGATCAGCCGACGCCCCAGGACGGTGGCCAGGACCTTGGCCACCTCGGTCTTGCCCACCCCCACCTCACCTTCGAGGAGGAGCGGACGACCCAGTGTCAATGCCACATACACCGCTGTGGCCAGGCCGCGGTCGGCCAGATACCGACCCTCGCCGAGACGTGAGATCACCTCATCGACGCTTGCGGGCGGGGCAGGAACCCCATCGTTGCTCACGGCATGATCCCGTGGAGGTGGAAGGTCGTCGATATGCCCAGGGCTACTCGCCCTGACCGAGTATCAGGTCGCGGACACTTCCCCCGGACGTGGACAGCTTGCCCTCCCGCGCCAGCTTGGCCCGCCAGGCGGCGCCGAGATCGGTGCCAGGCTCGGCATAGCCATCGAATGTGACGTCCTTCATGTTGCGACAGGCCTTGGTCGGGCTGCAGTCCTCGTCGAGCGGGTCGTGGTCGTGACTGCTGATCCAAATCGACTTCAGGGCATCAGCCGTGGTCTCGTATTGGGCGGTCATCCGTTGCTCCCGGGAAGGTCTCGTCCATCGTCGAGTGTAGTGAGGGTCACCCGTGTACTCCACGGCTAGCTGCTGGAAACGGCACGATCACCAGCGTTCTCTGCGATCGCTTCGGCGAGGATCGAGACAGCGATCTCGGCCGGTGTTTCGGCGCCGATATCGAGCCCGGCGGGCCCATGGATTCGGGAGAGATCCGTGACCCCGCGGTAGGCGAGCCAGTCGGCCCGGTTCTCCTGCATCCGTCGAGCACCCATCGCCCCGATGTAGCCGGCATCGCTCTCCAGGGCAGCTTTGAGCGCAGTCCCCGCCAACTCGAGGTCGTGCGCGGTCACGACGACCTTGTCCTGACCGGACAGCGTTGCGATCATGCCGGTAGCCGAAGCGGAGTCGGTCGCGACCCTGGCGTTCCAGCCGATCCGCGATGCCAGGTCGACAAGGGCGGAGGCGACGTCGGTGTCCCCCACCACGACCAGCTGAGGCAATGCCCGAAACACAGAGATCACCTGATCTCCAGTGACGGTCGAACCGCTCCTGCCGGCAGCGAACAGACGCTCGACGACTTCGCCGCCACCCGCCGCCGTGGCGGTCGTGTAAACGCTGACATCTGCCACTTCGCCGTCTTCGACACTGCAGATCAGACAGATCGGCTCCCGCGCGACCGCCAGGTCCCAGAGCCCTCGAGGAAGCGTGTCGGCCGGCACGAGCAGGCATCTTGCGGAGCCGGCCGAGGACAACCCCGCGATCAAGGCGTCGATCTCGCTCACTTCGATGTCGATCAGTCGACCGACATCCCTGCGTCCCGCCTCGTCAGCCAGCTGCCCGTCGATGGCGCCGCCCGCCAATCCCCCGATCCGGCCCCCGCCAGGGGTGAACACGACTGCGTCGGACCAGTCCGTCACGGGCAATCCTTCCGCCTCGACCAGCCACGCCACGTCGGCGCGGGTTCCCGAGCGGAGACAGGCGAGAACCGTGAGCGCCACCCCGTACACAGACCGATTGTACGGCGGCGTTTAGGCTTCATCCGGTGATCCCCGACACGATCGGCGAGCTCGAGAAACGTCTCGACGACCAGGACTACTTCGCCGACGAGAGCCTTGCAGTGGCCATCCATCTCGCCGTTCAGCTGGGGAGACCGCTTTTCCTGGAGGGGGAGGCCGGAGTTGGCAAGACGGAGGTGGCCAAGGTCCTGGCGGCCATGGGTGGCACCGAGCTCATCCGGCTCCAGTGCTATGAGGGTCTGGATGTCGGCCAGGCGCTCTACGAATGGGATTACGCCCGCCAGATGATGGCTATTCGCCTCCTCGAGGCAAGGGGTGAGGGGGCTGCAGCCACCCCCGACGACATCATGAGCAGGGACTACCTCATCGCACGTCCCCTGCTCCAGGCGATCGAAGCCAGCACGGAGGGGCACCGGCCGGTGCTTCTCATCGACGAGCTGGACCGTGCCGACGAGGAGTTCGAGGCGTTCCTCCTCGAGTTGCTGTCCGATTTCCAGATAACGATCCCCGAGATCGGGACCATCAAGGCGTTGAGCAGGCCGATCGTCGTCCTCACCTCCAATCGCACCAGGGAGATCCACGACGCCCTCAAACGTCGTTGTGTGTATCACTGGATCGACTACCCGACCCCGGCCAAGGAGGCCGAGATCATCATCCGCAAGGTGCCCGATCTCGAGGGGCGTCTGGCCGTATCGTTGGCGGAAGCGATGAAGAGGCTCCGGGAGATGGAGCTCTTCAAGCCGCCGGGAGTCGCAGAGACGCTCGATTGGGCAGAGTCGCTGCGTTTGCTGGAGGCAGGCGAGCTGACTCAGGCCACGATCGACCGCACAATCGGCGTCGTGCTCAAGTACAAGGACGACATCGACATGGTCCGCTCTGCCGGAGTCGACAGCCTGGTGGGATGAGCCGGCCCGGGCTGATCGACCAACTGAGTCTCTTCTCGGCGGCTCTACGCAATCGCGGCCTCACGGTCACCTCCGACCAGACCACCGATATGGCCCGCGCCCTCTCCATGGTCGACATGAGCCGGCGGTCGCAGGCCGAAGCCGCTCTGCGCTCGTTGACCGTCACCGACCCCGATCAGATCCCTGTGTTCGACCGGGAGTTTGAGATCTTCTTCGGTCGCCTCCTGCCCTCATGGGTCGACCGGCAGCCGGATGAGCCGGGTGCCGACGCGTCCAGTTATGCGATCCAGGGCTCGGCGGGGTCCACGGTTGCGCCGGTCACCGATCAGGGTGGGGCCTCAGCGGTCCAGAGGATCTCCACGAGGGATTTCGCCGACCTCGATGACGAGGATCTCCAGGAGGCGCGACGTCTGGTGATGACGATGATGTGGCATCCCACCGACTACCGGACCCGGCGATGGACGCCCGGCGATGGGGTCAGGCCCGACCTCCGTCGCACCCTGCGGGAGGCTGTGGGACCGACCGGGGACATGATGCCCATGAGTTGGAAGCGGCGCCGACGGAAAGAGCGCCCCCTCATCATCATCGCCGACATCTCCGGGTCGATGGAGAAGTACGCCGACATCTTCCTCGTGTTCGCCCACGCCGCCCAGCGTCGGCTGCGTGATGTCGAGATCTTCACCTTCTCCACCCATCTCAGCCGCATCACCGAGGACATGCGCCGTCGGGACACCAAGACCGCCCTCGCCCGTGTCGCCGATCGAGTGACCGACTGGTCGGGGGGCACCCAGATCGGTGACGCTCTCGCCGAGTGGAATCGACGATGGAGCCGGCGTCTGGCCAGGGGCGGCCCGGTCGTGATGATTCTCTCCGACGGCTGGGACTGCGGCGACCCCGCAGTTCTCTCGTCGGAAATGGCCCGCCTCGCCCGGTCGGTGCATCAGGTGATCTGGCTCAACCCCCTCGCGGCCAGAGCCTCATATCAGCCACTTACGCGCGGCATGCAGGCGGTGATGCCGAGCATCGATCGGCTATTGCCGGCCGCTAGCGTCAGTGACTTCCGGGGGGTGGTGCGGGTGCTCGATTCAGTGGCGGGAGCCAGGCGATGAGAAATCAGATCGAAGTGCGCAACCGATGGGCATCGGAGGGGAAGAAGGTCGCCGTCGCCACGGTGATCCGAGTCCAAGGGAGCGCCCCCAGGCCCGAGGGCTCCAAGTTCTTGGTCTCGGACGCCGGCGACATGGAAGGGTCGGTCAGTGGCGGGTGCGTCGAGAACGATGTCTTCCTCCACGCCCAAGAGGTGATCGAGTCGGGCAAACCGAAGACCGTCACCTACGGGATCGCCGACGATGACGCCTTCGAAGTGGGCATGGCCTGCGGCGGGACCATCGACGTCTTCATCGAGCCCTGGTGAAGCACCTCGAGGCAGTCCAGGGCATCCTTGATCGCGAGGAGTATGGATCAGTCGTCACCTTCGTCGACGGACCATCTCTGGGGGCCAAGGTGGTTCTCGATTCCACCGGTCAGCCCGTGTCCGGAGAGCTCCCAAAGGAGATCGCCGCCGATGTGACGGCCGACGCCCTGATGCTGATGGACCATGAGCAGCACCGTGCCATGGAGTACCCACCCCATGGGGTGTTCATCGAGTCGCTCGCCCCGCCCCAGGAGATGCTGATCGTGGGTGCGGTCCACATCGGTCAGGCTCTCGCCAGCTTCGCCGGCCAGATGGGCTACCGGGTGACGGTGATGGACTCGCGGGGCGCCTTCGCCACGCCGGAGCGCTTCCCTACGGCCCGGGTCCTGGTCGGGTGGCCGGACAGCGTCATCGATCAGGTTCCCCTGGACCGGCGGACCTGGGTGGTCATCCTCTCCCACGACCAACGTCATGAGAACCCTGTCCTGGAGGCCGCTCTGAAGAGCCCGGTGCGCTTCATCGGATGTATGGGGAGCCGTCGGACCCAGGATCTAAGAGTCGGGCGACTGCGTGAGATGGGTTTCTCCGATGAGGACATCGCCCGGGTGAGAGGCCCGGTGGGCCTCGACATCGGCGCCGAGAGCCCGCAAGAGGTGGCCGTCTCCATCCTGGCCGAGATGACCATGGTCCGCTACGGCCATGGAACCGGTCTGTCTCTGCACGGGATCGAGGGAAGGGTCCACAAGCAGCGACCGGAGGACGAATAGGCGTGTGCAGACGAGCAGGTACTGCGTATCCACCTGCACACGCTGAATAGCCTGACCCCGTGACACCCACCTCGGACGAGGCACTTCGAGCCGACATCAGACGTCTCGGCAACCAGCTAGGCGATGCCCTGGTCCGTCAGCACGGCCCCGAGCTCCTCGAACTGGTCGAAGAAGTGCGAGCGTTGGGCAAGTCCTCTCGCCGGGGTGGGAGCAGCGAAGCTGCCGCACAACTCGACCACCGGCTCGCCGATCTGGAGATCGACGAGGTGATCCCGCTGGTCAGGGCCTTCACCACCTACTTCTATCTGGCCAACGTCGCCGAGCAGGTCCACCGGATCGACCAGCTCGCCATCGCCGAGCTCGGCCTCGCGGCCACAGTCGACCGCGTCCTCGAAGCCGGTGTAGAGCCCGATGTCCTGGCCGAGGTCCTCCAAAGACTCGAGATGAGGCCGGTGTTCACGGCACATCCCACCGAGGCGGCAAGACGCTCGATACTGACCAAGACCGCCCGTCTCGCCGAGCTGATCGGGCAGCGAATCGACGCCGCTGATTCCGATCTGATTCTCGTCGACCGTCGCACCGCCGAGCTGATCGATCAGATCTGGCAGACCGACGAGCTACGACTCGAGAAGCCAAACCCTGTCGAAGAGGCTCGCTCCGCTCTCTACTACCTGGTGCAGATCGCATCGGAGGTCATGCCGGCGCTGAGCGAGAGAGTGGCGCTCGAGATGGCCCGGCTTGGGCTCGTCGCCGGCAGAAGCCCTATCCGATTCGGGTCATGGGTGGGCGGCGACCGGGATGGGAATCCTGGCGTCACTCCGGAGACGACACTCGAGACCCTTCTCCTCCAGCACGATCGTGGAATCCGCCACCTCATCGGACTGATCGAAGCGCTCGCCGACGAGCTCTCGGTGTCCGAGCGCCTGGCACCAATCAGTGACGAGATGAGGGCGTCCTTGGCATCGGACCGCGAGGCGCTACCCGAGGTCTGGCAGCGCGAGGGTCGACGAACGGCTGCCGAGCCCTACCGCCTCGAGTGTTCCTATATCCGAGCCCGACTCGTCAACACCAACCGGCGGCTTCAGCAAGGCCTGCCCCATTTGGATCGCAGGGACTACGCCCACCCCGACGAGCTCATCGCCGATCTCGACCTGATGGCGGAATCACTCTCCCGCGCTCGCGGGGAGTTGATCGCCCACGGGGCCGTGTCCCGGATGCGTCGGTCGGTGGAGACGTTCGGATTTCAGATGGCGACCCTCGATGTCCGCGAGCATGCGAGCAAGCATCGGGACGCGGTGACCGAGTTGTTCTCCCTGGTCGGTGTCGACTACCAGACGTTGGCGGACGACCAGCGATTCGACTTGCTTTCGGCCGAACTGCAAGGCAGCCGGCCTCTGAGCGGCCTGACCACCACGCTGAGCGAGCAGGCAGACCTCACCCTCGGCGCCTTCCGCTCCATCAGGGAGGCCCAGGACCTCTATGGGGATCAGGTCATCGAGTCGTACATCACCTCGATGACCGAGAGCCCGGCCGACGTCCTCGAGACGGCAGTTCTGGCCCGGGAGGCCGGTCTGATCGACCTTCATCGAGGCATCGCCCGAATCGGTCTGGTGCCCCTGGTCGAGACCATCGACGATCTCCGCAACGCGGGCGGGCTCCTGGAGGCTCTGTTCAACGATCCCCCCTACCGCCAGATCCTCGAGCTCCGGGGCAACAGCCAGGAGGTCGTGCTCGGCTACTCCGATTCCAATAAGGAGGGCGGGATCACCACATCGCAATGGGAGATCTACAAGGCCCAGCGCTCGATGCGGAACGTCGCCGAGCGGCACGGAGTCCATCTGCGGCTGTTCCACGGTCGCGGCGGCACCATCGGTCGAGGGGGTGGGCCTACCAACGCTGCCATCCTTGCCCAGCCGTTTGGCACGGTGGACGGTGAATTGAAGGTCACCGAGCAGGGCGAGGTGATTTCGGAGAAGTACGGGCACCCCGCCATCGCCGCCCGCAACCTGGAGCTGGCGCTCTCCGCGGTCCTGGAGTCGTCGCTCCTACATCGGCGCTCGCGCAAGCCCAAGGAGACACTCGATCGATGGACCGAGGCCATGGATTTCTTCTCCGCCGAGGCGTACTCGTCATACCGGGACTTCGTCCAGCACCCGAGCCTGGTCCCCTATTTCCTGAGCTCCACCCCGGTAGAAGAGCTGGGCCGTCTCAACCTGGGGAGTCGGCCCTCCCGACGGCCCGGGGGCGTGGGCGGAATCGAGGACCTCCGGGCCATCCCCTGGGTGTTCGGCTGGACCCAGACCCGCCAGATCGTCCCTGGCTGGTTTGGCGTCGGAACCGGGATCAGGGCGGCCAGGAAGGCCGGATTCGGCGATGTCCTCGACGAGATGGCACGAGAATGGGGTTTCTTCCAAACGTTCCTCTCCAACGTCGAGATGACATTGGCCAAGACCGATCTCGAGATCGCGGGCCGCTATGTGGCCAGCCTGGTGGCGGAGGAACATCGAGGGCTCCTCGATGTGATCCGGGCCGAGTGCGAACTGGCCACCGAGGAGATCCTCGCCCTTCGTCACCAACCGGACCTGCTTGGTGATCTGCCGCTCCTGAAGCGAACCCTTGGGGTCCGTGACGTGTATCTCGACCCCATTAGCTACCTCCAGGTGTCCCTTCTCGCCCGCAGCCGGGACGGCGAGGTGGGCGACGACCTCGACCGCGCCCTCCTCCTCACCGTCAACGGGATCGCAGCGGGAATGCGGAACACGGGGTAGATAATCTCCCTCCCCATGCCCGTCACCATCCTCGACCACCCACTTGCCGCAGACCTACTCGCCATCCTTCGCAGCAAGGACACCGAGCCACCGGAGTTTCGACAGATCGCGGGACGACTCGGCTATCTGCTGGTCGCCGAGGCCCTCTCGGACATGACGACAGTGGAGGTCGAGATCGAGACCCCGTTGGAGAAGACAAGCGGCCATCAGCTGCGGCGACCGGTGGTCGCCGTCGCCGTCCTCCGCGCCGGCCTCGGGCTCCTCGAGTCGGTCTTGACGCTGGTGCCGGATGCCGCCATCGGCTTTGCCGGCGTGCAGCGAAACGAGGAGACGGCCGAGCCCATCGAGTACTACACCAAGTTCCCCCAGCTCTCCTCGGCCCGAGTCCTCATTCTCGAGCCGATGCTGGCCACCGGCGGTTCTCTCTCGTGGGCCATAGACAAGGTAAAGGAGAACGGCGCGAAGGACATCACCGCCGTGTGCGTCGTCACGGCCCCCGAAGGACTGGCGGTCATCGAGGAGAAACACCCGGACGTCCGCATCGTGGCCGCCGCCCTCGACCGCGAGCTGGATCCCAGCTTCTACATCGCACCCGGTCTCGGGGACATGGGGGACCGGCTTTTCGGGACCCTGTGACCGCTTTCGAAGACGCCGTACTCGAGGTCATCACCTCGCTGGAGCGGGGCGAGGTTGTCACCTATGGCGAGGTCGCCGATCAGGCAGGGTTCCCGGGTGCCGCGCGGGCGGTGGGGACGGTTCTCCGAACCTGCGATGGTGACGTCCCTTGGTGGCGTGTGGTCGGCGCCGGCGGAGTCATCCGCACCCCCGGCAAGGAAAGACAGGCGGACCTCCTCAAATCTGAGGGCGTCCTCGTCATGGACGGAAAGGTCGTCGGCGCCAGGAACCGTTGAGGCCGCACGCTCGTCCAAGCGGCATGACATGGACCACACGCCATCGCAAAATCGCAGTAATTGGCGGCCTGGCCGTCATTCTCGCCGCCTGTGGCACCGCAGCCGGGTCGGCGCCACAAGAGATCACCGTGAACACATCGCAAGAGGCAATTTCCGGAGTCTCGGTCTCGGGGATGGGCGAGGTGACCGGCACGCCGGACACCGTCGAGGTCGGCCTCGGTGTCTCGGTCCTCGGCGAGACCGTCGACCAGGCAGCCACCACGGCGGCTGAGAAGGCCCAGGCACTCATCGATTCATTGACCTCCAATGGTGTCGCCGAAGAGGACATCACCACGACCGATTATTCGATATACCCCGAGTACGACTACTCGAGCAACGAACAGCGGCTCATCGGGTATCGGGTCAGCAACACGGTCCAAGCCAAGATCAGGGACCTCGACAGCACAGGCGCAGTCCTGGACGCGGCCGCTGTCGCAGGTGGGGACGATGTCGTCGTCAACGGGCTCTCATTCAGCATCGAGGACAACGACGAATTGGTCGCCGCTGCCAGGGAGGCGGCGTGGAACGACGCCATGACCAAGGCCAACCAGCTCGCCGAGCTATCAGGGCAGACACTGGGTGCCGCAACCACCATCACCGAGACCCTGAGCATGCCTCCGATCCCGATCCCCTACGCCGCCGAGGAGGCGGCCGACCGAGCGGTCGAAACCCCGATCGAGCCAGGGACATCGGCGGTGACCATCACACTCCAGGTCCAGTTCGGCCTCGCCGGCTGAGGGATAGGCTCCACAGCAGGCGCGATCCGGAGGTCATTGTGGGCATCACGGTTTCAGGTGTCGGGGAGGCAAGCGCCGCCCCGGACATAGTCGAATTAGATGTCGGTGTCTCGGTCCTCGCCGACACCGTCCAGGACGCCACCCGGATCGCGGCAGAACGGGCGGAGGCCGTCTCTTCGACCCTGACCGCAGGTGGTGTGGCCAGCGAGGACATGGCTACGACCGAATACTCCATCCGCCCCGAATACGACTACTCAACCAACAATCAGCGGTTGCTGGGTTATCGGGTGAGCAACACCGTCCGCGCCAAGCTCCGCCACATCACATCCACCGGACCACTGCTCGACTCGATCTCCTCCGCCGGGGGCGACGAGAGCAGGGTCAACGGCCTCAGCTTCGGGGTCGCCGACGAGACCTCTCTCCTGGCCAGGGCGCGGGAAGCGGCTTGGAACGACGCCAGAGCCAAGGCAGAGCAACTGGCGGCTCTGTCAGGGCACACACTCGGTAAGGCCAGCTCCATTTCCGAGACGATCCAGGGGCCAGTGCTGCCCATGCCGAGGATGATGGCGGCCGACATGGCGTCGGAGAGAGCATCGACCCCGATCCAGCCGGGGACATCTTCGGTGACGGTGACACTCCAGGTGGATTTCGGATTCCGGGAGTGAGCCTCCCCGGGGGAATACCCCCGGGTCTCCTATCCTTGAGAGTGGCAACAGGCGAGCGCATTTGAACGATCACTCACGCCGCATCTACGACTCGATGCTCGGGTTGCTCTCGAACGCCGAGAACCCGACCCCTTTGGTCAGGCTCAACCATGTCGTCCCGTTCGAGCACACCGAGGTGTTCGCCAAGCTCGAGTGGTACAACCCGTTCGGATCTGTCAAGGACCGCGTCGCCTCCAACATGATCCAGCAGGCCCGGGAACAGGGTGAACTCACCGACGAAGACCTCGTCGAGCCAACGTCGGGCAACACCGGTCTCGGCCTGGTCATGATGGGCAACCTCCTCGGATATGACCTGACAACTCCGCTTTCCAGCGCCATCCCCATCGAGAAGCGGACGATGCTCCGATTCTTCGGCGCCAATGTCGAGGAGTTGGAGGACGACCTCTGCCCCGCTCCCTGGGCTCCCGAGGGGGCCATCGCCCGAGCGACCGAGATCGCCGAGAAGCCGGACTTCCTCATGCTGAACCAATACCGGAACCCGTCGAACCCCGATGCCCACTATCGGACCACGGGGCCGGAGATCTGGCGTCAGACCGAAGGGGCGATCACCCATTTCGTGGCCGGGATGGGGACCTGCGGCACGATCACCGGGACCGGGCGGTTCCTCAAGGAGCAAAGCCCCGGCGTCCAGGTCATCGGGGTCCACCCGGGCGAGGGTCACGACATCCCGGGAGTGCGCAGCATCCGTCAGCTCAAACAGACCGAGTTCTTCCTCCCCGACGAATACGACGGGATGATCGAGATCGCCAACGAGGTCGCCTACGCACTCACCTTGCGACTCAACCGCGAGGAGAGCATCCCTGCCGGGCCGAGCTCGGGGATGGCTCTCGCCGGTGCCCTGGCGATGATTCCCGATGAGCCCGGAACCAGGGTGGTCGTGATGTTCCCGGACAACGCCTTCAAGTACGCCTCATCGATGGCCAAGCACATCCCCGGGCTGGCCCCCACTGCGCTGCCTCGGGCCAAGAGCCGGCGAGAAGAGCTCTTCGACGCCATCATCGAACACACACGGCATAACCCCCACCTCACCGTCGACGTCGAGGCGGCCCACGACCGATGGGAGGCAGAGAGACCGTTCGTGGTCGATGTCCGTTCAGCCGAAGAGTTCGCCCAGGGGCACATACCCGGAGCCGTCAGCATCCCCCTGATGGAGCTACCGGACAATCAGGACCAGCTTCCCGCAGACCTCGACACTCCGGTGCTGACCGTCTGCGCCCGGGGCAACATCTCACTGCCCGGGGTCCTCTACATAAACTCACTCGGCTACCGGGACGCTCACAGCATCACCGGCGGCATCACAGAGTGGGCGGGGAAGGGTTACGAGACCCAACGCGGATAGCGAGACTTGCCGTCGAGTTGCGGCTGCCTTGATTGCCGGCCGACTTCGCCCTTCGGCAACCCTCACTCCTCCACAGGTTCCACTTCGCCCCCCCACACCTCAGGGCGAACAGACGCCGGTCGGCCGGGGCTGCCGCTCCAAGGCAAGGCCAGCTCCTTTGGATTTCGCGGTCTGCCCCATCAAACTGCGACGGTGCGCCACTTCCTCAACACCTTCGACTGGACCCGACCCGAGCTCCAGTCGCTGGTGGACGAGGGGCGCCGTCTCAAGGAATCACCATATGGCAAGGCACTCGAGGGAAAGACCATCGCCCTGCTCTTCCTCAACAACTCGCTGCGAACCCGCACGTCATTCGACGTCGGAGCCAACCAGCTCGGAGGGCACGCTGTAGTGCTCTCGCCCTCCGGCGGAATGTGGCCGCTCGAGTTCGAAGACGGGGCGATCATGCTCGATGACGCCGAGGAGCACGTCAAAGAGGCGGCCAAAGTCCTCTCCCGATATTGCGACCTGATCGGGATCAGGGCCTTTCCCAAATTCGAGAACTGGGAGGAGGACCGCAAGGACACCATCCTCCAGGCCTTCGCCACCCACGCCGACGTCCCTGTCATCAACATGGAGACAATCACCCACCCCTGTCAGGAACTGGCCCACGTCATGGCCCTCCAAGAGCGTCTCGGGCCACTCGACGGCAAGCGCTACCTGCTGACATGGAGTTACCACCCCAAGCCGCTCAACACGGCGGTGGCAAATTCTGCACTCCTGATCGCAGCCAAGTTCGGGATGAATGTCACCCTGCTCTGCCCGACGGAGGATTTTCTGCTCGACGACCGGTACATGAACATCGCCAGCCGCGATGCAGGGGCCAACGGGGGAAGCGTGACCGTGACCCACGACATCGAGACCGGCTACGAGGGCGCCGATGTCGTGTACGCCAAGAGCTGGGGAGCGATCCCTTTCTTCGGACGGTGGGATGAGGAGAAGCCGATCCGCGACAAGTACCAGGACTTCATCGTCGACTCGCGCAAGATGGCGATGACCAGCGATGCAGTCGTGAGTCATTGCCTACCGATGAGACGCAACGTCATCATGACCGACGACGTGTTCGACAGCTCGAGCTGCATCGCCTACGACGAGGCCGAGAACCGTCTCCACGTCCAGAAAGCGATCATGACCAATCTGATCGGCCAATGAGCGAGGACCGGATCCCGGCTTCACAGAGCCGGGACGTGCGCCAGACCATCGTCCATCTCCTCTCCAACATGAGTGATGGCAGGGAGATCCGCTCCTATCTGCAACGGTTCTCCGAGGTGGACCGATCGCGTTTCGCCGTGATCAAGATCGGCGGCGCCATCCTCGCCGAGCATCTGGAAGAGACAGCCGCTGCCCTGGCTTTTCTCCACACCGTCGGGCTCACCCCGATCGTGATTCATGGCGGCGGCACGCAGCTTGACCGAGCCCTCGACGAACGTGGGATCGAGAGCCGGAGGATCGATGGGCTCAGGGTGACCGAGCCCGACGTGCTCGATGCGGCCCGTGACACCTTCATCGAGCAGAACATCCTCCTCGTCGAGGCCATACGGGAGCAGGGAGTGGCCGCCCACGGTCTCACGGCCGGCGCCTTCGAGGCCGACTACGTCGACCGGGACAAGTACGGGCTGGTCGGTGAGCCGACGGAGGTCCATATCGCCCTCATCCGCTCCATCGTCGACTCCGGAGCAATTCCCATCCTGACCTGTCTCGGTGTCGCCCCGGGCGGGCAGATCGTCAACATGAACGCCGACTCGGCCACCAGGGCACTCGTGCACGCGGTGCAGCCGCTGAAGATCATCTTCCTGGTCGATGTCGGCGGTCTGCTCGATGACGACGGCCGGCCGATCGAGTCGATCAACCTCGCCTCTGACTACGACCATCTCATGGCACAGGACTGGGTCCACTCCGGGATGCGGCTCAAACTCGCGGAGATCAGGCGCCTGCTCGATGACACACCGCTGTCCACCTCCGTCTCGATCACCACCCCGTCGGGCCTGGTCAAAGAGCTCTTCACCCATGGCGGGTCGGGCACTCTGGTGCGGAAGGGAGAGCTAATCGATCGAATCACCGATCACGCCTCCATCGACGGGAGTCAGGTGGTCAAGCTTGTCGAAGAAGCCTTCGGGCGATCCCTGAAGGAAGGCTGGTGGCAGGAACTCGACCTGGACAGCGCCTATCTGTCCGAGAGCCTCCGAGCTGGTGCCATCGTCAGCCGTGTCGGCGACATCTCGTACCTGGACAAGTTCGCCATCCTCGAGGACGCCCGCGGTGAGGGGCTCGCCAGGACCGTCTGGGCACAGCTGATCGCCGATCACCCGGTGCTCTACTGGCGGTCGCGGACCGACAATCGGTTCAACTCCTTCTACGCCGACGAGGCCGATGGCTCCGTGAAGCGCGGCCCATGGACCGTCTTCTGGAAGGGCGAGACCGACTTCGATCGCATCGCGCCCCGGGTCGAGTCGATCGCGGCACTCCCCGCATCGTTCGTGGGCGACGACGATGAGTGAGCGCCATACCGTCGGCGTGGTCGGAGCCCGCGGCCACACTGGGGCCGAGTTGGTGAGACTGATCAGAGATCACCCCTCGCTCGAGCTGGTCTTCGCCGGGTCCCGCGAGCTCGCTCGTGAGCCGGTGCCTGGGCTGACTGACGTCCTCTACGAGTCGATCGGTCCCGAGGATCTGGCCGGGCGCGACCTGGATGTCGTGATCCTGGCCCTCCCCGATGGTGCTGGCGATCCCTATGTGGGCGTCATCGACGAAGAGACCGTGATCGTCGATATCTCCGCAGATCATCGGTTCGACGACACCTGGACATACGGTTTGCCAGAGCTGTTCCGGGAGAAGCTGAACGGGGCGCGGCGGATCGCCAACCCGGGGTGCTACGCCACCGCAACCCAAATCGCGCTCGCTCCCCTGCTCGACGCCATCTCCGGGGTACCGGCGGTGTTCGGCGTCTCCGGGTACTCAGGCGCGGGGACCACACCCGGCCCGCGTAACAACCCCGAGCGTCTTCGGGACAATCTGATGCCATACAAGCTGGTGGGACACAACCACGAGCGGGAGACGGTCAGCAATCTCGGGATCCCGGTGCGGTTCGTCCCGCACGTCCACCCGGCTTTCCGTGGTCTCCTCGTCACGGCTCACATCCCCTTGGGTCGGGCCATGACCTCCAGCCAGATCGAGACGCGTTACAAAGAGCGGTATGACGAGGAGCCATTGATCGAGATCCGGGACGAGATCCCCGAGCTCAGGGACGGGGCCGGTCATCCCGGGGTGGTTATCGGCGGCTTCGAGACCAGTGCCGACGGGCTAAACGCGGTGGTGATCGCCGCCGAGGACAACCTGCTCAAAGGCGCGGCGGTTCAGGCGATCCAGAACATCAATCTGGCCCTGGGTCTGCCCGAGTTCGAGGGCCTCAACTGATGGCCAACCCCTTGCAGTCGAGGCGTCCATGCGGCAACGTGGCAGGGTGAGCCCCGAAACCGCCGATCTTTACGCCGTGCGTGACGAGCTGCGAGCAGAGATCCGTCACCTCTCAGATCGCATCGATCGGATGCAGCTCACCCTGGTCGCCGGGTTCATGTCGATAGTCGTGGCCCTGATCGTGGTCGGTTTCTTCGGCTGACCTCACATTGACTTCGCCCAGACCTGTGCATAACGTTCTGATGTGTCTCGTATGACGATGTGCGTGTGTCTCTGTGAGAGCTCTCGGGTGGTCCAGCCCGGGCGCCGACGCGCACACCGTCAGCGCTCCTGAAGACGCCACCACCCGAGAGCCAAGACCATCCCGGCGTCTCACCGTTCTTCAGATCTCAAAGGAGCAATGACACATGGCTTATGCAAACCCCGACGCCCTCGTCACCACCGACTGGCTCAAAGCCAATCTGAATGACCCGAACATCCGGGTCATCGAGGTGGACGAGGACGCCACGGTCTACGACAAAGACCACATCCCCGGCGCCATCGCCTGGAGCTGGTCCGACGACCTCCACCACCCAACGCGGCGTGACTATCTCGATCAGGAGGGCTTCAGCAAGCTGTTGTCTGCGGCCGGGGTCGGTCCCGACACGACGGTGGTCCTCTACGGCGGCAACAACAATTGGTTTGCCGCGTATGCCTATTGGCTGCTCAAGTACCGCGGCTTCGAGAACGTGAAGCTGCTCGACGGAGGCCGCAAGAAGTGGCAGATCGACTCGTTGCCCCTCGAGTCGGAGTCCCCGAATATCACACCCACCGAGTTTTCGATCACCGGGGCGGAGCGACCGGAGGTCCGCTCCTTCCGGGATCACATTCTCGAAGTGCAGGGACAGGCCACGCTCGTCGACGTCCGCTCACCCGAGGAGTTCAGTGGCGAGAAGATCGCCCCGGACCATCTCCCTCAAGAGCAGCCGTACGTCGCGGGTCACGTGCCGGGGGCGAAGAACATCCCCTGGGGCAAGGCAGCCAATGAGGACGGCACTTTCAAGTCGGTGGACGAGCTGAAGGAGCTCTACGAGGGGGCCGGCGTCACCGGCGGCGAGATCATCGCCTACTGCCGCATCGGCGAGCGGTCCTCACACACCTGGTTCGTCCTGACCGAGCTCCTCGGCCATGAGGACGTCAAGAACTACGACGGGTCCTGGACGGAGTACGGATCATTGGTCAATGTCCCTGTCGAGCGGGGCTGACCTCGATCAGGTGAGCGGGAACGGCGACTGAAGCCACCACGGCACCGCTGAGGGCTCGATCCGGGTCACCCATTTCACCCACCAGAACCCACGTCTCGCCGGGGCCACGATCCGGGCCGGGAAGCCGTGTCCCGGGCTCAATGGCTCGCCGCCGAGACGGGTCACCAACCATGTGCTCTCGAGGTCGGCGATCGGGAACCTTCGGGCATACCCGGTCGCCGACCAGGCGACGAAGCTGCGGTAGCCGGCAGGATCGATCAGTCGATCGAGTCTGACGCCGGTCCACTCTTGCTCCGAGTACCAGCCGCCGGTGCAATCGAGGACTGCCGGGAATGTGTCCTGGGGCATCGCCTCGAGATCGGCCAGACTCAGCTCATGTCCCGCGATGACCGCTGCCCACTCATCGCGGTCGATCGTCGGCACGCTGTCATCGAGCCAGGACGTCGTGGGCAGACCCGCCGGGTCATCGGACCCTCTCTCGTGCATGCCGGTGAACCGGCGCTCACTCCCCGGTGCCTCCAGACGCCTGAAGGGTCCCCTCCCAGGCGAGCCAGATACCTGCTGCGGCCGCCGACAGTGCCGAAGTTCGCAGGAAGGCACGCCGGTCTACATCGAAGTGCTTGGGCGTGACCGGATGACGCCGGAAATGGTCGATGGCGAGACCGAGTGCGAGGACGGCCCCTCCGACATGGATCTGCATCACCGTCAGCGGGCCGATGCGTGAGATCGCGCCGTGGGCATGGAGGAGACCCGAGGCGAGCGTGATCAGGACGACCGTGAGAAGGACCAGTGAGAAGACACGCCCCGGTCGCTTCTTCTTCAGACCGCGTCGCACGACGGTGGTCTTCCACGGTGACAGGAGCAGGATGGCCAGGGCGACCGCACCATGGATGACTGCGGTGTCTAGTGGCCAATCCACCCCGATCGCTTGACTGGCAAGACCTGAGATCACCGCTGTTACCAGCAACACCGCCAACGCCAGATTGGTCCTGCGACCCACGACCCTCCTCGTTTGTGACTGCTTCTACATTTCTCCTATAACACTCGTTATACTGCGCGTTATTGAATATGGCAACCCCGACGCGTGAACGCGACACCGTTCGGACCGAGCTGATCGAAGCGGCGATCCGTCTTCTCGCCGACCAGGGCACCGAAGCCCTGGTCCTGCGTCGGGTCGCGTCTGCCGCACATGTATCGACCATGTGCGTCTACTCGCGATTCGGCGACAAGGTGGGGCTGCTCAACGCGGTCTACACGGCCGGTTTCGAGCGTCTCGCCCTGGCCATGTCGACCGTGGAGCAGCGCCGGGACCCGCTACGCCGGATCATCGAGCTCGGACTCGCCTATCGCCGGTTCGCCGTGGCCAATCCCGCCCTTTACTCGTTGATGTTCGAGCGGATCGTCGGCTTCGACCCCCAGCCGGAGCTACGTTCAGATGTGCTCGAGTCGACGTTTTCGATGGTGTTCGAAGCGGTGAGCGAGGCCATGGAACAAGAGATGATCGTGGCCGAGAGCTCTCTGGTCGCGGCCTACACGCTGTGGACCGCGGCCCACGGTGCGGTGAGTCTGGAGCTCACCCATGCCGCCCGCCGCCCGCTGTCAGGCTGGCTGATCGACTCCCCCGACGCCGGAGGGGACGTGTTCCGCCAGGCTCTCACCACCACCCTTCGAGGGCTGGCCCCAACCGGTCCCACCGCCGCCTAGGAACTTCCCGATAACGTCCCGTCGGATGGCATTCACCGCAGTCGAGCTGATCGAGGCCAAGAGGGACGGCCGGGAGCTGAGCCCGGAGGCCATCGAGTGGTTGATCGGGAGATACACCGCCGGAGACGTGCCGGACTACCAGATGGCGGCATTGGCGATGGCCATCTTTCTCAAAGGAATGAGCTCAGCCGAGCTCGCCGCCTGGACGACCGCAATGCTCCATTCCGGAGAGGTCTTCGATCTGACCGACATCGGTGCAGCCAAGGTCGACAAACACTCGACCGGCGGGGTCGGCGACAAGATCTCGATCCCCCTCGCCCCCCTCGTGGCCTCGGTCGGCGTGGTGGTGCCGATGATGTCAGGGCGTGGGTTGGGGCACACCGGCGGGACCCTCGACAAGCTGGAGACGATTCCCGGGTTCACCACCCGACTCGAACCCAACCGTTTTCGGGAAGTGCTGTCCAATCACGGCATGGTGTTCGCTGGACAGACCGAAACCCTGGTCCCGGCCGACCGGAAGCTCTACGCCCTCCGCGACGCCACGGCCACTGTTCCATCGCTGCCCCTCATATCTTCCTCGATCATGTCCAAGAAGCTGGCCGAAGGCCTCGACGGACTGGTACTCGACGTGAAGACCGGCTCTGGCGCCTTCATGAAAGACCTCGAAGGGTCACGTCTGCTCGCCCACACCATGGTCGAGATCGGCGCCAGACACGGGGTACGGACGATCGCCTTGATCACCGGGATGGACCAGCCGCTCGGGCGGGAGGTTGGGAACGCCAACGAGATGAGCGAATCGATCGACGTGCTCCGCGGGCAGGGCCCTGCCGATGTCGTCGAGCTCACGATGAGCCTCGGCGAGGTCATGATGGAATTGGCCGGCATCGACGGGGGCCGGGGCGCTCTCGAGGATGCCATCGACTCAGGCAAGGCGCTGCAGAAGCTGACCGACGTCGTCGCCGCACAGGGTGGGGATCCCTCTTTCGTCGAGGACCCGGGCCTGCTCCCGAAGTGCTCGCAGGAGGCAGTTGTCACCGCGCCGATCGGAGGCTTTGTAACGCGTTGTGATGCCCTGACGATCGGAGTGGTGGCCACCAGGCTCGGGGCAGGGAGGGAGCACCAGGAGGACATGATCGACCCCGGAGTTGGCATCACCCTCGAAGCCAAAGTCGGGGACCGGGTCGAAGCCGGGCAACCGCTGGCGCGGGTTCAATACAACGACTCCGCCCGCTGGCAGGCTCAACAAGAATCCCTCGCCTCGGCCTGGGCCATCGACGACACGCCGCTGGAACCACAGGACCTCGTCAGGGAGCGAATCGAAGCCTCCGAATAGTGAAGAGCGGGGGCACTGCTGCTCCCAATTAGCCGAGCGATGACTGCTCGTTACCATCGCCCGGCACCTGACCACCAAGACATGGAAATGAAGGTCCGCGGATGAAAGTCATTGTCTGCGTCAAGCAGATTCCCGACCCGGCTACCCCCTATCGTCTCGAGGAGGGCAGCAACTGGTTGATCCGTCCCGAGGAGCAGATCCTCGATGACACCGACCGGTACGGGGTAGAGATGGGTCTGCAGATCGCGCAGGCCACCAATGGGACCGTGACCGTCGTGAGCATGGGCCCGTCCGGCACCGGGCAGGGGATCCGGCAGGCTCTCGCGATGGGAGCAGACGATGCGATCCTCATCGAAGACGGATCACTCAGAGGGTCGGACGCTCTGACGACCGCGCGTGTGCTGGCGGCGGCGATCGGCCGTGGTGACTTCGATCTGGTCATTGCCGGCACTGAGTCGACCGATGGCTACTCCGGCGTCGTGCCCCAGATGCTGGCCGAGATCCTCGGAGTGCCGGCCCTCACCTACGCGACCCAAGTCGAGACCGGTGACAGCACGGTGACCATCCACCGCCAGACGGTCGCGGGATACGACGTCGTGACCGCGGACCTCCCCGCTGTCGTGTCCGTCACGGCCGGCGTCGTCGAGCCTCGTTACCCGACGTTCAAGGGGATCATGGACGCCAAGAAGAAGCCGATCGAGACACTCTCGATGGGGGATCTCGGTGCGAAGCGCGCCCCGGAGCAACTCGTCCTCTCCATCGTCGACGCCCCGGAGCGCACCGGCGGGCGAAAGATCGAGGACGACGGCGAGGCGCATCAGGCGATCGTCTCCCTCCTCGCCGAGAGGAAGGTGATCTGAGTGGCCTCGGTATGGGTCTTCATCGAGCAGGAAGATGAGAAGCCGACGGCGTTGGGACTGGAGCTGCTGGCAAAGGCCCGCGAGCTCGGAGACGTCACCGCCATCTTCCTCGGCCCCGGTTCGGATGCCATCTTCTCGACGCTCGGCGACCACGGCGCGAAGACGGTCCTGCATGTGGACAGCGGCGATCGCTTGCCCGCTGCCCCGGTGGCGGCTGCACTGGCCGAACGAGTGGCGGCCAACTCCCCTGACTTGATCCTCCTCGGCCAGGCCTACAACGACCGGGATATCGCCGGGCGGCTTGCCGCCAGGCTCGGGGTAGGCGTTCTCTCCAATGCCAGCGACGTCCGGTTGAACGGTGGCGGGGTCGAGACCGACCACGAGATCCTCGGCGGCACCCAGATCGCCACGGCCAGTGCATCCCAGGGGCCATACATCGTGCTGGCCCGGCCCAAGTCGTTTGTCGCTGAGGCGATGGGTGGCGGCGACCCACAGGTCGAGAAGCTGGAGCTGCCTGAGGCAGGGGCGGCGGAGGCGAAGATCGCCGAGTCTCACGTCGAAGAGAGGGAGGGCCCCCAGCTCGGTGACGCCTCGATCATCGTCTCCGGAGGCCGCGGGCTTGGCTCACCGGAGGCCTATGAGCTGGTGGAGAAGCTGGGCAAGCAGCTCAAGGCTGCGACCGGAGCAACCCGCGCCATCGTCGACGCCGGATGGGTCCCCTACGCCAAGCAGGTGGGGCAGACAGGTAAGACGGTCAAACCCGACGTGTACATCGCCTGCGGGATCTCAGGAGCAATGCAGCACCTGGTTGGGATGAAGGACTCCAAGACGATCATCGCCATCAACAAGGACGCAGATGCCCCGATCTTCTCCATCGCCGACCTCGGTGTCGTCGGTGACGTGCACAAGGTGCTTCCCAAGCTGATCGAGGCGCTGGAGAGCAGGTAGTCGCAACTTCGGTCTTGCTGCCATGCCGGCCGGCGTCTGGCCAAAGAAATCCTGCGAATTCGGTAACGAACCCCTTGTTTTTGTCCCACCCCGAACGTATGTTCGAGGGTATGGATGTCGAACTGCTGACCCAGGATCGGAAGGAACAGGTCCTCGTCGATGCCGAGACGGAGATCGCCCGGCTCCGTGCCGTCCAACTCGATGTGCTCGAGGATCTGGACCGATGCCAGGTCGCAACCGCGGATGGTTGCCGATCCCTGTCGGAGTGGACGACCGCCCGGTTGGATCTCCATCCCGATACTGCGAAGTCTCTGGTCCGGACCATGCGGCGCACCGTCGAGCGTCCTGACCTGAGGGACGGACTGGCCGCGGGCGACTTCTCCTTCGACCGTTTGGAGGCCCTATCCCGGATCCCCGACGATGTGGGGCTCCTCGAGCACCTGGATGTGGCCGGGGTGCGCCGGGAGGCAGCCAATCGGGCCCGGATCAGCGCCGAAGACGAATACCGGACCGCTTCTGACCAGTTCCTGATCCTCCAACCCTCCCTGGACGAATCCTGGTGGAAAGGCTGGTTCGGAATGGACGGCGCCACCGGAGCCCTGGTCAACAAGACACTCTCCGAGAAGGCTGATGATCTGCCTCTTCTCCCCGACGGAACCCGTGGCGACTCCTCATGGCGCAAAGCGATGGCCCTGGCCGAACTCTGTGTCACAGATGATCCGCCACCAGCCCAACTCACCGTATTCGTCGACGCCACCCACGCCGCCCCCTCCAACGGACAGGCAGGCGTGGTCCTCGAAGCCGGACCCCGAATCGGCCGGGACGCCCTCCAAGCCATCCTCTGCGACGCGGTCACCGAAATCACCGCCCGAGGAGAAGACGGCACCCCGATGGTCTACGGGCGGAGAACCAGAACCATCCCACCCGCCCTGAGACGGGCCATCATCCAACGCGACGGAAATGCCTGCACTGGCGACGGCTGTCCCAGCACCCACCGTCTCCAAGTCCACCACGTCATCCCCTGGTCAGAAGGCGGAACCACAGACCCCGACAATCTGATCACCCTCTGCTGGTTCCACCATCAAGTGGTCGTCCACCAACAAGGCTTCCAGCCCTACCACCACCCCGAACACGGGCGGATCCGATTCCGTCGGGTAGCGAGTCGCGCACCACCCGACCTGGTGGTTTGACCTTCCCCCACATCGGGTAGCACCTGAGGGATGCAGAGAGACACGATCCGGGTCGAAAAGCTCCGACCAGGCGGGATCGATCAGGCCGCCGAGCTCCTCGCCCGCAGTTTCGAGACCACACCCGACTACACCCACATGTTCCCCGACCCCTACACACGCAGAGATGCCCTGCGTGGCTTCATGCGCGCCCCGGTGCGCGACAGCCAGGCGGAGGGCAACTGCTGGATGGCGACCGATGGGGCCATGCTGCTCGGGGTTGCCGCCTGGCAGGCGCCGGGTCGTTACCCCTGGTCGATGGGTCGCAACATTCGTTCCCTGCCCGCCATGTTCTCCGTCCTTCGACACGCCCCGGGATCGCTACGTGACCTGATCAAGTTCGGATCGACGATCGACTCCCACTTTCCCGACACGCCTGTCTGGTACCTCCAGGTGATCGGGGTCAGCCCCGAAGCACAAGGACTCGGAGTTGGGAGCCGTCTCCTCGAGCCGGCGCTTGGATTCGCCGACCGCCAGCGCCTCCCGTGTTATCTGGAGACCTCGAACGAGAAGGCGGTGCCCTTCTATCTCCGGGCCGGTTTCGAGATCGACCAACAAGGTGTCGAATTGATGCCGGGCGGGCCCACCTATTGGTTGATGACCCGGCCACCCCGATAATATTCGCTGGGCATTCCCCGACAGGCAAGGAGCGACATCACGACACAATCCGTCATCGAACTGGTCGAATTGGGCTTCCCCTGGCCCGGTCTCGACCCGTTCATCTTCACCGTCCACCACTTCGATGCCTACCCGGAAGGGAACGACGACCTCGGCCCGGCCGCCTCACTCGGCGGGCGTGACATCGGGGTCGACTTCTCCTATCTCGACGGGTGGAGCATGTACCACGGCGACGTGGTGCCCGGATTTCCCCAGCACCCCCACCGCGGGTTCGAGACCGTCACCGTGGTCCGCCGCGGTTATGTCGACCACTCCGATTCCCTCGGCGCCACCGCCCGGTACGGCCAGGGTGACGTGCAATGGCTGACCACCGGGAGCGGGATCATGCACGCCGAGATGTTCCCCCTCCTCGACCCGGACGGGCCCAACCCGATGGAGCTGTTCCAGATCTGGCTGAATCTCCCACCCGAGTCGAAGATGGTCCCGGCGTATTTCGGGATGCTCTGGGGCGAGGACATCCCGAGGATCGCCCCCTCGCCCGGTGTTCAGGTCGAGGTCATGGCCGGCAACATCGACTCCAATCGCCCACCCTCTCCCCCACCTGACTCGTGGGGGTCTCAGAGCGACTCACATCTCGCCATCTGGCACATCACCCTCGAGCCGGGCGCACGCTGGGAGATGCCACTCGCACCCGTCGGGGTGAATCGAATGCTGCACTGTGTCCAGGGAGATGACGTGCGCATCGGCGCCGACCGCTTCAGCGAAAAGGTCGGAGCCCGGCTCCGACCCGAACTTTCAACCATCATCGAGAACCACGGTGAGCCGGCCGCCTTCCTCCTTCTCCAAGGTCAGCCGATCGGCGCTCCCGTCTTCCAATTGGGCCCGTTCGTCATGAACTCGGCCGAGGAGCTGCGGCAGGCTGTCGACGACTACCACCGCACCCAGTTCGGCGGTTGGCCATGGTCACGCCGCGACCCGGTCCATCCGCGAAGCGAAGGGCGGTTCGCCATCCATGCCGACGGGAGGGTGGAGCATCGGGACATGATCCCGGCGGGTTGATGGCGGGCTACAGCGGAACACCGCTCGTCAAGAAGCTAGGCATCAAGGAGGGAATGACGGTTGGCATCCTCAACATGCCCAACTTCTACGACCTCGACCTGGGCGATCTCCCCGCCGATGTCCAGGTCCACCGAGGCGACTTCCCAGCTGAAGTCTTCATCGTGTTCGCCGAGCGCTCGGATGAGGCTGAACGCGGGTTTCAGACTGCCATCACCGCTCTGCCTGCGGACGGGGCGATCTGGGTGTTCTGGCCCAAGAAGAGCTCTGGCGTGGACACCGACCTGACCGAGCAGACGTTGCGGGACCAATTCCTCCCAACGGGGATGGTGGACAACAAGGTGGTAGCAGTCGACGAGACCTGGTCGGGTCTCCGATTCGTCGTTCGCAAGGAGAATCGCAAGGGCTGGCCCGCAGCCTGACCTCAGAGGGTGAAGCGATAGGGCAGAAGCTCGTCGAGGGTGTGCTCCCGTATCTCGGACCCCTCTCCCGCAGCCACGATGACCGTGTCCACCCCGAACTCGGCCATGATCTGACGACAGCGTCCGCAAGGGTACGCCCCCCGCACGTCCGTTGCGTCGATGCAGGAAACGGCAAGGGTGTCGATCTTGCGAACGCCGGCGGCGACGGCGGTGTGGATGGCGGTGGCCTCGGCGCAGTTGGAGGATGGGTATGCCGCGTTCTCGATGTTGGCTCCGGTGAAGGTCCCCCCATCTGCCGCGACGACCACCGCTCCGACTCGAAAATGCGAATACGGCGAGTATGCGTTCTCGGCAGCGGCGCGAGCTGCAGCCGCCAGTTCTTCTCGATTCACGACTGCTCCAGGAGATCTTCGACGAAAGTGTCCGGGTCGAAGGGCACGAGGTCGTCGATTCCCTCACCCAGCCCGACGAACTTAATCGGGACACCGAGTTGACGCTCGATCGCGATGACGATGCCTCCTTTGGCCGTCCCGTCGAGCTTGGTGAGCACGATGCCACTGATCGGAACTGCGGCGGAGAACTCGCGCACCTGGGTGACCCCGTTCTGGCCGCCGGTTGCGTCGAGCACCAGCAGCACCTCGTCCACGCCATCACGGTCGCCAGCGGCCACACGATGGATCTTCCCCAACTCGGCCATGAGGTTCTTCTTGGCGTGAAGACGGCCGGCGGTGTCGATGATCACGACGTCGTCACCACGGGCGCGGGCCGACCCGATGGCGTCGAATGCCACAGAGGCCGGGTCTCCCCCCTCCTGCCCAGAGACCACCTTCACCCCGAGCCGATCCCCCCAGGTCTCCAGTTGGGCGCCGGCGGCGGCCCGGAATGTGTCTCCGGCGGCGATAACGACTCCGCTGCCGTCGCTCTGGAGTCGGGCGGCCAGCTTGGCGATGGTGGTCGTCTTTCCGGTCCCGTTGACACCCACCACGAGGATCACTGCCGGATCACCGGCCAGATGCAACCCGCGGTCCTTGCTGCCGAGCTCCGCCCTCAACTTCGTCGCCAGCACCTGACGTGCCTCTTCCGCCGTTTCGGGGGCGGCCGACCTGACCCCGGCCACGACAGAGGTCGTGGCCTCGAGCCCGACGTCGGCGGCGAGAAGCGCCTCCTCGAGCTCCTGCCAGGTGCTGTCGTCCAGACCGGCACCCCAAGCCCTCCGCAGGGAAGATCCAAGGGCAGTAGCGCTCCGCCCGATCCGGGAGGGCCCTTTCGCCTCCACTGCCGGCAGTTGACGATCGGACTGACGCCGGCGACGGACCACCATGACGACCGCGATGACAACGACGAGCGCGACGATGACGAGGATCAGTGCCCATTCGCTCGTTCCCATTGCTACGCCAAGCTAATCAGTGCCCCGACCACCAACTTCTGCCGCGCCAACGTCAGTGGCCAGAGCACTAGACGGCGAGATCGACACCGACCGAGGTCATGTCTTTTCGGACGACCTGGGATGACCCACCTGGCTCCATCGTGACCCCGTACAGCACATCGGCTGCCTCCATCGTCTGCTGTTGATGGGTCACGATCAGCAATTGCGCCCTCTGCCGGAATTCGTCGACGATGCGGAGGAAGCGCCGCAGATTGGCGTCGTCGAGGGCGGCCTCCACCTCGTCGAGCACGTAGAACGGGCTCGGTCTGGCCTCGAATATGGAGAAGAGAAAGGCTAGAGCCGCAAGACTCCGCTCTCCACCCGAGAGCAGCGTGAGCTGGCTGACTTTCTTGCCCAGTGGTTGCGCCTCGATCATCAGCCCCGAATGCGGGTCGTCGGGGTCGGCGAGCCGGATGCGCCCCTTGCCACCCGGGAAGAGCACGGTGAAGTAGCGCTGATAGGCCTCCGCCACCTCGGCGAATGCGTCCTGGAAGCGGAGCTCGATTTCGTCCTCGAGCGCCCTGATCACCTTCCGCAGCTCCGAGCGTGACGATTCCACATCGCCGAGCTGGTCGACCAGGAAAGTGTGGCGCTCATCTAGCTCCGTGAACTCGTCGGCCGCCAGGGGGTTGATGGGGCCCAACCGACGAAGCTGAGCCGATCGCTCCTCGAGAACAGCGGGAAGATCGGCGTCGTCTGGATGCGGCGGGCGGGGCGCGCCGCGAGCCGCCTCGGCATCGGCATCTGCGTCACGACGGACGCTCTCAATGACGCTCTCCTTCATGAGACGCAACTCCGTCAAACGCACCTGCAGAGCAGCAACCGTCTCACGTGACGCGGCCACCGCGTTTCGTCTCTCGTCCATGTCGGCGCGCGCCCGGGACAGCTCTGTGACGGTGCCCTCGTTCTCGGCGCGGAGACCTGCCTGACGCTCCCGCAAGATTGCAAGCCTGCCTTGGAGGATGTCGACGGCGCGGCGAGCATATCTGTCGACCAGGTCGAGCCGCTCGACCGCGATCGGGGCCGGGTCGTCGCCATCGACCCGAGCCAGGTCCACCTCGATCCTCGAAACACGCTCCTCGAGGAGCCGACGACGCTCAGACACGACTCCCAGTGCGGAGGTTGCTTCCTGCCACTCGGACCGGGCGATCTCCCGATCGGCGGCGATCTGGATGCGCCGGCTCTCCAACTCCTCCCAGACCCGCATCCTGGTGGCTTCCTCCCCTTCGAGGGCCTGGAGACGCCCGGCCAGGTCCGCAACTTGACCCTCCCTCCCGGCCACCCCCTCCTCGATCGAGCCAAGTCGCTCCTTGAGACGTGCTCGTTCCCCTTCGAGAGCATCGACCGACTTCTGGAGCCGGCCCATTGCCTCGGCGCGTCCGGCCAGCGCTGTCTCGACCGACTCGAGCTTCTCCAGCGCCGCCCGCTCCAGGTCACGGCTCTTCTCGAAATCACGCTTGGCGGCAGTGTGGATGGACGATGCCCGGGAAAGATCGGTCTTCGCCTGCTCGCCTGTCACCCGGGCGGTCTCGAGCATGGCCGGGCCGGCGCCATCGGGCTGCGCGATCTGGACGCCGTCGATCGAGATCAAGTCGCCTTCTGGTGTCACCGCCCTCAGGGCAGGATGACGGGCAACGAGCGCAAGAGCGGTGGCCCATCCCTCTACCAGGAGGACGTCGCCGAGGAGGTGGCGGCCCAGGCCGAGATCCGCACGCGGCCCAAGTAGATCGACCAACGCCTCGACTCCTGACGCCGAAGCGACCTCGGACGCCGGCGCCGACCCGCGGTTCACCGCGGACACGACTGGCACGCCGCCCCCACCTGAGGCTTTCACGACCTCCACCGCGCCTTTCAGCCGATCGACATTCTGAAAAGCCACGGCGTCGGCCCACCGGCCCAGAGCCGCGTCGACTGCTTTCTCGAGACCCGCCGGGATGTCGAGACGCACGACGAGGGCGCCGAGAGCCCCATCCACCTTCTCCACGGTGCGTCTGGCTTCGATGTCGAGACTGCCGGACAGAGCCGCTTCCAAGGCGTCGACCCTGGCATCGGCGGCCGCCACAGTCAGTCTTGCCGCGGTGATCACTTCCTCTGCGCCGGACCAGGTCTTCTGATCAGACTCGCGTCGTCGGCTCGCCTTCTGATAGCCATCCTGGAGCCCGGACACCTCCTCATCGAGGACCCGAATCTCATCGTTGATCCGCGATATCTCACCCGATTCGTCACCTAGCTGGGAGTCCACGACATCGAGCCTGCGCTCGATCGCCTCCACCTCGCGGATGTCTCGCACACCAGCAGCCTGGAGGACCGAAAGCTCGCCACGCACCGCAGCGATGGCCCCTTCCGGCGACAGCGCGTTTTGGGTTGCGATGGCCCGCTCCTCGTCTTCCAGCCGTCTGAACCGAGCCTCCATTGCCTCGGCACTCCCGGTCGCCTCGGTCTCGGACGCGATCACCCCGCTCAGCTCGTCGCCGATTTCACCGAGCTCCTGCAGAAGGTCAGACCGCCGCTCGATCCCGGCCTGCCGCCTACCGCTGACCGCCCGACTGCGCTCCTGGGCCA
This sequence comes from uncultured Acidobacteriota bacterium, assembly GCA_963810465.1. GTDB lineage: Bacteria > Actinomycetota > Acidimicrobiia > Spongiisociales > ZC4RG35 > JARDZU01. Next base: position 197,484 of record CAWENM010000009.1, on the reverse strand, counting down.
CAGCACCGAGGCGCCGCAATCGCTCGATCGTCGTCTCGAGGCGGGCCGCGGCCCCGGTGTCGCGGTCGAGATCGACCCCGACCGACGACGCCCGCGCCGTCAACGCCTCGACTGATGTCGTCAACGCGCCCAACAGCGTCTCGTCCGACTCGATCTGACCGGTCAGGGTTGCCAGCGTCACGCCACCGGTCTCCATTTCGGTTTCGTAGGCATCCAGGGCCAGCCCTGCGAGATAGAGACTGAGATCGCGCACCTCTGATTTCAAGCCCTTGATACCGCTCTGCCGCCCGCGCTTGTCGGCGGAGGGGTCTCAACTGCCGCTCGATCTCCCCGATGAGGTCCTGAAGCCGAAGCACGTCCTCGTCGGTCCGTTCGAGACGACGCTCGGCCTTCTCCTTGCGGCGGCGGTGTTTGAGGATGCCCGCTGCCTCCTCGATCACGGCGCGATGATCTTCGGGTGAGGCGCTCAGCACCTCGTCGACCTGACCCTGCCCGATGATCACATGTTGATGACGCCCCACACCGGAGTCACTGAGCAACTCCTGCACATCGAGCAGCCTGCATCCCACTCCGTTGATCTCGTAGTCGGACGAGCCGTCCCGGTACAGACGACGGGTGAGTGCCACCTCGTCGAGATCCAGGGGCAGCCTCCGCTCGGCATTGTCGATGATCAGAGTCGCCTCCGCCCGATTCAGCGAAGGTCGGGTGGCGGTGCCGGCGAAGACGACGTCCTCCATCTTCCCGGTCCGCAGCGCCTTGGTGGATTGTGTCCCCATCACCCAGGACAGCGCGTCGACCAGGTTGGACTTGCCGGAGCCGTTGGGGCCAACGACCACGGTCACCCCGGGTCGGAACTCGAGTCTGGTCCGGTCGGCGAACGACTTGAAACCGACGAGTTTCAGTGACTTCAAATACACAGTAAACACCTGGCAAATGACACGACTGTGATTACCTCAAGCAGGCTAACAGCGGCTCAGGGCTCAGTCGCTCTTCATCGGATTGGGGTAGATGAAGAAGTCCCGCAAGGTCAGGTCTGGGGCCACCGCGTCTGATTCCACGCCCGCCACCATGGCCGAGGAAGGGCCGGCCCAAAGCCACCCCACGAGTCTGTCCACGCCGTCAGGCGGACCCTGGGCAAAGACCTCGACACGGCCGTCGGCGACGTTCCTGACCCAGCCCACGAGACCAAGCGAGCGCGCCATTTGGCGGCAGCCCTGGCGGTATCCGACCTGCTGCACGTGCCCCGAGACAAAGGCATGGGCCGCCTTGATCAAGGCCTCTCCGGCTGGCACTGAGGGCAGAAATGGCTCGATCTCGCCCTGATGACGATGCGCTGGATCGGTGTGCCGCAGTTGGGGCAGGGCAGGTCGGTTCGGCCATACACGCGGAGTCGGTCCAGGTTCTCGCCCGCCCGGCCATCGGGTAACAGATATGCCAGGTCATCGAGACTGGTCCCACCATTGTCGATGGCATCGCCGAGGACGCTGCGGGTGGCTTGCAGCAGCCGGCCCAACTCGGCCTCGGTCAGGTCACGTCCGGGCCGCAACGGGTGGATCCCGGACATGTGCAGCGCCTCGTCGGCGTAGATGTTGCCAAGACCGGAGACGATGACCTGGTCGAGAAGAAGTGCCTTGACGGGGGCGGATCTCCTGGCGAGTGCCACCGTCAGCTCTTCCGCCGAGGGTGTTGTGTCCCAGGCGTCGGGCCCGATGCGGGAGAACCCCGAGTCTCCGATCTCATCGCTGGTGACGACTGCCACGAAACCGAAGGTGCGAGGGTCGATGAAGCGGACCTCGAGGCCGTCATCCAGCCGCGCCCGGAAATGAGTGTGCGCAGGCTCGGCCTCTGATGGGTCGCCGACGGAGAACCGGCCGGACATTCCAAGGTGGGCGACGAATGTCTGCCCGTCATCGAGTGGAGCGGCGAGGAACTTTCCCTTTCGGCCGACCCCGAGAACCGTCCGCCCTTGCAGCCGCTCGTCGATCTCCTTGGGACCACCGGCGTTGTTACGGGCTGTGCGGGGGTGAGTGGTGTGCACGCTGATCAGTCGGCGCCCCGTCATCGCATCGTCCAGATGACGCCGGGTGATCTCCACTTCGGGCAGCTCGGGCAAGCAAGGCTCCGGGTCGGGGGCTGGTTACCGTACCCGGGCCCATGGAGATAGCCCCCAAGCCCTTTGGTGAGATCCTCGGGGAGGGCATGACGATGCTGGCGCGGGTGTGGAGGCGGATCCTGGCACCCGCCTTCTGGGTTTTCGTCGTCATCGGGGCTATGACGATCGTGGCCTTCATGCTGACCGGGGCCGACGACGTCCTTCAGCTGCTGCTGAGCGATCCTTTGGCGTTTCAGGAGATGAGTGAGGCTGAGGTCACCGAGGCGGGTCTGCTGCTTCTGCAGGCGGGGTCGATCGTGCTCGTCTTCCAGCTCCTGGGAACCGGTTTCCTGAACCTCACCGTGCATCGCATCGTGGCGTCCGAGCTCGCGGGCGAGCCCATGGGCGCAAGAGAAGCATCCTCCAAGGCCCTGGCTCGGTTGGTCCCACTCATCGTCGCCGGGCTCGTCGCCATCGTCCTGGTCGTCGCGGGCTTGTTCGCCTTGATAATCCCCGGGCTCTGGCTCGCCGGCTCTTTCAGCATGCTGACCTCCGTCATAGCTCTCGAGAGCGTGGGGCCGATCGAGGCCCTGCAGAGGAGCTTCAGGTTGGTGCGGGGCAGGTGGTGGCCGACAGTCGGGTTCCTGTTGCTCGTCGGGCTCTTCGGCTCGGTCGCCGCCCAACTGGTCCAGCTCGTCGCCCTACCCATCGTCGGCGCCGGCGAGGTCGGCATCGGGGCAGGGCTGGGTTTCGTCGTACTCGTTGTCGCCCAGGGAGTCGTCGTTGCCGCCATCGCCGTGATGGTGACCCTCTGGTATGTGGATCTTCGGGCCCGGAAGGAGCCGCTGGTCAGCGAGAGTCTGCGATGAGCCTGTCCAGGGCCTGCTCCGCGGCTCCCTGCTCGGCTTCTTTCTTGGACCGACCGGACCCCGTTCCCAGCGCCATGCCGTCGACTTCCACGCTGGCGACGAATGTCCGCTCATGGTCGGGGCCTGAGCCGTCGGTCAGGTACTCGGGGCGCTTGCCGTCTCGGGCCAGCACCTCTTGGAGACGGGTCTTGTAGTCCTTGAGCCCAGGGCGTTCCGCTCTCTCCTCGATACGGCTGCCCCAGAGACGTAAGACCAGATCGGTCGCGCTCTCGAGTCCGGAGTCCAGATAGACCGCCCCGATAACGGCCTCGAGCGCGTCGGCCATGATCGAATCCTTGTCCCGGCCGCCCGTCCTTTCCTCGGCCACTGTCAGCTCGATGTGATCGCTCAGACCGATGCTTCGAGCGACGTCGGCGAGTACGGGCCTGCTCACCAGGCCAGCCCGGATCTTCGCCAGGTTTCCCTCGGGGAATTCGGCGTAGGAGTTGTACAGATGACCCGTGATCGCCAATTGCAAGACCGCGTCACCTAGGAACTCGAGTCGCTCATTGTCGTGTCTCGAGCCGTCTTCGCTGCTGACAGATCGATGCGTGAGCGCCAGTCTCAGTAGCTCAGGGTCGGAAAATGCGTATCCGAACTGGTCTTCCAGGCTCATCAGGAAGCGAGGCGCTTGGCGAGCAGTCCGGGAAGGTCGTGCTTGGCCCCTTCCGCCGCCATCTCCAGGGCATTGGCGATCGCAACGCGACTCGAGGTCCCGTGAGCGATGACGACAACTCCCTTGACCCCAAGCAGTTGCGCCCCGCCGTAGGTCTCGTAGTCGAGACGACGTCTCACCTCACCCAGGGCAGGCAAAACCGCCTCCTGGACCTCAGCGTCGAGACCGGAGATCGCTTCCAGCGAATACCTGACCATCACCTTGGCCGCACCCTCCATGGTCTTGAGGAAGATGTTCCCGGTGAAACCGTCGGTGACGATGACGTCCGACTTGTCGGCGGCGACGTCGCGACCCTCGACGTTTCCTATGAACCGGATCGGCGCCTGTTCCAGTAGGACGTATGCCTCTTTCTCGAGGTCACGGCCCTTTCCCTTCTCCTCACCGATGTTGAGCAGCCCAACCCGGGGTTCCTTCGTGCCGAGCAAGACCTCGGCTGCCACCGAGCCCATGATTGCGAACTGGACGAGCTGCTCAGGCTTCACATCGGGATTCGCACCCGAGTCGAGGACGATGGTGGGGCTGCCGGGTGTGGGGAAGATGGAGGCGATCGATGGCCGGGCAACACCCCGTATCCGGCCGATGTGGACCGCCGCCGCCGCCATCGCCGCACCGGTGGAGCCGGCAGACACCATTCCCTCGGCGTGGCCCTCCTCGACGAGTCGGGCGGCCACATTTATCGAGGCCCCAGGCTTCTCACGGAGGGCCCGGGCTGGGTCGTCTCCCATGGCGATCACCTCGGGGGCGTCGACGATGGGGAGACGGGTGTCGTGTCTGGCGAGCTCGCTTTCGAGTACCTCAGGGACTCCGACGAGCACGACATCCACGCCGCGCCCGGCAGCGTCAACCGCGCCGGCGACGGTCTCCTTGGGGGCGTTATCGCCCCCCATGGCGTCGAGGGCGATACGGGCCAAGGCTCAGGAAGCCTCGATCACCTCGCGGCCGCCGTAGGTGCCGCACTCGCGACAAGCGCGATGGGGCAACTTGGGCTTACCGCATTGCTCGCAGGCAACGGAGGTCGGACGGGACACCTTCCAGGCTGATTTGCGCTGTCTGGTCCGCGAGCGCGACATTTTCTTCTTGGGCACCGCCATGGTGCTCTCCTTGGTCAGGAATCGAACAGATCTTTCAGGGCGGCAAAGGGTGAGTCGGAATCATCCCCGTGACCTCCGCAAGGCTCACTATTCAAGTCGGTTCCACAGGTTGGGCAAAGTCCCAAGCATCCCTTCTTGCACAACGGCGTGACCGGCACCGCCAGGGCGAGCTCGTCGCGTGCGGGGCCGGAGACGTCGACCTCGTCCTCGACGATGGCATATCCGTCCTCGTCGGGCACCCTTCGGAAGTACTGCCTGACATCGGCTGTGATCGGCCCGTCCCACTCGGTGAGACATCGGGTGCATGTGAAGTGGCCCGTTGCCGTGACGGAGAAATCAGCTTCGACAGCGTCGAGGAGGCCGACAACCCGGCCCGAAACGGTCATCGGCCCGTCGACCCGGGAATCGCCGAAATCGAGGCTCACCGGGAATGTGCCCGCGAATGGCCGCTCTTTGCCCGGCGATCCGATCAGGTCGCCAACCGGCACCACGAGATCGTGGCTCATCTCAGAGCGGGACGTCGGGCGGCTTGGGACGGGCCTCGTGGAGTTCGTCCCGGGCATCCTGGATCTGGTCGAGGATCTGGTTGAGAATCAGCTCGAGACGCTGCAACTTCCGCTCGATCTCGTCTTCGGTCTCGAGCCGGAGACGGCGAGCCTCCCCCTCGGCTCGTCGTACCAGGATGTTCGCCTCTTCCACGGCCTCGGCCATGATGTTCGAGTCCGAGACCAAGCCGTCGGCTTCCTTGCGAGCACGATCCACGATCTCGCGAGCTTTCTCGTTGGTGCGGGCGATGAACGCCTCACGTTCGCGCACCATCCACCTCGCCGCGCGCAACTCGTCAGGTAGGTCGGCGCGGATCTTCTCCAGCATCCCGAGGAACTGCTCCCGGTCGACCATGGCATTGCCGGACAAGGGGACATTCTTCGCCTCGTGCAGATACACGATCAGATCATCGACCGTATCCTGGAGGTCGCTCAGCTCGGCCCGGCTCTCCTGCTCGGCAGGTTCGACGGCCTCGGCCAGCGGGGCTTCCTGCTCGTCGGTCATGTCAGACGCTCCTGGAGGGCTTTTTCGACCACACTTGGTACCAGACCTTCGATGGATCCGCCCAGTTTGGCGACTTCCTTCACCAGGGACGACGAGATGAAACTCCAATCCGACTTGGTCGCCATGAACACAGTCTCCATCCCGGTGAGCTGTCTGTTCATCTGGGACATCTGCACCTCGTATTCGTAGTCGTCGACGGTGCGCAGGCCTTTGACCACCACATCAGCGCCCACCTCGGCGGCGTACTCGACCAGGAGACCCGAGAAGGAACCCATCTCGGCCCGCCCTCCGAACAGCTCCTCGAGCAACGACAGACGCTCCTCTATCGAAAAGAGAGACTCCTTGGAGGGATTGTCCACGACAGCGACCACCACCTTGTCGAAAGCTGAGATGGCGCGTTCGATAACGTCTACATGCCCGTTGGTCGGGGGGTCAAAACTTCCGGGGCAGAGTGCGGTGGTCATTCAGTTTCTGCTTCCTTTTCGTACCTGACGATTCTGGTATCCCCGTATCGCCTATCGGTGGCAACACTCCAGTGTGGCGGCGCTTCCGGGAGTGTGTCGGTGTGACGTCTTGAAAGGATCACCTCGGCCCGGGTGCCGAGCAGCCGATCGAGAGCGGTCAGATCGGTAGCCAGAACGGACGATGCCATGTCCCAGGGCGGGTCGATGAACACCAGGTCGTACTCGCCATTGGACCGCTCCAGGAACTCACTGACCTTTGACGTCACCAGGGTGCCACCGAGTCCCACCCCGCTGATGTTCTTTCTCAGGGCCTCGAGAGCCCGGTTGCCGCTCTCGACGAACGTGGCGGCGACGGCACCCCGCGACAGCGCCTCGAGCCCGAACGACCCAGAGCCGGCGTAGAGGTCCAGCACGACGGCTTCCTCCACCCAGCCGCCGACCATCGAGAACACCGCCTCGCGCGCCCGGTCGGTGACCGGCCTTGTGGCCGGGGTGTCGGGGGCGACGAGCCGTCTCCCTTTCGCCTTGCCGCTGATGATTCGCATCGCTCAGCTCTTGAACAGCCAGTCGACGGATTCGCCGAGCATGGCGCGTACCTCCTCGGCCAGCTCGGGATGGTCGGTCAGCCCCGGATCCCGGTCGACGATGGCGAAGGCATCGTTGCGGGCTGCGGTCAGGAGATCGAGGTCCCGGAGCAAGTCGGCGAGCTTCAAGTCCGCAACACCGGACTGTCTTGCCCCGAACACGGTCCCCTGACCCCTGATCCTCAGGTCTTCCTGCGCCAGGACGAACCCGTCGGTCGTGGCGGCCATCGCGGCCAGCCGCTCCGCGGCCTCACCACCGGCGGGGTCGGAGATGAGGAGGCACAGACCGGGGTGGATTCCACGGCCCACCCTGCCCCGCAGCTGATGCAGCTGGCTCAGACCGAAGCGGTCGGCATCCTCGATCACCATCACCGTGGCATTGGGTATGTCGATCCCAACCTCGATGACCGTCGTCGCCACCAGCACATCGATCTCGCCGGCCCGGAACTCCGACATCACCGCCTCCTTCTCGACAGGTCGGAGCTGGCCATGGATGAGACCGACACGCAAGTCCGGCATCAGCGCCGAGAGGCGGTGGAACTCCGCCGTGGCCGAGGCGGCCTCGACCTTGGGGCTGTCTTCGACGAGGGGGCACACGACGAAAGCCTGCCGCCCCGCCCCGACTTCTTCTTCGATTCGCTTCCAGGCCTGGGCTTCCTCCAACCTCGAGAGGACCTTGGTCTCGACCGGGGTGCGGCCTGGGGGCATCTGGTCGATGATCGACACATCGAGATCCCCGTAGAGGGTCATGGACAGGGTCCGGGGGATCGGCGTCGCGGTCATGATCAGTAGGTCGGGGTCTATGGCGTCGGCCTTCTCCTTCAGCATGACCCGCTGGGAGACCCCGAATCGATGCTGTTCGTCCACCACAGCGACACCAAGCCGGTGAAACTGAACCCCCTCCTGGATTAGTGCGTGGGTCCCGACCAGGATGTCGACCTGTCCGGAGGCCACATCGGCCAATAGATCCGCACGGCTCGCGTCGGGCCGGTAGTTGGCGGCGGCGGTCGAGCCGGTGAGGATCCCGATGTGAACCGCCGGCCCGTCCGAGCCGAAGAGACTGTCCATCCCCAGCTCGCTGGGCGCGGCGAAGGGCTCGGGGGACAGGCCGGCCTGGGCCAGGAGGCCGGTCACGCCGAGATAGTGCTGCACGGCGAGCACCTCGGTCGGCGCCATGATCGCCCCCTGCCAGCCCCCTTCCACCCCGCTGAGGAGAGCGGCCACAGCAACCACCGTCTTTCCCGAGCCGACCTCACCTTGAAGGAGACGATGCATCGGGTGAGGCTCCCGGAGGTCGGTGTCGATCTCGTCCAGCACCCTCATCTGTGCACCGGTGAGCTCGTAGGGCAACCCTGCGATGAACCGGCCCGCCAACTCCCCGGACGGGGTGTGGGCGAACCCGGTGGCATCTTCCATCTGGCGACGCTTCTGGAGGGCAAGCGAGAGCTCGAGCCGGAAGAACTCGTCGTAGACCAGGCGATTTCTCGCCGGCTCTACAAGATCCAAGGATTCGGGGAAATGGATGTCGCTGAATGCCTGGTCACGGCTGATCAGGCCCTTCCTCGCCAGCATCTCGGCAGGGAGCGGGTCGTGAATGGGCCGGGCCCGGTTCAACGCGATGTGCATTGCACGCAAGATTGCCCAGGGTTTCACCGACCCCACCTGTGGATGCACCGGCACGATCCGGCCCGTGACTATCGATTCTTGGTCGTCTCCAAGCATCTCCACAACCGGGCTCGCCATCTGCAAGGCCCCGTTCCGGGAGGTCACCTTCCCGGAGAACGCCGCCTCGGTGCCAACCGGGAGACGCTTCTGTCGAAAAGGCTGGTTGAACCAGATCACTTTGAGCGTGGCCGTCTCGTCGCCGATGATCGCCTCGGTGATCGACAATTTCTTCTTCGGGCGTCGAGTGTTGATCTTCTTGACCTCGGCGATGATCGTCACTTCGGTGTCGAGGGGGACACGATCCATCCTGGGCTTGTCGCTCCGGTCGATGTATGTCCTTGGAATGTGATGGAGCAGATCGGCGACCGTGATGATCCCCGCTTTGACCAGAGGCGCGGAATTCTTCGGCCCAAGAAACTTGATCTCCGACACCGGCACCTCGGCCAGTCGGCTCAACGTGGCCATATGTGTTGGCGTGAAGGGGTTTTCGCCACCGGGCGAACGGTACAGCCAGACTGTGACTTGACCCGGATCGGGGCTATCCTTTCGCCTGGTCCTGACGGGCCCCACGCCGTCTACCCTTCCAGACCACTCCAGGAGTCTTCGAGATGTCTTATCGCTGTGAGATCTGCGGCAAGGAGCCGAGCTACGGGAAAACCGTGAGCTTCTCCCACAAGCGGAACAACCGCCGTTGGCTGCCCAATATCCAGAAGGTGCGAGTCCGCCACGGCTCGAACACCCGTCGCGCCCGGGTGTGCACCTCGTGCATCCGAGCGGGCAAGATCGAGAAGGCCTGAGCATGCCACAGGGCGTGGTCAAGACCTACGACCCTGTGACCGGAGCCGGCATCGTGGTCCGCGACGACGATCGCTCCGAGGTGTATCTGCGTCCCGGGTCCCTCAAGGGGTCGATCTTCCGCACGTTGCGCCAGGGCCAACGTCTCGTGTTCGAGACCGTCGAAGAAGAGGGCAGCGTGTTCGTCTCTTCGGTTGGCGTGGGACAGGAGGGCTACTAGCCCTAGAACCGATAGCGTGTCTGGCTGTATGGCTCTCCCTTGCCGAACGCAAGCACCTTGGTCGGAGTCACACCGAACACGAGAGCCGTAGCCCGGGTGCTCGGATCTCCTTCATTCCCAGCGACCGCCGGATCCCGGAATCCCCCGTCGACCACATCGAAGGGCCAGTCGAGCTTCGACATCCACATCTCGGCCAGCCTCGTCAGCATGTGCTCGTGCGTGAGCCTGACGGCTCTCCCTTCCACCACCACGTCGATACCAGTGCGGAACTCGTTCGAGCCCGTGGTCAGGACAACTTGAGGATTCGCCTCGATGTTCCTCGTCTTCTGCTCGTCGGGACCGGTGCAGAAATGCAGAGATCCGTCTAGCCACATCGCCGGCAGCGGTGTCACATGAGGCCGGCCATCACCCCGGACCGTGGACAGCCAGAAGATCTCCGCCGCCTCGATCACCTCGACCACCCTGGTCCACGGAAGCGGTTCGGCACCTTCGCTGCTGAAGCGCTGGTCGAGCTCGATCTGTGGTCCCGTTTCCGGCATGAGGGCGACTTACCCCGCACGCACCACGCAAAACGCAATCAACTAGGGTCACGCCGACCCGAGACCCTAAGGAGGCTCATTTGGTCCAGGCCTATGTCCTGATCCAGACCGAGGTCGGCAAGGCCGCCCTGGTCGCAGAGGAAGTGCGCGAGATCCCCGGTGTGGATTCTGCCGACGACGTGACCGGCCCCTATGACGTGATCGTCAAGGCCACCAGCGACGACGTCGACTCCCTGGGGAAGCTGGTCGTGGCCAAGATCCAGGCAATCGATGGGATCACCCGCACCCTCACCTGCCCGGTGGTGCACCTCTGATCCGGAGAAGAGCCGACTGAGAAAGGACCGGCGCCCGCCGGTCCTTTCTGGTTAGCCCAGTTTCGAGGCGATGGTGCCTGCGTTTCGCAGCGCCGTCCCATCACTCCCCGCCACCGAGAACACCCTCACCGGCCCGCTCCGGGCCTCGTCCACCATGTCGCGGAAAAGCTGCTCACGGCCGATCGGCGGGTCGATCCACAGATAGGCACCCATCGAGCCAGGGATGGTGTTCACCTCGTTGACGACGATCTCGCCTTCGCGCTCCAGATAGTCGATCCGGGCGATCCCTCTCAGCCCGGCGACCTCGGTCACCCGGACCGAAAGACGTCGGATCTCAGCTTCGAGCGCATCATCCAGGACTGCAGGTAGCTCCCGGCCGGCGCTCACCTCGCCACCCCAAGCGAGATACTTCTGGTCATAGGAGTAGATCCCATCGGACGCCCTGGCCGGCGCCTCGATGGCCGACAACTCCCACTTGGGATAGGTGCGCACCGCCACCTGGAGGTCGCGGCTGGCGGCGAGGAATGGCTCGACCACCGCACCTTGGTCGAAAAAGGTCGATCGTCTCTTCAGGGCGAGAACCGTGGGCCAGTCCTCGGCCACCTCGATGCCGATCGAGGACCCTCCGAAACGTGGCTTGACGATGAACGGCCCATCGAAGGGCGGAGCCGTTTCCTCGCCTGTGGCGACCATGGCGCGGGACAGGGTGGGCAGGCCGGCTGCCGCCATCGCCGCCCCGAAGGCCAGCTTGTCCATGCCCAGGGCCGATGCCGCCTGACCCGGCCCGCTGTAACGAAGACCGACGAGGTCGAGAAGACCCTGCAGCGTGCCGTCCTCCCCCGGCCCGCCGTGACAGGCGATGACGACGGCATCGATGTCCAATGGGCGCTTCTTGAGGATCAGACCCTGACCGGGGGCGGCGACGAAGGCCAGCTCCCGGGACCGACGGGGCACGCCGTCCGCGAATTCCGCCGCCTCTAGATCTGAATCAACCTCGAACCAGTCCCCTGTCTTCGACCAGTACACGGCGTGGACGTCGCCGAGGGCGCGGGTGACCTGGAGACCGGTGAGGATCGAGATGTCATGCTCGTCGGAGGGGCCGCCGAAGATGACCGCCGGCTTAGCCATTCCGCCTCCTCAGGGATAGTGGTCGGGAAGATCGTTCTCGTAGAGGACGGCATCTCCGGGTCCCAGATTCTCTCGTACCCAATCCACCGCCTCCTCGCGGGAGGTGACGACGGTAACCGAGGCCCCGCCCATGGCGGAACCTTCCATCAATGCATCACGATTCGTCCGGCCGACGATGAGCAGATGGTCGGCCAGGGCCGCCGATTCGGCGGCAAAGGCCAGGTTCTGGTCGAACTGGTCAGGCCCCATTTCGACCATCCCGGGGGTCACCACCACCTTTCGCCCACCGTCCCCGATGCGGCTCAACAACCCCAGAGCAACTCTGGCCCCGGCCGGGTTCGAGTTGAAGGTGTCGTCGATGACGGAGAAGCCGCGATCCGAGCTCGACACGTTCTGACGGTGCTGCGGACGGGGAAGCCCGTCCAGCCGTGACGCCATGTCGCCAGGCTCCAAGCCGAGGGCGAGGCCGATCCCGAGAGCGACCGCCAGATTCACCGCGAACACGTCGTCGGGGGCGTTCCCAACATCCGTGCCGTCGATCCGGATGACACCCTCATGGACGGTCACCCGGGCGTCCGAGCCATCCCCCGAAACGGTGACCACTTCCATCGTGTCAGCCCGCTCGGCGGCGAGACCGGCGAGAAGCGGGTGATCGACGGCGATGACACCAATCGAGGCCCGGTCGAGGATCTCGGACTTGGCAGACACGATTCGTTCCAGAGTGCGAAAACGCTCGAGATGTACCGGGCCGATGGAGACCATCGCCGCGACGTCAGGTGGGATCCATCGTGTGAGATCCTCGATCTCCCCTGGCCCGTACGTGCCCATCTCGGCTACGAAGACCTCGGTGCCGGGAACGAGGTGCTCGTTGATGGCCCGGGCCAGACCCATCCGGTTGTTGAACGAAGCCGGGCTGGCCACTGTGCGAAACGACCCGGCGAGCAGATGTGCCGCGTACTGCTTGGTGGTCGTCTTGCCATAGGAACCGGTTATGGCCACGACCTTCGCTCCCGAGGAGGCGAGACGAGCAGACGCCTGATCGACCCATCGATTGCCCAATATCCGCTCGATCGGCCCGAGGACGAGGAGAGCGATGTCGATAAATGCCGGCAGGAGGAAGAGACCGAGGACCACGAAGTACCCCGACTCGGCCACACCGCCGACCAGGTAGACGGCCAGGGCCATCACCCCAGCCAACAGTGCTAGCCGGCGCAGCCTCCCGGTCCAGGACAGGGGTGAGGTACGGCCCTTGATAGACAGCCCGACGGGCCCGATCTGGGCAGCAGGGACGAGAAATCCCCACCATGGGCTCCACAGCGACCCGATGAGCCCGACCAGCATCGTGAGAAGGAGGACCAAATTGATAGGCCCGCTGGTCCACCAACGTAGGGCGAACCTGGTCACGGAGGACGCCAGATAGTGCTCTCTCTGCGCCACACGGAGCCAGCGCAACCCGGCGGGCACGGTGGCCAGGGCACATGCGGCAACCAGGGCCCAGATCACCGGCCCAGCTCCTCCGCCAGCACCCGCGCGATCGCCTCCGGCGCCTGGGTCGGGACGAAATGGCCTACCCCGGGGAGCACTTCGAGCTCGGCGGTCCCACCTGCCTGTCTAATGATGCGGAGCGCCTGTTCCGCCACCGTCACGGGCACCTCTTGATCGTCCTCCCCCCAGAGGAGCACCACCCGATTCCGCAGTTCCCTCAGTTGCGGCTCATATCCCTCGTTGACGACCGTGACCAGGATGTCGCGCATCACCCCGCTCGCCGACCGGTAGTCGTCTGAGCCACGACTCCGTCGGATCTCCTCCATTCGTTCGTCCGAGACGAGGTGGGCCCGATTGAGAAAACGGAGCATCCGGTAGCCGATGGCGGGCTTCTTTCCCGGCCCAAGGCGGAGCAAGGGAGATCCGGTGATGACCAGGGAACCGACCCGGTCGGGGTGTGCGGCGGCCAGACACACGGCGATTCGGCCCCCGAACGAGTGGCCGACCACAACGGGTGGCGTGGCGAATGTCTCTAGAACCGGGGTGACGAGTGCCGCATAGCCCTCCGCTCCCAGGACCTCTGACGGCGCGGGCGTTGCCCCAAAACCGGGGAGATCGACCGCCAGAGCGTCGAATCCTGCCAATGACAGGGCAAAATCGCTGCCGCGGCGGCCCCAACCATGAAGCGCCAGCACCTGCGGCGGGCCATCGCCGAAAGTCTCTGCGAACAATGCGCCGTCGGCAAGGGCGCGCAAAGCCACGTATCTAGTCCTCGTTCGGAAATGCCGAGAATACAGTCGGAAGGCTTGCATTCAGTGACATGGACGGGATGACACCAACGACGCATCAGGCGATGGCCCGTTTCCGGGCCTCGCTGCTTCGACGCGCCTCAGCCGTGGCCTGGGTGGTCCTGATCATCATCGCCGCGCAGGCGGTCCGTCAGCAGGTCTTCACACAGCCGGGCTTCTGGATCCCGATGGCCGGTCTGGCCGCGATGCTGGTCGTCTCCACTGCTACCCGATGGGATCGGCCCATGGCCACGCGTTACGCGCCGTGGATCGCCGTGGCATGGCTCACCGGGCTGATCCTCGGCATCACGGCCTTCGCCTTGATCGATCCGCTCGAGGCGACCGCCACCCCCATCCTCTACGGCATCGCCGCCGTCTCCGGGCTGCTGCTGACCTGGTGGGCCCATGCCTTCATGACCGTGCTCATCGGGCTGGCGATCTCTTTCATTGCATTCGAAGCTGGGGCGGACGCAATCGCCGATCTGGTGGCCCCGGTACTGACCGTCGCCGTCGTTTCTGCCGCCACTGCCCTGGTCGGTCTCGAATTCGAACGCGAAGCGGTTCGATCGGCGTCACGTGAGACTCAGATCGATCAGCAACGCCTCGACTTCGAGCGTCTCTACGAAGTAAGTGCGACCCTGGCCCGAGCCGAGTCCCTGGCCGAGATCGTGCCCCATCTGGTGGGCACGATCTGCAAGTACCTCGACGCCCAGGTCGGCGTTGTCCTCCTCTACAACCCCGAGCGCCACCGGCTCGAGGTGATGAGCCCGATATGGGTGAACGGGTATCCACTGGAGACCGACCCCATCGTTCTCGACGTCGCCTCCCCCGCCATCGTGGCCCAGGTGTACCGGTCAGGTCGCCCGTTCTTCGTCAGGGACATCGACGTCGACACCGACGCCCACGTCCTCCTGAAGGAGCTTGGCCTGCGTCAAGCGTTGGTGGCTCCGTTGAAGGTGGAGAACCTGAGGGTCGGCGCCATCATCGTCGGCGACCCGTATGTGGGCAGCTTCAACGAGGAACAGCTCGACCAGCTCGGCTCGTTGGCGGCTCCGGCCGGTCTCGTGTTGTCCCAGATCGGGCGTTACGAGGCACAGGCTGAGATGACGAAACGTCTCGAAGAGGTGGCCCAGATGAAGACCGACTTCGTCTCTACCGTCAGCCACGAGCTGCGCACGCCGCTCACCTCGATCATCGGGTCGCTCGACACCGTCAACCGGCCCGAGCTCGCCCCGACCCAGGCGGCCGCACAGCAGATGCTCACCACAGCCCGTCGTCAGGCGGGCCGGCTCCAGCGTCTCATCGACGACCTGCTCGTCGTCTCCCGCATCGACCGGGGCGCCATCCCGGTGCATCTCGAGCCAGTGCCGCTCAAGCTTGCATTCGAGGAGGTGAACCGGGTCGTCTCGATCGAGCCCACCTTTACCATCGAGCCCCCGGACCTGACCGTCGAAGCCGACCGCGATCATCTCACCCGAATCCTGATCAACCTGGTCGAGAACGCCGCGAAGTACGCGGTGGGCAGCGCGGTCGAGCTCTATGCCTGGGAGCGACCCAACAAGGCGGTGATCGCGGTGGTCGACCACGGGCCCGGCATCCCCGACGAAGAGAGGGAACGGGTCTTCGAGCGGTTCACCCAGATCGACCAATCCGACACGCGGTCCAAGGGCGGAACCGGGCTCGGTCTCTCAATCGTCAAGAGCCTGGCCGAGGTGATGTACGGGGCGGTGCGGGTGGAAGCCACCGAGGGCGGCGGCGCGACTTTCGTCGTCGAACTGCCACTGGCGCCCGCCCTGCAAAAGGCACAGAGCGGCTAGTCGCTGCGCTCGCCTCCCGAGGCGATGGCGTGAAACCCACCATCGACGTGGACGACCTCGCCGGAGGTCATCGGCGCCCAATCACTGAGGAGAACGCACACCATTCGGGCCACCGGGTCGGGGTCTGAGCCGTCCCAGGAGAGGGGCGCCCGCTCCTTCCAGACCCGGTCAAAGGTATCGAAGCCCGGGATCGACTTGGCGGCGACCGTGCTGAGCGGCCCTGCCGAGACCGCGTTGACCCTGACGCCCTTCGGCCCCAGGTCACGGGCCAGATACCGGGTGACACTCTGCAGGGCAGATTTGGCCACGCCCATCCAGTCGTACGCCGGCCAAGCCTGCGAATTGTCGAAGTCGAGTGTGACCAATGCCCCACCTTCCGTCATCAGCGGAAGGAGGGCGACCGCCAGCGTCTTGTAGGAGAAGGCAGAAGTCATGAAGGCGGTCTGTGCCGATTCGGGCGGGGTGTTCAGGAAATTTCCCCCCAGGGCGTCCTCGGGAGCGAATGCAATGGCATGGAGGGCCCCGTCGACCCGTCCCCAGCGCTCTTCCAGGTCGGAGACCAGTGACGAGACCTGATCGAGGTCGTTGATGTCGAGCTCGAGCACAGGGCACGGCTCGGGCAGCCGCTGCACCGATCGTTCCGTCAAACGGAGCCCTCTTCCGAAACCGGTGGCAACGATGTCGGCGCCCTCCTCCTGGGCGATCCTGGCCACGTGCCAGGCGATCGAGTCGTCGGTTAGGACCCCGGTGATGAGGAGTTTCTTGTTCTCGAGCAGCATCGCCACCTCCCTAAAGGGCCGTCGCCCAAATATCGATGGCGTCTCTCACCCTATTCGAGCGACAGACCACTAGAAGTTGCCGCCAAAGGTGAGGATCCCCCTGATGGCGAGCCCCATTGTGAACAGAAGTAGCAGCCCGTAGTAGAGGGCCGGTCGCTTGCGGAACTGGGCCCGATAGATGTAGGCAAACGAGAAGGTCACCGCGATTACGACACCGTAGAACACGTGCTGGTTACCCGGATCGATTCCACCATTGGCCACGATCACCCCGATGACGATCTGGAGGAGGAGGGCCGAGATCGCCAGCCCGACGCCGTAGTAGAACGCCTTCGGCGGGGGCTCGCGACGTCTGATCAGGATCCCCCAGAGTCCCACGATCCCGCTGATACCGGCCGCGATGTACCCCCAGTTGGTGTGGAAATCGCTCAACAAAATGAGCATAGGGACCGGTGCAAATGACCCGGGGACATCTGTACAATTGGGTAAGGAGGCTGGTGAATGTTCGAGGCGGTTGAGTTCACAGAGATCCGCGGAAGTGACGAGCCCGATCAGCGGGTGATCGGCACCTTCCCGGACGAGATCGGTGCGGTAGAGGCAGTCCGGTCGGCCAAGACAGAGTTCGTCGAGTCCGGATCGGAGGATTTCGCCTGGTGGGTGGTCCGCCAACCGGGGGCCACACTGGCGCAGTTCATCTCCGATTCGAAGAGCGACAAGGAATTCGTCGTCGATCTGACCACGGGTGAGCTGATCGAAGTCTGAAGGCTCACGCCATCCAGCCATCTCTACGCTTGGTGGGTGGCTGGAGCTCTTTCAGACACGGAGCGGGTGCGCACTGCAGAGGTGATCGCCGCCGCCTGTCTGGCGACCGATCTCGGGATGGGCTTTCCCTTCGAGCACGGGCTTCATGCGACTCTCGTGACCTGCAGACTCGCCGATCTGTTGGCTGTCGACCCCCGGACCAGAGCCGAGGCGTTCTATGTCAGCCTCCTGATGTACTCGGGCTGCACCACCGACTCCGACCTCCACCTCGCCATCTTCGGCGGGAGCTTGTCCGAGCACATGACGTCCCGACAGTTTGGATCCACTGCCGAGAGCCTGGGCGGGGTGATGCGAGCGTTGCCGGACCCCGAATCGGGCCTGCTGAGCAGTGGCCTCGAGATCGCCGCCCGCCTTCCGAAGGCAGCAAGCTTCCGCCGCGCCCATTTCACCGCCCTGTGTGAGGTGGCGGAGATGTTGTCCGAACGTCTCGGACTGCCACCTTCGATCAACGGCATCTTCGCCGACCTCACCGAGCGTTGGGATGGCAAGGGAGTCCTGCGCCGCAAAGCCGGAGACGAAATCCCAATGGCACTCAGGATCGTGACCGTGGCTCGCGATGCCGCATATCAGGCCATGATCGGCGGGGAGGAGCATGCCGCCCTAGTCGTACGGGAACGGGCCGGCCATGCCTTCGACCCCGAGGTGGCCGACGTTTTCTCCAGGAACGCGTTAGACATATTGACGACCGGTCATGACACCTCGACGGTCTGGACTTCGGTGCTCGAAGCCGAGCCAAAACCCCATCTCACCCTCGAGGCCGATGGGCTCGATCGGGCCCTCGCCGCCCTGGGCGACTTCGCCGACCTGGTCTCGCCGTCATTGGCCGGGCACTCATCGGGTGTTGCTCGATTGGCCGGGGACGCGGCGACCCTCATTGGAATGGCGCCAACGGAGGTCAGTGACCTCCGAAGGGCAGCCCTGATTCACGACATCGGCCGAGTTGCGATCCATCCCCGCATCTGGCAGAAGAAGGGCTCGCTCACTGCCGACGAGTGGGAACAGGTGCGGCTCCACGCCTATCACACTGAGCGGATCTTCAGTAGATCTCCACTTCTCGAGTCGGTATCGACCATCGCCTGTCGACATCACGAGCGCGTGGACGGGTCGGGATATCACCGGGGCATCGGAGCCACGTCTCTCGACCCGAGTGCCCGCCTGCTCGCAGCAAGCGACGTGTTCCATGCGATGTCGGAACCACGAGACCATCGCCCGGCGATGGCTCCCACTGAGGCGCGCGAACTCCTCCTCGAGGGGGTGTCCACCGGTCGCCACGATGGTGAGATGGCCGCCGCAGTGTTGCGCGCCGCTGGTCAGCAATCGCCTCCGATCGAACGTCCCGCCGGCCTCACCGAGCGGGAGGTGCAGGTGATCGGGCTCCTGGCGCGGGGTCTGCAGACCAAGCAGGTGGCGCGCGCCCTTGACATCTCGGTCAAGACGGCCGACAGGCACATCCAGAACGCGTACCGCAAGATCGGTGTCTCCACCCGGGCCGCGGCCACGCTCTACGCCAGCGAGCACGGGCTCATTCAATGGGGAGAACTCCCGATTTCATCCTGAAGACACCGGTCGTACGGTCGATGGCATGGCGACAAGGCATCGACTGACTTCAGCAACACTGGTCAGCCTGGCCCTCTCGATCGCCGTCGTCGCCACTTCGGCTCCCACTGACACAAGCCTTGGAACCCCGTCCTACTGGCCGTGGCTCCTCACCGGCCTGCAAGTACTCGCCCTCTGGTCGGCGGGACGCGGCCGGTGGTGGGGGTGGCTCCTGGGTGGGGCGGTACAGCCGGTGTGGATCGCCTATGCCCTGGTCACCGGTCAGCTCGGATTCGTGCCGGGCTGCTTGGTCTCGGCCTGGGTACAGACCGCAACCTTCATGCGACAAGGAACGAGAGGAGAGGATCATGATCAGTCACGAGTCGATCGGGACAATCGTCATAGGTGGTGGCCAGGCCGGGTTGTCGGTCGGATACCACCTGCAGCGTCTCGGGTTGCCGTTCGTCATCCTCGACGCCCAGGAGAGGGTCGGTGGCGCCTGGCGGAGCCGGTGGGACTCCCTCCGTCTGTTCACCCCGGCCCGGTATGACGGGCTGGACGGAAAGTCCTTTCCCGCTCCGGAGCATTCGTTTCCCACCAAGGACGAGATGGCGGATTATCTCGAGGCATACGCCACCGAGCTCGGGCTCCCGGTAAGGAGCGGCCAACGGGTGACGAGCCTTTCGAAAGTGGATGGCAGCTTCGTGATCGAGACGGATGACTCGTGGTATGACGCGGACAACGTAGTCGTCGCCATGTCCAGCTGGCAGGTACCCAAGGTGCCACGGCTTCGTCACCGACCTCAGACCGGAGATCACCCAGATCCATGCATCGACTACCACAACCCGTCCCAACTGCGGGAAGGGCCGGTGCTGGTGGCTGGAGCGGGCAACTCGGGAGCGGAGCTGGCGATGGAAGCAGCACGAAGCCATGAGACAGTGCTCGCCGGGCCCGACACCGGGCACGTCCCATTCCACCTCGAGAGCAGGGTTGGGCGGCTGATGGTCCCGATCGTGCTCCGGTTCCTGTTCCATCGTGTCCTCACCATGGGCACCCCGATCGGTCGGCGAGCCCTGCCCAAGATGAGCGCCAAAGGGCAGCCGCTGGTGCGGACCAAACCCCGGGACCTGGTCGATGCAGGGGTCGAGCGTGCTGCCGCGGGTCATCGGTGTCGAGGACGGCTGGCCGGTGCTCGAGGATGGTCGTGTGCTTCACCCGGCCACCATCATCTGGTGCACCGGGTTCGACCCTGGATTCTCCTGGATCGACCTACCCGTGTTCGAGGATGGTCACGTCAAACACGCGTCGTGGTGTGGTCGAGGAAGTCCCCGGTCTGTACTTCGTCGGGCTAAAGGGCCTGTACGCGGTCTCGTCGGCCGAGGTGCATGGGGTGGGACGAGACGCTGAGCGAGTGGCGAAGCTGATTTCGGACTCTGTCTCGATTCATGCGGCGCCGGCCCCATCCACCGCGAGCCGTGAGAGCGCATCAGGTTCTCGTAGTTGGAGGAGGGCTGGCGGGCCTGAGCGTAGGCATCGCGTGGCACGTGCCGGCTCCGACGTGGCGATCATCGAGAAGGCCGACCAGTGGAGCGACGTCGGAGCCGGCATGTATCTGCCGGGAAACGCGCATCGCGCCCTGGAGTACTTGGGCGTCGGCACCGTCGTCCGTGATCGCAGCTTCGGTGTGAAGCATCAGGTCTTCAGAGACCACATGGGGCGTGACCTTGCCGAGGTCGACTTGGAGGAGGCATGGGGAGGCGTGGGGCCGTGCCTGGCCCTCACGCGCTCCGAGTTGCATGGCGCATTACGCGAGGCGGCACAGGACATCGACCTTCGTATGGGTGTCGAGGTCGCGCGGATCGATCACAGCGGAAACGCGGTGACGGTCGAATTCACCGATGGCAGCGATGGGGACTTCGACTTGGTGGTCGGGGCCGATGGCATCAGGTCGTCTGTCCGCCGCCAAATGCCAGGTCACGCCGATCCAAGTTCGGTGGGCCAGGTGAGCTGGCGCTTCATGGCCGACGACTCCGACGATCTCGGAGACTGGATCGTCATGCTGGGGGGTGCGAGGACGTTCTTAGCGGTGCCCGTGGGGGACGGCCGTGTCTACTGCTATCTCGACCTTTCGACCGAGAACGTTGAGGATCCCACCGGCGGCAACCCACGTCGCCTCATCGATCTGTTTGGCGATTTCGCTGGTCCTGCCAGCGACCTGATCGAAGCGGCGGAGAGGGCCTCCACCTACTTCGGGGCCATCGAAGAAGTGGCTACGGACGACTGGGTGGACGGTCGCGTGGTCCTGGTGGGTGATGCGGCGCATGCCACCTCACCGAACATGGCACAGGGAGCTGCAATGGCGTTCGAGGACGCCGCCGTGTTGGCGCAGTGCCTCATCGATCGGAGGACTGTGGAGGACGCGTTGGAAGCGTACGTCGCCCGGCGAGGGCCCCGCATTCGATGGGTCCGGGAACAGACCCACGCAGAGACAGGATCAGGTCGCTGCCGGCGCCGGTCCGCAATCTCTCACTGCGGCTGGCGGGCGAGCGAATCTACCGCTCCAACTATGCGCCGCTCATGAGCGAGCCGTGAGCTAGCCGTCCTCCATCAGCAGGTCGGCGTACTCGTTCCTGACCACCTTCTTGTCGAACTTGCCGGTCCCGTCTTCGGGATCTGGTCGATGAACAGGATCTTGTCGGGCAGCCACCATTTCGCGACCCGTTCCTCGAGGAAGGCGTGCAGATCCGACTCCGACACCTCGGCTCCCTCTCGGGGGACGACAAAGGCCACCGGGCGCTCCTGCCACTTGACGTGCTTCAGGCCGACGACGGTTGCCTCGGTCACGTCGGGGTGAGCCATGAGTGCGTTCTCGAGGTCGATCGAAGAGATCCACTCCCCGCCCGACTTGATCACGTCCTTGGCGCGGTCCGTGATCTTGATGTACCCCTCGGGGGTGATCTTGCAGACATCGCCGGTGCGGAGCCACCCGTCCTCGAAGGATTGGGCGGAACGGGTGTCCTTGAAGTACTCGGCGGCGATCCACGGGCCGCGGATCAACAGCTCCCCGAACGCCTCCCCATCGTGGGGAAGCTCCTCCCCGATCTCGTCAACGATCTTGACCTGGAGCCCGGCGACCGGGATGCCGGCGGTCTCCAGAAAATCGAGCTGCCTCTCCAGGTCCCACTCCTCCATCTCGGGCTTGAGAAGGCTGGTGGACGCGACCGGGTTGGTCTCGGTCATGCCCCAGCCCTGCACCACCCTGATCCCCTTGACCGTCCAGTACCACTCGATCATCGCCCTGGGGACCGCCGAACCCCCGCAGAGGAAGGCTCGAATCGAGGAGAGATCTGCCTCCGGATGCGCCTCGAGATACTGCTTGATCCCCAGCCACACGGTGGGCACCCCGGCGCTGAAGGTCACCTTCTCCTGCTCCAGCAATGGGACGAGCCCCTGCGGGGTCAGATCGGGGCCGGGATAGGTCAGCTTGGCCCCCTGGGTCACTGCCATGAACGGGTAGCCCCAGGCTGCGGCGTGAAACATCGGCACCACCGGCAGGACGTTGTCGCTGGGGAGCATGTTGAAGTTGGCCAGGTTGGAGATGGTGTGCAGATAGGTGGATCGCTGCGTGTAGGCGACCCCCTTGGGATTGCCGGTGGTACCCGACGAGTAACAGAACATCATCGGGGACCGCTCGTCGAGCTGGGGCCAGGCCCCATGCGGCTCGGAGTCGCCGATCAGATCCTCATAGGCGATCGACCCCGGGATCGCATCCGAGGCGGAGTCCCCCATCACGACGTATGTCTCCACCGTCTTCAGCTCTGGCGTGATCGGTCCCAAGAGCGGGGCGAGATCGGGGTCGACGAACATCACCTTGTCCCCGGCGTGATTGATGATGTAGGCGATCTGATCGGCGAAGAGCCTGATATTGACGGTGTGGCAGATGAGCCCGGTGTTGGCGGTCGCCCAGTACAGCTCATGATGACGGCGGTTGTTCCAGGCAAAGGTGCCGACGGGATCGCCCTGTGACAGCCCCAGGGCGTCGAAGGCGGTGGCGAGACGGCGCACCCTGGTGTCGGTCTCGCCGTAGGTGGTGCGGGTCACCGACCGGTCGGCCTCGACCGAGACGATCTCCTGATCGGGGTAGAGCCACACCGCCCGGTCGTAGAGGGTGGACAGATTGAGCGGGAAGTCCTGCATGTGGGCCATCAGGTGGCGCCTCCGAGCAGCTTCTGCTTCTCCGCCTCGAACTCGGCATCGCTCAGCTTGCCCTCATCGTGGAGCCGGGACAAGGTGGCGAGTTGGGAGGCGGAGCTCTCTGCGGCCGCCACCCGCCCTCCTGACTGCAACGAGTGCTGGCGATCCTCTCTTGCCTGATAGATCAGCGACTGGACCGACTCGGGATCGGGGATGTCGGTGTAATGAGTCTGGCCATGGGTGCCGGCGGACTCGATGAGCAGGTCACCGGTTCCGAACATCCGCTCCCACGCCGATTGCTTGAACGCCACGTCGTTGATCACTTCGAGCGGGAGCTCTTTGCCCTGTTTTGAGAACAGGCCGATGCGGTGGATGAGGCGCTCGGAGGTTATGACGTGCAGTGTCGTGAACCAGCGAGTGAACCCTCTCGCCGTCAGCACGAGCCAGAGGAGGATGAGCGCTCCAATCACCCATAGACCCCAACTGAATCCCTGGATCGCGAGGAACACGATGACGGCGAGGGCGAGGATGGAGAGAATGGCTTCCTTGAGGATCCCCGACCAGTGAGGTCTGAATTCGCTCTTGATCTCCTCGCCGGGCTGAGCAGTTTCTCTGGGTAGGCCATGGCGGCAGGCTACCGATCGGGTAGTCAGGACGACGGCCCGGTGACCCCGGATTCCGTGGCTATCCGTCGACCAAATACAGCTGCCAGGAATCCGGGATGCCCTTCAACTCGTGGGTCCCGGCATCCTCGAACCCGAAGCCCGACCCGCCAGCCAGATCCTTCACGGTGCGCGACACCATGACCGACCCCGGCGGGGCAAGACCCATCACCCGAGCGGCGATGTGCACCCCGAATCCGCCTATGTCCGCTCCCACCATCTCGATCTCACCTGTGTGCAACCCAGCCCGGATCTCGATCCCCAACCCGCGGACTGCGTCTCTGATCGCCAGTGCCGCACGGATCGCCCGCGCCGGGCCGTCGAAGGTCGCCACCAACCCATCCCCGGTGGTTTTCACCAGACGACCCTGAAATCTGGTGAGCTGGCGATCGCTGACGAGGTTGTGCATCTCGAGCAACTCCTTCCAGCGCTTGTCACCCAGCGCGGAGGCCTGTTCGGTCGATCCAACGATGTCGGTGAACAACACCGTCGCCAGCCTTCGGTCGGGGTCGGACGCGCCGCGGGCACCGGTCAGGAACTCCTCTACCTCGTCGACCAATCCGTCGACATCACCCAGACCCAGGCCGTAATCGGCTCCGGGAAGCTCGACAAAGCGTGCGCCTGCGATGTTGTCGGCGAGATACCGGCTGCTCTCGCTCGAAACGAGTGCGTTGTCTCGACGATGCAGGACAAGGGTGGGCGCCTGAATCGCTGGGAGGGCGGCCCTGACATCGATCTGGAACAAGGTGCGAAGCACGTCACCGGCAGTGGCCGGACTGGCGGCGAGACGCAGGTACCGGGCCCAGGCCTGCTGGCCTTCCGGGTCGTCGACCAGACTCGGGTTGGTGGCGAGCATGATCCCGGGGCCACCCCAAGCCTGTTGTGTCATCTCGATCAGCGCCTCCTGAGTGCTCTCTGGAAGCCCGTATGGGAAATCGGGGGCCACGGAGAGCCGCGCGCTCGAGTTGGCGAGGATCAGCGAAGAGACCCGCTGTGGGTAGGTAGCCGCGAACAGCGCAGCCATCATGCCGCCGTCGGCCGCGCCCATGAGCACGGCCTGCTCGACTTCCACCGCGTCCATCACGACGCGCACATCGTCCATCCAGTCCTCGAGCGGGGGTGGGGCGCCGGGAGGGGCAGGATCGGAGAGGCCGATGCCGTACTTGTCGAATGCGATCACCCGGCTGAAGGCCCCGAGCCGATCCAGCATGTGGGCGAACCCGGGAATCTCCCAACGGGCCTCTAAGTGGCTGAACCAAACCGATACCAGCACGAGATCGAGCGGTCCCTGCCCGGTCACCTGGTAGGCGACGTGGATGTCCCCCCGTGTGGCATAACGGGTCTCGCCAAGCACACCCCGAAGCTTATGCCTCGATGGTTTGCCCGCCTCACAAACGAGAAAGTCCCGAGGGAGCCTTGGCCGAAGCCTCAACCCTCTCGGGACTCTCGCCCATTCGATGTCGGGCCGGGGACCCAACTCCGAATGGAGTTCTTGCCGATGGCCGAAGCCGCCGGCAGGTGTGCGATCCGAAGATCGCGACCTCCCCGTCTCCGGGAAGACCTTGCGAGTCGTGAGACCCGCCGTTCGGTGACCGCTCGACGATCCCGAAGGATCCCCGTCCGGTCGCCCGACCGTCCCTGGTGCCCTCGGTTTCCCGGTGGCTCCAGGTTCCCGCACCACGGCCTCGGAGCGGCTCTCACCTCTCCGAACCTCTTGATTCGGGCCGCCGCCGGGTTTCCCCTTCGGCGTGGCGGGCAAGGTAGACCGGCACCCCGGTGCAGGCAACTCCAACCAGTGATTCTTTTTCGCGAGGACGTGGATTTCCCAACTGAGACCAAGGACGGCGTCTCGCGTGCAACCGCCCACCCAGGACGTGGCTCGTTGCACACGTGATCATGACGGGCCGTCACGTGTGCAGCCGCCCATCCAAGAGGTTGCTCGTTGCACACAGGATTCCGGATGCCGCCCCCACAACGCGAGAAACCCCGAGAAAGCTTTGGCCGAAGCCGAAGCCCTCTCGGGGCTCTCAGTGCCACTCGACCGGGAAAGCGGGCCCCCAGTCAGGTGGCGATCCAGAGGGGCCGAAGCCTCTCCTTCCCCGACCCGGGCGAACCCGTGTCGGTAGACGGGAAAGTACGAAATCCGACCTCACCCGTCAAGCCATACCGGAGCCTTGTTTTCGCGGCCTAGCCGATCTTTTCGCGTTTAGCCTTCGGCCCGATGACAACGGCCCGGAAGAGCGTGCCGACGGCCTGGGGCGTGGTCTTCTTCCTCATCGCCGTCGTGCTCGTCTTCGCCGTGATCAGGGTGATCACCGACAGCGAGAACCTGGCCAACGGAGTGATCCCGGGGGAGGGTGAGTTCGACCGCCGCTACGCCCAGTACCCGATCCTGGCCTATGCCCACATCATCCCCGGCGTCGTCTATCTGGTCCTGGCCCCGTTCCAAGTCTCGCGCCGGTTCCGCAACCGGCATCTCGACCTGCACCGGAAAATGGGACGCGTCCTGGTGCCGACCGGGATCCTGTCCGGTGTCGTCGGGGTCATCTTCGGCTTCTTCTTCTCGTTTGGCGGGTTCGCCGAAGCAAGCGCCTCGGTGGTGTTCGGCACCTGGTTCGTCATCGCTCTTGCCCTGGCCTATAGCTACATCAGGGCCGGCGACACGGTTCGCCACCGCCGCTGGATGATCCGGGCGTTCGCCATCGGGCTCGGAGTCGGGACGATCAGGATCTGGGTCGGGCTCTTCCAGGGATTCGGCCTGCTCGACGAAGTCACTTCCTTCGGCGTGGCGTTCTGGCTGTCATGGACCCTGCACGTCATCGCGGCAGAGATTTGGCTATGGCGACGGCCCACCTGACCGATCTCCCCGTTCCTGTCACACCCCTGTCTTACACTCGGCAACGTGACCGTCGAATTGGAATTGTCCCCCCTGGAGACCCTGTCCCCGAGCCGTGCCGGGGACTTCAAGGCGTGCCCCCAACTCTTCAAGTTCCGGGCCATCGACCGTCTCGCCGAGCCGGCATCGGTATACCAGGCCCGGGGCACCACGGCCCATCTCGCCCTGCAGCGACTGTTCGACCACCCCTCCGCAGAGCGTTCGCCCGAGCTCCTTTATGACCTCTTCCGGGACGCCTGGACCGAGCTCCGGGGTAGCGACGAATTCGAGGATCTGTTCGGCGACACAGACGAGGAGCGGCAATGGGGTGTCGAGTCCCTCGCATTGCTCACCAACTATTTCGGCATCGAGGACCCGACCGGCTTCGATCCGGTGGACCGCGAGCTGGACATGCTCGAGGACCTCGACGGGATCACGATCAGAGGGATCCTCGACCGGATCGACCGCGACGACGATGGCCGCTTGGTCATCACCGACTACAAGACCGGCAAGGCTCCGCCTGAGCGATACGCGCTCCCCGCCTTCTTCGCCCTCAAGATCTACGCGCTGCTCATCCGCCGTCGCACGGGCGAGACGCCGAAGGAGCTTCGCCTCCTCTATCTGAGCGGGCCCACTCTGTACAAGCTCGATATCGACGATCGTCAGCTCGATGCCATGGACTCGCAGCTACGGGCGTTGTGGAACGCCATCGACCGGGCGCTGGCCACCCGGAACTTCCCCACCCGGCCGGGCACGTTGTGCAACTGGTGCTCGTTCAAAGAGATCTGCCCCGCCTTCACCGGGGCTGAAGCCAAAGCCTCTTAGGGAAAGATCCCCCGCACCAGCTTGGCGTCGGCCACCTTGCGGATCCCCTTGATGAGGGCGGCGGTCCTCAGATCGACGTCTTCGTTGATCGCGATGTTGTGCACGTCGCTGAACGCCCGGGTCATGATCTCCCGCAGCCGCGCCACCACCTCGTTCTCGGTCCAGAAGTACTTCTGGACATCCTGGACCCACTCGAAATAGGAAACCGTGACACCGCCGGCGTTGGCCAGGATGTCGGGGATGATCAGGACGTCTTTGTCGCGGAGGATGTCGTCGGCTTCGATCGTGGTCGGCCCGTTGGCCCCCTCGATGATGATCTTCGCCTGGATCTCCCCTGCGTTGTCCCCGCGGATGACGTTCTGAATGGCGGCCGGCACCAGGACATCGACGGGCAGGGAGAAGATCTTGTCGCCGTCGATGAAGTCGGCGTCCGGAAAGCCCTCGAGGAATCGGTTCTCGTCGACCCATTTCGCCACCGTGTCGACGTCGAGCCCATCCGGGTCGTAGAGCGCACCGGAGATGTCAGAGACAGCGGCGACCTTGACCCCCATCTGATGACCGGCAATTGCCGCGTACCGGCCGACATTGCCAAAGCCATGGATCGCAACGGAGACGTTGTTCGGGTCGATCTCGCGCACGCCTGCCGCTTGAGGCAAGAGAAACATCAGCCCGCGGCCGGTCGCCTCCCGTCGGGCCACGCTGCCCCCGAGCGCGGGTGGCTTGCCGGTGACCACCGCCGGGACCGAGTGCCCGACATGCTGCGAGTAGGTGTCCATGAGCCAGGCCATGACCTGCTCGTTGGTGCCGAGGTCGGGAGCCGGGATGTCGGTTTCCGGCCCGATCACATTGATGATCTCCATCGTGAAGCGCCGTGTCACCCGCTGGAGCTCGGCGCGGGATAGCTCCATCGGGTCGACACGGACCCCACCCTTGGCGCCGCCAAAGGGGAGACCGACGATGGAGCATTTCCAGGTCATCAACATGGCGAGGGCCGCGACCTCCCCCAGGTCGACGTCGGGGGCAAACCGGATCCCTCCCTTGGTCGGTCCCATGGTGGTCAGATGCTGAATCCTGTAGCCGAAGAGGGTCTCTACCTCCGAATAGGTGTCCCGCCGGAACGGGAAGCTGACCATGGTCGACTTCTGTGGGACACGGAGCCGGTCGGCGACATTGTCGTCCAGCCCCATCAGACGGGCCACGCGGTCGAACTGGCCGGCGGCCTCCTTGTACATCGGTGAGTCGAATTCGTTGCCAACCGCAGTGGTCACTCCGACCTCCGTTCATTCACCGCCACGCCGCCCATCCTATGCGTCGGGACCGTCCGGGAAATGTGTCACACCCGCCCAATAGCTTCCCCTATATGAGCTACTTAGAGACATCCAACACCGCCATCGACCCCT
The DNA here is from genome assembly GCA_963810465.1 of uncultured Acidobacteriota bacterium. Classification (GTDB taxonomy): domain Bacteria; phylum Actinomycetota; class Acidimicrobiia; order Spongiisociales; family ZC4RG35; genus JARDZU01. Next base: position 168,778 of record CAWENM010000009.1, on the reverse strand, counting down.
ACGCCGACCCGGTCACATACCTGGCCGAGCATGGGATCGAGGCCAAATTGGTCGCGGAGGTCGTCAGACTTCCCGAGGCCGCCTGACCCTACGATCAGCACTGTGCCGTTGACCGAGATCCGGCTCGAGCCGGAAGACTGGGGCCCCGTGCTCGTCGATGCCGACGGGCCTCAGATCATCGTCGCCGGGCCGGGCACCGGGAAGACAGAGTTCCTGGTGCGCAGGGTGTGTGCGCTGATCGAGTCGAGTCAGGCCCGGAGGGATCAGATCGCCCTACTGACATTCTCCCGACGCGCCGCCGGCGACATCCGACGCCGGGTCGACGCGGCCCTGACTGGCGGTGGGATGCCCATCGGCGCCTCCACCTTCCACTCGCTCGCTCTCCGACTCCTGGAGGCGGCGCCGGAATCCGAGCGGCCCGTCCCCCTCACCACGCCCGAGCAGATCGGTCTCGTCGGTGAGCTCCTCCAGACAGAGGACCCGGAGCAATGGCCAATCCTCTACCGCGGCATCCTGGGCACACCCGCTTTCGCCGGCGAGGTCGCCGACTTCCTCATGCGCTGCTCGGAGAGGATGCTCTCCCCCGAGGACCTCGAAGCCCGGGCGACCGAGCGAGCCGACTGGAAGGGCATACCGGGTCTGTTCCGCCGATACCGGGAGACATTGGAGGAACGTGGCCGCACCGACTACGCCACACTCCTCGTCTCAGCCGTCGACCTCCTCGGCCGCCCCGAGGGTCAGGGCCTGGCGGCGCAGTTCAGTCATGTGCTGGTCGACGAGTATCAGGACACTTCAACCGTCCAGGCTGAGATCGCCCGTCTCATGGCCTTGCCCCACGGCAATCTCACCGTGGCTGGTGACCCCTATCAGTCGATCTACTCGTTCCGTGGCGCCGAGGTGAGAAACATCGCCGCTTTCTCCGAACAGCACCCCGAAGCACGACGCGTCGTCCTGGGCAGGAGCCTGAGGGTCCCGGCCCAGATCCTCGACTCGGCGCTGCGCATCGTCTCGGCCGGGGACCTCCCCGGCTCGGCCGGGCCGGTCGCGCCCGCCGCCCACAGCGGACGCGTCGAGACCTACGTGTTCGACCAGGAGACCGCCGAGGCAGACTGGATCGCGCGGGACATCGAGCATCAGATCCGGGTCGAACGGCGGGAGCCATCCACCATCGCTGTGCTGGTCAGGTCGAAACGGGAGATGCTCAACGAGCTGAGTAGGGCACTGGACCGGAGAAATGTCCCTCACGACTCGCCACAGACTCGTCTCGCCGAGCACCCGGCCGTCCGAATGATCCAGGACCTGGTGACCGTGGCCAAGAGTGGAGGCGCCACTCCTCTGCTCACACCCGGAGAGGCTGCCGAGGCAGATCGAGCGATGCGGCGGCTCCTCTTGGGTCCGCTCATCGGAGTCGGGCTGGGCAAGGAGCGGGAGATCCTTCGCTCCCGTTTGCGCACCTGGGATCCCTGGCCAGCCGTGCTCGCCCGGGAGCTCCCGGAGCACGCTGGTCTGGCCGGCCTGCTCGACCAACCGGCGTGGGCGGTCGAGTTGCCGGCGGTCGATGGCTTCTGGGAGATCTGGACGCGCATCGACGAGCTCGAGCGCGTGGTCCTCGACCCTGAGCGGAGGGAATGGCGTCTTGCCTTCACGTCCTTCTCCCAAGTGCTGGAGCGCCAGGCCGAGCGCGACGCAACCGTGACTCTCGACAACGTGTTCAGGCTCACGGACGAGGACGGCATCGAGTCGATCCCGCTACTCCCCTACCGCCCCGACGAGCAGCAGGTCACGCTGACGACCCTGCATCAGGCCAAGGGCCTCGAGTTCGACGTCGTCTACATCGCCAACGCGGTGGAGGGCGTGTTTCCCGACCTGCGACGAGGACGCAGGATGCTCAGGCCCGAGTTGCTGTCCCCGGAGCGGACCACCAACCCCGAGGCCCAGCATCTCTTTCAGATCCAGGAAGAGATGCGTCTCGCCTACACCGCCATGACCCGGGCCAGATCCAAAGTCGTCTGGACCGCCACGTCGGCCGGTGTCGATCAGGGTGAGCATCGACCTTCCCGATTCCTCATGGCTGCGGCCGAGCCCGGTTCCGGCCCCGGCCTGCCTGAAGAGCAGGACGGCCCTCCGGTGTCGCTCAGCGAAGCCGAGGTCTCTCTGAGGCGTACCCTCCTCGACCCTGGCGCAACGGTCTTCGATCGCCTGGCCGCGGCACAGATACTGGCGCGGCCACCCGCCCCATGGTGGAATCCGATGGCCTTCGCCGGTGTGCCTGCAGCAGGGCCCGAGCGACCGATCCTCGGGGAGACTCTCCATCTTTCCCCGAGCCAGGCCGACGCCTATACCAACTGCCCTCGGCAGTACGCCCTGGAGCGTCGTCTCCGCTTGAGCGACTCCAATTCACCGTATGCCGCTTTGGGGACGCTGGTGCATTCGGCGTTGGAGGCTGCGGAGAGAGAGGTGATCGGGACCGGAAAGACCCACGCCGAACTGGCCGACGCCCTCAGGCACCTGGAGAGGGTGTGGGCCGATGCGGACTTCGGTACCCCTCAACTCGATCAGGCGTGGCTCGGCCACGCCCGTGACACCATTTTACGGCTCTACGGGGCGTGGCCCAGCGATGGGGTGCCTATCGAGTTGGAGAGAAAGGTGGAGACCCAGATTGGCGGAGTCGAATGGGTCGGCTACATCGACCGGCTGGAGAAAGGCCCGACCGGACTGCGGGTCATCGACTACAAGACCTCGAAGAACCCGCCCAGTGTCCCTGAGGCCAAGGAGTCGGTCCAGCTCGGCTTCTATGCGTCGGCTGTAGCCGCCGAAACCGACGAACCGGTCGTTGCAGCCGAAATGTGGTTCCCTCGCAAGGAGGCCAAGTCCGTGACCATACGGTCATTCGACATGGATCTCCTCCCCAACGTCGTGGAGACGATGGAGGCAGTCACCACGGCGATCCTCGAAGAGCGATGGCAGCCACGGGTCAACAACCGCTGCAACAGATGTGACTTTCGGCTCTCATGCCCTGCCTGGGCCGAGGGAAAGGGCGCCTATCTCCCGTGAGTGCGTTCGAGCCGTCACCAGAGCAGAAGACGATCCTCGACATGGGATTGGACACGATCCGGATCCGGGCCGGCGCCGGCACTGGCAAGACGACCGCCGTAGCCCTGGTCATCGCCAACCTCGTCGAGAACCATGGCATCGACCCGGAGCGAATCCTGGGGATCACATTCACCAACAAGGCCGCTTCCGAGCTCGCCGACAGGGTGAAGTCCTTCCTCGGGACCGCCGTGGAGGAGGGCCGTCAAGCCGAGGTTCACACCTATCACGGATTCGCCGCACAAATCCTGGCCGAGTTCGGCGCCCTGGTCGGCGTGGACACCAGAGTCAGGGTCATAACCCCAACCTTTTCCCGGCAGATTCTCTCCGAGACCTATCACCACACGACGTATGAGCATCTCGACATCACCAACGCGCACGGGCTGGACAAGATCCGCACCCTCGGTGACCGCATGGGTGACCACCTCCTCACGCCTGCCGACCTGATCGCCCACGTCGATCCGACCGACGAAGTTTGGGCGATGAGGGCCGAGATGTTGGAGACGCTGCGGCGCTACGACACCGACAAGAGGCGGCTCGGCGTGGTCGATTACTCCGATCTCGTAACTCTCTCCACCAACCTATTGACCAGCCACCCCGACCTGGCTGCAGAGATCCGGGGCCGTTATCAGGTAGTGATCCTGGACGAGTACCAGGACACCAATCCCGCACAACGTGTATTGCTGACAACGGTGTTCGGCCCCGCTGACGGCCAGATGGGGATCCCGGTCATCGCGGTGGGTGACGAGGACCAGACGATCTACGAATGGCGGGGGGCCTCGGCCGAGAACTTCGAGCTCTTCCCAGTCCATTTCCCGGCGCCGGACGGCGGATCCGCCAAGCATGGAGCCCTCACTCTCAACCGGCGCTCGGCTCCGGAGATACTCGAGGTTGCCAACGAGATTCGGCGGCAGGCCAATCCGGCTGCGGAGGATCTCGTCTCCCACCAGCCCGAGTCCAAGGGCGAGGTGGTGACCTACTGGGCAGAGGATGCCGTAGCCGAGGCCGACTGGATCGCTCGCAGGTTCGAGGCGTTGCACCAGGCGGGCACACCATGGTCGGAGATGGCGGTCTTGTTCAGGAAGAACAGGGATTTCGCAGTGGTGGTGGACTCCTTCGCACGACACGACATCCCGGTCGAGGTAGCCAACCTCGGTGGATTGCTGTCGGTGCCCGAGGTGGCCGACCTACGGGCATGGCTGACGGTCCTCGACCGGCCCGAGCACTCGCCGTCGCTGGTCCAGATCCTCTTCGGGAGCCGCTATCGCCTCGGCTACGCCGACATCGCCCCCTTGACCCGCTGGCTGGGCGGCACCCGCCGCGAAGACGTGGATCGCGATGCGGTGCCCGGGTTGACTTTGCTCGAGGCAATCGAACAGGTGGACCAGATCGAGGACCTCCGTCCCGAGGCCCGCGCCGCCTACGAGCATTTCCTGGGCATCTACCGCGACGTGTTGTCCGAGAGCCAGGGCGCCAGCCTGGTCGAAGTCTGCCGGCTGGTCCTCGACCGCACGCGGGCATGGCAAGACGTCGAATCGCTCCCCATCAATCAAAGGACCACGGCCCGGCTCAACCTGTATCGCCTCCTCGACCTGGCCGAGGAGTGGAGCCCGCTCAAGGGGCGTCCTTCGCTGTCGGCGTTCCTCGAGTACCTGGATGCGATGGAGGACGAGCCGGCCGAGGAACTCGACTCCGCACATCTCTCCGGAGAGGAGGCAGTGACTCTGGTGACGGTGCACCGGGCCAAGGGGCTGGAATGGGACGTGGTTGCGATCCCGGCCGTCACCGACGGGAGCTTCCCGACGAAGGGCGGGACTTTCCCCGATCCGGTCCGCTTCGCCCAATTCCTGCCCCCGGAGCATCGAATCGACAACGCCTTGTCCGGCATACCGGCCGATGAGAAGGAGCGAGGCGACTACTTCCGTGAGCAGAACGCTCTTCAGGAATGGAGGGTGGCGTACGTCGCGGCCACCCGGGCAAGATCGATGCTCATCATGACCGGCTCCTACTGGTACGGACTGCCCGAGCCCACGGTGAAGGCGAAGAAGCCGTCCGAGCTGTTCGATCTCGTCGAGCAGCACCCGGTGACCCGGAATGAGGGTCATGTCGACGAGCCCCCGCGACCGGCGCTGCTTCGATTCGCCGCAACGACGCCATCGCCGGATCCGCTGTTCGACGACGGTTGGGATGGTGCGTTGCGGGCCGCAGTCGCAGACGAGGACGCCCTTCTCGAGATGGCAGGGGTGATGGGTGTCGCCGACGCCTACCAACAGAAGGTCGACGAGATGCTCCAGACCCTCTTCGACCTCGATGCCCTGGGAGAGACGATCGCCGAGCCGGAGAAGGCGCGGGTCGTCTCGGTGACGGGTCTGGTCACCTATGCCCAGTGCCCGAAGCGATTCTTCTGGTCAGAGGTCGACCCATTGCCCCGCCGCCGCAATATGGCCGCCATCGCCGGAACCGAGTTGCATCGCCGCATCGAGCTTCATCAGCGAGGCCAGGTTCCATTCGAAGATCTCGAACCCGGTCTCTACGACGCCATGGACGAGGCAACCGGTGGGGGCGGCTTCAAGGCCTTCATGGGTTCCCGGTACGGCTCCGAGCAGGCCCGGCTGGTCGAGGCGCCATTCAGCTTTCGCACTGACAGCGGCTACGAGATCCGGGGCCGTATCGACGCCGTCTACGAGCGGGAGGGCAACTGGGAGATCGTCGACTTCAAGAGTGGGAAGCGGAAGGACGAACCGGCGCGTCGTGTCCAGCTTCAGGCGTACGCCGTGGCCGCTACCGAAGTGGACTTCGGGCTGGACACACCGGAGCAGATCGATGTCACCTTCGCCTATCTAGGGGGCGGGCTCGATGTCCATACGGAGCACGCCGACGAGGAATGGCGCCGGGAAGCCACCAGGAACCTCGAAGACCTGACCACTGCCATCGAAGACGACCGGTTCGAAGCGGTGCCCGGAGACTGGTGTCGCAATTGCGACTTTCTCCGGTTCTGCCCTGAAGGCAGGCGAGAGGTGGGTGAATGACGGTCGTCGGAGCCGCCCTGGCCGGCTATCTCATCGGTTCGGTTCCCACCGCGGTCTTGCTTGGCCGGCTGTGGGGAGTCGACCTTCTTCGTGATGGGTCCGGCAACCCCGGTGCGAACAATGCCCGCCGTCTCGGTGGCTACACCCTCGCTGTACTGGTCCTGGTCATCGAGATCGGCAAGGGTCTGGCAGCCGTGGTGGTCGGCCTGATCATCGGTGGCGAGCCGGCCGCCCTCGCCTCGGGTGTCAGCGCGGTGGCAGGGAACGTCTACAACGTCTGGCACGGGTTCAAGGGCGGGAAAGGCCTCGGCATCAGCGGCGGTGTGATCCTCGGGCTCTGGCCGACGGTTTTCCCATTCCTCGTGGTCACCCTGGTCGTCGCCTCGGCCTTGACCAGGTCGACCGGAATCGGGAGCCTCGTCACCCTCGGGGCACTCTTCGCCGGCGCCGTCGCCTGGGAGACCATCGGTCTCGACAACCGATGGGGTATCGCCGACCCGGACCTGCTCGTGATCATGGTGATCGGCCTCGGGATCATCATCGCGCCCAGACATTGGCGGGACGCCCGCCGCAGGCTCAGCGCACCCGTCCGTTCCTGATCTCCAACACCATGGTCACCGGGCCGGAGTTGACCAGCTCCACCTCCATGGAGGCGCCGAACACACCGGATTCGACATGAGTGCCGGTGGTGCGAAGCAATTCCACGAACCGATCCACCATTGGCTCCGCCTCTTCCGGCGGCGCCGCCCCGACAAACGACGGCCGTCGTCCCTTGCGGACTTCACCGAGAAGTGTGAACTGGCTCACGACGAGGGCGGACCCGCCGGTCTCCAGAAGCGACAGATTCATCTGCCCCGCTCCGTCAGGGAAGATCCTGAGATTCACCACCTTGTCCACGGCGCGCGAGATGTCCTCATCCGTGTCCGAGGGCTCGATGCCGAGGAGAAGGAGGAGCCCGGCGTGGATCGAGCCGACGACGGCGCCATCCACTTCGACCGAGGCCCGGCTCACGCGTTGCACCACGATCCTCACAGGAGGCGATTGTCGCAGCCCAATAGAGTGGTGCCGTGGCGAGGAAGGCGGCTGATCCCCCAGCATTGTTGACAGGGCCGACCGATTCGCGAGTCGTCTACCTGCTCGACGCAGCCTCCGACTACGAGGCCGCCCTTCTCACTGGATGGGCTCGTGACGAGACCGGGGGCGAAGTCGAGACGGTCAGGATCACGTCGTCGCGCCGTGGCAAGGGTGGCGACATCGAGAAATTGACCGAAGCATTGACCGCCCCTGACGACCCCTTCCTGATACCGCTTCGTGTCCTCTGGCTGGCGCCGATCAAGAAAGGCCGCAGAGGCGTCAGCTGGTGGGATGTGGTGCGACCGGGCGACGCCCGGGACCCGAGAGGGCTTCGGGCGAGGTGGATCCGTATGGCCCGGCCGGGGCGAATCAGGCTCACCGCCGCCGCGGGCGCCCATGCCTCGGCCCTGGCCGAGGACTATCAGAGCTCGGGCCAGGTGGACCCTTTGTCCAACTATGTCACGCGAAGGGCCTGGCTCATACTCGACCGAGCGGAGCGGAGGCTGGTCGGCAACCGTTACAAGATCCCCCGGTTCGTTCCCGAGGCGATTCTCTCCCGCCGGGAGTTCCTCGAGGCGGTGGACGCGGTCGCCGCCGAGACCGCGATGCCTGCAGCCCTGGCGCGTGAGAAGGCTGAGCGGTATCTCCGCGAGATCGCCGCCACCCATTCGCCCTACACGATCGATCTCATCGCCAACGGCATTCACAAGCTGTACAGCCAGGGCTACGGCGACATCAAGTACTCGGAGGACGACGTCCGCCGGCTGGCCGCCCTCGGCGACGGCAACCCGATCATCTTCCTCCCCGCCCACCGGTCGAACCTCGACCGACTCAGCCTCCAGTTCATGCTCTGGGAGAACGACTTCCCGCCCAACCACACGGCAGGAGGCATCAATCTCAACTTCTTCCCGGTTGGGCCCCTGGTCAGACGGACCGGGGTGTTCTTCATCCGCCGCTCGTTCAAGGACAACCCGCTCTACAAGATGGTCCTGCGCTCGTACCTGGACTACCTGGTCGAGAAGCGGTTCCCCCTCGAGTGGTACATGGAGGGCGGGCGATCGCGCTCCGGGAAGCTGATGCCGCCCCGTCTCGGCCTCCTGAGCTATGTGGTCGACTCAATGCATCGAGGCAAGGCTGAAGACCTCCAACTCGTCCCGGTGTCGATCGCCTACGACCAGATCCAGGACGTTCCCGACTATGCCCGTGAGGCGCAGGGAAAGGACAAGGAGAGGGAATCACTGGGATGGATGCTGAAGGCGGTCCGTTCGCTGCGCCGGCGGTACGGAGATATCCACATCCGGTTCGGGGAGCCCGTCTCGGCGAGGAGCATGGTGGGCTCATCGGACCTGGGCGATGAGACATCCATCGGTCTGCAGAAGCTTGCATTCGAGGTCATGTATCGGATTGCCCATGTCACCCCGATCACCCCCACCGCCCTGATCAGCGTGGCCTTGCTCGCGGCGCGGGGGACTGCCCGGTCGTCGGATCAATTGGCGGAAGCGGCCGCCCGGATCGTCGAGTTCGCCCGTGCCCGCGATCTTCCTACCACCGAGGATGCAGACCTGCGCGATCCGGCGCGGGTGGCCACCATCCTCGATTGGCTCTCCGAGCACGACAACGTGAGCAGCCACGAGGCCCTAGGGCGCCGTGTCTTCTGGCTGAACGAAGACCAGATGATCCGCATCTCGTACTACCGCAACATGGTCGTCCATTTCTTCGTCAACCGAGCCCTGGCCGAGATGGCGATCGGCTCGGTTGCCGAGCCTGGCGACGAGCGCCCGGAGGGGGTCAGAGAGGCCCTCCTGGCCTACCGCGACCTGCTCAAGTTCGAATTCTTCTTCCCCGAGAAGGAGCAGTTCCTCGCCGATGTCGAGTCCGATATCGCCATTGATGTCCCCGGCTGGGAGCACGTCCTGACGACGACGGGTGCGGCCGAGGTCCAGGCCAAGCTCGGGTCGCCCCTGGCCTATTGGGCGGTGCTGCCCATCCTCGACGCCTATCAGGTCGTCGGTGACGAGTTGGAAGCCCTCAAGGGTCGGTTCGAGGAGAAGTCATTTCTCAAGGCGTGTCTCGCCCGGGCCCGGATGTACCGGATCGAGGAGCGGCTCATCTCGGGTGAGAGCGCCAGCCAGGTCCTCTTCAAGGCCGCACTCGCCCTCGCCGCCAACCGCGGCCTGATCGATGACACCGACGGCGTCGCCATGCGACGCGCCGCCTTCGCCACCGAAGTCCGCAACGCCCGGGCCCTGGCCGCCGCCGGCTTGTAGCGAACCGCTTACCTGAGGTTCATGGCGCCAAATACGGCGCTGGTGCGACACAGAACAACCGCTCGTTCTTTCTATGTTCGTCTAGCGCCACATATGGCGCTACGTACCTCAGGTACGCGGTCTGCCCCACTTCTTGCGCGCCTCGTCGATGAGCTGGCGCGAGGTCTTTGGATCGGGGGGTACCAGGGGTGGAGGGAGATCGATGAGGTCCTCCGGGGGAGGCTCCTTCGGGATCGGAACAGTCGAGGCCGGCTTTGGCGCCGGCCTGACCGGGGGTGGGGGCAGGGTTTCGACCGATAGCGGCTCGACCCGGATGGTTGGCACGCGCTTTTCGGTTGGGCTGGGCACGGGTGCCGGTGTCACTGGCTCGATTTGCGTCTCCATGGTCCGGGCACGGCGGCGCAGGGCACGACCCGCCCACAAGAGGAGGACACCAGGGATGGCGCTCCCAAAGGCACCGGCGAAGAAGCCCTCGCTGACTCCCACGTCCGAGAGGACCCCGATTCCGCCCAGAATGATGAAGCCGAGCCATAGCGTCCCGAGGACCGTGAGCACCCTCCCCAGACAACCGACAGGATTGATGTTCTGGTCAGCCACCGAAGCTCATTCAAACATCACGGCCGTGTGAGCACCGCCCGAAGCCGCCAACTAGCAAGCAGGAGCAGGACGGTGGCGTAGACGACGAGGACACCTAGCTCGGGAAGGATGTCGGCCACGGTCCCATCCCGGCGGACGAGCTCGGCGAAGCCGTCGAGCGCCCATGCGTGCGGGGTCAGGTGCGCAACCCGGGTCATGGCCGGGGAGAACAACTCGATCGGGAGCATGCAGCCACCCAGGGCCGCCAGCCCGAGGCTCAGGACGACACCGATCCCGCCTGCCTGCTGGTCGTTCTTGAACGTGGCGCCCATCAGCATCCCCGCTCCGGCTCCGACTGCGGAGAAGGCCACCAGAATGAGGAGAGCGCCCCATGGGTCCCCCCAATCGACCCGGAACAACAGGTAGGTCACGACCACGATGTAGAGGCCCTGGACCATCGCCACCGCCCAGCGCCCGGCGCCTTCTCCACCGACGATGGTGCCGGTAGAGGTCGGGGTAGAGAGCATCCGGCGTGAGATCCCGAGCTTTCTGCTCAGGATGAGGGCAGCAGACCCGGCGAGGGCGGTCAGGAAGGTGAAAAGGACGAGCTGCTGCGCCGCTCCGAGGTCGAACCGTCCAAGAGTCGAGGGGAAGAGAGCCTCTCCGACCGCGGTGGTCTCGACATCCAGGCCGGGGGCAGCATCGGTCTGCGACCTCGCCACTTCGAGAGCCTCGTCGAAGCTGGCCCCGGCTTTCTCGGCGCCAAACTGGGCGGCGCCGACGGGTGTCATCACGCGGGCCACGCTGGCGCCGACGACCGACTGCAATTGCGGTCCCGCCCCGTCGGGTCTAGCCACGAATCCCACCTCGACCTGCTCTCCAGATTCAGCAAGATCGCTGGCTCCCGCCGGTATGAACACGCCAGCCTGGACAGCGCCTCGCTCGACGGCGTCGAGCAATTCGTCCCGGGTCTCGAAGATTGTCACCGCCAACGAGTCGTCGCCCTGGATCTCTTCGGTTATCGCGATCGCCAGCGGGTCCTCATCCTCCTGGTGGATTCCCACCCCGGGATCGAAATCACCGCCGAACTGGGCCCCGATGAGGAGGATCAGCGCAATGGGGAAGATGAACACGAAGAAGATGTTGGAGCGCTCACGCAACATGCGGCGCACGTTGGAGGCGGCGATGGCGAAGATCTTCCTCATCGGGTCAGCTTTCTCTGCAGGAGGACCCAGGCCAGCGTCCCGAAGACAAGGGTGAACAAGAGCAGAGCCCCGACCGCCGGCAGCACTTCGGTCCACTCCGCACCACCCGAGATGTCGGAAAGACCACGCATGAACCAGGCATGCGGGGTCAGATAGGAGAGCCTGGCCAGGAAATCGTTCCCCTGGCCGATGGGAAAGAAAGTCCCGCCCAGCATCCCCAGGATCACGGCGACGATCGCCCCGAGGTTGGCCGCGCCATCGGCACTGGTGGCGGTGGCGGCGATGACCCCCATGATGGAGGTGGCGGCGAGGACACCGGCGATGACCAGCAACGCCACCCCCAGGGATGGGCCCCATTCAGCATCCATCAGGTAGTGCGTGGCGACGATCAGCACCGTCATCGAGATGAGACCGAGGGAGAAGGAGAGGATGGCCTTGCCCGCTACCACGCTGGTATGGCCGATGGGCGCCGCGAGGAGTCTTGCGAGGGTTCCGCCCTGTTTCTCCTCCAGGATGCCGACAACGCCGAACTGAACGGTGAAGAAGAGGAAGAACACAGCCATCCCGGCGGCGAAGAACGTGTTGGCGTCGAGTTGCCGGGTGTCGGCTGAGACATCGGTGAAGGTAAAGGCAGGTGGTCGGGTTGCAGCCTCCTGGCCCCAGGAGACCACCTCCTCCGGCGGCGGTCCCTCGCCAAGAGCGATCGCCGTGGTCACCGAGAGCTGGGATCGCTCGATGGCCGATCCAAACTCGGAGGCGATCGAGGACACCACCTGGGTCGTCGTTTGGCTGTCGACATCGCCCACGACCTCGATCGTGAATGGCTGAGCCTGGACGGCAGCGTCACCCAGCCCCTGGTTGAGGAGTATGTAGGCCCCGATCTCGCCCTCTTCGACCGACGCCTCGGCGACCCCGGCGTCGTCGAACTCGGTCACGACCAATATCCCCTCGGCTTCCATCGCGGAGAGCGCCTCGCCGAGAGACTGGGACACCTGGGTTTGGTCCAGATCGACCAATCCGACCTCGAGATCCAGGCTCTCCGCGCTGAATGTCCCGCCGAAGACGAGATGGAATATGTAGGCCAGGGCCAACGGGGTGATGATCCCCATGATGAAGAAGGACCGATCGCGAACGCGAAGCTTGAGGTCTTTCCCCGCGATCTGGGTCGCCGCTCCCATGATCAGTCGCGCAGGGCCTTCCCGGTCAGATGGAGGAAGACCGCCTCGAGATTGGGCTCCGAAACAGCGACACCGGTGACGTTGGCCCCGGTGGCGGATACCCGGGAGAGCAATTCGGGGAGAAGCGACGAGGCATCGTTGGCCAGGACGTCAACGCCTGAGTCGGCAGGGCTGGCCTCGTGGACCGCGGGCAACTCGGAAGCGACTCGGGCCACCTCCACCAGATCCCCGGTCACCGTCACCCGTATCCTGTCCTTCTCTCCCACCAGCGACACCAGCTCGCGCCTCGTCCCCTCCGCCTTGATCACACCCTCGTCGATGATGGCCACCCGGTCACAGAGCCGCTCGGCCTCCTCCATGTAGTGGGTGGTGTAGAGGACTGCTATTCCCTCGCCCGAAAGGTCTTCGACCGACTCGAGGATGGCGTTCCGAGACTGGGGATCGACCCCGACCGTCGGCTCATCCAATATGAGCAGACGGGGCCGATGGAGCAGCCCGATACCGATGTTCAGTCTTCGTTGCATGCCGCCGGAGAACTCGCTGACGAGGTCGTCCTGGCGTTCGGAGAGACCGATCACCTCGAGCACCTCCTCCACGCGTTTGTCCAATTTCTCGCCGGGCATGTCGTAGAGACGCCCGAAGAACCTGAGATTCTCGGTCGCGGTCAGATCGGGGTATATGGCGATCTCCTGGGGCACCAGGCCGATGTCAGACCGACCCGCGGTCGAATTGGTCCGGATCGGGGTCCCGGCCACGTGGATGGTGCCGTTGTCGGGCTCCAGGAGCCCGGCCACCATCGAGATCGAAGTGGTCTTGCCTGCCCCATTGGGGCCGAGGAGCCCGAAGGTCTCCCCCTCTGCTATCTCGAAGCTGACCCCGTTCACCGCGATCAGATCACCAAAGCTCTTGATGAGCCCTTCCGCCGCCAGGACCGTCGTCATCTACTCCTCTATGCCGATGCGAGCGGCACCCTACCGATGGTGAGGCCTGCCGCTGCCGCCTGACCGGGGGTGGGCTCGGCGCAGCAGAACCAACTCTCGGTGAGGCGGGGCGCCGGCGGCGAAGCGGGCATGGGCGCCACTTCGACTCCTGCGACCTCGCCGATCCTCGCACGCATGGCGAGCAGCGTGTCGCCCGCCTCCGCCCCGCAATCGGAGGCTTCAGCCGCGATCGAGTCGAGCTCGCCGTGCAATTGCTCCGTGGTCTGATCTGCGAACCGCCACGACCAGGTCAACGATTCCGGCTGGTAACCGGTCAGGTATGGCTCTACGGCGGGGTGCGCCTCCAGCAGCGACCCTTCGGGGATGAGGAGCTTGATCGACAACTGCACCGGGTCGGTAGCCGACCAGAGCCGGTGGTCGTCGACGAAGCCGACGATGCCGGCCACATCTGACGGTGTAGTCCATGGGAAGAACGGGAGCCACGTCGGCCGGACATGAATGCCTGCTGCGCGGAGAACCGTCACTGCCTCTGACATGTCCGCTGCTGTGTGGTTCTTGTCGAGGATCTCCAGGGTGCGATGGTCAGTGCTCTCGAAGGCGCTGACCACGAAGAGAACACCGAGCTCTGCCATCTCCGGCCACAGGTAGCGATGGGCGAGGACGTGCTCGACCTTCACAGTCAGGTCGAAGGTCATCTCGGGGTGGGCGCTATGGGCTGCTCTCAATAGATCCATCGAATAGCGCGGCGCGTTGAGAAAGTCGGGATCGCCGAACGTCACGTGCTGGATCCCATCGGCGGCGAGCTGGTCGATGTCCGCCAGCACGGAATCCGCTCCGACCACCCTCATCCTGCCGTCGTACACGACAGGGATCGGGCAATGACGACAGCGGTGACGGCACCCGTGGGACGCCTCAACGGCTGCGGCGAGACGCGCCTCGCCCATCCACTCGAGACGTGCGTAGTTGTCGTGCCAGGGCAAACCGGATCTCTCGGGACGGAAGAATTTCGACGGGCCCCTGCTCCGGCTCATGCCGTTTCCTTCACCGCCCGAGGCGACGCTCGTGGCCCATTCCACGAGAGCCGGCTCGTACTCGCCGATGAAGACCGAGTCGGCGACATCGCCAACTATTTGGTCCTGGCCGACGCCGGCGTAGAGACCATAGAAGGCGATCGGGATCCCGGGCCGTTGCCGGCGCAACTCCCTCGCCACGGGGACGGCGAGACGCATCGCGGTGTGCATCGGCACCGAGAAGGCAACTGCGTCGGCATCGTCGACACGTGCGCTGTCCCAGTCCTCGACAGCCAGATCGATGGCGACGACGTCGATCCCGGCCGCGGCGAGGGCCGCTGCCGGGGAGGCGATGTGGACCGGTTGACGCCCCAGCTCGTATGTGGAGACGAGGAGCAGACGCATCGAGCCAGTGTACGACCGGCTCCCGGTAGCCTTTCGGTGATGGGTAACTACGTGAATACCCCCCAGGGACCGATGCATGAGGTCGACTTCGGCGGTTCCGGGCCGAGTCTTGTCCTGGTCCACGGTCTCGGCGGGTCGACGACCAACTGGAACGCGGTGGCGCCGGCCCTGGCCGCAATCGGACAGGTGCGAGCCATCGACCTCCCTGGGTTCGGGCTCACCCCGCCGCGGTCCGACTTCCGGCTCGAAACGCATCGCGATTCCGTCATCGGTTACCTCGAAACGATAGGCGGCCCCGTAACGCTCATCGGGAACTCGACCGGTGGGCTCCTCGCCGAGCTGATCGCCGCCACCCGGCCGGACCTGGTCGACCGGCTCATCCTGGTTTCACCGGCCACTCCTCCGGTGGTGCCCGACCCTCGACTCGACTGGCCCACCGCAGCCCGGCTCGCCATCCAGGCCACACCCGGGATTGGCGCGGCCTATGGCCGGCGCTTCGTCCGGACCAATACTCCCGAGCAGCTGGTGCGGAAGAGCCTGAACATGATCACGCACAAGCCCGGGCGAGTCCCGATGTCACTCATCGAGGAGTCCCGGGAGATGGCCCGGATCCGAAAGCAGCTCCCCTGGGCCGAGTACGCGACGGCCCGCACGGCAACTTCGATCGCGCGGCTCTATTCCCGACGGACGGTGTACGTGGCGATGATCCTCTCGATTGAAGCGCCCACCTTGGTGGTGCAGGGCGTCTCGGACCACATCGTCTCCCCCACGGCGGTCGAGTGGCTCTGCGCCCTCCGGCCCGATTGGGATCTGGTCCACCTCGACGACACCGGGCACACCCCCCAGATGGACGCCCCTCATCGCTTCGTCGATGTCGTTCGCAAATGGCTGACGCGAGCCGAAGACCAGGCAGTGGGGGCGTAAAACCTCCTGGGGGGAGAGATACCTCCGCAAACTAGGCTTGGGGTCATGACAGGCGATCTGAGCCGCACCCTCGGCGACGAGTACGTCCATCAGATGCCGGACTCGGATCCGGTGGAAACTCAGGAGTGGGTCGACTCCCTGGACGCGGTAGTCAACGAGCAGGGCCCGGACCGGGCCAAGTACCTCGTGGCCAAACTGCTCGAGCGCGCCCACGAGAACAACGTCGGCATCGCCGGGGCCATCACCACGCCTTACATCAACACGATTCCACCCGAGGAGGAAGCCGAGTTCCCGGGTGACGCGGACATCGAGAGGCGGATCAGGAGGTTCATCCGGTGGAACGCAGCCGTGATGGTGATCAAGGCCAACCACCGCTCCAAGGGGATTGGAGGCCACCTGTCCACCTTCGCCTCATCGGCCACCCTCTACGAGGTTGGCTTCAACCATTTCTTCAAGGGGAAAGGTGCCGAAGGCAAGGGCGATCACGTCTACATGCAAGGGCACGCCGCCCCCGGGATCTATGCCCGGGCCTATCTCGAGGGGAGATTCGACGAGAAGCATCTCGACAACTTCCGATCCGAGATCGACGGCCACGGTCTGTCTTCATACCCGCACCCTCGTCTCATGCCGGACTTCTGGGAGTTCCCCACGGTGTCGATGGGACTGGGGCCGATCAACTCGATCTACCACGCCCGGTTCAACAAGTACCTCCACAATCGCGATCTCGACGACACCTCCAAGTCGAGGGTCTGGTGCTTCATTGGCGATGGCGAGGTCGACGAGCCCGAGACCTTGGGCGCCATCTCGCTGGCTACCCGGGAAGGACTGGACAACCTGACTTGGGTGGTGAACTGCAACCTGCAGCGACTCGATGGCCCGGTGCGTGGAAACGGACAGATCATCACCGAGCTCGAGTCGGCCTTCCGCGGCGCCGGTTGGAACGTGATCAAGGTGATCTGGGGCTCCGGCTGGGACGACCTTCTCGCCCGCGACCACCAGGGCGCGCTGATCAACGTGATGAACACCACAGTCGATGGGGAGTATCAGCGGTACAAGGCGGAGAACGGCGCCTACGTCCGGGAGCATTTCTTTGGCAAGGACCCCCGCACCAAGGAGATGGTCGCCGAGATGAGCGATGACGAGATATGGGCGCTGCGTCGTGGGGGTCTCGACTACAAGAAGGTCTACGCGGCTTACAAGGTGGCGACCGAGCTCGACAATGGCAAGCCAACGGTGATCCTGGCGAAGACGATCAAGGGATGGACCCTGGGCCCGGATGTCGAGGGCAGAAACGCTACTCACCAGATCAAGGAGATGACCAACCAACAGCTGATGGGGCTTCGGGAGAGGCTCAGCCTGCAGAAGGAGATTCCCGAGGAGTCACTGGCCGGTGAGAGCGTGCCGCCCTATTTTCGACCAGAGCCAGGCACCCCCGAGCATGAGTATCTCCACTCCAGACGTCAGGAGCTCGGCGGCTTCGTCCCCAGTCGAGTGGTGCCTCAAAACACACTCGAGCTTCCATCCCCCGAGACGTTCTCCGAGGTATACGCCGGCTCGGGCAAGATCGAAGCTTCGACCACCACCGCCTTCACCCGTCTGCTTCGCGGTCTGGCTCGCTCCGAGGGATTCGGCAAGCACGTGGTGCCGATCGTTCCCGACGAGGCGCGCACGTTCGGCATGGACTCGCTATTCCGCGAGCTGAAGATCTACGCCTCCAAGGGCCAGCTCTATGAGCCTGTAGACGCGTCGATGATTCTCTCCTACTCGGAGAGCCAGAGCGGCCAGATCCTCGAGGAAGGGATCACCGAAGCCGGATCGGTCGCTTCCTGGATCGCCGCGGGGACGTCTTATACCACCCGTGGCGTCCCGATGGTCCCCTTCTTCATCTTCTACTCGATGTTCGGCTTCCAGCGGGTGGGTGACCTGATCTGGTCAGCGGCCGACTCCCGGGTCCGTGGCTTCCTGCTTGGGGCGACAGCAGGGCGAACGACTCTGGAGGGCGAAGGTCTGCAACACCAGGACGGGCACAGCCTCGTGCTGGCGACCACGGTGCCCGTGTGCGAGGCGTACGACCCGGCATTCGCCTATGAGGTCGGGACGATCGTCGAAAAAGGCCTGGAGCGCATGTACGGGCCAGAGCCGGAGGACATCTTCTATTACCTGACCCTCTACAACGAGAACCATCCGCAGCCGCCTCGCCCAGAAGGCACCGAGCAGGGCATCGTCGATGGGCTCTACAAATGGGCCGATGGCCCACCGGCCTCGGGGCCGAAGGTGGCAATCCTCTTCTCGGGATCTGCCAACCTCGCCGCCCGTCAGGCTGCCGAGGACCTGGCTGAGCACTACGACGTCAGCGCGGAGTTGTGGTCGGCTACCTCCTACAAGCGGCTCCGTGAGGAGGCCCTCTCGGTCACCCGGTGGAATCTCCTCCATCCGACCGAGGATCGACGCATCCCGATGGTGACCAGTCTCCTCTCCGATGTGGGCGGCCCGGTCATCGCGGTGACCGATTACATGAGGCTGGTCCCCGACCAGGTATCGCGCTGGGTCCCCGGGCCGTTCACCACGCTGGGCACAGATGGATTCGGCCGCTCCGACGCCCGAAAAGCCCTGCGCCGCTTCTTCGAGGTGGACACCGGCCACATCGTCGCCGCCACGCTGTCCACCCTGGCCGGTCAAGGAAGCGTCGCGGAGTCAGTGGTGAAAGACGCCTTCGACCGTTACGAGATAGACCCCGAGGCCCCGAACCCGGCGATCTCCCGCTGATGAGCTCGTACCGCGACCTCGTCAACCGCGCCAGGGCAGAGATCGACGAGCTGACGCCTGAGGCGTTGGCACCCAGGCTGGACGAAGTCCTCCTCATCGATGTCCGGGAAACCGGGGAGCACGAGCAGGGCACCATCCCCGGCGCCCGACTCCTGCCCCGCGGATTGCTGGAGCGGGACATCGCCGGGGTGGCACCGGACAGATCACGACCCGTGGTCGTGTACTGCGCAGGGGGCGGGCGTTCCGCCTTGGCCGCGGTGAGCTTGAAGGAGATGGGCTACGAAGAGGTCTACTCACTCACCGGCGGCTTCGACCGTTGGAAATCCGAGGGACGGGTCTGGGGTGCCGGCGAGGGGCTCACCGCCGAGCAGCGCGACCGCTACTCGAGACATGTGATCCTGGAGGAAGTGGGGGAGGCGGGTCAGACTCGTCTGCTCGAATCCAGTGTTCTGCTCATCGGCGCCGGCGGTCTGGGCTCTCCGGCAGCGCTCTATCTGGCCGCCGCAGGAGTGGGGACGATCGGGGTCGTCGATTACGACGTGGTGGATCGGACGAATCTGCAACGTCAGGTGTTGCACAACCTCGATCGGGTGGGGATGCCGAAGACGGAGTCTGCCCGCGAGGCGATATCGGCCCTCAACCCCGATGTGAAGGTGGTCACCTACAACGAGCGTCTCGGTGCCGACAACGCCCTCGACATCATGAGTGGCTACGACGTTGTCCTGGACGGCGGCGACAACTTCCCCACCCGCTACCTGGTGAACGACGCCTCGCTGCATCTCCGAGTCCCGGTGGTCCACGGCTCGATCTTCCGCTTCGAGGGCCAGGTCTCGGTGTTCCACCCGTACGAAGGCCCTTGCTATCGCTGTCTCTTCCCCGAGCCACCCCCGCCCGAGCTCGCACCCTCCTGCGCAGAAGCCGGCGTCCTCGGGGTGCTACCCGGGATCATCGGGTCGATCGAGGCGATGGAGGCTATCAAGCTCCTGCTCGGCCTCGGTGAGCCTCTGACCGGGAGACTCCTCATCTACGACGCACTGGAGGAGGACTTCAGCACGGTGAGAGTCGACCGCGACCCGGATTGCCCGGCCTGCGCCGACCCCGAACGGCCTCCGATGATCGTCGAGTACGACCAGGCCTGTCTCCCGGCGGGCAACATGGTTCGTGCTGCGTCTTCCTGACCAGATCCGGCGGGCCATCCTGGCCCATGCCGAGAACTGCGCTCCGAACGAGTGCTGCGGACTGGTCGCCATGGACGATGAGGGACGGTTGCGGTTTGCCTACCCCCTCAGCAATGCCGACCCGTCACCGGTGTCGTACACCATCGATCCCGAAGAGCACTTCCACGCCATGCGTCATGCCGAGTCGATGGGCTGGGAGATCGCCGGGGTGTTCCACTCCCATCCCCGCGGCACGGCAACGCCGTCGATGATCGACGTGCAGAGTGCGCTGGAGCCGGACTGGGTATACCTGATCGCCGCGCCAGGCGAGATCCGGTGCTTTCACATCAGGGCAGGCAAGATCGAGGAGATCGCTCTCGACTGACGATCAGACCCAGATGGTGACGATCACAGCCACGATTATGTAGGCGATGATGGCGTTGAGACCATTCAACAGCCAGTACGAAGAGCCCTTTTGCTCGTAGATCTGACTGACCAGGGCGCTGACCACGCCGAAGCCCACTCCGAGGGCAGCCCCCAAGGCGACCCCGTCGATCACCTCGACGGCGCCGATGCCACGGGCTATCAGAGCGATGACGATCGTCGTCACGAAGTAGCCGACGAGCGTCGGCCCGAAGAGAGATACCAGCGGCGGGCCTTCCGTAGTCATGTCCACCTTGGACGCCTTCTGCCAGGCCTGGCTCAATGGCGGGACCGAATACCAGATCGCGCTGAAAGCGAACCAGGCGATGGTCGCCACCACGATGGCCAACCAGTTCAGCTCGCCGAAGTAATCGAAGATCATCTCGTCCTCCTTGTCGGGGCCGATCGGCGATCAAAGTACAGGGCGGCTGGTTAGCCGCCAAGCATCGCTGCTCAGAGATCAATCGCCCGGTTCACCCAGACCGAGGTGACCTCCATCCCCACCTTCTCGTAGAGAGTGAGGGCGCCGGTGCGGGAATCAGTGGAGAGCTCGGACCTGCTGGCCCCGTGGGCCCGGGCCTGGAAGAAGGCGTCGGCGAGAAGGGCCTGGCCCAACCCCCGCCCTCGTAGGTCCTTGCGGACGGCCAGCTTCTCCACGAAACCGGTAGCGTCCGCGATGAGGATCGACGCGGCACCGACGATCTGGTCGGATGCGTCCGTCACCACCCGCAGGTTCCACGGCTCAAAGCCGGGCCGTTGGATCACCTGGGCCGAGAAATCTTCGAAGCTCTGCCGATCACGGACGGACCATTCCAGAAACGCGTCTTCGATCACGTTCCAGGCGGCCCGATGGTCCGATTCGGTCGCGGTCTGGATGGCGAAGCCTGGAGGCAGTGGCCGATCTGGGATGGTCTGGCCTTCGGGAAGAGCCAGTACCCAACTCGTCCAGCGGACGCGATAGCCCAGACTCTGGAGCAGCCGATCACCCGGCGATCCCTCAGGCACCGGCATCCCGATCGTCCCCAGGCCGCGGTCTCGGGCGCCAGCCTGCATCCAGGAGGCCAGAGAGGTGCCGATTCCGCGTCCCCGATAGACGGGATCGACTGCGGCATCTCCCCGGTCACCCCCCGACAGCTCGGCGTAGCCCACCAACCGGTTCCCGTCGAAGACTCCGATCGTGCTGGCGCCGACGTCGAAGCTGGGACGTTGCCAGTCGCTGACGATGTCGGCCTCCTCGATGACGATCTCCCCGAGGTCCTCCAGCTGCCCGGCGGCCATCACCTGTGCCACTGCAGACTCGTCGCCGAGTTCCAGGGGGCGTTGTGTCAGGCCGGGTTGGAGCTCCACACGACGCATTGAAGCCGAGCGGCCGTTTTCACACGGCCGAATTGGGCCGTGGGACATCACCAGGGGAGAGAAGAAACCTCGTACGAACCCCTTGTTTCTGTCACTGGTCGAACGTATGTTCGTAGGTATGGGATATGCGATGTGGACCACCGATGAGCTCGAGCAGGAGTTGATCGCCGAGGAGTCGGAGAGGTCGCGTCGCGCTGCAAAGCAGATGGCGATCCTCGAAGAGCTCGACTACCGGCAGGTGGCTACCGCTGATGGTTGCCGTTCACTGTCGGAGTGGACCAGTGCCCGGTTGGATGTCCATCCCGATACTGCCAAGATCTCTGGTCCGGACCATGCGGCGCACCGTCGACCGTCCTGACCTGCGGGAAGCATCTGGCGACTGGTGATATCAGCTTCGACCGGATGGAGGCTCTCTCCCGGATCCCCGACGAGGTGGGGCTCCTCGAGCACCTGGATGTTTCCGGCGTGCGACGCCAGGCGGCAATGCGGGCCCGGATCAGCTCCGCAGACGAATACCGGACCGCTTCTGACCAGTTCCTGGTCCTCCAACCCTCCCTGGACGAATCCTGGTGGAAAGGCTGGTTCGGATTGGACGGCGCCACCGGAGCCCTGGTCAACAAGACACTCTCCGAAAAGGCTGATGATCTGCCTCTTCTCCCCGACGGAACCCGTGGCGACTCCTCATGGCGCAAAGCGATCGCCCTGGCCGAACTCTGTGTCACAGACGATCCGCCACCAGCCCAACTCACCGTATTCGTCGACGCCACCCACGCCGCCCCCTCCAACGGACAGGCAGGCGTGGTCCTCGAAGCCGGACCCCGGATCGGCCGGGACGCCCTCCAAGCCATCCTCTGCGACGCAGTCACAGAAGTCACCGCCCGAGCCGAAGACGGCACCCCGATGGTCTACGGGCGGAGAATCAGAACCATCCCACCCGCCCTGAGACGGGCCATCATCCAACGCGACGGAAACGCCTGCACCGGCGACGGCTGTCCCAGCACCCACCGTCTCCAAGTCCACCACATCATCCCCTGGTCACAAGGCGGAACCACAGACCCCGACAATCTGATCACCCTCTGCTGGTTCCACCATCAAATCGTCGTCCACCAACAAGGCTTCCAGCCCTACCACCACCCCGAACACGGACGGATCCGATTCCGCAAGCCAGCCCTCCGCGGGCCACCGAGCTAGCCCGCCGCCGTGGTCTCTGTCGGGGCCTCGGTCTCCGTCGGAGCCTCGGTCGGCGCCACATCGGGACTGGTCGTTCCGCTGTCCTCGTTGGTGACCGTCGTCACCGTGGTGTCATCCGTGTCACCGTCCCCCAAATACACGACCGCGAGGATCGCCACCAGGACTATCACCGCGCCGAGGATGACCCACCATCCAGGCCAGGTCGTTGGCTGCTGCGGGGTGGGCTCCGGCGGGGTCGGCTGAATTGGATCTTGGGGAGTGGTCATCGTCGGTACCTCCAGATGCGAGGGTGTTCGCACCTACGCTGATCAGCCTATTGGCCAACATCGCACCGCCTCGGGCAATGAGAGCCTGGTTGGATGACTAGCCGGGGCCGCTGACCAGACCCAGTTCGTGACGGAACAGGTACCTGTCGGCCAGATAGTTCAGGATGCGCCGGGCCTCGGTGAACCGGTCGGCGACTGTTCGCAGGAAGGTGGGGCCGGTCGAAACCGTGCCATTGCTCTCATCCACCGAGCGTCGATACCAACCGGCTCCCGCCACCTCCATGAATTGGAGTGCCTGCTCCTCGACGAGTGCTTCGCTGGGACCGAGCACCGCCGATTGGGCCAGCCACTCTCGTTGGGAGGGCGTGTATGGATGCCTCGCGGTGTGGTCGGGCATGACCCCGCTCAGGAACAGAGCCACATCGCCGAGTCTTCGGTATCCACCTGGTCTCTCCGCCGGTGGCAAGAGCTCGACCATCTCCGCAAGGGCGACCGGGTCGAGCTCGCTGAATCGTCGTCGTCGTAGCCCATCCCGGGTCTGGACGAGGAAGCTGCCGCTGGCGACGGTGGTGAACGAGTTGAGGAACTCGATCAGGAAGTACCGACGCGCGCCGTCATCGAGGAAGTGGCGCAGAGGCTCGACGTCGAAGACGGGGAGGCGTTTTCCGGGGGCTGCCCACTCCGGGACATAGCTGGCGTCGTGCAGGTCGCTCGCTGATCGATTGACCAGAGCTGCAAAGGCGAGGAATGAAGATGCCCCCGGGTCGGCCAGATCGCTGGACCGATCGAAGATCGCGTCGAAGAGCCGTCGGGACGCCAGAAGCTCGTCGATCACCTCGGGGCGCTCGAGCATGCGCTGCTTCAAGGCCTCGCCGCCGGTTCCGGCGGTCTGTGCCAGCAGCTCGAAGTCCCGTTGGCTGAGATGCTCCCGATAGAGCAGTGGATAGTTCATATCGCACCCTGCCGACCTTCCGGTCCGGGCTTGGGGCCCGGTCCTGCTGGTTCGATTCACTCTAAGAATCGGCATGGTCAACCAGTGGGATCAACGGGTCGATCGACCCATCGCGTCAAACAGCGGCGAACCACCCCATGGCCCCGCGTTCTGCGAGCCAGTGCTGGTGCGGATGGAACATGTACCGCCCGACGGTGGGCAGCGTGAACTCGAGAATGGCCCGCTGGGCCATGCCCAGGACGAGTGTGTCCTCGCGGGACGACGGTCGCTCCCCCATGCCCCCTGGATATACGTCGAACGTCTCCGCGTGGAGATGGAACGAGGCCAGGGGCTCGTGTTCCAGCATGTTGACCAGATAGAGCCGGACCGTCGTACCGACTGGAACCTTGATCGGATGGTGGTGGTAGAAGCCGGCCACCCCGTTCCAAGCCACGACGCCGTTGCGACCGATCCCGTCGCTGGAGAACCCGGACAGGAGCAGGGCGACCTCGGTGGCCGGCGGCCGCCCACCCGGTGGATCCACGATCAGCATGCCATAGAGGCCTCGGGCGATGTGGTCGGCCAGCGGGGCGGTGTGACAGTGATAGGGGTGCACTCCGGCCGGGCCTGCGATGATCTCGTACGTCGTGTCGGCGCCGGGTGGCACCGGCTCCCACCCATCATGCTCGGGACGATGTGCCCCGTGGAAATGGATGTTGTGCGGGTTGGCGGTGCGGTTCACGAAATGGATCTGGAGCATGTCGCCCTCGGTGGCCCGCAGGATCGGGCCGGGCACGGTGCCGTTGTAGGTCCACGCCTCGACATGGGCGCCCGAGCCCACCTCGATGAGGCGCTCCTCGACGGCGATCTCGATGTCACGCACCGACCCGGGAGCCAGGTTGTCGGGTGGGGCGGGGAAGGTGTGCGCATCGAGCGCATCGGGGCTCAACCTGGCAGGCGGCGAATAGACATCGCCGTACAGATCCGGGGCGCCCTGCTCGTGCATGGTGGAGTGACCCACCAGACCGGGGTTGGCGTAGTCCGTCTCGGCCGCCTGAGCTTGATGCTGGACGGTGTGACCGAGAACCGAGCCACCCAGAAAGACCGCGCCGCCGAGGCCGGCTTTTTTCAGCAGCTCACGTCGGGACAGACCGTCCGTCGATTCAGACGATCCCACCGATGACCATCCCAAGACCGAGGAATAGCAGGTACACAGCCAGGCCCCCGGCCATGAACACCCAGCGCTGCCAGGCCGGGATCGTGCTCTTGCCGAAGATGTAGTAGCCGACGACGCCCAGGAACGGGATAACGAGGATCGCGGCCATCCATGCGATCGTCTTCCCGCGGCTGAGGTCTTCCCGCCGGGACAGGTCCAAGAGGGCCAGGACCACCCAAGAGGTGTAGAGGACCAGGGGCAAGACGTAGGCATAGAGCCCAAAGAACACCCCGGCGGCCGAGGCGAAGCTCACACCCATGACGTTGATTCCTTTCTGCTGGGTGACTTCCAAATCAGGTGGCATCTCGGGGATGCCGATGCTCTCGATGTCCGGCTGTGATCCGGCGAAGACGCCGACCGCCGGAGTGACAGGCGCCTCGGCGCCCTCCGGCATATTGGGCTGTGGCCCGGGGTGAGGCAACGATGCGATGTCCACCTGGGGCTGGAGATCGAGCCCGCTCTCGAAGAGACGGCCCAATTGTGCGGAGGTCGACCCGATCTCGAACAACGCGGGGAAGCGGAGGCCCTCACAGGGCTGCTTGATCTCGAGGGCCGGAGGGAGTGTCGTCGAGAACTCGTTGTCCTCGAAGCAATTCCCCGACGTCGCCGGCCCGCCGAGAGTGAGATCGGCGAGACCCGACCCCTCCACCGCGTTCTCCACGATCTCGTGGTCGTAGGACATGTAGAAGTTGTCGTCGAGCATGGGGAAGATGGCGATGCCGCTCTGTGGGTGGTTGAAGACACGGTTCCTCGCTACAAACGAGTCCCCACCCCCGGCGAGGAGGATGCCGTTGCCTTGCGCCGACCACTCGAAGGCGAGGGCCGGCGCATCGACGTTCCCGTTGTCGTGCACCAGATTGCCCACCACAGTCACGTTGTGGAACGGTGGCAGCAACTCCCCGTCGAGGGTGTTAGGCGCTATTCCGGCGACGTTGTGCCGGAAGATCGAATTGACGATGTAGAGGTCGGATGAGGCATTGGTGCCCGAGTAGCCAAGACCGTTCCACTCAGAGATGGAGTCGGTGATGGTGGCCTGGCAGGGGTCGCATTGCCCGATGTAGAAGCCGGCATCTGGTGAGCCCGATGCGTAGGAATGCTCGAAGAGTCCGTCGCTCGAGTCGAATGCATAGATCCCGTAGACGCCGTTGTTGACCGCGGTCAGATACGACCCCCGGTAGCCGCGGACGCCGCTCCAAAAGAAGCCATTGGAGGTGTTGTTGATGGCCGTCATGTTCTCCACGACCACGCCGTCGGCATAGAGAACACTCACACCATTGGGCCGCTGGAACTCGCCGTCGATGACCACTTCGTTGCGATCGACCCCGCGCAGGGTCAACCCTGGTGTGGTCACCTCGACCTGCTCCCGATACGTGCCACGATCGATCAAGACCAGGTCTCCTGGGGCGGCGGCGTCGACCGCCGCCTGGATCGTCGGATAGTCCTGGGGGACCAGCCTGGTCTCCCCCGACCACTCGGAAGGTGATTCGGTGGCCGGGTTACCGACGGCGGCAGGCGATGGCTCGCCTTCCGGCGGCCCGGCGCACGCCACGAGGGTCAGGACGGTTCCTGCGATCAGCAGGAGCCGGCCCTTCTTCATTCCCCGGCCGGCCCTACGACGAGAGTGCCGGCCATGCCGTCTCCTTCGGCATTTCCATGGAAGGTGCAAAAGAAGACGTACTCGCCTTCCTCATCGAAGGTGAGCGCCGCCTCGTCGCCCTCGAGCTGCTCGAGACTCCCGAACACGTCTTCTGTCGACCAGGAGCCGTCGGCGGCGACCGCGTTGTGCGGATTGCGGCCCGCGCCGACGAAGGTCACCGTCCCCCCGACGGTCACATTGACCTCGGTGAACTCGTAGCGGTTGTCGAACATGTCGACCACGACTGCATCTCCTGAGACGTCGTCGCCTCCATCATCCCCGCCACCACAGGCCACGACGACGAGCAGACCGAGGAGCCCGGCCACCAGGCGGCGCAAACTACTTCTCCCCACGACCGAACAGACCGGTGAGCCAGCTCCACAAGGAGGCGAAGAAGAGAGAAAGGCCCTTCACCTCGCCCGCCTTTATGGTCGACGCCTCGGCCACGGTCTCGGCGCCCAGCTTGCCCTCGAGACACTGGACGAACTCGCCGATCAGCCGCTTAGACATCTCGTTGATGAGACCAGTGCGGCCGAATTGGGCGACGGGGCCGGAAAGGGTCACGTCCGCGTCGATACCGACCTTCGACCCGGTGCCTTCGGGGGTGATCTGATACGCCACCTTGACCTGGCCCCTGGAGCCACCGCTCCGGTCCACCCCCTTCCCCTCGATAACGGCGCTCTTGGCTCCGGGATCGGGGGTAACCGTGGCCTTCCCCTCGAAGGATGCCGCCATGGGCCCCAGCTTCACCGAGAGCTTCCCGTCGTAGGAGCCATCATCGGACTGGCCCGCCAATTCCGCCCCGGGCAGGCACTGTGCCACCGACGGGATGTCCTGGAAGAAGTCCCAGACCCGGTCCGGGGCGCGGCCCACCGTGAACTCGTGCTCGATCTTCATCGTCCTCCTGCAGCCTGAAGCGGGGATGAACGGTAGTGACCGGCGGGGCTGTACCCCTAACGGTGTTCGGTGTCGCCGGCGAGCAGATCCAGGGCGTGCGGCACGAGGTCCAGGATGGACTCCAATCCCTCCACCGATCCCTTCGTGGACCCTGGCAGATTGACCACGAGGGTCGATCCGATCGACCCCGCCCTGGCTCTGGAGAGGGCCGCCATCGGGGTCGATTCGAGACCCTTCGACATCATCACATGGGTCAATCCCGGTGACTCGCGCTCCAACACCAGGGCAGTGGCCTCGGGAGTCACGTCCCGAGGTCCGAAGCCGGTGCCGCCGGTGGTGAGCACCAATCGGGCCATCGACACGGCGTCCTGTATGGCCGAGACGATCGCGTGCTCCTCATCCGGGACGACACTGCGGGTCACCCCGTAGCCGGCATCCGACAAGATGCGGGCGAGGGCGTCCCCGGACAGATCGTCCCGGACCCCGGCGGCGACACCGTCGCTAACCGTGATCACGTGGGCGGTTGTGGCCGTCAACCCCAGAGCATCGGATTGACGGACACTCCGCCGCGGAGCACCAGCTGCTCGAAGAGGAGGATCACGACCAGGGTTGCGCCCAAACCCCAGGGCCATGGCGTTTCCCGAAGGTCTTCGGGACCGTGGACGGTCGTGGTCCCGTGCGCCGCCGCGAGCGTCGCCAGGAAGATCACCGCAGTCAGAGGAAGGGCCGGCACCACGCCGCTTCCGGCGTCGGGCACGAAGAATGCGATCGAGAGGAAGGCCGCGGCGATGGCAGGTATCAGGGCGATCCAGAAGGCGAACGTGACGCGCTTTCTCCCGGTCGAGATCATCTTGTCGTGAGGGGTGAAGGCGAGGAAGGCGGCTGCCGCGGAGAGCGCCACCAACAGGAGGCCGACTGCACCTCCGGCGGCCAGCACGTAATCGAGCCCGGCCGGTGCCTCGAGCGTCCGATAGGCGAGTGCAAGCGGGCTGTCAGCATCGAACGGGACCATGACCGCCTGGACGAACGCCTGCCGGAGCAGGTGGAGGACCATCCACAGCAGCGTCAGGCGTGCGACGCCGTGGCCACGCGCCGTGGGATAGGAGAAGAGGGCCATGAAGCCCACGATCAGGCAGAGCAGAAAGCCGCCTGCCCAAACGAGGTCTGAGGACACGCCCGTGATGTCGACCCGGTTGTTGTAGATGACGGCGTTGCCGCCCAGGATCAACGCCAGGATGGCGTCGCCCAGGTCATCCACGAATTGCGCGACGACGATCCCGAGGGTCGACCCCAGGGCGGAGGCGACAACGAGGGAAGGGCCGATTCTCTTGATGGTCTCGGTTGTCAGAGGCCCCGAAACGCTTACTTCAGCAGTCACAAACGGTCATCCTAAACGAGGGTGGTTTTCACGATCAGATAGGTGATCGGCACGTAATCGAGGCTTCTAAATGGCAAGGATGAGAGTCCCGATCATCCAGATCACGAGGTATCCGATCGAAATGAGGAGGACCGGCGCGGTCTCGCGCCAGTTGAGGCCAGACCAGATCCCGATCAGCACCAAACCGGCCGCCATAACAACGCTCCACCACGGCGGAACCAGACCGACAATTGCCGCGCCGACGATCAAGATCGCCACCACGGCCAGGAACCCGGCGGCCACCAGGGCGTAGAGGACCTGTCTCGGGCTCGGCTCGCTCACAACAAATCCGCCGCCTCGCCAACCCGGCGATACCACTGGCCTAGCGACTCGATCGTCTCGTGAGCGTTCAGCCCGCTGGGATTGGGCACCACCCACAGTCGAACACCACCGATCGTCTCCGATTGCTCCCCCAGGACCGCCCGAGGTCGTTCGAATGCGGTGCGGTACGCGGTGAGCCCGGCAACGGCAACCACCACCGGCTTCACGTCGGCGACGACTGTCTCCAGGCGCTCTGCGCCCTGACGCAGCTCGGTTGCGCTCAACTCCGACGCCCGAACCGTGGCCCTTCGGACGAGATTGGTGATCCCGATCCCGCTCGTCTGCAATCGCTCCCTCTCCTCCCGGCTCATCCCTGTGGAGGTGTCTATCGACCAGTCGATGAGGCCGGCCCGGCGCAGTGCCGGATAGAAGCGATTGGAGGGATGGCAGAAATGGGTGTTCGTCGCCGCCGTCCACAGACCCGGGTTGATGCCCACGAAGAGCAAACGGACATGGGGACCGAGAAGGTCGTCAACGGTCTTGCCCTGGAAAGCGGCCAGTTGCTCCCTGGTGAAACCCATCGAGGGCAGGGACCCCTCAGCCCGCCGGGAGCCAGGGAGGCGGCGGCGCGTCGATTCGAGACAGCTCGGAGGAAACCGGGCCGAAGCGGTCGAGGTCGTGCTCCTGCCAGGACCGCCAGGCACCGGTGATTTCTTCCTTGGTCCTGGCGACGAAGTTCCACCACATCTCGATCGGCTCACCAAGCGGCTCACCGCCAAGGACCAGAAAGCGGGTCTCGGCGCCGGCTCCCTCGATGGGGAGGGTCTCGGCGCCGGCCGGCACCAACGCGAGCCATCCGGGCTCGACGATGGCGTCCTCCACCTTCAGCTTGTGGTCGATCGGGATCACGGCATACTCGAAACCGGCCTGGGCTGGGATCTCGGTCCGTTGCCCGTGAAGGGTGACATCGAGGCCGACCGTCGCCCAGTCGACTTCGGCAGGCGACCGAAACCCGTCGAGCTCGCCGATCATCACCTTCACCTCAGCGGCAGGCAAGTCCGCCACCGGCAGATCCGGGATGTGGTCGAACCTGGAGCTTCCGTGTCTCGTCTCCTCGGGCTGGGCAAGCCACATCTGCACCCCGTGGATCCCTTCCGTGGTCCCCAGCTCGGCGTGTGCGATCCCGTTGCCTGCCGACATCAGATTCAGCTGCCCGGGTCTTATGGGCTGCTCGCTACCCAGGGAGTCCGTGTGCAGCGCTTCGCCCTCGAGAAGCCAGGTGACCGTGGACAGGCCGATGTGGGGATGCGGCCCGACCTCGAGGGGATGAGGCTCATCGAAATCCGGCGGCAAGATCAGGTCGACGAAGCACCACGGACCCACGGTTCTCCGTCCCTTCGTTGGGAGGACCCTGCTGATCGGCACACCGCCGACCGTGGTGGAACGGCCCTCACGGACATCGATCCGGGCCAGGGGCCCCTGCTGGACCGAGGCGTCGACGGGCTGGACCGGCCCGCTCATCGGCGCTCCCCCGATCGCGGCGCCGATCTACTTCTTCTGGCTCTGGTAGTAGGGGTCTTCACCGGACGCATGATCGGTGACGTCGACGACCTGGGTCAATGCCGGGATGGATTCGAGGATTATTCGCTCGATGCCCTGCTTGAGTGTGACCTGGGCGAGACCGCAACCCTGACAGCCGCCGAAAAGCCTGAGATAGGCGATCGTGCCGTCGACGGAGACCAATTCGGCACCACCCCCGTGGGCCGCTATCGCCGGATTCACCTGCTCCTTGATCACCTGCTGCACCTGATCGACGAGCGGGCCGGACAGGTCGCCTCCCGGAGCAGACATCGGTGGCGGCGCCGGGCTGTTCGGGTTGTTCATCGAGAGACCTTCATCGGTCAGCTCGAGGGCTGCGCCGTCCAGCTTCTCCCTGTCGTCTTCGGGGAAGATCAGGGCCAATCCGTCATGTCTCTCCGTGACCCATCCCTCCTTCATGTCGTCGAGGGCGACGAAGGCGAGCTCATAGGTGAACTGGGGGCCGCGGAATCCCGTCACTTCGATGGAGAGGGCGAACTCCCCGTCGCCCGGCTCCTGATCCCTCAACTGCAGGATCATGTCGAGGGCATCGGACGCGATGCTGAGAACGGTGTCTTCGGACATCTGTAAGGATGGTACCTGGTCCCTCGACCCAATCCACATGCCCACCGCAGTCGTCCTGTTACCCAGCACCACCTACCGGGCCGCCGACTTCGTCCGCGCCGCCGAAGGGCTCGGCGTCGACCTGATCGTCGCCTCGGAGAACCCGCCTCCCTTCGACATGGGCGACCGCTATCTCCAGGTCGATTGCTCGGACCCGGAACTTGCCGCCGAGGCGATCGTTCGCATAGGGGATGACGCCCCCATCGACGGCGTGGTGGCCGCCGATGATGCGGGCGTCGTGGCCGCGGCCATAGCGGGCCGAAAGCTGGGCGTGCGGGCCAATGAGCCCGAGGCCGCCGCCGCAACCCGGGACAAAAGCCGGCAACGTGCCCTGCTCCGCGCCGCCGAGGTGCCCCAGCCGAGGTTCGACACGATCTCACCCGGCGAGGAAGGGGTGGAGGCCGCCGCCGGCATCGGCTACCCGCTCGTGATCAAGCCTGTTGACCGGGCTGCCGGACAGGGCGTGATGCGGGTCGACGACGCCGCCGACCTTCCAACAGCAATTTCTCGGGCGCGCTCCATCACCGGCGAGGACGCTGCCCTGCTCGTCGAGGAGTTCATGCCGGGAGAGGAGGTAGCCCTGGAGGGCCTGGTACGCGATGGCGAATTGACCACCCTCGCCCTCTTCGACAAGCCCGACGCTGTCGAGGGACCGTTCTTCCCGGAGACGATCCTCGTCACCCCGAGTCGACTCGACGAGTCGGCCCAGGCCGAATGCCGACGCGTGGCCGCGGCGGCATTGACCGCCATCGGCATCAGCCACGGTCCGGTGCACGTCGAGATGAAGGTCGATGGCGGCCTGGTCCGTGTCATCGAGGTCGCAGCGAGATCCATCGGTGGCCTCTGCTCACGGAGTCTGAACTTCGGGTTGCTCGGCACGACATTGGAGACCTTGATCATCCGAAACGCCCTCGGCATGGAAAAGCCCGAGTTGCGTCGGGAGCCGACCGCCAGTGGTGTCCTCATGATCCCGATCCCGAGACCGGGGACCTTCACCGGCATCGATGGCCTGGACCGGGTGCGCGAGCTCGAGCACATTTCCTCGATCGATATCACGGCCACTCCGGGTAGCCAGGTGCAACCTCCGCCGGAGGGCGACCGGTACCTCGGTTTCGTCTTCGCCAAGGGGCCGGATCGGGATGGAGTCGAGGCCACGTTGCGTCAGGCGCGGGACCTCGTCGATGTGCTCGTCGAATGACCGGCTCGATGACCCTCACCGTCGAGGAGCCGATTTGCCCGATACCCGCCTCTCCTCGACACCTAAACCTCTACTTGACGGTTAGTGCTTACCCGCGAATGCGCGCGTAAGACGATTTTGTCATTATGGACACCATCCTGATCTTCGCCGGTGGTGACCTCCCCGATGTCGGTATCGCCGATGAGCTCCCCTCTGCCGACCTCGTGGTGGCCGCTGACAGTGGTTACGACGCCGCCGAGCACCTCGGGTTCCGGGTGGATGTGCTGGTCGGCGATCTCGACTCGATCGAGACTGCCCCCATCCCGCGTCATGTCATCGTGGAACGCCATCCCGTCGACAAAGATCAGACCGACCTCGACCTCGCCCTCGAGCTGGCGATCCGTGAGGAACCTTCGCGGGTAGTGGTCATAGGCGGGACCGGGGGCCGGTTCGACCACGAGATGTCAACGGTGGAGCTCCTCTGCTCTGATCGCTGGTCCGTGGTCGACGAGCTGGATTGGGTCTCGTCACGAAGTCGCGCCTATGTGCTGCACCGACGGCGGATCCTGCATGGGGATGTCGGTGCGCTAGTCAGCCTGATCCCGGTGGGTGGCCCGGTCACCGGGCTCACCACGAACGGGCTCCAATGGGAGCTCGACGGGGACACCTTCGACGCGGGCACGACCAGAGGGGTGAGCAATGTGATGCGATCCCCCGTGGCCGACATACGGATCGACTCAGGGTGTCTCCTCGTCGTGTTCCCGACCTAGGGCTTCAGCGCCCGATCAGAGACCGGCGGCCACCGACGGGTCGAGCATCGTGTAGCCGGCCAGGTACTCGGACCGCTCCTTGCCCAGTCTCGCCACCATCTCCTCGTACTCGGCCTCGCGGCCCAGTCTCTGATAGAGGCGCACCGGTTGGAGCAATTCGACGTCGTCCACACCAGGCACGGTCGCGGCGATCTCGTACCCGAAGTCGGGATCGGTGGCCCACTCGATCGTGCCTTCGACGATCCCCTGGACGATGGCCGACGAGTCCTGGATCGTCACCTTCTTCGAGCCCTCCTCTTCTCCCCCGACACGGCCGGTGTTGAGCACGAACGCCTCCAGGTCGGGCATCGTTTCGAGCAACTCCAGGAGGCGATTGCCCTGCTGAGCGTCGTCGTCGAAGAAGAACGGATTGGTTCCGGGCACCCGGAGGCTCTTACCGGCTTCGGCGGCACCCCCGGCCGATGTTCCCTTCGTCTCCCCGAGCATGAAGAACGCCGGGATCTGGTCACGGCGGAGTCTGGCAACACCCGGGATGACATGGTCGGAACGATTCAGCATGAGGAGATAGCGAGCGGGAGGGACGTCCCTCGGGTCGCGGTGCCTGATGTTGGCCAGAGGAAACGTGCTTCGGCCGTTAGCCGTGTAGTTGGTGTCGAAGAAGTCGACCTTGCCGTCTGCCGTGACCGAGACATTCTCCAGCCACGCGTCCGGCCGGGTGGTCCCTCCGTAGATGGTGGGCTCGTCGTCGGCATCGAGGCCGAAGGTCTTGGCAAAGCATCCGTTCTCGGTGGTGCGGATCGCCCCACCAGGCATGAGCGCCACGAAGTCGTCCTGCACAGGAAGCGATCCCACCTGCTGACGGAAAGTGGTGGTCGTCTTGCCGGTCCCCGACAGGCCGATGATCAGCATCGACTCCTCATCGCCAGACCTGGTCGACCCGGCGGGGAAGGTCTTGAGCCCGGCGTGCAGGGCGAGACCGCCCCAGTCATGCGCCAGTCTGCCCCACATTCGGAGACTTCCCATTTTCGACTCACCGAAATAGTCGGAGCCGAGGACCCGGGTCACCCAATTCTCGAGGTCGACGATTATGAGACGGTCGTCCGGCTTTCCCGGGGCGGGAAGCGACGGGGTGTAGATGACGGTGAACTGAGGCTCCCCACCTGACGCAGGGGGGAAGAAGAGCTGGGCCTGCATTCCGGCGATGTTGGCCCCGCCGGCCTCGATCATCAGCCGGCTGGGCGTGCTGAAGGCTGGATCAGGACCGACCCTGCCCTCGATCAGCAGCATGTCCTGCGACGCGATGTGCTCGTCCTGGAGCCGGCCCCATTCCTCTGCCTCAGCTCTCGAGATCCGGTTCTTGTGGATCTCGTGCTCGGCGACGAAGAAAGTCGACATGCTGAGACGGGAGGTGACGTCGGCCTGATAGTTGAGGTTCCCGAACTCGGTGATCGTGACCCGAGGCATTCGCTCCAGGGTCAGCTCACGCAGCCTTTCCTGTGTCGGGTTCAACTCGATCGACCTGGATTGGGGCA
Source organism: uncultured Acidobacteriota bacterium (assembly GCA_963810465.1). Taxonomy (GTDB): domain Bacteria; phylum Actinomycetota; class Acidimicrobiia; order Spongiisociales; family ZC4RG35; genus JARDZU01. Next base: position 133,881 of record CAWENM010000009.1, on the reverse strand, counting down.
ATTCGAACATGGGTCAGCTATCACTCGACTCAGAGGGGGAACCCGGAGCAGAGTAGTCGCCCATGGGTTGTTCGGCGCTACCCGGTAGCCATGCAGGCATGGGCTCCTGTTGGAGATAAGCCACCAGATTGGCGACCGCGAGGGCGGCCATCGCCCTCCGCGCCGGGATGGTCGCACTGCCGATATGAGGAACCACCAGGCAATTGGGGAACTCGAGCAACCCGTGATCAGGAGGCAGGGGCTCCGGGTCGGTGACATCAAGGGCGGCCCCTCCGATCAATCCACCGGCCAACGCCTCCACGAGGGCATCGGTATCGACTATCGGGCCGCGTGCGACGTTCACCAGGATCGCCGAGTCCTTCATCAACGCCAGCTCGGCCCTGCCGATGAGCCGCCGCGTCTGCTCGGAGAGGGGGACAGCGATCACCACGATGTCCGACCTCTCGAGCAGCCCGGCGAGTTCGAGCCGAGTCGCCCCGGGGACATCCTTGTTCGACCGTGCCGTGTACAGCACCTGCATGTCGAACCCACGGGCTCGCCGTGCGATCGCCTGGCCGATCCGCCCCATCCCGACGATCCCGAGCGTGGCGCCGTGCAGGTCGCCGCTCAGAAAGTGCCATGGGTCCCACGGGCCCCATGCCCCGGACTTGACGATGGCCTCGCCCTCGGGGAGACGTCTGACTGCGGCACCCATGAGGGCGAAGGCGGTGTCCGCGGTGGTCTCTGTCAGCACATCGGGGGTATGGCCAACCGACACCCGGTGGGTCCGACAGGCCTCGACATCGATGTTGTCGACGCCCACCGACATCTGAGAGATAACCCTCAGACTCCGGGCCGAATCCAGCAGTTCCACGTCGATCGTGTCCGACAGCATCGACAGCCAGCCATCACAATCGGCCAGCCGTTCCAGGAGCGTCTCCCGGGGCACCCGCGGTGATACCTGGGGGGCGACCCCCAGACCCCCGCTGGGTTGGCCCCAAACCTCTACCGCGGCGAGCGCCTCCAGGGGCTCGAGGATGTCCCCGGGGATGAAGTCGCTGACGAACACCCTCGGCATCGGGGCCGCAGGCTACAGCCTCGTCCTCTAAGTCGGACAGAGGCGGCTTCCCTGCAGCGGCAGCCCCGGCCGACCGGCGTCTGTTCGCCCTGAGGTGGTTTCGACATGGGCCGCTTGCGATCAGCAACAGAGAGGGTTGCCGAAGGGCGAAGTCGGCCGGCAATCAAGGCAGAACAGTTCTCTTCCACGCTGCCGATACCATTCCCCGAGATGCGACGCATCGCCATGTCCGTCCTCTTGGTGGCGGCGGCCGCCTGTGCCGGTGCCGAAGCGACCGAGCCTGCTCCGACCGTGGCCCCTACCACCAGCCTGGCGCCCGTCACGACCGCACCGTCGCCCACGACCACTTCGATGGTCACGACCACGACGGTTGAGGAGGTGCTCGACGTCGAGTCCCTACCCGAAGGGTCCTCCCTCGTCGTCGGGGCGCGCCAAGCGGTAGAGGTCTTCGACGCCCCGGACGAGACCGAGCCGATCCGCACGCTCGAGCCAACCACGATCCTGGGCACCACTACCGTGCTGGCGGTCGTCGAGGGACCGAATGATGGATGGGCCCGGGTCCTCCTCCCCGGCCGTCCCAACGGCACCGAAGGATGGGTCCGCGCCGACGAGATGGTCGCCTTCGTCGTGGAAGGGAGAGTTGTGATCGATCTCTCCGACCGAACCCTGCGCTATGTCGTCGGTGACGACGAGGTCATCGCCACCCCCGTCGGAATCGGAAGTAAGGCCAGCCCCACCCCGACCGGGCAGTTCTTCGTCACCGACAGCGTCGCCCTGGCCGACCCGACGAGCCCGTGGGGGCCCCATGCCCTCGGTCTCTCCGCCCGATCGGACACCGTCACCGAATACAACGGGGGTGACGGGATCATCGGGATACACGGGACCAACGATCCTGGCTCGATCGGTCTGGCGTTGTCACTGGGGTGCGTCCGCGTCCCCAACGACGTCATCACCCGCCTCCACGAAGTGGTGGCCATCGGGACTCCGGTGGAGATCCGAGCCTGACGGCTCGGATTTTCGTTCCAAGTCTTACGTTCTGCGTCTTACGACACCGTTGGAGAGGACGGTGACTTCTCGTTCCTTCACCGAGGTCGACACCACGACCTTGTCGCCGTCCTCCCAGATGGAGCTGACCAGCGTCTCCCCCGGGTAGACGACACCCGAGAACCGTGCTCGAAACGAGGCCACCGCTTCGGTCCGCCCCTCGAGGGCGTGGTCCACCACCGTCTTGCAGACGATCCCGTAGGTGCACAACCCGTGCAGGATCGGCCGATCGAACCCGGCGAAGGCGGCGAATCCCGGGTCGGCGTGCAGCGGGTTCTTGTCCCCCGACGCCATCCGGTAGAGAAGAGCTTGCTGGGGGAGGGTGATCGACTCGACAACATGGTCAGGGTCCCTCGATGGGGTTGGATCGGTGTTGGGTGGGCCACTGTCCCCACCGAAGCCGCCCTCTCCCCTGATGAAGACCGAGGCGCGATTCGTGAACAACGGCTTACCGGTCTTCTCCAGGGTGGAGACGATCTCGACGACCGCCAGCGCGCCCTTCCCCTTGTCCAGGATCTCGGTGACACTGCCGGCCTGGATCACCGTTCCGCTGGTCGGGATGGGCTCGTGGACCACGATCTCGTGCTCGCCATGAAGGATCATCGCCGGGTTGATGTCGAAGCCGGGGGCGTAACCCACGCTCATCATGACCGGGAACTGCGGGATCGTGGCATAAGTGGGGAGCACTCGTAGGTCGCCCTCGTAGGCGTAGCGCAACTCACCCGGGTCGGTGGGCGGGACACCGGCGCCGACTCCAATGTGATACAGGATGATGTCTTCCTCATTCCAGGTGGCGGTCCCGCCGGCCAGTTCCGCCCCGACCGCTTTCTCGAGATCGATCGGCATCAGCCGCCGGCCAGACGGGCCAGGATCATCAGCTCTTCATTGATATCCCCCGGGATCACATACTCGGTGAGGTCGCGAACCTCATCGAGATGCTCGGCCAAATCCTCGACGGAGGGGACCACGCCCTGACCGGCGAACCAGCCGTCATTGGTCCCGATGAAGATCCGCCCATAGCGGCCGCCCCCAACCGTGAAGACCTGGTGCGTGAGCTCGTTCTGCTCCGAGCAGAGATAGACCACCATCGGCATCACCTGTTGCGGGTCGAACATCTCGACGAAGGGGCCGAGGAGCTCCTCGGTCATCCGGGTCTTGGCGGTTGGGGCCACCGCGTTCGACTTGATGTTGTACTTGGCGCCTTCGATGGCGAGCACATTGGAGAGACCGACCAACCCGGCCTTGGCCGCCCCGTAATTGATCTGGCCAAAGTTGCCGAAGAGGCCCGAGGCAGAGCTGGTGTGGACGAAACGACCGTATCCGCTTTCCTTCATCACCTTGAAGGCGGGATGGGACACGTGGAACGCTCCCTTCAGGTGGACGTCGAGAACTGCGTCCACCTCATCGAGGGTCATGTTGGCGAACGACTTGTCCCTGAGGATCCCCGCGTTGTTGATCACGATGTCGACCGACCCGAAGGAATCCAGTGCGGTCTGGATGATGCCCTCGCCGCCCTCACGAGTGGCAACCGAGTCGTAATTGGCCATCGCTTCCCCGCCCGCTCCCGTGATCTGCTCCACCACCAGGTCGGCGGCGGAATGCGATCCCCCGCTGCCGTCCACGGCGCCACCGAGGTCGTTGACCACGACCATGGCCCCTCTTCTCCCGAGCTCGAGGGCGTACTCCCGCCCCAGGCCCCCTCCGGCTCCGGTGACCACCGCCACCCGCCCGTCGAACGTGATCGGCTCACCCATTTGTTGACTCCCTCCGCTTGATTCCTGGTTTGTGGCCCACTAAAGACCGAGGGACCGCCCGATGATCTCCTTCATGATCTCGGTCGTCCCTCCGTAGATGGTCTGGACCCGCGCGTCGCGATATGCCCTGGCGATGGGGTACTCCTCCATGTAGCCCCATCCTCCGAAGAGCTGGAGACAGCGGTCGATCACCTTCTTCTCCGTCTCGGTCACCCACCACTTGGCTTTGGCTGCATCCTCCGCGCTTAGCTCGCCCCGGTTCAACGCCAGCACCTGGCGGTCGACGTAGGTCTGGGCGACATCGAGCTCGGTCCTCATCTCGGCCATCAGATGCTTCACCGTCTGGAAGCTCCCGATCGGCTGATCGAACGCCTGACGCTCCTTGACGTATTCGAGAGTCCAGTCGAATGCGACTTGAGCGTGGGCAACAGAACCGATGGCGAGGCTGAGCCGCTCCTGGGGCAGGTTCTCCACCAGATAGACGAAGCCCATTCCCTCCTCTCCCAGTCGATTCGAGACCGGCACCCTCACGTCGTCGAAGAAGAGCTCGGCGGTGTCCTGGGCGTGGAGGCCGATCTTCTCCAGGTTTCGCCCCCGGCTGAAGCCCTCCATGCCGTCTTCGACCACGAGGAGGCTCATCCCCGCATGCCTCTCCCGGGGGTCGGTCTTGACCGCGGTGATCACCAGGTCGGAATTGATCCCGTTGGTGATGAAGGTCTTCGACCCGTTGACGACATAGACGTCTCCATCGCGGACAGCCGTTGTCTTGATCCCGGCGAGGTCCGACCCGGCACCGGGCTCGGTCATCGCAATCGCCGACATCAGGTCTCCCGACACGAGACCGGGCATCCAGCGCTCGGCCTGCTCCCCGTCGCACAAACGGGTGAAGTAGGGAAGACAGACGTCGTTGTGGAGAGTGATGCACATGCCCGATGCCATGGCGTCGGCGCGCATCAGTTCCTCGCCAATCACCATATTGAACCGGAAGTCGGCTATCCCGCCCCCACCGTGCTCTTCGGCCACCGCCATACCGAGGAGCCCGGCCTTGCCCGCCTTGCGGAACATGTCCTTGTCGACGCTCCCCTGTGCTTCCCATTTTGCGACGTTGGGTGCCACCTCCCGCTCGACGAACTCACGGGCGGTGGATCGGAAAAGCTCGTGATCTGCTTCGAACAGGTCTCGTCGCATAAGCGCCCGGGTTCGGGCCTCAGACTCCTACGTACAGACTCTCGATCTCGTCCGCGTACTTGTCGAGGACGACCTTGCGCTTGAGCTTCAGCGACGGCGTCACCTCGCCCGAATCCGGGGTCCACTCGTCGGGAACGATGATCCACTTCTTGACCTGCTCCACGGAGGAGACCGTGTCATTCGCCTCATCGATGGCACGCTCGATCTCGGCTTTCACCTCGTCGAGCTTGGAGAAGGTCGCCAGGTCCTGGTAGGCCAGACCGTTGGCCTCGGCCCACGCCGGTGCCTCCTCATGGTCGAGGGCAACGATCATCGTCAGGAACTTGCGACCGTCGCCAACCATGCAGACCTTGGATACCAGAGCGTGATTGCCCAGAATGGTCTCCAGCTTGGCCGGGGCGATGTTCTTCCCACCGGCGGTGATGATGATCTCTTTCTTTCGACCGATGATCCACACGAAGCCGTCTTCGTCGATTCGGGCCAGGTCGCCCGAGTGGAGCCAGCCTTCGGAGTCGAAAGCCTCAGCGGTGTCAGCGGGGAGCTTGTAATAGCCCTGGGTGATGACCCCGCCCCTCATCAACAGCTCGTCGTCCTCGGCAAGGTCCACCTCGACTCCGGGGATGGCTTTCCCCACTGAGCCGAGTCTGAATGCGCCGGGGACATTGGTCGTCGCCGGGCCGGTGGTCTCCGACATCCCGTACAACTCGAACAGGGGGATCCCCAAGGTCTGGAAGAACAGGATCAGGTCCGGATTGATCGGTGCAGCAGCGGTGATGGCAATCTCGACCTGGTCCATGCCCAGCTGCTCGCGCACCTTGGACAGGACGATCGAGTCGAGCGCGCCCGCCATCATGGGGCCCGACTTCCCTTCCTGCTCCGCCAGGACCCGTTTCCGGTTGGCGTCGAGGGCCCGGTCGAGGAGGGTCTTCTTGACCCCGTGAGTCTCGGCAAAGCGGGCAGTGAGCCGGGAGTGGAACTTCTCGTAGACGCGGGGAACCCCAACGAACAGGGTGGGCCGGGCCTCCTGGATGTACTCGAGGACACTGGCGAGATTCGGGCAGAACCACACCTGGCCGGCCATGTACGTAGCCAGATAGTGGGTGGCCAGCCGCTCGGCGATGTGGGCGAGAGGCAGATAGGAGACCATTCGGGGCCCGAGATCGATGTTGGCTGCGCGTCGCAGGCACTCGGCGGTCCACACCACATTCCGATGGCTGATCATCACGCCCTTCGGGGTCCCCGTGGTGCCCGAGGTGTAAATGAGGGTGGCCAGGGTGTCGGGGGTGAGCGCGCCAGCGGTACGCGTCACCGCCTCCGGGTCCTCGACCAGGCGCTTCTTCCCCCTGATCAGAAGATCGTCCCAGCTCAACACCCAATCGGCTGTGTCGTAGTTCTCCGCACCCGACATCAGGACGACATATCGCAGATTGGGCAGCTCGGAGCGAATCTCCTCCCAGCGCTTCATGAACTCGAGGTTCTCGAGCACGGCGACGGTGGCCTTGCAGTTGTCGGCGATGTACTGGACCTGAGGCGCAGTGAGCGTGGAGTAGATGGTCACCGCTGTCGCCCCGGAATGGATGGCCGCGTAGTCGGCGATGACGTGCTCGGGGCGGTTCCCGGCCATGATGGCGACGAATTCGCCTTCGCCGACACCCAGGTCCTGGAAGCCTGCGGCTGCCTCGTGCACGGCCTGGCGGTATTCGCGCCAGGTCAGCGTCTTCCAGTCCCCATCCTTGTAGTGGATCGCGGGCTGGTCACCGTGACGCTCCGCATTCCGATCGAGGTAATCGACGATTGTCTTGCCTTCTACCTCGGCGTCGATCTCCGCTCGCTCCGCCAACACGGCTTCCTGGGACATTTCTCCTCCGCGATCAGGCCACTGCTCCGACCCGGCGGAGCATACTTGTCTCGGTTTCGTTATAGCCGAGGGTCTTCAGCACGAAATCTGTGTCTCTTCCGGGGTAACCAGGGCCTGTGGGACGGGGCAACGGGGTCGCCGAGAATCTGGGGCCGGGAGCGGGCTGGGTGACCCCGTCGACCTCGATGAACACCTCGCGGGCCTTGTTGTGGAGATGAACCGGCGCCTCGGTGGCGTCGAGGACCGGGGTCACGCAGGCGTCGGTGGCGGCGAAGTGCTCTGCCCACTCGTCACGGCTCCGACTGGCGAATTTCGAGGCGAGGACAGCCTTGATCATCGGCCAGCCCTCCCGGTCACCCTGGGCAGGCAGGGATGCCTGGTCGATCCCCAGCCCTTCGAGGAGAGCAGCGTAGAACTGCGGTTCCAGGGCACCGACGGCAACGTGCCCGCCATCGGCTGTCTCGTAGACCGCATAGAAGGGCGCCCCGCCATCGAGGAGGTTGGCCTCCCGCCCCGACGCCCACCACCCCTCGGCGATGTGGCCGTGCATCGCCGTTGTCAACAGCGCAGACCCGTCGATCATGGCGGCATCCACCACCTGGCCGAACCCTGTCGAACGAGCGTGAAGCACGGCGGCGAGGAGGCCCACTGCGAGGAACATGCCCCCTCCCCCGAAGTCCCCCACCAGGTTCAATGGTGGCACAGGGGTCTCCTCGGAGCCGATCGCAGCTAGTGCCCCGGATAAGGCGATGTAGTCGATGTCGTGGCCGGCCCGCCCCGAAAGCGGGCCGTCCTGGCCCCAGCCGGTCATCCGCCCGTAGACCAGCGCCGGGTTGTGGGCGAGACACTGGGCAGGACCGATGCCGAGACGCTCGGTGACCCCGGGTCTGAACCCTTCGATGAGAGCCTCGGCGCCCTCCACCAACCGAAGGACGACATTCACCCCTTCTTCGTTCTTCAGGTCCACCCCTATCGAGGTCTTGCCCCGACACATCAGGTCGTTTCTCGTCGACGGCGTGTGCTCACCCCGGACCGCGTCGGCTCGATCCACTCTCACCACGTCGGCACCGAGGTCGGCCATGATCATCCCGCAGAAGGGCGCCGGCCCCAGGGCGGCGATCTCGACAACCCTCAGTCCCTGCAAAGGGCCGGTCATGGTCCGGCGCAACCTAGTTCCGACAGGTCCGGGCCGCTCAGCCCTCGGGGACTATCGGCTCCGCGCTCTCGACGAGACGTGGGGCATACTCGAAGTCCGGGGTGATGGTGAATGCGCCCTCGAGGATGGCGTTGGCGATATAGAAGCTCTCGACCTCGTTCCCGTCCGGCTCGATGATGTTCATCGAGCCCGGTTGCATGTTGGCCCCGAAGTTGACCTCTTCCTTGCCACTCCAGTCACCTATGTTCCAAAACGGCCCGATCTCGGATGGGTTGTCGCCAGGGCCCTGTATGACCGAATTCCAGGCAAGGAGCGTCGGTCTCTGATACATCGGGATCATCGGAACCGCGGCGAGCCATAGCTCGTCGGCTTGGTTGTAGGTCGCGGCGCGCTCCTCGGGGTCGACGATCATGTCGGTTCGCCTGATCAGCGCGTCCACCTCTTCGTCGCAATAGCGAAAGAAGTTGAGGTCGCCGAAGCCGTTCAAGGCGTTGCCCTGGCAGTAGTAGCGGCTGTTGCCCCAGGACGGGTCCGGGGAGGCGACCCAAGCCAGGTTGGAGACCTGCCACACATCGGCACCTCCCTGGAGGTTGGTCGTCTGCAACAGCTCCGAGGTGGGCCCGAAGCTCGCTGTTATCTCTATCCCGATGGCGGCGAGGTCGGCCTGGGCCAGCTCGAAGTGCAGATCCCGGGCCTGGTTTCCCGACGTGGTCGACCAGCTGAATGAGAGACGCTGGTCGCCGCACACGTAGATGCCGTCTTCTCCTTTCACGCAGCCGTTGCTCGACAACAGCGCATCGGCGCCCACCGGGTCGTAGGGGAAGAGGCCGTTGAAGTGGTCGACGTAGTGATCGCTGCTGTTCAACCACACCGAGTTCCCGAGGAGCTGGCCGCCGGGCGTGATGGGCCGGACGACCGCATCCATGATGGCCTCACGGTTGATGCCCTGGGCGATCGCCTGGCGGACGAAGAGGTTCTGCAGCCTGGGGTCGTCCTGGTTGAAGCCGAAGTACTCCCACACCGGGCCAAGACCTGTGACCGACTCGACCCCGCCGATGTTGGCCACCTCATCCAACAGGGACACATAGGGCTGGGGGTAGATCATGTCTACCGCGCCGTCTCCCAGCGCGTCAACCTGTAGCTCCTCGTCGCCCAGAAACAAGACGTTGAGGGTCTGCACGTCACCGGATGCCTCACCCCAGTAGTTGGGGTTGCGCGCCAGCGTGATCCGCTCCTCGGGCACCCATTCGACGAAGGTGAATGGCCCGGTGCCCATAGTGATGGCATCGTCCCACGCCGTGTTGAACGGCTCGCCCTCGAGGATGTGCGCCGGCAGGACGGAGCTGAACAGCGTCTGCCACGGCGCATAGATCTCGTCGAAGGCGAAGACGACTGTCTTGTCGTCGACGACCTCGTAGCCGGTGATCAGGTGGTAGCCCTCCCGACTGATGATGTCCAGGGCCGGGTCGGCGATGGTCTCGTAGGTGAAGACGAAGTCAGCGGCCGTCACCGGTGTGCCGTCGGCCCAGGCCGCCTCCTGACGGATGTTGTACCTGACGCAGAATGTGTCACGGCAGGCACCCACCGTCGTCGTCGTCGGGGCTGCCGTGGTCGTGGTCTCCGGGGCTCTGGTCGTCACAACTTCGAGCGTGGTGGTGGGCTCGGCCTCACCGGTGCACGCCAATGTCAACATCGTCAGAGCGACGAGCCAGGCCATTCGTGCCGAAACGGCCTTGCTCACGTCGGCGTCTCGGCATGGTGCTCGTGGTCGAGTATCACGGCGTGATGACTCCTGGTCTCGGAGATGAGTGCCTGGATGATGCCGGTCATGGGCAAGGCGAGGATCACGCCGATCGGCCCCAACAGGGCGGAGCCGATGATGATGGCGCCGATCGAGACGGCGGGGTGGATCTCCATCGTCTTCTGGGTGATGCGGGGAGCTATGAGGTAGTTCTCGATCTGTTGATAAGCCAAGAAATAGACGATCACCCAAAGCATCGTGCCCAGACCCCCGGAGGAAAGGGCTACGACTGCCGGGAGGATGGCGGCGAGGTAGGTCCCTACCACGGGGATGAACTGGCTGAGCACGCCAACCCAGATCCCTAACGAGACTGCGAACGGTACGCCGAGAATGGTGAGGAAGACCGCGGTCAGGGTGCCGCTCAACAGCGAGAGGATCAGTCTCGAATAGATGTAGCCGCCCATTTTCTCCACCGCCACGTCCCATATGTGTAGAGCATCGCTTTGGCGCTCCTGGTTCATCGTGGAGAGGACGGTCCTCTGCAGCTTGGGCAGCTCGGCGATCATGTAGAAGGAGAAGAGAGCCACGGTGGTGGCGAAGAAGAGGAAGCTGAAGATACCGGTGGTGACATTGACCACCCCACCCAGGATCGTCCCGCCGGCGCCCGGCGATGAGGTCGGGCAACCCGGCCGCCTCCTGCTGCAGTGACTCGGTGGAGATGTCGGTGTTGAACCAGTCGTTCAATTGCTGGGCCACGGAATCGATGTATCCGGGGAGCTGGTCGATCAGCTCGTTGACCTGGTTGACGAACAGAGGGACGAGCAGCGCGACAAACGCCACGATCAACAGGAAGCCCACCAGGAACACCAGGCCGGTGGCAAGTCCTCTCTTCCAGCCCCGCTTCTCCAGAAAGTGGACCGGTGGCTCGAGGGCCACGGCGATGAAGAGTGCGACGAAGACCATGAACAGGAGGTTGCGAAGCCGGAACAGCAGATATAACGCCAGCGCGGTGAGCAGCAGCACCCCGGCCACGACCAGCGTCCGTCGCCGGAATACGCGGTTATCCGTTCGCTCCTCGGTCTTGTTCATCGACGAGGAGGTTAGGACTGGTAGGGCGGCTGTATCGGCAGCGATCTAGCCTCCGACGCGACGTTTAGGAGGGCGATGGAGACATCAGATCTGGTTTGGCGGCCACCGCCAGAGCGGGTGGCGGCTTCCAACACCGCTGCATTCATGCAGGTACATCAGATCGTGGATCTCGCTGAGCTGCGTCAGAGGTCGGCATCCGATCCGGAGTGGTTCTGGGAGGCAGTCGTCCACTTCCTCGGTCTCCCCTTCGACCGGCCATGGAGGACGGTCCGGGACACATCGAGAGGGCATCCGTGGGCGACCTGGTTCGTCGGGGGGGAATTCAATCTGAGTCGGGCCTGTGTCGACAAGTGGGCCGACGAGGACCCGGGCCGCGTCGCACTGCGCAGTGAGAAGGAGACCGGTGAGAGCCGCCAGATGTCCTTTGGCGAGCTGAGGGATGTGGTGGGCCGTCTCGCCGGCGCCCTGATCGGGCTCGGCGTCGCCAAGGGTGATGCGGTGGCGGTCTATCTGCCGATGGGCGAAGAGGCCGTGGTGTCGCTTCTGGCAGTCGCTCGCATCGGCGCCATTTTCATCCCGGTCTTCTCGGGGTACGGACCCGAAGCGGTGGCGACCCGGCTGGATGACCCGAGACCAAAGGCAATGATCTGCGCCGACGGCTTTCAGCGGCGGGGCAAGCTGATCGAGATGAAGGAGGTCGCCGACCAGGCGATCGAACGTGCCGGTGGTTTGGACCGGGTCTTGGTCGTCGATTACGCGAGCCGCCCCAATACCCCGATGGTCGAGGGACGCGATGTGTGGTGGCACGATGTGGTGCCGAGCGCCGAGCCGGTCCCCCACTCCCCCACCAGCACCGAGGCTCCGGTCCTCATCGCCTACACCTCGGGTACCACCGGACGCCCCAAGGGCGCCGTCCACGTCCAGGCCGGCCTCACGGTGAAGCTCGCCGCCGAGGGCGCCTTCCATGCCGAGATCGGCAGGGACGACGTGGTGATGTGGGCCACCGACATGGGATGGATCATGGGCCCGTGGATGGTCCTCGCCGGTCTGGCGAACGGAGCAGCCCTGGCGACATACGACGGAGCGCCCGACTATCCAGGCCCGGACCGGCTCTGGGCGGTTGCGGCCAACTTGGGCGTCACCTTCCTCGGGATATCGCCCACACTCATCCGGGCCCTCAGGCCCCACGGCGTCGAACATGCTCGACGACACGACCTCTCTCGTCTCCACACCTTTGGATCCACCGGTGAACCGTGGAACCCCGATCCGTGGTGGTGGCTGTTCGACGAAGTCGGAGAGGGAAAACGGCCGATCATCAATATCACGGGCGGGACCGAGATCGGCGCGGTCATCGTCGGTGTCAACATCCTGCAAGGGCTCAAGCCGACTTCCGTCGGCGCCCCGTCGTTCGGGATCGACGCCGACATCTACGACGCGGACGGCAATCCGGTGCGGGGAGAGGTCGGCGAGCTGGTGATCCGTGGCTCCTGGCCCGGGATGACGCGCAGTTTCTGGGGAGAGCCGGATCGATATCTCGAGACCTACTGGTCCAGGTTCCCGGACGTGTGGGTGCATGGCGACTGGGCTTCCATCGACGAGGATGGCTTCTGGTACCTCCACGGCAGATCGGACGACACGCTGAATATCGCCGGCAAGCGCGTGGGCCCGGCCGAGATCGAGTCCGCGGTGGTGGCCCTCCCCGAAGTGACCATGGCGGCGGCCATCGGGATCCCCGACGAGGTGAAAGGGGAGTCGATCGCGCTCTACGTCGTGCCGGCGCCGGATGTCGAGCCAGATGACGATTTGACCGCAACGGTGCTCGCCGCAGTCACCGGCACGATGGGCAACGCCTTTCGTCCGAGCCAGGTCCGATGGGTGGCCGATCTGCCCCGGACCAGGTCGGCCAAGATCATGCGCCGTGTGATCAAGGCAGTGGCCCTCGGGGAGGATCCGGGCGATCTGTCCGGTCTGGAGAACCCGGAGAGCCTGAAAGGCCTCTGACTACTCGCTGCCGGTATCCGCGAAAATCTCGCGTGGGGCGGCGAAATGGCAGGCGGCCAGAGTGTCGAAATGCTGCTCCAGCAGGGGCTCGACCTCGGCACAGATGTCCTGCGCCTTCCAGCAGCGGGTACGGAAATGGCAACCGGAGGGAGGGTTGGCCGCCGAAGGGACGTCACCCTGGAGAAGGATGCGCGTCTTGGCCTGGAAGTTGGGGTCCGGCACCGGCACCGCCGACATCAGTGCCTGGGTGTAGGGGTGCGAAGGGTTGCCGTAGAGATCCGACTCGACCCCCTCCTCGACGATCTTGCCCAGGTACATCACCGCAACACGGTCCGAGATGTGACGAACGATGGACAGGTCGTGGGCGATGAAGATGTAGGACAGGTTGAACTCGTCCTGGATTTCCTCGAGCAGATTGACCACCTGGGCCTGGACGGATACGTCGAGAGCCGAGACCGGCTCGTCACAGATGATGATGCTCGGGTTCAGGGCCAGAGCCCGCGCCACCCCGATCCGCTGCCGCTGCCCACCGGAGAACTGGTGCGGATACCTGTTGATGTGATTGGGGTTGAGCCCGACGAGCTCCAGAAGCTGGCCGACCTGGTCTCTCACCTTGTTCTTGGGGAGAAGACCGCTGTGGATCGACCACGGCTCGGCGATGATGTCCCCGACCGTCATTCTCGGGTTGAGCGATGCATACGGGTCCTGGAAGATGATCTGGATGTGTCGCCGGAGCTCACGCATATCGCCCTTGTCGAGCGAGAAGATGTCGGTGCCCTTGTAATACGCGGCGCCCGAGGTCGGATGGATCAGACGGAGGAGGGTTCGGGCCACCGTCGACTTGCCACAGCCGGACTCGCCAACGAGCCCGAGTGTCTCGCCAGGCATCAGGTCGAAGCTGACCCCATCCACAGCCTTGATCGACCCGACCTGTCGGCGGAACACACCCTTTCGGATCGGGTAGTGCTTGACCAGGTCCTGCACGGAGAGGATCGGCTCAGTCATTCGAGAACACCTCGGCGAAGTGACATGCGGAGGTTCGGCCGTGCACGATTTCTCGCAACGGCGGGTCATCCGTCCGGCAGATGTCCTGGACGTAGTCACAACGGGGATGGAACGGGCAGCCCTCGGGGATGTGGAGGAGGTCGGGCGGAGATCCTTTGATCGGCGAGAGCCGGCCGCCTTTGTGATCGGGTCGGACGAGAGAGCGCATCAGGCCCTCGGTATAAGGGTGATATGGGTGCTGATAGAGCTCACGGATGTCGGCGGTCTCGGCGATCTCGGCTGCATACATGACCGAGACCTTGTCGGCGACCTCGGCTACCACGCCGAGGTCGTGGGTGATGAGGATCAACCCCATCCCGGTCTGCTGCTGCAGATCGGCCAGGAGCTCCATGATCTGTGCTTGGACCGTGACGTCGAGAGCAGTGGTCGGTTCGTCGGCGATCAGGACATCGGGGTCCAGGGCGATGGCCATCGCGATCATGACCCTTTGCCGCATGCCGCCTGAGAACTCGTGGGGGTAGGCGTTGACCCGCTCCGCGGCCGACGGGATCTTCACGAGGTTCATCAATTCAACTGCGCGCTTGTAGCCCTCCGACTTGGACATGCCCCGGTGCTTCTGAAACATCTCCGAGATCTGCCAGCCGACTGTGAACACGGGGTTGAGCGCGGTGAGTGCGTCCTGGAAGATCATCGAGATCCTGTCGCCTCTGATCTGGCGGCGCTCCTTCTCCTCCATCTTGAGCAAATCCTTGCCGCGAAAGAGGATCTCTCCGCCGGTGACGAAGCCAGGCGGTGAGTCGATGATCCCCATGATGGCCTGAGCGCTCACGGTCTTGCCGGAGCCGGACTCGCCGACAATGGCGAGGGTCTCCCCCTTGTCGACCTGATAGCTGACCTTGTTGGCCGCCTTCACGGTGCCGGCGCGCATCCGGAACTCGACCTCGAGGTCACGGACCTCGAGCAGCACGCCGGTGTCGGCCGCGTGCGGGTCGAACGCTGTGTCCAGCGGGGTGACTTTCGTCATCGCAGCTTGGGATCCAAAGCGTCGCGGAGGGCGTCACCCATCAGGATGAAGGCGAAGACGGTCACACTGAGGAAGATTCCGGGGAAGAAGAGGAGGTGGGGGGAGGCGAGAATGCGGTTCTGAGCCACCGAGATCATCAGCCCCCAGGAGATTGCCGGCAGCTGGAGACCGACGTTGAGGAAGGAGAGAGTCGCCTCGGCGGAGATGATCACGCCCACCGTGATGGTGGCATAGACGATGACGGGTGTGATCCCGTTGGGGAGGACATGCCGGGTGATGATCCTCCAGTCGCTGGCGCCGAGCGCCCGGGCGGCGTCGATGTAGTCCAGCTCTCTCACCGAGAGCACCGACGAGCGCATGAGCCGGAGCATGGTGGGCCAGCCAAACACGATGAGGACGGCACACACAGTCCAGAATCCCTTGCTGCCCAGTGCGTTGAGGAAGACGATGCCGGCCAGGATCAACGGGATGGCGAACCAGATGTCGGTGATCCGAGAGATCACGGTGTCGAGGTATCCCCCCTTGTAGCCGGAGAGGGAACCAAGGGTGACGGCAATGAGGGAGGCAAAGAAGGTGACGACAAGGCCGATGGACACCGAGGTGCGGGCTCCATGAATGGTGCGGGCGTAATAGTCACAACCCTGCAGATCGGTCCCGAACCAGTGCTCCGAGCTGGGCGGCTGAATGGAGTCGATGAGACTGCAGTCACGCGGGTCGACGGACGTGAAGAGCGTTGGGAAGATGGCCATGACGACCATGAGGAGGATGATCACCGCCGAGATGATGAAACTCGGCTTCCGTCTCAGTTCGTGCCAGGCGTCGCTCCACAGACTGGATGGCTTGCCTTGCTTGGGCGCCTGAGCGGGCACTACCTCCGGAGTGGCGATGTCCGGTGCGAAGACTGCCTCCGTCGGTGGCTTGTTGGTCGTGTCAGTCATACCGGATCCGCGGGTCGAGCACGGCGTACAGGACGTCGACCACCAGGTTGGCCACCGCATAGATGACCACCAGGACGGTGACTATGCCGACCACCACTGCACCCTCCTGTGAGAGCGTCGCCTCGTAGACAGCCCTCCCGATCCCGGGGATGTTGAAGATGGTCTCTGTGACTATGGCCCCACCCATGAGGGCGCCAAGGTCGATGGCCAGAAAGGTGACCACCGGGATGAGGGAGTTGCGGAAGGTGTGCACCCCGATCACCCGCCGCTGTCTGAGCCCTTTGGCCTTGGCGGTGCGCACATAGTCCGATCGCAGATTCTCGACCACGCTCGACCTGGTGAGACGGGCCACATAGGCCAGCGATACGGAAGCAAGCACGATGGCCGGGAGCAGATACCCCTCGAGACTGGGCGGGTTGCCCGCGGTGACCGGTAGCCACCCCAATCTGACCCCGATCATGAGCTGGGCCATGAAGCCGAGCACGAAGATGGGCACGGAGATGACCGCGACCGTGCTCACCTTGACCAGGGAGTCCAAGAATTTGTCTTTTCGAATCCCGGCCCAGACTCCCGCCGTCACCCCAATCACCATTTCGATGACGAAGGCATAGATGGCGAGACGAAGGGTCTTCGGAAAGGCCTCCTTGATGAGGTCGACCACCGGCCGCTGGTTGAAGCTCTCGCCCAGGTCCCCCTGCATCAGACCGGTCACGTAGTGCCAGTACTGGGCGAGCAGGGGCTCATCGAGATGGTATTGCTGGATGAGCTGCTGACGAAGCGAGTCGGGCATCGGCTTCTCGCCGGCGAGTGCCCGGATCGGGTCTCCGGGAATGGCGAAGACCATGGCAAAGATGAGAAAGGTGGCGGCGAAGAACACCAAGACGAATTGCCCGACTCGCCGGATGATGTAGCTCGTCATCGGTCAGTCTTCACCAAGTCGCCTCCGTCGACCAAGAGGTCGAAGCCCCCATACCCGCCACCCGCGCGGAACCATAGTGTGGAGCGGCATCCCGGGGATGCCGCTCCACCACATTTCGGCGACGTTCCCGTCGCCATCGGTTCTTAGCCGCCTGCCGTCAGGTCGGTGTAGACGAGGTTGGCAAACGCGTCCATCTGGACCCCGCCAACGGTGTCGTTCCAGGCGAACTGGTTCAACCCGAAGAACATCGGGATCAATGGGGTGTCGGCACATGCGATGGCCGCCGCCTCTTGGTAGAGGGGGATAGCGGCCTCGATGTCGGCCTGAGCGTTGGCCTCGTCGACCTTGGCGTCGAACTCGGGGTTGATGTAGAACGTGCTGTTCGACCCCGTGGGCGGGACGAAACGGCTGTCCAACAGCAACTGCCAGTAGTTCTGGGGGTGCGGGTAGTCCATACCCCAGCCAAGACGGAACGGACCTGTGATCTCCTGTGCGTCGATACGCGGCAGGTAGTCGGCGAAGTCGAGCTGCTCGAACGTCACCGTGGTCGGGTCGATACCGAGGTTCTCGGCCCACATGTTGACCACTGCCTCGACCCAGGCGTCGTGTGCGGCGCCCGAGTTGAACCAGACCGTGATCGGCCCTTCGATGCCACCGGACGACTCCCACAGTGCCGCAGCGGCCTCTGGGTCGTAGTTCCAGTTGTCACAGACGGTCTCCTGGAATCCGGGGATGACCGGAGACTGGAGGTTGAACGCCGGGGCACGGGTGCCGTTGAAGATCGGGCTGTCGACC
Source organism: uncultured Acidobacteriota bacterium (assembly GCA_963810465.1). Taxonomy (GTDB): domain Bacteria; phylum Actinomycetota; class Acidimicrobiia; order Spongiisociales; family ZC4RG35; genus JARDZU01. The sequence continues at coordinate 116,312 of CAWENM010000009.1, read as the reverse complement.
AGCGTCTGCCGATCGATAGCCATCGACAATGCGGCCCGAACATCAGGGTTCTGATATATGGGGTCGTAGAGCGGGAAGGCGAGGTAGTTGATCGACGAGTTCGGTGTCTCACCGAAGTTCGGGACCGCTGCCTCCACTTCCGCAACGCGCTCCGGCGGCACGGCATCGACGATGTCGAGGTTGCCGGCCATCAGGTCGTTCACCGCAGTGTTGACGTCCTCGTAGATACGGAAGGTCAGACCCTCGACCTGGGCAGGATCGTCACCGGCGAAATCCGGGTTGGCCACTGTCCTGACCTCGACGTCGTGCTCCCAGGTGCCGTCCATCATGAACGGCCCGTTCCCGATCGGCGCCTCGTTATAGGCGGCCGGGTCGGCGTAGAACGCCTCCGGCAGCGGGTAGAACGCGGTGTAACCGAGCCTGGTCATGAAGAACGTCTCCGGCTGGGCCAGAGTCACGGTGAAGTTGAGGTCGTCGACTACGGCAAGACCACTCATGGTCTCCGCGGCGGGCGGTGAGCCCTCGCAATCGGCTACTTCTTCGTCCTCACCGGTCTCCTCATTGGGCTGAGTGATCGTTCCGCACTGCATCTCTGCAAAGCCGGCGATCGAAGCGAAGAAACCCGACACCTGAGCCGCGTTAGGCCCGTATGCCGAGTAGTTCCACGAATCGACGAACGACTGCGCGGTGACGGGCGTGCCGTCATGGAATGTCCAACCGTCGTTGAGGACGATCTCCCAGGTGAGACCCTCGTCGGGCGAGGTGATCGACTCGGCGACACCGGTGAACTCAGGCTCACTGGTTTCCGGGTTGTAATCGATCAGACCGCGGAACAGGGCGCTGAGCACCGCATTCCCTTCCGACTCATTGGTGTTCGGTGGCTGCAGGAACTCCGGCTCACCAATGTAGGTCGTGACGATCCCATCGCCGGCCGCAGCGGCCTCGGTGGTATCGGTCGGTGCCTCGGTTGTGTCAGTAGTCGCCTCGGTGGTCGCCGTCGTGTCGTCCGTCGCCTCCGTGGTTTCTGTTGGTTCCCCGCTGCTACAAGCCGCGAGGAACAGTCCAAACGCAAGAAGAGCGGCAAGCGCGCTCCTCTGTCGTCCTTTCTTCATATGGATTCCCTCCTATGGGCAGACAGGCTGTTACGCCTATCAAGCGGGGAGCATATACATCCGCCGCGAGCAACACATAGTGTCAGCGCGAGGTTTTTTGGTACCGAACGATCACCTCGGCGGCATCCGCGCCCCAGCGTCGAGCCGGATCACCTCACCGTTCAGGAGCGGGTTTTCCACAATCGACTGCACCAGATGGGCAAAGTCTTCGGGGGTACCGAGACGTCGGGGGAAGACGTGCAGCGCGGCCAGTGATTCCTTGAGCTCCTCAGGGGCGCCGGCCAAGAGGGGCGTGTCCATTATCCCAGGCGCCACGGTCACGCACCGCACCCCGATCCCGGCCAGATCGCGGGCGAGGGGCAGGGTCATGCCGACGATCCCGCCCTTCGACGCAGAGTAGGCAACCTGACCGATCTGCCCCTCGAAGGCCGCGATCGAGGCCACATTCACGATGACTCCCCGCTCCCCGTCGACGCCAGGATCATTTTGAGACATGACCGCGGCCACATTTCGGGTCACATCGAACATGCCGATCAGATTCACGTCGATGACGAACTTGAACAAGTCGAGATCGAAGAGCGAACCATCACGCGAGATCAGCCGTTGCGCCGGCGCGACGCCGGCGGCGTTGACGAGGATGTCGATCCGGCCCCACTCCTCGGCAGCTCTGCCCACCGCATCGACAACTCCTCCAGGTTCGCGCACGTCGCAGCGGATGAAGCGGGCGTTCTCACCCAGCGCATCCACAGCCGCGGCGCCGTGCGCCTCGTCGATGTCGAGCATGACCACCGAGCCCCCGACCCGGACGACACGAGAGGCGGCACCAAAGCCGAGACCGGACACGCCACCCGTGATCAGCGCCACCGAGCCATCGATCTTCACGCCGGTCGACGGTACTAGTGATCGGGATCCCTGCGGCCCCCTCATCCTCCTGCTGATATGAGACCGATGATCGGGGTCTTCGATTCGGGTGTCGGCGGCTTGAGCGTCCTGAACGAGATTCGACGTGAGATGCCCTCCGCCGATCTCCTCTATCTCGCCGACCAGTCTCGGGCCCCCTACGGGGTGCGAACCCTGGCCGAGGTCGCCAGCATGACCGAGGAAGCCTCCCGGTGGCTCCTGGATCGGGGCGCCACGACCATCACCATCGCCTGTAACACCGCATCCGCCGCCGCGCTCCATGCGTTGCGCGCCAACCACCCCAATGTGACCTTTGTGGGGATGGAGCCGGCGGTGAAGCCGGCTGTGGTGAGCAGTGCCACAGGAGTCATCGGTGTCCTTGCAACCGCGGCAACATTCCAGGGCGAGCTCTACGCGTCGGTGATGCAACGGCATGCGACGGGGGTCACGGTGCTGACCCGGGCTTGTCCGAGATGGGTGGAGCTGGTGGAAAGAGCAGAGGTGGATGGGCCCGAGGCGAGGCGGCAGGTGGCTGCGTGTCTTGCCCCGATCCTCGACGGCGGCGCCGACACGCTGGTCCTTGGCTGCACCCACTTCCCCTTCCTGGTTCCTCTGATAGAGGACGTGGCAGGGCCTGGCGTGAGAATCGTGGACCCGGCGCCGGCGGTGGCCCGCCAACTGAGGAGAGTCGCGTCAGACATGGGCGGTTCGGGACGGCTGACGCTGGCCACGTCTGGCGAACCGGAGAGGTTCCGCCAGGTCGCCCGTGAGCTGGCCGGGATCGAGGCCCTCGAGCCGGTCCTAGCCTGCAACTGGAATGACAGCTGAAGTCTTCGAGTCGGGCGTGCATGACGCTCTCTCACGCGCCCCTGACTCGGCATGGATCCGTCGCGGCCTTGCACTATTCGGCTGGGGAGTCTCCACGAGGATCGACGCCGGAACCGGCGCCGATCGCTTCGACCGCGCCCTGCGAAGACTGTCTGCCACCAACGCCCCGATGGCAATGGCCAGCTTCACATTCGACGAGAACCAGCCGGGCTCGGTCGTGATCATCCCCCGGACCCTCATCGAGGTCGACACAGATGGGACCCGCTTCCTGGTCGGCGATCCCGACGACCTCCCTCCGCCTGCCTCCCCCACGATGCTCCCTGACGGCCATCTCGGCGACGGCGGGCTCGATGTTTGGATGAGCCTGGTCGACGACGCGCTCGATGCGATTCGGGAGCGTGAGGTGGAGAAAGTCGTCCTCTCCAGACGAGTCCAGGCGAAGTTCGAAAGCCTGGTGCCCACCCACCTCGTACTTTCCGGTCTCGCCCGCAGCGAGCCCGGTTCTCACACATTCCTGATCGATGGTTTTGTCGGCTCGAGCCCGGAGTTGCTCGTCTCGCTCGCCGCGGGGAATGTCCGGTCGATCTCGTTGGCCGGCTCCGCAGATCCTGGCGACCCCGCCTCGGCCGGGTTCTTCCACACCGAGAAGATGACGCGGGAGCATTCTCTCGCGGCTGATTCGGTCGACACAGCCCTCGCCCCCTTCTGCACCCGCCTCGGGCGGTCGGAGAGATCGGTCGCCACCTACGGCGACATCCAGCACCTGTCGACGGTCTTCGAAGGTGACGTCCGCGCAGGGACCACGGTGTCCGACTTGCTGGCCGCACTGCACCCGACCGCCGCCGTGGCGGGGACCCCGACCAAGACGGCGATCGAGCTGATCCGCGAGCTCGAGGGCCACGAGCGTGGGAGATACGCCGGTCCCGTGGGTTGGTTCGATCGGGAAGGCGATGGTGAGTTCGCGATCGCCCTTCGCTGCGGGGAGATCGATGGTGAGGATGTGACCCTCTATTCCGGCGCCGGGATCGTGGAAGGCTCCACCGCAGCCATGGAGTTCGAAGAGACCCAGATCAAGTTGCGGCCGATGCTGGGAGCACTCGGGCTCAGCTGAGCCCGGCGGATACCGCGCGCGCCGTATCGTCCAATCCTCGTCGGGCCTTCAGGTCGGCCTCACGATCCACTGGAATCACCACGAGATGGGGGCCGCCCGCGTCGAGACGACTCCCGATCGTCGATCCCAGATCGGCGACGTCGTCCACTACGGAGGCGACCAGATCGAATGCGGACCCGACTCGGCTCAGGTCGAGATGATGGGGAGCGACGAACAGACGCTCAAAGGCAGGGGCGTGCTCTGCCTGTGGCAGCAGGTCGAACAAACCACCGCCACCGTTGTCGACGACCACGAACACGACATCGGACATCCTGTCGACTACGAGCCCGGCGATGTCATGGAGAAACGAGAGGTCACCGCCGAATGCCAACGCCCCCGCAGTTGCCGATGCCGCGCCCAATGCCGTCGAAGCGAAACCATCGATGCCCGAGGCGCCGCGATTGGCGATGACCTTGGCCGTCCGGGCGACGTGCGCGTCCACGTCCCGGATCGGCATCGACGATGCCGCGATCAACATCACCGGATCGAGTTGCGCGATGGCTCGGGCTACGGCGGGGCCGGTCGGCACCGCATCGGCGGCGAGATGGTCGTCGAGGGCCGACCTCATCGAGACGTCGGCCTCCAGCCAGGACCGGAGCAGACGATCGTCCGGGGCCGGGCCCAAGCCGCCGAGCGTTTGTGCAGGATCCGCCTGGAGCAGATGGCTCGAATGCCGGTGAGGGTCATTCCATGCCCCCCAGCGGTCGATCTGCAACTGAGGCACGGGCAGCGACGTGAGCGATCCGAGGCGGTCGCTGGGCCCGGTTCGACCGACCGTGACCACCAGATCGGGCCGCAGCTCGGCGGGCACGCCGGTGACCAACAGATGGTGATAAGTGGTTACGACGTCGTAGACGCGGAGTCCCGAAGTTGCCGTGGCCAGGACCGGCCAGCCGAGCGCCCGGGCGGCAGTGAAGATTTCTTGCGGGTCGAAATCCCCTTCGCCGGCCACTACCACGCCGCGACCGCCCATCACCAGCGCCGCGCCGGTGGCCCTCGCCTGGTCGTGATGCTGCCACGGCTCTCCCCCGGAGCGCCCCTCGATCGGGAAGGGGTAACTCTCGGCCCGGGTCCTCCCGTCATCGGACACGGGGACGGTTGGCTCACGGAATGCCACATTGAGATGGACCGGCCCGGGCCGGGCGCCATGTCCCCTGGCCCGAGCCACCGCCTGGGACACCGTCGAACGCCAGTAGCCGTTCGAGTCGAGACCGGGCTCGGACGGTGGGATGGCGCATGACCAGCGGACCTTTGCCCCGAAGATCCCCTCTTGGTCGATGGTCTGGTTGGCCCCGACATGGAGCAGGTCTGGCGGGCGATCTGCCGAGATCAGAATCAGGGGGACGAGTGACAGGTCGGCCTCGACCACCGCCGGCAGGTAGTTCGCAAGCGCCGTCCCCGACGTCGCCAGTGCGACCACCGGCGCCGTCGTCGCCCGGCTTCGGCCCAGGGCATGGAAGGCTGCCGAGCGCTCATCGAGGACCACCCTCGTCGTCACTCCGGGGTGCTCTTCGAAGGCGATTGCCAGGGCGGCCGACCGGGAACCGGGCGAGATGACCGCATAGTCGACACCATGCCGGTGTAGCTCGTCGACTATGGCCCGGGCCTGGGCCGTGCTGGGATTGGGCTGTGTCAGTGGAGTCTCGATTTTGGGTCTCGCGATCTCAAGTGAGCACCTCGGCCGCGTTTCGGACTTTACGCAGGAGCTCGGCTGACCTATCCCGATCGGGTCGCCATCGCTCGAGCAATTCGGGGTCGGGCTCGGGCCGACGAACCTCCAGCTCGCCGTTCATCGAGACGAGGGGGAGACGGGTCGGATCGCCTTCGATCAGCGACACTGTGCCCAGGCCACAGGCGAACGAGAGCTCGGGCAACAGGGAGGCGACGAGGAGCCCTGAGTAGATCCCGATCGACGTCTCCAATGCCGACGACACCACAACGGGGATCCCGGCTCGAGCCGCGATGTCCAGAGTCCGGGCCACACCGCCCAAAGGCTGAACCTTCACGACGAGAATGTCGGCGGCGCCCATAGACGCCACTTCCAACGGGTCCGGTCGCAGTCGAACCAGCTCATCGGCGGCGAGAGGCACATCGGTCATCCGCTTGAGCTCGACCATCTCCTCCAGTGTCTTGACCGGTTGCTCGACGTACTCGAGGTCGAAACGGGCATAGGAGGCAAGACGCGTCGCAGCAGTCTCGAGGTCCCAGCCCGCGTTGACGTCGATGCGGATCTTGCCCTCGGGGCCGATCGCGGCCCGGACCGCGGCGAGACGGGCCTCATCCTCTTCCATGGTCTGGCCCGGCTCGCCCACCTTGACCTTGGCCGTGCCGGCCCCTGACTCCAGGACGAGCCGGGCGGCCACATCGGGCGTCACCGCCGGAACTGTCACATTGACCGGGATGGTGGCCCGGCCAGGCTCGGGGAGGACGCTGCAGGCAGCTTCGAGGGCAGCAGCCAGCCACCGGGTGGTCACGTTTGGCGGGTAGTCGGGGAAGGGCGAGAACTCTCCCCAACCGGCGGGGCCCTTGATCAAGACAGCCTCACGGTGATCGACCCGACGGAAACGGTGGCGCATGGGGATCCGGATCGGATACAGCTCCAGGGCCTCCAACACGACGCTCATCCGGTCTGGGCCTCTCGCAGATAGTCGATCAGCCGCCCCACCTGATCGTCGGTGAGGGATGACGAGAAAGATGGCATCCGGCCGCGTCCCTCGGTGATGGTCACGTGGAGGAACTCATCCGGCTGCTCGGCGGCGTTCGAGCGCGGGCCGAGAGGTGGGCCAATGCCGCCTTCCAGCCGGTCACCATGACAGTTGGAGCACAGCTGGAGGTAGATCTCCTCCCCGCTTGCGTCGGCATCAGGGCGGCCCACGCATGAGGAGACCAGCACACCCAACAGGGCAACGATCGCCACACGCTTCATCGCGGGCGATGGTATGGAGCGCCTGGCCAGAGCTTCAATCGGCTCGCCGACCTGCTTCCCATCCGGCGGCGAGGCCACGCACCATCTGGGACCTCTCCTTGGATACGACGAGGACCACATCCGGCGTCACCACAACCACCACTCCCCTCAGCCCGGCGATGGCTACGGTCTTCGACCCGGATCGAACGTAACTGTCGGCTACGTCCAGAGCCACCACATCCCCCATAAAAGCGTTGCCGTTCTCGTCGCGATCGCTCGACTCCCAGACAGAGTGCCACGAGCCGATGTCGCTCCATCCGGCGTCCAATGGGATGACGACCGCGTTCTCCGCCTTCTCCATGATGGCGTGATCGATCGAGATCGACGGAGCCCCAGAGAAGCCCTCTCCAAGTGAGACGGTCCCGGTCCGCCCGGCCGGGATAGCCGACTCGACCGATACCACAATCTCGTGTGCTTGGCGTCTGGCCTCGGTGAGGATCTCACCTGCGCCGAACACGAACATCCCCGAGTTCCACAGATGGGCGCCGTCTGCCGCGAGACGGGCCGCCTCCTCCTCGTCGGGCTTTTCCTTGAATCTTTCGACCCGGAACCCGGAGCCCACGGGCTCGCCCTTCTCGATATAGCCATATCCGGTCTCCGGCCGGCTCGGCTCGATGCCGAAAGTGACCAGGGCACCATCACGGGCGAACGCGACCGCTTTGCTCACTGCCTCCCCAAATGCCGGAGTGTCTGTGAGGAGATGGTCCGCGGGCAGGATCACGAGCACGTCCTCGGGATCCGCCAACAGGGCCGCTGCCACCACTGCCGGTGCGGTGTTCCTCCCCTTCGGCTCGATCAGGATCGTGGCCCCCACGATGTTCCGATTGGCCAGCGACCTCTCCACCGCCGGAAGCTGATCGGTCCCGGTCACCACCATGATGGTGCCGCCCACACCGAGCTCCTCCACCCGACCCAGCGTGGCCTCGAACAGCGGCTCACCCAGGATCTCGAGGAATTGCTTTGGGGTATCTCTGGTCGAAAGGGGCCAGAGACGCGTGCCTGACCCGCCGGAGAGGATCACAGGGCGAACGGAGGGATTCACCTGGCGAGGGTACCCCTTGCCGGTGTCGCCCCCGTGCTACGTTTCCGACGCGCTCCGATGAACGACCTGCTACTCATCATCCACATTCTCTTTGCGGCGGCCTGGATCGGCGGCGGTCTCCTCAACGGCTTCATCGCCCCACGAATGGCCCGCAGTGGCGTCGAGGGGGCTCCTCTTGCCTGGGCCCGAGTGGCGGCACAGGCGGGGACCCGTTATTTCAACCCGGCAGGGTTGCTCACCGCCCTGAGCGGCATCGGCCTGGTCGTAGTGAGCGACGTCTACGACTGGAGCGACACTTTCGTGTCGATCGGGATCGGCATCGTGATCGCAGCCGGGCTGATCGGTGGCTTGGTCCATCGCCCGGGTGGGGAGAGGATTGTCGCCGCCCTCGAGTCGGGGGACGTCGCCGCCGCCGCTCGCGACGGAAAGCGGGCAGCGATCTGGGGAGTGGTCACGGTGGTCCTCTTGATCGTGGCCGTCATCGTGATGGTCCTGAAAACCGGTTCTGGCTGAGTAAAGGAGATGGGGCGAGAGCGGCAGCCCCGGCCGACTTTCTGAATTGCCGGCCGACTTTGCCCTCGGCCACCACCATGGGCAGACGACCAGAGACCCGCCGAGCAGACCAGCCTCGGGCAAACAGACGCCGGTCGGCCGGGGCTGCCGCACCAGGGTGAGGCCATCCGTTTGGCCCAAACCGCGATCGCGCCGATTACGTCAGTCAGAGACCCCGATAGAGATGTAGCCGCAGTCGGCACAGATCTGACGGACGATGCCAATGCCACCGGGGGCTTCGACGAACTCATGCTCGTGTGAGGTCTTGTTGCGGGCGAAAGCAGACCGGACCGCGCCGAGCAACCCGCTCTTCTCACCTTCCGGTGGGGGGGCGCCGGCGAAGAGCAGCTCGAGATCGGGCTCGAGAGACGTTGCCTCGTCGATATGGAGATGATCGAGGTCCACCACCATCTCGGGCCTCGTGGTCTCCTCAACAGCCGCTATCACCATCCAATCCTCGATCGATGGAGCGCCGGCATCATCGTCCGCCGACTCGTCCGCAGTTGGGAGAGACGGCTCCGACTCCTGAGGAGTCTCTTCGGCGAGGATCGCTTCTTCCTCGATCAGACCCGCATCCGCCTCGGTGACCGCGGCGTCGGCCTCCTCCGCCACCTCCACCTGCGGCTCCTCGTCGGCGAACACCAGGTTGGCGTCAAGAGGGACGTCGTCATACGGCTCATCCTCGATGGGTGGTTCCAGCCATGCCTCGTCCCATGCGGGCTCGGCCTCTTCCTTGGCGGGGGTGCGCTCGACACGTCTCGGGATGAGACCCGGCCCCGGTCGAAGTGGCGCCCTGAGCACCTCGGCCTCGGCTCCCTCGACCGCCTTCTCCCCCTCGATGACCGTCGCCGCTAGCGGGGACTCCGGCTCGGGGGCGAACGCCGACACCTCCTCGACTTCGATCAGCACCGGTTCCGGATCCGACGCATCCCCGAGATCGGCAGCCTCGGGTTCGCCGATCTCGAATTCGCCCATCTCGGGCTCAGCATTCTCGGGCTCAGCAGACTCGGGCTCAGACGCTGTTATCGCGCCGTTGAGAACCGGATCAGGTTCAAGGGCATCGGGGTCGTTCCGATCGGTGTCGATCGGATCGGGCACATTGGAGTAGGAATCGATCCGCTTGGTCCAGGGTGACGCCTCTGCAGGCGCGGTCGTCATGTCCATCGAGGCCAGACGGGAAGGGCCACGGCCGGCGGTCTGCAGGTTCTGCAGCATCGCGTCGCGCAACTCCGGGATCCGCGACGGGATCGTCCCGCGGCGGGAGCGGCCGACTGCTACGACACGACGGGGAATCGTCATCGACTTGTAACGAGCCCAGACCCCCGCCATGTGGTCGACGCCCTTGTAGGCGAAGTCGACAGGCTCATCGGCGATGAATGTGATCTCCTCCCCGTCGAGAGATAGGGAGAAGGCGCTGGATACGAGACGCGCTGCCCGCACGTCGAACAGGGACCAGCGACCGAGCGATTCCCCTTCGAGAAAGACTTCGGTTTGGCCCTCTTCGACCACGATCGTTGCTGGGACTCCCGGATGGTCGACTTCCGGAACCCTCACCTGACCGGTGAATTTCACCCTGACACCGTCACCTCTGCATCCCTACCCGCCCGTGAAGTGCATCAAGATCCCACTCGTGGGTGGAATGTCAAGCCAAGAATCATGAGTAGGCGTCGAGGGGCGGGCAGGCGCAGACCAGGTTCCGGTCGCCGCCAGGCCCATCCACACGACCCACGGGCGGCCAATACTTGTCGATTCGGAGCGACGCGACAGGGAAGGCCGCGGTCTCTCTGGAATAGATGTGACGCCATTCGTCGGACGCGACCTGCTCGGCCGAGTGTGGAGCGTTGTGGAGGGGGTTGTCGTCGCGGCTCCATTCTCCTGACTCGACACGGCCCACTTCGGAGTGAATGGCGACCATCGCCTCGACGAACCGATCTAGCTCCTCCAGGCTCTCGGACTCGGTGGGCTCGATCATCAACGTGCCGGCGACCGGGAATGAGAGGGTGGGCGCATGGAATCCGTAGTCGGCGAGTCGCTTGGCGATGTCCTCTGCGGTGACACCCGCTGTCCTCGTCATGGGCCTCACGTCGATGATGCATTCATGAGCGACGCGCCCGCCCGTACCGGTGTAGAGAACGGGGAAATAGGGATCGAGACGTCGGGCGAGGTAGTTCGCCGAGAGGATCGCCACCTTGCTCGCTGCCCGCAGGCCGTCCGCTCCCATGAGGCGTATATAGGCATAAGGAATGGGGAGTATCCCTGCCGACCCGAATGGAGCTCCCGAGATCGGCCCTACTCCGGTCGAGGGACCCGCCCTCTGGCTCAGCGGGTGGTTGGGCAGGAAGGGGGCGAGATGTGCTTTGACACCGACCGGCCCTACACCGGGGCCACCACCCCCATGGGGGATGGTGAACGTCTTGTGAAGATTCAGGTGCCCGACATCGGCACCGAAGCCGGCCGGCTTGGACAAGCCCACCATCGCATTCAAGTTGGCACCGTCGACGTAGACCTGGCCACCGTGCTCATGCACGATCTCGATGAGTCGCCGCACGCCCATCTCGAACACACCATGGGTCGAGGGATAGGTGATCATCGCCGCGGTCAGGCGCTCCGAGTGCTCAGATGCCTTGGCTTCGAGATCGGCCAGATCGACGTTCCCTGAGCTATCGGTGGCGACGACCACCACCTTCATCCCGGCCATCACCGCCGAGGCGGCATTGGTCCCGTGCGCCGACGACGGGATCAGACAGATATCCCGATGGCCCTCATCGATCGAACGCTGGTAGGCGCGGATGGCGAGCAGGCCCGCGAGCTCCCCTTGCGAGCCTGCGTTGGGCTGCAGGGATACGGCGTCGTAACCGGTGATGCGGCACAGAAACCCGGCGAGGTCATCGATCAGCTCCAGATACCCCGCGACCTGGTCCTCCGGCGCATATGGATGGATCCGGGAGAACTCGGGCCAGGTGATCGGGATCATCTCGGTCGTTGCATTGAGCTTCATCGTGCAGGACCCGAGCGGGATCATGCTTCGGTCGAGGGCGAGGTCGCGGTCGGCCAGGCGTCGCAAGTAGCGGAGCATCGAGTGCTCCGACCGGTGCAGGCTGAACACCGGGTGGCTCATGAACTCCGTTTGCCTGATCTGATCGACCGGAATCGAGACGTCGTCCGCTCCGTCGACCATGCGAGCGTCAAAGGCGTCGAGGAGCCGTTCGACGATCGGTTCGCTGGTCGTCTCGTCGAAGGCGATCCGCACGTGATCGTCGTCGACACGCCCGAGATTGATCCCGCCATGCAGAGCCTCACCGATCAACTCCTCGGCTCTGCCCGGAGTGGCGACCGTGATGGTGTCGAACCACGACCGATTCACCACCTCATATCCGGCGGCGTGCAGCGACGCGGCAGTCATCGAGGTCAGCCGGTGGGTCTCCTTTGCGATCTCCTTCAGGCCAAGCGGCCCGTGCCAGCACCCGTAGAAGCCGGCTATCACCGCGAGCAGAACCTGCGCGGTGCACACGTTGGAAGTGGCCTTCTCCCGCCGTATGTGCTGCTCTCGTGTCTGGAGGGCAAGTCGATACGCAACCCGACCCGAAGTGTCGTGGGACACCCCGACGAGACGTCCCGGAAGACCCCGGACATGCTCGTCTCTCGTGGCAATGAACCCCGGATGGGGCCCGCCGTATCCCAGGGGCACGCCGAAACGCTGAGCCGAGCCCACCGCGATGTCAGCACCCCATTCACCGGGAGGAGTGAGCATGGTCAGGGCGAGCAGGTCAGTGGCCACGGCCACCAGAGCCCCGGCTCCCCGCACCTCGTCGACCAGGGCTTGGTGGTCTCTTATCTCACCTGAAGATCCCGGGTACTGAAGGAGCAGGCCAAATGCGACATCGTCTTCGAAGCCCTCGGAGAGCATCCGGATCTCTATGCCGGCCGCCTCGGCCCGGGTCTTCACCACCTCGATTGTGGGGAGATGACAATCGTCATCGACGTAGAACACCGACCGGTCGTTCTTGGCAAGTCGGCGGCACATCGCCATCGCCTCGGCAGCTGCAGTTGCCTCGTCGAGAAGCGAGGCGTTGGCAACGTCGAGACCTGTGAGATCGGAGACCATCGTCTGGAAGTTGAGGAGAGCCTCGAGCCGACCCTGGGAGATCTCGGGCTGATACGGCGTGTAGGCGGTGTACCAGGACGGGCTCTCCAACACATTGCGCTGTATTACCGGTGGGGTGATGGTGTCGTGATAACCCAAGCCGATCAACGAGGTCATCACCACATTCCGGGATGCGAGGTCCTGCAACCTCTCGATCGTCTCGCCTTCGGACAGGGCCGGCGGGAGGTCGAGGTCGGTGTCGAGAATCGAGTCGGGAATGGTCTCGGCCACGAGGTCGTCGAGCGTGGCCGCGCCGATGGTCGCCAACATCTTGTCGATATCGTCTGGCCGAGGTCCGATGTGCCTGTCGGCGAACCGCTCGTTTGGGTTGGGCATCTCTCTCCTAGGTGCAATGCCCTCCCCCGCTGTCGGCATTTCCAGAGAACCTCCGGACGTCTTCAGCGATGCCTCGGCCGAACGGTCCAAGTGCCTGAGAGTTTCCGGGGAGGAGTTGCCCCTTCGGCGCCCCTGCCAACCAGGGGCTCTCCCATTCGGCGTCGATGGCTTGACCATCTTAATTGGCCTGGCCGATTTGGCCTCGGCCAACCCGTCAGTTTCCCTCGGGTGTCAGGTACGACTTGGGGGAGGTCACCACGGCCGAGTCCAAACTGACGCCGGTCGGCCAGAGTCTCGCCTCCCCGTCGAACGGTCTGCGCGTTTTGTTGGCCAGCAATCAAACGTTGAAGCGGAACTCCACCACGTCGTCGGGGCGCATCAAGTAGGTCTTGCCCTCGGTTCTTACCAGGCCCTTAGCCTTGGCCGCCTGCCATGAGCCCGCCTCGACCAGAGCCTCGTAAGCGACTACCTCGGCAGCGATGAACCCTCGCTGGAAGTCGGTGTGGATGGCGCCAGCCGCCTCAGGGGCGGTCGCCCCGGACCGTATCGTCCAGGCACGGGCCTCCTTCTCGCCGGCGGTGAGAAAGCTCTGCAGACCCAAGGTGTGATAGGCGGCACGGATCACGGCATTCAGGCCGGGCTCGTCCTGTCCCACCGAAGCGAGGAGCTCCCTTCGATCTTCCTCGTCGAGCTCCCCCATCTCGGCCTCGATTTGGGCATCGACGAACAGCGACTCGGATGGGGCCACCAGATCGGACATGCGACTGCGGAGAGCATCGTCGCGCAGACCGGCCTCGTCCACATTGAACAAATAGATGACGGGCTTGGCCGTCAGCAGATGAAGATCGGCGAACTCAGAGCTCCGGGCCATCATGGCCGGGACACTGCTCACCACACGCCCCGACGCCACCACCGACCGCAGGTCTCTGAGCAGCTCGACCCGCGGCACGAGCGTCCGATCGATCGTCGATTCCTTCTCGAGGCGGGGCAGCCGCTTGTCGATCGTCTGGAGGTCGGCGATTGCCAGCTCGGTCTCGATGGTCTCGATGTCCCTCTTCGGGTCGAGCTCGTTGTCGACATGGGCAACGCTCTGCGAGCTGAATCCCCGAACCACGTGGCATATCGCATTTGCGTCGCGGATGTTGGCGAGAAACTGGTTACCAAGGCCTTCCCCTTCGCTGGCACCTTTCACCAGCCCGGCGATGTCGACGAAGGTGACCGTGGCCGGGATGACCTTCTCCGAATCGAAGATGCCGGCCAGGACCTCCAGCCGCGGGTCGGGTATGGGAACGACCCCCGTATTGGGCTCGATCGTGGCGAAGGGATAATTAGCGGCGAGAACCCCGGCATCGGTGAGCGCGTTGAAGAGAGTCGACTTGCCGACGTTGGGGAGACCGACGATGCCAATGGAGAGCGCCACCGAGATCGCAGGTTAGGGAGCCGCCCGGGCCTGCCCACTAGCGTCGCCTCCGATGGACAGGATCGCAGTGATCGGCGCCGGGTCGTGGGGCACCACCGCAGCAGCCCTGGCCGCGAGCGGCACACCAACCATTCTCTGGGCACGACAGAGCGAAGTGGCCGATGGGGTCAACCAGAAGCACCGGAACCCGCGTTACTTTCCCGATCAGCACCTCCCCGACGGCCTCATCGCCACGGCGGACCTCGCCGAAGCGGTCGCAGACGCCAACGCAGTGGTGATGGCTGTCCCGTCACATGGGTTCCGTCATGTCTTCTCCGAAGCCTCCCCTCACATCGATCCCTCTGTCCCCATTCTCTCCCTCACGAAGGGAATCGAACAAGACACCCTGGCCACGATGACCCAGGTGATCTCGGATGTCTCCCCCGGCCACGACCGGGAAAGGGTGGGTGTCATGACCGGGCCCAACCTGGCGGCCGAGATCGCTGCCGGCCAGCCAACGGCTGCCGTAATCGCATTTCAGGACCCGGATTCGGCGATCTCCCTGCAGAAGGTGTTCATGGGCCCGACATTTCGTGTCTACACGAATGACGACGTGCCCGGTTGCGAGTTGGGAGGGGCGCTCAAGAATGTGATGGCGATCGCAGCAGGCATGTCCGACGGCCTCGGCTTCGGTGACAACACGCGGGCCACCCTCATCACCCGTGCTCTGGCCGAGGTCACGCGTTTGGGGACCGCACTGGGTGGCCGCCCTTCGACCTTCGCCGGGCTGGCCGGGATGGGAGACCTGATTGCGACCTGTATCTCCACGAACAGCAGGAACCATCATGTGGGATTCGGATTGGCCCAAGGAGAGACACTCGAGACAATCGTCGAAGAGATGCAAATGGTGGCCGAGGGCATCAAGACCACTCGCGCCGTCCTCGACCTGGCCGCCAAGCACCGGATCGATATGCCGATCGCTGCCCACGTCGGGATGGTGTTGTACGAGGGGATGCACCCCCGCGACGCCGTCCTGCGTCTGATGACCCGTGACCCGAAGTCAGAGAGCTAGATGGCGAGGACGCCAGCTGCGATCCGCCGCCTTCCCGAGAAGTCTGTCGACGATCGAGCTGTCATCGACGCAATCCTCGATGAGGGCTTCGTCTGTCATGTGGCCTACCTGATCGACAGCCGGCCCGTGGTGATCCCGACCCTCTTTATGCGCGACGGCGACACATGCCTCCTCCACGGATCGACCGCGTCGGGGATCGCCGCCGCGGCGCGTCGGGGATCACCGCTCAGCATTGCGGTGACACTCGTCGATGGGCTGGTCGTGGCCCGGAGCGGGTTCGAGTCCTCGGTCAACTACCGATCCGTCGTCATCCATGGACATGGCACCGTCCTCACCGGGGAGGCCCATCGACGAGCCCTCGACCTGATGGTGGAGGGTTTGATCCCGGGCCGACTCGCCGATATCAGGCCTCCCACGGACATCGAGTTGCGCAAGACCGCAGTGGTGGCAGTCCCACTCGACACGATTTCGGCCAAGGTGTCGGCAGGCCCACCCGAAGACGACGTCGCCGACTTGGGCACCGGTGTGTGGGCGGGTGTCGTGCCGATGACCACGGTCTATGGAGATCCGGAGCCGTCTCCGGACCTAGAGCCAAATGTCGAAGTCCCGGACTATCTAATCACCTACAAGCGTTCTTGATTGAGCGCAACCGCGGTACGGAGGCCGGTGTTCTAGAGATATGACCAACCGTCTGCTGTCCACATCCCACGGCACCAATCGTGAGGCGTTCACCGGACGCGATTGGGCGCGTTTCGTGTCGATCGGTCTCATCTGGGGCGCGTCGTTCCTGTTCATCGAAGTCGGGCTCGAGGCCTTTCACCCGGGACTGGTGACCTGGATGAGGGTCGGTTTTGGCGCACTCTTCATGGCCATGCTCCCCCGAGCCCGATCGACCCCCATCCGGCGCGAGGATCGCCCACGGGTGGCCCTTCTCGCCGTGGTTTGGGTAGCCATACCGCTGACCCTCTTCCCGATTGCACAGCAATGGATCGACTCCGCAGTCGCCGGGATGCTGAATGGCGCGGTGCCGATCTTCACCGCGATCATCGCTTCGGTCCTGCTCCGTCAGCTGCCCGGACGTCTCCAGATCGCCGGTCTGATCGTGGGCTTCGTCGGCATTCTGGCCATCGCCCTCCCTTCGGCAGAGTCGGGGAACACTGCCGCCCTTGGCGTAGGCCTCGTGCTTGTGGCCTGCATTTGCTACGGATTCGCCACCAACATCGTCACACCGCTGCAACAGGCCTACGGGTCGATCCCGGTCATGGCACGCATGCTCTGGTTTGCCGCAGTCCTCGTCGCCCCGTACGGCCTGTACGGCCTGACCCGGTCGACGTTCGACTGGGGTTCCCTCGCCGCCCTGATGGCCCTTGGCCTTCTCGGGACCGGTCTCGCCTACATCATCATGGGGGGACTGGCGGGGAGCGTCGGCCCGACTCGGGCCAGCTTCATCACGTACTTGATCCCGGTCGTGGCCCTGGTCCTCGGAGTCGTGTTCCGGGATGAGATCGTGGCGCCGGTGGCCATAGTCGGATCCCTCCTCGTCATCGCCGGTGCGTTCCTCGCCTCGAGACGGGAGACACCGGCCACCACTCTGGCAGTGGCCGCGCCCGACCTCGAGAACGACAACGCAGCCTGAGGCTCAGGCTGCAGCCGCGCGCCTCAGCGCCCTCATCGCCAGGTCACGATCACCGAGTCTCCGTCGAAGCTCGCGTTCCAGACCGCCGATCGGATAGAGGTTCTGGGGGGCACGAGGGTCCTTGTGCCGGGCTGACGCATAGCGGGGCAGCGAGGCACTCACCATGTTGGCCCGACGCGCTGCATCGGCGACGGTCATGTCGGCCTTGACCTCACACCGAACCAGCCCTCCGGCGGGCCCGGTCCCGTTGGCCAGCCTCAAGTACCACGAGAACCTGCTCCACGAGGTCGTGGTAAGGAACAGTGGCGTACGGCACCCGACAGGCAGGCTCCCGAGGGTGCCTCTCAGCTCTTCGGGCAAATATTGGACGTGTTGGGTCTTCACATAGCCCACTGCCCCTTCGACATGTCTGCGATGAGAGAGAGGCCCGTCGACGACCACAAGAGCAACGTCGGCGTGCGCTTCGGCGACCACGCCCTCGAGGTCTCCCATTCTCTCCTGGATTCCCAGCCACAGCTCCTCCGGAGTCGATCCCTTGGTGCTCATGATCTCGTAGGTCCCCACCGTGGTCTCCACGGGCTCGGCATCGGCGCCGGTGAAGACCCCGCGCCGCACCTCGGCGGCCACCACGCGGGCCATGCTGTTGCAGCGAACTGCGCCGGCGGCGAAGGTGGCGGCCAGCCCAAAACCCGGGAACAGTCCGGCACGGTCGATCCAGAGATTGGCATCGACCCGGCGCACACCGTCGACAAAGAGGATGTCCGGGGCCGGGTCGCCTTCTGGTGGCATCGGGCGCCACTGCTCAGCGGGCACCTCTACTGAGGGGTCGACGTTTTCCGTTGCGTCGACCAGATCGGCCTCAGATGGAGCGCCGTAGTCGGGGTCCCATGTTTCGACCGTGAACCTCATCTCTCCCCCTGCAGGGGGGAGTACCGGCGCAGCCGGGAAGGTGGGACTCTCATTCGCCGACCCTCGCGATCGACGAAGTCTCAGGGCCCTTGGTCACCTCGAAGCGGACGGGCATCCGCTCGGCCAGCTCACGCACGTGCGTGACGATGCCGACGGTCCTCCCCCGACCGACCAGCTCGTCGAGCACGGAAGCAACCACGTCGAGAGACTCCTGGTCGAGTGAGCCGAATCCTTCGTCCAGGAACACCGATTCCAGCCGAGAGGACGTACCGGTCAGCTCGGCCAACTGTTCGGCCATCGTCAGGGCGAGGGAGAGGGCAACGAGAAACGTCTCGCCACCCGAGAGTGTGCGGGTGGTTCGGGTGAGCCGGGCGTTGCGATGGTCCACGACCTCGAATTGGCTCTTCCTGACCCTCAGCGAGTAGCTGCCACCCGACAGCTCGTCGAGTAAGCGATTGGCCCCATCGATGAGCACGTCCATCGCCTCCTCGAGCAGCCACGCCTCGAAGTTGTTGGCCTTGAGGTGGTTCCCAAGTGATGAAGCGACACGAGCATGACCCGTCTCCAGCGCAAGTTCCTCGTTCAGCTCCGTGGCATGGGCGGTCGCCTTATCCATCTCCTCGATCTCGGCGCGCCGACGCTCCTCCGCCAGGGCCAGGTCGCGATCGGGTGACTCGGTCGAGGGGATTCCGAGAAGTTCCAGCCAGGATCGCTGCTCCTCCTTCGCCTTCGCCAAGGCTTCGGCCGCCGGTCCGACCGCCTTCTCGAGATCGGCCAATGCCACGATGCGCGATGCGGTCCTCTCCCCCAACCATGCTTCGAACTGCCGCCAAGCTTCGATGGCATCGTCATCGGGTAGAGGTGGCTTCTCGTCGGCAATCTGGTCCCTAACAGTGAGAAGCGCCTCGCGCAGACCCGAGCCGCGTGTTTTGAGATCAGCAACGGCGAGACGTGCCTGTTCGACGGCGAGGCCGGCCTGCGTCACTACCTTCTCGCCGGCTTGTCTGGATTCGACCAAAGCCCGGACAGTGGTGATCGCCTCATCGAGGGCGCCGAGGTCCGGCTTTCCCTCGAGACGCCCATCCACTTCCTCGAGCTGACGATCGATCTGCTTGGCCTGTCCCTCCGCTTCCTTCAGACCGTCCCGAGCACGATCGGCCCGCTCCTCGAGCCCTCGCAGCTCGGTGGCGAGCTCGTCGAGCGAGATCTCAGGCCCATTGGTCTCTTCGGTCATCGTGGCAACCACCGATCGGCACACCGGGCAGGTGTCACCGCTGGCGAGCCCTCGACGCAGGTCGTGAGCGGCGTGCTCGGCACGGAGCACCTCCAGCGAGAGACGCTTCTCATCGCGAGCGGCGGTGATCTCGCTCACGGCCGTGGTGAGGGATTCGAGACTGAGCTGCGATCTGCGGTCGGCGAGATCCCGGTGCAGGAGCCGGTCGATCCTGGCCGACTCGAGACTGGCCAGCTCGGGATGCTCCGCGACGACCGCATCGATCGCCTTGGCCGCCTCGACGGCTCCGGCCAATTCCTTCTCGAGTGACTCGAGATGCTTGGCGGCGGCGGCCATATCCGTATCGAGAGTCTCCAGATCGTCGGGCACTTCGATGGACTGGAGCCGGGCGAGACTCTTCACGGCTTCGGCATATCTGGACCGCGCCTCGCCCGCCAGCATCTCTAGCCGGACCATCTCCTCGAGACGGGCCGGGAGCTCGACTCTGGACCGGGCCAGGTCGCCCAGACGTTGCCGCGCTTCCTCGATCTGCTCCGGGGTGGCGACTTCGAGCTTGGCCAGTCTGTCATCCACCGACTTCGCCCTCGCCTCGGCCAGCTTGGCCCGCTGGTTGGCGAGCTGCATGACCTGCTCGTAGAGACCCATGTCGAGCAAGGCACCGAGAAGGGCCTGACGATCGCTGGGCTTGTCCGTGAGAAAGTCGGCAAAGGCACCCTGGGGCAGCACCACCGCTTTGATGAAATGCTCGTAGCGCAGACCGAGCAGTTCGGTCACGGCAATGGTTACCTCGTCCGCTGTTCCCGCCAGCACCTCTTGGCCCTCACCCCGGAGCAAGCGGGCCTCGGTGGTGGATGCCCCCGAGCCCTGCCGGACAACGAGCCGAACCGCGGTATAGGTCTCGTCGCCAACCGAGAACTCGAACTCGACCCGGCAAGTGTCTGCCTGAGCCGAGATGAGGGGAGCCACCGAGCCCTTGCCGACGCGCGGGATCGACCCGTAGAGAGCGAAGGTCATCCCGTCGATGACGCTCGATTTCCCGGATCCGGTAGGGCCCGAGAGCACGAAGAGGTCGGCATCGGTGAAGTCGATCTCGGTCTTGCGCCGGTAGGCGAGGAATCCCTCCATGACCAGGCGCTGCGGTCTCACGTGGAGAGGACCTCCTCCTCGAGCTCCCTGAACAGTTCCACTACGGCAGGATCGTCGACCCCCTTCGAGTTGAGATAGGCCTCCAGCAGCGCCGCAGGAGACCGGCCCACCCGCTCGATCCGTTCCCGGGGCGCTCTGTCCTCTGGCTGGGCGATGATCACGTCAACCGCCCCCGGGATCGCATCTCTGACTTCCTCGTTGAGGCCGGCCCTGGCTTGCTCGTCGAGCAAGACCTTCACGTAGGACCCTTCCACCTCGGCGGCCCGGCTGAGTACCTGCTCCAGGGTGCCGCGTATCTGCACGAGCCCGATCCCGCTCTCGAGCACAACGGGTTCGACCGACGCCGGCCTACCCGGCTCGGCCTCCACGACGAGGACGCCCTTCTTGTCACTGACCTCACCGAAATCGAGCTGCATCGGTGACCCGCTGTACCAGACCGGGGCGGAGGCGGGAATCCTCTGCTGACGGTGGAGGTGGCCCAGCGCGACATACGAGAGGCTTCCCGGGAAGGCCTGAGGGGGGATGGCATAGCCAAAGATGTGGGCTTCACGCTCGCCACCGCCACTCTCGGCCCCGTACACGGTGAGGTGTCCGGTGAGCACGTTGACCGTGTCTGTGGCCATATCCTCGGTCAAACCGTCGATGATCCGTCTCAGCCGCTCGTCGTAGCCCTGGGCGTGTTGATCGGGGTCGAGATTCATGATCTCCGCCGCCTTGATGATGCCGCGCTGAGAGACGAACGGCAGGCAGGCCACCTTGAGGCCGAGCGACTCGATGACCGCTAACCCACCGTCGATAGGTCGCGTGGGACGGGCGACCACCGTGATTCGGCCCAGGTCGAGGAGCGGTTTCACCGCCTCCAGCCGGGCAGCGCTGTCGTGGTTGCCCCCCACCACCAGGACTGGGCCGACCTCGGCGAGGTCGAGCAGCGCCCGATAGATGATCGATTCGTCCTCAGGAGAGGGTGAGGAGATATCGAAGAGGTCGCCGGCGACCAGCGTGATGTCGACACGCCGGTCCCGGGCAATTTCCACGATCTCGGACAGGACCGCCCGATGCTCCTCGGCCCTGGAGCGGCCACGGATTTTCCTCCCCACGTGCCAATCCGAGGTATGGAGCAGTCTCATGGTGGGACCGAGCAGGTCATCGCTCCCGATCGTAGGTCAGGGCAGGGACACTTCCTGGGAGCTTCAGAGGTCTTCGAAGGGGTCGGCGGGGCCATCGATCTCGCCCGGTGACCGGCCCGCCTCGGAGGCGCGGGTGGCCCATGCCGGGAACGGGAACTCGAGCACGAGAGGGACCGGGATCTCGGGTTGGGCCAGGAGCATCGTGCCCGGTTTGAGGATGGTGGCGCGCTGTCTCTGCGCAGCCGGGAGGAAGCCGTATTCCTCCCGCGACGCCTCGGCCGAGTCGAGCCTGCCCACCACCCGTATCGACGAGTTGGCGATGATCCGCCGCTCTACTTCGGATGCCGTCTGTTGGGCGCCGATCAGGATCACACCCAGTGAGCGTCCGCGCTCGGCGACGTCGAGGAGCACCTCCTTGATCGGGCTAGCCCCCTCTCTCGGGGCATATTTGTTCAACTCGTCGAGGACGAGGAAGAGCAACTCGTCGGATTGGCCCGCCTTCTCCTTGTCCTCGAGAGCCCGACGCACCGCCACACCGACGACGAACCGCTTCGCCCGATCGTTGAGATTGTGCAGGTCCACAACCGTGACCTGATGGCCCTGAACCTCGATTCGGTGCCGATCCGGGTTGGCGATGTCTCCCCGTATCAGCCGTTCGACATGACGGACGGCTCCCTGGAGTCTGCGCACGAAGGCGTTGACCGTCCCCGCCCCGATGTGGGAGCCGGCCCAATCGTTCCGGGTTTCCTCTTCCTGGACCTTCCGCGTGACCAGGTCGACCAGGTCCCGGAAGGTCCGCACCGTGTCCCCTTCGATGCGGACCGACCCTCCGTCGGCCGGCTCGGCATGCCTCAGTTGAGCCATGACGTTGTAGACCACCATCGTGTATTGCGCACGCTCGTCCTCGGCATCGGCGAACAGGAAGACCATCAGGTCCTCGTGGCAGAACTCGGCCAGGGTCCAGAAGAACGACGTCAGGTCGGAACGGCTGCTCACATCAGCCACCGCCCGATCGGATCCGGGCCGGGGCGGGGCGAACAGACCTACCGATCCGAACGGCTGCGCCGGAAGCTCCAGGGACCGATACAGACGCTCGGCGTCCTCGTCGAGGTTGGTGTTGCGCCGATCGAGATGAAGAAGGTCCTCGCCCTTCACGTTGAAGATGAGTGCCTTGGTGTTGACCGCGGCCGCGCCAAGCACTCCGGAGGTGAAGAGCGAGTGGAGGAGAAAGGTGGCGTAGCTGGTCTTGGTGGCGACACCTGAGACCCCGGAGATGTTGACGTGGGCGCCGCGCTGCCCGTTGATGAATTCGAAGTTGGCGAAGAGGGGCTCTCCGTTTCGCGACGCCCCGACCGGGAACCTGCGCTCCATCCGGTCGAAGAACAGGGCCTGGTCGCGCTCAATGCCGTGGGCTCGGCGAACCGGTTGTCCGGGTCGTGGCGGCACGAAGATCTCGGGTTCGACCCGTGTGGCCGTGACCTGGGCTGCCTCCATCACCTCAGCCGGCAACACTCCGTCCTCGATCAGGAACACATCCGAGTCGAATCGAGCCCCTTCGTGCCGGGCGCGCACCTGGCTGATGGTCCCGAAGATCTTTACGAGCTCCCCGGTGGGAAGGACACGCTCCAGGGCCACGACATCGTCGAGCTCCAGGTATTCGCCGTCGGCCACCCCGACCCAGAACTCGAGTGGTGTGGCGTCGACGGTCCCCAGCACACGACCGACCATCTCCTCCATCCGGCCGAGAGTAGACCCGCCCTGGGACAGATCGAGCCCTCACCTAGGCTCGCCGGGTGAGCCTGGCGGTGTTCCCCTTCAAATCGGAGGAGCCCTCTCTGGTCGCTTCCAACCTGGCCATTGCGGCGGCTCACCCCGCCATCAAAGAGGTCTGGGCCGTGGCGTCGGAGCCGGGCGACACGGAAGTGGCGGTGCAGGCATCGGCCTCAGCCGTGTCCCGGGCCCATGCCAAGCCGGTCGAGGTCATCATCCAGGAGCGACTGGGCAGCTATCGATCGGGCAAGGGCGACGCGATGAACACCGCGTTGGCCCTCGCCGCCGATCAGGGTCGTGACCGCGTCCACTTCTACGACGCCGACATCACCAATTTCGACACGTCTTGGATCGATGGGGCGGAGGCGGCAGCAGACCGAGGTTTCGGGGTCGTGAGGCACCGGTTCCCCAGGGCTGCCACCGACGCCATGATCACATGGATGATCACGAGACCTGCCCTCGCACGGTTGTTCCCCGGGACCTTCCTCCCGCGGCTCGACCAGCCGCTCGGCGGTGAGGTAATGCTGACGAGGCGCGCGGTCGAAACACTCGCGGAGTCCGATCTGGTGCGACGCCGTTCCGATTGGGGGATCGACACGGTGTTGACCTATGCCACCTCGGTCATGGACCTGGGCATGTATGAGCACCATGTTGCCGACGGGAAGAGACACGCCCTCTACGGGTCGCTCGACGAGCTGCGGGAGATGCTGATCGAGTGTCTGGATGCGGCTGCGTCACTGTCCGGCCGACCAGGCCCCGAGCCGACTGCCATACACGGCACCGACCCGCCCGCTCCGGTCCCGGATGACCTGAAAGAGATCGTGGCCTATGACGTGGAGCGCACCGTTCGTCTACTCGACAGACCATGGAACGCCGCGGAGATCCATATCGCCGAGCGCCTGCCCGACGACCTACTCGATCTCCTGCTCGACGATCCCACCCGGCCGAGATTCGAGCTAATGGACGCCGACCGCTGGTATGTGGCGCACGGTTTCCTGCTGGAAGGATTCGCTCTCGGTGATGCCGCGTGGGAGTCACTGGCCTTTCGTCTCTGGCTGACCAGGGTGCTGGCCTACACCACTAATCAGGCCCGCGAGGGCTTTGACGCCGCCATGACCTATCTCGAATCGACGATCCGACGCTACGAGGCGACTGCCGCCGGATCCTCCTGATCCCCGGAACCGGGCTCGACCTCGCGCACGCCCACCAGAACGACGATCAATGCGGCCAGCGCGACGATCGCCGCCATCACGGTGACGGATTGCATCCCACCGGCAGCGAACACGCGCGGGGCGACGAGATCCCCCACGATTCGCCCTAGCCCGCTGGCGACGATGAGCAGCGAGAGGACCCGCGCCCGGGCTCGAGGCCTCAGCTCAGTGGTCAACGGTATGGCCGAGATGATTCCGAACTCGATGGCGACACTCACGACGACCAGGACCGCCATGGCCGGCAACAACTGCTCGGAGACCGTCGAGAGCACCAGGAGGGCCACCGCCGCGACAGCCAGCCCGAGAGCGAGCGAGTTCCGTTTCCCGATGCGATCGGTGAAGGTGGCCATCGACACCTCACCCGCCAGCTCGGACACCCCGATGAGAGTGCCGACGCCGCCCAGAGCGAGGAGACTCAAGGTGAAGCTGCCCTCGAGCCATCCTCCGAGCACGACGAGCAACGACTCATGGGTGAAGGCGAAGAGTGCGACCGTCGCCAGGACCAGCAAAACCTGACGCCCAGGGCTGTCCGCCGCCATGATGCTGGAGGAAAGGTCATCCTCCTGGTCCAGGAAGAACATGGCCAACCCGATGCCGATGACCGCGAGGGAGCCAACCACCCAGAACGGAGCCTCCCAGCTCCAGTTCTCGATCAGCCATCCCGCCAACGGAGCGCCGATCAGGAGCCCACCAGCCCAGGCGATCTCGAGGATCCCGAGATAACGAGCACGCTGCTCGTAGGCCACACGTTCGGACACATACACCTGAGAGCTGATGTCGATCATCGGCTTTGCCAGACCTAGAAGGGCAAACCCGACTACCGCCCCGACGTACACACCGGTCCATGCGGTGACGATCGAGCCGACAGCGAAGATGGCCAATCCGGCGACCAAGAGGCGACGGCTTCGACCCCGGCTCCCGGAGAACGACATGACCGCCGGCGTGGTCAGGGCCCCGACCCACCGCACCGATACCAGCGCGCCGGCCTGGGTCAGATCGATGCCCAGGCCCCGCGCGATGGCCGGCAAGAAGGGGTACACGAACCGGAAGCCGATGTTGGCCACCAGCTTCAAGAAGAGAAGTGTGGCCACGGCGGGCCGGAACGACCGTGATCGGACGGGTGACTCGGCTATGTCCCAATCGTAGGTTCTGGCAGATCCACGTCCATCGGACCGAAAGCGACCATCCTGGCGGGTGAGATGACACTCATAGTCGTGGTGTTGATCGCAGTCCTCGGCGGCTTGGCCGGGGCACTCCAGTCACAATTCCTCGGCGTGATGGAGGAGAGAGTGGGAACGCTCGCCTCGACCTTCGTCACCTATGCCGGGGGCGGTCTAGCCGTGACCATCCTCATGCTGGCTTTTCAGGGCAGCCGACTATCGGAGCTGAGAACGCTGCCATGGTGGGTTTACGGGGCCGGTCTCATGGGCCTCGTCGTGGTGGCCTCATTGGGAGTCAGCGTGGCCAATCTGGGGCTCGGAGCCGGACTGACTCTGTTTACCGCCTCCACCCTCATCCTCGGCGCCCTGATCGAGCACTTCGGCTGGTTTGGGGACGGGCGCTCTCTGGACGCAATACGTGTTGTCGGCGTGGTCCTCGTCATCGGGGGGACCTGGCTGGTGGTCCGAGGCTGACTGAGCTCACCCCACGGCGATGGCTGCCAAAGCCACGATGGTCAGCCCGAGCCCGACGATTTGCCGGGTGCGGAGGTGCTCGGCGTTGACCAGCCGGGCGAGCAGCACCGTGACCGCTGGATAGAAGGAGGCGGCGACCGCGGCCAGGGCCAGCGAGCCGGCCCGCACGGCCAGCAGGAGGGCGACATTGCCGCTCACGTCGAGGACGGCATTCCCCAGGACCAAGCGCCGGGGCACCGAGCCAAAACCGACGAGCTTCCAGACACCGAGACCGGTCAGCAGAAGCACCGCAAGCATGGTTGCGGCCCGAGAGGTGATGAGCGGGAGCAGATTCGACTCAGGATCGGTGAACCCGATGATCGCGGTGAAGCCGCCGAATCCGAGCCCGGCGGCCAGCCCGTATCCGAACCTGCCCCTTGGAGTCTCACCCGGGTCCGCCACCCATGAGCTGAGAACGATGGCCGGCACTGCTACCGCCACTCCGACCCAGGCGAGCGCACTCGGCCGCTCGCCGTCGATGACCGCCACCATCACGGGCAGCACGGCGGCGATGGCGGCAGCGGTGGGGGCAACGGCGGCGGCGTTGCTCCGGCTGAGCCCGGCGAACAGCGAGACGAGACCGAACGCGCCGGCGATCCCGGCTGCGGCCCCGAGCAGTAGGTCGGGAGGGCCGGCGTCGCCACCGACGATCAGCGCGACCACCAGGATCATTGGGAAGCTGATCACGCCCGCCCAGAGGACGATGGCCGCCGCCGGGGCGCGTTTTGCTCCCTCACCGCCCAGGAAATCGGCGACTCCGTAGAGCAGGGAGCTGATGCCCCCGAGGATCACCTCCACCTAGCTGCCGGCCCCGGGCGATCCCATGGCCTCGAGCTCGTTGCGAATCGCTTCTGCAGCAGCTTCGAGGTCCTCGCGCTCCACCGAAGTGGCCGCATTGGAGAAATCGAGATCGTGCATGCCGTCCATGGGCACCACATGGATGTGCATATGGGGAACTTCCAGACCGGCGATCATCAGGCCGACCCGGGTCGGCTGAAAGACCGTCTGGAGAGCCGCGCCGATATGTCGGGCAACTGTGAACAGGTGGTTCGACAGCTCAGGCGGGCAATCGATCCAGTGGTCGATCTCCAGCTTCGGCACCACCAGGGTGTGGCCCCGTCGCAAAGGATTGATGGAGAGAAAAGCAACGCACTGGTCATCACGCCACACAAACGTGCCGGGGATCTCTCCGTCGATGATGCGAGTGAACAGCGTCGGCATGGCCCGAGACTATCGGCCCGGGCTCAGCCGCCCGCAACCACCTTGAGCAACTGGTTGGTCGTCGTGATGTACATCTCGCCCGCCCCGTCGACGCCGAACCCGGTGATCTGACCGGGGACTCCGACTTGATCGGACCAGTCTCGAAGCTCGGTCGCTGCTCCATCGGCGAAGAGAAAGCTGCGCAGATACCCGCCGCAATAGTCGGAGTAGAAGTAATGGCCCGCCAGTTGCGGAAGAACGGCGCCCCGGTAGACAGGCCCACCGGTGATGGAGCAGGTGTCGGCATCGCCGTGTTCCACCTCGACGAGTGGAGCAACCATCCCGGTCCCGTCACAGTCGGATGAGCTGAAGCAATTCAGCCCTTCGAGAATGGGCCAGCCGAAGTTGTGGCCAGGCTGTAGCGGAACGACTGAGACCTCCTCGTACGCGTTCTGGCCCACATCGGCGATATAGATGGTCTCTCCGTCGATCCAAAACCGCCACGGGTTGCGCAGCCCCATCGCGTATTTGGTGGCGTCGGCAGTCTCGACATCGATGCTCACCAGGCCACCGAGCAGTGTGTCCGGGTTCTGGCCGTTGCCGAACCGGTCCCCCGCCCCGCCCCCGTCGCCAAGCCCGAGGAGCAGGGCTCCATCGGGGGCGAACTGGAGCATCCCGCCGTTGTGATTGCCGGCGGGCTGGTCGACCTGGAGCAGGACCCGCTCGCTGACCGGATCCGCCTGCTCCGGCCTGGTGAACGTGAACTCGGAGACAACGGTGTCCCCTGCGGTGTCGGAGTAATGGAGGTAGAACAGCGCCGGGTCGGTCGGATGGAGGGCCATCGAGAGCAAGCCCTGCTCCCCGTCGTTGCGGACCCTCTCCAGGATGTCGAGCACCGGTGCTGCGGCAATCGCCGAACCGTCGTAGAGCCACACCCGTCCGTCCTTGGTGATGACGTAGGAATGGGACTCGCCAGGTCTCGCGATGAGCTGGACCGGGAAATTCATGTCGGCCACCGTCTGATAGGCGAGGACTGTGTCGTCGAGCGCAACAGTCGAGGTGGCGGGCGGCTCGGTGGTGGTCGTGGCCCCGGTCGTCGACCCTGTCGAAGGAATGGTGGTCGCGACCGTGGTGACCGAGGTCGTCGGAACCGGCTCGGTGGTCGTTGTTGGGTCCGGCTCGGGTTCGCCGTCGCATGCGGCCAGCACACACAAGAGGGGGATCAGAAGGCGGCGCATCTCCGACACGCTAGGTCTAGGTTCCGCCAATCGTGGCCGCCGAGCACCAGAACGATCCGGGCAGCATCAGGGCCTGGATCACCTACGACTGGGCCAACTCGGCGTACGCCACGACGATCCTCGCCGCGGTGCTCCCTGCCTACTTCGCTGCCGAGGTCGTCGGCGATGCCGGGCTCGACCTGTTCGGTCGAAACTGGACCGGTCAGGACCTGTGGGCCCTCGTCGTGGGAGCTGGTCCATTGATCATGTTCCTGGCCACACCGGTGCTCGGCGCCATCGCCGACTTCTCGGGATCGAAACGGCGCTTCCTCGTGGTTTTCGCCACGTGGGGCGCCGTCTTCACGTCCCTCCTCTTCTTCGCCGCCACGGGTGACGTGATGCTCACTCTTGGGCTCTTCCTTCTCGCCCACCTCGGGTTCGTCGGCGCCAACGTCTTCTACGACGCCTTCCTCCCCGACCTCACCACGGACGAAACCATCGACATGGTCAGCTCGAGAGGATTTGCCTGGGGCTACCTCGGTGGCGGGCTGCATCTCCTCCTGTCGCTCGCTCTGATCCAGCTCAGCGATGGCCTCATCCCGATCGACACGGCCCTGGCCACCAGGATCGCCATCGGCTCGGCAGGGCTCTGGTGGCTCGGATTCGGGCTGGCGGCCTTCCAGGGCATTCCCCGGGTCGGTGTGTCCCACGAGCTCCCCGGTGCTGCAACCCCAACCTGGCGGGCATACACCCGGTTCGGGTTCAGCCGCACTTTCGCCACTCTGAAGAAGGTGGCCCACAACCGGCCGCTCCTCGTTTTCATCATCGCTTTCATGCTGTTCAACGACGGGGTGCAAACGACGATCGCCCTGGCCGCGATCTATGCCACCGAGACACTGGATCTCGGGATCACGATCGTGATCGTCGGTGTGCTCCTCGTGCAGTTCATCGCCTACTTCGGCGCGATGGGCTTCGGTCGGCTCGCCAACAGGGTCGGCACCAAGCGAGCCTTGCTCGCCAGCATCGTGGTTTGGTCCGGGGTGACCCTTGCCGCGTTCTTCCTCCCATCCGGGGCGGCGGGGCCTTTCCTGGCGCTGGCAGTAGTGATCGGCTTCGTCCTCGGCGGGACGCAGGCATTGTCGAGGAGCCTCTATGGGTCGATGATCCCCGAGGAGCAATCAGCGGAGTTCTACGGCTTCTACTCGGTCTTCTCCAAGTTCAGCGCGATCTGGGGGCCGTGGACCTTCGCCTTCGTCCGGCAAGTGACCGGCTCGGCACGGCTGGCGATTCTCTCGATCGCCCTATTTTTCGTAGTGGGCGGACTCCTGTTCAGATCGGTCGACATCGACGAGGGCCGACGCAATCGGGAGGCCCTGCGAACTCCGGCAGCCATGACATAGGATCGATCCGATGACCGACGAGCATCAGGATCCGTTCGACGTCGAGCGAGAGCCTCCTGTCGAGCCTGAGACTCTCGAGGGGCAGACTCACCGCCCGGAAACGACAGGCATCGCCTGGGGGGCCATCCTGGCGTTTGCCGGGATCGCCCTCGTCATCGTCTTCGCGGTCCAGAACACCGATCCCGTCCCGGTCAGGTTCCTCTGGATGGAGGGAGAGCACCCGCTTGCCATCGTCATCCTGATCACCATCGGCGTCGTGATCCTCATCACCGAGCTAATAGGCGTCAGCTACCGCAGGAGACGGCGACGGCGTCGTGACGAGAAAGAGGAGTTGCGGAGATTGCGGGACACTTGAGCAGACCCGCCGGGGCTCTGCTCCTGGCCATCCTCATCTGCTCCTGCCAGGCACCGGGACCAGCAGAGGGGGCCGGAGACCCTCCCGATGATCTCATCCCCGGACGTGTCGAACGGGTGAATGATGGTGATTCCGCGGTGGTCGCCACCGAAGACTCTGAGGTCGAGGTGCGACTCATGGGTGTCAACGCCCCAGAGCGTGACGAGTGCCACTACCAGGAGTCGCGGGACCATCTGACCGGTCTGATCGAGGGCGAGTCAGTAGGCGTGGAGGTGATCTCGACCGACCAGTTCGACCGAACCCTGGCCTATGTATGGCTCGATGAGCTCCTCGTGAACGAGGATCTGGTGAGCGGCGGTCTTGCCATCGCCACCACGCCACCGGATGAAGGCGATCCCCATGGCGAGAGCCTCATCTCTGCCGAGGACGGAGCCTTTCGGGCAGGAGTGGGACTCTGGTCGGCCACCGCATGCGGCTCGGCCGCGCCGACACCTGAGATCACGATCGATGCCAGTGGCTCCGTTTTCGACCCGTCAGGCCCGGATGACGACGTTCTGGACGGGGAGTGGGTCTCGCTCACCAGCACGGTGACCGTTGATGCGGATGGCTGGACGATCCGCGACGAGTCATCCCAGCACCGTTGTCACCTGGCCGGCGACGCAGTGATCACAGAGGAGAACGGTCTGATCGTCACGAGCGCCGACGCGTGTTGGGACCCGGGCAACAGCTCGGTGTGGAACAACGGCGGAGACATGGTCCTGGTCCTCGACGACTCGGGAACGGTCGTGGGGCGGCATCGCTACAGCGGCTGACGTAAGCGGCCCGATTGTTTGCTTGATTTCCGAACTAGATAACAATGGCCAGGCATTGAGCACACCCGACCCAGGATCGTTCCGCGACCCGGCTTCCCGCGTCGTCATCGATGGCGACAAAGTGATGCGTCTGCTCGACAAGCGCGGACTAGAAGGGTGGCGCGCCCTGGCGGCGACCGATTTCTTCCGCAATGCGGTGGCCGACGGCCGGCTGATCGACGCGGCAGAGGTCGATCCACCCGACGGCAGCGCAGGTGCTCTGGTGCATCCCCGTCTCGATCTGATCACCTATCCATACGAGTGGACCTTCTCGATGCTGCGCGACGCCGCTCTTCTCCAGCTCGATTTGCTCGAGAGCGCCCTCTCGGCGGGACTGACCATCAAGGACGCCACGCCATACAACATCCAGTTCGTCGATGGGCGGCCGAGGTTCATCGACATCGGCTCATTCGAGCCCTATCGCGCGGGTGAGCCCTGGATCGGGTATCGGCAGTTCACCCGTCAGTTCCTGTTCCCCCTGATGCTTCGGGCCTGGGTCGGCGTCCCCTTCCAGCCGTGGCTGCGGGGAGACCTCGAAGGTCCGACCCCTTCCCAGATGTCGAAGCTCCTCGCCGGCAGGAAGCGCTTCAACACCAGCGCCCTGCTCCATGTCCGGCTCCAGGCCCGCATGGAGTCCAAGATGGCCGATCGCTCCGTGCGTCAGGAGTTGGGCGAGGCCGGTTTCACCGCGGAGCTGATCCTGGCCAATGTGAGGAAACTACGATCGTTGGTCGGCTCCCTCAGCTGGGACGAGGGCGAGCAGGGATGGTCGACCTATGTCGACTGCAGCCATGTCACGCGTGATCGGACCTCCAAGGGTGAGTTTCTCGAAGCGGCCATGAAGAAGTTCGCACCCAGGCGGGTTGTGGACCTTGGCGCCAATGACGGGCATTTCTCCCGGATCGCCGCCGACAACGGCGCTCTGGCGATCGCCATCGACAGCTACGAGCCAGTGCTCGACGAGGTCTATCGGGGCAGTGCCGGCACGGGCGTCGCCGTCGCCCTCACCGAACTTGCCAACCCATCACCTTCCCAGGGCTGGGCGGGTGAGGAGCGGGGCTCGTTGATGGAGCGCGCCCGCCCCGACATGATCATCGCCTACGGTGTCATCCACCATCTGATCTACGGGGCGAGCATCCCTCCCCGGGAGGTCGTGCGATGGCTGGCCTCGTTCCGATGCCCCGTCGTCGTCGAATTCGTCTCACCGTCAGACGAGATGGTGATCAAGCTCATCGGCAACAAGCTCCCCCACGAGCTTCACCCAGGAGGTGAGGAGTCGGAGTTCCGGGCTCTTCTCGACAAGTCGTTCGTCACCATCGACGAGCGTCGCCTGTCCTCGGGCACGAGGGTTCTTTTCGCACTCGAGCCGCGATGAAGCCGGCGCGGCTGGGCTCGTCGCCCTGGTTGACGGTGCCATTGTCGCTGGCAGCGGTAGGTGCCTTCGCCCTAGCTCAGCCAGTCCTCGACCTCCTCGGGAGAAACCCCGAGTTCTTCATAGCGCGGGGCTTCACCGCAATCGATGTCCTGCTGTTCCCGGCCGTGCTCCTCCTACTGCCCGCCCTGCTCTCGCTCCCGGTGCTCGCGCTCCGCTGGATCGGGCCCCGGACCGCGGGCATTGGTCACGCCATCGTCATCGGCGCACTCTTCTCCCTCTTCGTCGCCAACGCCTGGGTGGCTGTGTTCGGGAGCGATACTCCTCCGGTCACATTCGGCGCCGTCGTGGTCGGTGCCGGGATCATCTTCGCATGTGCCTTCCTCGCCTTCCCGCCCGTGCAGAAGGGCACTATCTACGCGGCATGGGCCGTGCCCCTATTTGCCGCCTGGTTCCTCTTCATGACCCCGTCGGGGGATGTAGCACTGGCGCGTTCGGGCGACCTGCCCGAGACCGGCGAGATCCAGAACCCGGTGCCCATCGTGTTGCTCGTGTTCGATGAGTTCCCAGTGGCCACGATGATCGACTCTGGAGGCAATCTCCTCACAGACCTCTTTCCCAATTTCGCCGAGTTGGCCAATGACGGCGTCTGGTATCGGAACGCGGTCGGCGTCCGGCAGCAAACCGAGGAGGCCCTGCCCAGCATCCTCAGCGGGGTCGGTGCGGACGAAGGGAGCATTCCCATCTCCTCTGACCATCCGCTCAATCTGTTCACCCTTTTCTCGGACGCGTATGACATCGCCGCGGTTGAGACCGTCACCAATCTCTGCCCGGACTTTGCGTGCACCAACTCGAGTCGGCGGATCGACCCCTGGCCAAAGCGATGGGCCGGGCTAGGTGTCGACTCCGCCGTCGTCTACGGCCATCTGACGACACCGCGCGAGGTGTCGGATGACCTGCCCCCGATCGACCAGACGTGGGGCAATTTCACAACAGGTGAGCGCTCGAGCTTCGACATCATCGACCGCTTCCTGGCCAACGTCGATGACGATCGGAGGCTCGAGGTCGACCGACTCCTCGACACCTTCGAGTTCGACGGGGCGGAGCCAGCCCTCCGTTTCGGGCACTTCCTCTATCCACACCACCCGTGGGAGGTGACCGCCGACGGCCACCGCACTGGTGCCGGCAGCTCCCCGGGAGGTCAAGGGATGGGTTGGGTCAACGACGCGTGGCTGGTGGGTCAGGGCTACCAGCGGCACATCCTCCAGACCCAGTATGCGGACACTGTCGTCGGCGCTGTGATCGACCGGCTGCGCGAGGAAGGGGTCTACGACGAGGCCCTGGTGATGGTCGTCGCCGACCACGGGATCACCATCGGCCCGGGAGTAGACAACCAACGTCTGATCAGCGAGGACACAATCGGGACCATCGCCGCGGTGCCGCTGTTCGTGAAGTACCCCGTCGGGCAAGACGGGGTCGAGCCAGGGACAATCGATGACGCCAGGGCCGAGACAGTCGACATCCTTCCCACCATCGGCGATGTGACCCGCACCGACGTTCCCTGGGGGATGGAAGGGCTTTCGCTTCTCGACCCCGAACGATCCGAGCGAACCGAATCGGTCATGGTGGGGCGGGAGGGACCGGTCTCGATTGGAGTCAGCGGTGAGGAGAAACTCGCCGCTGCAGGTCTCAAGGAGACCTGGTTCCCGGGAGGGAATCCATGGCTGCTCACCCCGCCGGGATGGCAGGAGTGGCTTGGTCGCCCGCTGTCTGATGCCGCGGCTGCCGACGACGAGGAAGGGGTCATGTTGACCGTGAGGCAGCAAGACCTGCTGGATGACGTTCCCTCCGAGCCGGACCTCCTTCCGGTGTTCCTATCAGGCACCTTGACCCTCGATCGGGAAGCGACGGGTCAAGAGATCGTCGTGGCCAGTGTCGATGGCGTGGTGAGGGCGGTGACCCGCGTGTTCGAACCGGATGGCCCTTCCGCTCGATACGAGGTGATGATCCCGCCCGAGCTCCTGCATTCCGGCGAGAACGACGTGGTCCTCTGGCTCGCCGAAGGAGACGCCTCTGATCCTGCATTCGTCCGGTAGCGCTGTCGCACCAACGCCCGGCCTCCCGTCACCTACGATTGGCGCTCGACTCGAGAAGGGACATGAGATGGGACTGATGGACACCATCAAAGGATGGTTTGGATCCGCCAAGGATGAGGGCGCCGAGGTAGCCGACAAGGCCGTGCAGCAAGGCTCAGATGTCGTGGACCAGGCCGAGCCGTACGTCGACAAGGCCAAGGACTTCGCCGAGGACACCGTGGACACGGCCGGCGACAAAATCGATGAGCTCAAGGACACGGGCTCGCAGACGGTCGACAGCGCACAGGACAAGGCAGCCGACGCAGTCGACAGTGCTCACGACAAGGCATCCGACGCCGTTGACAGCGCCAAGGATGCCGCCGGAAACGCGACCGACGCCGTGGAAGGTGCAGCGGACGACGTCCAGGACAAGCTGGGCGGCTGACCGAGCCGTCGATCGCCCCCCGGCCCGATGACCCTCACAGGACGATGAAACGCGCCTCAGACCGCCTCAGCAGCATTCCCCCTTCCGCCACCCTCGGCATCAGCGCACGGGCCAGGGAGCTGCGTGCGGAGGGCCTCGATGTCATCAGCTTCGGGGCAGGTGAGCCCGACTTCGCCACACCGGAGCACGTCGTGGCCGCCGCGGCCCGCGCCTGTTACGACCCGGAAAACCACAAGTACACGGCCTCGGCCGGGCTGCGGCCACTCCGCGAGGCGATCGCCGAGGACGTCGGGCGCTATTCCGGAGTCGAGGTCGACTGGTCGGAGGTGATGGTCACCAACGGGGCGAAGCAGGCGGTGTTCCAGGCATTCGCCGCCCTTCTCGATCCGGGCGACGAGGTCCTCCTCCCCTCGCCGCACTGGGTCACCTACCCGGCGGGCATCGACCTTGCGGGCGGAGTCACCGTCTCGGTGCCGACGAGAATCGAGGATGAGTTCAAGGTCGATGTCGAGAGCCTCGAGCGGGCGCGCACCGAACGGACACGCCTGCTCGTCTTCGTCTCACCCTCGAACCCGACCGGGGCGGTCTATTCAGAGGACGAAGCGCGTGTCATCGGGGAGTGGGCCAAAGCGAACGATGTCTGGGTGCTGGCCGACGAGATCTATCAGCGTCTCACCTATTTCACCGACGTCGCCCCATCGATAGCCGCAGTGACACCCCGATTCGACAACTGGGTCCTGATCAACGGGGTAGCCAAGTCCTACTCAATGACCGGCTGGCGAGTGGGCTGGATGGTCGGCCCGTCCGACATCATCGACGCTGCCAACAGCCATCAATCCCACGCCACCGGCAACGTCGACAATGTCGCCCAGCATGCCGCCCTGGCCGCCCTGCGCGGGCCTCAAGACACGGTCGACGAGATGCGCCAGGCGTTCGACAGCAGGCGAAAGCTCATGTTCTCGCTGGTGAGCGACATCCCGGGAATCCGATGCGTCGAGCCCCAGGGCGCCTTCTACGTGTTCCCGGATGTGACCGGCGCGCTGAAGGGACGTTGGTCCTCGACGTCGGAGCTGGCGACGGTGATCCTCGAGGAGGCAGGAGTAGCGCTGGTACCCGGCGAATCGTTCGGCGTGCCCGGGTACCTGCGTCTCTCGTATGCCACGGGAGAAGCCGAGATCGAAAAGGGGATGGAGCGGATCGGCCGTCTCCTGGCCGGTTGACCGGCGTGATCTGAACCGGGTTTACACTCGCCGGCGATGGAAGGCACGACAGCGCGGGCCATGATGCTCGTTGAGCCTCGTCACTTCTCGCTCACCGAGTTGCCGGCCAGACCTGGTCTCGACGGCGGCTGGCTCGCAGTCGAGGCAACCGGGATCTCGGGGGCGGACGTCCAGGTATGGAAGGGCGAGGCCAAGGACGTCGTCTACCCCTTGATACCCGGGCACGAGGTGGTGGGACGGATCGCTCGTGGTGCGCCATCCATCCCATTCCCGGTGGGGACCCGGGTCGTGGTCGAGCCCCGGATCCATTGCGGGGAATGCCACCGCTGCAAGCTCAACCTGGCGACTTGTGCCCGCCGCCGCCCCTCCAACTCGTACGGCTTCATCCCATCGATCGAGCCCCCTGGTCTTTGGGGTGGTCTCGCCGAGTTCCTCTACATCGACCCGGCCGCCCGGCTCCACCCCCTCACCGACGACGTCCCGGCCGAAGTCGGGACCTTCGTCCAT
Organism: uncultured Acidobacteriota bacterium; assembly: GCA_963810465.1. Classification (GTDB taxonomy): domain Bacteria; phylum Actinomycetota; class Acidimicrobiia; order Spongiisociales; family ZC4RG35; genus JARDZU01. The sequence continues at coordinate 79,464 of CAWENM010000009.1, read as the reverse complement.
CCGTTGGCGGCGGGGCACACCTGGGCAGTGGAGCTGCCCAATCTCCAGAGCGGCGAGAACGTGCTCATCCTCGGGCCGGGGCCGCGCGGGCTCGCCTGTCTGATCGCGGCCAAGGCGGCCGGCGCCGGATGGGTGGGCGTCACCGGCTTGTCGCATGATCGCGATCGTCTCGAGCTTGCCAAGCGGCTCGGCGCCGACCTTGCCATCGACGCGGAGAAGGAGGACGTCGGGGGCGCCATCGCCGAGGCGATCGGGTGCAGGCCGGACATCGTCTTGGATGTGACCTCGGACGACCCCGAGGCGCTCTTCACCGCCCTCGACCTCGTCCGCAGCGGCGGGCGCGTGATCCTGGCGTCGACCAAGGGCAACCGCGCCTTTCATTTCATAAGCGACGTGCTGGTGGCCAAGCAGCTCACCATCAAGGGCGCCATGGGGGCCTCGACGGTGGGGTATCAGTGGGCTTCACGCCAGATCGACACCGACCCCAGGATCGATGATCTCGTCTCCCATCAGTTCCCTCTCGCCGAGTCATCCCGTGCGCTCCAGGCGGCCGCCGGGCTGCTCGGGCGTGAGGAGCTGATATCCGTGGCCGTCACGTTCTGAAGTGACCGGCTGAAGTGACCGGTCGCGGGACTGCCCCGGGCCGGTTGTCCGTCTGGTCCTGGGTCGTCTACGACCTGGCCAACACCATTTTCGCTCTCGGTGTCATCGGGCTCTACTTCCCCGACTGGCTCACCACGCTCGACCAGCCCGACAGCGCACTCGCCCTGGTCGAGGCCGGCGCCGCGGCATTGGTGATATTCCTGGCACCGTGGGCCGGGGCGCGCAGCGACGTCCGGGGCACCAGGGTGCCCACCTTGGCGCTGACAACGATCGTCTGTGTGGCCGCCACGTCCCTCCTCGCCTCGGGGCCGGTGAGCCTCTCACTCGCCCTCCTCGGATTGGCCCTCGTCGCGTTCAATGTCGGCGCGGTCGTCTACGACGCCCTCCTCGTCGATGTCAGCACCCCGGCCAACCGGGGCCGCATCTCCGGGCTCGGGGTGGGAGTCGGCTACATCGGCTCGTTCATCGGTGTCGGCATAGGCGTGGTGACCCTCGACGTGCTCGGCTGGTCGTACGCCGCCACGTTTCTGGTCCTGGCTCTCGCCTTTCTGGTCCTCGCCCTGCCCGCGTTCTTCTTCATCGAGGAACGGGGCGGTCACGACGACGCACCGCTCCCGGCTCCACGCGACATCGGGAGACGGTTGGTCGCCTCATGGCGATTGGCCGGCACCTACGACGGCGTCGTCCGATTCCTGGTCGGCCGGTTTCTCTACACCGATGCGATCAACACACTCATCGGCGGCTTCCTGACCATCTTCGTCATCCAAGAGCTGGGCCTCGACCGCCAATTCGCGACCAGGTTGCTGGTCGTCGCCATCGCAGCCGCCGTCGTCGGCGCACTTGTGGCCGGCGGCCTGGTGGAGAGACTCGGACCGATTCGCGTCCTGCGTGCCGTGCTTGTCTTGTGGATGGTCGCCATTGGCGCCGGGATCGCCGCCGCGGTGACCGGTGAGACCGGCCTGGCCTGGGCCATTGGGCCGCTGGGAGGAATTGCCCTGGGAGCGACCTGGACCGCGGATCGGGTAGTGATGACCCGGGTATCGCCCCCACGCCACCTGGGTGAGTTCTATGGGCTCTATGCCACGGTGGGCCGATTCGCCACCATCTTGGGGCCGCTGACATGGGCCTTGATCGTGGATGTCATCGGGCTCGGGCGCCGGGTGGCGATGGGGGCGCTGATCGGCTTCATCGGCATCGGCTGGTGGGTGTTGCGACAGGTGGACGACTCGGAACGCGTCTGGCCGATCGCCGATCTCCCGATCGTCAGTACAGCCCCTGACGCTCCCCAGATATGAGGTGGTGCTCCACGGCGTAGGGAATGGGCAGGTCCCGGACTTCGTTGGGCCCGCGCACCAACCTCCTCCCGATCTCGGCGAACCATGTGTCGTTGGCGAACGCCCAAGGCCAGGCTCGAATCCCAACGCGAGCCCCGACTATCCCGCCCACCATGGCAGCCAAGGGGCTGCCACCGAGCCTGGCGGCTTGCTCCACCGGGAGGTGTGAGCGGTCCACCACCGGGGCCGATAGGAGCAGCCCTGCCCTGACCTGGTCCCAGGGGGCTGGATCACCTGTACCGGTGATCATGGCCAGCGCCTCGTCACCGTCGGTGACGCCGACGTGCCCGATGATCCGGCGCAAACCTTCGACGAGGTCACCCGGTTCGGCACCTGAGACATGGTCGGGCTCCAGCTTGGCCGCGGCCGGCTCGGCGATCTCGACAATCCCGGTGATGAGATCGCGCCCCGACTGCCCGAAGCAAGACGCGGCAACCGCGCCTGCCGCAACCACACCACTGAGGATCGACTGCGGGTCATCGTGAAACAGCCTCCCCAGCGCCAGAGCCTGGTCACGGAGACGGCTGGCATCGCGGCGATGGACAACTCCGAGCGGGACTGCCCTCGGCGCGGAATCGAGAGACGGACCTTCCTCGGGCACCGGCCGTCCGGCCGCCGCCCGGTCGAGCCAGGCCCGGAACTGAGGGCTTTCGGCCCGATAAACCGGCTCATCCTCGTCGGACCCGTCCAACTCCCGCAGTGCCGTCACCACCGCATCGAGATCCAGGGTCTCGCTCTCGATCAGCTGGTAGGCGATCACCGTTGTCTGCTCGGTGATCGCGCTGTACCCGAGCTCCCATTGCCCTCCGGCAGTGTCACCGGCGGCGAGGCCGAGCATGGCCCCGTCACCTTCGCCTGACACCAGCGAAAACCTCGGTCCCGAGTCTGTCACGGTGCGGGAGGGTAACGAACCCTTCTGGCGCGGAGATCCGACCCTATGGGGTCGGATCTCCGCGCCAAAACCATCGGTTGTAGGCTCGCTGCCAATGGACCGCATCGTGGTCGTTGCCAATCCCTCGGCGTCGCAGTTCACAGGTGGCGCCCATCGGGCGGTGATGTCGGTCCTGGGAAGGGTCGCGGAGGTCGAGACCGTCTGGCCGGAGACCCCGGCCGATGCCGAGATCAAAGCCGCACAAGCCGTCGAGCAGGGCGCACGCGTCGTTGTCGCGATGGGTGGGGACGGCATCGTCCACCACGTTGCGCAGGGCCTGGTCGAGACCGATGCCGCCCTCGGCATCATCCCGGTCGGGACCACGAATGTCATTGCCCGATTGCTCGGAGTGCCGGCCAAACCGGCGAAAGCGGCCCGGTTGATCGTCGAAGGCGAGGATCCTCCCGTGACGACGGGAACAGCGCGGATGATGTTGACCCGTGGCTCGGTGGAGACGATGCACCACGCGGTCTTCGCCTGTGGGTTCGGCCTGGATGCCGCGGTGGTGCTCGAGGCAGAGAAAGATCCGTACCGAAAATACCGATTCGGTTCGCTCCATTACGCCCGGACCACTCTTGGCGTCGCCCTCAAGGATTTCCCGCGGCGAAAGCCCCACGTTCGGGTGACGTACGGAGACGACGAGGAGATGACAATCGCCGCCCTGCTCCAGTTCCGCCAGATCTACACCTACTTTGGGGCGATCCCGCTTCGCGTATCGCCCGAGCGACCCGACCCGATGACCCTGCTCAGCATCAGCCGGCTGCCGCGCCGTCGGATCCCGCGCATAGTCACGACGCTGCTTCGCAACGGCGAGCTCGACGCCATCCCCGACGTGAGCGTCGTCCCGCACGTCAAGCGGATCGAGATCACCGCCGAGCCACCGGTGGCCGTCCAGGCCGACGGTGAGTCTCTGGGCCTCGTCGACGGCGGGATCGTGGAGTGGGTCCCGGGCTCGCTTCGGATCGTGGCCGGGCCCCGACCGGTCCCCGATTGAGTATCAGAGGATTTCGATGTCCTCGCCCGCGAACCGGTTCTTCAACCGGCGCAGCGCCTCCCGCTGTACCGACCAGCGCTGCTCCGCCACCGTGGTGAGCCGGGCCCGGATCAGCACGCCAGAACCAGCCAATTCCTGCACTCCGAGCATCTGCGGCTCCTTCGTGATCATGTCCGACCAGGCGGGATCAGCAGACATGCGCGCCAACTCGTCGAGCATCACCTCCATCGCGTGGTCGACATCGGCCTGGTATCCAACCCGGACGTCGATAGACGGCGATGCGTAGAGGCTGGTGAGATTGGAAGCGACTGTTATTTGCCCGTTCGGGACGTAATGGACATTGCCCTCGCCGTCACGAAGCACAGTTACACGGAACTGGATGTCCTCCACCTTCCCCGTAGTGGCCGCGATCGTCACGGTGTCACCGATGCGGTACTGGTCTTCGGCGAGGATGAAGAAGCCAGAGATCACATCCCTGACCAGGTTCTGGGCGCCAAACCCGAGTGCGGCGGCGATGGCGGTGCTCACAGCCAGGAATGGAGCCATGTTGAGACCCCAGATGTCGACCACAATGAGAATCACCAGCACAACGATCACGATGAGGATCACGCGCCTCACCATCACCCAGAGCGTGGCCACCCGGGCGGCCGATCCCGGGGTCCTCTCCCGGACCCGATCGACGAATCTGGCGCCAATGCCGGCCAGGATCAGATAGATGACAATGCCGGATACGACGACGATCGCGGTCACGAGCGGTGGGTTCGTGGCCGTCACGTTCATCCCTAGCGAATCTAGCTAGCCGGACTTTCGCTCCAGATCTCCGAGCGCAAGTGCCAGATCGGTGATCGCCGCATGGGCCCGGCCCCTCTGCACCAGGAGGTCCCGGATCGGCCCACCCATCTCCAGGTCGACCCTCGCCGTCAGGTCCTCGCGGCCCTTGTCGCCGCCGGGCTGAGTGTCGCTCCGTCTGCGTCTCAGCCAGGATCGCCCGCTCTCGGTGGGAGTGTCCAGGGTGGTGGCGACGCACCTGAGAAAGGCCGCGTGAGTCTCGATTGCAAGGTCCTGCAGGCGATTTTCGGTCTCGCCACCCATTTCGGCTGCGAGATGGGTCACGTACTCGGCCAGATCATGTCCTCCCCCTGCCGCTCTACCGGCTATCGCCAGGTCGACAGCAGACGCCACCTCGTCGGCCCATTGCTTCTCGAAGTCGACGGCATGTGCCATCGAGGAGGACGACACCAGGCGCGAGGAGGCGCTGCTGAGGTCGGCAAACGCCTTGCGATTCACCGCCTGACGCCGATCCACCGCCGCCTCCAATGCTTGGATCAGTAGGTCCATGCCATCGGGAGGCCCCGCCACAGGGTTGGCCGCGGTGGCTATGACCTCTGGCTCGACAATCCCGTCCTCGCGGAGTGCCCGGACAAGGTCGGCCACGACGACATCGACGTCCTCCGCGTCCAGTCGGTCGATCTGGTTCAGGACGAAGAGGAACTGCTCTTGGTAACGGGACATCTCCGAGATGTATTGGTGGTGAAGCACCGCATCCCGGTACTTCTCGGGGTCCGTGACCCAGGCAACCATGTCGACCCGGGGAAGCAGGGCGTCGACACGGTGACGATGTTCCACTTCAACGCTGTCGTTGTCGGGTAGATCGAGGAGGCACAACCACGGTGGTCCCTCGTGCTCGACGCGGTCAGAGATCCCTAGCTCGTCCAGATACCCGGCAAGGGCGTCGGCGCCATCTGCCGGCACCAGCGCCAGAGGTTCGGAGGTCATCGGGCGGATGCCACCGGTCAGCGCCACCTCCTCGCCTGCAATCGCGTTGACCAGGCTCGACTTACCCGATCCGGTGCCGCCTGCGAACGCGACCACGACGATGGAGTCGGGATAGGAAAGCCTCATCCTCGTCTCCCGTGCCAGAGCAGCGACCGACTCCACCTCGGTCCGGTCGAGTGCTCCGGCCGACTCCGCCACAGCCGTGTCGACCTTGTCGAGAAGGCCAACAAGCGCGTCATGCATTGGCGAAGGACGACCTCGCGATCACGGCCCACCTCGATGCCCTGACCCGATCGATCGATCGCCGCGAGAGGGCGGCAACGGACATCCGGGAAACGACGCGGTACTCGGCGCCGGCATAGACAGGGACGAGGCGGTCGGCGAGGCTTGCCGCCACAGCCGGCGCCAGTTCGGACAGTTTTATCGTTGGTGCCAGGAGCCTGACCGCCTCCTCGAGACGCCCATCAGGCATGTCGAAGCAACAGCCTCCCAGGATCAAGGACACCAAGGGAGGGTCATGCGACGTCGCCACCGCGGGCAGGGCCCCGATCTCGATCCTCCACTTGGAGACGGCTGTGCGTGTGGCGAGATGGGTGTCCGCAAGGAGTCGCTTGCGCTCGTCGCCGTTTATCAGGCCGCCGGCATGTAGTTGCCGACGCATGTCGGTGTCGACGGCCGCTATCACCGACTCGTCGAACAGGGACAGACTGTTGGCGACTTCGGCAGACGAAGGCAACCGGCGACGGATCATCCCCTTGGTGCGAAAACGGCGGGGACCGAGATCTGCCAGTGGCCGAAGGTCGAGCCCGGCCCCCTTCATGTTCTCGCGACGCACGCCGATCCGTCCCAAATCGACGTCGAGCAGGTGTTTCACATGGGCAGTCGTGAGGCCGGTCTCGTCGAGCAAAGCGGCGGTGTCGTCGATCACCTGACGGGTCTGGTCGACAGTCGTTTCGAAGACCGAGCGGACCACGTCCGCGGCACCGGCACGTCGCGCTTCGACAACCGACACCAACCGGTCTCGTAATTCCTGGATGGCCGCAGGTGGGAGTGTCTGGGCCCCAGGGCCGATGTGATGCTCCTGGACGCCCACGATCTCCGATCCCAGCCCCTCGGCGTCGAGTCTCGACGAATAGTCGGCGAGGGCACCCCGTGACGACCCGCGAATCCGGTTCATGACCTGGATCACCGGGATGCCTCTCGAGTGGGCCCTGCGAAGCACTTCCCAAGGCACCAGGTCGGCGTAGCGAAGGGCGGAGCTGACGTAGACCACGACGTCGGCGTTGTCGATCATCGTCTCGGCCATGGCGCGGTGCTCGACCGACGTCGAGTCGATGTCAGGAGTGTCGACGAGGATCAACTCCTCGAGTATCGGGGCGCGGCCGGTGACCACGTCGCAGTCGACACCTCCGATTTGCCGATATTCGTCCGCCCTCGTCTCCGATGACAAGACCAAGGGGTCCTTCGTGGTGGGTCGGAGCGGGCCTGCGAGGGTGTGAGCGGCCCCGGTCACCGAGTTGAGGAGTGTCGACTTGCCGGCCCCGGTGGGTCCGGCGAATACCACGATCAGAGGAGCGGTGGGATCGCCCATCCGGGGGATCAGGTACTCGCGAATGGTGCGGATGATCCAGTCGCGCTTGCCGATCAGCCTGCCGTTCTCCGGGACGTCGTTGATCGGGAGAGTCTCTAGGGACCACGCGAGATACTCCAGGTCACCTGCCAGATCGTCTCGGGTCGATTCGTCCACGGCTCCCGGGATTCTGGCACGCGCCATCCCGGTTCCGATGTCAGCTCACCCAGCCAGCCTCAGGGCGGTCGAACCAGACATGGACCTGACCGGTTCCGGTGGCGTTCTCGTAGTCGGAGAAGAGCTCGCCCGGTGCCCTGCAGTCACGGCCTCCGATGGCGCCGAGCATCATCAGATAGTGGCCAAAGGCGCCTTCCGGCGAATGGGCGAAGTACTCGCCCATGGTGTCCACAATCCGGGCGTGGTCACCGGCGATCATCCACTCCAGCCGCTCCTCGTCGGCGGCCCGGGCCTCGGGAGTGATGATGTGCACTGGATCTGATGCCTCGTGCTTGGAGATCTGCTTCAAGGGCCAGAACGTGTGGCTCATTCCTCCTGAGGCCAGCACCACCGCCCTTCGTTCGAGTCTCCCGATCGCCTCCCCGATGGCCTCCCCCATGGTCATGAAGTCATCGGTCTCGCCGGTCTGGACCACCGACACCGAAACCACGTTCTCGTCGTGGCGCAGGTAATGGAGCAGGTTGATCGTGGCGTAGTAGACGGGGAGGTGGTCGTCTTCGGAGGCGTGAGTCGGGGTACCCAACTCCTCACCCAAAGTGGCGGCGAGCATGGCCAGCTCAGGGTCGCCTGGGTAGTCGTAAGGGATTTGGGCCATCCCACGGGGCAGCTCGGAGGACGTGAATATGCCCTGCCGCCGAGCGTGGGCGGACAGGAGGTGCTCCACGGTCGAGAACCAGTGGGAGTCGATTATCACGATCGTGTCGGGCTCGAGCCGGTCGAACACCTCATCGCGAAGACGGACCAGACCGGGGACAAGGCTGATCTCCTTGCCGTCGTTGATCTCGAGGCGTGTCGCCTCATCGAACATGATGGTGGGGGCATGGCTGATCAGGCCGACGCCGACGATCTCGCCCATATTCTCCCTCCTCGGGTCGTTCGCTACCTAACGAATGGTACCGCTCCGGGTTTCACTCGGCGATGAGACGCGCCCCGTCGGCGGTGGCCGTGACCCGACGCAAGAGCCTGGCCAGCTCCCGACGCTCCTCGTGATCGAGGTCCGCGGTGAACTTGGCCTCGTAACGATTGAACTCGGGAAACACCGATTCGATCGTGTCGAGACCCCCTTCGAGAAGTGTCACCACCACCCGTCTCCCATCGTCGGCATGACGCGACCTCTCGACCAGCCCACCCTTCTCCAATGTGGTGAGCATGCCGCTCAGCGTGCCCTTGGCCAACCCGCAATCCTCGGCGAGCTGGCCGGTCTCCCGTTCGCCCCAGACCCAGAGCACGAAGAGGATGGTGAAGCCACCCCACGAGAGACCGGCAGGCCCCAGCACCTCGCGCTCCATTCGGTTGCGAACGGCGTTGGCTGCCCGATAGATGTTGGAGACGGCCAGCATGGCCTCGAAGTCGAGGGCTCGGTCCCCCAGTGTGGAACGAATATCACGCTCCGCCTCGAGGACGACATCCTCATCGTGGTCATGGAGAGGTCCAGGCATGTGCTCCTTTCAGCATATCCTTAGCTAGCTAACGACCCCCATGCCCTCCACCAGAGTCGAGATCTCCGATACGGCCGTGTCCCCCGACCACTTCATCGGGGGCAAACGCGTGTCTTCCCCGGACACTTTCGAAGTGCGATCGCCACTCGATTGGGACTGGCACCTGGCCGACATCGCCCGTGGCGACCCGCTGACCGCCGATCAGGCGGTCACGGCGGCTGTCGACGCTTTTCCGGTCTGGGCCGCATTCACTCCCAAGCAGCGCGCCGAACCGCTCCATCGTTTGGCCGATCTGATTGACGCCAACATCGCCATGCTCGCCCGCGTCGAGTGCGTCGACATGGCGATGCTGCTCGAGAGCCTCGAGGCCCGTGTGATACACCGCGGGGCGGAGAACTTCCGCAACTATGCCGATCTCGCCGTCTCCTTTCAGGGCCGTCGCTGGTCGTCGAAGGGCACCGACAACCAGGTGGAGCGGATGCCGGCGGGGCCGGCGGTCATCATCACCCCTTGGAATGCCCCCTGGCTGCTGTCGACATGGAAGCTGGCGCCGGCGCTGGCGGCCGGCAACACGGTCATCCTCAAGCCGGCGGAGTGGGCGCCGCTGTCGGCCTCGCTCTTGGCCGATCTGGCGACCGAAGCGGGGCTCCCACCGGGAGTGCTCAACATCGTCCAGGGGATCGGGGAGGAGGTCGGCGCCGCCCTGGTCTCCGATCGGCGTGTGCGACGCATCTCGTTCACCGGGTCGCCGGAAACGGCGCGTCACATCGGGGTGGCGGCGGGTCGAAACATCGTCCCGTTCACGGCCGAGCTCGGCGGCAAAGGGCCACTTGTCGTATTCGCCGACTCCGACCTGGAGGCCGCCGCCCGGAAGGCGGCCGGTCAGTACGACGATTCGGGCCAGACTTGCCTGGCCGGCACCAGGCTTCTGGTCGAGGAGAGCGTGTCGGCGGAATTCCTGGAATTGTTCAACGCGCATACCGATGCCCATGTGCTCGGCGACAGCCGTGACCCTCGGACCACGGTCAGCCCCCTGATCCACCCAGACCATCTGGCCCGGGTCGAGGGGTTCGTGGAAAGGGCCCGACGGCACGGTGATCGGGTATTGCGGGGTGGCGAGCGATGGAAGCAGGACGGGCTGTGGTACGAGCCGACGCTGATCGAGCCATTGGCCAACGACTCAGAGATCGTCCAACGCGAGGTGTTCGGCCCGGTGCTCACCTACCAGACCTTCGCCGACGAGGAACAGGCGGTCTTGCTGGCCAACTCGACCTCGTATGGGCTCTCGGGGATCGTCTATACCGGCAGCGAGGAGCGAGCAGAGCGGGTGGGCCGCGGGATAAGGGCGGGGACCGTCTGGGTCAACACCTATCTGGTTCGTGACCTGACCGCGCCTTTTGGTGGCATCGGGATCTCGGGCATCGGCCGGGAGGGCGGCGACTACGCCCTCGATTTCCACTCGGACCTCAAGACCATCCAGATCGGCCAGGGGACTGTTACCTGAGGTTCATGGCGCCATATGTGGCGGTGACCCGACAGAGAATGAACGCACGACCTTTCTCTGTCCCCGTAGCGTCATATTTGGGCCCATGTACCTCAGGTACGCGTTACCAGCTGGTGGCGATGTACTTGGTCTCGAGGAACTCCTCGATGCCCTCGTGGCTGCCTTCGCGGCCGATGCCGGATTGCTTGACGCCGCCGAAGGGAGCAGCCGGGTCAGAGACGAGGCCCCGGTTGAGCCCGACCATCCCCGATTCGAGGGACTCCGCCGTCCGCAGACCCCTGGCCAGGTCGCCGGTATAGACGTAGGCGATCAAGCCGTGGATCGTGTCGTTGGCCATCGCGATTGCCTCATCGTCGGAGTCGAATCCGACCACGGGCGCAACGGGACCGAATATCTCCTGGTCGAGGATGGAGGCGTCTGGGGAGACACCCGACAACACCGTCGGCTCGTAGAAATACCCCTTGCGGTCGGGAACCGTGGCCCCGACGGCGACTCTCGCCCCCGAGTCGACCGCCTCCTGGACCATTTTGGCGATGTCGTCACGTGATCGCTCGTTGATCATGGGACCAACCTGATTGCTGCGGTCGATCCCGGGCCCGAGCTTCATCCCCCCCATGGCATCGGCCAGCATCGAAGTGAATTTCTCCGCCACCGAGGAGTGGACGAGGAATCGGTTGGCGGCGGTGCAGGCCTCGCCCGCATTCCGCATCTTGGCGACCATCGCACCTTCCAGCGCAGCATCTAGATCGGCGTCCTCGAAAACGATGAAAGGAGCGTTGCCGCCGAGCTCCATCGACACATTCAGCACCTGGTCTGCGGCGACCTTGAGCAGTGTCTGACCCACCTCTGTCGATCCCGTGAACGACAGCTTGCGCACTCTGGGGTCATGCAACATCTGCTCGATCACACCAGATGACCCCCTGGCGACGACGACGTTCACGACGCCTGGCGGGAGCCCTGCCTCCTCCATGAGGTGGACCACGGCGAGAGTCGTGAGTGGGGTGTCCGAGGCCGGCTTGACGATCGCGGTGCACCCGGCGGCCAGAGCCGGGCCGATCTTGCGGGTCGCCATCGCCGCCGGGAAGTTCCAGGGGGTGATCATCACGCTGACCCCGACCGGCTGCATGACTGTCATGATCCTCTTGTCCCCTGCCGGGGCGAGACGCACCTCGCCGCCTATCCGGGGCGCCTCCTCGGAGAACCAGCGGAAGAACTCGGCGGCGTAGCGAACCTCGCCAAGCGCATCCGGGAACGCCTTGCCGTTCTCTAGGACGATGAGCTCGGCCAGGGTGTCTTCGCGCTCACGCATCGCCTCGAAGGTCCGCCGAAGGACCTCGGCGCGCTCACGTGGCGCCGTGGCCGACCAAGTGCCTAGGGCATCCGCGGCCGCATCGACTGCATCCGCGGCGTGACTCGCCTCGGCCAGGCCGACATCCACCAGCACCTCTTCGGTCGCAGGGTCGATCACGGCCAGCTCGCCGGCGCCCGATGACCAGGAGCCACCGATGTACAGACCGGTCTTCCCACTCTCCTTGAGCTCATCGAGGATCGCTGTCATTGACCATCAACCTCCATTGGCACGTTGCGGCGCAGTGTCGTGCCGCCTTTCCATGAAACACCAACCCGGTGGTAGTAGCCACCGATGATCTCTTTTGGCGGCAGCAGCGACAACTCGTCTGCGGGTGATGGGAACAGCTCCAGCTCGGCCGAGCCGCTCCACACATCTCTGATCTCGCCGTCATAGCCCTGCATGGTCACCAGCTCGTCGAGCGACTCCGTCCCATCGGATTCGATAGCAGGCCACCATCGATTGTGGAGCATCGGGTGCCCGTTTACGAACCCGGGACTGGCGCCAGGCGTTTGCAGGGTGACCAGAGCCTGGGCCAGGCGCCGATCTGCCGCGACCAGCGTCGCGCCGAAACTCCCCCCGGGCTCGAGCCGTGGCCCGGCGCTGCCGACCGTGATGGGACGAGTCATCCAGATGCTGCCCATTTTCTTGGGGTACCCCTGGTGATAGCCCCGCACCAAAGCGAAATCCTTGTCGACCCAGATGAACACACAACGGCTCCAGGTCTCGCCACGCCACGCACAACGGACCACGGCGAAGCACTCCTTGTACTGAGACCTCGCAGGGTCGAGGAGCTCCTCGAAGCTGTCACCACAGCTCTGCCAATCGGCCCAGATGAGGGCCACTGCTCCCGGGTCCTCGGAGGCGAGTTCGACTCCTTCGGGTAGGAGCTCAGCCAGCCGCTCCGGGTCAGTCCGGTATTCGACGGTGAGCATCTCGCCCGAGTAGTGCCACGGCGGCGGCGGAATCAGAGAAGACCGGCCGCTGGGGGTGCGGGGGAAGAGGAAACCTGACATCAGATCGTCTGCAAGCTGTAGATGGCATGATCGTATATGGGCGGATCCGGGGTGGGCGAAGACATCTGACCCGGGCTACCTTGACCCCGATGTCGGGCACTCTCGAACCGGGGCACCAGGAACGCGCCGACTTGGCGGAGAGCGTCCTTGGCGTCCTCCAGGACTGGTTCGACGGGGCCGACACGATGCAGGCTTCCGGAGTCGAATTGGACGACGACCTGGCGGTTCGTCTGATGGCGCCGCCCACTGAAAAGGGTCGATCGCTCGAATCGATCCTGGCCGAAGTCGAGGAAGCAGGGCGCTCCGGCGTGTTCCACCCCTCCGGCGGGCATCTCTCTTACATCCCCAATGCCGGCCTCTACACCGCGGCGCTGGCGGAGTTCCTCGCGGCCGGGCTCAATCGCTACACCGGGGTCTCGGGTGCGGCGCCGGGCATGAGTGCGATCGAGCACGGGACGGTCCGGTGGATGGCCTCCCTGTTCGACATGGGTGAATCCGCGTCAGGTCTGATCGTCTCCGGTGGCTCGATGGCGAACCTGACCGCCGTGGTGGCGGCCCGGACTGCCCGGCTCGGCGACGAGTTCACCAATGGCGTCATCTACGTCACCCGGCATACCCACCATTCGGTGGAGAAGGCAGCGCGTATCGCCGGCTTCAGAAAGGACCAGATCCGAGCGGTCGGCATCGACAACGGGCTGAGGATGGACCCGGATGCGCTTTCGAGCGCCATTTCCGAGGACCGGGCCGCCGGACGTGACCCGTTCCTGGTGGTTGGATCAGGCGGGACCACGGATACCGGCACGATCGACCCGCTTGTCGCCCTGGCCGAGGTCGTAGCGAGTGAGGGTCTCTGGCTTCATGTCGACGCCGCCTACGGTGGCTTCTTCCAGCTCACCTCGAGAGGCCGAGCCGCCCTATCCGGGATCGAGCAAGCCGACTCGATCGCGATCGACCCGCACAAGGGTCTGTCCGTCCCATTCGGGGTGGGCGCCTTGCTGGTGCGTGACGAGTCTCACCTGATCGACGCCAATCAGGGTCGTGGCGCCTACCTGCGAGAAGAGGACCACGATTCGGGGATCCGGGACATCGCCTCGCTCGGCCCAGAGCTGACCCGGCCGTTCCGCGCCCTACAGATGTGGCTCCCCCTCCATCTCCACGGGGTGGCGTTGTTCCGTGACGCGCTCGACACCAGTCTCGACCTGGCCGAATACGCCTACCGAAGACTGCTGGACATCGAGGGTCTCGAGGTCCCGTGGAAGCCTGACCTCTCCGTTGTCGCATTCCGTTTCGAAGACGACGCCCTCGGGCGCCTAGCCCTGGAGTCGATGAACCGGGAAAGGGTGGTCCACTTATCACCGACGACGATCGATGACCGATTCGTGCTCCGTTTCGCCATCCTCAATAGGCGAACTACCCGTGATCACCTCGACCATGCCATCGACCTGATCGAGAAGGCCCTGATCGGCTGAGCCAAGGCGGGTCCAGGGGCGGGCTTAGTTGCGGGTCTGCGGGCTCAGTTGTTCGGCGGGGCTTCGCTGATGCTGGCCAGCGCCGAGCCCGGGTCCCGCTCCATGGCGAGATCGCCGAGTGTGACGATGCCGACGAGTCGGCCATCGTCGATGACCGGGAGCCGTCTGATGGCGCTCCCGCTCATCATCTTGACGGCCTTGGCAACCGGATCTCCCGATTCGACGGACTCGACAGTGTGATTGCAGACATCGCGAATGACCATCGAGGTCGGGTCGTTGCCTTCGGCGACCACGTTCAACGCAAGATCGCGGTCGGTCACGATCCCGCAAACACTGCCATCGGGGCGGGTGACGAGGACGTCCCCGATCTTGGCGTCGCGCATGATGCGTGCCGCCTCGCTGACGGGCGCGCTCTCGTCGACTGTCAGGGGATCCCTTGTCATCACTTCATTGATAGTTTGCACCTCTACCTCCTGTTCACCGGTCAGATACCCGTTGTGACCCGCTCCGAAACCCTCCCCCATCCCCGGCTTCGCCGGTACTCCCCCCTTCAGGAGGCGAAACTGTGCGGTGTGCACGCACCGTGAAGAGCAGACCGATCACGAGCACGATCACCATGACGAGATGGATGACGATGTCGAGTGTGGTGCGCGGGCCCACGGCGAGGAGGAGAGTGACGCCGACGAAGGTGCCGACCAACGCGAACCCCTGGGCGATGATGCCTGCCCGCCTGGTGGCGGCGGGTCGTAGCAGGCTGGTCAGCAGACCGGCCAGGAGGACGATCGCGATGACGCTCTCGGCGATGCCGGCCTCGCGGTCGTAATAGCCGTCGAGAACGACCTCGAAATGGATGAGGGCAGCAGCGATGAATATCGCCGCCTCCAAGCCGAGGAATAGGCGGATCCTGTTGACCATGCCTCCCCTATTCCACGAAAGGGGGCACGCGAAACCAATCGTCGGCTCTGCGCCATCAAGCCTGGCGCGATCTCGCCGAGGCGAGGGCGAGGACGATGGAAGCCGCAAAGAGGGCAACGCCGAAGGGCACGTGAATGGCGGTGCTCACCGGAAACGGGAGAACCGGCGCCGGGGAGGAGATGAACAACCCGGCCAATATCGCCTGAGTCAGGATGGCGATGGCCACGATCCAGAGCAGCAATGTCAGGGCAGGGGATGGCTCTCTGACCGCATCGGCTCCCTCGGTCCGGGGGTGCATTTCGATTTCACTCATGTATCGCGAAAGTAAGAGCCTTCGGCCGCCCGATCATCGGCCCCGGGTCGTTATCCGGATACCACCTGGGTTGTATGACCGCCTCCCGTGACGATGGGTACCGTCCCGCAGGTGACCGCCACTCCCCCTCGCGTAGCACGAGCGCTGTTCGCCCCCCTTGCCCCCGGGTACGAGCGCTGGGCGCGGATCCTGAGCATGGGCCAGGACGGTCGCTGGCGGGCGCATATGGTCGGGGCGATCGCCCCCCGCCGGGGAGATGTCGCTCTCGACATCGCAGCCGGCACGGGCTCGATCACGCGCCTCCTCCAGCAGGGCGGGGCCACGGTCACCTCCCTCGACCAGAGTGCTCAGATGCTGGGGCCGGCCGTCACTCGGGGTGCCACCGGGGTGTTGGGGTCGGCCGAATGGCTCCCGTTCGCCGACGCCCGCTTCGACCTCGTCACGTTCGGCTATCTCCTCCGCTATGTGGGAGACGTGGAGGATTCCATGACCGAGATAGCCCGTGTCCTCAGACCCGGGGGCCGGATCGGAATGGTGGAATTCGGCCTACCTAGGGGCCTATGGCGGCCGTTTTGGTGGCTCTACACCCGTCTCGTGCTGCCCGGCGCCGGGCTGCTGGCCGGTGAGGGTTGGCCGGAAGTGGGACGGTTCCTCGGGCCGAACATCGAGGAATTCGCCGACCGCTATCCGCCGGAACGGCTGGCCGCGATCTGGGAGAGCGCCGGTCTGACCGGAGTCCGATTCGAGCGTCTCTCCCTTGGCGGGGGTCTCGTGATGTGGGCGCAGAAACCACAGCCGTCGGAGGTCGGGAGACCGTGAGCGATCGGCGGCCCGCCTTCTATGCGCCCACCGGCTCGGTCACCGGGGACTTCGTGTCCCTGCTCCATGTCCCCTACACGTTGTGGCACCTCTCTTACATCCCCATCGGTGCCGCTCTGGCCGCGGAGCTCGATTGGCTCATTCTCGGCGGCACCATCGCCGCGTTCGCCATCGGGCTCGGGGTGGGAGCCCACGCTCTCGACGAGGTGAAGAGCAGACCTCTGGGGACCCGTATCTCGGACCGGGCGCTTTGGTCGATAGGCATCGGCGCAATGGTCGCATCGATGGCAATCGCCCTGGTCGGGGCAGTTGTCGTCTCGCCATGGGTCCCGCTCTGGGCAATCGCAGGCATCTTTCTCGCCGTTGGCTATGCCCTGGAATGGCCGTTTCTGCACACGGATCTCGGCTTCGGCCTCGCCTGGGGCGCCTTTCCTCTCCTGGTGGGTTATTGGGCCCAAACCGGGGCGATCACCGCGGCCGTCATCGTCATGGCGGCCATGGCATGCCTCCTCAGCCTGGCGCAACGGTCCCTGAGCACACCGGCCCGATTCGTCCGGAGGAGCACCCTCGAGTCAGTCACCGTCTTCGATGGAGACCGGTCCTGGGACCGGGGACAACTGCTGCAAACCTGGGAGAAGCCGCTTCGTCTGCTGACCTGGACCACGGTCGCCCTCGCCATCGGGCTCCTGCTGACCCACCTCTAGGGCCGTGCTTCAGATCGTGGTGACCCTGACCGGGAGATGCTTGATCCCGTTGATGAAGTTGGAGCGGAGACGGTCTGGCCGGCCGGTGATCTCGACCGAGGCCACCCGGCTCAACAACTCCTCGAACACGACCCGCACCTCGAGCCGGGCCAGCGAGGCGCCGAGACAGACGTGGCGGCCGGTGCCGAATGTCAGATGGTCGTTCGGCCGGCGACGAATGTCGAAGGTGAACGGGCGTTCGAACACCTCCTCGTCGTGGTTCGCTGATGGGTACCACATGACCACACGGTCGCCGGACCGAATGGTCCTCCCCCGCATCATCACGTCTTCGGTGGCGGTGCGTCGAAAATGCATGGTCACCGACGAGGCGCGGAGGATCTCCTCGGTGGTGGTCGCCGAGAGGCCGGCCGGGTCCTCCCGCAGCTGTTCCATCTGCTCGGGATGGTCGAGTAGATAGATCAGACCATGGCTGATCGTGTGCCGTGTCGTCTCGTTCCCGGCGACCATCATCAGGGTGAAGAAGTTCTTGAACTCCAGGTCGGTGAGCGGCTGGCCGTCGGGCTCGGCGGTGAGGAGCGCGGTGACGATGTCGTCGGCCGGATCGTTTCGCCGCTCCAACGCAATGTCCTCGGCATAGCGAAAGACCTCGAGGGCAGCCGGCGACCGAAACGGCAGCAGCCGGAACTCCTCCGTGTCCATCTTGTCGATGATCACCGGGGTGTACTCGGGGTCGGCGTTGGAGATCATCTGATCCCCCCAGCCCACCAACTGCATGGCGTCGGCCTCGGGAACGCCCAGAAGACGGCACAGGAGCCTGATCGGCAGCTCCCGGGCGATCTCGGTGACGAAGTCGAACTCGCCGAGCGCCAACACGCGGTCGAGGACCTGACCGGCCAGGATCCGGAACGCGCTCTCGTAGGTCGCCACCACCTTCGGCGTGAACCCGGGTTGGACCAGCCGCCGCAGCCTGGCGTGCTCCGGCGGGTCGAATTCCATCATCGTGCGTCGCGCCTCCAGCTCGTCGGGCGCCATCTGCTCGATCCTGATCCCCCTCGAAGCCGTGAATCTCCCAAAGTCGCGGCTGACCGCCGAGATGTCGGCATGCTTGGTCAGGGCCCAGAAGCCCTGGCCATCGCTCTCCTCGACCCAGGCCACCGGCTCCTCCCGGCGCATCCGGGCGAACGTGGCATGAGGCACAGAGCGCACAAAGGTGTCGTGGGAGGTGATGTCGGCGTGGGCCTCACCCGGATCCTGGTGAAGAGTGCTCATCGACATTTGCCGACATGATCGCAGGCATTCAGTCGGTACCGTGGGGCTGGATGCCGGAATACCGAAGGATTCTCCTCGACGGTGTGGCCACCCACGTGGTCAGGGATGGCGAGGATCTCGTGGCGGGTGACGGTCGGAGGATCGGCGTCGACGACGCGATCCACCTCCCCCCGGTCGAGCCGTCGAAGATCATCGCCGTCCACCTCAATTATCGCAGCCGCGTGGAGGAGTTCATGACCAAGCTTCCACCGGCGCCCACCTATTTCCACAAGCCGACCACTGCCCTCAACTCGCATCGGGGCAGCGTTGTCCGGCCTGCCGGATGCCGGTATCTCAATTACGAAGGGGAGATCGCCATCGTCATCGGGGAGACCTGTCGCAACGTCACGATCGGTGAAGCCGGGTCTCGTATCGCCGGCTACACCATTGCCAACGACTTTGGGCTGCACGATTTCCGGGACACCGACGCCGGCTCGATGCTCCGGGTCAAAGGCTCGGACACGCTGTGCCCGATTGGCCCGGGGCTCGTAACGAATTGGGAGTTCAGGGGGAAGCGGATCTCGACCTCGGTCAACGGGGAGATCCGCCAGGAGGGATCCACCGACGAGATGGAATGGGAAATGGGCTACCTCGTGGCGGACCTGGCCCGGACCATCACCCTGCTGCCTGGCGACTTGATCCTCTCCGGGACGCCTGCCGGGTCACGGCCTGTCGAGCCCGGTGACGTGGTCACGGTCACGGTGGAGGGCCTCGGGGAGCTGACCAACACCATTGTCGAAGGCCCGGAAGCAATCGACGCAACCGTTGGGGCGCAACCCAGTGAATCCGAAGAGGTCACCTCGACAGCGCTCGGCGGGGACTGGGAGCATCGCGGGATCAGAGCTCCCCGTGGCCCAGGCGAGACTCATCACGTGTCGGAGCTCGATGCCTGAGAAGGAGGTGCGTGTCGTTGCGCTGCTCCGCGGTGTCAACGTCGGAGGCGTGAGAGTGCCGATGGGCGAACTCAGGTCACTGCTCGCCAACGAAGGCCTCGGGGAGGTCCGGACTCATCTTCAGAGCGGGAATGTCATCGTGACTGCGCCGTCCGGCAATTCCGATGCCGTTGCCGGCGTCATCGAGAAGGTGATCAGCCATGGTCTCGGCTTGAGCATCCGGGTGATGGTCCGGGACCGTGACCAAATGGCGAAGATCGTCGCCTCAAACCCATTCCTCGGGCCAGATGTCAACCCCACCATGGTGCACGCGGTATTCCTCGAGGACACCCCGGCGGCCGATCGGGTTGCATCGCTCGATCCCAATCGCTCGCCGGCCGACCGGTTCTCGGTCTCGGGCCAGGAGATCTTCGTCGAGTATGGGCCGGCCGGCTCGGGGCGCTCCAAGCTCGATCTCAAATACTTCGAGAAAACCTTGGGTGTGACCGGCACCGCCCGCAATTGGAACACGGTGACACGGTTGCTCGAGATGCTCAAATAGTGAGTTAGACCGGTTCGAGAACCGGTGGGCTCAGAGCCATCCTGATCTCGTCGAGACGCTCGGGAACGACGCGGTAGTGGACCCAACGGCCGCGCCTCTCGCCGACGACGAGACCTGCCTCCCGAAGGATGCGGAGATGATGGGACACAGTCGGTTGGGCCAACCCGAGTGGGTCTTCTAGCTCGCAGCCACAGGCCGTTCCCTCTGGGGCCGCCGCCAGCATCGACACGATACGAAGACGGACCGGGTCGGCCAATGCGGCGAACATCGCAGCGGTCCGGGTGGCTCCCTCTTCCTCGAGAACCCCGTCGAAGATCGGCTGACAGCAATCCATTCTGATATTGACATTAGTCGATACATCGACGAGTATCGATACATCGAAGATCATCGATACGAAGGGAGCAACGATGATCCTTCTCGATGACAGCAACTGCTGCGGCGGCGGCGACGGGATTCGCTGCTGCTGATCGGTAAGCGGCCGGGGCGTTGCTCATTCGAGTAGCGCTCCGACCGACTTCCCCTCCTCGCAATCCTCGAGCAGCGGGCAGTAGCGGCACCAGGGGCCCCCGGTCCGGGGAAGATCGGCGCCCGTCGCCCAGGCGTTGCGGAGGACATCGACCAACCCCCCGACTTCGGCGGCCACCCTCCCCGCGTCCTCCGAGGACGGCACCGTCCGATAACGCTCCCCCGTCCTCACCGAGACTGCCTCGACGTAAGCCGGCAACTCCCCACGATCGAGCAGCCACAACATCGCGTAGAACAACAATTGGTCCTCCGGGTCGGTCAGCTCGCCCGTCTTCCAATCCACGAGACGGAACCCACCCAGGTCCTCGCGGTATACCGCATCGATGGTGCCGACCAGGTCCACGTCTTCCGCCACGCCGGCCTCGATGCTGTGCTCCGACCCCTCGAATCCCTCGGTCGGCAGCCTGGTGAAGCGTTCGTAGAGGCCACGAACCTCCTCGATCACTCCGGCGAGAGCCGATGGCCGCATCTCGATGCTCGCCATCTTGTTGTTCAGGCTCGAGCCGCCGATCTCCTCGCGACAGGCCTGCACGAAGTCGTCGGATGGGATCGAGCCCGAGGTCAGATGTCGGCTGAAGATCCGGTGGGCCAGTATGCCGAGAAAGGAGTGGCGGCTGTCCGGGCCATAGATCCCCTGCAATCTCGCCCCGGCCTGGGCCGGGCATTTCTTGAAGGTGACGTAGGTGGAAGCAGAGACCTTGATGGGGTCCCCACGAACCACTTCCGGGAATCGGATCGTCACTCGAAATCGAGGGTACAGAGGGCCCCTGTCACATTTTCGGATAAGAGTTGCCTGCTCATTACCATCGCTGGCCCCGGGCACAAGGTCGTTTTGGGGCGGCCTTTCCATGAAAAAGCATCTCTCCGCAGTCAGGACTCCGCTTGGCGCGCTCATCGTGGGTGCGGCAGGCGTCGTGCTGCTCTTGTTGGCGGCATACGGCGTGACGCGCCTCGTATCTCGGGGCGAGGTCATGGGCCGGGTGGAGGTCGCCGGCACCCAAATCGGCGGTCTCGATGAAGAGCAAGCCCTGAGCGCGCTGCTGGCGGTGGAAGAGGAGTACGTGGGCCGGCCGGCGGTGTTCAACATCGAGGGCAAGTTCGTCAGCATGCAGCCCCCGGAAGCCGGGCTCGACATCAACGAACAGGCGATCGCCGATGAAGCGCTCCTCGTGGGTCGCAACGGCAATGTCATCTCCGAGTTCGCATGGTGGATCAGCCATATCTTCGAGACGGTGCAGGTGCCGGTCAGAGGGTCGATAGACGACGTGGCGGTCGGGGAGGTCTTCGACATGTGGGACACGGAGGTGATTGCCCTCCCGCCGTCGCCGGGAGGAGTGGTCCTCACCGATGGCCGCCCGACACCGGTCTATCCGGAGGTCGGCACGGGTGTCGACCGACCCCCCGCTCGCGCCATCGTCGAGGCAAGCCTGCTTGCTCTCGAGCCAGAGCAGACCTCCATCCCCACCACGACCATCGTGCCGGTCCTCACCGACGAAGACGTCGATCGCGCAGTCGACCAGGCCGAAGCGATGCTGGTCGAGCCGATCCAACTCGACCATGAGGAGGTGGACGTCGTCTTCACCGTCGACCAGCTGACCCAGGCGTTCCGATCCGAGACGGTGACCGAGAGCGACCCGCGCATCGTCAACTCCTTCGATCCGACAGTGATCGACGGCTATCTGAACTCCATACGGGACCAGGTCGAAGCGGAGCCTGTGAACGCGACGTTCGAGATCTCGGGCGACAGCATCGCGATCATCCCCGGTGCGAGTGGCACCCAGATCGACGCCGAGGAGACCGCGGTGCGATTGGCCAATGCGGCAATGACGGCGGAGCGCACCGGCGAGCTCCCCCTCGTCGAGGCCGCGGAGCCCGAGGTCACGACCGAAGATCTCGAGAGCCTCAACATCAACCACCTGGTGGCGCAGTTCACCACCTACCACGACTGCTGCCAGGACCGTGTCGTGAACATCCACCGGATCGCCGATGAGGTCGACGGGACCATCGTGGGCGCGGGGCAGACCTTCAGCCTCAACGACCACGTCGGGCAGCGAACAGTGGAGGATGGCTATCTCCCCGCCGGCACCATCATCGCCGGCGAGGTGGAGGACACGGTGGGCGGCGGGGTCAGCCAGTTCACCACGACGATGTATAACGCCGTCTTCTGGGGTGGCTATGAGGACGTCGAGCACAAGCCCCACTCCTACTACTTCTCACGCTATCCCGAAGGCGTCGAGGCAACACTCAACTGGAGAAGCCCGGACCTCAAGTTCCGTAACAACACCGACTACGGGATCCTCATCGACACCACCTACACAGACACCTCGATCACGGTCCGGATATTCGGGGAGAACCAAGGTCGAACCCTGAAAGGCGAGCAATCGGACGGACAGAGCCGGGCCTGGGTGGATCAGGAGGGCGGGCCCGGTGCCCTGCACGTCAAGGGATCGGTGTCCGACCGGTTCGCGCTGACCGACCCTCCGGAGCCCCGATACGAGCCGAACCCCGAGTTCGGTGTCAACCAGCAGGACCAGACCCAGACCGAGCTCGGCGGCTGGAGCGTGACCGTCACCCGGCGCATCCTGCTCGGCGGTGATGAGAACCAGGTGGTCGCCGAACAGGAGTGGACAGTGCGCTACGCACCCAGGTTCGCCGTCTACGAGGTGCACCCCTGCATGGTCCCCGGGACGACCACCGTCTGCCCGACCCCGACCACAGTTCCTCCCACGACCGTGCCACCCACCACCGTGCCACCGGCGACGACCGTCCCTCCGACGACCGTGCCACCAACCGCACCACCTACGACCGTCGCACCCTGACGCTGGTCAGGATTCGTCGTAGAAGAGGAGGAATCGCTCGACCACCGTGGTCACGGCGGTCTTGCTCTCCTCGTCCCATCCACCGGGACGTCTCACGGTGACGGTGTTCTGCAGCACGTAGATGTGATCGACGCCCAGACCGAGATCGAACAGTTCGTTGGCGAGGGCCCCCGGGACCGCGTGACCGCGGGTGGAGGGGGACATCACCATGCCGTCCTGACCGGTGAAGCTGCGATCGGTATCGAGAAGCAGGACGTCACCGAGCACCTTCACCTCGTTGATGATGACGGTCTGGCCCATGAGGGTGGGCAGGGTAGTTCTCCCCCGAAGGGGGAGGTGTCGCCTACGGCGACGGAGGGGGAGATCTCAGGACCCCAGTCCGCCAGAGGTCTCGCCGATCACGTGGACCTTGACCAGGTTGGTGGAAGCCTGGACATTGGGAGGCACCCCGGCCACCATGACCACCCGGTCCCCCTTGCTGACCACTCCTTCCCTCTCCAGGATGTCCGCAGCCGCCGCCAGCTCCTCGTCCGTGTATGTGCGGCGCTCGAAGGGGTGGGGGCTCACTCCCCAGTAGAGAGCCATCTGATTCAGAGTCGTCTCGTTCGGTGTGAAGGCCACGATCCGTGCCTCCGGGCGATACTTGGAGATCAGCCTTGCGGTGTTTCCCGACTCGGTGAAGGCCACGATGGTCTCGGCTTCCAGGTTGTCGGCGATCTCGGTAGCCGCTTGGGAAACCGCCGAGGCCACTGTGTTGCCGTCGCCCACGAACGGTATCGAGTGGTGCCCACGAGTCGAAAGCGTGCCCTCCTCCATCGCCACGCAGATCGATGCCATGGCGGTGACAGTCTCCACCGGGTAGTCGCCGACGGCGGTCTCGCCCGACAACATCACGGCGTCGGTTCCGGCCATCACCGCGTTGGCCACGTCGGTCACCTCGGCTCTGGTGGGCCGGGGGCTCTTCGTCATGGACTCGAGCATCTCGGTCGCCGTGATGGAGATACGGCCGGCCGCATTCGTCTTCTTGAGGATCTCAGCCTGGATGAGGGGGATCCGCTCCAGTGGCAGCTGGACCCCGAGGTCGCCCCGGGCCACCATGACCGCCGAAGAGGGACCGATGATGTCGTCGAGGTTCTCGTAGGCCTGGGCGAGCTCGATCTTGGCGACGATCGGCGCGTCGCCGGCCAGCTGCGCGACGCTCCGGACGTCGTCGCCGCTACGAACGAACGACGCGGCTACATAGTCGACCCCCAACTCTCGCCCGAACGCGAGGTCGACCTCGTCCTTGGGGGTGATTATCTCGAGGGTCAGCTTGCTGTCCGGGAAGGCCACTCCCTTGTGGTCGGACAGAACCCCTCCTACCCGCACCGCGGCGATGAGACCGGCCTCGGTCCGGTCGATCACCTCGCATCGGATGAGCCCGTCGGCGAGCTGCACGCGGTCCCCGGGCACAACGTCCTGAAGCAACGGTTCGTATCCCACCGGGATCACGCTGGCGCTGCCGACCGCCCCGTCAGCCACGAGGGTCACCTCCCGGCCGGGCTCCAATGTCACTCTCCCATTGGTGAATTCGCCGACCCGGAGCTTTGGTCCCTGTATGTCCTGCATCAGGGCCACGGTTCGCCCCGTCTCCCGGGTTGCGTCCCGCACCCAGCCGGCCATGGCGCGATGGATGTCGTGATCACCGTGCGAGAAGTTGAGCCGTGCCACATCGATCCCCGCCTCGACGAGAGCCCGGATCCCGGAAGCCGAAGCCACGGCCGGCCCTAGCGTCGCGATGATCTTTGTGTGGCGCTGCATGTGAGACCGACGCTAACCGTCGCCGGTCAGCCCGACATCTTCTCCCTGATGAGCTGGTTGACCAGCCGCGGGTCGGCTTTGCCGCCCGTCGCCTTCATGACCTGGCCGACCAGGAACCCAACCACCTTCTCCTCGCCGGCGCGGAACTCCTCGATAGCCCGGGGATTGGCAGCCAGAACCTCGGCGACGGCGGTCTCGAGGGTGCCGGCATCGCTCATCTGGAGGAGATCCCGGCTCTCGGCGACCTCTCTCGGGCGACCCTCGCCCGAGAGGACACCGTCGAGCACCTCCTTGGCGGCTGAGCTCGACACGGACCCCTCGTCCACCATCTCGATCAATTCGGCAAGGCCAGGCCCGTCGAGGGCAGCATCACGTGCTTCGACCTCGGCTCTGCGCAGCCAGGCCACGACCTCCCCGGTGATCCAATTGGCCGCCGACCCGGGAGCGGCCCCGGAAATGACGGCTTCGTCGTAGAGCCGGCGCATGTCGGCGTCGAGAGCGGAGAGAACGCCCGCGGTGCCCTCGGCCAGCCCCTGCGCCGCATACCGGGCCCTCCGTTGTGCGGGTAGCTCGGGGAGCCGGTTCTCGATGCCCGCCACCCACTCCGGGGTCATCACCATGGGCACGAGGTCGGGCTCGGTGAAGTATCGATAGTCCGACGAGCCCTCCTTGACTCGCATCGAATGGGTGACTCCGGACTCCTCGTCCCAATGCCGGGTCTCCTGGATCACGTTGCCGTTCGACTCGACCACGCCGATCTGCCGCTCGATCTCGAAGGCAATGGCCCTCTCCAACGACCGAAACGAGTTCATGTTCTTGATCTCGACCTTGGTGCCGTATTCATCATCGCCCTCTGGCCGGATCGACACGTTGGCGTCGAACCTGATCGAGCCCTCCTCCAATCTGGCATCTGAGACTCCCAGTTCTGCGACGATCGACCGCAATTCCTGTGCATACATCCGAGACTCCGCAGCACTGCGCAGGTCAGGTCTCGACACGACCTCGACGAGGGGCACGCCCGAGCGGTTGAAGTCGAGAAGAGTGCCCTCGGCGGCATGGATTCGGCCGCCGGCTCCGAGATGGGTCGATTTGCCGGTGTCCTCCTCCATGTGGGCGCGCTCGATGCCGATGCGGCGGGTCTCGCCGTCGACCTCGATGTCGAGATGCCCGTCGTGGCAAACCGGGACGTCGAATTGGGAGATCTGGTAGTTCTTGGGAAGGTCGGCATAGAAGTAGTTCTTCCGGTGGAACACGGAGCGCTCCGAGACCTTGCAATCGAGAGCCAGCCCGATGGCCATGATCGACTCGATCGCCACCCGATTGGTGACCGGGAGGGCGCCCGGGAGGCCGAGGCATGTGGGGCATACCCTGGTGTTCGGCTCGCCGCCAAAGGCAACGGCGCAGCCGCAGAACATCTTCGAGTCGGTCATCAGCTCGACGTGGACCTCGATCCCGATGACCGGCTCCCAGCTCATGCCGCGCCCTCGAGGACTCTCGGCGAGATCTCGAAGCCGGCGAGACGCTCCACCTCGGCTGCGACCCGGTACATCGTCTCCTCACCGAGAGCGGGTGCCATGACCTGAAACCCGATGGGCAGTCCCGCCTCGTCGAGGGCCACCGGTACGGAGATTGCAGGATGGCCGGCCATGTTCGCCGGGATGTTGCAGATGTCCGACAAGTACATTGCGAGCGGGTCGGAGGTCCTGGCGCCGGCCTCGAAGGCGACAGTCGGGCTGGTCGGCGAGACCAGCACGTCTACCTGTTCGTAGGCACGAGCGAAATCCTCCTGGATGGCGGCCCGAACCCTCTGCGCCTGCCCGTAGAACGCGTCGTAGTACCCGGCGGACAGCGAATACGTGCCGAGGAGGACCCGTCTGGTCACCTCGGGACCGAAGCCCTCTGCCCTCGTCCTCGCCATCAGCTCTTCGGTGGTCGGCCCGTCGACCCTGAGCCCGTATCGGATCCCGTCGAAGCGCGCCAGATTCGAAGAGGCCTCGGCCGGGGCAATCAGGTAATACGCGGACAGGGCGATGTCGAAGGTGGGCAGCGACACCTCGATCACTTCGACCCCTTCCTTCTCCAGCCTCGCCACCATGTCGGTCGTCGCCGCCTCGACCGCGGGCTCGAAGCCCTCACCGGAGAGCTCTGTCACCACACCGATGCGGAGCCCGTCCACCCCTCGATCGAGCCCGGCCGTGGGATTCGGGTAATCACCCCGGTACGACGTGGAGTCGAGGGGGTCGTAGCCCCAGATGGAGGAAAGGGCGAGAGCCGAGTCTTCCACCGTCCTGGCGAAGGGGCCGATTTGGTCGAGCGACGAGGCGAAAGCGATCAACCCGTACCGGCTCACCGTGCCATACGTCGGCTTCATCCCCACCACACCGCATAGGGAGGCGGGCTGGCGGATCGAGCCTCCGGTGTCGGAGCCAAAGGCGAGAAGAGACGAACCGGCTGCGACGGAGGCTGCCGAGCCACCCGACGATCCGCCGGGGACACGGCTCAGGTCCCAGGGGTTGTAGGTGGTCCCATACGCCGAGTTCTCGGTCGACGAGCCCATGGCGAATTCATCCAGGTTCGTCTTGCCCACGATCACTGCCCCACCGCTCCGAAGCCGGGTGACCACGGTCGCGTCGTAGGGAGGGATGTACCCGGCGAGGATCTGTGAGGCCGCCGTCGTCTCGACACCCCGGGTGCACATGTTGTCCTTCAAGGCGACCGGGATGCCATGGAGAGGACCCCGATCGATCCCGTCGGCCAGATCGGCGTCGGCCTGCCGGGCAGCCTCTCTCGCCCCATCGCTGTCGATGGTGAGAAACGCGTGCAGCTGTGCCTCGGTCCGGGAAGCGATGTCGATGGCGTCCTCGAGCAAGGCCACGGCCGAGATCTCACCGGAGCGAAGGAGGCGTCCGGCTTCGGAAACGCTGGCAGCGATCACTCCGCCCCCATCGCCGGGGGTACGACGAAGTGCCCATCGAGGACTTCCGGGGCCTGGCCCAGCACCTCATCCCGATCGAGGGACGGCCGAAGTTCGTCTTCCCGGAACGCGTTGGCCAGACCCAGCGGATGGGCCGCCTCGACGTTCGGCTCGACATCCAGGGACTGGACCCTGGCGGCGTGCTCCAGGATCACCCCGAGCTGCGTCTTATACGACTCGAGCTCTTCGTCGGTCAACCCGAGTCGAGCCAGCCGCGCGACATGGGCAATATCGATCTCTATCGGCATCGGTGCGGAGTCTAAGAGTCGGCGTGAACCGCCCAGAACCCGTTTTGGCGCGAAGATCCGACCCTATGGGGTCGGATCTCCGCGCCAGAATGAACGCGTGGCCCAGAAGAACCAGCTCAGGAGTACCGCCATCGTGATGGGGGCGGTCGGGTTGGTGATCATCGGGATGGGTCTGGCGATGCTTCTGTTCGACGACCCGGGTCGCGGCAGCAACCTCGGCGGGCTGTTGATCAGGGTCGGGGCGGTACTAGCTGCGGTGGCATTGATCTTGCCGTCGATCCGCAAGCCGTCGCTGCCCACGCTGATCGTGGCCGGGCTAGGGCTGATCCTGGTCCTCGCCCGTCCCGCTCTCGTTTGGGCCGCTCTGATCGGATGGGCGGCCTGGATTCTGCTGAGCCGTCAGCGGAGGACGCCCAGCAGCGACTCGTAAGCCCAGTCCAGGTCCGAGACGCGGACCGACTCGCCCGGCTTGTGGGCGAGGGACGGTTCGCCCGGACCGAAATTCACTGCCGGTAGGCCGGCGGCGGACAGCTGGGCCACGTCGGTCCAACCTTGCTTTGCCCGCGCCGGTGCCCCTGTGCTCTCGATCAGGTCCCGGAACAGCGAGTGATCGGTGTCCACGGACCCGGCCGGCGCGACGTCGGTCACTTCGATTCTGTCGGCGGGAGCACACACTTCATGAAGACGGGCCACCGCCTCATCATTGGTCCGATCCGGGGCGAACCGGTAGTTGATGTTCATCACGAACTCACCAGGGATGACATTCCGTGCCACACCGCCATGCGCCGCGGTCACGGACATCACCTCCAGGAACTCGAGACCGTTCACCACGTGCGGCTCGGGCTCCAGGCCGCCGAGGAAGGTGAGAAACTCGCCCGCCTTCGTGATTGCGTTCTCCCCAAGCCAGGGCCGGGCCGAGTGCGCCGGGTGGCCGGTGAAGACGACGTCGGCATTGACCACGCCCTGACATCCTGCCTCGATCGCCCGATCGGTGGGCTCGAGGACGACGGCCGCAGACGATCCCTTCAGCCACTTCGCGTCGTCGAGCACCCGGGTGAGCTGATTCCCCGAGAGTGGGCCCTCCTCGCCTGCATAGAAGACGCAGGTCACCTTCTCGGGGCCGAGGGTCTCGATGAGATGGACCATCACCGCCAGGCCACCCTTCATGTCGGTCGCACCGAGACCATGGACCCTGTCACCCTCGAGCCTCGGCCCGACATCGCCTTGTAGCGGCACGGTGTCGAGGTGCCCGACCAGAATCACCACACCTTGGCTGGGCTCTCCGACCACCAGAGAGTCGGCGATCGACTGCTGTGGCAGCCCGTGGAGACGTTCGGCAATCGCGTCACGGAGAGCGTCCTCCTCGCCGGTGACCGACGGGATGCCGACCAGCCAGGTGACCGTCTCGACCAGATCGGTCAAAGCTGGACGTCCAACTCGCGAAGGAAGTCGTTCAGCGCAGTCTTCTCGTCGGTTGCCGCAGTGCGCTTGCCGATGATCAACGCACACGTGAGGTCGTAGGTACCGCTTGGAAACTCCTTGGGCCTGGTGCCCGGGACGACGACCGCGCCGGCCGGGACCCGCCCTCGAAATTCCACCGGCTCTGGGCCGGTCACGTCGATGATCGGCGTGGAGGCGGTCAGGACGGTGTTGGCGCCCAGCACGGCCTTCTCGCCGACGATCGTCCCTTCGACGACGATCGACCGGCTGCCAACGAAGGCGCCGTCCTCGATGATCACCGGGCGGGCACCCGGCGGCTCCAGAACACCGCCGATCCCGACGCCGCCCGAGAGGTGGACGTCCCGTCCGATCTGGGCGCATGAGCCGACCGTGGCCCATGTGTCCACCATTGTGCCCGAGCCCACGTAGGCACCGATGTTGACGAAGCCGGGCATCACGATCACCCCCGGCTCGCAAAAAGCCCCGTAACGCACCGTCCCCGGCGGCACGACCCGGATCCCTTGGGCGGCCAGGCCGGTCTTCAACGGGATCTTGTCGTGGTACTCATACGGCCCGACCTCGAAGGTGTCCATCTCTCGGAGGCGGAAATAGAGGAGGATGGCCTCCTTGACCCATTCGTTGACCACCCACTCCCCGTCCACCTTTTCCGCAACCCTCACCTGACCCCGATCCAGGCCCGCGATCGTCGCCTCCACCTCACCGCGGACGGTCTCGGGATCGACCTCGCCAGAGAAGGCGGCACGTATGGTGTCCTGGTCGGGCAATCGGCTCCTGGGGTCGGTCTGGCGGCAGGGTAATTGCATCGAGTCACCGCTACGGTGCCAGCCGATGCCCTATCGCCTCCTCTACATCGGGCTCGGTCTCCTCGCCGTGGCCGCCATCGCATTCGGGATCGCCTTCAACAGGAGCGGCGACGAGTTGGTACTGCCCGAGGAGATAGAGGCGATCTCGCCCAGCCCGAGGGATCTGGTGCCCCCGCAAACAAGTGTCGAGGTCGACCTGCCCGTTGCCTATCGGGCCGACATCTACATCGACGGCTGGCTGGTCACCGACGTGGTCTTCGTCGAGGGCACAGGCGTCTACCGGTGGTCCCCATCCCCTCAGAACCCGACCATCACCGAATGGGCGCCCGGCGAGCACACCGTCCGGGTGGTGTGGGACACGATCAGCGGCCTGCCCGACCCGGGAGAGTACGAATGGACCTTCCGGGTCGGGTGAGTCTCATGACGAGGTTCTGCACACGCTTTTACTGCGGGGCTGGAATCGGCTCGCTCCGGCGATAGGCGACCAGCGCCAGGGTGTAGGAGACCACGAGGATCCCTGTCGCCCAGGCCAGTGCCTCCCAAATTCGAGAACCGGGTGTTCCCTCGATCAGGAGTGAGCGAATCGTCTCGACGATCGGGGTCAGTGGCTGATTCTCGGCGAAGCTTCTCAGCCATGGCGCCATCGAGGCAGTCGGCACGAACGACGGGCTGATGAAAATCAGCAGGATCAGGATGTAGCTGAACGCGCCGGCGCCTTCGACAGTCTTGGCGATCAGGCCGAAGAACATGGCCAGCCAGGTGGTGGCCAGTATGAACAGGATCAGGAAGCCGGCGAACAACGACCAGGCGGCAAGGGAGGCAACCGGGCGAAATCCGATGATAAATGCCACCACGAGCACGAGGACGCAGGAGAGCAGGTTGGAAACCGTCGACGACATCGCCTGACCGCTCAACACCGACGAAGGTCTCACCGGCATGGTCCGGAAACGGCTGATGATCCCCTTCTGCATATCCATGCTGAGGCGGAAGGCGGCGTAGGCGATTCCGCTGATCACCGTCATGACGACGACGCCCGGGGTCAGGAAGTCGACATAGCCCACCGAGGTCTGCGGCCCGAGGGCGCCGCCGAACACATACACGAACAGCAGCATCAGGGCGATCGGCGTCAGGACGACGGTGATGATCGTGTCCATGCTGCGAGTCGTGTGGCGGAGGCTCCGCTTGGCCATGGTCCAGGTGTCAGTGAGAGTTCGCATTAGCTTCTTCCTTGTCTTCTCCGAGGATCTTGAAGAACACGTCGTCGAGAGTCGGTGCCTTCGCATTGAATCCGGTTGGCTCCAGACCGGCGTTGTTGAGCCTGATGAACATGTCGGCCATGTCGGCCACCGAGCCACTGCCGGCGACAACCAGCTTCAAATCCAAATGGCTCAGCTCATACCCGTCCCCCAATGCTCTCTGAGCCGCCACCAGATCTGCTTCGTCGATGAAATCCAGTTCGACCAGCCCGGCCGGCACCATCGCCTTCAACTCTTCGGGCGTCCCGTCGGCCACGACCCGGCCCCCGTGAAGAATGGCGATCCGGTCGGCAAGACGATCGGCCTCCTCCAGGTACTGGGTGGTGAGGAAGATGGTGATCCCCTTCCCGGCCAGGTCCCGGATGGTCAGCCACATGTCGTTTCGACTCTGCGGGTCGAGCCCGGTCGTCGGTTCGTCGAAGAAGATGATGGGCGCCTCGCCCACGAGACTCATGGCGATGTCCAGCCGGCGCCCCATCCCACCGGAGAAGGTGAGCAGACGACGGTCCGCCGCATCCATGAGGTCGAACTTGTCGAGCAAGGAAGACGCAACCCCATGGGGATCGGCGATGTGGCGCAACTCTCCCATAAGCACCAGGTTCTCCCGAGCGGTGAGCATGTAGTCGACCGCTGCCGACTGGCCGGTGACACTGATCACCTCCCGGACCCTGTCGGGTTGGGTCGCCACGTCGAACCCGCCGACGGTCGCGTTGCCCCCGTCGGCCTTGATCAAGGTGTTCAGGATGTTGATCGTGGTCGTCTTGCCCGACCCGTTTGCTCCAAGTAGGGCGAACACGCTGCCCCGTCGCACTTCGAACGAGACGTCGTGAAGCACCGGCACGTCCTTATATCCCTTTTCGAGGTGCTTCACCTCGATTGCATTTGCTTCGTTCATGGCTAGATGCTCCTTTTCTCTGATTGCGTGACTAGGCAGGCGCTCTGGTAATGACGATGTCGCCGTAAGAAGTGCGGGCTCGCACCTCGACCGTCGAGCTCGACGGCTCCGAAGCCGTGGAGGCCTGCAGAGAGCTGCGCACGTTGCCGTGGTGCGTCTTCACGTCCAGGAATGCGGCGGTGCCTTCGTGGATGCCGACTTCGATCTCGCCGGCCGCCGTCTCCATCACGACCGTCCCGCTGACGACATCGCCGAGTCGGATCTTGCCATTGGCGGACTTGGCGACGACCGAAGCTCGCGCCTGGCCGATGACGATCTCGCCGTTGGCTGTCCTGACCCGGAGGTCGCCGCCGACCTCACCGATCCTGGTGTCGCCGTTCCCGCTCTTGACGACTGTGGCCCCGTCGACGGAGCCGACGCGAACCTGGCCCGACCCGGTCTTGAGCTCGGCGTCACCGGCAATTCGATCGGCGATGATCTCGCCAATGCCTGTGCTGGCGCTGAGGGGGCCTGTCCGATCGAGGCGAATGCTGCCCGCTCCAGTCTTGAAGAGGCATTCGTCGAGACGGCCGTCGACGTCGTATGACCCCATCTCGGATTCACTATGAATTGCGGAGCCAGTGGGCAGCTCGATGGTGATGTCGACCGAAGCCACGCCGCCAAAAGGCGTGAACCTGGTCCATTCCTTTGCCATCTTGACCGACAAACGGCCATTGGAGTACTCGACACGGGTCTGCTCGGCCGCCTTCATGTCTGCGCTCCTGGTCTGGTTGGTCGGGCGCACTTCGACAACGGTGTCGGCACGGTCGCCGGCGATGATCCTGACGTCGGCCACGCTCAGATCGAGCGTCGCGGAGATCGGCTGGGGTGTCTCGAAAACCGACATGGCTACTGCACCCATCCGGTGTACTGCTGCCCCATCGAGGGACTGCGACCGCGATCACGAGCACCCGGCTCGAGGGCAGCGACTATCGCTCGCACCAGCCAGGCATTGACCGAGAGGCCATCCCGGCCGGCAGCCTCGTCGACCTTGGCCTTGACGTGATCCGGCAGGCGAAGGGTGGTGCGCGCTGCTCCGCTCTCATCGATCTCACCTGAGTAGGCGATGGTCTCGATGCTCGCTGAGCCGACGTCCTCGAAGGACTGCTCGGCGGGTGGCTGTGTCACTACGAATTCGGGCTCGCGGCCGCGGAGACGCACCTCGACCGACCCGGGAGCGAGCTCACTGGTGATCTCGCTTGCGGCGTCGGACAGGGCATCCAATAGGACGAGCCGGGTGGCCGAGTCGAGGGGGGTCACGAGACGCTCGGCAAGAGCCCGCGCCTCGTCACCACCGGCCTCGGCGGCTACCAAGAGCTCCCGACGAAGACTCTCGACATATGGTGATAGATTCATGACACCACTATGACACCAGTTGTGGTGTCTGTCAAGACGTCAGATGAGGAATCTTGGTGTCTTCTCAGACACCAAGACGACACCACCGCCAAAACCTGTAGATTTCACTCATCGAAAAGTCAGAAACCAACCCCGACGTATTCATCGCCTCGCTGCCTGACCCGCCGCGATCGGACATGGAACGCGTCGACGCCGTACTGAGCAAAGTGATGAAGGGCCACTCCCGTGTGCTTTGGGGAGGAACGTTCTGGGGCGGAACCGAGCAAAGCATCATCGGCTACGGAGACCTCATCTACGAACGGCCCGCCAAGGAGACGGTCGAGTGGTTCGTTGTCGGTCTCGCCCCGCAGAAGAACTACAACAGCATCTACATCAATGCCCGCGATGAGGACGGCTACCTGATCCAGCGATACGCCGATCGGTTGGGCAAGGTGAAGGTCCGCAGCGCCGCGATCACCTTCAAGAAGGCCGATGACATCGACCTTGGCCTGCTCGAGGAGATCGTGACCCTGGCCCGGGACCAGATGACCTAGACGGGCAGCGCCGACAGCCCCTTCTCCAAGAGCTCGCGGAAGGTGTCGCCATCGATGATCGGCACCCCCAGCTCTTCGGCCTTGCGCGATTTGGAGGCGCCGGGGGAATCGCCGACGACGAGCGCGGTGGTCTTGGACGACACGGAACCTGTTGCCTTGCCGCCCCGCTGCTCGATAGCGGCTTGTGCCTCCTCCCTGGTAAAGCCCTCCACGGTGCCCGAGACGACGAAGGTCGCCCCGGCGAGCAGGTCACCGGCAACTCCGGCCTCAACCTCGTCCTCCAACCGCACTCCGGCCTTTCCCAGGTTCGCGACCAGATCACGATTGACCGGGTCCGCGGCCCACTCGGCGACCCCGCGGGCGATTTTGGGACCGATGCCCTCGACCTGTGAGATCTCCTCCTCGCTCGCCGCCATCAGTGCGGGGAGGCCTCCGAAGTGCCTGACCAGGGTCCGGGCGATGGTGCCGCCGACGTGCCGGATTCCCAGGGCAGTGAGGAGTCGCGCCACTGGCCGGTCTTTGGCGACCTCGATCGCCCGGCTCAGGTTGTTCACGGAGATCTCGCCCCATCCCTCACGACCCCGCAGCTCGTGGACGTCGAAGGTGAAGATGTCGGCCGGGTCAGTCACGAGACCTTCGCTCAGAAGGAGATCGATCGTCTTGTAGCCCATGTGCTCGATGTCCATGCCGCCCCGGGAGCAGAAATGGAACAGCCACTCCCGGACCCGTGAAGGGCACTCGAAACCGCCGGTGCATCGCGCCACGGCCTCGCCCTCCACCCGCACGATGGGATTGCCACAGAAGGGGCACACGGCCGGCATCGACCATTTCTTGAGCCTGCCCTTCCTCGCCGCCACGACCGGGCCGACCACCTCCGGGATCACATCACCGGCCCGGCGGACGATCACCTGATCCCCCACCCGTACGTCCTTCAGGGCGACCTGGTCGGCGTTGTGCAATGTCGCCAGCCCCACGGTTGCGCCGCCGACGAACACCGGCTCGAGAACGGCAAACGGGGTGGCCGCCCCGGTGCGCCCGATGTTGATCTGAATCCCCTTGAGCAAGGTGACCTGCTCCTCGGGCGGGAACTTGTAGGCGATGGCCCATCGCGGCGCCTTGGAGGTGAAGCCAAGAGAATCCTGATCGGCCAGGGAATCGGCCTTGATCACCACGCCATCGGTCTGGTAGCCGGTCTCGTGACGCCCCTTCTCGGCCCTTTCCACATAGTCGAGCACCTCGTCGATGGTGCCCAGTCGCTCGCTCGCCGGGTTGGTCCTGAACCCGGCGTCACGCAGGTATTGCATCGTGTCGGTGTGGGTCTCGAATGCCGGACCACCCTCGACCAGCCCCAATTGGTAGACCCAGATGGCCAGGTTGCGCGACGCGGTGATGGTGGGGTCCTTCTGGCGGACTGAGCCGGCGGCAGCATTCCGCGGGTTGGCAAAGATCCTGTCCTCCGCCTCGGCCTGTCGTCGATTCAGCTCCTCGAAGGCCTTCTCCGGCATATAGACCTCACCGCGTACCTCGAGCACGGCCGGATGATCCTTTCCGAGCAATCGCAACGGGACCGACTTGATAGTTCGCAGATTGGCGGTGACGTCCTCACCGGTCACCCCGTCTCCTCTGGTGGCCCCGGTTGCCAGGACTCCGTCGCGATAGGTGAGCACAACCGCCAGGCCGTCGATCTTGAGCTCGGCGACGTATCCGACCGGGGGACGCCCAAGCTGACGCTCCATGCGCTGCTCCCAGGCGAGCAGCACCTCGGAGGAGTCTGCGTTGTCGAGCGAGAACAGCGGGCGGAGATGTCGAACGGGTGCGAAAAGGTCCCCCACCGGCGCCCCGACCCGCTGGGTCGGGCTGTCCGGTGTGATCAGCTCCGGGTTTTCCTCCTCGATGCGGCGCAGGTCGGCGATGAGCGCATCGAACTGGGCGTCTGAGATGATGGGGTCGTCGAGCACGTGATAGCGGTAGAGATGCTCGTTGACCTGGGAGCGCAACTCCTCGATCCGGCTGGCATCTTCGGACATTGTCGGCGACGTTACCGCCCGGGTGTCACACGAAAGTCTCGGCGATGAGCCCGCCGCCGAGCACTCGATCTTCGTCATAGAAGGCCACCGTCTGACCCGGCGCCACGGCCTCCTGCGGCTCGGCAAAAAGAAGCCGATCGTCATGCAATGTGGCGGGCACCGGCTCGCCGTGGGCCCGGTACTGGGCCATGACCTGGCCCGAGAATGAAGCTGATTCGGTCCAGGTGAGCTGACCGAGGCTCACACCGGCGACCGCTAGCTCATCGCGACGCCCGAGTACCACTGTCGACGACGCCGGGTCGATTCGTACCACGAACCTCGGCTCTCCGACGGCGACTCCCAGACCACGACGCTGACCAACGGTGAATCCGACGATCCCGTCATGACTCCCCAGCTCGGTGCCGTCACTCGCCACCAGCGGGCCTGGCTCGAATACCTCGGGCGCGGCGTCGCGGAGAAAGCCCCGGTAGTCGCGCTGCCCGACGAAGCAGATGTCCATCGACTCCGGCTTGTCGGCGGTGCGGAGCCCCATCTGCGCCGCGATCGACCTGACTTCGGTCTTGGTGAGCTCACCCACCGGCAGCCTGACCCCCGACAACTCGGCCTGGGTCAGCATGGAGAGCACGTACGACTGGTCCTTAGCCCGGTCCTTACCCCGATGGAGCTGCCAGAAGCCGTCGAGGTGGCGATTCCGGGCGTGATGTCCGGTGACCAGAACCTCAGAGTCGAAATCGGCGAGCGCATTGAGTAGCCGGTCGAACTTGACGGTCCGGTTGCACTCGATGCATGGATTGGGGGTGCGACCCGAGCCATAGTCCCGGACGAATCGATGAACCACGCCATCACGGAACTCGTCGGTGTAGTCGAGCACGTAATAGGGAATGTCGAGCTGGGCCGCGACCCGTCTGGCGTCTTCGGCATCGGAGACGGTGCAGCACCCGGCCGTCGGAGCCTCCCCGTTGGGGCCGGACCACAGCTTCAGGGTGACCCCGACTACGTCGTGGCCTGCTTCTCGCATTAGAGCCGCCGCTACCGACGAGTCGACGCCACCCGACATCGCGACGAGGGCCCTCATCGCAGCTCCTCGATCAGGTCGTTGACGATGACGGCAGCGTCCATCGCCTCGTCGGCCGTGCTGTTCCAGCCGAAGCTGAATCGAACGCTCTCCCTTGCCTCGCCCGGGCTCAGACCCATCCCCTCGAGGACATGGGACACCTCCGAGGCGCCTGACTGACAGGCTGAGCCTGCAGAGGCCGCCACGCCGGCCCGATCGAGACGCATCAGCAGGGTCTCATTGCGCACCCCGGGAAACCTGACATTGAGGTGATGTGAGGAGCGGCGTGTCTCGGGGGTATTGACGATGGCGTCGGGAGCACCGGCCAGAACTCGCTTCTCGAAGTCGTCCCTGATCTGACCGACCTGGCTGCGAAACCGCGGTCGGTCCGCAAGGGCAGCTTCCATTGCGGCGGCCAGGCCGACGGCGGAGGCAACATCATGTGTCCCTGACCGACGCCCCAGCTCCTGACCCCCACCGTGTAACACCGGCTCGAGCGCCGTTCCCTCCCGAACATAGAGCAGGCCGGCGCCCTTGGGCCCACCGAACTTGTGCCCGGTGATGGTGAGAAGGTCGACCCCTAGGTCGTCGACATCGATGGCCTCCGAGGAGAAGGCTTGCACCGCGTCGCTGTGGATCAGGACGTCAGGCTCCTGCTCCTCGATAGCGGAGGCGATGCCCGCGATGTCCTGGATCACCCCGGTCTCGTTGTTGAGGTACATCACCGAGACGACTGCGGTGTTGGCGTCGACGCCGTCGATGAGGGAGGAAAGATCCACGCGGCCCTGTCCG
The DNA here is from genome assembly GCA_963810465.1 of uncultured Acidobacteriota bacterium. Taxonomy (GTDB): domain Bacteria; phylum Actinomycetota; class Acidimicrobiia; order Spongiisociales; family ZC4RG35; genus JARDZU01. The sequence continues at coordinate 41,168 of CAWENM010000009.1, read as the reverse complement.
TCGACTCCGACGACGCTGGTCGGGACGCCGAGACGGTGCAGGAAGTCGGTGGTTTCGAGAACCGCTTCGTGCTCGGTGACGACCGTGACCACACCACGCCGCGGGTTGCTGCTCAGCGAGGCTCCCTTGAGGGCCAGGTTGTCCGACTCGGTGCCCCCCGAGGTGAAGACGATCTCCCGGGGCCCGGCGCCGATGGCGGCTGCGACCCTCTCCCTCGCCTCTTCCAAGGCGTTCTTGGCCCGCCTGGAGACCTCGTGAACGCCAGACGAATTCCCGAACACGTCGTCGGCGTAGGGGCGCATGGCCTCCCACACTCCGGGACGCATGGGGGTGGTGGCGGCATGGTCGAGATAGATCATGTCGTCCCCAATTGTCGCAGGATGAGAGGGCTGTCACGATTCACGACGTGGCTCGGCCGATCGAAGTCTCCGTCCTCATCTCCGCCCCGCCCGCACGGGTGTGGGCCGAGTTGGCCGATTTCGGCTCACATCCGCAGTGGATGGACGATGCAGCCACCATTCGGTTCCTCACCGACCGGACCACCGGGATCGGGACCCGGATCGAGGTCGCCACCCGAGTCGGTCCGCTCAAAGCGACGGATGTGATGGAGGTCGTCCGATGGGACTTGGAGCAAACCATCGTCGTCGAGCACGTCGGAGCGGTAAAGGGATACGGGAGATTCGACATCGGGTCGAGGGCTGACGGTACAGAGATGCGCTGGGTCGAGGATCTCCGCTTCCCCTGGTGGATGGGCGGGCCGGTGGGTTTGGCGGTGGCCCGACCGATTTTCAGAAGGATCTGGCGGGGAAGTCTGATGCGGCTGAAGGAACGGCTGGAGATCAGCGACCCTTGAAGTCCGCCTCGCGTTTGGCGATGAAGGCGGCTACGCCCTCGCGGGCATCTTCGGTCTGGAAGGACTGGTTGAACGCGTCCCGTTCGATGAGGAGCCCCTCGCTAACGGGATGGCCGAAGCCGATGTTGAGTGCCATCTTGGCCGTGGCGATGGCCCGGGTCGCCTTTGCCGCCCATTCCCGGGCAGCCTCGAGAGCGAGGTCGAGCAACTCGGCAGAGGGGAGGACCTGGTCGGCCAACCCGATCTCCAGCGCCTCCTTGGCGTCGACCTGGCGACCGGTGAGGACCAGCTCCTTCGCCCGCTGGTAACCGACGATCCGGGCGAGGCGCTGCGTTCCACCGGCTCCCGGAATGAGACCGAGCAGGATCTCGGGTTGCCCGACTCGCGCGTCATCGGCGAGAAAGCGGAAATCCGCTCCCATCGCCAGCTCGAGACCCCCACCCAATGCGTACCCGTGAACGGCGGCAATGGTCGGCTTCTCCAATGACTCGAGTATCCCGATGGACTCCTGGAGCGTCCACGCGCTGCGCTCCTCGACCCCGGCATCGAACGTTGCCTGGAAACCCTTGATGTCGGCCCCGGCGGCGAAATGGGGCCGCCCTGTCACCACCACCGACCTGATCTCGGGGTCGGCGCACTCGGTGAAAGCCTCACCTAACTCGCGGGCGAAATCCTCGGTCATGGCGTTGACCGGAGGACGATTCAGGGTGACGACCGCCACCGACTCTTCCCTCGTGACTTCGACGAATTCCATTGGCCGAGGCTAGTTGTGAGGGTCGGGGACGGAGGCGGGGGCGGTTGCGTGTGCAGCCGGACACACCACAGGTGCCGATCTGCACACGCTCTTCACTCGCCGGCGATCGGCCGGCCCACAGTCAGCGCCTCCCGGAGTTCCGGGTCCATCTCGTTGTATTCGGCATCAGCGAGGGTTCCCGTTCCATCGAGCACCTTGGTGAAGAACGAACGGGCAGCAACGGCGAGCACCACATCGAAGATTTCACGATCGGTCAACCCTGCCTCGCGGAGCCGGGTGATGTCCTCTTGGATGACTGAGGTTGCGTCATCAGCGACCTTCTTGGCGAAGGCAACGATCTCGCATTCGACATCGGACAAAACTGTCGAAGCCTGGCCCGACACGATCCTCCGCAGCTCTTCCGTCTCGAAGAATCTCTCCTCGAGGATGGACGCGTGCGCCAGGCTGCAATACGTAGAGCGGAGCTGATTGGCCGCACCCATCGTCGCCAATTCGTAGCGTTTCCTGTCCATCGCTCCCCTGATCGACAGGATCAGGCCGCCCCAGGCCTCATACGCAGCGGGATGCAGCGAGAAGATTCGGCTGTAGTTGGGCAGATACCCGTTGTGTTCGGTGTCGGCGGCATACATCGCCGCCACGTCTCCTTCGGCTTCCTCCTCGGCCACGGTCTTGAGAAACGACATCACGCCTCCCCTCATGACGTGACGCCGGGGAGGTCCCTCATCCTGGGATGCCTCGCCGGCTCGACACGTCGTATTTTCATTCGAGCGTCCACCACGACCACTCCCTGACCCGGCTCGAGGACCTTGACCGGGTTCAAGTCCATCTCCAGCAGCTCGGGCACTGCGCTGATCAAGCCCGAGACACGCATCAGGGCAGTTTCCAGAGCTGGCACATCCCCTGGCGGCTCGTTCCGGTATCCCTCGAGGAGCCGGAACCCCTTGGTCTCCCGGATCATCTCGGAAGCGTCGACATCGGTGAGCGGATGGATGCGAAAGGCAACGTCCTGAAGGAGCTCCACAAAGATCCCGCCCAATCCGAAGACGACCAGAGGACCGAAGTTTGGGTCCTGTGTCATCCCGATCAGCACTTCGTGGCCGCCCGGGACGAACTCCTGGACCAACACGCCATCGACGTCCTCGACTGCTGCCGTCACCTGCTGATAGGCCCGCTTCACCTCGTCGTCGCCCTGGACTCCCAGGACTACGCCACCGACATCGGACTTGTGCAGCGCCGATTCCGAAATGACCTTCAAGACCGCCGGTCCATCGAGCCCGGCGGCAGCCTCGATCGCGTCGTTCTCGGACCCCACCACCATGGATCTGGGGACGCGGAAACCGGCCTTCTCGAGGATCGCGTCGACGATGTCCGGGTCGAGCCACCCCCCTTCGGCCGGCACCGATTTCAGTGCGTCGTCGACCAAGGTCCGAATCTCTGTTTCCGCCTCGTGTTCGAGCCTCGCCTCGACTCCAGGATCACGCCTACGCCATTCCCCGTGGCGGACTGCTCGGGCCAGTGCCAGCGCGGCGGACTCCGGGAAAAGATAGGTCGGAACGGCCCTACCCCCGTCTGACCCACCCAGGAAATGCGCCACCTCGCCGGTCTGCATGAACACGGAGAGCATCGTGACATCGCCCTCGTGGGCGAGCTGTGATCGAGAGATCGCCGCGGCAACTTCCTGTGCGCCCTCCGGGGTGACCGGGACATAGATGACCATGACGGCGTCCACCTCCTCCGAATCGAGAAGGAGAGATGTGGCATGCTCGAACTCACCAGGTCCTCCCGATGCGATCAGATCGACGGGGTTCTTGGTCGACGCCTCCACGGGAAGCCTGGATCCGATCTGATGTTGAAGGGCGCCTGAAAGCTCGGGGAGTGTGAGCCCGTTCGCCTCCAGCGCGTCGGCAGCGAGGATCCCGGGCCCACCGGCGTTGGTGACGATCCCGATTCGCCCACCGGCAGGGATCGGCTGTCGAGCGAGGAGATTGGCGGCGGCGAACAGCTCCTCGATGGTGTCGACCCGGATCACCCCGGCCTGGCGAAAGAGGGCCTGCACGGCCACGTCCGACGAGGCGAGTGCACCGGTGTGGGAAGAGGCGGCCCGGCTCCCCGACTCGGAGCGGCCCGATTTCACGGCAATGATCGGCTTCCGACGCCCGATCCGCCTGGCGATCCTCGAGAACTTCCTCGGATTTCCGAAGGACTCCAGATACAAGGTGATCACGTCGGTTTGCGGGTCGTCCTCCCAGGAGAGGATCAGATCGTTGCCGCTCACATCAGCCTTGTTCCCGACGGAGACGAACTGGGAGATCCCGATGTTGTTGCGGGTGGCGTAGTCGAGGATGGCGATTCCGAGGGCCCCGGATTGACTGGACATCGCCACGTTGCCTGCGGGTGGGTAGACCGGGGCGAAGGTTCCGTTGAGCTGGACCGACGGCGCCGTGTTGAGAAGGCCCATGCAGTTGGGGCCAACCATTCGCATCCCCGAATCCCTCACGATCTCGAGGAGCTCGGCTTCGAGCTTCGCTCCTTCCTCACCCGTCTCGGAGAACCCGGCCGAGATCACCACGATGCCCCGCACCCCGGACGCGGCGCACTGCCGGGCAACTTCGATCACGTGTGCCTGGGGGACAACGATGTAGGCCAAGTCCACCTCGTCTGGCACCTCGCCGATCGTCGGGTAGGCCCGCACCGACCCGATGACCTTGGCCTTGGGGTTGACCGGGTACAGCGGACCGGTGAAGCCTCCGTTGAGGATGTTTCGGAACAGGCGACCCCCTATCGATGCTGGGTCGCTGGAGGCCCCGATCACTGCTATCGACCGGGGAAAGAAGAGCGGGAGTATGGAGGCGGCGACTGCCCGCTTTTCGCGCTCCCACTCCGCCTGGAGCATGCCATCGCTCTCCGCCACCGGGAAGTCCACGGTGAACACACCCTCGTCGATGGTGCGGGTCAGCTCGTAACCCGAGTTGCGGAAGAGCCGCATCATCTGCCGGTTCTCGGGGAGCACGAACGCCTCGAAATGCTCGACCCCATGAGAGCGGGCGTGGTTGGTCAGGAGTTGCAGGAGTTGGGTCCCGATGCCCCGTCCTTGGTGCTCGTCGGCCACCGCGAAGGCAACCTCCGCAGTGCCGTCCTTGTCCGGCTCACGGTCGTAGCTGGCCAGCCCGATCATCCTGCCGTCCAGCACTGCGATCAGCGCCATTCGATCCGAGTAGTCGACATTCGTGAAGAACTCGACCTCCTTCGGCTCGAGGGTCTCTTTGATCCTGAAGAATCGGAAGTACCGGGATTCCGGGCCAAGCCGCTCGAAGAACTCGACCAGCAGGGGTCCGTCGCCCGGCTTGATCGGTCGGATCCGCGCTCCACCGCCGTCCCGAAGGGCGACGTCCAGTTCGTACTCGGATGGGTATTCGGCCACCTGGGAACGCTACCGCTGCTCGTCTGGGGCAGCACCCCGGGAAGGGTTACACTTGTGAGCTACGGGGTTGATCTATGTGGGAAAGGAGAATCTCAGGGACTAGATCTTCCACGCGCTTCGTGGGGCCCGGGCCCGGTTCCTCTCCCCTCCCCCACCCACCGGCCCGGGTCCCACGACCTCTCTCCACTTGTTGCGCATCGGCTCGAGCAACCGGCACCTGGCAACGAAAGACACCAGCAGCGACGTGGCCAAGGGAATTGCGGTCGGCCTCGCCATCGGTGCTGCCATCGGGCGCGATCGACAACCTGGCCATCGGGAATCGGGATCGCGATTGGCGCCGCCATGGGGGCGGCGTGGCCCGAGAATCCGGACGACTCAGATGAGGACGGGGCTGCCGCCGTCGAACGGCGCTGACCGTTCCGGTTAACACCTCAGGACGGGGACTCGTCCTTCCACCGGCACCATGCCTGAAGCACATCGACCAACTCGTCGGCGCGGCGCTCCACGTCTTCGGCATCGGAGAATCGCATCACCCGCGCCGTCTCGGTATCACCCTCCAATGCCGGATAGGCCCCCGGAATCTGGGCTCCGGTGTGGAAGAGGAGGCTGACGAACTTCTTGGCCGGATTGAAGCTGAAGATGTTCCCCCGATAGGAGTAGGTCGGAGTCGACCACTTGATCGACTCCGTGATGCGAGGATCGGCCTCGAGCGTCACCGTCCGCACCACCTGCATTGCCTCTTCCATCGGATGCTCCTTCGTCTCGAACCATGCATCCACGTCGGGGTTTCGCATCGGCTCTAGGTCCTGGTCTTCCCTGGCTTGGGCTTCATCTCCTTGACGTAATGAAGACTCGACTCGAGATAGGGCGTGAGAGTCTCGGTGTCTCCGAGGAGATCCTCCGGGACCGCCACGAACTCTTTGGCCGGTGGCCAGGAGGGATCACCGCGGAACAGCTCGCTCGAGTATCTCTCCAGGAACTCGCTCCGCTCCGGCTCGGGGAGGCGGATCCCGACGACGCCGTGCTTGGAAATCATGGTGTACATGTTCCCGTTGATGGCTGTGTAAGCCGAACCGAAATTCGACTTCGAGTCGATTTCAGGGACGCTGTCCAACAACCTCATGTAGAGCTGGACTTTGTCTGTGGGAGCAGCCACCTTCTTCTCACCCATCGCGCACGTCTGTGGTCGCAACGGATCGTAGAGATGTGCCGATCCACGATCGTGCCCGGGGTGGGATTCGAACCCACACGAGCCGATTCGGCTCAAGGGGGTTTAAGCCCCTCGCGTCTGCATTCCGCCACCCGGGCCGGGCCACCCTCAGGCTATAGCCAGCAGGCGCATTGCGACACCGTCGAGGGAGTCGTGCTCCGAGATCATCACCTCGTCGATGCCCAGGACGTCCATGACACCTTCGCCCACCAGGGCACCGCCGAGGATCACCGGTGCCCTCTTTGGGTCGAGCGCGGGAATGGCGGCCGTCTCCGACAAGGTCATCGAAGCCAGTGAGTCGACAGTGGCCGCCAGCGACTCGCGACTCATCCGGTGTCCATGCACCCGGTCCCGGATGTACGCAGGGAGGCCCTGGGCGATCGCGGCGACACTGGTCCAGGTGCCGGCCACCCCGATCAAGGTGCCCGTCTCGAGATCGACGTCGGAGAAGAGCCCGGCAACCACCGAGCGGGCCGCTTCCAACTCGGTCGAGGGGGCTGGGCGCGTGGGGATCGCTCGCTCGGTGAGACGAACCGAGCCGATATCGACCGACACCTCGCCTTCGACAGTCACGAACTCGGTGCTCCCTCCACCGATATCGGAGACCACGATGGGGGCGGTGGCGTCCACCTGGTGGGTGGCCCCGGAAAAGGAAAGACGTGCCTCCTCCTCTCCGGTGATCAATCTCGGCCGCACCCCAAGAGCGGACTCGGCCAGGTCGAAGAACGCCTCGCGGTTCGCAGCGTCCCGTGAGGCCGAAGTGGCAATCGCCTCCCGCTTATCGACTTGCCCCCGGTCCATCTCCGCCCCGAATCGGGCCAGAGCGGCCAGCGACTGCTCGATTCCCTCCACAGAGAGCACGCTCGATCGGTCGACCCCTCGGCCCAGACCTGTGACCTCGACCCAACGGCCGATCTCTTCGGTCCCGTCCGTGATCAGCAACCGCATCGAGTTGGTCCCGATGTCGACCACTCCCACCCTCACGGGCGGGCGACCCATTCCGGGTTCAACTCCCCTTCCAGGACGCATGGCACGGTGCAATCCAATGGCTCGATCCAATCCTGTACGAGCTCACCGACGGGGTTGTCACCGCCGGCCCGGGTGTGGGCATAGTGGGCGTGGAGGCACTTGATCCCCGTCCGTGTGCCGCCCACACCTCCCGATGGGAGGTTCGCCGCGTCTGGTGGAAGCAGTGTCGTTCGCTCCGCCTCATACGATTCGTGTGCCTCGGCGAGCTGGGTGCCGAAATCCGGGTCGGCTTCTGCCTTGCGCTCGAGACGCCTGATCCCACCGGCCCCCTCCAACCGCGCCACGTGCCCAACGGCCAGCGGGCAAGTCAGCCAGTAGAGGGTAGGAAACGGTGTCCCGTCGTCGAGGATCGGAGGGACCCGTACGACCACCGGAAGCCCGAGGTGACAGCGTGAGACCGGATTCGAGTCCGCCCGTATCGGGCGGCCTATCTGGATCTCGACGACCTGACGGTCATCGGAGGGGGTCATCCCTCAGAATCTAGGTCTTCGCCCGTGAGGAAATCCCAGATGCGATCCACCCATGTCCTGTCGTCCACCACGAGCACTTCTTCCGCGGCGGGAGCCTGGTTCGAGCCGGGCGGGTCGAGAACGACGTATGCGGTCTCACCGGGGCGTACGTAGCCGAGCTTTTCTCGGGCCAGTTTCTCGATCTCCTGGTCTGTGTTGAGAGCGGCCGCATCAGCCTGGAGCGCCGCGTTGTCCTCTTCGAGGGTGGTCAGCCGCTCCTGGGCGGCGGTCACCTGGCGCTGCGAGTCGATTATCTGCCGGTAGGGCACGACCTGGGTGATGAAAGCGGCGCCGAGGAGCAGGAAGAGGAGCGTGACCAGGGCGACACCGGGACGTCGTATGAGCGTCAACCGACCCTCCGGAAGCTGTCCCACCCGGCGAACCGAGCCTCGCCACCCAATGACTCTTCGATGCGGAGCAGCTGGTTGTACTTGGCCGTTCGCTCGCCGCGGGCGGGGGCGCCGGTCTTGATCTGGCCCGAGTTGGTGGCGACGGCGAGATGGGCGATGAAGCTGTCCTCGGTCTCGCCGGACCGATGGCTGACCATCGTGGCGTACGAGGCGCCTCGAGCAGCGCCCATCGTGTGCAGGGTCTCGGAGACGGATCCGATCTGGTTCACCTTGATCAGGATGGCATTGGCCACGCCTTCTGCGATGCCTTTTCGAAGGATCTCCTCGTTCGTGACGAACAAATCGTCGCCGACCAACTGGATCCCCTCACCCAAGCGATCGGTTAGCGCCTTCCAACCTTCCCAATCGTCCTCGGCCATCCCGTCCTCGACCGAAACCAGTGGATAGCGCTCGACGAGCCCGGCCAGGTAATCCACCATCTCCGCAGAGTCCAACTCGCCGCCTTCGAGGTGGTACTGACCCTCACGATGGAACTCGGTGGCCGCGACGTCGAGGGCGAGGGAGATCTCCTCACCCAGCCGGTAGCCGGCGACGTCTATGGCTTCCACCAGCAGTTCCAGCGCCGCCTCATTGGTGGGCAGGTCCGGGGCGAATCCGCCCTCATCACCGACGTTGGTCCCGAGCCCGCGTCCCGCGATCACCTTCTTCAGGGCGTGATAGACCTCGACGCCGGCGCGGAGTGCCTCGGAGAAAGAGGGGAGGCCGGCGGGCACCACCATGAACTCCTGGATATCGACCGAGTTGGCGGCGTGTGCACCGCCATTGAGCACGTTGAGACATGGCACCGGAAGGACCTGTGCCGCCGGGCCACCGAGGTAGCGATAGAGAGGCAGGCCGACCGCCGACGAGGCAGCCCTCGCCACAGCCAATGAAACCGCGAGGATGGCGTTGGCTCCGAGCTTTCCCTTGGTGGTCGTCCCATCCAGGTCGATCATCGTCTGGTCGATGTGCTCCTGACGGGTAGCGTCTATCCCGACCAGGGCCGGCGCGATCAGTTCGACGATATTCCCGACCGCCTTGGTCACCCCTTTGCCCGCCCAGCGCTCACCGCCATCGCGCAACTCGACGGCCTCGAGTGTCCCGGTGGATGCCCCAGAAGGCACCGCGCCCCGTCCGAATCCGCCTCCCGATGTGTGGACCTCGGCCTCCACCGTGGGGTTGCCACGTGAGTCGAGGATCTGGCGAGCGACGATGCGCTCGATCTTGGGCATTTGCGTCCTACGTTCTACGTTTTACGTTCTACGACGTCGTACAACGTACAGCGCAAAGCGAACAACGCCGTTACTTTGCCTGCTCCCAGCGCGCGTCGAGCTCGTCGAGTGTCAGACCTGCGATTGGGCCCATCCCTTCCATGGCTCGAAATCGGGTCTCAAATCGATCGATGGCCCCACGTAGGGCCAGCTCGCCGTCGATACCGAGATGACGGGCCAAATTGATCACCGAGAACAGGACATCGCCCAGCTCCCACTCGGCCTCGACCGGATCGACGAGGACCGCCTCGAGCTCTTCGAGCTCCTCTCTGATCTTGGGCAGGACCTCCGACGCCTCGGACCAGTCGAATCCCACCTTGGCGGCCCGGTTCTGGATCTTGGAGGCACGCTGGATGCCGGGCATAGCACTCGGGACGCCGTCCATTTGCGACTCCCGCCCCGAGCCCCTCTCCTCGTCTTTGATCTGATCCCAGTTCCGCTTCACATCTGCGGCCGAATCGACTTCGACCTCCCCGAACACGTGGGGATGACGCCGCACCAGCTTCTGCCTCATGACCTCGGCCACGTCGTCGATGTCGAACGCTCCGTTCTGCCTGGCAATGGCAGCGTGAAAGAGCACGGAGAGCAGGACATCGCCCAGCTCGTCCTCGACCGCCGCGTAGCCAACCCAGTCGGTCCCCTCGGGGTCGAGTCTGCCCACGGCGTCCATCAGCTCGTAGGTCTCCTCCACCAGGTACTTGACCAGAGTCTGATGTGTCTGTTCCCGGTCCCAAGGGCACTCCTCACGCAGGATCGTCATGGTCCGCACCGCGCCGATCAGCCCTCCCGGGTCGGTGTCGATGAAGATCGACGTCCGGAACCCGGCCAGGGCCGGATCGACATCGTCGGGAGAGATCTCTACCTGGACCGCGTCGGAGGCCCCCAGACCTGCCAGCACAAGGATCCTCGCCTCCGGAGGGAGGACACGTCCGACCTGTGCGGCGACATCGGCGAGCACCTCGGGCCGGTCGAGTTGCGCGATGATCGTGGGTTTGTCGAGGACCAGTGGCCGCGGCAGCTCATGGCCGTTGAGGATCTGCAACCCCCGGTCCAGCGGGTCGTAGCCCACCGATTCGAGCACTGCATCGATGAACGACTCGGCGGGGATGAGCTCCATCTCAACGCCCGAGTCCCGAAGCATCCTGACCGCGAATTCCCCAACCAGAGGGCTGCCCGGCACTGCGTAGACCACCGGGCCATTGGAGGCCATTTCCAGAACCCGGTCCGCGATCGCCCGGTAGACCTCGTCGAAGGATTCCCCACCGAGGTAGAGGTCATCACAGCTGACGATCTCCCTCAGCGCGGCCAGCTGCTCGGCAGCCGGGTGCTGGACGGTCCGGACGATCACGGTCCGGCCAGGGTCGAGCAAGATCGAGCGGACCGCCGCCGGGATCCGGTCGAGATCGCCGGGGCCGAGGCCGGTGATCGTGATCACTCGGCCGGGGGGACCACCTGTGGCTGTGGGGTCGACTGCCAGGTGCCGTAGGTCTCATCGACCGTCACCTCGGCTGTCTCGAACTGGTCGGTGAACCAAGTGTTGAGTGCCTCGTTTGCTGCCGTGGCAGTCAGAGTCTCGATGGCCTCTTCCTCGGTGGGCAACTCATCGTCTCTGAGCAGGATCACGTGGAAGCCGAACTGGCTCTCGACAGGATCGGTGGGGACGCCAACCTCGGCTGCGGTGAGGGCCGCAGCAAAGGCGGGGTCGTAGACGTCCGGTGTAGAGCAACCGAGGTCACCACCCTGGGCCCCGCTGCCGGTGTCAGTGGACAGTTCCGCAGCGAGGGTCGCGAAATCCTCACCGGCTTCGATTCGGGCAAGCACGTCATTGGCCTCTTGCTCCGTGGCAACCAGGATGTGCGAAGCGCAATAGTTCGCCTCGGCGGCGCTGATCGCGGTGTCGATCTCCTCCTGGGTGGGTGCTTCGACATCGGCCTGCAGGGTCTCGCTGATCTCGCCGACCAGTAACTGGCTGTGAGCGAACTGCTGCAACAACTCCTCGGTTATCTGCTGCGCCTCGAGGAACTCCTCGCGGGTCTGGCCTTCGGTCGATGATTCCTCGACCAGCGCATCGGCCTCGGTGGCGATCTCGGACTCCTCGATCGTGATCCCCAGCTCGGTCTCGGCGGCGTCGGAAATGATCTGCTGCTGGACCAGGAATCCGAGTGCTCCGGCAAAGTCTGCCTTGGGAATCTCGGCTTCGTCACCGACGATCAGGGCCTCGACGTCGGCCACGGTGATGTCGGTGCCGTTGACGGTTGCTGCGACGCCGCCGCCGCTACCGCCGCTTCCACACGCGGTTAAGGCGAGAACGGCGATGACCAGGAGTAAAGCAAGCTTCTTCAAGACGGAATCCTTCGAAAGGGGGGGGAACGTCGAATTCTAGGTGAACCGGTTTGGTACCAAATACCAAGTTCCAGGTACCAAGTTCTAACTACTTGGATCCCACATCTCGCCCAGGAACGAGATCAGACCGGGGACCAGGTCACGGGGAGCGGGGATGAAGATCACACCCTCTTGAGCATTGAGGACCGAGCGAGGCTGGAGACGCCTCAGTCTCACCTCCTGCGAGCTCTTCAGATCGACCGGTCCCATCCTCACTTCGTGACGGAGCTGAACCAGTTCCTCGAGACCGACCCGCAAGGCCTCCACCCGGAGCCGGGCCAAAGAGATGAGGGCGTCGGCCTCAGACGGCAGCGGCCCATACCGGTCGACCCATTCGGCAGCCACGTCGTCGACCTCCGCGTTGGTGGCGGTCGTCGCCAGGCGGCGATAGGCCTCGAGTCTGAGTTCCTGGTCGGCGACATAGGAGTCCGGCAAATGGGCGTCCACAGGCAGGTCGATGCGGACCTCCCGCTGCGTGGTGATCACCGGCTCCCGACCCTCCAGCTCCGAAACCGCCTCTGCGACCAGCTCGGCGTACAGATCGAAACCCACCGCTGCGATATGGCCGCTCTGCACCTCACCCAGGATCGAGCCGGCACCCCTGATCTCGAGATCGCGCAAGGCCAGCTGGAACCCTGAGCCGAGATCGGTCGCCTCGCCGATGGCCTCCAGCCGACGGTGAGCGTCCTCGGTCAGCGACTGATCGGTGGGATGGAAGAGATAGGCATAGGCCCGCTGATCAGACCTCCCCACCCGGCCCCGCAGCTGATAGAGCTGGGCGAGACCGAGGAGGTCGGCGCGCTCGACGATCAGTGTGTTCACCTTGGGGAGGTCGAGCCCGGACTCGATGATGGTGGTGGCGACCATCACGTCGTACTCGCCGCCCCAGAAATCGATCATCACCTGCTCGAGCTGGCCTTCCGACATCTGACCGTGGGCGACGACATATCTCGCGTCAGGCACCAGTTCCTGGAGGCGGGCGACGGCGCGATCGATCGACTGCACCCTGTTGTGGACGTAGAAGACCTGACCCTCGCGAAGGATCTCCCTCCGGATCGCCGCTGAGACCGATTGCTCGTCATAGGGCCCGACGTAGGTCAGGATCGGATGACGATCTTCGGGCGGGGTCCTGATATGCGAGACATCCCGGATCCCGGTCAGCGCCATCTCCAGCGTCCTCGGTATCGGGGTCGCAGTGAGGGTGAGGACGTCCACTCCCACCTTCAGCCTCTTGATCGCGTCCTTGGCGGACACGCCGAATCGCTGCTCCTCGTCGACGACGAGAAGGCCCAGGTCCTTGAAATGAATGTCTTCGGAAAGCAGACGATGGGTGCCGATAACCACATCGACCTCGCCTGTGGCGAGACCGGCGACAACGCTCTTCTGCTGTTTGGGGGTGAGGAAGCGGGAGAGGGCCTCGACATTGACCGGGTAGCTCTGAAATCGTTCGGCGAAGGTCTGATGATGCTGCTGGGCGAGGAGCGTGGTAGGAGCGAGCACGGCGACCTGCTTCCCCGCCTGAACCGCCTTGAATGCAGCCCGGATCGCGACCTCGGTCTTGCCATACCCGACGTCGCCGAAGACGAGCCGGTCCATCGGCTGCCCGGCCTCCATGTCCCGCTTGACGTCGACGATCGCCTGCATCTGATCGTGCGTCTCCTCGTACGGGAACGCTCCCTCCATCTCCCGCTGCCAGGGCGTGTCGGGGTCATAGGTGTGGCCGGTGGCGGCGGCCCGAATGCGATGCAGCTCGACGACCTCTTGGGCCACCGCGGCCACCGCCTTGCGAACCTTGGTCTTCTGATCCGACCAGTCCTTGCCACCCATGCGGGAGACGCGGGGGACCTCGCCCCCCGTGTAGCGGCGGACTGCGGCGAGCTGGTCGACTGGCACATAGAGACGGTCCCCGCCGGCGTAGGCGATGATCAGATAGTCACGCTCGATTCCGGCCATGGTGCGCGACACCAATCCTTCGAATCGGCCGATCCCGTGCTGGTGATGGACCACGAAGTCACCTTCGGTCAGGTCCCGATACTGTTGGCCGACCTCGGCCCGTGATCGACCAGGTCGGCGATGGGCGCGCCGACGGCCGGCGATCTCCTGCTCGCCGAGGACCGCCACACCGATCGACGGAGCGACGAAGCCCTTGTGTATGCCGAGTGAAATCACGGCCGACCTCGGCGTCACGAGGGCCGGCAAACGGTCGAGCACGAGGCCCTGTTCGGCCAGCGCCGAAGCCACGCGATCGGCTGCGACCTCGCCGTCCATCGCAATCACCGTGTCGATCCGCCTGCCCAACAACCTCCCCACTCCAGCGGCGACCGACTCCGGGCTCCCCGGGATGGCGTCGAGCGCGCTGATCTCTAGAACCGTGTCGCCGGGGCCAGTGGGGCTGGACGGCATCCGCAGATGAGTCCGACCGGAGAGGCTGTCCTCCAGATCGAGGAACAACGCCGGGTGCTCTCCGGCGACCGGGGCCTGGTCGCCCCAAGTCGGTGCCAGAGCGGCAGCGAGCTCGGACTCCTCCTTGACCAGCTCACGGGCGCGGTCGAGGGCGCGGCTTGGCTCGACGATGACCAGCCCCGCGTCATTCGGTAGCGCGTCGATCATGGAAATCGGCTCGGCAAGCCAGGGGAGCCACGACTCGATGCCGGGGAAGATCTGCCCTTCCACGATCCGGTCCCACGTGGACGCGCTCCACGGCTCGCTCCGGACCAGTTGGGCGGCCCGATCGCGAATCAATGGATCGGGCCGCACTTCGCGCGCCGGGAACGCCACGAGCCGGGGCACGACGTCCTCGGAACGTTGGGTGGCCACCGAGAAAGCCCGCGTCTCCTCGAGTTGATCACCCCAGAAGTCGAGCCGTACCGGGTTGTCAGCTTGCGCCGGGAACACGTCCACGATGCCGCCCCTGACTGCGAACTCGCCACGAGCCTCGACCCGGTCGGTGCGGGAGTATCCGAGGTCGGCCAGCGAACGGGCAAGTGCACCCATGCTGACCTCGTCACCGGGAGCCAGGGCCAGGGGGGTGTGGGGGGATGGGCTCAGACGCTGGATCGCACCCCGGACGCTCGTGACGACGGTTGCCGGCCCGTTCTTTTCCAGCGCGTGCCTCGCCTCCGACCGATGGGCCATCGTGCCGATGTTCGGTGACACATGCTCGAACGGAAGCGTCTCCCAGGCAGGGGCGAGCAAAACATCGTCGAGGAACAACGAGAGATCATCGACCAGCTCCTCGGCGTCTCGCTCGCCGGGCACGACCACGAGCAGGGAGGTCCCGACCTGGTCGGCGAGACCGGCGATGGCGAAGGCGCGTCCGCCCGTCGGCACGGACCAGGTGCCGTGAAGATCGGGCAGAGGGGCAGACCGCCAACCAGACAGGAGTGGCTCGAGGGGGGCAACCATCGGGACGCCGATGGTACCTGCGGTTCAGATCATCAATCCTTGCTCGCGGAACCAATCCACGGTGCGGGAGATCGTGGTCTCCAGCGGGGTGTAGACGAGACCCAGTTCCCGGGTGGCCCGGCTCCCGTCGTAAGCATGACCCGCCCTGAGCACCCTGACCATCTCACGACAGATGGGTTGGCGTCGTCTCGCCACGCGCGCCCCGAGCTCGATCGGGGTTGCCCCAGCCGACGCCACCCAGCCGGGAAGAAATCTGGGGGCCAAATCCCCGCCGGTGACCGCGTTGAAGAGGTCGACCAACTTGTAGATGGGCGAGCTAGACCCATTGAGGATGTAACGCTGACCGGCAACCCCATGTTGGGCGGCGAGGAGGTGGCCGCGAGCGCTGTCATCGATGTCGATGATGGACACCGTGGTCTCCACCAGGAAGGGGAGCCTCCCATTGAGCAGGTCGAGGATCAGCTTGCCGGTACCGGTCGCCCGGCCCGGTCCCTGGACCGATGACGGGTTCACCACGACAACATCGAGGTCACCCGCTTCCTCGAGGACGAGCTGCTCGGAAAGATGCTTCGACCTCTCGTACCGGGACAGATAGCTCCCCCGATGACGGCTGGCCTCGGAGCCGACGGTCCCGTGCGCCTCACCGATGGCGGCGGCGGAGGAGGTATGAATCATCCTCCCCACACCGGCAAGGCGGCAAGCCTCCATCACGTTGCGTGTGCCCTGGATGTTGACCAGATCCATCTCGTCGGGATCCGGGGAGCACAGTTCGTTGATCCCGGCGACGTGAAACACCCAATCCTTGCCTTCGACCAGCTGGGCAAGCCCGGGAGGGTCGATTACGTCGCCCTCAACGGGGCTAGCCCCGAGACTCGTCAATTCGGTAGCGGAAGCCGGCGTTCGGGCCAGGGCGCTGACCTCGTGCCCCTCCTCGACCAGATGCCGGACCAGGCCGCGACCGACCACACCGCTGCCCCCGGTGACACCGACCTTCACGTGCGGGTTGGGGTCGGTTCCGATCGAACTGTGTGCCAGAAGGCGGAGATGTATCCCCAGGCCGATCCCACCGTGGCGATGACCGCGATGAGCATCGCCCACTGGTCGAGGTACCAGGGGCCCCAGCGATCGGCGAGCCGGAAGAAGGCGAGGAAGATGGCGACGAACTGGGTGATGAACTTGATCTTCCCCCAGGTCGAGGGACGGATGAGACCTCCCTGTGTCGCCACCACTCCACGTAGGGCCATCACGAGGAACTCGCGGAAGATGATGATCGAGGCGGGCCAAATCGAGACCCGGCCGATCGACACCAAGGCGAGCAATGTCCCCGTGATCAGGATCTTGTCGGCGGTGGTGTCGAGGAAAGCCCCGAGCAGGGTGCCCCCACTGGTCCTCCGGGCCAGATAGCCGTCGAGGAAATCGGTGAAGGCCGCAATCGCGAACAGAGTGGCTGCGATCACGAGGGCGTTGTCGATCCGGTCCGACCGGGTGAACGCCATGATGAACGGCACGAGAAGAATCCGTGAGAGCGCCAGGATGTCAGGCGTTGAGATCGGGGTCCTCCTCGACTAGCGATCCGATCTTATCGACGGTGTCGGTTCGGAGAGGAAGGCCATGAGTGCCTCGGCCGTCTCGTCCGGTGCCTCCTCGGGGAGATAGTGCCCGCAGGGAAGAGCCCAGCCCCGCACATCGTCGGCCCATTCGCCCCAGACCTCGAGGACGTCGTACCAGTCGTCGATCGGTCCACGGCCCGACCAGAGCACGAGAAGAGGGCATTCGATCTTTCGACCCTCCTCCTTGTCGGCCGTGTCGTGTTCGAAGTCGATGGTCGCCCCGGCCCGGTAGTCCTCACAGATCCCACGAATGGTCTCGGGATCGGAGAAACAGTCGAGATAGTCCTCCAAGGCCCGATCGTCGAAGAAGCTGGTGTCAGGGCCTCGGGTGGTGTGCCACCGCCAGTACCAGTCGGGGTCGGACCCGATCAGCGTCTCGGGCAGTGGCGCCGGCTGGGCCAGGAAGTACCAGTGGTAATGGCTGAGCCCGAACTCCCGGCCGCCGCGGGCGAACATCTCCCCGGTGGGGATGATGTCGAGGACGGCGAGCTTGTCGATCGCCTCGGGATGATCCAGAGCCATCCGGTAACCCACTCTCGCCCCCCGATCGTGCCCGGCGACCGAGAACCTGGTGTGCCCCAGCTTGGTCATGAGCTCGATCTGATCGCGACCCATCGTCCTCTTGGCATACGGGCTGTGGTCTGGCGCGGAAGCGGGTTTCGAAGTCTTGCCATAGCCACGGAGGTCGGGGGCGACGATGGTGAATCGCTCAGCCAGCGCCGGGGCGACCCGGTGCCACATGACGTGAGTCTGCGGGTTGCCGTGAAGCAAGAGCAGCGGCGGACCGACACCACCGACCCGAAAACGCACGCTGATCTCGTCGAGGTCGAGCATCTCCTCATCGAATCCGTCGAACATGCTCAGACCCACCCCAGGGATCGCTCCACCGCCTGCTGCCAACGCCCGTGGAGGCGATCGCGCTCCTCGTCGCTCATCGCCGAAGACCAGCGAGCATCCTCCGCCCAAAGGCTCCGGATCTCGTCGAGACTCGACCAGTACCCCACGGCGAGCCCGGCCCCGTAGGCGGCGCCGAGGGCGGTGGTCTCGGCCACCTTCGGTCGGATGACGTCTACTCCCAGGACGTCGGCCTGGAACTGCATGAGCAGGTCGTTGGCCGTCATTCCGCCATCCACGCGCAGCTCCAGGAGATCCACACCGGAGTCGGCCACCATCGCATCCAGGACGTCCCGTGTCTGGAATGCCGTCGATTCGAGGGCGGCCCGAGCGATATGACCCCGGTCGGCGAACCGGGTGAGGCCGACGATGACACCCCGGGCGTCGGGCCGCCAATGAGGGGCGAAGAGCCCGGAGAACGCCGGGACGAAATAGACATCGCCGTTGTCCTCGACTGACATGGCCATGGTCTCGACCTCCGAGGCGTCGTCGAAGAGCCGCAGGTTGTCCCGAAGCCACTGCACCAGCGATCCGGTGACCGCCACGGAGCCTTCCAGAGCGAACACCGGGCGCTGATCGGCGATCCGATAGGCGACGGTGGTCAGAAGCCCCGCCTCGGAGCTGACCGGGCTCTCCCCGGTGTTCAGCAACATGAAATTCCCTGTCCCATAGGTGTTCTTTGCCTCGCCGGGGTCGAAACAGACCTGGCCAAAGAGCGCCGCCTGTTGATCTCCCAGGATGGCGGCGAGCCGGACTCCGCTCAGTGGGCCGACACACACGAGGTCGATCCCGATTGAAGGCACTATTTCGGGGAGGATCGCACTCGGTACGCCGATAGCGATGCTCAAGTCGGCATCCCAGGTTGTCGTCGCCAGGTCCATCAAGAGCGTGCGCGACGCGTTGGTGACGTCGGTGACGTGACGCCCTCCCTCCGGGCCACCGGTGAGGTTCCAGGCGATCCATGAGTCGATGGTCCCGAAGGCGAGCTCCCCGCGTTCGGCTTCCTCTCTCAGATCGAGGTGATCGAGGAGATGTCGCGCCTTGGGGCCTGAGAAGTATGTGGCCAGGGGAAGACCTGTCCTCGCCCTGAATCGGTCGGGTCCTTCATCGCCGGCGAGCTCGTCGCACAGCTCGGCAGTTCGGGTGTCCTGCCAGACGATGGCGTTGTAGACGGGCTCGCCGGTTCTCCGGTCCCATATCACCGTCGTCTCCCGTTGGTTGGTGAGACCCACCGCTGCCAGGTCAGATGCCCTCAGGCCGGCCCGGGAGAGAGCGCCCTCGATCACCGACGTCGTCTTCGACCAGATCTCAACGGGGTCGTGCTCCACCCATCCAGGCTGGGGGAACATCTGGCGATGCTCTAGCTGGTCGACCGAGACGACTGTTCCGTCGTGGTCGAAGATCATGAAACGGGTCGATGTAGTCCCTTGGTCGAGGGCGCCGATGAGATCGGGCAAATCGATCCCCTATCCGTCGAAGGCGGCCCGGCGATCGTCCATCGACAGCCCTCTTCCTATGTAGGTCGAGGTGCCTTCCGACAGCAGCTCACGGGCCGCGGCGGCCATCGCCCCGTACGCAGCAAATGCCAGGGCTCCGCCGGTCGACACGCGGCGGACACCAACGTCGGCGAGCTCAGCGACGCTTGGCCCGTCGACGCGGGCCAGCACGTTGACCGGAGCCGCAGTCTCGGTGACGACCGTTCCGATCTGGGCGACATCAGCCAGCCACGGCGCGTAGACGACATCGGCTCCCGCCTGGCGATAGGCGGTCAAACGGGCGATGGTGTCTTCGAGATCGTCGACCCCATAGAGGTGATTCTCGGCACGAGCGGTGAGCACCAATCCAGTCGACCTGGCCGCCTCCGCCGCGGCGGCGACCCGCTCGACTGCGACATCAATAGGGTCGATGCCCGAATCAGGGTGGTAATCCTCGATCGAGACCCCGGCCGCACCGGTGGCAGCAATCCGCTCCACGGAGACCGCTACACCGGCTGCATCATCTGCGAAGCATCGCTCCGCATCGACGCTGACCGGCACGTCGACCGCATGCACTAACGCGCCGACGTGAGCCAGCAATTCCTCGATAGTGATCAGCTGATCCATCCGCCCCAACGAGGCGGCATGCCCGGAGCTGGTGGTGGCGATCGCCTCGAAGCCGAGCGAGGCCAGGATCCGCGCAGATCCGACGTCCCAGGCATTGGGCATCACGAAGCAGCCGGTCTGATGCATTTGTGCGAATCGGGTGCGGATCTCGGACGCCGACATCGGGGGAGGCTAACGAGGCTCCCGCCCCCTGTGAGCGGCCATCTCCTGGGCCCGGGCCGGGTCGGTGGGCCAGAGCTCGACGACGTCGGCGGCGTCCTCGATCATTAGCTCGACCTCGGCCCGCTCCGCCTTGGCAAAGCGGCGCAGCACGAAATCTGCAGGGTCCATCTGCCCGGGTGGGCGGCCAACGCCGAGCTTGAGACGGTTGAAGTCCTTGGTGCCGAGGGCCGACTCGATGGACCGAACGCCGTTGTTGCCACCGCTGCCACCACCCACCTGGAGCCGGAGACGCCCGAAGGCGAGGTCGATGTCATCGTGAATGACCAGGACATCGGACGGAGACAGATCGAAATAGTCGAGCAAGGTGCGCACGGCACGGCCCGATTCGTTCATGTACGTCATCGGAACCGCGTAGAGGAGCCGGTCCTCGCCGACCCCAACTTGGGTCACTTGGGCCTGCACCCGGGAAGGGCCTCGCCCTAATTTCTCCTCGGCCCGCTCCAGCACGCGAGCGAGCACTTCGTATCCCGAGTTGTGGCGGGTGCCCTCGTAGTCCGACCCTGGATTGCGCAGCCCGATGACGGCTCGTGCCGGCTTACTCGCCTGACTCGCCCCCGGCTTCGTTCGCAGCAGATTCCTCAGCCTGGCCATCGGGCTCCTCACCTTCGGTGTCCTCCGCCCCTTCGATCTCCTCGCCCTCGACCTCTTCAGGCTCCTCTTCGATCTCGGCGGCCGGGGCGGTGACGCTCATCAGCACCGTCTCGGGATCCTCGGTGTAGATCACGCCTTCCAGCTCGGGAAGGTCGGCAATGCGCAAGGCATCTCCCATGTCCACTCCGGAGATGTCGAGCTCGATGCCCGACGGGATCGCGGTCGCCAGCGTCTCGACGACGACGTGGGTCTTGCTCGGCGAGAGCACGCCACCCTCGATCACGCCGATCGGCGTCCCCAGGAAATGAATGACGACCTCGGCGTGGACGGTCTCGTCCAGCGACACCGTCACAAAGTCGATATGGCGGTACTCGTTGCGGAAAGGGTGCCGCTCGATGACCCGGGCCATGGTCAGAACCAGGTCCTGGCCTTCGATCTCGAGATTGATCAGAGCGTTGGCCCCTGCCTCGGTGTGCAGGGCCATATGGAGGTCGTGAGCGTCGACGGCGACATTGATCGGGTCTGTGGCCTTGCCGTAGACGATGCCCGGGACGCGTCCCGTCCGACGGAGACGACGCGACTCCCGCGAGCCGGTGGGCCGGCCCGTCTCGAGCGCGCAGAGTGATTTGCGACGACATCTCTAAAGGCTCCTCGATGAGGTGGGTGAGGCCCCAATTATGGCCCGGATACGTGCCTTGTGCCAGACGAGACAGTCTCGATCCATGCCTTTGAGCCATTGACGAGTTGGTCCAGCATCGCCTCCTCGGTCCACCCTCCTCCGCGGAAAGAGTGGCTCGCCCCTTCGAGGAGCTCCACGCTGGCATTGGGCAGGGACCTGATGTGACGGTCGAAGAGCTCCATCCGGCTCAAGGCATCCCGCGTTCCCTGGAAGAAGAGCAATGGGACGTGGACCTCCTGAAAATGGGCAACGCGCAGCCGATCTTCCTGGCCCGCTGGGTGAAGCGGATAGGCATAGAGGATCACGCCGTCGGCCTGAAACCCCTCTGCCACGAGATATGTAGCCATCCGACCGCCCATCGATCTCCCGGCCAGGAATAGATGATCGACACGTGCGCTGAGGAATTCGGCAGCAGCGCGATGAGCCTCGACCAATCTCTCGGCGCGGTCGGGGCTCTTGGATCCCCTCTCGGTGTAGGGGTAGTTGAAGGTCATCACCGTGTAACCGGCCCCGGCCAGCCCGTCCCGAAGGGCGATCATGAAGGGGTGGTCCTGGTTCGTGCCCGCCCCATGAGCTAAGAGCACACCCGATGCGCCTGAGCCAGAGAGGCGCCCCGAGACCTGGCCCCCGGGCCAAGTGATCGTGGTGGAGGTGACCATGGGGCAAATGTAGGGCAGGTACCGTGGTTCGATGGAGGCGATGGTCCACGAGACGCCCGAGGAGGTGGCCGAGGCCGCTGCCAGGAGGGTGGCGGACCTTCTCGCCGCGTCGGATGATCGCTTCTCCCTTGGTCTGGCCGGTGGATCGACCCCAGAGGCCACCTACAAGGAACTGCGGGGTGGGGCCTCGGGCTGGGACAGAGTCGACGCGTGGCTTTCCGACGAGAGATGGGTGCCCCCCGACCACGAGCGGTCGAACGGGCGGATGGCGGCGAACGTCCTCCTCGATCACGTCGACGCGGTATTCCATCGCCCGAAATGGAACGAGCTGATCGAGCCCGAGGACTCCGCCGCCCACTACGAGGCGCGGCTCAGGTCTATCCACGGCGGCGACCGGCCCGACGTCGTCCTGCTCGGAGTTGGCGAGGACGGGCATACGGCCTCCCTCTTCCCCGGCACTGATGCGCTCTCAGAGCCGAGACGCTGGTTCGTGGCGAACGACGTGCCCGTTCTCGACGAGCAGAGGCTCACCGCCACGTTCAATCTCCTCTGGCAGGCGCGGCTGCTGATGGTCCTGGCGGTCGGCGTCGTGAAGGCGCCGGCGGTGCGAGCGAGTTTCGAAGGCACGACGCCGGCCGGACGGCTGGGCGACGGGGAAGCCGAGGTCGAGTGGTACCTGGATCGAGACGCAGCGTCGCTGCTCGGCTGATCTGGCTCACTCTGGTGGTGCTGGTCGTCTCGGCCTGTGCCTCGGAGTCAGAGCCGGACAGGACTGGCCCGACACCGGCGGAAGTCACCACCACGACCTTCCCGCCTTCGGACACAGCCACGTCGTTCGGCACAACCACCACGCAACTGTCGGATGCGAGTCTGAGCATCCATGTGCCGGAGGGGGAGGGACCGTTTCCCGCTGTGGTCCTTGTCCATGGCGGCGGCTGGGTCGGCGGCTCGCCAGAGCTCATGACCGACCTGGCGAGATTCCTGACTGATGCGGGATTCTTGACCGTCAATACCGCGTACGCCCTGGCCAACGGCGAGCCGGGGTTCCCGATGGCTGTCGACGATGTCGCCTGCGCCGTGCGAAATGCCGCCCATCATCCCGACAGCGATGGCACCGTCACCGTGGTGGGGCACTCAGCCGGGGCACATTTGGCCGCACTCGCCGCTCTCGACGTGGGTGTGTACGGCAAGGGGTGTGCCGTGACCGAGCCAACGATCCCGGACCGGCTGGTCGGCCTCGCCGGCCCCTACGACGTGGCCCGGGTCGGGCCGCTGATCGTCCCCTTCTTCGGCGTCCCGCCCAATGAGGATCCGGAGTTGTGGCAGGCAGGGAATCCACTCAACCAGGTGGCGAACAACCCCGACCTGTCCAGTCTGATCATGCACGGCGAAGAGGATGGGCTGATCGACCTCAGCTTTGCCACCGATTTCGCCGATGCCCTGACCGCCGCCGGGTCCGAGGCCCTGGTGGAGGTCGTCGAGGGAGCCCGTCACAACGAGATGCACGACCCTGACATCGTCGGGGACCTGATCGTGGCCTGGCTGGAGCGGGGTTAGACCGGCTCCTCACCCGGCCGGAGCAACCAGGCGCTGTCGTGGCGGGTCATCCCGATCTTGGGGTAGTAGTCGACCGCCGCCGGGGCGGCGAGGAGGATCACTGAGGCGTCGGGTGTCGCCTCACGAGTGAGCCGCACCAACTCTTTGCCGATCCCCTGGCCTTGGTGGTCGGCTCGCACCGCCAGGTCGGAAAGATACGTGCAGTAGACCCAGTCGGTGACAGACCGCGAGATCCCCACCATCAGGTCCTCGTTCCAGGCAGTGATCACCAGATCTGCATCCTCCAGCATCCGGGCCATGCGCTCCCGCTCCCCGACCGGGCGTCGCTCGCCGAGGGTGGAGTCCACGTAGAGCTCGATCATCTCGTCCAGGTCGATGTCGTTTCCGGTGCGATAAGTGATCATCGGCGCTGATCGTAGGATGCCCGAGGAGACGTCGGTCAGCTCCGGGTGATGTCCCTCGCCGCGACGCGGGGGCCGAAGCTGGGCTCGTGACCGAGAGTGTGGAGGAGCCGGGTCACCCGTCCCCGATGTGGGCGGAATGGCTCGAGCAGCTCCAGCATCTCCTCATCTGTGCCACGTGGCCTGCCAGTCAGGTGATAGACAACGATGTGCTTGAGGTGAAAATCACCGACGTCGACCTGGTCGGCGTCGCCATGGGAAATCGAAAGTGTCTTGGACACCGTCCACAGTCCTACCCCCTGGATCGAGGCCAGCTGAGCCGCGGCTTCTGATGAAGTCGCGTATCTCGACTTGTCGATGCGGGCCGCCGTGGCCGCCACCCTTCTGAGAAGGTCGGCCCGTCGCTTCTCCAAGGTGCAGCCCGTGATAGACCCAGTACGGGGCGCGTGCCATCTGCTCCGGGTCGGGTGGCAGACGTAACTCCCGCGGCCCCGGAGCCGCGTCGCCGAACTGACGCCGCAGGCCCCGGAGCGCTGCTGTCGCCTGTTCGCCTGTCACCTTCTGGCCGCAGATCGCTCGCACCAGGGCATCGAACACCAGATCAGTCCTCCCGAAACGCCAGCCCGGATGACGTCGATGCAGCTCCCTGACCACGGGGTTGTCAGTCTCGAATTCCGTCGGGTCGTCAGAGAGCCCGGCGATGGCGTCGAGACGGTCGAGCAGCCATGGCCCGCCGACCCCCCAGGCGTCGCCCAAGAGCTCCTGCTTGGTTCTTCTCATGCGAAGCGAGCCCGGACCAAGCGGAGTGCGCGCCGTCAGCCACCAGCCATCATCGGCGAACCATCCATGCAGAGGGCGCAGGGTCGCTTTGAGATCGAGGGGGCCGTCTATCGGGATCGAGCGGCTGATCGGATCCACAGGTCCATCATTGTCACCAACGATCGTGGTGGACAACCTCGTCGAGCGGTCGGCGGGCAGGGTTCTTGATCGGCTTGAGCGGCCGGTCCCCCGGATAGCCGAGGCCCAGGAGCCAGGTGAGACGGCGGTCGGCGGGCAGGCCAAGGATCTCGGAGGCGAGCCCGTAGTCCTGCACCGAGGCGGTCCTGCTCCCGATCCCGAGATCGGCGGCTGCGATCATCATCGACATCGCCGCCTGTCCCAGGTCGTAATTGATCACGGCGGTGAGGCGCAGGTCGTCATCGAACGGTGCGACCAGGCCCACTGCCGCGGCGGCATTGGCGATATGGGCGGCTCCCGGCCAAACGTGAGAGATCTTCTCCAATTGCTCACGATCCCGGATCAGGATGAAATCCCATCGCTGTTTGTTGCTAGCGGATGGAGCGCGGCGGCCTGCTTCGAGGATCCGCTCGAGGTCAGACTCTGCGAGCGGGGTGTTGTCGTACTCCTTGGTGGCGCGACGCGCCGTGATGGCATCCCATGTCTCCATGAGCGCAACCTAGCCATTCATTCTGGCGCGCAGATCCCGACCCATGGCGCGGGATCTGCGCGCCAAAAGGGTTGACTTCAGACCGGGACCACCTCGACCGGGATCCCGTTGAGGATGGCGTTGCCGGAGGCTGGGTCCATGGCGCCGGTGGAAAGACGGTTGGTGTTGACCCCGGGTCGTTCGGAGGCGACCGAGAGCGTCGAGCCCTCGAGGTCGTGGCCCCATCCGTGGGGCAGGCTGACCACGCCGGGCATGATCGAGTCGGTGATCTCGACCGGGACAGTGAGGGTCCCTGCCGTGGAAGAGACCTTGACCCGGGCGTCCCCGCCCAGACCAAGCCGTTGCGCATCCTGGTCGCTGATCTGAAGGGTGCACCGCTCCTTCCCCTTGACCAGCACGTCGATGTTGTGCATCCACGAGTTGTTGGACCTGATGTGCCTGCGCCCGATGAGCAGGAAGCCGCCGTTGGGCACACGGGCCGCGGAGGCGCGGAGCCTCGGCACGTCGGCCAACAGATACTCGGGTGCAAGCTCGACCTTCCCCGATGGGGTGCACAGGTCCCCGGGCAGACGGGAGTGGAGCGGGCCGAGGTCGATCCCATGCGGCGCCTCCTTCAACCGGTCCAGGGTCAACCCTTCGGGATTGGCGCCATACCCATCGCCATAAGGGCCGGTGCGGACGAGGAAGTCGAGCATCCGCTCCGGGCCTCTGAGAGAATCATCGCCATCCCCGGTTGTCGCCGAGAAAATCTCTTCGGGATCGCGCCCGTGGATCGACGACTGGGGGTTGCCGACCGTCGAGCCGACCATCATCGCGAAGACGCCGTCATCCAATGCGTCCACATCGGCGTCGCTCCCCTGTCCGGAAACCGTCGCCCCGAGCCGGAGGAGCACCTGCCACTCGTCGGGGGTGTCGTCGGGCAGCGAGAAGAGCGGCGGCGAGTAATTGGCCACATTGCGCACGGAGAGTTGGTTGAAGGCGAAGTCGTAGTGGGGCCGCCGAAGCGGGGAAGCGCCGGGGAGGATGACGTCGGCGTGACGTGTCGTCTCGTTGAGGTAGATGTCCACCGACACCATGAATTCCAGGCCGGCGAGGGCGGCATCGAGACGATCGCTTGAGGGTGTGGAGAGAATCGGGTTGCCGGCGATTGTGACGACGGCTCGAATCTGCCCGGGACCCGGCTCCAGGATCTCGTCGGCCATGGTCGACACAGGGAGCTCTCCTCTGACTTCGGGGAGACCCTTGACCCGGCTTTGCCATCTCCCGACCTGGAAGCCACGGGGCGACCTCGGCTGCTCGTGGGCGGCGTGGGAGAACATGGCCCCGCCGGGGCGGTCCAGGTTCCCGGTGAGGACATTGAGGACGTCGACCATCCAGGACGCCATCGTCCCGAACTCGGCGGTGTGGGTGCCGATCCGGCCGTAAACGGCGGCCGAGTCGGCGCCGGCGAGCTCCCTTGCCAGTCGCCGAATCCGATCCGGGTCGACGCCGGTCGCCTCGCCGACTTCTTCCGGGGTGAACGGCTCGACACCCGCGGCCAACTCGTCGGCGCCGGCGACATGGCCCTCCAGGCCACCCGGATCCACCAGACCCTCCTCGAACAGGACATTGGCCAGGGCAAAGAGGAAGAGGGCATCGGCGCCGGGGCGGATGAAGACATGCTCGTCGGCGGCCTCGGCAGTCCGGGTCCGCCTCGGATCCACCACCACCACCTTGCCGCCGCGCTCACGGATCGCCTGGAGACGACCGGGCCAGTCGGGGGCGGTGGCCAGGCTCCCGTTCGACTCGTAGGGGTTGGCCCCGAGCATGAGGAGATAGGAAGTGCGGTCGATGTCCGGAACCGGGATCAGATCGGGGTGTCCGAACATCAGGCCGGAGGACACATGCTTCGGCATCTGGTCGACAGTGGCTGCGCTGAAGATGCTCTTGGTCCCGAGCATCTTGAGGAAGACCCTCGGATAGAGGACGCCCGACATCGAGTGGACGTTGGGATTACCCAGGTAGACCCCCACCGAGTTGTTCCCGTGCTCGGCGATGATGGGCAACAGTCGGGCCTCGATCAGGGCGAAAGCCTCGTCCCAGGTCGCCGGCTCATGCCTGTCGCCCCGTTTGATCAGCGGGACGCGCACCCGGTCCGGGTCCTCGTCGATCTTGCCCAGTGTCGAGCCCTTGGGGCAGATGAACCCGTGGCTGAACACGTCTTCGCGATCGCCCCGAATCCTGATGACCCGCTCGTCTTGGTGCGTCACTTCGAGACCGCAGGTCGCCTCACAGAGAGGACAAGTCCTGTAGTCGATCGAGGTGGTCATTTCGCGGCGACCATCACCTCGTCGGCGCGGTCACGAACGACAGGAAGTGGAGGCTCGATGCGGACATCCCGCCGGGTGAGTCTCTCCCCACAATGGGCGCAATGGGTGACCGCTTGCGCCTCGTTGCCACAACTTACATGGACGACTCTCTGCCGCTCACTCCCTGCCGGTGGCTTCCAGCGCTCCCCGTAACTCCACAGTGTCATGAGCACATCGAAGAGGTCCTTGCCCTGTTCGGTGAGGCGGTACTCGTGCCTGGGCGGTCGATCCTGATAGAGCCGTGTCTCCAGCATCCCGTTGGCGACGAGGCGCTCGAGTCGGTCGGCGAGAACGTTGCGGGCGATACCGAGATCGTTGACGAACTCGTCGAACCGGCGCACCCCGAGGAACGCGTCACGAAGGATGAGAATCGTCCACGAATCGTTGACCATCTCGACGGTGTTGGCCACGGCGCACTCGAGATGTTGAAGCGACTTTCGAGACATGGGAACAGGGTAGCGAGTTTTGAGTTGCAATGCACTACTCGACCCGGTAGGGTTGTGAGTAGCTATTCGAAACTCACCGACTATGGGGCAAGGAGGCGTGAATGAGATTTTTCCAGAGCCTGCGGAGGAAGCGGCGTCAGCCCAACCCACCGTTCTATCTCCTCGAGCTGGATCTCCCCTTCGAGGACGTGATGGCCGACCTGACCTACCCGTCCCCCAAGCTGGTCTGATCGGCCCCGGCCACCTCGTCGAGAAACCAGTCGAGCATCCGCTCCAGCCCTGGCTGTGAATCGACCTCCCGATAACGGCTCTCCTCGATCAGCTCGTCGGGGTCACGACCCGCCGCGATCAACTCCTGGGCGCCTCCCTCCTCCCGACACCACGAGGCGAGAAGATCGCCGGACATCTCGGGATGAAATTGGACGGCGAGGGCCCGACCGGTGCGAAAGGACTGGACCCCGGATTCGTTCCGTGCCAGCTCGACGGCACCTTCGGGCACCGTGAACTCATCATGATGGAACTGGAACCACGGGCCCTCGGCAATCGGCTCCGTAGCCGAGCCGACGTCCGTCCATCCGTACTCCGGTCTGGTGGCGTGGCTGACCGACCCACCCAGGGCGGCAGACATCGCCTGGGCCCCGAAACAGATCCCCAGCATGGGAACACCGGCTCCGATGCGTCTCCGGATGAAGTCGAGCTCGGGAGCGAGCCATCCCTGGACCCGATCCTCGTAGACCGACCATGGGGAACCCATCAAGACCACGAGGTCGTATCGGTCGTCGGGAAACGTGGCGGTCACCGCCGGGTCACCGATGTCCTCCACCACCACGAAGGGAATGAGAGTTGCGCCACGCTTCTCGAGATGGGCGCCCACCCGCTCCGGTGTGGATAGAGGATCGTGTTCGACCACGAGAGTGCGCACGGGGGTACAGGGTAACGAGACCCACAAACAGGTCTGTCGCACTCAGACGTCCCTTGATACTGTGTTTGGGCGTGTGACCGACCTCCCCTACGCCCGCGTCCGCTTCCTGTGGCCCGACCATCTGGGCCTGGCCCGTGGCAAATACCTCTCGGCGGCCCGCGCATCCGAAGGCTCGAACCACTGCGTGGCCTTGTTCTCCCTCCAGTTGAACCGCGAGATGATCCCGTTTCCGGGAGCGCATCACGAGAGCTTCCCCGACGTCGAGGCGCGGTTCGACGTCGAAGCGATCAGGCCGGGCTGGGAGAAAGACACCGGTGTCGTGGTCGCCTCCATCAGCAAAGACGGTGTGCCGATAGAGCTCGCCCCTCGATCGATCCTGGAGCGCGTCATCGGCGAATGGCGATCCGCCGGCTATGACCCGATGGTCGGGCTCGAACTGGAGGCCTTTCTCTTCGAACCCGACGGTGATCAGGGCTGGAATCCGATTCACACCCCGGGGTCATACGTGTACGGAACCGGAACGGCGGTCGACCCGAGCGGGACGATCGAAGAGATCATGCAGACCGCTCACGCCATGGACATCGAGTTGGAGTCGGTCAATTCCGAGTACGACGACGGCCAATTCGAGCTCACCCTTCGATACGGAGAGGTGCTCAAAGCGGTCGACGACGCCTTCCTGTTCAAGGTGATGGCACGAGAGGTAGCGGCCAAGCGGGGGTACCTGCTGGCATTCATGGGCAAACCGCTCACGGATCGCGGCGGGAGCGGGATCCATGTCAACTTCTCCCTACTCGACGAGGACGGGAAGAACGCCCTCGCCGACCCGTCGGCCCCGGACGGCCTGAGCACCCTGGCCCGCCAATGCATCGCCGGCATAGTCCACGATCACGTCTCGATGTCCGGATTGGTTGCCCCCACTGTCAACGCCTACAAGCGGCTACGCCCCGGATCGTTGAATGGCTTTTATGCCAACTGGGGCTATGACCATCGCGGGGTGGCGCTGCGGGTCCCACCGGCCCGAGGCAAAGGCACGAGGCTCGAGCACAGACTCGCCGACGGCGCAGCCGGTGTCCACCTCGCCACGGCCGCCACGCTGGTAGCGGCGCTCCGCGGCGTGACCAAGAGTTTGGAATGTCCTCCTGCTGAGACTCAGGACTGCATCAGCGGCGCCGATGCGGACGTGACCGTCCCCCCCGACCTGGGAGCTGCGCTCGACGCTCTGGAAGATGACAAGGACTTCGTCGAGGCCTTCTCGCCCGCCTATGTCGAGGGCTTTCTCGCAGTGAAGCGGGCGGAATGGGAGCGGTTCAGACAGCACACGACCGACTGGGAGATCACCGAATACCTCGAGTATTACTGAGGAAAGGCTGGTGGCGGAAGGTCAAGAAGCGGGACGGACCGGGCGGGGTGGGGCTATTGCTCGCCGAGGGAGGCGGGAGCGGTTTCCAGGTCCGTCCCACATTCTTGACTTTCCAAGGCGCCGGTAATACCCGGTGTCAGCAGATCTCAAACAACTTTCTCCCCGGGCTCGGGTAACTCGAATCGATATCCCATCCCGGGCTCCGTGATGAAATAACGCGGAGTCCCCGGCTGGGGCTCCAGCTTCCGGCGCACCTGCGCCATGAAGACCCGCAGATAGTTGGTCTCCTCCCCATACTGCGGTCCCCAGACCTCGTGCAGCAATTGGGTCTGACTGACCAGTTTGCCGTGATTTCGCACCAGGACTTCGACAATGCCCCACTCGGTCGGGGTGAGCCGCACTTCGGTGTCGTTGGCGTCGAGGACACGCTTCGCCGCCAGGTCGATCGTGAAATGCGGTGTGGAGATCAAGGGTGCTCCCGAGTCATCCGGTGCCGCCCGTCGCAGGGCGGCCCGCAGCCGGGCCAGGAGCTCCCCCATCCCAAATGGCTTGGTCACATAGTCGTCGGCGCCCGCGTCGAGGGCCAGGATCTTGTCCCGCTCCGCCTCCCGGACCGTGAGCACGACTATCGGGACGTCGGACCAACCGCGAAGTCCCCGGATCACGTCTACGCCATCGATCCCGGGAAGCCCCAGATCGAGGATGACCGCATCGGGTCGATTGGCTGCTGCCTTCTGCAGCGCCTCCTCGCCACTCATGGCAGTCTCGATCTGATAGCCGAGTGCCTTCAGGTTGATGGCCAGGGCGCGCAGGATCTGGGGCTCGTCATCGACGAGGAGGATCCGCCCTTCGCTAGACATGGGCCTGCGTGGTCAACGGGCCGGGGATGTCGATCGGGCCGGCGATCTTGAACCCGATGACCATCGTCGTCCCCCCTCCTGGGGTGTCTTCGATGATCAACTCGTTGCCCATCGCCTCCAGCAGACCCTGGGACACGGCAAGCCCGAGCCCGACCCCCTCGCTCCTCGGCGAGTCGCCGAGCCGTTGAAAAGGCTGGAAGACAGCATCTCGCGATTCCAGGGGGATGCCGGGGCCCCGATCCGTGATCCGGAGGTCGATGCGACGAGCGATCTCACCTGCGCTCACCCTCACCGATTCGGTGCTCGGAGACCAGATCAACGCATTCTCGATCAGATTGGCCACGGCCCGCTCCAGCAGGGCGGGATCGGTCTGGACTTCGGGCAGTGACTCCGGGATGTCGACGATGACCCTTTCCCGCCCCGCCCCCAACCCGCCGAGGGCGGCCGCCACCACCTCGTCCAGGCCGACTGGCCTGAAGAACACATGGACCGCACCGACCTGGACCCGGCTGGCGTCGAGCAGTCGTCCTACGAGCCTGTTCAACCGCTCTGTCTCCTCGAGGATCGCCCGCAGGAAGGCCGAAGTCTGATCGGGGGTCCAGTCGACACCGGTCTCGAGCAAACTGGTCACCGAAGCCTTGATGGTGGCGAGGGGCGTCCTCAGATCGTGGGACACCGCGCCTAGGAGAGCGGTGCGAAGACGATCGGTTTCGGCCATCGCCTCGGCGGAGCCCGCTTCCCGTTCCAGTTCCTCTCTCTCCAAAGCCTGGACGATCTGGGCAGCGAAAGCTCGAAGAACGGCCCGATCGTCGGTCGTCAGCTGCCCATCGAGGATCACAAGCACCGCGCCCCCGGTCAGGTCGATGATCTCGCTCCCCTTGTCGGGCCGGTCGAGAACGACATCACCGTCCCAGGCCAGGGTCACCCACGAATCCCCCTCGCGCCTCAAGACACTGGCCGCCTCCAACCCGAAGGTCTCCCTGATTCGACGCACCAGGCCCCGTTCATCTGTGCCAAAGACCGGGTGTCCTCCGGCCGCCGTGGCAGCCAGCGCCTCGGCCTGGGCCCTGGCCCGCCGAGCCTCAGCGGTCCGGCGGCTGGACAGACCGACGAGGAGCCCTACCACCAACGAGACAAACAGGAATGCGAACAAGGAGAAGAGGTTGTCGGCGCTGTTGATGGTCCACGACCGAACCGGGGGCGTGAAGAACCAGTTGGCAAGGAAGAACCCGGAAATGGCTGTGACCGCGGCGGGAAGAGCGCCACCGAGGACGCCGGCGCCCACCGCCGCAAGGAGGTAGACGAGAAGGACGTTGTGAAGCGGGGCGTCGAACCACGACAGAAGGGCCCAGGTGATCAGCGGGGGCCCCAGGATGGCGAAGGCCCAGGCGGACAGGCGCCGTGCCGGGCTCAGGAGTTGCCGAGACTGTTGCCGGAGCCGTCTCGGCCTTGCTCCCTCGTACGAGATGACATGGATGTCGATGTCGCCGGCCTTGCGCACCACCCGGGCCACGGGTGAGCCACCCATGAGCTCCTGCAGTCGGGAACGCCGTGTGGCGCCGAGTACCAACTGGGTTGCGTTCTCGCCCTTGGCGAAGGCGATGAGAGATGAGGCGACGTCGTCGCCAACCACTTCGTGATATCTCCCACCGAGGCTCTGCAGCAACTGGATCTGGGCGGCGAGGGCGAGGCTGGTGTCGTCGGTGAGGCCATCGGTGGGGCGAACGAACACCCCGAGAAGGTCGGCGCGAGAGCGCATGGCGAGCCGCGCCGCCCTCCTGACGATGTCGTCTCCCCCGACCGCTCCTGCCATGGCGACCACGACGCGTTCCCTCGTCTCCCATTGGCTGTCGATGCCGTGCACGCTGCGGTACTTGGCCACGGCCTCGTCCACCCGTTCGGCGGTCCAGGACAGGGCCAGCTCGCGCAACGCCCCCAGGTTGCCGGGCCGGAAGTAGTTGCCCAGCGCGGCGTCGATTCTCTCCGCCGGATAGATCTTGCCCGACGCCATCCGCTCACGGATGCCCTCCTGGGTCAGGTCGACGAGCTCGATCTCGCTGGCGCGGCGCACAACCTCGTCCGGGATCGTCTCCCGCTGCACGATGTCGGTTATCTCGAAAACGACATCGTTGAGGGACTCGAGATGCTGGATGTTGAGGGTGCTCAGCACGTCGATGCCGGCTTCGAGCAAAGCGTCCACGTCTTGCCACCGTTTCCCGTGTGGCGAACCCGGAATGTTGGTGTGAGCCAGCTCGTCGACCAGGGCGACCTGGGGAGCACGTCGCAGAACAGCGTCGAGGTCCATCTCCTCGAATGTCGACCCGCGATACTCCATCGGTCGTCGAGGGACGATCTCGAGGTCGCCGATCATGGCGATGGTGTCGGTCCGGGCGTGCGGTTCGACGTAGGCGATCACAACGTCCTTGCCCAGGGAGCGGAGACGATGCCCCTCTTCGAGCATCGCATAGGTCTTGCCCACCCCGGGTGCGGCGCCCAGGAACACCCTCAGCTTGCCCGTGCTCACCTCTTCACGGTATCGCTGCGCAACCGTCGCAACCGATGCCGGGCATCGGCGAGCTCGCTGGCGAGAACGCCGACGACGAGTACGGCGAGGGTGAGGATCACGTCGGCACGAGCGGCGATCTCGGTCTGGAAGCGAGGTTCGGTGTGGGCGAAGCCGAACCACAGGGCCCCGGCGATAGCTGCCGCCGCCCCCATCTCCCTCCCTCCGTACCACGCCGTCAACGCGGCCACCAGGGGAAGGGCGATTGCGATGACGGCCTGAGCCGTCTCGGCAGGTACGAACACCCAGGCAGCCGCCGTGCCGATGACGATCCCCAACAGGGCTCGGCCGATGAGCATGAGTGCGCTGGTGCTGCCCGTGGCGGGCCCTGCCTGACTGGTGCTCATTCGAACAGCCCTTGGAAGAGGAGAGCGAGACCGATGAGCCAGATCGCCACTACCAGAGCCAGACCCATGGTCGTCCCCAACGGGGCCGCTTCCCCCGGTGCCCGGTTCATGCTCCGAATGAGAACCACTGCCATCGTGGTCGACGCCGACATCAACACGATGGCGCCTGCCAGTGGGATCAGGTCGATACGCAGTTGCATCGCTTCGATCTCCGGGTAGTTCTCGTTTCCATATGTTCGCGTCCTACCCCAAAGCTACGACGGCAACCGGTCTTTCGCCCCTCGCCTAACGCGTTCCTAGCGGGCCCTCCCCCCTTCCCAACGCTGCGCTAGCGGGGCAGGTGACACGGCTCGCGGGCCCGTTTCTGCTGACTCCGCAAAGCCTCGCGCTAAGGGCCGGTCAAGCAAGCCGGTTCACCCGATAGGAACCCGTCAAGACCGCTCCCAAAGCCCGGGAGCGGATGTACACCGGTGCACATGGCTGATATCGCATTCATCGTCGCCACCATCGCCTTCTTCGGGCTGTGTGTGGCCTATGTGCGCGGTCTGGACCGAATCGTCCGGGCGGCCGAGGAGGCCGAAGAGGAGACCCAGGAGACACAGGAGGCGCTGACCTCATGAGCGTCGACAACGTCGTGGGCCTGATCCTGGCCGTCCTCCTCGCCGGCTTCCTCGTAGCTGCCCTCCTCTTCCCCGAGAAGTTCTGATGTCCGCCGCCAGCTGGCTACAGCTCGTCGTCCTCATCGCGGTGGTCCTCGTCACCGCGGTGCCGATCGGCCGTTACATGGCACGGGTCTACGGCGATGTCGAGACGTCGCCCGGGGATCGATTCTTCCTCCCGATCGAACGGCTCATCTATCGGGTGTGTCGCATCGACCCCAGCCGGGAGCAGCGATGGACCGCCTACGCCTACTCACTGCTCGGCTTCAGCATCGTCTCCTTCCTCGCGTTGTACGGACTGCAGCGGTTCCAGGGCTCACTGCCTCTCAACCCGACGGACATGCCGGCCGTCGTCCCCCATCTCTCCTTCAACACCGCGGTCAGCTTCATGACCAACACCAACTGGCAGTCGTATGGCGGCGAGGCGACGATGAGCCATCTCACCCAGATGACCGGCCTCGCAGTCCAGAACTTCGTGTCCGCCGCGGCCGGCATGGCAACCGTGGCTGCCCTCATTCGGGGCATTTCTCGACGGCGATCATCGACGATCGGCAACTTCTGGGTCGATCTCACTCGCTCCACGACCCGGATCCTCCTCCCCCTGTCCCTCCTGGTGGCCATCGTCCTGGTGAGTCAGGGAGTCATTCAGAACTTCGAGGGCTTCACCGCGGCTCAGACGGTGGAGGCCGGAGCCGAACAGCTCATCCCCGGTGGCCCGGTCGCTAGCCAGATCGCCATCAAGCAGCTGGGCACCAATGGCGGCGGTTTCTTCAACGTCAACTCATCCCATCCGTTCGAGAACTCGACCCAGCTGAACAACTTCGTGGAGATGTGGTCCATCCTCGTGATCCCGTTCGCC
Source organism: uncultured Acidobacteriota bacterium (assembly GCA_963810465.1). Taxonomy (GTDB): domain Bacteria; phylum Actinomycetota; class Acidimicrobiia; order Spongiisociales; family ZC4RG35; genus JARDZU01. Next base: position 5,419 of record CAWENM010000009.1, on the reverse strand, counting down.
TTCGCCTTCACCTTCGGTCGCATGGTCGGCGATCGTCGCCAGGGCCGGGCCATTTTCGCCATCATGTTCATTGTCTGGCTCGGCACCTCGCTCCTGGCCATGGGCCTGGAGGCCGGCGGCAACCCGCGTCTGGATGCACTCGGTGCGACACAGGCGACCACCGCCGAACAGGCAGGCGGGAATAGCGAGGGCAAAGAGATCCGATTCGGCCCTGCCGCCTCCGGGCTCTGGGCAGCCTCCACCACCGGAACCTCCAACGGCTCGGTGAACTCCATGCACGACAGCTTCACCCCGTTGGGAGGTGCGGTCCCGCTCTCCCACATGATGCTCGGTGAGGTCAGCCCGGGCGGGGTCGGAGTGGGTCTCAGCGGCCTGCTGATCATGGCGATCCTCTCGGTATTCATCGCCGGGCTGATGGTGGGGAGGACACCCGAGTACCTGGGCAAGAAGATCCAGGCCGGCGAGATGAAGATGGTTGCTCTCTACATCCTGGCCATGCCCACCGCTGTCCTCGGATTCGCCGGCGCCTCGATGTTCATCGACTCGGTGCTGAACACGACCATCTGGAACTCCGGGCCACACGGGCTGTCCGAGATCCTCTACGCCTTCACGTCCGCCGGCAACAACAACGGATCGGCCTTCGCCGGGATCACGGCGGCCACGGACTGGATGGACACGACCCTGGGGATCGCCATGCTGATCGGCCGCTTCTTCCTGATCATCCCTGTCCTCGGCATCGCCGGTGCATTGGCCCGCAAGCAGGTCATGCCGGCCACCACCGGGACCTTCCCCACTCACACCCCTCTCTTTGTCGGCCTCGTCATCGGAGTCGTCCTGATCGTCGGCGGCCTCACCTTCTTCCCGGCCCTGGCACTGGGCCCGATCGTCGAACACCTTTCCCTCTAGGAGCAAGCCAGAACAATGCAGGCCCAGACATCACCGGAACCCACGACCGACGCTCGCCGCACGGGAAAGCGGCCGTTGTTCGAGGCCGCCATCGTGCGACAGGCGATCGTCGACAGCTTCCGCAAGCTCGATCCCCGGGTTCAGGCTCGCAATCCGGTGATGTTCGTGGTGCTGGTTGGAAGTGTCTTCACCACCTTGATCTTCTTCCAGGACCTGAGCGACGCCAGGCCCGAGGACAATCTGTTCGCCGGGCTGGTGGCGGCGTGGCTGTGGTTCACGGTCCTCTTCGCCAATTTCGCCGAAGCCATGGCCGAGGGTCGGGGCAAGGCCCAGGCCGCCGCATTGCGCAAGACCAGAGCCGAGACCATCGCCAATGTCCGCCGGTCAGCCGGGAACATCGAGCAGGTCCCTTCCTCCAGGCTCACGGTCGACGATGTCGTCATCGTCTCTGCCGGCGAGATGATCCCCTCGGACGGCGAGATCATCGAAGGCATCGCCTCGGTGGACGAGTCCGCCATTACCGGCGAATCGGCCCCTGTGATCCGCGAAGCCGGCGGCGACCGTTCTGCCGTGACAGGTGGCACCCGTGTTCTATCGGATCAGATCGTGGTGCGCATCACGGCTCGCCCCGGCGAGACCTTCCTCGACCGGATGATCGCGCTCGTCGAGGGCGCAAATCGCCAGAAGACGCCGAACGAGATCGCTCTCAACACCCTGTTAGCCGTGCTCACGATCATCTTCCTGCTGGCAACGGTGACCTTGCAGCCGTTCGCTATCTACTCCAATGCGGAGCAGGAGGTCATCGTCCTGGTGGCCCTCCTCGTCTGTCTCATCCCCACCACGATCGGCGCCCTGCTCTCCGCCATCGGCATCGCAGGCATGGACCGCCTGGTGCAGCACAACGTGCTGGCGATGTCGGGCCGGGCCGTTGAGGCGGCCGGGGACTGCTCGACCCTCCTCCTCGACAAGACCGGGACGGTCACGCTGGGCAATCGCCAGGCGGCCGAGTTTCTCGCTCTGCCCGGGATCGACGAGGAACGGCTGGCATCGGCGGCCCAGCTGGCCAGTCTCGCCGACGAGACCCCGGAGGGGCGATCGATCGTCGTCCTGGCCAAGGAGCGGTACAACCTCCGCGAGCGCGACGTCGCCAAGGCCTCGCTGGTTCCGTTCACAGCTCAGACACGGATGAGCGGCATCGATCTCAACGGCCAGACCGTGCGCAAGGGTGCCGCCGACGCCGTCAAACGCTGGGTCACCGAGCAAGGCGGCAGCATCCCGGCCGGCCTCGACCCGCTGGTCGAGGGTGTGGCCGTGGCCGGCGGAACCCCCCTCGTGGTCGCCGAGGGGAGCGGGCCTGCGGTCACCATTCTCGGCGTCATCCACCTCAAGGACGTGGTCAAGGAGGGCATGCGCACCCGCTTCGAGCAGCTGCGGGCCATGGGAATCCGCACCGTGATGATCACCGGTGACAATCCTCTGACGGCGCGAGCCATCTCGACCGAAGCCGGTGTCGACGACTTCCTCGCCGAGGCCACCCCCGAGGACAAGATGGCCCTGATTCGTCGAGAGCAGGCCGGTGGCCGCCTGGTCGCCATGACCGGCGACGGGACCAATGACGCACCTGCCCTCGCCCAGGCCGACGTGGGGGTGGCCATGAACACCGGGACCCAAGCGGCGAAGGAAGCGGGCAACATGGTCGATCTCGACTCGAACCCGACGAAGCTCATAGAGATCGTCGAGATCGGCAAGCAATTGCTGATCACCCGGGGCGCGTTGACCACATTCTCGGTGGCCAATGATGTCGCCAAGTACTTCGCCATCATCCCGGCCATGTTCACCGGGGTGTTCCCGGTGCTCGATCGGCTCAACGTGATGCAACTGGCGACGCCGCGATCGGCCATCCTGTCAGCGGTCATCTTCAACGCCCTGATCATCGTGGCGCTGATACCCCTGTCCCTGAGAGGCGTGAGGTTCCGGGCGGAGGGTGCGGCAGCGATGCTGCGCCGCAACCTCCTCATCTACGGGCTCGGCGGGATCGTCGCTCCGTTCATCGGTATCAAGATCGTCGACCTGTTCATCGTCGCAATTGGAGTTTCATGATGCGGAGACAGCTTCTTCCCGCCCTCGGCATCCTGGTGGTCTTCACCATCATCACCGGCCTCGCCTATCCGCTGGTGGTCACCGGTATCGCCCAGGGGCTGTTCGCAGACAAGGCCAACGGCTCCCTCGTCGAACGTGACGGGCAGCTGCTTGGGTCAGCCTTGATCGGTCAACCCTTCTCGGCGCCCAAGTACTTCCACCCCCGGCCGTCGGCTGCCGGCTATGCCCCCGGCCCCGGATACAGCTTCGGATCGAACTTTGGCCCGACCAACGAGACGTTCCTATTCGGCGAGGACGATCCAGAGACCGCCGATGTCGACGAGTCGGAGACCAATGGTGTCGACGACCTGGTCCGCGCCTATCGAGAGACGAACGGACTCGAGCCCGATGCTCCGGTCCCGGTCGACGCCGTCACCTCGTCGGGCTCCGGGCTCGACCCACACATCTCACTGGTCAACGCCAGAATGCAGGCGCAGCGGGTCGCCGACAACCGCGGCCTCGACTTCGATCAGGTCATGGAGCTGGTCGAGGAGAACACCGACGGCCGGGACGTGGGCTTCCTCGGCGAGCCAGGAGTCAACGTCCTGCTCCTCAATCTCGCCCTGGACCAACTCGGCTGACCCGAACGCGACGATGCCCGGGCCGTCGAAGACCCGGGCATCGAAGTAGTGCTTGTCAGGCGAGGATCTTGGCCTTCTGAGCGGCAAATTCCTCGGCGGTGATGACACCCTGACTCTGCAACTTGGCCAGCTTCTCCAGTTCGTCGGCAGATGAGGCAGAGGATGCCCCCCCGCTCGAAGCGGACACCTGCTGGATGTACTCTCGCTGGGCCTTCTCCTGCGCTACCGCTTGGGCCATGGCGCGCTCCTGCATGGAGCCACCACGGGCGATCAGGTAGATCAAGACCCCGAGCCAGGGCAGGATCACGACGAAAATCGTCCAAAACGCCTTCCCCCAGCCGCTCAAGTCGTCGCTGCGGAAGATGTCAGCGAAGATCGTGATGAGCAGCCAGATCCAGGCAAAGAACAGGAAGAACCAGAGCATGCTCCAGAACAGATCCATTAAGGGCACGACGCCACCTTTCTAAGTTTTGTTGGCTCTTGCAGACGGCCAACGATTCAGTCTGAGGCGATGCTACAGCCTTCGAGATGCCCACAATCGCCTAGATCGAGTGAATACTCTTTGAGGGCGGTCGTTGAGAATCGGCCTAAATCAAACCAGGAGGACCAATGACGGAGCGAGAAACCAGTGGCTGGGCGGTCGGATGGGCCACCTTTGCTGCCTTGATGATGATCATGATCGGCTTCTGGCATGCCATCGCCGGTCTCGTCGCCCTGTTCGAGAACGAGTTCTATGTCGTCGGCACGCAGTACGTGTTCCAACTCGACGTCACCACCTGGGGCTGGATCCGAGTCTCATCCTCGGGTTGCTCGTGATCCTCGCCGGCGTCGCAATATTCAGCGGTGCGGTGTGGGCCAGGACAATCGGCGTCATTCTGGCGGTGGTCAGCGCCGTGGCAGCCTTTGCCTGGCTTCCCTACACCCGATCTGGGCCGGCTCATCGCCGCCTCGGCTATCCTCGTGATCTCGGGCGATGACGGCACACGGTCGCGATATCGTGAAGGGCGTCTGACCGAACTTCGACCACGACGAACGACACGACGACGGGACAGGTCCGTACCACGCAAGTGGATTGCGGTCCTGCTCGTCGTCGTGTCCTCGATCTTCGTCCTGATCTCGGTCGTTGCAGTGAGGCCACCGCACCGTCGACACCGACGCCTTCCATGGCGACGATCGAGCCGGCGATCGAGGACCCCCAGTTCAAGCGGCCCCTTGGTAGACTACCTCACCGACGAGATCATCGAGGCACTCGCCGTCGAAGCGAAGCTCCAGGAGCCGTTGGCCAACCTCGACGCTTATCTCTCTGCAGCGCTTCTCGGGCTCCTCGGGATCGACGAGCAGGGCCAGCAACTCCTCGATCGCATCGACCGGCCCACCCTCGAGGCGTTGGCGGCCCCATCGCCGACGCCGTTAATCAGCGAATCGATATGCGAGTCGACCAGGTAGTGGAGTCCGAGCCGATGGCCGAAGCTCATCCCTCAGGTGGTAGACGGGCCCATCAACGCGCGATGGCCCTGATTGCTCGAGACGTCGAGGAGACCCCCAACATCACCATCGAGGAAGGTCAGGTCCGACTCAACACATTGCCCATCATCGTCGAGGTGCTCGAGTCGGTGGCTCAGGACCTGCGCGAGTTGCTCCAGATGTCAATCTGCCGAGCGCGGTCTCCGACAGCGTCGACGAGGCCATCGCCCAGTTCCGGGACTCGCTCGGAACAGGTCCCTAAGGACTTCGGTCAGGTCACTCTCATGTCCGAGGAACGGCTGACCGCGGCCCAGGCCACCGCCGACCGG
>CAWENM010000008.1:0-304761 GCA_963810465.1 uncultured Acidobacteriota bacterium | reverse complement strand
CCGGCGTGCGGATTCAGATCCAGGGCGACGGTGTCAGCGGCGCCGCCGGTTGGGGGGCGACGATCGTTGCCGTCTCCGTGCGCTCCCGCCCGGCTGCGGCTAATGCCCGAATCACATCCGTCCGAACCGTGAGACCGTCGGCGGGTTCATGCCAAAAGTGGACGAGGGCCGTCACCCGCACCGGGTCGATCGCGGTCAGAAAGACCGCTGGCTTTGGTTCTGGGAGCACCCCTGAGACATCTGCGACTGTTTCGATGAGTCTTTGACCGGTCCCCTCGACATCCTTCGACCGGACCCGCACCTCCACCTCCGAACGGCGCGCTCCCTTTGTCGAATGATTGATGAGGGGATCACCCAGCACCTCGGAATTGGGCAGATGGACGGTTCGGCCATCGAAGGTCTCGATGACCACCGCCCGGCTATCCATATCGAGGACGTTGCCAACATATCCCAAGGACTCGACCTCGTCACCGATGTGGATGGGGCGGCGGGTCTGGAGAACGATGCCCGAGGCAAAGTTGTCGGCGATGCCGCGCAGGGCGAGGGCCAGAATCACACCAAAGACGATGGCGACCGTGATGAGCGGCTGGATCGCGGCACCGAGAAGGGAAAGGGCGACTCCAACGCCAAGGAAGATCACCACGTAGCCGGCGATGCGGGCGATGAAGGCGCGCATCTCGTCGGAGATCCCCTCGAGCCTGGTCAGGACCCTGGCGGTGGATTTTCGGGTGATTCGCGACAGAATCCAGGCGACGATTAGGACAACCACCGCGAGCACTGCGCTCCACGGGTCTATCGAGGTTTCTGCCAGATCCCCGGCGTCGACGGCGAGCACCAAGCGCATGGCCGACATGGTGTCACGGCGTCACAGGTGATTTCGGGATTTGGACGATGACTGCCGATAGCGCCCTCAAGCGTTGATCAGAGCCCGATCCGCCTCCTCGGAGACGATTCGCTGATTCTTGCCCAGCCACCAGAGGGCGATGAGCCCACTGATTCCGGCGAGGAGGCCGCTCAACTGGTTCCAGGTCAATGCGCCGATCGTGGCGTCCCCGCTCCCGAACCGCAGGGAGTCGAGCAGGAACCGCTGGAACCCGTACCAGGTGACCCAGGCGAAGAAGAGCTGGCCATAACGAAGCTCGATCCGGTCGTAGAGCAGATAGAGCAGACCGAGCAGCACTGCTGCCCCGATCATGTCGTATGCAGCGACGTGGTGGTAGACCCCGCAAAAGACCTCGCCGACTTCGGCGGCGGCACACTCCAGGGCGTCGTGTTGGGGAGCCACGTCATAGCCTGGTCGGATCCCGTAGCCCCACCACCCGGTGGTGCTCTTGCCCAGATGTTCGACGATGGCGAGGTCGCCGATGCGACCGACCACCGTTCCCAGAGCCAGGCCGAATGACGACATGTCGAGGGTGGGGAGGACGGGGAGGCCGACCTGTCTCATCCGAATCCAACCCGCGATGATGCCGCCGGCGAAGCCACCCATGATCGAGAAGTTGCCCGAGATCGGGTTCAACGCCTCCACCAGGGGCACACCAGCCATCAGCTGGGCAGGCGTCGTGAGGTAGCGGGCGCCGATCAGGGAGCCGATCAGCCCCCAGGTGAGCACCGATTGGTACTTGGCGGTGTCGAAGCCGCGCTTTGCCATCTCCTTGTTGGCCAGCCAGGCCCCGGCAACGAAGCCAAGGGCGGCGAAAAGCCCGTGCAAGGAGAACTGAAAGGGGCCGATATCCCAGATCGGGATCGGGGGGTAGCTGATGACGGCAAGCATGCTGCGAGCAGGGTACCTGGACCCAGAATCTGAGCTTCTAGCCTGCCCTGGTGCCAAACCAGGTCGAGGTCCGCGCTCCGGGTCGAGTCAATCTCATCGGTGATCACACCGACTACACCGGCGGTCTCGCCCTGCCTCTGGCCATCGATCGTCAGATCGTGGTTCGGGGTGTCGATAGTGACGAGCCCGTGATCACGCTCACCTCCGACCATGACCCGACGCCGGCGACCATCCCTCTGCCGGCTGCCGGCGTGGCGCATGTCGAGCCCCCGTGGGCGCGTCGGGTCGCAGCCATTGCCGCCGAACTGAAGCGAGAGCGTGGGTTCGACGGAACGGTCGAATCGACGGTGCCGATCGGAGCCGGGCTCTCCTCGTCGGGCGCCCTCGGCGTCGCCCTTGCCCTCGCACTCGGCGCCAGTGAGGGCCATTCACGGCTGGATATCGCACTGCTCTGTCAGCGAGCACAGCAGGCGGCTACCGGGGTGCCCGCCGGGGTACTCGACGAGATGGCCTCTCTCCACGGGCTGGCCGGCCATGCGATCCTGCTCGACTGTCACGACCTGACCGTCGAACCGGTCGCGTTGCCCGAGGACGCCCAAGTCGTTGTGAAATACATCTCCCATCGCACCGTTGCCGGGAGCCCCTATTCGGACCGGGTGGCGGCCTGCCGCGCCGCCGAGCAGGTGATGGGCCCCCTACGTCTCGCTCGGACCCAAGATCTGTCACCGCTCACCGATCCTGTCTTGCTCTCACGGGCCCGCCACGTGGTCACCGAGAACGAACGGGTCCGCCAGTGCGTCGAAGCACTGAAATCAGAGGATCTCGTCACCGTCGGCCGACTCATGACTGCCAGCCACCTCAGCCTTCGTGACGACTACGAGGTGTCGACTCCCGACCTGGATGCCGCGGTGGAAGCCCTCATCTCGACTCCGGGGGTCTATGGCGCCCGTCTCACTGGCGCCGGATTCGGTGGCTGTGTCATCGCCCTGGCCAAGCCCGGGGCAGTGAAAGATGCTTGGGTGATGCGCGCCGTCGATGGCGCGGAGGTCGTCACGGGTCCATCCAATTACTATCGCACCCCGTGAGTGAACTGCTGACCGCGGCCGCCGACGCGCTCAATGTGCCCGAGACACTCGTGGAACGATCCGCTGCGGCCAGAGCGACGGCCAACGGGACATCGCTCGATGACGTCCTGAGCGCGTGGGCCGGCGGGGCACCGGCGGCTGGATCGGCGCCGGCACCTGCTCCCGCGCCTGCCGAGGAGCAGGCGCCCACAGCCGACGAGTCGACGAGCGAGCCCGAGTCTGCACCGGTTTCTGAGCCGGAACCGGTCGCCCAACCCGAGATGGTGCCAGCCGCGGCTGCGATGGTCGTCGAGCCGGAGCCGGTAGTCGTCCTGGAGCCGGTGCCGCTGCGACGCCGGGTGCGCACTGCCATGAGGGTGGGAGCATGGACCGGTGCCGGGCTAGGGCTCATCGGCTTCGTCGTGGCCAGCAACTGGTGGGCCGCCACCTCGACGGTGACCGGCGAGGAAACCTTCATCCCGGTGATCCAGGTCGATTCCAACGGTGTGATCATCGGGGCGGCCCTGATCAGCGTTGTCTTCGGGGCCGTGATCGCCTCGCTATCGCGGGCGGCCGCTTCCTGGGCCAACCCCGGTATGCAGCTCAGCAACTCACCGAGCTCTACTGCCTGGATCGGCGCCCTGATTGGCCTTCTCCTCGGGGTCGTGGCCGGTGCCGTTCTCACCGGGCTCGGCACCCCGGTGGAAGGAGCAGAAGGCGTCGTTCAGCTGCCGGTCCTCGCCACCGTTGGGGTAATGGCGATCGGAGGGGCGATCCTCGGCGGCCTCACCGCGGCGGTCACCCAGGCAATAGGAGTGCCGGTTGCGGTGCCCGAGGGCTCGGGTGAGGAAATCGAGAGTGTGAGACGACGACTCGGTTCGGCATTCGGCATCCCCCTCACCGGCCTGCTCCTGCTCCTGCTGCTCGTGCTTCCCTTCGCCTGGGTGCTCATCGAATCCAATCACCTGGCGGAGGGTGGGGCTGCGATCGTCGGGATCCTCGTCGCGGCGGGAATCCTGGGATTCGCCTCACTCGCGGGTACCAAGCCCAACATCAAGTTGTCCTTTGGCGAGGTGATGGTGGCGGTGATCGGAATCGGCACGATCCTGGTTTTCATCCTGGCGGTGATGTTTGCCCGCAACCCGGAAGAGGAACCGGAAGAGCCTGCGGCCGAGCCCGAGGCCGTCATCACACTCGTCGTCGGCTGAGGCTCCGCGGCCTTGGGGACCGCCAGTTCGCCTGATACTCAGTCACCGCGCTCCACGACGTTGGTTTCAGGTCGACGCAACGCAGCGCTGACAATGGGCGGCCCGGTACCCAGCGACTGCGCTGCACGGCGTTGACTTCAGGTCGAAGTAATGCAGCGCAGACCGCCCACTGCATTTCTTTCATCCCGGGCGTCGCCATCAGGCGTCATGTCTTGCTGGGTTCGCGGCGGCTAGCTCAAACCGGCGGCGTTGGCCAGGTCCGAGGCATTGATGGCCGAGGAGAGGTCTCCTTGGGCTAGGGCAGTGCGCATGCTTCGGGCTACTTCGAGGGCCACCTGGATCTGTGCCTCTTTGGTCGAGGCGCCGAGATGCGGGGTGAGCACGAGGTTGGGCGCGTCGAGTAGCGGGCTGTCCGGCGACAGCGGCTCGTGCTCGTAGACGTCGAGACCCGCTCCTCCGATACGCCCGTTGTTCAGCGCCTTGGCCAGCGCCGCCTCGTCGACGACTCCACCACGGGAGACATTCAGAACGAAGGCGCCCTTCTTCATCCGGGCCAGGGTGCTCTCTCCTATCAGGCCCCTCGTCTCGGCATTCAGCGGGACGTGGAGGGTTATGACGTCGGCGCTCTCGATGAGGCGATCCAGGGAAACCAGATGCAGATGCCGCTCGTCGACTCGCTCGGCGGCCAAATAGGGGTCATAGACGACCACGTCCATGCCGAAAGCCCGACAGCGCTGCGCCACCTCCCATCCGATCCGACCCGCCCCGATGACGCCCAGGGTCTTCCCCCTCAGCTCGACACCCTGCAAGCTCGATCGCTCCCATCGGCCCTGACGTATCGACCTATCGGCCACGGTCACCCGGCGTGCGACCGCCAGCATCAGCGCCATGGTCAGCTCCGCGGCAGAGATCGTGTTCCCGCCGGGGGCGTTCATCACCGCCACTCCTCGCTCGGAGGCGGCAGCCACGTCGATGTTGTCCACGCCGACACCGGCCCGGCCCACCACCCTGAGGTCAGGCGCCGCATTCAACAGCGAGGCATCGACCTTCGTAGCGCTACGAACGATCAGACCCGCAGCGGTTTTCAACCCCTCCGCGAACTCCGGGTCAGAGGAGTCCTTGATCAGGACTACGTCGAAGCGATCGTCATCGCGTAGTGGAGCCAGACCCTTCTTCGAGACCCGATCGGTTGCGACCACCCGGTATGGCGAGGTCAACGCAAGACCTCACCCAGGTCGACGAGCAACTCTCCGAGCACCTGCGGGTCGTGATCCCCCATGTGCCCGATGCGAATCGTCGACTCCTTTAGCCTCGAATAGCCGCCACCGATGACCCATCCCCTCTCTCTCATCGCGGCAACGACTTCGGGGCCCGATCGCCCGTCGGGAAGGCTGACGCAAGTGACCGTCGGTGAGCGATGCCCGTCAGGTGCCAGGACCGCCACCTCCACCTCATCGGCCCGCATGGCATCGACCCACTCGATCGTCGCCGTGCGCATCTCCGAGTGTCTTTCCCAGCGCTGCTCGATGCCCTCGGCCACGATCCGCTCCAGCTGGACCTCGAGGGCGTAGAGCAGCGAGATCGCAGGGGTCGAGGGTGTTTGAAATGCCTCCAATGATTTCATGAGGGGCAACAGGTCGAAGTAGTAGCCCTTGTTGGTGGCCTGGGCAGAGCGATCCAGCATCGCCGGAGAGGCGACGGCAAAGGCCAGGCCCGGGGGCAGGGCCAGCGCCTTCTGCGACCCTGTGAGCACGAAGTCCAGCGCCCAGTCGTCGGTTCGGACCTCGGCGCCGGCCACCCCGGTCACGGAATCGATCAGGAGCATCACGCCCTCATGGCCTCGTGTGACCGAGGCAATCGCCTCGAGATCCTGGAGGGCTCCGGTCGAAGTCTCCGAATGCGTCATCGTCACCGCGTCGAAAGCGCCCTGCTCCAGCCTGCTGTCGAGCTCGTTTGGATCATGGACCTGGCCCCACTCCACCGACCATGCCTCGGTGTCGTGGCCACAGGCCATGGCGATCTCGGAGAATCTCGAGGAGAAGGCGCCGTTCACCAGGCTCAGTACCCTGCCGCCGGCCACTCCGTTTCGCACCGAAGCCTCCATGAGCCCTGTGGCCGAGGAAGTGGACACGATCACCGGCTGCTCGGTGAGGAAGACTTGCTTCAGCCCTTCCTGGAGTCGGGCGAGCAACGCCTCGATGGCCCGGCCCCGGTGACCGATCATGGGACGGGTCTGGGCAGCAAGCACGTCGGGATGGACCTCGGTGGGACCGGGTAGAAAGAAATGACCTGGCGGAAGGTCGCTCGGCATGTGCTCCTCGTGCTCGGTTGGGCGCCCTCTACCCGTCAGCCAGGCTCAGTGCGTACCGCACGCTACCCACGATCTCCCACCCAACGAGAACCGGCTCGCCAGTGCGCTGATGCTCCCTCAAATGGGAGAGGGGGAAGTCGTAATCGCCGTCATCGGTAGGGGTGAACTCCAGTTCGGACCCCTCGACCAGGACCGCAAAGGACGTGACGTCCTCCAGACTCCCGTCCACAGCGGTGACCACGCCGCGGGCGGTGCCCGACGTCTGATTGCAGGCGATCAACGCGACGGTCATCACGATGACGGCAGTCGCCCTCAGGGAGATGCCCGGAGCGTGGACTCGAGTGCCTCCCACTCCCGCTCCTGCTTGGTCCAGCGAAACCAGATCACGGCGATCGTCGACCAGAGAAGGATCCCGCCACCCAGCTTCATGATCACCCCTGCAATGGTCTGGTCGGACACCGCAGTGAGCCCGAACGCCAGAGCGGCATCACCGTAAACCGGGTAGATCGCGACCGTGGAAAAGGTCAGGAACGATGCCGGGATGGTGGGCAGCAGCGACTGGGCGAATAGATAGCCCATCTGGCCGGGCGGTGGGAGCCTGGGGATGGCAAGCGTGGGCGAGAACACGGGCATCCACATGAGGATGGAAACGCCGAAGAGCCACGCATGGACCAGAAGATGGGGTGGCCCACCCTGGACCATCAGCGCCACGAGGTCGGGCCAGTGGATGATGATGAATGTGGTGTTGAACAGGACGAAGGCCGGCACCGGCCGGGCCAGGGGCCTGATGAACCGAACGATCTTGGGGTGCCCGATGGTCACGTCGGCGAGCCATCTCGGAATCCCACGGAGCATCAACGGCGGTATCACCAAGGCGATGACCATGTGCTCCACCATGTGCACCGTGAACAGCGATGTCTCGCCGATGTCGTGGACTGGCCAGCCCGAGACCAGCCAGAGGAACAAAACCGCCAGATACCACTGCCATTTCTGGCCAGTAGTCGCCGGCGGCGCGTCGGGGGCGAGCACCGGGCGCAGCCTGCGGTCGGCGTACCAATAGCCAAAGGCAAGGGCGAAGGCCAGCGCCCACACGTCGTAATGGGGATGAAACGGGGGGATCATCTCGTGAGGGCTATCGCACCGAGTGCGGTCAGGATGATCGTGTACAAGGCGCACGCCAGGATGAAACCGGCCGTGAAGAACCGGCTCAGCATGCGATTCTCGAAGCGGAGATGCATGTACCACCCGATGACGATCACGAACTTGAGCGCGGCCAGGGAGATCAGGAGCACAGTGTTGAAGTTGCCGAGGTCGAAGTCCCTGTGGATGTAATAGATGGCGACCTCGACCGCTGTGAGCACAGCGAGGAGGACTGCGATCTTCCAGTACTGAGCCGGAGTCGGGTGATGGATGTGCTCTGTGCTGCTCACACCGGTGGCTCCGAGAGCAGGTAGACGACGGTGAAGATGACGATCCAGATGATGTCGACGAAGTGCCAATAGAGACCGACGAGCTCGAGATTGAGGCCATGGCGGTCGCTGAGCCCACCCCTGCGTCGTGAGATCCCCCAAAGCGACAGGAGCATGATCACCCCGATAGCGACATGGGTGCCGTGAAAGCCGGTCAGGAGATAGAACGCAGACGCGGCCGGATTGGTGCTGAGCTTCATGTCGAATTCGACGATGAACTCGGTGAACTCGAACACCTGACCGGCGAGGAACACCGAGCCCAGGGCAGCCGTCGCAAAGAGCCAGGTCCTGGCCCCGTTGGCGTCCTCGCGGGTCTGGGCATTGTGAGCGAGGACCATGGTCAACGAGCTCATGAGCAGGACGAACGAGCTGACCGAGGTGAAGGGTATGTCGTATATCTCCGCCGGGTACGGCTGGGGAAATCCGGGCCGCTGTGAGTAGAGCAGATAGTTCGAGATCAGGGCACCGAAGAAGAGAAACTCGGAGCTGAGGAACAGCCACATCCCCAGCTTGCGATCCTCGACACCAGTTCCCTCGTGCTCGGGGTGGGCGTGATCCAGATCGGCTTCGTGGATGAGCTCAGTCATCCTTCGACTCCATCTCTGCCCCCGAAGCGGGGAGTACCGCCGAAGACGGGGAGGGGGGAATCTCGCCCACATCGTCCTCGTGGTCCTCGCCATGGTCACTGTGCGGCTCTTCGAGCGGCTCGATGGCCCAACCGATGACGGCGGCGAGGGCGATGATGAGACCCACCACGATCAGACCTTTGCCCCACAACTGCCGGTGATAGATGACGCCGTAGAACATCAGCGGGAGCCCCAGGGCGAAGAAGAAGGGGAAGTAAGACGGGTTGGGCAAGTGGATCGGTGACGCCGGGTTGAGCTGCTCATACTCGATATTGGCCACGATCTGGTCGCCATCCTCCTTACGGACGGCACGACCCTCTACATCCTCGTCGTACTTGAGATGCCAGAAATGGTCGAGACTGGTCACCACCGGCGAGACGGCGAAGTTGTACTCGGGAGACGGGTTGGGCGACATCCACTCGATGGTGCGAGCGTCCCAAGGGTCCAGACCCGACGCCTCGCCCCGGCGACGGCTGGTGAACCAGTTGATCATGAAGATGAAGATCGAGAAGGCGATGATGAAGGCGCCGATGGTGACGGCGATGTTCCACGGCTCCAGATTCGTCTCCGGGGCGTATTTCCAGGTCCGTCTCACCATCCCCTGGAGACCCAGCCAATGCATTGGCCCGAAGGTGAGATTGAACCCCAGCAACATCAGCCAGAAATGAACCTTCCCCAAACGCTCGTTCATGAGACGGCCGGTCAGCTTCGGGAACCAGTAGTAGAGCCCGCCGAACAGCCCGAACACGGAGCCACCAAAGATCACATAGTGGAAGTGGGCGACGATGTAGTAGGTGTCGGTCTGCTGCCAGTCCGATGGGACGACGGCATGGGTGACCCCGGAGAGCCCACCGATGGTGAACATGGCGACGAAGCCGATGGCGAAGAGCATCGGCGTGGACAGGCGTATTCGCCCCATCCACATCGTGCCCAGCCAGTTGAAGATCTTGATCCCCGTCGGGATGGCGATTGTCATGGTGGCCAGACCGAATGCGGCCTGGGCGACCGGTGTGATCCCCGAGGCGAACATGTGATGCGCCCACACCCCGAAACCGAGGAAGGCGATGGCTGCCCCGGCGAACACCACGGCCGAATACCCGAACAGGGGTTTCCGGGAGAAGGTGGGCAGGATCTCGGAGACGATCCCCATGGCGGGGAGGATCAGGATGTACACCTCGGGATGGCCGAATAGCCAGAACAAGTGCTGCCAAAGGATCACATCGCCGCCCGCCTGTGCGGCGAAGAACAATGACCCGAATTGACGATCGAAGGTGACCATGAACAAGGCCACGGCGATGATCGGGAGCGAGAACAGGAGCAGGAACGAGGTGATCGTCGTCATCCAGGCGAACACCGGCATGCGGAGGAGACGCATCCCCTTGGCCCGCAGGTTGAGCACCGTCACCAAGAAGTTGACCGAGGACACGAGGGAAGCGAGACCGATGATCTGCAGCCCTAAGGCCCAATAGTCCATCGCCGTCCCCGGCGAGTAGAGCGGCCCGGCGTTGGGCTGATAACCGAACCAGCCGCCATCCGGGGAGTCGGCGAGGAAGTTGAAACTGCCAGGCCCACCTCCAGGGGCCAGGTTCCCATCGATACCTCCGAGCCCATCGACTCCTATCGGTGGTGCCGACGTGCCGAAGATGAAGGTCGAGTAGAGAAAGATCCCCCCGAAGAAGAAGATCCACCACGAGAGCGCGTTGAGTCGGGGGAAGGCGACGTCTCTCGCCCCGATCAACAGCGGAAGCATGTAGTTCATCAGCGCCGCCGACGCCGGCATGACGAAGAGGAAGATCATCGTCGTCCCGTGCATCGTGAACAGTGCGTTGTAGGCGCCCGCCGTCAGGAACTCGCCGTTGGCCTGGGATAGCTGGATGCGAAGAAGCAGGGCCTCCATGCCGCCGATGATGAAGAAGGTGAAGGCGGCGTACCCGTACATGATCCCGATGCGCTTGTGGTCCACGGTGGTGAGCCACGACCAGAGCCCCTTCGTGGAGCTAGGGCGCCTGAAGATCGTGGTGGTGGGGCGTTCGGCGGTGGCGGTCATTCCATGCTGTCCAGCCAGACGATGAGAGCATCGATCTCGGCCTCGGTCAAGGCGAGGTCGGGCATGAAGCTCCCGGGCTTTATGTAGGGCGGATCGGCCAGCCAATCCTTGAGGGCCTCGTCCCGGCTCTGACCCTCTTCAGGGAGCACGGCCCCGGCAAAGACGTTGCGTGAGGCGAAATGAGTCAATTCCGGCCCATTGAAGGTGGCACGGTCGGTCGGTCCGACTACCTCCTCCTCGAATCGCACGGTATGGCATTGGGTACAGCCCTTTGCCAGGAACACCTCATAGCCGTCGAACTCCGGCGTTCCTTCCTCCGGTGCAGCGGCCGCGGTCTGTTGCTCGGCCAGCCAGGCCTCGTATTCGGCCGGCTCCACGGCCTGGACACGGGCCCGCATCAGGGAGTGGGAGAGACCGCAGAACTCGGCGCAATGACCCCAGTACTCACCGGGTTCGTCGGCCTGCAGCCGAAGCAGCGTGGTCTGACCCGGCACCAGATAGCGCTTTCCGTTGAGGGCCGGGATCCAGAAGTTGTGGAGGACGTCGTCGGAGGTCATGACGGCGCAGACCTCCTGCCCGGCAGGGATCACCATGATGTTGGCGGTGTCGATCTCGGCATCGGGATAGTGGTACTCGAACCACCATTGATGCCCGATCACCTGGATCTCGATGGCGTCCGGGTCACACTCGGTCAGCTCGAAGACGGCGGCGGTAGTGGGCACCGCGATACCGGCGAGGATGAGCGCAGGGATCACCGTCCACGCGATCTCGAGCTTCGGGCTGCCGTGGAGCTGTTTGGCCTCCTTGGACCCGTCCCGATCGCGGAACATGAACACGGCCACGAGGATCGCCCCCTGCACCAGGATGAACACTCCGACGGCGATCCAGAAGACGGGCCAGAACAGGTTGTTGATCTGCTCGGAGAAGGGCCCGGCCGGCTCGAAAGTGGTGAGAGGCTGATCCTCGCTCCCGATGAAGGAGCAAGCCCCCAGGAAGAGGACGGCGCCGAGGAGGACGCCAAGGCGAATCAGGCGGTGACGGGACCGGGCCATCGGCCTGGCATCATACGGACTCGCCCAACCCCCGACCAACTACGGGCTGACAGCATCGATGGCAGCGGTCAACTCATCGTCGGAGGCGGCCCCTTCGAAGGCCGAGGTGACTATGCCGGCGTTGTTCACCACGAAGACCCAGGGTTCGGAGGGCAGTCCCCACTCGCCAGTCGCTGGGACAACGGTCATTTCTTCGGGCGAAGGTGCCTGCAGGTTCTCGTAGATCTCGACATGGACAAATCCCACGTCCGGGTAGTCGGGGCGCAGCGCCTTGACCTGATCGAGGAGCGGTCCACACGCCCGGGAGGTGCAGAACGCAGGGGTAGCGAAGACGATCACGGACGGGGTGCCCGAGGTGACAGCCGTAGCCACGCTCGATTCGTACATCGCCGGATCGGGATCGGTATCGGAGCTGATGACGGACAGATCGGGGAACTCGGCTGAGGTCCGGGTCTCCGAGGCCGGTGCCTCTTCACCCGGCTCGATCACTGGTGGGTCTTCGAAGGCGACGAACCCTGCCGGCCCGGCTGTGGCGAGGCCTTCGGCGTCGATGGTGGCCTGGTAGGTGGCTGCCTCCGGGATGTCGACGTGAGCGACGTATAGCCCGCGTTCGTCAGGGATGGTCCAGATGAATTCCAACGGATAGGTGTCGAGGGGCGAGCCGTTCTCGTCACGGATGGTGACAGTGGCCTCCCGGTCGGGCGATGCCAGGAACGCATCCGTCTCCGGGTCCACCAGCGCGAACAGCACTCGCTGCTCGCCCAGTCCGATGCTCCCGTTGCTGGAGGCAACGAGGGCGAAAGGCTCCACCTCGTCCGAGCCACATGCCCCGAGGGCCACCAGTAGACCGAGCAGAATCGCCGACCGTTTCATCGCACCAGCACGTCGAGCATGACCGCTCCGAAGAGGGCGGCGAGATACACGGTCGACGTCGTGAAGAGACGCATCGCATCCTCTGGGCGGCGGTAGACCCGCCAGGTGTCCCAGAGGAACCAGGCACCGAGGACGATGGCTGCGACGAGATAGATCCAACGCATCCCCGCCACCGGGACCAGGAGGAGGCTGATCGCGACCATCAGCCCGGTGTAGAGCAGCATCTTGCGAGTCGTTGCCTCGACTCCCGCCACCACCGGGAGCATCGGCACTCCGGCCTTCTCGTAGTCGTCGCGATATCTGATGGCGAGCGCCCAGAAATGCGGCGGGGTCCAGTAGAAGACGACCAGGAACAGGACCCAGGCGGGAAGGGCGAGCGAGCCGGTCACGGCCGCCCAGCCGACCAGGGCGGGGGCCGCCCCGGCGGCGCCGCCGATCACGATGTTCTGGGTGGTGGTCCGTTTCAGCCTCAGGGTGTAGACGAACACGTAGAAGAGCAGGGCAGCGGTGGCGATGGCGGCAGCGAGCAGGTTGGTGGCGGCCCACAACCAGACGAACCCGGCGACACCGAGGGCGACCCCGAGCACGAGGGCGTGGGACGGGGGCACCTCGTGCCTGGCCAGCGGTCTCGAGCGGGTCCTTTTCATGATCTGATCGATGTCCCGGTCCACGTAGTTGTTCAGTGCATTGGCCCCGCCGGCGGAGAGCGAACCACCGATCAGAGTCGCCAGGACCGGCCAGAGCCCCGGCCAGCGACCGGCGGCCAGGACCATCGACGGCACCGTGGTGATGAGCAGCAACTCGATGATGCGCGGCTTGGTCAGGGCGAAATAGGAAGCGATTTTCGAGCGCGCCGATGCATTGGCGGAGGCGGGATCCGTTATCAGCGGGATGGCGATCTCGTGCCCATCAGTCGCCATCGGTGCCCTCTTCTGTCGACACCGTTTCCATCTCCGCTTCGGTCTCTTTCTCTGCGGCGGTTCGCTTGGCCCTCCGCTCCGCCCAACGCAGGGCGAGGATGGCCAGCACCGCGGGCACGACGAAAATGCCTATCTCGTCAATTCCCCCATAGTGCGCAAAGATCACGATCACCCCGCGAGGATGAGCAGGCCAAGTGTGGTCAGGGCAACCATAAGGAGAAGCATCGCATACTGGGAGCGCACGGCCTCCGTCCCGAAGTCTCCGAGCGCCCGATCATGGGCGAGGATCACCCCGAGCACGTGACCGGTGACGATCACCGCCACCTGTGCGTACCACACGGGCTCGGCGGCGGTGATGAAGAAATCGACCTTGCGGTCCGCGGTCCCGAATAGATCCCAACCGAGGGCGAAGGGGTCGGACACGGCGGCAATGAGCTGCTGACCCTCGAAGACGATGAGCGTGAGGTAGTGGGCTAGGGCATAGGCGAGGGCGATCGGCACCAGGGTGTGGGCGAATCGCATGGACACTCGGGCCGTGGTCCAATCACCTCCCACCATGCGAGCGGCCGCGAACGAGGCGATCCAGTAGGCGGCTCCGATGGCGAGGACACATCCGACGAGAAGCACGGTCTCCCCAAACATCGTCTGCCCGAAGTCGCCCATCGCGGCGCGGAACGACTCCGTCGCCGAGGCGCCGTCGTACGTCACTGTCCCGATGGCCACCACCACGAAGGCGGGTAACCCCCTCCAGGCGGGCAGGACGGTCAGGGCCCGAAGCCATCCCCGCCAGATCAGACGGCCGTCGTCACGTCTCCCGAGCGGCGAGATCGCCGAAAGAAGCCTGTTGTACGGGGTGAAGCCATCGAACACAGCCAGCCCGGCCTCTCGACCGGCATAGGCCATCGCTGCGAGCATCCCGAGTGTGTAGACCAGTGCGGCCGTGCCCAGGGTGATCGGGCTCCCGGAGTCGGGGCTGACTAGCTCCAGCCAGGTGAAAGCGAGGAGCACGATGGCAGCGGGCCACACTCCGAGAGAGTCGACGAGGCTGAGGCGCTCACCGCGGCCCAACCGGAGCACCCTGGCCAGCGATCGCCATGGGTTGATGTCGGTGTACCAGTCGCCGATGACGGCGCCGGCGAAGGGGACCACCAGCCAGAAGCCCACCCAAACCAGGACCGGGGCAATGGTGGGGCGGGTGGGATCGGTCTCGAGGCCGAATAGGGGTGGGAACAACTGCCCGATGACCAGGAAGAGGCCGATCACCCCGAGGGTGGGCAGGAACCAGCCCCGGCGCACCGTGAGCCGGGCGGCCTCGTGGCGGGGGCCTTCCTGGAGACGGGGCTCCGGCCAGAGGACTGCGAGGCCAATGAAAGTTATGACCAGGACCACGCCCGCCCCCACGATGAAATAGCTGAGTGGCACCGGGAGATCGAGCCTCCCCCCGATCCCGTGCGCCATTGCCACCGAAGGTAAGCCGAGGACCACCCCGGCAATCAGCGTCGAGACGACGCCGAGCCGTCTGGTCAAGGAGTGACCTCGAGCGCAAACAGGGGGGTGTGGGTCTGTTCCAATTCCACCTCGAAGATCCCTGGCACGTCGGCAGTCAACGCGACCTCGGTGGGGACTCCTGCCGGGGCCTCGAAGAAGACGTCGTAGCCGTGGACGTGGATCTCGGCGTCTACGTCGCTGAGGACCCAAACCGACACCTGGTCACCGACGGCAACAGACACCGTGCTCGGGCCTTCGACCACCCCGGCCACGACGGTGATGTCGATCGCCCGGGCGGTAGTGGTGGTCTCGGCGACGGTCGAAGTAGTGGTCGCCATCGTGGCAGTGGTTGTTGGCTCAGTGGTCGTGGTTGGGATCGTGGTTGTGGTCGAGGTCGTCGTGGTGGCGGCGTCGCCCCCACCGCAGGCGACGACCAACACCACGATTCCGGTGAGAATCGCCGTCCGGGTGCGCATGGGCGGAACGCTAGATCCCTGCCCGCCCAATCGAGGACTTCCTGGCATAGGCTCCGGCCGTGCGCTGGGTACGGCGGATATTGGTCGGCTTGCTCGTGCTGGCCGCTGTCGTCGCCATATTGGGCTTCTTTCTGGTGCGTCGGTCCTTTCCCCAGGTCGACGGTGACGCAGGGTCCCAGCTCGATGTACCAGACGACTACGTCGTGTCCCTTTCCTGGCAGACCCTCCAGCCCTCGACTCTGGTCGAGGCGATTATCGGTCTGAACCTGGCCACCGGTTACGAGGAGTTCCGCACGGCATTGTCGAAATGGGACGTAGCCGCCCAGAACGTCGTCTATGCCGACACGGAGGGAAACATCGCCTACCAGGCGACCGGCGAGGCGCCGATCCGGGCCGACGGAGATGGAGCCTGGCCGGTCGAGGGATGGACTGGTGAGAACGAGTGGGCCGGCGTCGTCCCTTACGACGACCTGCCCCGCCTCTTCAACCCGCCCAGGGATTACATCGCAACCGCCAACAACCCGGTGCTCGCGCCCGGGGGTGCGCCATTCCTCTCGATCGATTCGGACTACGGATACCGGGCGGCCCGAATCGAGGAGATGATCGAGGGCACACCATCCGGGTTCTCGGTCGGCTCGGCACAGGAGATCCAGATCGACGGCCAGGACGGCGGGGCGCCCAACCTCATCCCGCATCTCCTCGCCATCGAGTCGGACGACAGCGCGGTGACGTCGATGAAGGGAGTGATCGAGCCGTGGTCAACCGGCCCCAACGCCTTTCAGGCCGGGCCCGACTCACCCGGATGCGCCGCCTATCAGGCAATTTGGACACATCTTCTTCGGCTCTCCTTCCACGACGAGATCCCGGAGGACTATTGGCCCGAGGGCGGGAGCCGGTGGTTCGAGGTGGTCCGCGCCTTGCTCGAGACTCCCGACGACCCGTTCTGGGACGACACCCGGACCGAAGCGATAGAGGACCGTGATGTCATCCTGGAGCAAGCGATGATCGATGCCCACGAGGAATTGGTTGGGCTCCTCGGCGATGATGTGACCACATGGAGATGGGCCGACCTCCACATCGCGTCATTCGAGAACCTGACCTTTGGCCAGTCCGGCATCGCGCCCATCGAGTGGCTCTTCAATCGCACCGCCCCTGACCGCGTCGGGGGCAGCGCGGATCTCGTCAATGCGGTCGGGTTCTACCCCCCTGCCGGGTATGTGGTCGACTGGATACCGTCGATGAGGATGGTCATCGACCTGTCAGATCTGGCAGCATCGACGTCGGTCAACACCACCGGGCAATCGGGTCATGCCTTCCACCGCCACTACGACGACATGCTCGACTCCTGGACCGACGGCACCAACCACTCGATGCGCTGGACCCGGGAGCAGGTGGAGGACGGTTCGGAGGGGACCTTGAGCCTGGCACCGGCCGGCTGACGGCCTTCTTTGTCGTCGTTGGCCATATATGGCGCCACGTACCTCAGGTAAGTGATATCACCACCCACGGGAGGCGCCGGTCCTGGGCAGTCTGGCGGTCTGGCGGTAGGGGAAGACTTCGATCAGCTCGCCGGACCGGATGCGGGCCTGGATGGCGCGCCAGGCTTCGATGCCGAACAGGTCGGCGTGGTGGTCGAAGAAGACCTGGCGCAGATCGGGAGCCAGTCCCAGAAAGCTCTGGTGCTCCTCGGGAAAAACGTCGTTGTCGCCAACGGGGAACCATGGCTCCGAGCCCATCTCGTCGATCTCGTCCCGGGCGACGGGCAGCTCCCGGAAGTTGATATCTACGAGGGCACTCAACTCGTCGTAGTCGTAGAACACGACACGGCCATGGCGAGTTACTCCGAAGTTCTTGGGGAGCAGGTCTCCAGGAAAGATGTTGGTCGACGCCATGTCCTTGATCGACTGACCGAAGTCGACCACCGCATCTGCGGCTGCCGGTCTCGACGCCTCCCGCACATATACGTCGAGGGGCACCACGCGTCGCTCGACATAGACGTGACTGATGATCACCGAATCGCCCTCCAGCCGCACGGTCCGCGCCGCCTCTGACAGCAGCTCATCCAGCACCTCCGGGGAAAAGCGGGAGCGGTGGAACTCGAGATGCTGGAAGTCCTGGACATCCATCAGCCTCCCGGCCCGGTCGTGCTGGAAGACCAGCCGGTACTTGCCCATGACCCCCCGCCGAGTGGTCCGCTTCGGCGGCGGAAAGGTGTCACGGATCACTTTGAAGACGTCGTCGTGGCCCGGCATGCCGAACACGATCATCACGAGTCCCTTCGTCCCCGGTACCGGCTCGAATTGCTCTTCAGTCGATCGGAGATGCCGGAGCAGATCGCGGTACAGCTCGGTCTTGCCGTGCTTGTTCTGCCCGATGGCGATGTAGATCTCGGCCATGCGCTTGCGGGGCATGAGCCGGCGAAGAAAGCGGGCGAGGTCGTAGGGACGGGCGACGTCGACGTGGAAATACGACCTGGTGAAGCTGAACACGATCGACGCCTCATCCTCGGTGAGGAGCACTGCGTCGACGAAGATGCCGTCGTCACCGTGACTCAGGGCGATGATCATCGGGACCCGGTGCGACCCGGCATACAACAGGCCCACGATGTAGGCGGACTGCCCTCGATAGAAAACCGAGCGCACGATCTCCGCCTTGCCCACGGCGGCAAGCGCGCCGGGCTCGCTGAGCCGGGCGTCGATCCTCGCCGCCACCTCGTCGGCATCGGCGTCGAGACGGGAATACGGCATGGCGTGGGGGAATGTGGTGAGGATGTCGCGGACCAGCCCGGAGGTCGACTCGTTGCGGTCGAAGGTGAGGTAGACCGGCTCGCGTGACGGGATGGGTGGGCTGTCGAAGTCGGAGTCGACGAATTCGATGTGCTCGGCCACACCGACGGTCTTGAACACACGCCGGGTGACTGAGTTGTAGAAGGTCTCGGCCAGCTCCCAATCCTGACGATCGGAGATGAGGCTCGAGTAGACCGCCTTGACCGCCACCCACACCAGAGAGTCGTCCGCCCTCCCCCCGAGCAGGTGGCTCACCGACTCCATGACCCGATCGACCACGACGGTATAGAGGCGAAGACGCTCGACGGCATCGTTCTGCATTCCCGGCCAGTCGCGTTCCTCGAAACGCCGCGGTGCACGCTGATTGATCGTTCGGAACCGGGACACGTATTCCTCGAACCCCTCCAGGATCCGGTTCGCGCCCAGATTGGAGAGACGGCTGTCGGTCAGCGAACCGCTCGGCGGCCGTCTCTCAGCCGACAAACGCCGAGATCACTTCGACGACTCGCTCCGGATGCGTCCAGGGCGCCTCGTGTCGAACCCCGGGCAGTTCGACAACAGTCGCATTCTGCAGCGATGCCGCCAGCTCGTATTGCCAGGCCGCCGGGACCAACTCGTCCATTGTCGGGATGACCACCAGGGTCTCGATCTCGATCTTTCCGATCCATGGGCGCGAATCGAACCGGAGGAGAGCCAGCGTCGCCTGGGCACCTGCATCGACGTCCCGACGATGAGTCTCCTCCCAAAGCCATCGGGCATGACGCTCCTCGACCGCCCCGGTCCAGCGGAGGTAGTACGAGCGGACCTCCGGGGTTCCCAGCCCGGTGAGACGCTCGCCGGCACGGGCGAGAACGGCCCCGACGGCCCGAAAGAGCCGGTGGGGCTGGGGGTGATGGGTGAACGTGGCGATGAGAGCTAGACGATCGACCCGGTGGGGATGACGGCGGGCAAATGCCTGGGCGATGGTGCCACCCATCGAATACCCCACGACCGACACCCGGCCCACTCCGAGAGCGTCGAGGACCCCGGCCATGTCGTCGGCGAGGTCTTCCACCTCGAAGCGGTCCCTGGCCAGGGGCGCCAGGCCGTGGCTGCGATGGTCGACCATGATCATCCGGTACTTCTCAGCCAGACCAGGCCCGATCCGGTACCACTCGGCGAGCGAGGAGCCGGCCAGGCCATGGATCAGCAGCAGCAGTGGCGCGCCCTCGGGTCCCGCTTCCCGCACCACGAACTCCTGGTCCCCGACGAACACAGTCCGCCCCGCGGTTCGCCAAGGGTGCTCTTGAGGTGGTGGGAAGCGTGGGCTGATGGTGGGGGCAAATGCCCGCCACACGATCAAGGCCACCAGCCAGCCCCACAGCTTCTTCATCGGGCACCTCCGGTAACGGTGAAGACGAGATCCTCGACAGGGTTGCCCGACGTCAGGTGCTCATCGATGATCCGGTCCAGCGACTCCTCGTTCAGATTGGCATACCAGGTGCCCTCGGGATAGACGACGCAGATCGCCCCCTGTTCGCAGATGCGGAGACAGTCGACTTTGCTCCTCAATACGGTCCCGTCGCCTGGCTCCACCGGTGTGGGTTCTGCCTCCGGCCTCCCCGACCAGGATGGCGGCGCCGATGCCATCCCCAGGTCCTTGAGTCTCGTCTTGAGATGTGTCCACAGGGTGTGGGTGACGTCGCGGGGTGCGCATTTGGGGTTGGTCTGATCGGCGCAGAGGAAAATATGCCGCTCCGCCCGGGGTATCGACAGAGCCTCAGCGATCGCTTCGAGACGTTCCGGGCCGTTCACGGAGTCACCGTGATCCCGGTGCCGGACTCGACCCGGCCGATGAGGGCCGATCCGGGCACCGATTGAAAGTACTCCCCTGCCGATTCCGGGGGAACGGCGACAAGCAGCCCGCCCGAGGTCTGGGCGTCGGCCAACAACTTCAAGTCGTCCTCGTCCACCTCCGACTGCACGAACTCGAGGATGGACTTCAGGTTGCGCGCCGACCCACCGGCCCACATCCCCGCTTCGAGCAACTCTCTCGCCCCGTCGAACACCGGGACCCGACGCAGGGCGATCGTCGCCGAGACGCTCGAGGCGAGGCACATCTCGCGGAGATGGCCGAGCAGCCCGAAGCCAGTGACATCGGTGGCGGCGTGTGCCGAGCTGCGGGCCAGGGCATTCCCTGCGACGTCATTGAGCGTGGCCATGGACTCGATGGCCTTGGTGGCCAGATCGGGTGGGCATTTCCCGCGCTTGATGGCGGTGGTGATGATGCCAATACCCAACGGCTTGGTCAGGATCAATTTGTCGCCCGGCTCGGCACCGGAGTTCGGGAAGTACGAATCGGACCCCACCATGCCCGTCACCGCGAACCCATACGTCGGCTCGGGGCTGTCGATCGAGTGCCCGCCGACAACAGTGCAACCGGCACTCGCCATCACTTCCATACCACCGAAGACCACTTCGGCCGCCAGGTCGAGGTCGAGCTTGTCCCGGGGCCAGGCCAGATACTGCAAGGCCGTAAGGGGCGTCCCACCCATGGCGTAGACATCGCTGAGGGCGTTGGCGGCGGCGATGCGCCCCCAGTCGGACGGCGAGTCGACCACGGGGGTGAAGATGTCGACGGTCTGCACGAGAGCGCGTCCGGCACCGATGTCGAAGACACCGGCATCATCGGACGTGGCGGGACCGATCAAAAGGTCCGGGTGTGAGCTGGCGGGGTGCCCGTTGACCGTCGCCATGACCCTGGCCAGCTCGTCGGGCCCTAGCTTGCAGGCACATCCGGCACCGTGGGAATACTCGGTCATCCGCACGTCGGTCACCCGGGAGAAGATAGCCCTGGGTCATCGGCTGCCCTCCGGGGCCGTGCGGCGAGCCGCCTTCGGATAGGCATCGGCCCCTGGTTAGCCTTCGGCGGCCCATGACCGATGAACCGACCTTCCTCACCCCTGCGGCACATCAGAGGATGCAGGATGAGCTGGATCAATTGAAGACCTCCGGGCGGCGCGAGATCGAAGAGCGGATCGCCGAGGCCCGATCCCACGGCGACCTTCGGGAGAATGCCGACTACGACGCGGCCAAGAACGACCAGGGCTTGATGGAAGCTCGGATCCGAAAATTGGAGTTCCTGCTCAACACCGCAGAGGTGAGGGAGGTGACCGATACCGGCCGAGTCGAAGTCGGCAGTGTCGTCATCGTGGTCGACTCCGATGGGGACGAGCTCGAGTATTTCGTGGCCCCGCAGGAGAACAAGGTGTCCGGTCTCCTGCTGGCTTCGCCCATCAGCCCATTGGGCCGTGCACTTCTCGGGGCCACCATCGGCGACGAGGTCTCATACGAGGCGCCCGCCGGGACGTTCTCTGTCACGATCAAAGCGGTTCGGCCCTACGAGGGGTAGTTACTCTCTGGCCGGTTCGCCGTTCGAGGGGTACCGGTGAGACTCAGACTCAGAAGACCGCGCCAGCTTGCCAGGGATCTGCTGGCTGCCGCGCGCCGGGACCACGAAGAAGTCGCCGACTATCTCGAGACGCATGGTGAGGAGTGGGAGGCGCTGGCCGAAGCTGCGCCCGGTGACGCCGCCGACGTCCTGGAGCAGCTGACTGAGGAGGACGCGGCGGGTCTGCTCGCCGAGCTGGAGCCGGAAGACGTCGCCGACATCCTCGAGCAGATTGCCCCGGAGCTCGCCGCCGAGCTGGTCGAAGACGTCCCCATCGCAGACCTAACCGCGGCCGTGAGCGAGATGACCGGCGAGGCCGCGGCCGACCTCCTGTACGAGCTCGACGACGACGTCACGGAGAGCGTCCTCGCCATGCTCGACGACGAGGCCGAGCAGGAGATCCGTCGCCTTCTCGAGTACCCGTCTGATACCGCCGGCGGTCTGATGACCACCGAGATCGCCGCACTGTCCCTCGGTCTCACCGCCGGCGAGGCCATCGAGAGGATCCGGCAACTGCACGAGCAGTACGAGGACTTCGCCTACGTGTACGTGGTCGATGATGACCGAAAGCTGAGGGGTGTCATCCACTTCCGAGATCTGGTGTTCGCCCGTCCCGGGGCGAGTCTCGAGGAGGTGATGGTCCCCGACCCTGTGGCGGTCGAGGGTATGACCGACCGGGAAGAGGTGGCTGAACTGGCCCAGAGATATCGCCTATTCGGGATCCCGGTGGTGGACGAGCAGGGCCGTCTCCTCGGGGTGGTAACCACCGACGCTGTCATCGAAGCGGTCCAGGACGAGGCCACCGAGGACTTCGCCGCCGCGGTCGGCGCCGGGCTCGGAGAGACCGTCTATACCGACGTCACCAAGTCATTCCGTTCTCGCGCGCCGTGGCTCATCCTCAACCTGGTCCTGGCCACCTTCGTTGCCTGGGTCATCGAACGTCAGACGAGCATCATCTCCACTGAGCCTGTGCTCGCAGCCCTCATGCCGATCGTTGCCACCCTGGGCGGCAATGGGGGAAATCAGAGCCTGGCAGTGATGATCCGGTCTCTGGCCTCCGATGACGTGCCCCGGGCCCAGGTGACCTCGATCCTGCTTCGTCAGGGCGGGGTTGGGATCCTCAACGGAATGCTTCTGGCGGTGGCCGCTGCCGCCATGACCTACGTCTTGATCGACTCGGGCGTCTTCGTGAGCAACTCGGACCCCCTTACCGTCGCCGAGGTCATCGGGATCGCCTGTCTGGCCAACCTGGTGATCGCAACCCTGGCGGGATCGGCCATCCCCCTGATCTTGCGTCGTCTCGGCCTCGACCCCGCACTGGCTTCATCGATCCTGCTCACGATGATCACCGACGCGGTCGGTTTCGGCGGGTTCCTCCTGGTGGCGGCGGCACTGCTTTAGACCGCCCCGCCTCGCCGCGGAGCGGCCGCCCTCCCTGTCAGACGGTCCCAGCTCGCCGTCGAGCGACAGTCCTTGCTGTCAGACGGTCCCAGCTCGCCGTCGAGCGACAGTCCTTGCTGTCAGACGGTCCCAGCTCGCCGTCGAGCGACAGTCCTTGCTGTCAGACGGTCCCAGCTCGCCGTGGAGCGGCAGCCCCGGCCGACCGGCGTCTGTTCGCCCGGCGGGGTGCGGGCAGGGATTGCTCAGTTCCGAGGATGACTGAGGGTGACCGACGGGCGAAGTCGGCCGGCAATCAAGTTAGCTGCCGATGACGAACTCGCCCGAGTCGGCGAAGGGGCCACGGAAGATCATCGTGGTGCCGTTCTGGACGCTGGCGAAATGATGCTGGTCGATGAGTTGGGTCTCACCCTCGGTGCGCTCCGCCTCGGGCTTGCGGAAGGCGTCGACCGCCCCGGCGTCGTCGAAGATCTCGGCGCCGTAGGTGATCTCGCCACTGTCGACGAGACCAACGACGAAGTTCTCGATGTCGACGTCGGTGTAGGCGCCGGGAGGGATCACGATGAAGAGAGTCTCCCCTGCCGGATCCGACACCCGCGCCACTACCTCGTGGCCGGCGACCGCCTGCCCGACGAGGGTTGTCGAGGTGGTATCGCCTCCGGCCGCGACCGTGGTGGTTGTAGCCACCTCGCCCCCGGTAGTCGGGCTGGAGACCAGAGAGGATGTCGTGCTGAGATCGGTGGTCTCGCCATCGTCACAGGCCACGAGGCCCAGTACCAGTAATCCGAACAGGCCGAAACGGAGTGTCTTGGAGGACGTCATGGCGTACCAACGTACCCGAGCCGCCCCTGGTTCCAAACCACATCTCAGCCTGTAAGGTCACATCGATGTACGGCAGACGTATGGCCGCGCTATTGGTCGCGTCCGGGCTGGTCGCAGGGCTCTATTTCGTGAGCACGCCCGCAGAACCGGCCGCCGCCGCTGAGATGTGCCCGCCGGTGACGATGGACATCTTGTTCCCGCCGACCACACTCCCCCCGGAGACGACCCTGCCGCCGGAGACCACCACCACGGCGCCGGTCACGACAATCCCCGCGGAGACCACCACCACGGCGCCGGTCTCGACCACTACAACGTCGACGACCACCACCACGGTTCCCGCCGAGACGACGACCACGTCCGTCCCGCCCGAGACCACCACCACTCAGCCTGCGACCACGACCACGGCGCCTGCCGCCAGCACAGAGCCCCCTACCACGGCGCCGACTCTGCCGCCGGAGACCACCACGACAACTCTCCCGGCACCACCCCCTTGTGAGCCGTTCGTGTACGACATGGCCTGGCCCCTCGCGGCCGGGGCAGGGAACGTCGGCTCACCCTTCGGCGCCGATCGCGACGGGGGGGCCCGAAAGCACGAGGGGAACGACATCGCCTCTCCCCGGCTCACGCCGGTCTTGGCCGTAGCCGACGGCGTGGTCAGTCAGGTGAGGCAGGAGCGTGGGACGAGCAACTGCTGTTGGGCCATCGTCCAGCACACCGATGGATGGCAGTCGTACTACATCCACCTGAACAACGACCAGCACAACACCGACGATGGGCTGGGCGTCGGTCTGCGAACCGACCTCGTCGAAGGCTCGCCGGTGGCCCGCGGAGAGGTCATCGGATGGGTGGGCGACTCCGGGAATGCCGAGGGGACGGTGCCTCATCTCCACTTCGAGCTTCACAATCCGGAAGGCCTCGCCGTCGATCCGCGTCCCAGTCTTCTCGCCGCTCGTGCCGCGGCGGCGACGGCGAATCCACAGCCGTCCTGGCCCTATGCCGACGACGACGGCAACCCCGCCGAGGACATCGCCGCATTGCTGCTCACGCAGGGGCTGCTGCTCGACTGTGACGGGACCCGGGTTTCCTTCTGCCCGGACCGAATCGCCGAGCCAGAATTGGCTGCGGTCATAGCTACGCACCTCACCGGAAGGGCGCCTCCAGAGATCGAGGGCAAGTATCGGCCCATGCCCGACACATCTGCCTGCCCTCCCCTCGACCCTTGT
The DNA here is from genome assembly GCA_963810465.1 of uncultured Acidobacteriota bacterium. GTDB lineage: Bacteria > Actinomycetota > Acidimicrobiia > Spongiisociales > ZC4RG35 > JARDZU01. The sequence continues at coordinate 279,794 of CAWENM010000008.1, read as the reverse complement.
CTCCTCTACGGTCTGCCCGAGACCGAGATCGCACGTCTAGCCATCTGGATCCGGATCGATGCCCTGGTCGCCACCCTGCGACCACGGGGGCAGACCGAGGGTGTGCCCGAGGTCTTCCTGCCCACGGCCGAGGAGGCGGAGGCCAAGCTACGGGAGATCGGTGCCCTCGCAGCGTGCAACCCGAATCTCGACGACCACCAGGTCCTGACCAGAGCGGAGACCGTCGTTCGGCTCGTGGCGTGGATCGAGGGCAGAAGTCCGGAGCCCTGCCCGCCGCCGGTTCAGTAGAGGCGCTGGTAGAAGAGACGGGCCAGGTCGGCAGTGACCGGACCTTCGAGGAAGCCACGACGCCCAATTGCAGAAACCGGTTGGATCTCGCGGACCGTGGAGAGAGCCATCGCCTCCTGTGCATCTTCGAGACGGGCCAGACCCCATGACCCTTCCACGACCTCGATCCCGAGCTCCGATGCCAGCCGGAGCATCACGCGGCGGGTGATCGAGTCGAGGATCCCCAGTTCGAGGCCGGGAGTCTCGATGACACCATCGACCACCCAGGCCACGGAGAATGTCGGACCCTCGAGCATCACCCCATCGACGGTCGTCAGAAGCGCGTCACCGAACCCCTCGGCGAGCGCCCGACGGGTGGCCGCCATGTTGGGGGCATAGGAGAGGACCTTGGCGCCGGACAGTTCCCACTCCACTCCTGCCGCGTGCCATGGGGCAATGACCGGAAGCAGTGTCGCCGGGCCTTCATCCTGGAACAGCGGATTGGCGAACACGATCACCATCGGCTCGCCGGTGGCGCCGGGCATCGCCGAGCCCCTGGTTGCCACCACCCGGACTGCGCAATCACCGCACGAGGCGGCGACCTGCTCGACCCACTGCCCCAGATGCTGACGGTCGGGCAAGCCGATTCCGAGGGCCTTGGCGCTCCTGGCGAGGCGATCGAGATGCTCGTCCATGGCGAAGGGCCGGCCCGCGTAGGACCTGATCACCTCGAAGCAACCGTCCCCGCGAAGCACCGAAGAGTCTGTGACTGGCACGAGACCATCAGCTTCGACACCGTTGATCAGCACCCGGAGCGTCATTGGCGCCGGGTCACAGGGGTGGGGGCTTGTGTCTGTTGGTGATGGGCAGACGACGGTCCTTGCCGAAAGCCTTGACCGTGATCTTCACGCCCGGGGCGGCTTGTCGCCGCTTGTACTCGTTTCGATCGACCATGCCCGCGACCCGTGCGACCAGGGCTGGGTCGAAGCCACGCTCGACGATGGCAGCCACCCCGAGGTCCGATTCCACGTAGAGCGAAAGGATCTCGTCCAGGGTCTCATAGGGTGGAAGGCTGTCCGAGTCCTTTTGATTGGGGCGCAGCTCGGCCGATGGTGGCTTGTCGATCGTGTTCTGCGGGATCGCCTCCCCGTGCTTGTTCCGCCACCGGGCCAGGTCGTAGACCATGGTCTTGAAGACGTCCTTCAGGACCGCGTAACCCCCCACCATGTCCCCGTAGAGCGTGGCGTATCCCGCAGCCATCTCCGATTTGTTGCCCGTGGCCACCACCATCGGACCGTGCTTGTTGGAGATCGCCATGAGCATTGCTCCCCTGGTCCGGGCTTGGAGGTTCTCCTCACTCGTGTCGAATTCCGTGCCGGCGAACACAGGGGCAAGGGCCTCGAGAAAAGCCCCATAGACACCGTCGATGGGAAGAAGGTCGAATCGCAGCCCTAGGTTCTCTGCCAGCCGTCGCGCATCGTCGATGGAATGCTGCGACGAGAACCGAGACGGCATGGCCACGCCCCATACCGAGCCCGGTCCCAAGGCGTCGGAGGCAATCACGGCAGTGAGGGCCGAATCGATGCCGCCGGATAGTCCGATCACCACCTGCTCGAACCCGTTCTTCCTGACGTAGTCGCCCAGACCGGTCTCCAACGCCCGATATACCTCTTCGACAGGCTCCAGGTGATCGGTGACCGAACCGACCACTACCGGCTCGCCTGGCAATGGCACGTCGACGACGAACATGTCCTCCTCGAACTGGGGAGAGCGGTGAACGATCGTGCCGTCATGGGCCACCACCAGAGAGCACCCGTCGAAGACGAGCTCATCCTGCCCCCCGATCAGGTTGACGTAGACCACGGGCGTCCCCGAGGCCCGGGCCCGGTCGACGATCATCGCCTCACGCTCCCTGGCCTTGCCCTTGTGGAACGGGGAGGCGTTGATGTTGAGCAGGACCTGGGCGCCGGCGGCCGCCTGATCGCGCGGAGGGCCGTCGGGGAGCCAGATGTCCTCGCAGATCGACACCCCTACCCGGGTTCCTCCCATCTCCCAGACACGTGCCGGATCCTGCCCCACCGCGAAGTAACGGTCCTCGTCGAATACCCCGTAGTTGGGAAGCAGGACCTTGTGATAGTTCCCGACCAATCGGCCCTCATGGAGAACGGCGGCGGCATTGGCGACCCGTCGGTCCTCGGCGTCGACGGCACCCCGGGACGGGCCATCAGATCGGTCGACGAAGCCCACGACGACCGCGGTCGATCCCGATCGTGCAGCGAGGCGATCGAGGGCTTCGATACCTGCTGACACGAAATCGGACCGAAGCACCAGATCTTCGGGCGGGTAGCCGTTGAGGGCCAGTTCGGGGAGGAGCAGGACGTCGGCTTGCTCTTTCTCCGCCCAACCCATGGCCTCGGCGACGCGACGCTCATTGCCCGGAATGTCCCCAACGCAGAGATTCAATTGAGCCCCGGCGACTCGAAGTGGCATACCGCCACGATACGCCCCGACATACGCTGTCGCCTGTGACCGATCGACGGACCGTCGCCCCGATCCCGCCCGCCGAAGCGGGCAGACTCGATGCGCTGGTGCCGGACCCAGAGCAACGGTCCATCCTCGCCGACCTGATGGCGAAGGTGGCCGACCCGGCCGCGGCGTGGCCGCGATTGATATCGATGATCGAGGCGAACCCCGATCTGGTTCTCACCAGCCCGGCTCTGGATCGAGCCTGCGCCCTGGCCGGTGCATCCCGCGCCTTGAGCCAAGCGGTAGCTCGTCGGCCGGCGTTGCTCGTCGGATCAGCTCCCGACGACTCGGTTCCGCTGCGGCTGAGGGCAGCGCTTGCCACCATCGCTGGGGACGATCTCGCCGGCCTGATCGAGATGACCGAGGCCACGGCCAGGTTCTCCGATGCCATTGACGACTTGGTTGGTGACGTCCTGACCCGGGTCAGGGAATCGATGTCGGAGAGACACCCACTCGCCGTCGATCTCCCGTTCACTGTCATCGCGATGGGGAAGTGGGGTGCCCGGGAGCTCAACTACTCGTCAGATATCGACCTGCTCTTCGTCCACGACAGCGCCGGAAGCGACGAGGCGGCGAGCCGGGCGGCTGCCCTGGCTCTGGGCGCGGCGCTGATCGGCACCCTCTCCGCCCGAGGTCCCGACGGCCCCGGGCTTCTCGTCGACGCGGATCTTCGGCCCGAGGGCTCGATTGGCCCTCTCTCACGCAGCCTCGATTCGTACACCCAGTACTACGCCAAGTGGGGCGAGCCGTGGGAGCTTCAGGCGCTGCTCAAGGCACGCCCTGTCGCAGGTGATGGATCTCTGGGCGAGCGTTTCGTGTCGATGGTCGAAACGGTGATCTGGGAGCAGGGGCTCGATGTCGAGTCCCTGCGCAGCATCCGCAAGATGAAGGAGCAGGCAGAGGCGGGCGCCCGGCCATCGGACATCAAACGATCGCGCGGTGGGATTCGGGACGTCGAGTTCTCTGTCCAACTCCTCCAACTGGTGCATGGGCGACTCGCCCCCGAGCTGAGGAAGCCGGGCACGCTCGACGCGCTGCAGGCCCTGAGTGATCTCGGATTCGTCGGCGAGGAGGACCGGTCCCGGCTCGACGCCGCCTACCGGTTCTGGCGAGACCTCGAGCATCGGATTCAGCTCTGGGACCTGCGCCAGACCCATGAGATCCCCGAAGACCCGGAGCGCAGGGAGCAATTGGCCCGTGTCCTCGGCATGGGGACCGATCCCGCTCGCCAGCTCGAGCAGAAGATCGGCGAGGTGAGATCGGTGGTTCGCGATGTCCACGAGCGTCTCTACTTCAGACCGATTCTGGATGCCCTGGTCGGGTCACCGAGCGCTCGGCTTGGCATGGAACAAGCCGCGCTACGTCTCGAGGCGCTCGGATTCACCGATGTCGCCGCGGCAAAGAAGGCGCTCGAAGACCTGACCACAGGGCTCAGCCGCCGATCACAGGCGATGCATCAAGTGCTACCACTGATGTTGGATTGGCTCTCGCTGACCCCCAACCCGGATCTCGGGCTGAGACAACTCCGGACGGTCCTGGCCAACACCCCGGATCACGCCGCGATGGTCACGCTGCTCCAGGTGAACCCGCTGGCGGGAGAGCGGTTGTGCCGGCTGCTCGGCACCGGCCGTCTCATCGGCGATCTGATCGACCGAATCCCCGAATTCGTGCCGCGTCTCGCCGATGAGGGTCTGCTGGCGGAGATCCGAAACCGGGAGGAGGAAACGAACCGCCTGCTCGGTCTGCTCGACTCCCGGCCCGATCCCGACGCCAAGGTCGGAACCATCCGCCGTATGGCCCGACGCAGGAAGCTGCGCACCGCGGCCCGCGACATCCTGGGTCTGGCAGACACCGCCACAACCCTTCGCTCCCTCACCGACAGCGCCGACGTGGCCGTGGGTGGAGCGCTCCACGTCGTCACCGGGGGTGATCCGTCCGGGATCTGCGTCGTCGCCATGGGCAAATGGGGAGGTGGGGAGCTGTCCTACGGCTCCGACCTCGATCTGATGTACGTGATCGCCGATGAATCGGGACGCGACGATGCCTTCCGGGTCGCCACCGAACTCTCCCGTGTCCTCTCTGAGACAAGTCGTCACGGCGAGGCGTACACATTGGACGCGGAGCTCCGGCCGGAGGGGCGGAAGGGCCCCATGGCCAGGTCTCTCGAGAGCTATCGCCGTTACTACGGGGAATGGGCGGAGCCCTGGGAGATCCTCGCCCTGGTCAAAGGCAGGGTTGTGGCCGGGGACCAGGCTCTCGGCGATCAGTGGTCCGAGATGGCAGGCACCTTCCTATGGAGGGGCAGCCTGCCTGTCGATTTCCAGCGATCAATCCGTGAGATCAAGGCGAGGGTGGAAAAGGAGCGAATACCGGCCGGAGAAGACCCCGATTACCACCTCAAGCTGGGTCGGGGGAGTATCAGCGACATCGAGTTCTTGACCCAGCTGCTCCAGTTGCGTCACGGTGGCGCCATCCCCGAGCTCCGCGTCCCCGGCACCCTCGACGCTTTACAGGTCCTGGTGAGTCAAGGGCTCATCGAGACCGAGGAGGAGAGCGCTCTGTCGGAGTCCTTTCTCTTTTGCACTCGAGCCCGGTTACGCCTCCATCTCCAGATGGGCCGAGCCGTCGACTCGCTGCCCACTGCCCCCAGCGAGCTGCGCAGCCTCGCCGCCTCGCTCGGATTCGACCGTGCCTCCGAGCTCAGGGACGAGTATCGCCGGGTCACGAGGAGGGCTCGGCGCATCTTCGAGACCGACTTCTACGAGTGAGCACATCGACTTGTAGCTCCCGATTTGGAACGGGTTAGCCTCTCCGAATGATCAGCCCCGATCGGCTCGAGGCGCTGGTGGAGGGCATCATCCCCCAGTCCGTCGAGCTCCGCCGACTCCTCCATCGTCACCCCGAGCCGGCCAACGAAGAGCACCAGAGCACTGCACTGGTCGCAGCATCGCTCGATGAGAACGGGATCGGCTATCACGATCGGCGCCCGAGGACGGGTCTCTGGCTGGACATCGGCCCCGAGCCCGTCATTGGCTTCAGGGCTGACCTGGACGCTTTGCCGATCCAAGAACCCGAGGGGAACGCCCCACGTTCCCAGAACCCCGGCTGGATGCACGCCTGTGGTCACGACGCGCATGCTGCCATCGCATTCGGGATCGCTGTTGCCCTCCGCCAGCTCGAGCTGCCGGTTGGAGTGCGGATGCTGTTTCAGCCTGCCGAAGAAGCATTTCCCGGAGGGGCATCGCAATTCGTGGACGAGGGGCTGGTGGACGGTCTCAAGGGTCTACTGGCCTTTCACGTGGACCCATCGCTGGAGACCGGCAGGGTCGGAAGCCGCGTGGGCCCGATAACCGCCAGCGCCGACAAGTTCACGGTGGTGCTCGACGGGCCCGGGGGACACACCGCCCGTCCCCATCAGACCGTCGACCTGATCGCCGATGCCGCCCGCCTGGTGCACGAGCTCCCGGGGGTACTGCGGCGAACAGTCGACGCCCGGAGCACCCTGACAGTTGCTTTTGGCTCGATCCAGGGCGGTACGACCTCGAACGTGATCCCAACCCGAGTCGAGTTGCAGGGGACCGCACGCACACTGGATCGCAGTCTTTGGGAGGTGCTCCCCGGGCTCATGGACAAAGCAATAGGCAGCCTCATGGCCTGGTCCGGCGCCGGGTACACACTGGACTATGTGCAGGCGATCCCCCCCGTCGTCAACGACCACACCGTTGTCCACGCCGCCACTTCAGGCATATCCGAGCTCCTTGGGCCAGACACCGTGGTCCCCACCGAGCCATCGATGGGCGGGGAGGATTTCGCCAACTATCTAGCGGTGGCACCAGGGGCGTTGCTCCGACTCGGCTCCTCGGGAAAGGGCCACGATCTCCACTCCCCCGGTTTCGTGTTGGACGAAGCAACGGTCGGATTCGGGGTAAGGGCGGGTCTTGGTGCTGTGATCGGGCTGGCGGAAGGTCTCTGACCAGCGGCCGGCCGCCAAGGGATTGGTACCATCCCCTCCGTGGCGACCGACCGAGAGGCACGTAGGGAAGAAACCCCGTACGAGCCTCACATCGGCGAGACCCGCCAGTACTGGCGGGACATCATCCTGGGAGTCAACGACGGTCTTGTCTCGATCTTCTTGCTCGTCGTCGGTGTTGTCGGCGGCGGTCTGGACGCCGACCAGGTCCTGCTCACCGCTCTCGCCGGGGCACTGGCCGGCTCCGTGTCGATGGCCGCAGGCGAGTATCTGGCTACCAAGTCGCAGGATCAGGTACTCGAGGCGGAGCTGAAGCTGGAGAAGGTCCACATCCGCGATCACCGACAGCAGGAGCTCGACCAGCTGACCGAGATGTTCGGTGACATGGGTCTCCGCGAGGACGACATCGACATGGTCGTCGCCGCGTTCGACCGCTCCGACGACGCCATCCTCAATGCGATGAAGGCCCTCGAGTTCGGGTTTGTGGAATCGGAGCGTCGATCGCCGTATCGCGCCATGCTCGCCTCCGGTGGCCTGTTCCTCGTCGGCTCGCTCCCCGTTGTGATTCCGTTCGTCGTCTTCGAATCGGCCAACGTGGCCCTGGCGTGGGCCACCGTCCTGGCCCTCACCGGTCTGTTCATCGTCGGGGTCGTCAAGGCAAGGGTGGCCCGGCACAACTGGCTGATCTCGGGGTTCGAGAACATGGTCATCGCCGGGATCGGCGGCGTGATCGCCTGGCTGATCGGGAGCGCGCTCGGCACCGCGTTGGTCTGACAGACCGTTCTGTGGATGTCTGCCTACACAGAATGCAATCAAACACTCACAGAACGGGTCCGCCCTCCGCTAGCATCTGCTTGCAATAGTTAGCAGCTTGCTGTATGCTTCCGCATAGTGAACGAGAGCAAGCAGAACGACCTCGGTGAGTTCATCCATCAGCAGAGGGAGAGAGCCAATCTCTCGCTCCGTCGTCTGGCGGAGCGGGCCGGGATCTCCAACCCCTATCTGTCACAGATAGAGCGTGGGATCCGCAAGCCTTCAGCTGAGATCCTGAGCCGTCTGTCCCGAGCCCTCGAGATCTCGGCGAACACGCTGTACTCCAGAGCCGGTCTCATCGATGAGGAGATGGAGTCGCCGACGATCTACGAGGCGGTCGACGCAGACAATCTGCTGAGCGCCAATGAGAAGAAGCTGCTTCTCGATATGTACAAAGCGTTGATCCATTCCAATGGGTCAGTAAACAAACACACCGAACAGGAGTGACAATGAACACAAAGAACGTGCTGTATGCCGCCGTCGGCGCACCCGTCGTCGCCGCCCGCAAGGTCGGCGCCAAGGCGGGCGAGGTCAAGTCCAAGCTGAGTGAGGGCGCCACCGAGTACACCCAGGTCGCCGGCAAGGCGATCGACAGCTGGGCCGTCGAGGGTGAGAAGGTCGTGGGCCGGATCAGCGATGGCAAGGTCGTCGAGGAGATCTCCTCGAAGGTCGACCTCGACCAGGCCAAAGTACAGGTGAGCAAGCTGCGCGACCAGCTAGAGGACATGCTGGCCACGTGGAAGACCTCCTTCCGGCCCGAGAAGGCTGCCGACAAGGAGGCCCCGGCCAAGGCTCCTGCCAAGAAGCCGGCGGCCAAGGCTGACACCACCCCCAAGGCTTCTGCTGCCAAGACCACCGGGTCGACTGCAGCGAAGACGGGCTCTGCGAAGACCAACTCGGCGCAAGCCGAGAAGGCTTCCTGAGCTCACTCCTCCTCAAAGAGAAGAAGGGGCCCTTCGGGGCCCCTTCTTCGTACCTGAGGTTCCTGGCGCCACATATGGCGCTAGACCGACAAAGAAGAGATAGACCCCGCTTCTGTGTTGGCTCAGCGCCAAATATGGCGCTACGTACCTCAGGTACGCGGTAGCTCAGCCGCTCGGATCCAGGTCCCGGGCCGCCTCGATCCAGACTTCGACCATGGACTCGGTAGGGAGGCGTTGTACCACCCGGCTGCTCCCGTTGAGTCCGATGATCTTGGCCAGGAGGGCGGTTGGGTTGCGGCGTCTCAGATCTCGCAGGGTGTCGACCCCGGCCGCGGTGAGGAGCTCGGCGTACTCGGCGCCGACCCCTTTGACCCGGAGCAGATCTGCGTGATTGACCCAGAGCTGCAGGTTCCTCGAGTCGATGCCGGTCGCAGCCGCCAGATCGGCCCTCCCCTTCCGATCCGCCGCAACTTCTATGAGGCCATTGCTCGTCCGAACCCCGGCCTTACGCAGCTTGGTGGCGTCCTTGTGGGCGATGCCGGCCACCTGATCGATCCGAGCCATGTGTCCCTTCAGCGCAACAGAAACAAGACGACCCGACTCTATACCGATGAATTCACGCCGAACCCGGGTGCTTGGGACGTAAATCGACGATGTCGGTCTCGGTGTCGACGTCGCGGGGAGCGAGATCGGAGAACCACACCTCGTTGACCCATTCTGGATGCGCCTGCCACAGCCGCTGCGCTCCCTCATCACCCTCCAAGGACATCAGACGGGGCCACAGGGCGCGATCCACCAGTACCGGGTTGCCCCAGGAATACCGATACTTGGGCACGCTCACTTGATGGTCCGAGCGGGCATGCGAGTCGAGCAGCGCCTCGACGACCTCCACCGGTACCGAAGGCTGGTCGCCCATCACGATCAGGGCCTTGTCGACACGGGAGAGACGTGTGAGCGCATCGAGTGCGACCCGGATCGAAGACGCGATCCCTTCTGCCCACTCCGGGTTCTCGATCACGCCCGCATCCCCGAACTCCGTCTCGTCGAGAATCCGCTCGTAGTCGTGCCCGAGAACGACCCAGACCTCGTCCACCGGAAAGGCCCGTGTCCGCGCCACCACGTTGGAGAGGAGATTCGAATCGCCCCAGGGCTCGAGTTGCTTGGATCGGCCGAGACGACGGGACCCACCGGCGGCGAGGACGACAGCCGCGATTGTCATCAGACCCGCACCGGGCGACCTTCGAGCTCCAGTTCCCGATCGTGCAGGTACCGGGCCGAGATCATCTCGCCGAGGATGGCTATCGCCACCTCGCCGGCCGAACGAGATCCGATGTCGAGCCCGATCGGGCCGTGGATGCGGTCCACCTGCTCAACGGTGAAGCCCGAATCGATCAGACGCTGGCGACGGGCGGCAGAGGTCTTGGAGGACCCCATCGCCCCGATGTACCGCACATCGGTGGGGAGCAGCAGGGGCCAAAGCGGATCCTCGAACCGCCGGTCGTGGGTGAGGACCACGACGAATGTGCGGGCATCGAACGCGGAGGCATCGACGACGGCATTGGGCCATCCCACCCTCAGCTCATCGGCCTCCGGAAATCGCTCTTTCGTGACGAAGGCCGGCCGCGGGTCGGCCACGACGGTATGAAAACCGAGCAGACCGGCATGTTGCACCAGCTCTTGGGCGATGTGAACCGCCCCGAAGACGAAGAGACGGGGTCGAGGGGCGACGACCTCGAAGAAGAGCTCGTCCTCACCGTAGGCGAGGGTGGTGCTCGTCTCCCTCGGCATCAAAGCCAGAGCGTCGACCCGAGCCGATGCGGCCAATCGTTCGGGGAGAGAACCGGCGATCAGGTCTCCGGAGTGGTCGAGCACGGCTTTCGCCCCGGCTTCGGGACCGGCGATGATGGTGACCACCATGCCGAAAGCGTCCTCGTCGATCAGGGCTCGGGTGGCTTCGAGTACCGGTGACGTCACCACGGCTCGATGTAGACCTGGATGGTCCCGCCGCAGGCGAGACCCACCGCAAAGGCGTCGTCGTCGGCGATGCCGTATGTGACCAGCTCCGGCTCGCCGTTCTCGAGAACCGACAGCGCGCGGACCACGACGTCGTTCTCGACACAGCCTCCCGACACCGACCCTTCCATCTCACCATCGGACGAGACCAGCATGAGCGAGCCCGGCCCCCTGGGCGCCGACCCGTACGCCTTCACCACGGTGGCCTTTGCCACCTTCTTCCCCTGGTCCACCCAGTTCTGCCGCTGTTCCAGCGTCTCGCGCATGGGCCCAAGAGTACCGGCACCTCGATGGCGGCGGACTTTGCCTGGGGCAACCTTCGAACTACGCGACGGGCACCGTCGTTGTTGCTCGCCACCCTCGGCAAACAGACGCCGGTCCGCCGCACTTGGGTTCTGGTCTCAGGGCGGTTGGGGAAAGCGGATGAGTGCCCCGACCCCGTGAGCGTCGAGCGGCGAGGAGACCACCAGCTGATGAGTCCGCCCGCCTGTCGCAACCGTGGCCTCCATGGCAGCGGCCACGATGTCATCGACCTGGAACATGGTCGACCCACACACCGGGCATCGGTTTCCGGAGCGCGCCAGGAACCCGCACGAGTTGCAAATGGACCCAGGGCGCCCGAACTCCCCCGCCACGACGAGTGTGTCGATCGCCTGGGCGTTGCATGCCGAGAGAACCGGGGCGAGACCGAGCACACCCAGGCCATCGCTCCTGGCTGTGTCACAGACCCGTTCGGCCAGAGCCGACTCCCGGCGGCGCCTCACCTCGTCGGCACGCGACGCCAGTTCGACTCGTAGAGCCGGGAACGACAACGACTGGGGGCCGGTGTGGAAGGTGGCCCGGTCGACCCGATCGAGGTAGGGATGAAGGGTCCGGCCGATCTCCTCGACGATCTCGCCGTGCCCCCCGATCGCCAGGTAGTCGAAGGGCCGCTCCTGATGCTTCTCGAGCAGGATGGCCCCCGCTTCCCGCCACATCCTGGTCGATACCTCGTCAGCCCTCAGCCTCACACCGTGTTCCTCGTATCCCGAGAACCCGCCGTAGTTGGGCTTCCCGATATCGGCGATGAGCGGCGGCCCCACCTCGTCGATGAGCGCTCCGGAGACGACGAAGACCCGAGCCTGGGAACGATCGGCCACGATCACTCCAGCCCTCAGCGCCTTCGGTGCCGCCCTCAGTGGTCTCAGATACGGGCGGGGGCCCAATGACGAGACGTTGGGCACCCGGTGAGCCAGCGACTCGACGGTGAAGAGGCCATCGAGATCTGAGGCGAAAATCGCATACGCCGGAGCGGCATCCATCTCCAGCTGGGCGGCGTGATCGTGGATGCGCTCGGCATCCGCCCGCACCGACTTTTGCACCGACCGCTCCTTGCTCTCCGCCGCCTCACGGACCGGGCGCAACAGATCGGTGAGCAACGCAGTCATCCCGCCGGGGCTGGGGCGACCCAGGTACACCGAGATGAGCGAGCCGGAGGGACTTCTCAACTCGGCTATCGGGTCTGCAAGCAATAGTCACCTCCCGCCTCTCGGGGCCTCCCGATGCCCCGGCCGACGGCGAGCCCTCGAACCTACTCCACCGCCCGAGTGACGTATCCCCGTTCAGATCTCGTGTGCAATGACCGACGCTGGTCGTGGCTATTTGCACACGATTCGGCCGAGACACACGTCGTGTGCAACACACCACCGAGCAGGTGGCTATTTGCACACAACACAGGACTCAGAGCGAGCGGCTCAACTCCGAGGTGAGGTCTTCGAGGAGCCAGCCCAGATAGTCCATGATGTCCCGCTGCTCCTCGGGCAGTTCATCGTGGTCCGCCTCGACCTCGAGACCGAAGCGCGCACCGAGAGCAAGCCTGCCCTCGTTGAGCACTCTGAGGAAGGCATCTGCCTCCTCATTGCTCAGATGCCGCCGGCCCCGCTCGGTGAGGACATTCTGGAACACACGGCGATCGGCATTGCGTGCCGCAGCGAGCTCACCCTCCATGAGCCGCCACCACTCTTCGTTCGACTCCGGGTCGTCGAGGTAGACAGGCACACGGAGGCGTCGTGAAGCAGGTTCGTCGGCAGCCGCCGGGATTCCGGCGAGGAGATCCAGCAAACCTGAGAGGAAGACCTTCTCGTCCTCGGTGAGGTCGACGTCGATCCCACTCCGGGTCGTCTTGAACCGGCGCTGCATCAATGCTCCATCGTCGCCCACAGCCCGTGCCCATGGAGTCGGTAACAATCGACCTCAGCCTTCTCCCTCGGGCCGTCGGACACTGTGGCCCGCCCTTCGTGATGGACCTGGAGCATGAGCACGGTCGCCTTGGGCTCGTCGTAACCGAAGAGCTTCCGCAGCACGTAAACGACATAGGACATGGTGTTGACCGGGTCGTTCCACACGATGACCTGCCAGGGCCGGTCGAGGTCCTGGTCTTCGCCGGTATCGGGGTGGATGACGGGTGCGGGGTGAGAGATCACCAGGCCGCGATCGTAGGCCAAACTCCCGGCCACTCACTCCTCGGCGGGACCTGCCAGCGCCTCGAGGAGGGCCTCCCGACACGCGGTCACCGCAGTGGCGAACCCGGGATCGGAATAGGGGATCTCGGCGACCGGGAACGGGGAACCAACGCCAGTGAAGCCGGGCACAGGGTCAGGGAAATCCTCGACTCCGAGATCCACCATGCAATGGCTGAACTCCTGGAGCTGCCCGAGGATCGCCTGGCGCAGGACATCGTCGTCACCGAGGTCCAGCGCGCCCGTCTCGAGATGCTCGGAGCAAACCGACACCGCCTCCGCCGTGGCCGGGTCGCCGAAGTCGAGTGTGGCCATCACCAGGTCGAGCCTCGGGTGGCCGGTGGCATCGAGCGGGATCTCTTCGATCACTATTCCCCTATCGGCCAGACAGGTGCGAAACGCCTCGACAGCCACGTTGGACAGAACCGTCGTGGTCGTCGTGGGGGGCGTGGTCGTTGTGGTCGCCGGTGCGCCAGTGGCCGAAGGCTCATCGGAGTCTGGGGTGCACCCGGCCAGGAGCACGATCAACAGCAGGGCGATGACCGACCGTCGGATCAGTCGCTCCCGACGGACTGACTTTCAGGGGAGCTTTCGGCAAGGCCGTCGGCGAGGATCATGGCCAGGTCCCGAACCCTCACGTCGTCCCGGCCAAGCTCCTTGACTCCGTCGTCGAGCATCACGAAGCAGAACGGACAGGCGACCGCGATCTCGTCGGCGCCGGTAGCGAGCGCTTCTTCGGCCCGCTCGATGTTGATCTTCTTGCCTGTCTGCTCCTCCATCCAGAACCGCGCGCCTCCGGCGCCGCAACACAAAGCCCGGGTGCCGTGTCGAGGCATCTCAACCAGCTCCATCGCCCCGGCGCCGGCTACCTCCCTCGGAGCGAGATAGATGTCGTTGTGCCTCCCGAGATAGCAGGGGTCGTGATAGGCGATCTTCTTGGCCGCTCCGTTGGACTGCACCGGCGCTTCGAGCCGGCCCTGGGTGAGGAGCTCGGCCAGCAATTGGCTGTGGTGGACGACCTCGTAGCTGCCCCCGAGCTGGGGATATTCGTTGGCGATCGTATTGAAGCAATGGGCGCACTGAGTAATCACCCTGGTGACCCCGATCTCCTCGAAGGTTGCGATGTTCTCCAGAGCCAGCTGTTGATAGACGAGCTCGTTTCCGGCACGGCGGGCCGGGTCGCCGGTGCAGGCCTCCCTCGATCCGAGGATGGCGAAGTCGATGCCGGCCCGATGGAGGAGGCGGGCCAGCGACACCGAGACCGCGGTGTTGCGATCGTCGTAGGAGCCGGCACATCCCACGAACCACAAGTAGTCGGCGGTGTCCCTGCCGTTCTCGCCAAACACCGGGACTTCGAAATCGAGCTCCTTCGTCCAGTCGGCTCGGGCCTGGCGGCTCAGGCCCCAAGGGTTGGCCTGGTTCTCCATCGAGACGAAGGCCCGGCCCAGTTCGCTGGGGAACTCAGACTCCATGAGTGTCAGGTAGCGGCGCATGTCGAGGATGCGGTCGAGGATCTCGATGTTGACCGGGCAGATCTCGTCGCAGGCGCGGCACGCCACGCAGGCGAACACCTCCTCCGGCCGCACCCGGTCGAAGAGATGTCCCTCGCCGTCGAGCACCGCCAGCGACGACACCGGCGGGGAGATCCCGGCCACAGACGCGGCGACCTCACCCGTCTTGATCACCATCTCGCGCGGGTCGAGCGGCTTCCCAGTGATGTTGGCGGGGCACACCGAGGTGCAGCGGCCGCAGATAGTGCAGGCATCGGTGTCGAAGATCTGCTTCCAGGTCAGATCGGTGACCACAGACGCCCCGATGGTCTCGATGTCCTCGGCCTCGAGGAGGTTTGGCATCTCCCGCATCGCGCCCTTTGGGCGGGGCCGGGGGGAGAGGAACATGTTCGCCGGCGACGTGAACATGTGGCGGAGCTTGGTGACGGGGACCACGACGAGGAAGCCGATGAAGGCAACGACGTGGACGATCCAGAATGCCTGATGCACGCCGGTCGCCGAGCCTTGATCGAACAGGGCCGACAAGGGGTATCCGACGAACGACCACACCTCGAAGTCGGGTCTGCCGGCCAGAGCGATCCGGGCCGACTCGGTAAGGAGACCCGTGAGGCCGATCATTGCCAGCAGGACGAGGATCAGAGCGTCCTCGGGCCGGGTCTTGGTCCTGATCCGGCCCGGTCTCACCAGATACCGGTTGATGGTGAACAACGCCACCCCGCCGAGGAACACGAGGGAGGCGAGGTCGAGGACGGCGGAATAGCCTTGATAGACGACGCCGTGTAGGAACTTCAGATTCGATGGGAGGATGTGGTCGATCTCGAGTATGACGGTCCCCAGGAACAGGACCAGGAACCCGTAGTACAGCGCGGCATGGGTAAGCCCGGCCCGGGGATCCCGCATCAGCGTCTTCATCATGAGCCCGCCGCTGAGACGCTTTACCCGCTCCCCCCAGAGCCCGCTGCGTCGTTCCGGAATCCCCAGCGACCAACCCTTGGCCCGGCGGGCGAAGAGATGGAGCATGAGCCAGAGAAAACCTGCCACCGACACGTAGAACACCACCTGGAGTGCGGCCGGGATGTTGCCGAACACCTCACGGCCAACTTCGAAGACCTGATGCTCGGGGATGGTCCCCAGCACCCCGAGGGCCAGGGTGCCGAGGGCAAGGAGGATGCCGAGACCTTCGAGAACCTGGGATATGTCCGGGCGTCGCTTCTCAGGTGCGGACTGCTCTTGCCGCTCCTCGGTCAGGGCCATGGGGGCACTCTAGAACTCGAACCCAGGGTTCCCACCACCGCTCAGCGAAGTCCAGCGCCCTGGGTTCAACCCAGGGTTCGGGGGGTCAGCCCCCGAAGACGGACCGGACGAAGAACCAGGCGTTGGACGGCCGTTCGGCGAGACGGCGGGTCAGATACGGGTACCACTTGGAGCCGAACGGCAGATAGATCCTCACCGGGAACCCGGCTGCCGCCAATTCGTGTTGCAGGGTGGTTCTGATCCCGTAGAGCATCTGAAACTCGAACGGCTCCCTCCTCGGACCGGCCAACTCACGGGTCAGATCGACCAGCGCCGAGTCGTGAGTGGCCACCGCGGGACGTACTCCCTCGAACGCCATCAGGTCTCGCAGTTGGGAGGCGAAGGCCTCATCCACCGCGTGGCCCGAGGTGAGAGCGACGACCGCATCTTCCACATATGCACCCTTGCACAGCCGGATATGCCCGCCCAGGGGCATGAGGCGCTTCAAATCGGACGGCGTCCGGTGCAGGTAGGCCTGAAGGGCGAGCCCGAGATTGCCGTATGCCGACTGCGCCTTCTCGTATAGGCGCACCGTCGCCTCCGTGTAACGAGAGTCCTCCATGTCGATGGTGACGGTGGTGCCGACCTCAGCCGCGCGATCGGCAAGGCTGTCGAGCAGCTCGATCGCCAAGGACTCGTCGAAGGCCAGCCCGAGCTGGGTCAGCTTGATCGAGATGTTGGCATCGAGGGACTCGGATTCGATCCGGTCCAGTCCTTCGACATATTCGTCGCGGGCGCCGATCGCCGTGGCTCGGTCGTGACACTCCTCCCCGAGGAGATCGAGAGACACGAGAAACCCGTCCTCGTTGAGCTTGCGGGCGGCTGCAACACCTTCGTCCAAGGTGTCACCAGCCACGAATCTCCCGGCGAGGGCCTTGCCCGGCCCGGTCCCGGTGATTGTTCGCTCCACGGGCCCGGCCTCGGTGAGAGCCATGACCACCCGGGAGAAGCCACTCAACCCTGCTGCCCGAGCTCGGCTGCTCGCTTCGCCGCAGCCTGGACGGCGTCTTCGACCAATGCCCGGAATCCGCGCTCCTCGAGCACGTGCACCGCGGCAGCGGTCGTACCTCCCGGCGACGTCACTTGCGAGCGCAGCTCGGCCGGGGTGGTGTCGGTATCGGTCAGCAGGTGTCCGGCGCCGCGGATGGTCTGATGCACGAACTCTTCGGCGATGTCGCGGGGCAGTCCCTCCCGGACCGCGGCTTCGGTGAGAGCCTCCGCCAAGAGGAACACATAGGCCGGCCCGGTGCCGGATACCGCCGTCACCGCATCAAGCAGGGATTCGTCCATCACCCTGACCCCGCCCACCGCCCCGAGGACCTCCGTCGCCAGCTTGAGATGCTCTTCGCCGGCATGGGCGCCTCGGGCGATCCCTGTGACGCCTTCCCCGACCAGGGCCGGCGTGTTCGGCATGGCTCTCACGACCGCCACCTCGCCGAGAACGGCCTCGTAGGTCCTGGTCGTGACTCCGGCGGCGAGCGAAAGGACCATCTGACCCGTGGCGAGGGTGTCGGAGATCTGTTCGATGACCCCGCCGACATCCCTCGGCTTCACGGCCACCACGATCACATCCCGGCTTTCGATGGCTTCCTGTGGGTCGAGCGTGACAATCGACGACGTGCGGGACGAGAGCTCGGAGGCCCTGTCCTCCCTGCGCACGGCAAGTGAGAGCTCTTGTGGGGCCCACCCGGCACGCTCGAGGCCACGCCTCAGAGCTTCGCCCATGGCGCCGACCCCGATGATGGCGACCGTGGGATGTGCAGTCATCGAGAAATCATACGTTCGGGTCGAAATCCGGGCCTCGCTGCGACCGAATCATCTCGATCACGTACTCGACCGCCTCTGGGGTGAAGCCGTCCCTGATGACCACGTCCGCATACCCCTTCGAGGGCTCAACGAACTCCAGATGCATGGGCCTAACGGTCTGGAAGTACTGGGCAATGACGGAGGTCATTGTCCGGCCCCGCTCCTCGATGTCCCGTTCCAGGCGCCGGGCAAGCCGTATGTCGGCATCAGTGTCGACGAACACCTTCACGTCGAGAACCGATCGCAGACCGGGCTCCGCCAGCACCAGGATGCCCTCGACGACGATCACCGGGGCCGGATGGATCACCACCACGTCGTCGGATCGAAGATGGCGGGCGAAGTCGTAGGAAGGCTTCTCCACCGACGCACCGGATCGCAGCGTGACC
This sequence comes from uncultured Acidobacteriota bacterium, assembly GCA_963810465.1. Taxonomy (GTDB): domain Bacteria; phylum Actinomycetota; class Acidimicrobiia; order Spongiisociales; family ZC4RG35; genus JARDZU01. The sequence goes on along the minus strand of CAWENM010000008.1, from coordinate 261,788 downwards.
AGGTGGTCCACCAACAACTCGGTCTCGAGGGATGCCGGGTGGTCGTAATTGACCTGGGACCTCGCCTCGAATGACAGCTCCGGAGCGTGTCGGTAGTAGGCGTCATGTTGGACGAGGGCGACATTCCCATCCAGTTGCTCAACCAGAGATTCGGCAATGGTCGTCTTGCCTGACCCCGACCCGCCGGCGATCCCCACGATCAAGGGGAGATCCGACGTGGAATCGGGACGGGCAGACATGCCCGCCGACGTTACTTATCGCCGACCCGGCTCCGAAGACGGCGAATCTCGTCGTACACACCATCGGTCAAGGTGGTCGACGCAGGTGCGGAGACGCCCTTGAGCTCGACGTGTGCCCGGCTTGGTTTGGAGGCGGCCACGGGAATTGGCTCGGTCTCGATGACCTCGGACTCCTCGACTGTTTCGGGCTCGATCACCTCGTTGGTGACCTCGGGCTCCGACTCGGCGGTCGTGGCAGCTTCGGCCTCGATTTTGGCTCCATTCCAGACGCCGTTGGAAGCCACGCCCTCGGCCAGGCGATCCAGCCACTCGGCCTCCTCCTCGGGAGTCGCGACGGTCTCGGCCAGCCCCATCCGATTCAGCGTGTGGAACATGCGGACCGCGGTGCCGCGGCCAAACTTCGCCTCGATGGCGCCAAAACTGAATGTCGGTACCAGATTGACGAATGTCTGCCAGTCACCAGGCTCCACTATCACCGGCTCAGCGATCTCGTGGATCAGCTTCACGCCGTTGGCCTCGAACAACCCGGTCTCGGTGACCTCGCCCTCGAGGGTCTGGAGCGCTTCGACATCGACGAGGACTTCTTCGACTGTCCAACCTTTGGCATCGGGCCCGTCAGCGGCACCGACGGAGAACGAGCCTTCGGCGACCGAGGAGAGCACATAGAGGATGTCGGCGACTCCGGCGCGATCGGACCCGGTGTGTGCACCATCGAACCCGGTCAGTTCGGCCCCGGTGACCCGCCCTTCACGAAAATGGACGCGCCCGCGGCGCTCGCCCTCGATGTCGAGTGAGCCGGTCTTCGTTGTGACCTGCATGATCTGGAGCAGATCGTTGATGCTCCAATCAGAAAGCTGGCCAGAGAGATGCATCGATACCCTTCCGTTCCCTTGGTCCCCCCTATCGGCACGAACGGGCGGGCGGTTGAGCCGTTCAGGCCCGCTTGGCCGCCTTCATCGCCTTCTTCTTCTCGCGCAAGGCGAGCACGTCTTCGAAATTCGCCACGTCGGCGATCGACGGCCAATCGGCCGCTTTCTCCTCCCAGCCTTCGGGACGCACGCCGAGCCGCTTTCCGAGGAGCCCCACGAAGATGCGCGATTTCTCGGCCCCGAAGCCAGGAAGTGCTCGAAGTCGGCTGAGCAGCTCCGAGCCGTCGTTGGCGGTCTCCCACAGATTCTCCGCTACGCCTTCGTAGTCGTCGATCACAGCCCTCGCCAGCTCCTGGGTGCGCTTCGCCATCGACGCCGGATAGCGATGGATGGCTGGTGGCCCGCGGAAAACCACCTCGAGGTCCTCCAGGGGAGTGGCAGTCACGTTTTCCGGGGTGAGCACCCCACCGAGACGATCCTTCAGGAGCTGTGGGCCGTAGAAGGCCCGCTCCATGGGGAATTGCTGGTCGAGCAGCATGCCCATGAGGAGGGCGAACCCGTCTGAGGCGAGCAGCCGGTTTGCCTCTTCGGAGTCTGTGAAGGGAAGAAGATCGGGTCGGTCCATGGGGCCAACCGTAGCCCTCAGACCATGAGGCGAATGATGACGTAGAGGACGAGCAGCCCGGCCGGTGCGTAGGCCACCATGCTTGCCGGAGTTCGGCTCGGGTCTCTGCGACGCTCGTTCATCTCTATCGTCCTTTTCAACTGAAGTTACGGCCCGAAGATTCCATGTGAAATAGGGGTTCACCCCTATTCGACCCGGACCGATTGGCGAGAATGTGAACGGATAGAGAATGAGTGGTGACATCTACATCGTCGATGCGTGTCGCACGCCGATGGGCAAGCTGGGCGGACAGCTCGCCCACGTCAGACCCGACGACCTGGCCGCGCACACCATCGCTGGTCTCCTGAGACGTCAGCCCGACCTCGACCCGATGGCGATCGAAGACATCTATTGGGGTGCGGCCAATCAGGCGGGTGAAGACAACCGCAATGTCGCCCGCATGGCCGGGCTCCTCGCCGGTCTCCCCATCGAGATCCCGGGAGCGACCGTCAACCGCCTCTGCGGCTCCGGTATGCAGGCGGTGATCTCGGGAGCGCACGCCCTTGCCGCCGGTTGGGGTGACGTCGTGGTAGTCGGGGGATCCGAGTCGATGACGCGCTCGCCCTACGTGATGACCAAACCCGACCGCCCGTTCGCCACTGGCGCCCCCGAAATCGTCGACACCGTCCTCGGCTGGCGTCTGGTCAACCCGAGGATGAAGGAGCTATATCCCCCGATCACACTCGGGATGACCGCCGAGGTGGTCGCGGCCAAGTACGACATCAGCCGGGAAGACCAAGACGCGTTCGCCTTGCGCAGTCATCAGTCGGCCCTCGCAGCAGTGGGCGCCGGTCGTTTCGACGATGAGATCGAGCCCATCGAGGCAGCTGTCGACTCCAGACGTCGGGAGACGGCGATGATCGACGCCGACGAGGGGCCTCGGGCCGACACCTCGATGGAGGTGCTGGCCAAGCTCCCGCCCGTGTTCAAGGAGGATGGGACGGTCACGGCGGGTAACTCCTCACCTATGAACGACGGCGCCGCCGCCCTGATCCTCGCCACCGAGACCGGGTTGGGCACGCATGGCCTCACCCCCATGGCCCGAATCGTCTCCTCGGCCGCCGCCGGTGTCCACCCCGACGTGATGGGGATCGGTCCGGTGCCGGCGTCGGAGAAGGCGATGAAACGCGCCGGGGTCGGCCCTGACGACCTCGATCTCGTCGAGATCAACGAGGCGTTCGCCTCCCAGGCCGTGGCCAGCATGCGATTGCTGGAGATCGACCAGGAACGCGTCAACGTCAACGGCGGGGCGATCGCCATCGGTCACCCGCTGGGGGCCTCAGGGGCACGGATCCTCACCACTCTCACCCACGAACTGAGGCGACGGGGTGGCCGCTACGGGCTGGCCACCATGTGCATCGGGGTCGGTCAGGGGATCAGCACGGTCATCGAGCGTGTCTGAGGGGCCCCTCGATGGCACTCTCGTCGTCGAGTTCGGCAATCTGATCGCGGCGCCATACGCCGCGATGCTTCTCGCCGACCTGGGAGCGCGGGTGGTGAAGGTGGAGCCACCCGAAGGGGACCTGTCCCGCGGGTTCGGGCCTCATCAAAACGGTGAGTCGACCTTCTTCATGGCCGTGAACCGGGGCAAGGAGTCCCTGGCACTGGACACCAAGGACTGGTTGTCGAAGCGGGTTCTCGACAACTTGATACGTAAGGCGGACGTACTGGTCCACAATCTGAGACACGGTGCCATCGATCGACTCGGGTTCGGGAAGGATCGCTCGCACGGGCTGAATCCGAGACTGATCTACGCCTCGATCTCGGCCTTCGGCGCCCAAGGTCCCTATGCGGAGCGAGCCGGAATCGACATCGTGTTCCAGGGTGAGGCGGGAATGATCTCGATCACCGGCGGGCCAAAGGACAGTCCGATGAAGACCGCCACCACGATCGGCGACTACGTGGCGGGGACCAACGCCGCACTGGCGATTTCCGCCGCGCTGGCCGAGACACCCCGGTCGGGAAGGCACATCGATGTCTCATTGCGTGACGGTGTGATGGCCGTCCAATCGGCCTGGAATGCGCTTGCCCTGGTCAACGGCGAGCAGCCGGAGCGGGTAGGCACCGCGAGCCCGTACGTCGCCCCGAGTCAGGTTTTCGATGCCGCCGACGGGCACTTCACGCTTGCCGTCGTCTCGGATCGACATTTCCGGGTCCTGGCCGAGAGCCTCGGCATGCCCGACCTGATAGATGCATATCCGAGCAACGAGTTGCGGATGGCCAAACGAGACACGCTGGCCAGAAGGCTGACGAAGGTGTTCAAGATGGAGACGGCCGATCATTGGGTGAGCTTGCTCGGTGAGGCCGGTCTGCCCGTGGGTCACGTCCTGACCCTGAGCGAGGCGTTGAGCGACCCGCAGGCACGGCACAACGAGATGGTCGTCGAGTTCGACCATCCGGTGGCGGGCGCGGTCAGGGCCACCGGTTCACCGATCCACATCGACGGTGCACCGGCCCGCGCCGCCGCTGCGCCGGCCACTCTGGGGCAACACACCCGGCCAATCCTGCGGGAGGTGGGGGTGGACCCCGACTCGATCGAGAAGATGGTCGCGGCCGGGACGGCAGTCGTCTCGTGAGTGGGGTGGTCCATTGGGCCCAGGACGTCGGTGACGACTGGGCGGCGGTACTCGACGAGCTGACGAGGGCATTCGAGGTGAGCCGATCATCGGCTCAAAACCAGGGTTCAATCGTCTATGTCGTGGGTCAGGACGATCTGCTGGGGCGGAGGGGCGCCGGCAACGCCATGGTCGCGTGCGGCCTGCTCTCGGCGGCCCGCACCGCCGCCCTGGAGGGAGCACGCAAGGGATGGACGGCGAATGTTGTGGCATTCGACGACGCTGCCGACCGAGCCGTGGTGGAGGAGTGGGCCGGGCGGCTGCTCGATGACGGTGTGGTCAATGGTGAGCTGATCAGGGTCGGTTCGGGCCATATCGGAAAGACGCTGGCATGAACGGGACAATCGTCGTCACCGGGGCGGCGCGCGGCATCGGCAGGGCGATCGCAGAGAAGATGGCCTCGACCGGCCCGTTGACTGTCGTCGGTATCGACATCGCCCCCGAGCTGGCGCTCTCCGAGTCCATCACCCCGGTGCAGGTCGATCTCACCTCGGCCGACGGGCCTCGTGTCGTGAGGGAGGCGGTGGAGGCTTCTGGGGCACCCTTGGTTGGGCTGGTCAACAACGCCGGTATCACTCGAGACGCCCGATTGATCAACATGGCAGACGAGGATTTCGCCGCGGTCCTCGAGGTCAATCTGGGGGCGGTTTTTCGATTGACGGCCGAGTTGGCCCCTCTGATGTCCGACGGCGGCGCCATCGTCAACATCGCCTCGCGGGCGTATCTGGGCAACTTCGGCCAGTTCAACTACTCGATGTCGAAGGGCGGGGTGGTCGGTATGACCCGGGCCATGGCTCTGTCGCTGGCCCCGCAGGTCAGGGTCAACGCGGTGGCCCCGGGTCTGATCTCATCAGAGATGAGCATGGCCATCCCCGAGGAAATCAGGGAAAAGATGGTCGAGTCCATCCCACTCGAACGGATGGGCACCCCTGACGAGATCGCCAACACGGTCTGGTGGCTCCTCACCCCCCTCTCCAGCTACATCACCGGGGAGGTCATCGTGGTCGGGGGCGGTCGCAGTCTGAGCTGAGCCCGCTTACCTGAGGTACATAGTGCCACATATGGCCCTACGCCGACATAGAAGTGCTCAGTAGTAGAGCCGGCTCACCGTCTCGGCGACCATGGCCGGCTTCTCGGTTCCCTCGACCTCGATGGTGACCTGACGGTTGAGCTGGATCCCACCCTCGACATCCGTGACCGAGACCAACCCGACCCGGCCCCGTATGCGCGAGCCGACCGGCACCGGGGCAGGGAAACGGACCTTCTCCAGCCCGTAGTTGATCCCCATCATTGGCGACCCGACCTCGAGAGGCACCTGGTCGGTCAGGGCGACGGTGAGGGACAGGGTGAGGAATCCGTGGGCGATGGTCCCTCCGAACGGGCTGGCGGAGGCGCGTTCCAGATCGACATGGATCCACTGGTGGTCGTCGGTGGCGTCAGCGAAGGCGTTCACCCGGTCTTGGGTGATCTCCATCCAGTCACTGACCCCGATCTCGGTCCCGATCAGGTCCTGAAAGTCCTTCGCCTTCATTCTCTGTCCTCCTGGGCCCATATCCGGGCCTGCGTACCTCAGGTAAGCAGAACTACGCTCGCCTTCCGTGCAGGTTCTGCCCACCAGAGTCGATCCCCGGTCCGAGGAGTATCGGGTCAATCGGGCCGCCATGGAAGAGAAGCTCGCCGAGTTCGAGCAGCTGATGGAGCAGGCACGGCAAGGCGGTGGCGAGAAGTACATCAAGCGCCATCGGGACCGCGGCAAGCTCCTTGCCCGGGAACGGATCGAACTCCTACTCGACCGGGACGCCCCATTCCTCGAGCTCTCCACCCTGGCCGCATGGGGGACTGACAAGAACCTCGGCGCCAACGTGGTGACCGGTATCGGCGTAGTCGAGGGCGTCGAATGCGCCATCCTCGCCCACGACCCCACCAGCCAGGCCGGCTCGATGAACCGCTACTCAGTGGCGAAGACGCTTCGCATAATGGACATCGCGGGGGAGAACCGGCTTCCCCTCATCAACCTGGTCGAGTCGGGCGGTGCCGACCTCCCCGACCAGGCCGAGGTCTTCATCGTCGGAGGCAAGTGGTTCCGCAATCTGACCCGGCTCTCGAAGATGGGCATCCCCACCATCGCCATCGTCTTCGGCAGCTCCACGGCAGGGGGCGCCTACTTCCCGGCCATGTGTGACTACGCCGTCATGGTGAAGGACCAGGCCAAAGTGTTCCTGGGCGGCCCGCCCCTGGTGAAGATGGCGACTGGCGAGGAGTCGACCGATGAGGAGCTGGGCGGCGCCGAGATGCACTCCAAGGTCTCGGGCCTTTCCGATTACTTCGCCCAGGACGAGCACGAGGCGATCCGGATGGGTCGTGACATCGTGGGCCATCTCAACTGGCGCAAGCAGGGGTACGGGGCGACCAAGGATCCAGATGAACCGGTCCATGACGTCGACGACATCCTGGGGGCGATTCCCCCCGACCTCCGGGTGCCATTCGACATGCGCGAGATCCTGGCCCGGACCCTCGACGGCTCACGCTTCGAGGAGTACAAGGCGGTGTACGGAACATCGATCCTGACCGGTTGGGGATCGATCCACGGGTTCCCGATTGGCGTGATCGCCAACCAGCAGGGGGTGATCTTCTCCGAGGAGGCTCAGAAAGCAACCGAGTTCATCCAGCTCAGCAACCGATACGACACCCCGCTCCTTTTCATCCACAACACCACCGGATACATGGTGGGCAAGGACTACGAGCAGCGAGGCATCATCAAAGACGGGGCGAAGATGGTCAATGCGGTGGCCAACTCCGAAGTGCCCCACATCGCCCTCATGGCCGGGGTCTCATACGGCGCCGGGAACTACGGCATGTCGGGCCGGTCCTACGAACCCCGATTCGTATTCGGCTATCCCAATCACAAGGTTGCGGTCATGGGCCCGGCCCAGCTGGCGGGTGTCATGTCGATCATCGCCCGTCAGTCCGCGGAATCCAGAGGGGAGCCCTTCGACGAGGCTGCGGACGAAAAGCGGCGCAAGGAGATCGAGACTCAGATCGAAGCCGAGGAGCTGGCCTATTTCTCGACGGCGAGAGTGCGCGACGACGGGCTCATCGATCCCCGCGACACCCGGCACGTGCTCGGCATCTCTCTATCCGCCACCCACTCCGCCGAGGTGAAGGGGACCGACCGCTTCGGCGTGTTCCGGATGTGATCATCCCTCTATGAAGGAGAGGCGAACCTTCCTGGTCTGATTGTCGACGTTGGTGTCGACGAGGACCACCGACTGCCAGGTTCCCAGCGCGGGGCGGCCACCGATCACCGGAATGGTGAGGCTGGGCGAGACGAAGGCGGGCAACACGTGATCACGGCCATGCCCGGGGCTCCCGTGCTCATGGAGCCAGCCGCCCGGGGCAGCAGGGAGTAGGACCTCGAGGGCGGCGAGCAGGTCGTCATCGCTACCGGCGCCTGTCTCGATGATGGCCAGGCCGGCCGTGGCATGGGGCACGAACACCGACACGAGACCATCGCCCTGTGACGACGTGAATCGAGCCACATTGGAGGTGATGTCGAAGACCCCAGGCCTGTTCCCGGTGTGGACGACGATCTCCTCGCTGGTCATCCGCTGGGGATCAGGATCGGCGGATCAGGATCAGCCGGCGAACTCGACCACCACGTCGCGGTAACCAAGACCGAGCAGGAAGTCGGTGAGGATCTGACGGGCGTTGGCTTCGGCGTCGGCCAGCACGCCCTCGTCGAGGGCGGCCTGGACCAGGACTTCCTCGGCGACCTGTCGAGCATCGGTCTCCAGCCTCGGATCGCCCTTGGTGAACAAACCGGTCTCACGATCGAGGATCTGGGTTGCCTCGTTGTCGACCGACACGTACTGGATTTCGGCCGCCGGGACGGTGATCTCGACCACGCCCTGGTCGTCCAATGAGACGTTCTGCACGGAGATGCCACTCATGTCGATGCCGGCGCCGATCTTCGCCACGGCGAACAACTGCAGACTGTCACCTCGGGCCCACTCCAGCCATCCTCGGTCGGTCCCCTTGTCGACGATGGTGTACTGGACGGTCTCGACCGTCGTCAGGTTGGACATGTCCCGGATAGAGCTGATGACGACCGGGCCAATCTCTTCGTAAGGCTCCGGCTCGAAGACGGCAGCGAGGTCTCCAGGTGTCGGCACGGCATCGACCAGATCCTGAAGACTCGAAACCACCCAGATCCCGATCACGACGAACAGAGCCACCACGCCGGTGACGATGGCGATAGGAACGATGGCCTTCCGTCGTCTTGGGGCAGGCTCGAGCCTCTCGACCGCCTCTCGGTCCTGCCTTTCCAACAACTGTGTATCACTCATTTGAACGCGACTCCTCAACTCGTAGCTACGACGACAAGGCTTATGACGTCCTGGCGTCCGAAATGGTTTCCACCGGTACCCTCATCGACCCAATGATTCGAAGACTTCTGGTGGCCAACCGCGGTGAGATCGCTCGCCGCGTGTTTCGCACCTGTCGTCAGATGAGCATCGAAACGGTTGCCGTCCATTCCGACCCCGACAGGGCCGAGCCACACGTTCTCGAGGCAGATCATGCGGTAAACCTTCCCGGTTCGACCCCCACCGAAACCTATCTGGACATGGACGCAGTGCTGGGGGCGGCCAAGCAGACCAGGGCCGACGCGATCCACCCCGGCTACGGCTTTCTCGCCGAGAACGCCGAATTCGCCCGTCGGGTCACGGAGGAGGGCCTGATCTGGATCGGCCCGCCGCCAGATGCTATCGAGGTCATGGGCTCGAAGCTCCGCTCCAAAGCCCTCGTCGAATCAGCCGGAGTCCCAACCCTCCGCGCCATCGACCTCACCGGGAACGATGATGTGGAAGCAGCGGCAGATGGGCTCGGGTACCCGGTGCTGGTGAAGGCGTCCGCTGGCGGTGGGGGCAAGGGGATGAGGATCGTCGGCGATCCCTCAGGCCTGACCGAGGCGATCGAGGGAGCGCGAAGGGAGGCGGCCTCCTCGTTTGGCGACGACACCGTCTTCTTGGAGAAGTATCTGGTCGCACCACGTCATATCGAGATCCAGGTGCTCGGAGACAGCCAGGGCGCGGTGATCTCCCTATTCGAAAGAGAGTGCTCGATCCAACGGCGGCATCAGAAGATCATCGAAGAGGCGCCCTCACCGGCGATCGACGCCAGCCTGCGTCGACGCATGGGTGAGACAGCGGTGGCCGCCGCCGCAGCGGTCGGATATGTCGGGGCGGGGACGGTCGAGTTTCTCTTTCAGGACGGGGAGTTCTTCTTCCTGGAGATGAACACCAGACTCCAGGTGGAACACCCTGTCACCGAGATGGTCACCGGGTTGGACCTGGTGCGTCTCCAGATCGAGATCGCAGATGGTGCCCCGATCGACATTCAGCCCATCATCTCCGGGCATGCCGTCGAGGCGAGGCTCTACGCCGAGGACCCTGTTCACGCCTTCCTCCCGGTTACGGGGAAGATCCATCGGTTCGATGTTCCCCAATTTCCGGGAGTGAGGGTCGACTCCGGTGTCGAGGACGGATCGATGGTCTCGGTCTTCTACGACCCGATGCTCGCCAAGGTCATCGCCCACGGCACCACCCGCGATGAAGCGGCCGAGTTGCTCGCCCGGGCATTGAGGCGGGCTTTGATCCATGGTCCTGTCACCAACCGCGAGCTGTTGGTTCGGATTCTCGAGCACGAAGAGTTTCGGTCGGGCGCCATAGACACCCATTTTCTGGAACGACATGACCCAGGAGAGCTAGGCCGGCCGCTGGCGGATATGCAGACCGAGCATCTGTCGGCGGTGGCGGCGGCGCTCTCCGATCAGGCTTACGAAAGAAATCGGCCCCGCGTGCTGGCCTCCATCCCTTCCGGGTGGCGGAACCGGCCCGGTCACTCTCAGGAGAGGTCGTATCGAGGAGATCATGGAACCCACGTGATCCGCTATTCGGTCACAACGAAGCCAGTCGTGGAGGGTTTGGGCCCGATCGACCTCACCGAGTGCTCACCCGCTTCTGTCGCGTTCAACCACGACGGGCTCGACCACAGCTTCACCGTGTCGAGGTACGGCGAGGCTCGCCACGTCGACTCCGAGCTGGCACCGGTTCGCCTGGAAGCCTTGTCCCGCTTTCCTTCAACAGAGGCAGCCGATACTCCCGGATCGCTACATGCGCCCATGCCGGGAAGGGTGATCAGGGTCGGAGCGGCCGTCGGTGACACCGTGAAGGCCGGTCAGGTGCTCGTCGTGCTGGAGGCGATGAAGATGGAGCACACCCTCAGATCACCTCATGACGGGACCGTCATCGAGGTGGACTGCTCCCCCGATGACCAGGTCGAGGCTGGCGCCGTCCTGGTGGTGATCACCTAGGCGATCAGGTCCCGAAACTCCCCAACACCTTCAGAACCTGATCGATGTCGCCCTCGGTGTGGTCGGCGTTGACCTGGAAGCGGATCTCCTCGTCGCCCTTCGGCACCACCGGATAGTTGAGACCGGTGGCGAGGATTCCGTTGTCGTGGAGATGTCGGACCAGGGCAGTGGTCCGCTCGGTGTCTCTGACCATGAGCGGCACTATCGGATGGGGACCGGGGATGGTCTCCAAACCCAGATCGACGAGCCCGTTCTCGAATCTGGCGGTCATAGTTGCGAGATGGCTCAACAAGGACCTGCCCTCGTCAGAGTCGACCACCGACACTGCCGCAGTGGCGGCGGCCGCCTCCCCCACGGTGATCGGGTTGGAGTAGATGTACATGGGCGCCTTCTCCCGGAGGAAGTCGGAGAGGCTCTGGCTCCCGACGACGTAACCCCCGTTGACGCCGAAAGCCTTGCCCAGCGTGCCGATGAGGACGTCGACCGGGCTTGACTCGGAGACTTCCTCAGTGCCCCGACCGGTCTCCCCGAAAGCGCCTACCCCATGGGAATCGTCGACGACGACACCGACGTTTTCCTCGAAGCCACCGTCGTGGGCCCGAGCGACCTCCATCAGCGCCGAGAGATCGGCATAGTCGCCCCGCATCGAGAACACCCCGTCGGTGACAACGAGCGCTCTCTTCGCACCTGCTGCGCTGGCAAGCAGTGAGTCGAGCGCGTCGAAATCGAGATGGGGATAGACCTCCCTCGCCGCCGGTCGGGAGAGACGAAGGGCGTTGATGATGCAGTTGTGATTCAGCTCGTCGCTCAGCACCACGGTGTCAGGCGTGATCAATGAGGTGAGGGTCGAGACGACAGCGGCATAGGCCGACGAGAAGATCATCGACGACGGGCGCCCGTGAAACGAGGCCAGCCTTTGCTCGAGATCGAGATGTGCCCGATAGGTGCCCGAGATGAACCGGACCGCCCCCGGACCGGCGCCGAACTGCTTCGTCGCCGACTCTTCGGCAGAGATCACCGCAGGGTGACGAGAAAGCCCTAGATAGCCGTTGGAGTTCATTCGGATGAACCGTCGCTCAGAGCCCTCGAGGAGATAGCGGGGACCACGTCCTTCCCCCTCGGGCTCGATGCCGACGATCACCGCCTCGGATCCCTTGGCTGTCCCCGATTGACGCAGCGCCGACACCTCGGCGGCGATGGTGGCGTCGAGTCGATCGTGGGGCATGGGGGTGGGTCTAGCACACCCCTAGAGTGCCCGGCCATGACTCGTCTCGGTTACATCGGCCTCGGGACCATGGGCCACGGGATGGCTCTGAACCTTCTCATGGCCGGGTACGGCCTCACGGTCTGGAACCGGACTCCCGGGAAGGCAGTGGATCTCGTCTGTGACCTCGCCGCCGATCCGATCGAACTGGGAAAGGCGAGCGACATCGTCTTCGTGTGTGTATCCGACACCCCGGACGTGGAGGAGGTGGTGTTTGGCAATGACGGGGTCATCCATGGCTTGGCCCGGGGTGCGGTCCTCGTCGACCACTCGACTATCTCGCCGGGGGCCACAAGAGAATTCGCCGCCCGAGCCTCAGAATCAGGAGTGGCCTGGGTGGACGCCCCGGTTTCCGGCGGGTCCGAGGGGGCCGAGAAGGGAACCCTGGCAGTCATGGCCGGAGGCCCCGGAGACGCTCTGGAGCGGGCCCGACCCTTCATGGAGGCTTATTCGAAGACGATCACACACATCGGCGAGGAGCCGGGATCGGGCCAGATGGCCAAGGCGGTCAACCAGGTGCTGGTCGTGCTCAACGAGCTCGCCGCCTCCGAGGCGTTGTTGCTGGCGCAGGGGGCGGGTCTTGACCTGCGAACGACCCTGGCCGCGGTCGAAGGTGGGGCGGCCGGATCGTGGATGCTATCCAACCGGGGACCGCAGATGATCGCCCGTGACTGGCGACCGGGATTCACCATCGACCTGCAGCAGAAAGACCTGCGCATCGTGCTCGACTCGGCCGACGAGTTGGGGATCCCCCTGCCCGGGACATCCCTGACCTTCCAGCTCTATCGCGCCCTCCAGGCCCAAGGTCTCGGCTCCGAAGGCAACCACGCCCTGGTCAAGGCCTTGGAGGAGCTGGCCGGCATCGAGCTGGGCGGACCGGAACCGCTTACCTGAGGTACGTAGCGCCATATGTGGCGCTACACGAATATAGAAAGCCGAATCTCAGCCGAGCAGGTCTGCCTTGACCCGGGCGACGTGACCGGTGGCCTTGACGTTGCGGTATGCCTTCTCGATCTCGCCATTCGAGCCGATGACGAATGTCGACCTGATCAGGCCCTCCATCGTCTTCCCGTACATCTTCTTCTCACCCCACGCGCCTAGAGACGTGGCCAATTCCTTGTCCTGGTCGGAGAGCAGATCGAAATTGAGCCCCTCCTTCTCCTTGAACTTTGCGTTCTTGGCCGGGGTGTCGGGGCTGACCCCAACTATCTCGTAGCCGGCCTCGGCGAATTCCTGATAGCTGTCCCGGAAGTCACACGACTCCGTGGTGCACCCCGGCGTCATGGCGGCCGGATAGAAGAACATGACCAGGCGCTTTCCGGCGAAGTCCTTGGAGCTGACGGTCTCTCCGTCCTGGTTGGGAAGGCTGAAGTCGATCGTCTCGGGCATGGCCCCGAGGCTACTTCACCTCTGTCCCTCGTAATCGACCTCGGCAGCGGCCTTCGCCTCCGGGGACCTGAGGAAGGTCATCCCCCCGGCGAAGAAGCTGAGGGCCGCCGGGACCCAATAGGAGATGATCCGGTAGATGAGCACGGGCGCCACCGTCGTCGCCGCCGGGAAGCCGTACGCGCTGAGGATGAAGACCAGGCCGGCCTCGGTGACGCCAAGGCCGCCCGGAGTGCCGGGAAGACCTCCGGCGATCGACGCCGCACCAAAAGCAGCCATCACCTGGAAGACATTGACGTCGATCCCGAAGGCGATGAGAACCAGGCCGAGAGCGGTGCCCTCGAGGATCAGCCGGCACCAGATGTAAGTCTGGGATTCCGGTCCAGGGAGATGGTCGATGACGGTGGTGTCGAGACGCTTGCGAACGGCCTTGGGAAGGAATCGTGACAGCGAGCCCAGCTTGCCCGACCCGAACATCAGCAGAACCCCGGCCAGGAGGACGAATGGGGCCAGCACCGTCAGGCTGACGGAGGCGATCCGGGCTGAATCCTGAGGCCGGGCCAATAGGAGGCCGACACCGGTCATCATGAGAAGTCCGGCATAGTTCAAGAGCACGGCGCGCACAGCCGCCCCTGTGGTACCCGGTTCCTCATCACGGACGGTCCAACCCATCGCCACCGGGGTGATGGCGCCTCCCGCCGGGATGAGACGTGCCACACCCGCCCCGACCAGGGCGGCCTTGAACGCAGAGAACGCCTTGAGCTCGCCGCCGGCCTCCTCCACCGACTCCTTGTAGAGCAACCCGTAGAACCAGCTCGCTGTGATCTGGGCGATCGCCGCAAGGGTGACCAGACCCCAGGCGTACGCGTTCATCTCCGGCAGTTCGAAGTTGTTGAGGATGAAACCGGCGACGCCGGCGTAGACGATCGCGGCGATGACCGCGATCCAGGCCACCCGCTTCGGGCTCATGGAGTCAGCAGGTCGTCCGCGCTTTGCGGGAAGTCCCCACCACCCGGATCGGTGTCGAAGATCGCACGGCGCATCGCCGGTCGCATGCCACGCTGGCTATCGGGATTCCCCTGCATGCGGCGAGCCATGATGACGGCGGACAGAGCCAGCAGCACCAGCGATTCAGTCGCCGGCCGACCCATCGCGGTCGAGACGATTGGTAGGAGGCCCCAGCCGAGGAACCCGGCCACTCCGCCACCGATCTTCCAGCCGGCCACAGACCAGCCGGTTGTCCAAACCAACAGCACCGGGTCGAGGGCGAGCAACAATCCGACCGAAGTGGCCAGGCCACGGCCCGACCGACCTTTCAAGAACAGCGACCAGTTGTGCCCGATGACGGCCATGAGCCCCACCATCCCGGCGGCACCCTTCCCGAACCCCATCCCTTGAGCGATCAAGACCGGGAACAATCCCTTGAGGCCGTCCAGCACCCCACCAACCAGACCCCATTGCCAACCGGCGACGCGGGTCAGGTTGCCGGCGCCGACGTTGCCACTGCCGACGTAACGCAAATCGATGCCCCGGACGCGGGCGATGACCTGGGCGAACGGAATCGACCCCAAGAGATAAGCCCCCACCAGCAGGAGAGGCCAGTAGAGGACCCACGGTGAATCTGGCATCTGCGTCAGAAACGCTAGCCAGCCTCCGCTCGCTTCGGTAGCCCGACATGTTCCCCGGTTCCCGGCGCCGGCCCTTTGGTTAACGTCGGTGGCGATGAGCCCGCACCGAGGACAAGCATGCCGATGAAGATCACCTACGCCACGATGTCCACGGACAACGAGGAGATGAACCGGGCCTACGAGGGTGCCCTGGACAGTGTCAAGCCACGGCTCGGGCAGGACCATGGCGTCGTCGTGGATGGCGAGCATCGCAAGGACCGGGACTTCTTCGAAGAGGTGTCACCCATCGATTCGGGGATCGTCATCGGCCGCTATGCCCAGGCGGTGACGGAAGATGTCGACGACGCGGTGTCCGCAGCCAAGACCTTCGCCCCGGAATGGGAGGCCTGGGGCTGGGAGCGCCGACGTGACCTCATGCTCGCGGCGGCTGATCACATGGACGGCCAGCTCTTCGAGCTCGCCGCCCTGATGTCCTACGAGATCGGCAAGAACCGTCTCGAGTCGCTGGGCGATGTGGCCGAGACGGTCGAGTTCCTTCGCTACTACGCAGGTCAGATCACCGAGCACGACGGATTCATCACCCCACTCAGCTCCCACGGCCCCAATGACGCCAATACTTCGGTGTTGCGCCCGTTCGGGGTCTGGGCGGTCATCTCACCGTTCAACTTCCCGATGGCGCTGGCCGGCGGGCCCTCCATCGGGGCACTCATCACGGGCAACACGGTGGTCATCAAGCCGTCCAACCAGGGAGCCCTGATGGCTCTCGAGTTCCATCGGGTGATGATGGAGGCCGGTCTCCCCGAGGCAGCCCTCCACGTGGTGACCGGCGGGGACGAAATCGGGGACTACCTGGCCCACCACCCCCAGGTCGACGGGCTCACGTTCACCGGGTCCGTCCCGGTAGGGATGTACCTGTACCGGACTGTCAACGAGACCCGACCAAAGCCCGTGGTCTGTGAGATGGGTGGGAAGAACCCGGTCGTGGTGACTTCGAGCGCCGACCTCGATGTGGCCACACAGGGGATCGTCCGGGGTGCCTTCGGCCTCAGTGGCCAGAAGTGCAGCGCCACGTCGAGGGTCTACGTCGAGGAGGTGGTCTACGACGAACTTATCGACAAACTCGTCCAAGCCACCGCGAAGATTGCCGTCGGCAATCCGCTCGAGCAGCAGACCTTCATGGGCCCGGTCATCGACGACGCCGCGGTGGATCGCTTCCAGAAGGCGGTAGATGAGGTCAAGAACAGCGGAGGGCAGGTCCATGCCGGGGGCGTGGTCCTGACCGAAGGCGACCTGGCGAAGGGGACCTACGTGGCACCCACCGTTGTTAGCGCTCCGCTCGACTCCTGGGTCTGGAAGGAGGAGCTGTTCGTACCCTTTGTCGCCGTCACCAAGGTCAAGTCGCTCGAGGAAGGGATCGCCCTCTCCAACGACACGGATTTCGGTCTCACCGCCGGGCTCTTCAGTGGCGACGAGGACGAGATCGACACCTGGTTCAACAAGATCCAGGCCGGGGTCACCTATGTGAACCGAGCGGCCGGCGCGACCACCGGCGCCTGGCCCGACATCAACCCGTTCGGAGGCTGGAAAGGATCGGGGACATCCGGTGCCGGTGGCGGCGGCCCGTGGTACCTCCGCCAATTCCTACGGGAGCAATCCCGGACCCTGATCAAGAACTGACCGGCAACCTAATGCAGGGCGTCACAAATACGTGATGTGATGCATTCGGTTCGAGAGATCACCTCAGGCTTGTTCAAATCGAAGGGCGAGCCCGTCGGGGTCGGTGATCTCGATGACCTTGTCCCCGGCGCTCATGTGGAGATCGAGGCTGCTCAGATGCTGGCCCCATCGCTCGAGGTCGTCGACAACGAAAGTGAGGGCTGCGGGCCGATCCTGACCCTCGACCAGCTCGATCCTCTGTCCCTTCGCCGATTCGATCACCTCGGCCGCGACCCCTTGCGTCGGGGTGCGGACATGGGTGAAGCCGAGCCCGCCGTAGAAGTCGAGCGATTTCTGCAAGGAAGTCACCCCGACACGGACCGTCGTGGCCACCACCCCGCCCGGAGCGCGCGTCGGACCGCCGCCGGCCAGGACCTGCTTCGCTTCCTCGATGGTGAACCGGCCGGCCGTGACCTCCCGGCCGACAACGACACCGTCGAGGCTTCGCCCAGCTGCCTCGAGACGCAGCAGATCGCGCAGATCCTCCAGGTCCCTGACCCCGCCGGCGGCGATCACGGGTTGCTCGACCGTGGCCAACGCCTCGGCCATGATCTGGAAGTTGGGCGGATCCTCGAGGGCGTCGCGACCGGCTTCGGAGACGAGGAAGGCCACCACCCCCGCTGAGGACATCTCGATGAGCACCTCCTCGAGATAGCGGCCGCTGTTCTGGGTCCAGCCTTTAGTCACGATCTCCTCATCGGAGCGGACGTCGACAGAGACGGCGATCTTGTCCGGGTTCTCACGGCACAGATCCCAGACCATGTTCTGGTTCTCTATGGCGGCGGTGCCCATGACGATGCGCCAGGCGCCTTTCTCGATCAGACGCTGCGCCTCGCCCTCGGAGCGAATGCCCCCGGCGACCTGCACCGGGACTGGGACCTCGTCGATCAGCCGATCGATCAGCTCACGATTGCGGTAGTCCCCATATGCGGCAGCGTCGAGATCGACGATGTGCATGTAGTCGACGCCCTGCTCCGCCCAGTGCCGGGCCCGTCTGATCGGGTCGTTGTCGAGCGCGATGGCATCGTCCAACCGCCCCCGGGGAAGTCGCACCGAGAGACCCCCCAAGATGTTGACGCGGGCGTACAGATCCATCACAGGACGCTAGCAACCCGGGGCTGAGCGCATCTCTAGGTATCAGGTTCGCTCCCGATCCCCAGCGCTTTCTCGGCGTTGTCGAGCGTTTGGCCTCCGGCCACGACCGGGGCAAACAGGTCGCCGAACCTCTGGAGACGGTCCCAGAGGTTGAGAATGGTGATGTCGCCGTTTGCGATGTCGCCCAACTCATCCCAGAGGAGGGGAGCCGAGACCGGCGCTCCGGGACGTGGTCGGACCGAATAGGCAGAGGCGACGGTCTGGCCGGAGGCGTTCCGGTTGTGATCGACGAAGACCTTGCCCTTCCGCTTCGGCTTGTCCCATTCCATGGTGAGGGCATCCGGATTGGCCGCTGCCAGGTAGTTGCCCACCTCACCCACGAAGCGCCGCACTCTCGAGAAACCATGGACCGGCTCGAGGGGGACGTAGACGTGGAGTCCCCTGGCCCCGGAGAGCTTGGGATATCCGACCAGCCCCAGCTGACCCAGAGCCACCTCGAGGAGGTGGCCACCCTCAATCACCTGATCCCAGTTGGAGCCTTCGGCCGGATCGAAGTCGAAGATGGCATAGTCGGGATGCTCGAGCTGCCCTTCCCGGGAATGGAAGGGATGGGTCTCGATGCATCCCATATTGGCGAACCACATCAACGCCTCGACGGTGTCGGCGACGAGGAAGTCGATGACACCCCCCTGTGAGTCTGACGGCACGGGAGTGGTCTTCATCCAATCCGGTTGGTGTCCCGGTGCCCGCTTCTCGTAGAACGACGGGCCCTTTATCCCCTCCGGGTAGCGGCTCATCGAGATCGGCCGCCCCGCCAGATGGGGCAGCAGGACGGGTGCAACCGAGGCGTAATACTGGATCAGGTCGCCCTTGGTGTAGCCCTCGTCGGGAAAGTAGACCTTGTCCAGGTTCGACAGCCGAAGCGACCGATCCAGCCCCACCGGCTTGAACCCGTCTCCCTCCTTGATCGCCGTGACGGGTGCGGGGAAAGGGGCCGCCGCGGTGAAGACAAGCCGGCCCGACGCCGTCGAGGGCCCGGCCTCGATCTGCGTCCTCGCCTCCTCCCAGATCCGGTCGTGACTGGCCAGGTCCCTGGCCTCCGATATCAACACCATGCCGACTCCTGCCTCCTGCGCCGCCTCCACCAGTGGGCCGACACGAAGGGTTCCCTCGCCGTAGGCGATGTGGCGAATCTCGCCGCCGGCGCCGAACTCGTTGTCCGAGAACTGGGTCTGCAGCGGGGCAATCATCCAGCCTGGGAACTGACTCTGGATGAACGAGAACACCGAGACGAACGCCTCTTTGGACGTGAGGCCACCCCCGGTCATCGCATGGACATGGGCCCAGTCGACGACAGGGCGGACGAACGAATACTCCGAGGCCAGCATCGCAATGTCGCCGAGGCTCCCGAACGACCGATTGTTGCCCGCCGTCTCCAGACCCATGCCCACCCCCAGCGATTCGACCTTGGAGACCACCGAATCGAGCCGGGATCGGATCCGATCCATGAGGACGTTGGGCTCCTCGGAGTAGTTGGACCCGAAGTGGGCGACGATCACCGGCGCCGTCAGCGCCTTGCCCAGTTTCATCGTGTGCTCCAGGGCGGCCAGGGACTGACGCCCACGGTCCTCGTCGGGCAGGGTCAGGCCGGCGAAGTAGGGAGCGTGCACCGAGAGCCGGATGTCACGTTCGACGGCCAGCTCGCCAAATGCCTGGCAACGCTTCTCCTTCCAGGGAAAGCCGTCGACGAAGGGCAGCTCGAGGGCCCGATGACCCTTTGCCACCAGCTCATCGAGGAACTGCTCATCGGGGACGTCCTCGGGGGGCAGGCGGGAGATCCCGAAGCGGATGCTGCTCACAGCAGAAGGCTATAGCCGGCAGGTCCTCTCCCGCCGAACGACGTCGTCATAACCTGAAGCCATGTCCCGCGGCCGGCTCGTCACCTTGATCGTGCTCGTCATCGCCGTCGTCGCCATCGTGGTCGTCTGCAATCGAGACTCCGACCCACCGACGACGACCGACCTCCCGACCACGACGGAGGGGGTCACTACCACTGCGGCCGATCCCACCACGACCACGCCCGGGTCCACGACAACCGTCGCTCCCACGACGAGTCTCCCCGCCGACCAGACAGTGACCGTCCTCCTCTCCCCGTTCTCGGCGATGGGGCCAGCATGGAGTGAGCAGATCTTTCCATACGGCGAAGGTGAGGAGTTCCTCGGCACCTCCCCGGGCGGGGATGGCCTGATGCTCGGACCGGAATATGGCACCCAGACACCGGACGCCTCATGGTGGTTCCTCGATGCAGCCAGCCTCCGCATCGCCCACTTCGCAGCCGACGGGTCATATCTCGACCAGGTGGTCATGCCTGAAGACCTCCTCGTCGACGGCCAGTACTTCCAGTATCAGATGCCCCAGGGTCTCGACGATGGCTCGATCGCCGCCGGCGGGTTCCGGTCTGAGAACACGATGTCACTGCTTCGCATCGCCGATGGGCAGGCAATGGGAACCACATTCGACGGCACCGTCCCGTGGGTCACCACCGACGGCGAGCTCCTCTACGGATTCGACGGGGAGGAGGGTGCGCCGCATTCGCTCGACCCCGATGACCCGCAGCCTGTGCCCGTTCAATGGTTCCTGGCGCGGGATGGCAGCCGCTACATGGTGACACTGAGCGATGGCGAAATGCTCGTGGAGATCCCCGACTCCGGTCTGACCAGGATCTTGCAGATGCGTTTCTCGGAGGACCCGGAGGTCGTCGCCCGCGGGGGGATCGAGGTCGAGACCGGCGTCGACGGGACGATCTTCATCATGATGTACGGGGTCCCGGAATCGGATGAGACACTCGGCATCGGAGGCTTCGTCTCGGTGGCTCCAGACGGCGCCGTCAGTGAGTCCGAGCCCATCGCAGAGCCCTTCAGCCCCGCCGACCCGGGTAGCCCATCACATCTGGGCGTGACTCCTGGAACGTCGACCCCGTGGATCATGCAGGTGGGCGAAGACGGAGTCCATGTCTTCACCCCGGTCGGCTAGCCCCGGGAAGCACGTCCAACGTCGTCCATCGCCTCTGCGAGGGCGACGGCGCGCTCGTCGCCCAGGGCGTCGAAGACCAGTTTCTTGACCAGGGTGAGGTGGGCAGGCGTGGCCACCTCGACCACCTTGGCCCCGGTATCGGTGAGGGTTGCCTCGGTTCCCCGCCGATCGGATTCGCTACGACTGCGCTCGACCCAGCCGGCCTCCTCCATGCGGCTGACAGCGTGAGAGAGCCGACTCGGCGAGAAACCGACTTCTCGAGCCAATTCGCTCATGCGCAATGTGCGATCGGGTGCGCGATGCAGCCGGCTCAGGATCACGTAATCGTCGTGCGTCATCCCGGACTCGTCCCGCAGCTGACGATCCAGTGCATTGAGCAACGACTTCATGCCACCGGCGAGCCGCAACCATGCCCTCAACTCGGTCCTGCTCAGTGGATTGGCCATGGTCCACAGTCTACCGGAATATTTGAACCTTCAAACACATTGGCTGTAGGGTCCATATCGAGGAGCAAACGAAGTGTCAGTTCACCGACTCAACCATGCCGTCCTATATGTCAGAGATTCCGAGCGTTCCGCCCGCTTCTATGAGGAGGTGCTCGGCTTCCGACGTCTGCCACTCCCCATTCCTGGCGCGGTGTTCATGCAGGCAGAGGGCTCGACCAACGACCACGACCTGGGTCTCTTCTCAATCGGGGAAGGGGCAACGGATTCTCCCGCCGGCAGGCAGTCGGTCGGCTTGTATCACCTCGCCTGGGAAGTCGACACGCTTCAAGACTTGACCGAGATATGGGCCAGGCTGTCGGAACGGAATGCGCTGGTCGGGGCGACCGACCACGGCACCACCAAGGCGCTCTACGGCAAGGATCCCGACAACATCGAGTTCGAGGTCTCCTGGCTGGTCCCCGCCGACATGATCACCGACGACGTCGTGATGACTGCCCAGCGCCTGGATCTCGCCAAAGAGATCGAGCGATACGGTAACGACACCCTGGGCGGCATCGGCATCAGCCGGGCTCGCACCGTGGAGGCATAGCGGGGCAATCATGAACACCGCTCTATGGATCGCACAGATACTTCTCGCCCTCGCATTCGGAGCTGCCGGGATCATCAAGAGCACCCAGCCTCATGAGAAGTTGGTGGCGAACATGGGTTGGGCCGGCGACTACTCGCCAGGCTTCGTCAAGTTCGTCGGCATCGCCGAGGTCCTCGCGGCCCTCGGACTGATACTTCCAGCAGTGACCGGGATCGCTCCCGTTCTGGTCCCGATCGCTGCTTCCGGCCTCGTTGTCGCGCAGACCGGGGCGATCGTGGTGCACGTCAGACGGAAGGAGCCTCGGTTCATCATCGGCAACCTGGTGCTTATCGCCCTGTCTCTGTTCGTCGCCTGGGGTCGGTTCGGGGACTACCCGCTGTAGTCAGGCTGCGTCAACTCGGCCGGGCTGTCCGGGACACGCACCCTCGGGGCGGGGTCGCTGAGGCCCCGACGGAATACCCAGGCGGTTACCGATAGGGCGACTGCGACGACCAGCCCGGCGGGGACACCGACGAGGACGACGACTGCAACAGTCAGAACGGCGATCTGCCCGGCGAGGGCCACGACCCGGCTGGTGGGGCGAAAGCGCTCGATACGCCGATGGAGCCGACCGAGGTCGGCCGGCGTGCGCACGTTGGCGGCGGGAAGGACGGCGAGCCCGCGGAGAGCCCCGAACAACGTGACGACTGCCAACGCCAGCAACGGCTCGCCGGTGGCGGCAGCAACGACGACCATCAGGTAGACGCTGGCCGACATGACATAGGTGGCGACTCCAACTCCGAGTTGCCAGCCGAAGCCGAGTCCGTAGATCCAGGGGCGATAGCGATCGAGCCAGGTTCTCTCCACCTGACGTGGATTGGCGGGGAGACGGAAACCACCGAGGCCGAGATCAGAGGCGAGAGTGACCAGCCCGACCACGAGCACGACGCCAGCCGAGGCGGACGTCGAGAGTCCCAGACCTGCCACGGCCATGGCGCCAAGGGCGGCCACGAGGCCAAGTGTCAGCCCGCCCAGGATCGACCCGAACAGGAACCAAGCAACCGTGGCCCAATAACGATGACCACGCCCGACTTCGGAAAGGGGGGTTATGGAGGAGAGCATCGACACACCACAGGGGGACCATGTCGACCTGAACGCAGCCACGACCGCGATCGCCACCGCTGTCACCGTCATCAATTCCATCTCGACCACCGTAGCTCGACTGGCACGGCACCCTAGCTGGCATCATTTCGTCGCCCAATCGGGCCGGTACCCTTTGATTGTTCAGGGTCTCTAGCTCAATTGGTAGAGCAGCGGGCTTTTAACCCGTTGGTTGTGGGTTCGAGTCCCACGGGACCCACCGACCCAACAAGACGATCTGGGGTGAGGCCTGGCCTCACCCCAGGTGCTCCCGGACGAACGCGACCTGCTTCTCGAAGTGGAGCGACCCGCCACCCTCGTGCCCGTTGAACTCGTACACCTCGATGAGGCCATCGCCCGTGAGCCAGTTGAAGGCGGCGAACACGGTTGAAGGCGGGGTGATCTCGTCCATGAGCGCCACGCTGAACAGCGACGGAGCCGTTATCCGTCTGGCGTGATTGACGACATCGAAGTAGGAGAGCGTCCTGAACACGGAGCCAACGCGATCCGGATAGGTGGCGCAGTACTCCCGGATCTCCGAGTAGGGCGCTGCATCGGTGATGGCCACCGCGCGTCGTAAATCGGACAGGAACGGCACATCCGCTAGAACCACCGAAGCCTGCTGCGAGAGATTCGCCGCCGCCAGGGATAGGGCGCCGCCCTGGCTCCCACCGCTGACGACGATTGGTCGCTGGGCAAGAGCGTCGATCGCTCTCGTGGCTTCGATCGCTCTCGCAGCGTCCACGAAGAGCCGCCCGTAGTAGTGGTCCTTCGGATCGGACAACCCTCGGGTGACGAAGCCCCGGCTTCCGGGCTCTCCAGTGTCTCCTGGGTCGGGGGTGTCGCCCGAACGCCACCCTCCGCCCTGCCCGCGGGAGTCCACGACGAGATGCGGACAGCCAACACTCGACCACCGGAGCCAGTCGATGGGTCGCCCCCGGCCTCCGTTGTAGCCGATGTACTCGATCACCACGGGGGCTACATCGTCCATCTCATGCGGGAGGTACAGCCAGGCGGCGACTCTGTCGCCGCCGTGCCCGGAGAAGCGGACATCCAGCACGTCGGCCGACCTGATCAGATCGCCGGCCGGCTCCAATGCCACGTCGATCCCGTGACGGGCGGCCTCTTCCAGCTGAGTGGACCAGAAGCCATCGAAGTCGTTCGGTACCTCGACATTCGGGACTAGGTCCTGAGTTGCTCGATTGGGAGATCGAATTGCGCCATTACACCCTGGTCCACCGAAGGCGGTCCGACGCGACCCTAACCCGAGCACAGCCCAGACAGCGCTGTGTCGACAATCCGGAAAATGCCTCTTCCCCTAATAACTCTATCTATGTAGACTTGATGGTGTGAGTCGTTCGAGGATGCCTTCAGCCCAGACAGCAGCGGTGCTGCGCAGCCTCGCAGATCAGCCCACCGAATGGCGCTACGGGTATGAGCTGTGCCAGCAACTCGGGATCAAGGCCGGCTCCATGTACCCGATCCTGATTCGCCTCGCCGACCGTGGGCTCCTGGACACCGCCTGGGAGACCGAGACCCCCGCTGGCCGTCCATCACGTCATCTGTATCGACTGACGGGCAACGGGCTGGCGCTGGCCAGGACGCTCACCTCTGACGTCGAAGGCCAGGTCGGGCTCAAGCCACAGGTAGAGACGATATGAAAGATCTCAAGGCCGGCCATGTCATCGCGATCGCATCGCTTTTCGTCACGCCGTTCGTCGCCCTTTTTGTGATCGGAGTTGCAACGGCAGAGCCCTCGAAGAATGGCACCAATTATCTGCCGGCCGCGATCCTCTTGTCCGTGATCGCTGCCACCTGGGTGATCGCGGCCTTATTGCTTTGGTCGGCCTGGTGGGCTCGCACCCGTCTCGCGGATGGGCCCGAGCTGCTGCTCACCGTCTCCAGCTCGCTCCTGCCCATCCATCGTCGCGAATGGGGGGAGGCGATGCGGTCCGAGCTCTCCCTGATCGAAGACCGATCTGCCCGATGGCAGTTCGCTATCGGCGCCGCCCGCGCTGTGCTCCTGTCGCCGCAGGCGGACCCGATGCCGGTGAGGGTGGCCGGATTGACCGCAGGCGCTGCAGTCGTGGCGATCTGGGTCGCCTCCGGCGTCCTCACCCCTTCCCTGCGGGTGTTGGTGGTGATCCTCACCGCCCTGATCGGCGTCATGACCACTCTGGCCGTGGCCCGGGGGTGGTTTCGCAGCGACGGAGAGCCGATCCACCCAATCTCCGCGATTGGAATCGCGGCGGTCGTCGCATCCGTCTGGCTCACCGCCGCATTCCTGGTCCAGTTTCCCGATGCCGAAGAGCAGTTATCAACGGGCGGGGCGGTCGTCCTCGCCGTCGGCCTGGCTTCGGTCGTCTGGTTGGCCGGTGCCCGACCTCAGCCAATGATGCGAAGTCGACGCGCCGTGACCATCGGCATGTGGGCGGGCATCCTCCTCGGCGCCGGATACTGGGTGACTGCCCGCACCGTGGAAGCTGGGACGATGTCTTGGGCCGTGTTGGCCCCCTGGCTGATCATGTCCGTCGCCGGCGCCGCCGCCTCGATGTCGGAAGGCTCCTTGTGGGCTGGAGTGAAAGCGGCGGTCTGGGCCGCGTCTCTGGGGACCACCCTCATGTTCGCCGTGGCTCTTCCCGAGGCCGTGAGACGCTATCGCCTCGGCGATGGTCTCCTGATCGATGGGGATTGGGCGCCGATCGGCACCAACCTCAACGATGCCATCTGGCTCCTGATCGCCGTTCCCGTCCTCGGGCTTCCCTTTGGAGTGTTCGGGGCAGCTGTCGGCCGAAGAATCAGTCGGCGCAGAGTGGCGATCGCCTCATTCGCTCAGATGAGCACTGAGTAGTCCGCCTCCAGCCGCTCCCAATCGAGCATGGCGGTGAACCCGCCAAGGCTCAACGTAGACGCCAGCGCCGGGATGTCATCGAACGGAGGTGGGATGAACTTCGGCTGCTCGACGAGATCCTCCTCCTCCAGCTGATGGAGGGTCACCATGTCGAGTAGATCGACCTTTCCGCAGAACAGGAGCGGTATCCGATGTGAGCGGCCCAGGTTGATTGCCAGACGAACGTAGAGAAGGGTCAGGATCAGACCCTTGCCATAACCCAGGTCTTTGGTGAAGGGCCCTTGGTCCGGAAGGCTGCCTCGAAAGATTCGAACAGCAGCCGCCCAAGCCTCGTCTTCGGTGAGACCATCGGTGCGAAACATCTCGAATACCTCAACGAAGTTCGCTCCCTCGCTGGCCGCCCGTATCCCCTCGATTCGATGCATGAGCTTGGCGAGACGACGGGGATGACTGCGCAGGTTGAGCATCTCGGTCAGGACCGCAAGACCCTCCTGGGTCACCGTGGTCCGCGGGGCCGCCTTGCCCAGGAAGGTGCATACCGGCTGCGCCAGGCCGTTCTGGGTGGTCCCGATATGCACCCAGGCCTCATGGGTCTCGAGGAGATCGAGGTCACGCTGGGAGAACATGCGGTCCTCTCTCACCTTGATGTAGTCGCTCCCAGCGGCGGCGTCGGCCGCGATCCCATCGTCCGGCCGAACATCGACCATGCCCTTGCCCATCGAGATGTCTACGCGGCCCTGCAGGATCCCCACTGCCTCGGTGCCGGGGATGTTCCGCAGGTCCTTCTCCGTCTCCGAGTCCACATCCAACCCCTGAAGCACATGTCTCATCTGTTGTGCCAGGTCGGCGATCGTCGGACCACCGACGTGGAAGACGTCCTGCGGCGTCCCATAGAGGAGGCTGGCGATCTGGGAGAACCCAGGAGTCCCTCTGGCGTCGAGCAAGTCGACCGTCTGCCGGAACTGCTCACACATGAATCTCATCAGGTTGCCGGCAGGGGAAACCGGGCCGAGTTTGGACTGGAGGTCCGCCTCGATACCCCTCAGCTCATCACGGGTTGCATCCGGATCGAGCTTGCTGTTGCGGGCCTCGTAGTAAGCGCGATCGACTGCGGGAAGCTCCTTGAACTCGGAGGCGTAGAACTTCTCTTTGATCGAATCGTCCCAGTTGATGGCACTGAGCACCTTGATCGGCTTCTGGGCCTCGACGATGCGGTCGCTCAGCTCTTTGATGGTGTCGCGATATGGGTCGGTCATCTGACCGGCGAATCTAGGGAGATTCATCAACCAGTGCTGCCGGCGCCCTCCTCGATGTCCTGGACCCCGAGAGCTCGGCGACGATGCGCAGAGCCAACAATGAGAAGACGACTATGGCCGATCCCAGATAGAGCCCGATCATCATGGGGCTCGAGGTGTCCGTGCCGGCCCAGACCCCGTGCAACAACGAGGTGACGAATACCCCGAACGAGGCGAAGTGGATGGTGCGCCAGGCCTTCTGGCCGATCCAGCGTTTGAAGTAGAAGCTGGTGCTGACGAGCACCAGCCCGTAGAGCGCGCCGATGCCGGCCGTTACCGCCAGCGGACGCCAATCGGACAGGCCGGGGACGAGGATCTCGCCCCAACTGAAGTCCAGGAAGTCGTGGACAGATAGAACGCCGACGTGACCAAAGGTCGCCAGAAGGGCCCCGATGCCAAGCGACTCGTGAAACCAAGTCAGTGGCTTCGCCTTGACCCATTTTCCGAGCATCTTCGAGCTCACCAGCAGACCCCAGATCGTGGCCGCGCTCAACAGGGCAAAGGCAACGACGCCGGAGCCCCTGATGACCAGCCATTCGGCGCTCACGCCGCCACCTCGATTCCCGGTGTGGCGTAGACCGATCCATCCGACCAGATGACGACTGCGGCATCGACCCAATCCGTGTCGGCAGCCCAGGCCAGGCCATCCTCGCCACGGAAGAGCACTGCCTTGGCCCCTGCCTCGGCCTCGAGCGCCGATCGGGCCAGCACCGTGGCGCTGAGGACGGGCGTGTCGATCGGCGTCATGGTCCGCGGATCGATCAGATGACACACCTCGCGATCGCCCGCTTTCCAACGGCGACGACTGGTGGAGCTGGTGGCGAGAGCCCCAACGCCGAGATGGAGACGAACTGCAATCTCATCCCAGGGATCCAGCACAGACACGATGGTCCGGGAATCGGCGCTCCGGATGTCTCCCCCGGCCGACACCACGGTGGCAAGACCCTGCTCCACGGCTCGATCGCACGTCCACCCCTTGGCCACCCCACCGAGGTCGAGGCTGGTACCGGGCGACCGAGAGAGTCGTCGACCCGACAGGGCCCATTCCGGAGCGGGAACTAGCGCAGGGACCGCATCGAGCCCGAGGCCCTTGTCGAAAGACTTGTTGTAACCCCACGCAGTGACGCTGGCCCCGACCCCGGCGTCGACCAGCCCATCGGTGAGAGACCGAATTCGATCGGCTGCCGACATCACCTCGGCGAGAAGATCCGAGACCACTACCTGGCTCGCCACCGAGCGATTCACCCGGCTCAACTCGCTTCCGGGGCGAAACCGGCTGCAGACTTCTTCTACCTGTTCGAACCAGCGGCGCAGTCCAACGGCACATTCGGGGCTCGGGCACCACGCATCTATCCCGGTGCCCATGGCAGCAAAGGTGATATCGATCATGATCCGTTACTCGTCATCGCCGGCGCCGTGGCGGGGGCCGGAACGGTCTGAGCCGGCAGAGGGCTCGATTCAACGGTCTGGGTCTTGCCGGAGCGGATAACGACCAGACCTTGATCGGGCAGATTTGGCATCGACGAGCTCGCATCGACGGTCTGCATATGACCGGGGGTATCGAGTGGCGGCTCCTGGTCGCGGGGCGGCTCGAGCAAAGTGGCGACGAAGGCACTGCCCCAAGCGAGTGCGGCGCCGGTCCAGACCAGGATCCGGTTCCCCCGTCCCTCCGCGAAGCGACTCATCTTCTGGTCTCCGAAGGGAGGGTCAGTGTGATCCCATGATCGATGAGTGCTCCCGCCACCGCATCGGGCAGCTGCGTCATCTCATCGGGGGAGAGGAGGGCGGCCGATCCATGGGCCAGCAGCATGCGTTTCACCGACAGGTCCAGTTCGCCCATCGTCACCGACAGCGGCGCCACAACGGCCAGCTCGCCCGCAGTCGACGTCACGTCATGGGTCATCGAGGCGTGAAGCGCGATCAATCCGGTGAGGAGGACAGCCAGCCCGGTCGGGATGGAGAGCCGGCTCAATCGTGGCCCTCCCCGTGACGGTCGTCGTCATCGTCGCCATGACGGCTGTCATCGTCGTCATCGTCACCCCCGTGACGACCATGGTGGTCGTCATCCGATGGCACCACGACTTGCTCGCCGGCCGGAGGGGAGGGCTGGGGCGCACTGGCGACGACCGGTTCGGGTTCCGGGGCCGGGAGGGGTATCCCGTGTTCGGCGCAGATCCCTCGCAGGGCATCGAGGGCAGCTTGTTGCAATTCGCTGATGGTCCCCGCTGTCTCGGTGGCGACCATGGCCAGCCCGGCTTCGCCACACGCTGTCCCCAGGTCGGCCGCGACGGTGGGCGGGCTGATGACGGCCGTTTCCGCAGTGGGTGAAGAGTCCGCGGCGATCGCCGACCCCGCAACATTTTCTGCATCGAAGAGAGCCGAAGCGGCATATGCGCTGAGGGGCACCAGCAGGGTGCCGAGGATCACCGATAGGGCAACGCTCCTCTTGGCGCGCGGCGTGCTGTTCCCGGACGTCATCACAGCTCGACGAAAATGCATTCGGCCGGGCACTCTTCGGCGGCCTCGATCACGAGGTCGACGAGCTGTTCCGGCACTCGAGCCTGTCCCTGGAACCCGCCGGGCCCATGCCCGTTGCCGTCCAGCCCATCAAAGACCACCGTCGACCCGAAGTGGGCGGCGTCCTCTTTCACTGCCCACGTCCCGTCGTGCCGCGCCTGGAAAACGTCAGGGGCGATCTGACCACATGTGCCGGCGCCCATGCAGGCGTCGGCGTCGATCCAAACTCTCGTCATGATGCTGGCTCCTTTGCTAGTCAGGGAGCAAAGGTGCCAGGGGCCGGGTCAAGACCGCCCTAAGGCCTGTTCAAGGTGGAGTCAAAAAAACGGGGGCGACCCCGAAGGGCCGCCCCCGCCGGCTCCATTGGGTAGGAGCACCCGCTACTTCTGACCGCAGGTCGCGGCAGAAGAAGCCTTTGACTTGGTAAGGGCGGCGCGGTTGGGAGACGATCTGAGCTGACCCCCGAGAACGAGCGGCCCGTGGCTCATGCCTCTCCCTACTCACGTCTCCCAAGCGCGTCCGTTAATGATTATTCCGGAGGCGCGATCGCTTGGGAATGGGCTGTACGACCCATCTATTTCTCCCCCGAAGGGGGAGTACCGGCGCAGCCGAGGAGGGGGGACTCTTTGGGCCCCCGAAGGGGGGAGTACCGGCGCAGCCGCGGAGGGGAATCCCCTAGACCCGGGCCAGTGCCTGATCGAGGTCGGCGATGATGTCCTCGGGTGCTTCGACCCCGATCGACAGACGGATCATGGCGTCGGTGATCCCGACGCGAAGCTTGGTCTCCGCGTCGACGTTGGAGTGAGTCGTCGTCCACGGATGGCATGCGATCGACTGGGTCCCTCCCAGAGACGTCGTGTTGGCGATGAGCCTCATCGAGTCGAGGAAGCGAAACGCCTCCTCCTTTCCCCCGGCCACATCGAAAGAGATCATTGCTCCCGCGGAAGACCATTGGCGTTTGGCCAGGTCAGCCCGGGAATCGTCGTCCTCGATGAGGCCCAGGTAACGAACACTTGCCACCTTTGGGTGCCCTGCAAGGAACCCTGCCACCCGGCCGGCGGTGGCGGTCGCACGCTCGACCCTGATGCCGTAGGTCTCGAGACTCCGCCCCAGGAGCCAGGCCGTGTGTGGATCGGCCGTGGTCCCGATCCTGTAGCGCATCGTCTTCATCGGGTCGATCAGGGCGGTCGCTCCAGTCACCACCCCCGCCACCAGATCGTCGTGGCCCCCGAAGTACTTGGTGGCCGAGTACACCACGAGGTCGGCCCCGTGGTCCAATGGACGCTGGGCGTATGGCCCCAGAAACGTGTTGTCCACGATGGCCAACGCGCGTTGCTCGGGTGTCGTGGCTCCCGCCGCGACCCGCGCCGCGAGATCGATGTCGAACACGTCGTTGCTGGGGTTGGCCGGAGTCTCCAAGTACACGGCCGCAAGGTGGCGGTCCCCGATCACGTCCTCGATCTCATCCTGTGATGCGTCCGGACCGTAGGAAGCCAGCTCGAATCCGAGTGGGGCCAGCACCTTGTAGAGCATCGTGTTGGTGCCCCCATACAGCGGAGCGCTGTGGAGGATCAGGCCGCCGGGCCTGACATGGGTGAGGAATGTCGTGAATACGGCAGATGTCCCGCTGGAGAAGAGGAGGGCTGCCTCCGCTCCGTCCCAAATGGCAAGCCGGCTTTCGACGATGACCAGGTTCGGATGGTCCAGACGCGTGTAGATGAAACCCACGTCCTCGCCGGGCTCCGGAGACTCCCCTCCATAGACGATGGCAAAGAGACGCTCGGCGGCGGCCGAGGACTCGAACACGAAGGTGGAGGTGTGGAAGAGGGGGGTTTTGAGCGAATCGAGCCCTTCCTCTGGGTCCCAGCCCTTCCGCATCATCTCCGATTGGGGATCGGACATGGCGGATCAGCTCCCGTTCGGCTCGAGCATCCAGTACTCGGTGAACTCGGCGCAGCGGCCGTCGGCGAAGCGGAGCAGGAAGCAGTTGTGATACACCTCGTCGCCTTGCTCACCGGCGTCGAAATAGCGGCTCGTCCCGACCGCGACGGCACGATCGCCATCGACGGCATAGGGTCGGTACGACGCCTCCCATTGCGACGGGTCCTCGTCGAAGTCGATCCAGCTGCTCACGATGTCAGCGATGCCCTCGGCAACGCGGCCGTCGCCGCCGTAGGGGCGGAACCGATAGACGGCATCGCTGGTGAACAGTGCCTCGACGAGCTCGGGGTCGTTCTTCTGCCATGCCTCGATGTAACGATCGAGCCAGGCCTGGACTTCGGATGTCGTCACAACAAGCGCATCGTACGCCGGGCTCCCGCCGGCTCATACCGATTTCGGCGGGCAGTTGGGCTAGATGATGCGATCGCTGGATAATCCACAGCGTGACCCACTCGAACTCCGACCTCGAATCGGCCGTCGCCGTCCTTCGATCGGCGCAGAGCATCTTGGTCTTCACCGGTGCCGGGATCTCGACCGAGTCGGGGATCCCCGACTTCCGCGGCCCCGACGGGTTATGGACCAAGGTGGACCCCGACGATTTCCACATCGATCGCTACCGGACGATCCCTGAGCTGAGAATGCGAGGCTGGAAGATGCATCTCGACGGCGAGTTGTGGGGGGCCCGATCCACGGTGCGGCCGAACAGGGGTCACGAAGCGATCAAGCGGCTCGCCGACGCTGGGCGGCTCGCTGGAGTCGTCACCCAGAATGTCGACGGGCTTCACCTCGTCTCAGGTCTCGAGGACGGTCAGGTGGCCGAGCTGCACGGCAATGTCAGGAAGAGCCTTTGTGTCGACTGCGGACAGGTCTGGGACACGGAGACCGTCCTCGGCTGGGTGGAGGCCGGCGAGCTCGACCCCACCTGCCCCGACTGCGGCGGGATGGTCAAGACGGCCACCGTGATGTTCGGTGAGCTGCTCCCCGAGAACGAGATGGACAAGGCGCTGGTGTTCCTGGCCATGGCCGACGCCATCCTCGTCGTCGGGTCCACGGTCTCGGTCTGGCCGGCCTCCGACATCGTGCTGCGCGGAGCGAGCCTGTCCCTCCCGATCGTGATCATCAACCAGGGACCCACCGAGGCTGACGACCACGCCGCGGTCAAGCTCGACGCAGCCATCGGCGAGGTCCTTCCCGACCTTGCCGACGCGGTCCTCGCCGGATAATCGGCCACCACTACCGCCGAACGCCGGTACCTTGCCGACATGGACATCCGGTCTCTGACCCTGGAGGATGCCCCCGCCGTAGCGGAGTTGATCAACCGCCACGAGCGGTTCTGGGACCTGCCTGCCTTGACCCCGGCCTCGGAGGTCGAGGACGATTTCAACGAGCCTTTCGTCGAGCCAGACCTCGACACCCGCGGCTACTGGCTCGACGGGAATCTGGTGGCCTACGGGCTCGTCTGGCATCGGGTCAGCGGTTCCCGCGAAGAGCGAGCGATTCTTCAGGGGGTGGTCGACCCCGACTTCCGAGGGCAGGGCACTGGCAGACATCTCCTTGGCTGGCAGATCGAACGGGGCCGGGAGTCCCTGTCCACCTGCGATCCCGCGTTGCCCTGGTACATCCGAACCTGGAACTTCGATTGGATGGAAGACAGCTTCCGGCTCTATCGCCGCTTCGGGCTGGAACCGGTCCGCTTCATGAAGGAGATGATCCGGCCCCTCACCACACCAGTAGTGCCGCGGAGCCCGGACGGGGTCGAGATCGTCCCCTGGGAAAGGTCACGCGACGAGGGAACACGTGAAGCGCTCAACGAGGCCTTCGGCGACCATTGGGGCTCCACCCGGATGGACGAGGACGCCTTTGGTCACCTCATCGAGCGCAAGGCGATCCGACTCGATCTCTCCTTTCAGGCCGTCGCCGGGACCGAGGTCGTCGGCTATTCCCTCAACGGGTTCTTCCCTGACGACGAGAAGGCGACGGGCAGGCGGGAGGGCTGGGTGAGGAGTTTGGGTGTGAAGCGTGCCTGGCGAGGACAGGGAGTGGCATCGGCCCTGCTCGAGAGCTCGTTCAACGCTTTCTTGGATGCTGGATTCACCCATTCCATGCTCGGTGTCGACTCCGAGAACCCCACCGGCGCCTTTGGCCTCTATGAAGGACTGGGATACAAAGTGCTCCACGGGACGGTTATCTCACAGCTCGAGGTGGCTCACAGCTAACAAGGGGTCGGTACCCTTTTGGCATGGCCGCGTACGAGCCGCGCATCGACGACATGATGTTCATCCTCACCCACGTCGCCGGGTTGGATGAGGTAGCCAAGCTGGATGGCCATCAGGACGCAGATCCAGACACGGTGCGGGCGATCCTCGAGGAGGCCGGCCGATTCTTCGCCGAGGTGATGGCACCGCTCAACCGGACTGGCGACGAGGAGGGCTCCGTCCTCACCGACGCTGGCACGGTGCGAACCCCCGAAGGCTTCAAGGAGGCGTATCGAAAGTACGTCGAGTCGGGATGGTCGGCGGCGCATATGC
Source organism: uncultured Acidobacteriota bacterium (assembly GCA_963810465.1). GTDB lineage: Bacteria > Actinomycetota > Acidimicrobiia > Spongiisociales > ZC4RG35 > JARDZU01. The sequence goes on along the minus strand of CAWENM010000008.1, from coordinate 227,620 downwards.
CCGAGCAATGGGGCGGCGGCGGGATGCCCTACGTGGTGGGTGTCGTCATCGAGGAGATGTTCAAGACGGCCAACATGGCCTTTTCCCTGGCCGCCATGCTCACCCATGGCGCCGTCGAGGCGTTGCAACGTCACGGCTCCCCGGAGCTGAAAGCCATCTACATCGAGAAGTTGGTCAACGGCAAGTGGACCGGAACCATGAACCTGACCGAGCCCGAGGCAGGATCAGACCTGGGTGCCGTTCGGACCAAGGCGATCAAGCAAGACGATGGGTCATACCGCCTCTTCGGGACCAAGATCTTCATCACCTGGGGTGACCAGGACCTGACCGAGAACATCATCCATTTGGTCCTGGCCCGAACAACGGACGCCGTCCCCGGAACGCGTGGGATCTCGATGTTCCTCGTCCCCAAGTTCATCCTCGACGAGAACGGTGAGCCGGGTGAGCACAACGATCTGAAAGTCGTCTCGCTCGAGCACAAGCTGGGCATACACGCCTCCCCGACCTGCGTGATCTCCTACGGCGACGAAGGTAGAGGTGCGGTCGGTTACCTCGTCGGTGACGAGCAAGAGGGCATGCGGAACATGTTCACCATGATGAACCTCGCCCGGATCGGGGTCGGCATGGAAGGCGTCGCCATCGGCGAGCGGGCGTATCAGCAGGCCCTGGGCTACGCCAGAGAGCGGGTGCAGGGACGGGAGATCGGGAGCGATTCGAAGGACCGCGTCGCCATCATCGAGCATCCCGACGTGCGCCGCATGCTGCTGACGATCAAGGCCAACGTCGAGGCGATGCGATCGCTCCTCTATGTCGTGGCCGCCGAAGGCGACCACCACGTCCATGCCGACTCCGAGGAGCGCCGGAAGCTGGCCGGCGACCGGCTGGCCCTGCTCACCCCGATCGTCAAGGCCTGGTGCACAGACGTGGGGGTGGAGATGGCCTCGCTGGGGCTCCAGGTGCACGGTGGCATGGGCTACATCGAGGAGACGGGAGCCGCCCAGTTCCTGCGCGACTCGAGAATCGCCCCCATCTACGAGGGCACCAATGGCATCCAGGCGATCGATCTCGTCCTGCGCAAGATCCCGCTCGAGAACGGCGCCGTCGTCGCCGGTGTCATCGGCCAGATGACCGCCGAGCTCGCCACCATGGAGGGTCACGACCAGCTCAGTCGCTTCCGCGAGGAGCTGTCGGTCGCCGTTCAGGGCTTGGCCGAAACCTCGAGGTGGCTCGGCGAGAGACTCGCCTCTGGAGACCTCCAGGCCGCACTGGCCGGGGCATCGCCCTATCTGCGCCAGTTCGGGATCGTGTTAGGTGGGTGGCTCATGGCCCGGACCGCGGTCGCCGCCATCGGCGAACCACCCGGCTTCGAGCACTCCCTCCTCGCCGACAAGGTGACGACCGCCCGCTTCTACGGTGAGCAGTTGCTGCCGATGGCCAACGGGCTCGCTCCCGCGGTGAAAGGCGGGGCCGCGTTGCTCGAGAGCGCCCCCTTTTGAACATCGCTGACCGGGTCGTCGTCGTCACTGGCGGGGGGAGCGGAATCGGCGCCGCCATGGCCCGACGGTTCGCCGCCGAGAAGCCCAGGGGCCTGATCGTGGCCGATCTCGATCTCGCCGCGGCCGAATCGGTCGCATCCGGGATCGGCGCCATGCCGCTCCATGTCGATGTCGCCGATGCGGGCTCGAATGATCGCCTCATCGATGAGACCGAGGACCGCTTCGGGCCGGTCGACCTTTTCTGTGCCAACGCCGGGATCGGCTTCGCCGGCGACGAACAGACCGCTCCGGACCGCTGGGACTTCATGTGGCAGGTCAATCTGATGTCACATGTGCATGCCGCCCGCCGCCTCATCCCCGGTTGGCTGGCCCGTGGCGAGGGATACTTCCTCTCGACCGCCTCGGCGGCGGGGCTCCTCACCAACCTGAAGGCGGCGCAGTATTCGGTCACCAAACACGCCGCGGTGTCCTTTGCCGAATGGCTGGCCATCACCTACGGCGATCAGGGGGTCAAGGTGAGCTGTTTGTGCCCCATGGGAGTGAAAACACCGCTTCTCGATTCAGCCGACGAATTCCACACGCTGCTCGACCCTCTGGCCCTGGAACCCGATGAGGTGGCCGTGGCCGTTGTCGATGGGCTCGCCGAGGAACGGTTCCTCATCCTTCCCCATTCCGAGGTCGGAACCTTCTTCCAGAACAAGGCCAACGATTACGACCGGTGGATAGGGGGAATGAGAAAGCTGCAGCGCACGGTTTTCCCGGGGTGAGGTTTCCGGCAGAATTGAGCACATGAGCAAGCGGAAGGTGGTGGTCACCGGAATCGGCGTAGTCGCCGCACCCGGTGTCGGGATGGATGACGTGTGGAAGGGCATGCAGCACCCTCCATCCGCCCCCGGTTCGCATCTGGTCGCCAACTGGGATCCCGAGCCGTGGCTTCCCAAACGCGAGCACCGACGCCTCGATCGATTCACTCAATTCGCTCTCGTCGCTGCCCACGAGGCCCTGGAGCAGTCCGGTCCGCTCGGGGTGGACCCCAATCGGGTAACTGTCTCTGTGGCCACCGGAATCGGCGGTCTCGAATCGCTCGAAGAACTGGTTCATGTCGCCGATGAGGACGAGCCGCGCGCCTCACCCTTCCTCATCCCGATGATGATGGCGAATGCCGCCGCGGCCGGGATATCGATCAAGTACGGATTCGGCGGGCAGGTCTCCACACCGTCTGTGGCCTGCGCCGCGGGCACCCAGGCAGTCCTCGACGGCCTTCGTCAGATCCAATGGGGCTATGCCGACGCCGCGGTGGTGGGCGGCACCGAGGCGGCGGCCCGCGCCTCCGCGCTCGAGGGGTTCAGGGCGGCAAGGGCCCTGTCACCGAGCGGGATCTCCCGCCCGTTCGACGTCGACCGTGACGGGTTCGTCATGGGAGAAGGCGCCGGGATCCTCGTGCTCGAGACCGAAGACTTCGCCATCGAGCGTGGGGCGACGATCTTGGCCGAGCTCCGGGGCGGTGCATCGACCGCCGACGCCCATCACATCACCGCACCCCATCCTGCCGGCGAGGGGGCCGAGCGGGCGATCCGGCTTGCCCTGGTCGACGCCGGCATCGCACCCGAAGAGGTGAGCTATGTGAATGCCCACGGCACCGGGACCGACCTGAACGACCGCACAGAGGGCGGTGTGATCGACCGTGTCTTCGATGTTCAGCCTGCGGTGTCATCGATCAAGGGGACCACCGGACACGCCATGGGCGCGTCAGGTTCCATCGAGGCCGCCGTCGTCGTCGAGGCGATGAGACGCCACGAACTGCCTCCCAACATCGGCCTGACCAACCTGGACCCAGAAATCCCACTCGACGACGTCGTTCGTGAGCCCCGAGAGTGGGAGCCCGCCGCCGCCATCACCAACTCATTCGGCTTCGGCGGGCACAACACTGTTCTCGTCTTAACGCCGTATCCGTGAAAACGAGAACACAGTTTGCGTTCTCCGTCTTGCGTTTTGCGTGCGATTTCTTGCGTAGAACGTAAGACGTATAACGTATGACGCTGAACGGGAGCTCGGTGAGACCGGGCTGAGAGGGGGTCTGTAGAGACCCCGACCGATGAACCTGACCCGGGTAATGCCGGCGTAGGGACCCGCCTCATCGCTCCCGATGAACGAGGAGTTGATGACATTGCGGAAGATCCTGATCCTCGCGTTGCTCGTCGCCGTCGCCGCGTGTGGCGCGGACGGAGACGAGACGCCGGAGATACTCCGGCTCATGGCCCACGATTCTTTCGCCGGGTCGGTGTCCGAGGAGACTTTTGCCAGTTTCACCGAGACGACTGGGATCGAGGTCGAGATGATCGCCGCCGGGGATGCCGGGTCCATGGTCAACCAGGCCGCTCTGACGAAGGACAACCCCCTCGCCGATGTCCTCTTCGGAGTCGACGACACGTTCCTCTCCAGGGCCCTCGACGAAGAGATCTTCGTGGAGCACCGGAGTGACCTGCTCGAGGAAGTGGGCGACGAGTTCGTTCCCGACAACGACCTCGTCACCCCGATCGACTACGGCGATGTGTGCATCAATTACGACAAATCGTGGATGACCGACGCCGGGATGCCCGTTCCCAGTGAGCTCGACCAGCTTCGTGACCCTGCCTACGCCGGAGTGCTCACAGTCGAGCACCCCGCCACCTCGTCGCCGGGTCTGGCATTTCTCCTCGCCACCATTGACGAGTACGGGGAAGATGCCTGGCTCGAGTTCTGGTCCGACATGAAGACCGGCGGTGTGAAGGTCGTCCCGGACTGGGACACCGCCTACTACAGCGATTTCACGCCCTACGGGGGCGATAGTCCAATGGTCGTGTCGTATGCGTCGTCGCCGCCGGCTGAGGTGATCTTCGCCACCGAGCCGATCGAGGAGGCCCCGACGGGCGTCGTCGAAGCCGGGTGCTACCGACAGGTGGAATACGCCGGTGTACTCGCCGGGACCGACTACCCCCAAGCCGCCGGAGACCTGATCGACTTCATGCTGTCTGTCGACTTCCAGGAGACCGTCCCACTCACCTGGTTCGTGTTCCCGGTCAATGAGATGGCTGAGCTGCCGCCCGAATTCGTCGAGCACACGATTATCCCGGCCGACCCTGCCCGGCTCGACGCGGCCACAATCGCCGAGAACCGCGACAGGTGGATCGACGAGTGGGTTGGCGTCATGGAGAGTTGATGAGGCGAATCCGCTGGGGCCACGTGCTGGTCGCAGCCGTCCCGGCCGCCTTCATCGGGTATTTCTTCGTCTACCCGTTGATCCGGATCCTGACGCTGGGGCTGTCCGAGTTGAACATCGGGTTCGACGGTGTTGAGGCCCGGCTCTTCCGCATCGGATGGTTCACCCTGTGGCAGGCGGTGTTGTCGACAGTCCTGACTCTCCTGGTGGCGGCACCGATGACTTGGGCCGTCTCCCAATTCGAATTCCGCGGCCGGAGGCTCGCGACGGCTCTGGTGACGGTCCCCTTCGTGTTGCCCACGGTGGTGGTGGGCGCCGCCTTCGTAGCGTTGGGCTGGAGGGACTCCATCGGAGCCATCCTCGTCGCCCACGTCTTCTTCAACATCGCCGTTGTCGTCAGGACGGTGGGTGCGCTGTGGTCACGACTCGATCCCGATCTCCACGATGCCGGGCGCGTGCTCGGAGCGAGCGAATGGAAGGTTTTCCGGACGATCACACTCCCACTCCTGAGACCTGCCATCGCCGCCGCAGCCGCGATCGTGTTCTTGTTCGCCTTCACTTCGTTTGGGGTGGTTCTGATCCTCGGCGGCTTCCGCAATGCGACTCTCGAGGTGGAGATCTACCGCCAGGCCGTGACACTGTTCGATCTTCCGCTGGCCGCCGCTCTCGCGGTTGTCCAGTTGGTCGGGGTGACCGCTGCCCTCTATGCGTACTCCCGATACCAGGAGCGTCATACGTCGACCTGGACACTCCGTGCCGAGGCGGACCGGCCCGTGCCGCGCGGCAAGGCCCGATTGGTCGTCGGCGCCAGCGTCATCGGTACCTTGATTGCGCTGGCCATCCCGGTTGTTGTCTTGGTGGCGCGATCGTTGCGCGGCGCCGCCTACGCCGACCTCTTCCGGGATGATCGGGTGGTGGGGACACCGATTGCATCAGCCGGCAACAGCCTGCGTTTCGCCGTCATCGCGTCGCTGATCGCGGTCCTGATCGGGGTGATGGCCTCGTCAGTGATAACCGGTGGCAGGTACAGCCTGTCACGCTGGTTCGACCTCACCCTCATGCTCCCGCTGGGGACATCCGCAGTCACCATCGGCTTTGGTTTCATCGTGGCCCTGGGGGAACCGGTCGACTTGAGGGCGTCGTTCTGGCTGATCCCCATCGCCCATGCCCTGGTTGCCATCCCGTTCGTCGTCCGAACCACGGTGCCCACCCTCCGCTCGATACCGGCCGAGACCAGGGAAGCGGCCCGGGTGCTCGGAGCCTCACCCGGCAGGGTCTGGCGGGAAATCGACCTTCCCATCGTCAGCCGGGCCGCCCTCGTCGGCGCAGCCTTCGCGTTCGTCATCTCTCTCGGCGAGTTCGGGGCCACATCGTTCATCGCCCGACCCAATACAGCCACCATGCCGGTGATGATCGTGCGGCTCCTCTCCCGACCCGGCTCGGGTTCCTTCGCCATGGCACTGGCACTCGCCGTGATCCTGGCAGCAATGACGGCGGCGATCGTTCTCTGGATCGACCGACTCCAGTTCGGCGAGATCGGCACGTTCTGATGCTCGGTGTGGAGTCGATCGGCGTCCGTCTTGGCGAGAAACTCATCCTCCAGGACGTCACGTTGTCGGTTGGCGAGGGTGAGTCAGTGGCCGTGCTCGGTCCGTCCGGCTCGGGGAAGTCGACGTTGCTGCGGGCCGTGGCGGGCCTGGTGCCGGTCGAATCGGGCTCGATCACCTGGGACGGGCAGGACATCACCACGGTTCCGACACATCTCCGGGGCTTCGGCCTCATGTTTCAGGGCTATGCCCTTTTCCCACACCTCGATGTCTTCGGGAACGTGGGCTTTGGTCTTCGTATGGCAAACCTGCCGGCGGACGCGATGCGCCGACGGATCTCCGCCACCCTGGAGCTGGTCGGCCTCGAGGGCTTCGACAAACGGTCCATCTCAGACCTCTCCGGTGGCGAGAAACAACGAGTCGCGCTGGCACGAACTCTTGCCCCGGAGCCGAAAATGGTCATGCTCGACGAGCCGCTCGGCGCCCTCGACCGGGCCCTACGCGATCGTCTGATGGTCGATACCCGGCGCATCCTGTCCGACGGCGGCGTGACCGCCTTGGTGGTGACCCACGATCAGGAAGAGGCGGAGGCACTCTCTGATCGCATCGCCTTGATGCGAGAAGGCTCCATTGTCCAGTCCGGTGCCCTCCCCGACCTTCTCGCCCACCCGGCCGACGACTGGGTACGGGACTTCCTGGGCTGAGATACCACTTACCTGAGGTACGTAGCGCCATATGTGGCGCTACCGGCACACAGAACGAAGCCAATCCTCGGAGACGCTGCTTCTGTGTCGGACCAGCGCCAGATATGGCGCCATAAACCTCAGGTACGCGTTAGCCGGCGGGCCGTCGCACCCGGGGGCGGACGACGCGGCGCCAGACGAACCAGGCGATGGCGATGGCGATGGCGGCCAGGACGGCGTTCTTGAAGAGCTCCAACGGCTCCTCGACCTGACTCCACCGCTCTCCGAGTAGATACCCGGCCCCGATCAGGACCACGTTCCAGACCAGGCTGCCGATGAGTGTGTAGAAGGTAAAGGGGATGATCGACATCCGTCTGAACCCGGCCGGGATCGAGATGAGCGAGCGCATCAGCGGCACACAACGGCAGAGAAGCACCGCGATGTTGGCGCGCCGGTCGAACCACTCCTCGGTGCGATCGAGATCGGACTCGTCGAGCCGAAACCAACGGCCGTAGCGAACGACGAGCGCCCGGAGCCGCACCGGGCCAATTGCGGCTGAGATGCCGTACAGGAGAAAGGCGCCGATCATCGACCCGATCGTGGCCGCCACGACCATGCCCACGAGCGACGCCTCGCCATTCGCCGCCACGAAACCGGCCAACGGCAGCACCACCTCTGATGGGATCGGCGGGAACAGGTTCTCCAGGGCCACCAGGAAGGCGACACCCCCATATCCCAACGATTCGACCACCGAGGTCACCCATTCGACCAGACCGTCGAGCACCTGCCAATCCTTCCTCGTGAGCGGTGATGCAACGGTAGACCCCCACCGTTGTGCTGATTGTCGACAGGAATTGGCCTCCACTACAGTCTCGGCCCGCAACCCCCTAGGAGGATCTTTCCCTTGAACATGGTGACTTTGGCTGCCGAAGGCGGCTACCAGGAATTCACCCTCGGCCCCGCCGAGTGGGCCTGGCTATGGGTAGCGGCGGCAACTGCTGTGCTCGCCCTCCTGGTCGGATGGGCTCTCTCCCGCGGCGTGCTCAAGGCCGACCAGGGCACCCCGGCGATGAAGGAAATCGCTGCCGCGATCCAGGAAGGGGCGATGGCCTATCTCCGGCGGCAGTTCAAGACGATCGCCGTCATCCTCATCCCACTGGCCCTCATCGTCTTCTTCACATCGACCGTGGTGCTGGCTCCTGACGGTTCCGAGGCTCTCACCTTCGCCCAATCGGGCGGGTACCGGACCATGGCGTTCATCGCGGGGTGCTTCCTCTCCGGACTGACCGGGTTCATCGGCATGTCCCTCGCGGTGCGTGGCAACGTCCGCACGGCAGCGGCAGCCCGTTCTGGCTCGCTGCCGGCTGCCCTCAAGGTCGCCTTCCGTACCGGTGGCGTTGCCGGCATGTTCACCGTTGGCCTCGGCCTGCTCGGGGCCACGATCATCATCATGATCTTTCAGAACACCTCCTCGGCGATCCTGATCGGATTCGGATTCGGTGGCTCCCTCCTCGCCCTCTTCCTCCGGGTCGGCGGTGGGATCTTCACCAAGGCCGCCGACGTCGGCGCCGACCTCGTGGGCAAGATCGAGCAGGGGATCCCCGAGGACGACCCGCGTAACCCGGCCACGATCGCCGACAACGTCGGTGACAACGTGGGTGACTGCGCCGGCATGGCTGCCGACCTCTTCGAGAGCTACGAGGTCACCCTGGTCGCCTCGATCATCCTCGGTGTCGCCGCCTTCAACTCGATCGGCGCCAATCCTGCCCTCGGCCTGATCTTCCCGGTGATAGTGCGCGCCATCGGCGTCCTGGCCTCGATCGTCGGCGTGTTCCAGGTCAGGGCAACCGAGCGGGACAAGTCGGCCATGGCACCGATCAACCGTGGCTTCCTCACCGCCGGCCTCCTCACCGTCGCCGGCACCCTGGCCGTCGCCCTCCTCTATGTCGGTAATGAGAACGGGAACGAGGGCTGGAAGGTGTTCGGGGCGGTCGTCGCCGGGCTCGTGCTGGCCCAGGTCGTCAGCCGTCTCACCGAGTACTTCACCTCGACCGAGGAGAAGCCGGTCCAGGAGATCGCCGAGGCCACCCAGACCGGGCCGGCGACGACGATCCTGTCGGGCATCTCATCGGGTCTCGAGTCGTCGGTTTGGGCCATCGTCGCCATCGCCGGTGCCCTCGGCATTGCGATCGTCCTCGGCGGGGGCAACATCCAGTTCTCGCTCTACCTGGTCGCACTCACCGGCATGGGGATGCTCGCTACCACCGGTGTTGTGGTCTCCGAGGACACATTCGGGCCGGTCGCCGACAACGCCGCCGGCATCGCCGAGATGTCCGGTGAGTTCCATGGCGAAGCCCGGAAGGTGATGGTCGGCCTCGATGCGGTGGGCAACACCACCAAGGCCGTCACGAAAGGGTTCGCCATCGGATCGGCGGTAATCGCAGCTGTGGCCCTCTTCGCTGCCTTCATCGAGACCATCGCAGGCGAGCTGGGGCTCGTTGCAGAAGGATCGGAGCTGTTCTCCCTCCCTGAGACGTCGATCAACGTCGCCGATCCGACCACTTTCATCGGCCTCCTCATCGGTGGCTCGGTCGCGTTCATGTTCTCCGGTCTGGCCATCAGAGCGGTGGGTCGCTCGGCGGCTGTGGTGGTCCAGGAGGTGCGAAGGCAGTTCGCCGACGGCGCCATCATGCGAGGCGAGCGTCGCCCCGACTACGGGCCGGTCATCGACATCTGCACCACCGCCTCCTTGCGTGAGCTGCTGACTCCGGCCCTCCTGGCGGTGCTGACCCCGGTAATCGTCGGCTTCGGGATCAACTATTTCGCCCTTGGCGCGTTTCTCGCTGCCTCCATCCTGACCGGACAGCTCATGGCGAACTTCCTGTCGAACTCCGGTGGGGCATGGGACAACGCCAAGAAGTACATCGAGGATGGCCACTACGGAGGGAAGGGCTCCGAGTCACACAAGGCTGCCGTCATCGGGGACACGGTCGGGGATCCGTTCAAGGACACCGCCGGGCCCGCCCTCAACCCGCTGATCAAGGTGATGAACCTGATCTCGCTGCTGATCTTGCCTGCGGTCATCGTTTTGCAGGACTCCTCCGCTCGCTATTGGATCGCCGGGATCAGCCTGGTCATCCTTCTCTCCGCCATCACCTGGTCGAAGCGCCAGCCCAGCATCGGCCTCATGGCCGGGGGCGAGGTCGAAGCGGTACAACAACCGCAGGTCTGAGCACGCAGAGCCTCAGGCTCCCGGGATCAGGCCCCTGATGTGGCCGGCGAATTCGGGGGGGATGCGGCGTGGCTTGCCGGCCAGATCCGTGAAGGCGGCCGATACGGTGAGCCGGGCCACCTCCTGGTCGTTTCGCAGCATCACCTGACGCCACGTCGACTTCACCCGGCCGACCTCTTCGATCCAGGTATGGATGATCAGCTCCTCCCCGAACCGGGCGGCGGCGGAGAACCGGGCGTTCAAGTCCACGACGACCAGCTGCCACCCTTGAGCCTTGAGCCGGTCGAGGCCCCAGCCCATCTCGGTGAGATAGTCGATCCGGGCCGTCTCGAAATATGAGAAGTAGTTGGTGTGATTGACGTGGTCGTAGGGGTCGAGCTCATAGAAGCGGACCTTGACCGACGTGACATGCACCTCACGATCGGTTGGTAGCTCGACTGCCAATCCCTCTCCTCGACTCAGACCGCCCGAGGCTACCCTCGCCTCGATGAAGGCCTGGCAGCTCAGCGACACCAAGGGCATCGGGTCTTACCAGCTGAACGAGGTCGAGGAACCGGAGCCGGGACCGGACGAAGTGCGGATCGAAGTAAGCCATTCGGCGCTGAATCACCTCGATCTCTGGGTCTCCCAGGGGCTCCCCGCCCCAAAACATCTCCCCCACATCGGAGGCGCCGATGGCGCAGGCACTGTGGATGCAGTCGGCGACGGGGTCAGCGGCTTCGACATCGGGGACGAGATCGTCATAGATCCGTCCTTCTCCTGCGGCGAGTGCCCGCACTGTCGGAACGACGAGATCGTCTACTGCGATTCGTTCCAGATCCTCGGCGAGCATCGTTCCGGCACGTTCACCGAGAAGATCGTGATTCCGACCATCAACGCGGTTCGCAAGCCGTCGGCGATGTCCTGGGAGGTGGCGGGCTCGTTCGGTCTGGTCACGGCCACGGCCCTCCGCATGATGGAGAGATCGGGATTGAAGCCAGAGCAGACCTTGCTCGTCGTGGGCGTCGGGGGCGGTGTCTCGGCGGCGGCAATGCAGCTCGGCCTCGCCATGAGGACGAAGGTGTACGTCACTTCGCGGTCTCAGGACAAGATCGACTGGGCCGTCGAACAAGGGGCGGCGGGCGGCTTTCTCTCCGACAGTGAGTTCGGCACCGAGATGGCTGCGCTCGGAGGCGCCGACGTCGTCATCGAGAACGTGGGCCCGGCGACGATGCGTCAATCGATGCGCGCTGCCAAGAAAGGTGGGCGGATCGCCATCTGTGGTGCGACCAGCGGACCGAAGATGGAGCTCACCCTCCCGGCACTCTTCTTCCGTCAGCTGGAGCTGATCGGCTCCTCGATGGCCAACCACGCCCAATTTGCACGGGCGACGACGTGGATCGGCACTGTGGGGACCGAGGCACCAGTGAGCAAGGTGTTCGACTTCACCGAGCTGCCCACGGCGCTGGAGTATCTCGAGGCCGGTGAGCAGGTGGGCAAAGTCGTTCTGCGCCACCCGGGCTGAGCCGTGCGCGGCGCCAATCTGGTCATCGCAATCGGCGCCGGGATCGTCGTCCTTGGCCTGGCCCTCCGCTATTTCCCCTGGCTGTTCTCCTGGTTCGGGAACCTGCCCGGTGACATCAAACGCGAGACTGAGAACGCGACAGTGTTCATCCCGATCACATCGATGCTGGTGGTCAGCGTGGTGGGCAGTCTGATCTTCAGCGTGGTGAGTCGTTTGTTCCGAGGGAACTAATGGTTCAGGCCTCGGGAACCTGGGGGATCCGGCCTTTCATGACGATCAGCTCGGATGCCTCCGGCCCGTCGGCTTCGCTCTCGAGAGTGACCCAGATCGAGGGATAGTCGGCTAGAGGCACCCCCGACCAGAGCACGATGGGCATGTCCTCACCCCTCAGATGGAAGGTGCCAATGCTCACCCCATCTCCGTCATCGCTCCAGACCCAGCCTTCGTAGTAGCTGCCTTCGGGCGCCGGCGGTAGGCCGGTCACATCGAGGCGGATCCACCATCCCGCCCCGTTCGGCCCGAATTCCGCCTCGCCCAAGGCTGCAGCCTCCAATTCGGTCCCGCTCATCGCGACAACGTTCGAGCGCTCGTCCTGGATGACATTGATCGTTCCCAGGACCAAGGCGGCGATCGCGACGAGTGTCCCCGCCCCGGCGAGAACCAATGGCCAGAGCCCGGATCGTGCTTCCCTGACCGCCGGCATGGGAACAGCCTCCGCGGCAAGCGCGGCGAGCAGACCGTCGGCAACCTGAGGAGGTGGCTCTGCCCAGGTGGCATCGGCGGAAAGGACGTCGCGGACCAGGTCGAGCCGGTCGTGGCTCTCCTCCCCTTCCTGAGCTCCGGATGCCAGGTATTGCGCGCGCGAATCTTCAGTGGTCATAGCCCTCTTGCCAGTACGTCTCTCGACCACTCCCGGTTCGCACCATCACGCCTCCTCCACGTGCTTGAGCATCTCGATCAGCCTCTGATGTGCCCGATGCGATCGAGACTTGACCGTGCCCACGGGGATGTCGAGGCGCTCAGCGATTTCGACATGGGTGAGACCGTCGAAATGGCTCATCTTGACCACCTGGCGCTCCTCGTCAGGGAGACGGTCGAGCGCAGATCTCACTTCGAACACCTCCCAAACCGTCTCCAGCCCAATCGGAAAGGAAACGACGTCGACATCATCGCTCACCACCACCCGGGCCCGTTTCCGGTAGAGGTCGATTGCCGTACGTCTTGCGATGGCGTAGATCCAGGGCGCGAAACTCCGGCCCGCGTCATACGTGGACGCGGCGCGCCACGCCTTGATGAATGTCTGCTGTGTGGCGTCGGCGGCCAGACCGTGCTCGCCCAGGATGCTCATGGAGAGAGCGAACACCGGCCCACCGTATCGGTCGTAGACGGCCTTGACCGCCGCCTCATCTCCGAGCCGGAACCGTTCCAGAACCTCGCGGTCCACAGGGGGATTCTGCCAGATTGCGAACCATGCGCTGATCTCGTGCGTAGAGAACGCAAGAGACAAGAGGAGAAACGATGAAGCGAAGCACCCTGGCCCTGCTCAGCGCGGCTCTCTTGGTGATTGCTGCCTGTGGGAACGGCGAGGAGGGGACGAGTGAAACCACGATTGCCACCACCACATCCGCTGCCGCTGAGGAGACCACCACCACCGCCGCAGCGGCGGAGGAGACCACCACCCCCGCCACTGAGCCTGCGGCTGAAGGCGTCCACACCTCCGAAACAGATCTAGGTTCGATCCTGGTCGATGCCGAGGGTTTCACCCTCTACATCTTCACCAACGACACCGAAGGCGTGAGCACGTGCTACGACGACTGCGCAGCGAACTGGCCAGCCGTCGCCGGTGACTCCGCGATCGGAGCGGATCTCGACGCCTCCCTGTTCGGTACAGCAGCCCGCGACGACGGGTCGGAACAGCTGACCGTCAATGGGATGCCTCTCTACCGCTTCACCCCGGACGCGGCGCCGGGGGATGTGAATGGCCAGGGGGTGGGTGGGGTTTGGTTCGTCGTCGGAGCCGACGGCAACATGATCGAAGGCCCGTCAGCCTCCAACGACGTCGACCGCGGCGATTACTGAGCAGCGGTCGTCGAGCCCGATTCAGGGACGTCTCTCAGGTGCGACAACTGAGAGGCGTCCCTGTCGCGTTCCGGGGATTCGCGTAATCTGGGGTCTCGATGGCGGACGAATTCGACACGGTCGATGGCTACATCGAGTCCTTCCCGCCTGAAGTCCAGGTCATCCTCGAGGAGATACGCCGGAGGATCCATGCCGCGGCGCCCGGCACCGAGGAGACGATCAGCTATCAGATACCGACGGTCACCCTCGACGACAAGTACCTGATCTACTTCGCCGGTTGGAAACGGCACGTGAGCCTCTACCCGATCCACACACTCGACGAGCCGCTCGAGGACGAGGTGGCCGTCTATCGATCCGGCAAGGACACCCTGCAGTTCCCGTTGAACGAACCGGTTCCATACGACCTAATCGAAAAGGTCGTGGACCAACTTGTGGAACGCAGACGAGGGGGCGCCGAACGCTAGATGCGCCCGGCGCCCTGTCCCGACTTGTCCCTCAGCGGATCTGACCCCTTATCTCCCCGCCACGGAAGTTCTCGGTGTGGATGTTGACGTAGGCGTTGCCACTGGCCATAGCCCCGAGGACGTCCCCGAGATCGGCCCACATGCAAGCGTTGCCGGCGTCAGGGGCGGTGAATGAGCCACGCACGCGGTCATCGGCCTCCAGGGGCTCATGCACCAGGGTCACCCCGACCGGGCCATTGGAGCCTGCCGGCGCACAGTGGATGTGACCCATGATCACGGCACTGGTTAGGTCCTCCCATTCAACGTTGTAGCGGACCTGGCCACGGCGCCACGCGAGCTCGGCCTCGCCCTCACCATCTGAGACGACTGCAGGGGTCTGGACCTCCTGCCCGGGGTCAAGCCCCAGCTCGAACTCGAGATCGTCGATCCGCAGCTGTCCCCGGATCTCACCGCCACGGAAGCTCTCGGTGTGGATGTTGACATACGCTTCGCCCGAGGAGATCGCTGCGAGTACGTCCTCCAGATCGGCCCAAGGGCAGGGAGTGTTGGGATCAGGCCCGGTAAACGAGCCCCGCACCCGGTCGTCGGCCCCGAGTGGCTCATGGACCAGGGTCACCCCGACCGGGCCATTCGAGCCTGCGGGCGCACAGTGGATGTGGCCCATGATCACAGGACTGGTCAGGTCCTCCCATTCGACGCTGTAGCGGACCTCACCGCGACGCACGGTCAACTCGGCCTCACCCTCACCGTCCGATTCGACCGCAGGGGTCGCGACCTCCTCGTCGGGACTGAGATTCGCTTCGAACTCGGCTCCGTCTGCCAGAGCGGTAAACGGGGCAGCCACCACGAACAGAGCCGTGGCCACGGCCACCCTGAAGGTTCTGCGCAGCATGATTCCTCCTTGCGCCGCCGCCTCCGACCTCGGCCATGCCCCACTTTGGACATCTTCAATACGGCTCGATCGAGCGTTCGGTTCTGGGCGGCCCGGGTTGAGCAGGCACCAGTGAGATCTATACTTCCCCGGTCGCCCCCGAACCTCCTCGGAATCGGCGACGTCCCGGGGGCGTAGAACAGCCTGGAGTGTTCGCCGGCCTGTCAAGCCGGAGGTCGCGGGTTCAAATCCCGTCGCTCCCGCCGACCGAATCCATTTAGGGTTTGGTTTGTGAGGTCAGGTAGCTCAGTCGGTAGAGCGCCGGTCTGAAAAACCGGAGGTCGACGGATCGACGCCGTCCCTGACCACCATCCATCTAGCTGCGCAATCGCCGGATGCCCTGTGTCGCAAGTGGATCCCTATCCGGGCGTACTGTCGTGGCTCTTATTGGCGAGCCGCTGGAGTTGCCATTCATACACGCCGGGCAGCCAATCCCTGCCGAACGTGGCCGATGGGCCGATGCGCAGGTCATCGGGAGCATGGCCGTCACGTAGGGCATGCACGTAGGCTCGATCCTGTTTTATGCGTGCGCGTACCTGATCAGCTCCGCCCACGGACCCGTGGCCGGGGATGAGGACATCAACGTCGCCCGCCACGTCCTCGAGCCGCCGCAGCCCAACGAGGTAGTCCTCAATCGGATTCGCGGCCTCCAGGTCGGGGAACGGAATCAGGATGTCAGAAAGCATGTCGCCGGCGACGAGAACGCCGCTCCCCTCGATCAACAGCGCCGCGTGGCCCTGGGCATGCGCCGGATGCTCGATGATCCGGACATCAGGGCCATCCCAAGGAATCTGTGAAGTTTCGGCAGGCAGACCGGAAATTAGGCCGAACAGGTCCAGCGGTATCTCGTCAGCGATTTCTGGCGGCAACCCCTCGGTGACGCGGGCCTTCCAGTCCGCGTTCGACAGCAGATCACGCATATCGGCCGCGCAGCGGGCTGTGCCGTAACGGGGCGCTTCGCCAAGTGCGGCATGCCAGAGCACGTGATCCCAATCAGGATGCGTCGAGAAGCCTGCCAACACAGGCTGACCCAACTCGCGAAGGTCGTTCGCTAGGCATTCCATTTCATCGCCCCGTATTCCGGGGTCGATGAGCAGCACACCGGCTCGGCCTTGCACGACAACGGCGTTGTTCTGGAGTAACTCGCTCTGGTGGGTCAGCACACCCTCCGCGACCTGCTTCAGCATGGGGTTCCCTTCCCATCGGGGTGGTGAATGTCCATCATTTGTTGCCTCCTGTTTTGATCGTGGGTAGGTGTTCTGCTCAGGCGAGAGCAATCGCTGCAACTGCAACGGTGCAAACTCCGATTCCTGTTCGTTGTCCGTTGCCGATCCGCTCTCCGAGCAAGCTGGCTGCAAGGAGGACGGTGATTGCGGGGTAGAGGGAGGCGAGCACCCCGGCGATGCCAAGACTGGTCATTCCGATGGCGACCATGAATGCGAGGGTGCCCAGGGCACCGAGCACACCGGACGCGGTCCCCGAGGCGACCGCGCCTCGGTTGGGACGCCACGGCTGTTTCAGGCCCGCAGCAACAACCAACGTCAGGATCGCGCCCACCAGTTGGTTGGCGGCGAGCGGCAACAGACCGGCGCGATCTGAGATTTGGGCGAGTGCAACGAAAAGAATCCCGAAGCCTGCGCCGGCGAGAACGCCGTCGACGAGCGCTCCCCGCGTCGCCGCGGCCCGGTCGACGCCTCCAACTGGGGGATCCGACGCCCCATCGCGGGAGACCATCCAGATCCCGGGAAGGGCGGCGACCATACCGATCCAGATCAGCCAACCGGGACGTTCACCGACGGCTGCACCCACCAACACGGGCAGGACCGCAGCCCCTACGGCCGAGATCGGTGCGACAAGGCCCATCCGTCCGCGGGCGAGCCCCCGGAACAAGAAGATGCTCCCGGTCGCCGAGCCGCCTCCGGCCAGGAGCGCCCATGCGAAATCCGAGGCGACCGGGCTACCTGGAAGCAGAAGGCCTGCTGCGACCATGACGAGGGCACCCGCGATCTGGCCAACCAGAACGACCTGCCATGACGAAGACCGACGCGAGCCGGCACCGCCGATGAAGTCGGCGGCGCCGTACGCGAGAGCCGAAGAGAATGCCAGGAGGATTCCGGGGTTCATCGCGCCGAACATACGGCTGATGCGGTCCAGCTTGAAGGTCCACTTGGGAGATCTCTGAGTGGTCCATTTCTCGGTACTCTGAAGACATGACTGTGGAATGGGCGCTCGGTGGGCCCGACATTCTGCTGACGCTCGACCGCAGTGCTGGTCCGATAGGAATCCAGATCCAGGATCAGTTGCGGGCGGCGATTCGGGAGAAACGAGTCGGCGCCGGAGAGCGCTTGCCGTCGACTCGACGACTCGCCGAGCTTCTCGGCGTCTCGCGCGGCACGGTCGTTGACGTGTACGAGCAGTTGCTCGCCGAAGGCTACGTCGAGTCGGCGGTCGGCTCCGGGACGCGTGTTGCCGCGATGCCGGCCGGTTGGCCAGCCGCGCAACCCTCTGATGTCGTCGAGACCCCGGCTTCACCCCCATCGCTCAAACCGGCCGAGGTCGACTTCGAGTACGGCATCCCCGATCTCGGCTCGGTGCCCTTGACCGCCTGGAGTTGGGCGTTGTCGGAGGCGACGAGGACCCTGCCGACTGCCGAGTTGGGTGACGAGGAGCTGGCTGGTTCGAGGCACCTCCGGGAGGTTGTCACTGCCTACCACCGTCGCGTTCGGTCGGGCTGCGCCGTCGCCGAGGACGCTGTCATCGTGGCTGGATTTCGCCAGGGGCTGGGATTCGTCCTCTCGACGTTGGCACAGCGCGGCATCGAGCAAATCGCGCTCGAGGATCCCGGGCCCCGCGAGCACGACGTCATCGCCCGCCGGGCGGGTCTGAACGCTGTGCCCGTTCCGGTCGACGACCACGGACTGGACGTGGACCGCCTCCGCGAAACCGGGACCCGAGCGGTGCTGTTGACACCGGCTCACCAATGCCCCACCGGTGTCGCGCTCAGCCCGTCGCGGCGACGGGAACTGGTCGCGTGGGCGGAGGAGGTGGACGGGGTGATCCTCGAGGACGACTACGACGCCGAGTTCCGATACGACCGTCAGCCGGTCGGCTCACTACAGGGCCTCAACTCGACCCGTGTGATCGCTTTGGGTTCGGTCAGCAAGACACTCGCTCCCGCGATCCGGCTCGGCTGGGTGCTCGCACCCGCGAGGTTCGTGGCGGGAATCGTCGAGGAGAAGAGGCTCAGCAGTCGCGGCGCGCCTGGCCTGGACCAAGAGGCGCTGGCGCTGCTCATGGAGACGGGCCGCTTCGACCGCCACTTGCGACGCGTGCGGGAGGTCTACCGCGCCCGCCGGGACGTCCTCGCAGCCGAGGTCGAACACGTCTTCGGGCCGGGTCGATTGCAGGGGCTGGCAGCCGGCTGTCATGCCCTGCTGCGTCTCCCGGAGGGGACATCCGAGCGTGCCGTCGAGGCGACCGCAGCGACCATGGGCGTCCGTGTGACCGGGGTCGGCCACTATCGGTTCGTCGCCACCGGAGCGGAAGTCGAACCGGAACCACTCCCGCCAGCCCTCGTGCTCGGCTTCGGGAACGTCAGCGAAGCCCAAATCAGCAAGGGCATCGGCAAACTGGCTGAAGCTGTGCGACACCAAACCGAGAGCCGGATCGTTCAAGACATGGTCCGTCAGGTGAAAGATGCGGAATAGAGGTGCCACGTCCCGGGCACCCCCTTCAACTCTTGCTCCGACCGATCCTCGAATCCGATCTCGGATCCGGCAAGCAGGTCTTTAACGGTGCTCGACACCAGCACCTCGCCCCCACCTGCAAGGCCGGCGATCCTGGACGCGATGTGCACGGCGAGGCCGCCGAGATCGTTGCCGCGAACCTCGACCTCGCCGATATGGACTCCGGCACGAATCTGAAGGCCGATTCCAGGCATCTCATCCACGAGGGTTAGAGCACAGCGGGCTGCAGAGATGGGACTCTTGAACGTCGCAAAGAATCCGTCGCCTGTGGTGGCGACTTCACGGCCCCCGAAACGGATCAATTCGCTCCGGGTCAGGCTGTGATGTTGGTCGAGCAGGTCTCGCCACCGTCGGTCTCCGACGTTTGCTGCGAGGTCCGTCGAGCCCACTATGTCCGTGAAAAGGAGTGTGGTGAGCATCCGATCGGGGTCGCCGCCCGTACGAGATCCGGTGAGAAACTCCTCGACCTCATCGAGGAGGGTGTCGACCCCCTCGGCATAAGCGAGATGATCGGTTCCAGCCAATTCGACGAACTTCGCCCCAGGGATTGCTGTGGCGGCCTGGCGTGATTGCTCCACGGGCACGACAGGATTGTCTCTCCGATTGAGGACCAGCGTCGGGCATCTGAGCAAAGGCAGGATGCGATTCACATCTGCCTCCATCGTCTGGCGGTAATAGTGCGCGTAGGCACCGGGGCGAACCGAGTAGCGCTGAAGGCGTGCCAGGTGCTGGTCGAAATCCTGGTCGTTCGACGCGGCTGGGGGCGAGGAAGTTCACGCCGCTACGCCCTGCTTTCGTATCCGCCTCGATCATCTGAACCACGTCGTCGATGGTTTCCAGGGGGCGCCCAGCCGCGAGGGTGTGCGAGCCAGTCAGCGTCCACAGCACCAGAGCGCGGCACAACTCCGGGTGGCTTTCAGCGAGCATGGTGGCGACGATCGTCCCGTCATTGAGGCCGATCACGGCCGCTCCTTCCGACCCGGCTGCCTCCAAGACCTTGACCGCATCCCCCACCTGCATTTCCAGATCCGGCAGCCGATCGAGCGGTACTGAGTCGGAGAGACCCGTGCCGCGACGGTCGAAATGGATCAATCGACCGAAGGAGCCCAGTCGGCGGAGAAAGCGCGCAAAGTCTGGGAATTCCCACACAGCCTCCACGTGATGGACCCAAGTGTCGATGAGGAGCAAGTCGAGGTCGCCGTCGCCGACAACCTCGAAAGCGATGTTGAGATCGCCGTTTTGTGCGTAGCGCGTGCCTACAGCCGCCCCTTCATGGCAAGCGAGGCTAGAGCGTCCAGTGAGGGTCAGGTTGAGCGTCGGTGCTTTGAAACCGGCGACCCCTCGGTCTTTTCAGGTGAGACGCCACCGTCCAGTGCCAGCCGCGTGTAGCCGGCCGAGTGGATACCGATTGCGACTAGCCCGCTGACCAGAACTGCCACTCCGGCGAACCAAACGATGTGCCAGAAAGCAGCGACCAGACCAGTGAAGGCGCCTGCGTACGCGACCGACTGTCCGATTGTGACGAGCAAGGATCTCGTCCGACGACCCCGCAGGATCTCCTCCCGGTTGACCAGGATCAACCCTGCGAGGAGCGGAATGGCCACCGAGAACGAGACGACGCTGATCACAGCGGCAAGGTCGAGCGATGGAGCCGTCAGAAACGGCTGAACCACCAACACTCCGCCGGCGATCAGAGCGCTGTAGGTCAGATTCGCCTGTTGGAGCCACTCCCGGACTTGGGCCGGACCAGGTTCGACCACCTGGTCGAGCAGGCGCTGGTAGTCGCGTTGAGAGTCCGTGTCCATACCGCCGGACCTACCCCTCCACAGCAGAAGGCAAACGGATTGCGCACGAACGTCCCTCGCTCAACCGGCCGTCCGCCACGACGCCGTCGATACTTCCTGTTTCCCGAACTCCGGAGCGGGTAATCACCTGGCCAGTTTCAAAGGAGGAGAAGTTGCAGGAACTACTAGTGGACTTCATCACCTCACTCGACGGGTACGGAGCCGCAGAAGGCTGGCCCGGGTGGTGGGGGCTCCAGGGACCTGAGTATCTCGACTGGCTGGGCCAAGACTCCGAAGGCGACTACACGACCTTGATGGGAGCCAACACATACCGGCTGATGTACGGGTTCACCACCGAGGGCTCGGGATTGGACGAGACAAGCGACGAGCAGGACTCCATGGCGGAACTCACCAATGCACCCAAATTGGTGTTCTCCTCGACACTCGAGGCCCCGTTGTCGTGGGCCAATACCCAGCTGGTCAGCGAGGATCCGGTCGAGGCCGTGGGAGCGATGAAGCGTGAAGGCCCGAGCCCGATGCGCACCCTCGGTAGCCTCACCCTGTGCCGGTCGCTCCTCGAGGCAGGGCTTGTGGACCGTTTTCGGGTGGTCGTTTTCCCTGTCATCACAGGGAAAACTGGCCGCGACCGGATCTATGACGGTTATCCGGATGTCGGCCTCGAGATGATTTCCAGCCAGACGTTCGACGACAGTATCCAGCTCGTCGAGTATGTCCCCACTGTGCTCGCCGGTCCGCCCGGGGCGCAACCCGCCTCCTGACCACCCCTCCGGGGGTGGTTTACCTCTGGCTACCACTGGGTAGGACGGGGCTTCATGGCCCAGACGAGCCGTCACACCAGGGGTCTCAGGTGGCTGGGCTTGGTCGCCGTTCTCGTCGTGACCGGAGCTTCGGTCGCCGTGGCACAAGAGACCGAGCTAGGCGGCAAGCTCCAGACCGGGGGCCAGATCACCATCTCGGCAGATCAGACAGTCGACGGTGATCTCTATGCATCGGGCGGGCGAATCCTCATCGAAGGCACGGTGGACGGTGATCTGATCGCAGCTGCCGGCCAGGTGACCATATCGGGCGATGTGAGTGGCGACCTCATGGCTTCTGCTGGCGCCGTAGACATCTCGGGAGAGATAGGGGGCGATGCGAGAGTCGCCGCTGGACAGACAACGGTGAGCGGATCGATCGGTGAGGATCTATTCATCGCCTCGGGACAGACCAGCATTTCCGATACGGGCGAAGTGGGAGAGGATCTGGTGTTCGGCAGCGGTCGGATGACCATGAACGGAACGGTTGGGGGCGACGTGCTCGGGGCCACCGGTAACTACGACCGACAGGGGACGGTGGCGGGGACCGAGAACGTCACGATCCAGGAGGTGGAGGCCCCCACGACCACCGATCGGATCGTGGACGCGCTGCAGCGGCTGATCAGCCTGCTGCTGGTAGCGGCACTCTTCCTCTGGCTTAGGCCCCGGTACGTCGAAGAGCCCACCCTCATGCTGAGGCAGATGCCCTGGGCGTCGCTCGGCGTCGGTTTCGTCGGCTTGATCGCGTTCGGTGTCGTGGTCTTCCTCGTGATCCTGGTGGCGGTGCTCCTGGCCATCGGGTTTGCGCTCGTTGGACTCAACGATCTGGTCGCAGCGATCGCCTTCGCGGCTTTGGCCGCGATCGTGATGCTGTGCTTTCTCTTCTTCCTATCCGCTGTGTTCGGTGCTCCCACCTGGGTGGGTATGGCAAGTATGGGTTTCTCGCTCGAGTCAGCCGCACGTCGATGGACCGCCCTGATCCTCGGTCTGGTCCTCGTCGTGGCTGTTACCTCGATCCCCGTCGTCGGTGGCTGGCTCGGGCTTATCGTCATCTGCTTCGGGCTCGGTGCGGCGATACTCGCTTTCCGCCCTCGCAGAACGACGACGACAACGGTCGAACCGACTCCCGTCTCGCCTTCCAGCGTCTAGACGACGGAAGACGGCCGCCGCTGAAGACTCAGTCGGTGCGTAGCACCGGCTTGACATCCACCACCGGTGTCCCGTCGATCGCTTCGAGGTCGTTGACCAGCACCCTCTTCCCCTCGACGGCTAGGACGGTCACGGTGTGAAGGCCGAGGGGATTGGGCCGGTCCTGCGACCTCGTGTCGAACACACCGCGCATCGGCTGGGTCTCGTCATCCCTGGGATGCACTCGCAGCACAGAACGGTCGGCGAGATGCAGCCACGTCACCACATGGATCCGGTCCCCGACAACCAGCTCCCGCATCGCCGGCTCGTACTCTTCCTCAAAGACGAGCCAGGCGTCAGGAGCTCCCTCTACCCCCTGTTTGGGTGCGACGACGGGATCGGTGAGATCGGATTCGACGTGGCCAACCGGACGAAGCTGATAGCTCATGACGCACCGATTGTGGCGGGTGACGCATGTGGACGTACTGCGTCCGGCCAGAACCGGCCGTCCCCACGGCACAATGCGTCGTCGTGAACCCTGTTCGTCGACGCGTTCTTCATGGTGCCCTTTGCAGTCTCTTTCGCCTAGTTTCCCTCTCATCTCGTGACCGGGTATACGCGCCAAGAGGTGGCCCATCAGGCCGGGGTTCCCACGTCCTACGTCGACCGAGTGGTCGAGTTCGGCATGCTCACACCTCTCATACGAGACGAGTTCTCATCGGGTGACGTGCGTAGGGCGCGCTGGATTCACAACTTCGAGCGGGCCGGTGTGCCCCTCGAAGACATGGCCGAAGCAGTCCGAAACGGAACTCTCTCCTTCTCCTTCCTCGATGAGAGTGCGTTCGACCGATTCGCGGGACTCAGCAACACCACCTTCGGGCAGCTGAGCGCTGCAAGCGGGATTTCGCTCGAGCTCCTTGCTGTCGTCAGAGAGGCATTCGGTCACCCGGAGCCGCGGCCCGAGGACTATGTCCGCGAGGACGAGCTGGCGGTGATATCCGCTGTCGAGCTTCAGCTCTCCAGCGGCTTCCGCCCGGTAGTCATACAGAGATGGCTGAGGGTCTATGAGGAGAGTCTTCGCCGCATCGCCGAGACCGAGACTGATTGGTACGGGACCGAAGTCGTATCGCCCCTGCTCGAGGGAGGGATGGTCGAGGCCGAGATGTTGGAGGCTCAAGGCGAGATCGGATCGAAGATGGCTCCGCTCGTCGAGCAAGCCCTCGTCGCCATCTACCACGGGCAGCAGGAACGCGTTTGGACCAGGAGCGCCGTGGAACGGACTGAGGACGCCCTGGAGAGGGCGGGCCTCTACAGCCGGCTTCATGGCCCGCCGGCAGTCTCCTTCCTCGACCTCACCGGATATACCAGGCTGACCGAGGAGCAGGGGGATGAGGCCGCTGCGGACCTCGCCGCGGAGCTCAGGGCGCTGGTCCGGCGGTCGTCGCTGGAGCACGGTGGCGAGTCGGTCAAATGGCTGGGCGACGGGGTGATGTTCTATTTCAGCGACCCGACCAACAGCGTCCTCGCCGCCTTCGACATGGTGGAGGGCGCCATTGTCCAAGACCTTCCCCCGGCACGGGTCGGCATCCACGCCGGACCCGTTGTCTTCCAGGAAGGTGACTACTTCGGCCGGACGGTGAACGTCGCGGCGAGGATCGCCGATTACGCACGACCTGGCGAGGTGCTGGTGAGCCAGGAGGTGGTCGACGCAGCTTCGGACGCGCAACTCAGGTTCGACAAGGTCGGGCCTGTCGACCTGAAAGGGGTGGCGGGCGCCGTCTCCCTCCACACAGCACATCGAGCCGGTGGCGGGACGTAACGCAGGATCCGGTCTGCGATGATCCGCTTCTTCAGAGAGGAGCTGGTTTGACAGAGCCGGACCTATTGGAACTTCTCATCAGACACACCGAGGCATGGAACCGCCACGACCTCGATGGTCTGATGGATCTCTTCGACGACGACTGTGTATTCGAGGCGTCAGGAGGCGACGAGGTGTGCGGGACGCGCTATCAGGGCCGCATCGAGGTCAGACAGGCGTTTGCTGAGGTTTTCGAATCCATGCCTGATGCCAACTGGGGCAATGGGCGCCACCACGGCATCGCTCCCGACTACGGGGTGTCCGAGTGGACCCTGACCGGCACGATGGCCGATGGACGCCGCCTAGAAGTCCACGGTTGTGACTTCCTGACCGTGCGCGACGGGAAGATCCTCATCAAGAACGCCTTTCGCAAGCAGCGACCGCCGTTCGAGAGCCATCAATAGGCGGTTCAACTCGCATCCCCGGGCCCAGGCGATGTGCCACTCACACCGGCCCGCCCACCGACGATGAGGAAGTACACGGAGATCATCAGGACCCATGCCGGGAAAACCAGGAACACCCAGAGGTTGACGTTGATGACGAAGAGAAGGACGAGTGCGAGGACGTAGGTGACGATGTTCAGCCACAGTGGCATCGTCCTCGTTCTGGTTCCGATGGTCGCCAGAGACAACATGAACACCGCCGCCATTCTCATCGAGTAGATGCTGCTTACCCGATTGGTGAGGTCACGGCCGAAGCTGTAGATCCCGCTGTCGAAGATCTGGTCCGGGAACTCGGCGTGAGCGACCAGCAACGATCCCGCCGCCGCAGCCGAAACGAAGACCATCGCCAGAAATAGGAGACCGCTTCCGAAGAACACGGTCGAGAAGAAGCGGTCCTCGTAGTCACCGATACGGTCTCGAACCACCCCCATGAACCAAAGGAAGGCGATCCCGGCGAAGGGGATGAGGCCCAAAGCCAGCCTCACAGTGCGTGCGTTCTCGGCGAGCCATTGGCTCTCTCCGGGATCTAGAGGAATCGATAGACGGATCAGGGTGTAGGAGGTGCCCAGGAGCAGCGCGAACGCGATGCCTGCTACTGCTGCTGCACGGGGTGTTCGCAGACGTCTACCGGTGAGGGTCATTCGGGCTCGGGCAGGGTCGGGTAATCCGGTATCGGGTAGATCCCGACGGCAAACCCGTAGGCGGTGTCCCCCGCCCGAGCGAGCCGATCGAAATCCTGCACCAGCGCCATGACCTGTGTCCAAAACTCGGACGCGCTCTCCGGCGCTATGCGGGCGTGTCGGATGAACGACCACAATTGGTGGGCCTGATACGCGGCCTGGGACTCTTGAGCGGCGACATCGAAGTCGTTGAAGTCCAAGGGCATCGCCGCATCGCCCGGCCCCCTGCCAACCCCGACGTAGAACATTCGTGCCGTCCGCCCGTAGTAGCGCTCTTCGATTGCTCGGACCCGACGCGTCCGCACCACGCGGACCAAGCCCGCCTCGAGCAGGACGTCGACGTGGTAGGCAACGGTGCTCTTTGGCCGGCTCACTGCGGTGGCGATCTCGGTCACCGTGGCGGCCCGCTCATGGAGCAGGCCAAGGATCGTCGTTCTGAGTTGATTGCCTATGGCCTGCACCTGAAGGGGATCGGTGAGTTCGAGGGTGTCGACCAGGTCGTAGCCAGGCACGGCGGGGTTGATGGCCATGACCGATCAGACTAACGTTTCCGATTGTTCCAAAATTTTGGATCAATAAGCAGACCAGGAGGAGAGACATGGCCGAAATCGTGTTGTTCCATCATGTCATGGGTCTGACCCCCGGGATCGGGGAGTTCGCCGACCGACTGCGATCTGGCGGCCACATCGTTCACACTCCCGACCTCTTCGATGCCCACACCTTCCCGACGCTCGAGGAGGGCATGGCCCACGCCAGATCGATCGGGTTCGACACGATCATCGACCACGGTGTCGCCGAGGCCGAAACACTGGGACCCGAACTGGTCTACGCCGGATTCTCGATGGGTGTGATGCCCGCCCAGAAGCTGGCCCAAACGCGGGAGGGGGCGCGGGCGGCGCTGTTGTTCGACTCATGTCTCCCGGTCACCGAGTTTGGAGATGGATGGCCCCAGGGCGTGCCGGTTCAGATACATGGGATGGACGCCGACCCGATATTCGCCGGCGAGGGCGACCTAGATGCGGCTCGGGAACTCGTCGACTCCACCGATCAGGCAGAGCTGTTCCTCTACCCCGGCGATGTGCACGTATTCGCGGACTCCTCCCTGCCTACCTATGACAGGACGGCGACCGGGCTGATGACCACTCGCGTGCTTGCGCTCCTTTCCGGGCTCGAGTGACCCACGGGCTTTCGCCAGTCACTCCGTGACCACGACCACCCCGCATTGATCTTCGAGGACCTGGATCACAATCTGGGTAGCGGCGGCAGGTGCAGTCGGCGGTGGGCTGGCCACCAGCTCCTCCAGCGGCGGCGACGGATTCCATTCGTAGGCCTCATAGAAGTCGTGGATGGCCTGCTCGTAGAGAAGGAACTCGGCAAAGGGTCCTTGCTCGACCTCGTCAACCAGTTCGACGGCCTCCGTGTAGAAAGCGAGGGAGGCGGTGCGAACGGCCTCCAAGTCTTCGGGTCCCTCCACCGGGAGATGACCGTCGGTCGCTGTCTGGAACTCCTCGTAGGCGATACAGAGCGGGTTCTCGCCCGCGGTGGTCGAAGCCGGCACCGACGTGGTTGGCGTCGAGGACGGCGCGGAGGTCGTCACCGTCGTGCCGGCGAGCGCGGCAGCAACCGTCGTCGAAGTTGGATCCTCCTCGAAGGCACCAACTGCGAAGGCGACACCGATGCCCACAGCAGCAAGTGCCACGACGAGCCCGACGATTCGCCCCGAGCTCATCTATTCCTCCGAAGGTGGCTCCGGACCTCCCAGGTCCTTGTTGACCTGGAGAAATTCCTCTCGAGTCATCTCACCGCTGGCGTAACGAAGACGGATCGCATCAAGTGCCTCGTCCCCGGGAGCAGCGTCGACCTTGGCGCCGCTGCCACGTCGCCACAACAAGGCCACCCCCAAGGCCAGTAGGGCGAGGAAGGCCATGAACAAGAACCAGGCGAGCCAGCGAACGGCGAATCCACGTCCCCATGTCGAGGGATCGCTTACCAGTTGGAGAATCAGGTCGGCAGACATCCGCCGAGGATACGCGTCAGAGCTCCACCCCTTCCCCGAAACGGCTTCTCGCCTCATGCGGGATCAGCGGCTTCTCGGCCCGGGCCTTGATCTGCTGGACCGACCAGGTGTTCCCGTCAGGGTCGGCGAATCCGAAGAAGGTCCCTCCGTCCCGTTCATCGAACACGATCATCTCGCTCGCCTCCACTCCCCGCCCCATGAGCTCCTGACGGGCCATCTCGGCGTCGGCGACGACCAATTGGAGACCCCTCATCGAGCCCGGGGGCATCTCGCGATGTGCATCGAGATCACCGAGGACGATCGAGCAACCCGACCCTCGCGGAGTCAGCTGCACCACATGCATCTGGTCGGTCCTGGTGTCGTGATCGAGATCGAACCCGACCTTGTCCCGGTAGAATTCGATGGCCCGGTCGATGTCGCTCACCGGTAGCAGCACCACTTCGAGTGTCCAGTCCATGGGTCAGCTCTTCTCGGCTAGAAGCGTGGCCAACACGTCGTCGAGACGTTGATACCCGTCGGTCATGCCTTCCTCCATCCCGCTGCCGACCATCCCGTCACGAGCCTCCAGCGAGGGATACGTGGCGTGGCCCCGGACCCGGGATCGCCCGTCGCCGAGATCCTCGAAGGTGAGGCTCTCGATGCTGACCAAGTCCGGAAACCCTTCGAACTCGAAGGTCTGGACGGCGAACTCGTTGTCGCGGACCACGTGGAAGACCCCGTTGAAGGCGTACTCCTCGCCATCCTTGTTTCGCTGCACGTATCGCCAGCGACCGCCAGTCCGGAAGTCGTAGACCTCGATGTCCGACTCGTAGTCGCTCGGTCCCGTCCATTGCTTGACGAGATCCGGCTCCTTGTGGGCCCGAAACACCGCGTCCACCGGGGCGTCGAACTCCCGCTCGAAATCGATGAACGGCAGACCTTCGGGTGCGCTGACCTGAAGTGCGTTGGTCATTTTCGTTTCTCCTTTTTGATGTCCTCGAGCACGGCGTCGAGACGCCGGTATTGCTCCTCGTGTTGCAGCCGGTATCGGTCGATCCAGGCGGTCATGGTCTCCAGCTGGGCCGGGTCGAGGTGCACCGGGCGCCGCTGCGCATCGCGGCTCCGGGTCACCAGACCGGCCTGTTCCAGCACCTGGATGTGTTTCGACACCGCCTGCTTGGTGATCTCGAACGGCTCGGCGAGCTCGTTGACCGTTGCCGGGCCCCGACTCAGCCTGGCGACGATCCGCCGCCGCACCGGGTCGGCCAGCGCGGCAAACGCCCGATCGAGACGATCCTCAGCCGACGGATCGATGATCATTATTCAACTGTTTCCTTTATCAATCGATTGATTGACTACGATACGCATCACGCAGTGGGCTGTCAAGTGGAGGCTGATAGGTTGAGCGGATGGCTGAACAATTCGAACGAACAACGGTCGATGTGCCGGGACATCCGGCACCGGCCGGGCATTACTCGCACGGGATCGTCACATCGGGGCGTCTCCTCTTCGTGGCCGGTCAGGTCGCTCTCGACGAGAACGGTGACCTCGTCGGCGGTGACGACGCCGCGGCCCAGGCCCGACAGGTCCTGACCAATCTGCAACGCGTGATCGAGGCGGCCGGTGGCAGCATGGCCAACGTGGCCCGAACCACGTTGTACCTGACCCGTCTCGAGGACCGAGCGCCCGTTGCCGAGGTCCGGAAGGCGTTCTTCCCAGCTCCGGCGCCGGCCAACACCCTGCTGGTGGTGGCATCGCTGGCCAGCCCCGAATATCTGGTCGAGATCGACGCCATCGTCCCCATCCCCTGACAAGCGATGGATCCGGTCTCCGTGCTGGCCGCCCACCTCCGCCAGGTCGAGCGCAATCGGCCCAACGCGATATTGGTGGCTCTGGATGGCCGGAGCGCATCCGGGAAGACGACGCTCGCCGCGGCGGTCGCCCCGTTGGTCGATGCCGTCGTGCTCGATGGCGATGACTTCTACTCAGGTGGGAGTGCGGAAAGGTGGGATGCCATGAGCGCCGCGGAGAAGGTGAGCCATTGCATCGATTGGAGAAGACAGCGAGCTGTGCTCGAGACGCTGGCGAGCGGAGAGGCGGCTTCCTGGCACCCGTACGACTGGGAGGCAGACGACGGCACGCTGAAGCAGACGCCTGTCATCTGTGAGCCGGCGTCGGTGATCATCCTCGACGGCGCGTACAGCGCACGGCCCGAGCTCTGCGATCTCTTCGATCTCAGGGTCTTACTCGATGCTCCGGCCGATCTCCGACGGGAGCGGCTGATCGAGCGTGAGGGTGAGGGCTACCGCGAGGAATGGAACGCTCGCTGGGACGAGGCAGAGCAATGGTATTTCGGCAGAGTGATGCCCCCCGAGTCCTTCGACCTGGTCATCCCCGCGATCTGACTCTCGACTACTTGCACATTTCTTTTGCATAACTATTGTGCATGTTATGACGACGACGACTCCCTATCCACGTCTCGACCCGGATGCGGTCAGGGTCCTGGCCCATCCGCTGCGGAGCCGGCTGCTCGGCGAGCTGCGGCTCAACGGCCCGGCAACCGCCACCACCCTGGCCAACGTCCTCGGGACCAATACCGGGGCGACCAGCTACCACCTGCGGAAGCTGGCTTCGGTCGGCCTCGTCGAGGAGACCGGGGAAGGCAAGGGACGCGAGCGTTGGTGGCGCCCGACTCACGAGATGCACTCCTGGTTTGCCAGCGATCTCGGCGATGAGCCCGACGGGATCGCGGCGGCGGAATGGCTGCACGGCGAATCATTGCGTCGGTTTCAGCTATTCGCCGAAGAGTGGTTCGCCTCGGAGTGGGACTGGCCGGTCCGGTGGCGCGACGCGGCAGGCTCCTCCGACTATCTGCTCGAGCTGTCCGCATCCCAACTCCGGGATCTGGGCAAGGAGCTGACCGCGGTGATCGAGCGTTACCGAAAGCTCGAGGCCGGTCCCGACCCTGCCCGGATCATCTTCTGCACCTTTGCCTTCCCGCAGCCGGACGGGCGGATATGACCCATCCCCTGACCACTCGGGCGGTGCGACGTCGCTATCTGACCCTGGTGGCGATGCGCTGGCTGCCGACTGGTCTGCTCATCCCTGTGTTCATCCTCCTCCCCGTTGAACGTGGCCTCTCGCTGAGCGAGATCGGGCTCGCCGCCGCCGGACAGGGGCTGATCGTCCTCTTCCTCGAGCTACCAACCGGCGGTCTGGCCGACTCGCTTGGCCGGAAACAGGTGTTGATCGCCTCGACCCTGGTGGGGATGACCTCGGTTGGCATCTATCTGTTTGCCGACTCCTTTGCCGCGTTCTTTGCGGCATTCGCGCTGCAAGGCGTTTTCCGGGCCCTGGACAGCGGACCTTTGGAGGCCTGGTACGTCGATGCAACCCATGCCATCGATCCCGAGGCCCAGATCCAGCAAGGGCTCAGCGGCGCCGGAGTTGCCCTCGGGGTGGCCATTGCTGCCGGTGCCCTGATCAGCGGGCTGCTCGTCACCCTCGACCCGATCCGGGGCCTGGAGGCCTTGGCCACCCCGGTTGTCGTCTCGTTGGCGCTGCAAGTCATCTCGCTCGCCGGTGTCGTGATCCTGATGACCGAGATCCGCACCGAGAAGGGCTGGCAGGCGACGACACGAGCCGCCCGGGAGACCCCGGCGGCGATCAGGGCTGGCCTTCAACTACTGCGTGACAACCGTGTACTGCTCGCCATCGTGTCGGTCGAGCTGTTTTGGGGCTTCGGCATGGTCACCTTCGAGACTTTCACCCCGCTGCGTCTTGCCGAGGTCCTTGGTAACGCTGATCGGGCGGCAGCCATCACCGGGCCTGCCGCTTCGGCCGCCTGGCTGGTCTCCGCGGCGGGGGCGGCGATGGTGCCCTGGCTCGGTCGTCGTCTCGGAATGGCGCCGGCCGCGGCCATGCTTCGGATCCTTCAGGGGCTCGCCGTGATCGGCATCGGTATCGCGGCGGGTGTGCCGGGGGTGATCGCCGCCTATCTGGCTGCATATCTTTTTCACGGCGCCTCCAACCCGATCCACATGACCCTTCTCCATCGTCAGGTCGATGGGACCTACCGGGCCACTGTCTCCTCCCTCAACTCGATGGCTGCGATGTCGGCCGGTGCCGTGGGGATGATCGCGCTCACCGCCCTTGCCGAGGCCACGTCGCTCAGCACCGCCACCTATGTAGGCGCCCTGGTTCTGGCGGCCGCCGCCCCTCTCTACATCCCCGCCTGGCGCCAATCGCGCAAGAAGGAGCCGGCCCGGGTCTGACCCCCCGTTTTGGCGCGCCGTTCTCGGTCCATAGACCGAGATCGGCGCGCGAGAACAAATGCTGGAGGTCCTAGAAGGGCCAGAAGACCGGGACCAGCAGGACCGCCGCCGCCATGAAGAGCAGCAGCATGGGGAGGCCGAGCTTCCAGTAGTCGCCGAACTCGTAGCCGCCGGGGCCTTGGACCATGAGGTTGACCGGTGTGGCGACCGGGGTGAGGAACGCACCGGCCGCCGCCACCGTCAACGACATCAGCACCGGCCGCACCGAGACACCCATGTCGACCGCCGCGGTGACGGCGATCGGGATCACGATGAGGGCGGTGGCCATATTGGAGATCAACTGGCCAAAGATGGCGGTCAGGACGAACAGCCCGAGAAGAAGTGCATAGGGACCGTAGTTCCCCACGACGTTGATGAGGACCTGGGCGATGTCATCGGCGGCGCCACTCTGAGTCACCGCCGTCGATAGCGGGATCATGCCCGCGACCAGGACCACAGTGGTCCAGGAAACCGACTTGTAGGCCTGATAGATGGTGACGACCCGAGTCAGGATCATGGCGCCTGCCGCGAGCAGCGCCGCCTCCACCGCGGGGACGGCGTTGGTGGCGAGCAGGATCACCATGACGACGAGGATCGAGATGGCCCACCAGGCTCGCGGTCCGAGGGCGACCGCCTGGCGACGGACCAGCGAAGGAGAGTCCACCACGAGGACATCCCGGTCCGACTCGACCCTGCGGTCAAGTGCGTCCCAGGTTCCCTGGAGCAACATGGTGTCGCCGACTGCCAGCGGTGTCGGCTGACGGTCGAGGTTCTCCCCACTGCGCTGAATGGCGAGGACGACAAAGTCTCCGCTCTCGGTGACCATCCCGGGGAACATCTTCTCCCCGATCAAGTCGGAACGAGGTGGGATCACTACCTCGACCACCCCAATTCGTCGATCGATCAGCTTGCCTCCCGTCTTGCCCGGCAAACGCACGAGGACGTTGGCTTCGGCGAAGTGATGGATCACATCGGTATGGCCGCGGGCGGTGACCACGAACCCCGCTCCGATCGGAGCGTTCGCGGGCAGGGACACCCCACGCTCCCCCTGGACCCCGACCAGGCTGAGGCCGGGGTATGCCTCGAGATCGATCGCCGAGGGCGTCACATCGACGAGCGATGAGCCGTCCTGGACCTCGAGCCGGGCCACCCATTCGCCAAGTGAGTATTGATCGATCAGTGTCCGGGCGTGATCGCTGAGATCAGGCGGGATGGACTCGGCGACACGCTCGGGAAGGAGCCGGGCACCAAAGACGACGACGATGGCGATCGCTCCGATCACCACCGGCACACCCACCAGGCCGAACTCGAAATACCCGAATCCGGCCTCTCCTGCCTCGATGGCGGCATCTGAGACGAGGATGTGGACGGGCGTCCCGGTCAGCGCCAGCAGAGACCCGGCGTGGGCACCGAAGGCCAGGGGCATCAGCAGGCTGGACGGCGCCCGTCCGACACGGAGGGCAATCACCACCACCATGGGCAACAGGGCCGCCACGGCCCCGTTGACACTGATCACCGCGGTCAGCAGTGCCACGAGCAGCATCATCAGAACGATGAGCCTGGTCCTGCTCGCCCCCGCCCGGTCGATCAGCTGCTGACCGGCCCACGTGGTCACCCCGGTGGAGTCGATCCCCTCGCTGACGACGAAGAGAGCAGCGATGAAGAGCACGGTGGTATCGCCGAAGCCAGCTAAGGCCTGATCCAGGCTGAGCACTCCGGTCGCTGCCAGGGTGAGGGCGGATCCAACGGCGACCACCTCGACCGGGAGCTTGTTCCAGATGAACAGGGCGACCACCGCCACCAGCACCAGGTAGACAATGGTGGCGTCGGACACGATGAAACGCTAGGTGCTGACGGGGTACCCCGGCCCCAGTGGCAGGCCGAGTGCGAACCAGACCGCGAACAGGATGGTCCAGACGACGGTGATCACCAACGCGTAAGGGATCATGAGAGAGATCACCGTGCCCAGTCCCGCATCCTTCTTGTATCGCTGGGCGACGGTGACGATGAATGGCAGATAGACCATCAACGGGGTGAGCACGTTGACCGGGGAGTCGCCAACCCGGTATGCGGCGAGCAGAGTCTGGGGCGCTACATCGAGCCTGAGGAAGATGGGGATGAAGACAGGGGCGAAGATGGCCCATTTGGGCACCACGCCGGGGATGATGAAGTCCAGGAGCACGATCACCAGGATGAATGCCACGAGCAGAGGCAGCGGTCCGAAAGGAGCCGCCTCCAACAGATGGGCCATCTCGATGGCGGCAACCCGGGGCATGTTGGTGTAGTTGAAATAGGCGATGAACTGGCTGATCATCAGCAGCATGAAGACCAGGCCTGACAGGCCGGCGAAAGTCTTGGTCACACCAGCGATGACGTCGTCGCTTCCGGACAGGGTCTTCGCCCCCTTTCCGTAGCAAACCCCGGCGACGAGGAAGATCAGCGTGATGATGAAGATCAGGCTGTCCATGAACGGGGTGTTCCCGATGATCTGTCCTGTTTCCGGATGGCGCAGCGGCCCCCAGCTGGGGATGGTGAGGATGGCGACGATCGCCATCACGCCCAGCGCCCCATACAGGGCCATTCGGAGCCCCCGCGCCTCGGCCTCTTGGTCTACGGCCTCGTCCTGGCCATAGTCGAGACTGGTTTCCGTGACGTCGTAAGGGCCGAGTCTCGGCTCGACGAGCTTCACGGTGACCCACCAGGCGACGACTGCGATGACAATGCTCGATACCACCGAGAAGAAGTAGTTCGCGACAACGGTCAGCGGCTCCGCCCCGGCGAGGGCGATGGCTTCGTTGCTGATCTCGGTGATCATGCTGTCGATTGGGGTGATGAGCAGGTTGACCGCGAATATCGCCCCCACCCCGGCGAAGGCGGCTGCCATCCCGGCCAAGGGATGTCTTCCCAGGGTCATGAAGGCGGCAGCCGACAGCGGGATCAGGATGAGATACCCGGCATCTGAGGCAATGCTGGAAAGGACCCCAACGAAGATGAGGATGAAGGCGATGAGCCGCCGAGGCGCCACCGCGACCAACTTGCGGATCAGCGCCCCCATCATCCCGGCGTGCTCGGCGACTCCGACTCCCATCATGGCCACGAAGACCACAGCCACCACAGCGAAGCCGGCGAAGTTGTCGACGAACGAAGTGAAGATGAACCGGATCCCGTCGACGGTGAGCAGGCTCACTACCGGAATCGTCTCGGTCACGATCTCGTACTCGGGGTCGTAGTTGCCCAGATCGGGCGTCTCTGGGTACGAGACGTCGGATCCGCCGAGACCGCCGTGCTCGTCGATCATCTCCTCGGATGGCACCGCGACCGCGATCTCCTCGGTGGCACTGATGCCGAACAGATAGAGGATGTGGCTGAGGACGATTATGAAGAGGATCAGGTAGAGGAACATCAGAACGGGATGGGGCACCTTGTTCCCCACCCGCTCCACGCCGTCCAGCATCCGCTCCGAGAAGGACCTCTTCACCACGGCCACATCAGTCGTCACTCTGTGCTCCTCTCAGGCAGCGGGTCGTTTGAAGTTGAGGGCGAGCTCGACGAGGAGCCGGGCACCGAAACCGGTGCAGCCCGGTGGGCGCCACGATGTGTCCCGGTCGTTCTGCGCCGTGCCGGCGATGTCGATATGGGCCCACGGCTTTTCCGCTACAAACTCCTCGAGGAAGAGCGCAGCGGTGATGGCCCCAGCGTTGGCACCGCCCAGATTCTTGATATCGGCAATGTCGGAATTGAGGTCACCGCGATAACGGCGCTCGAGCGGTAGCTCCCAAACCGACTCCCCGGTCACCTCCGCCGCCGCCTCAACCTGAGCCACCAACCCGGCGTTGTTGCCGATCAGTCCTGCGACCTGGGTGCCTAGAGCTCGCATCGCCGCCCCGGTCAGGGTCGCAATGTCGACGATGGCATTGGTCTCGTCCTCGGTGGCGAGCACTAGGGCATCGGCCATCACCAACCGTCCCTCGGCATCGGTGTTCATCACTTCCACGGTCTTGCCTCCGTACACCGTCAGCACATCCCCCATGGCGATGGAGGTGTCGGAGGGTCGATTGTCGGTGCACATCAGGTACCCGGTCACGGCCGTCTTGCAGCCGAGTGCCTCGAGCTGGGCCATTGCTGCCAGGATGGCCCCCGCTCCCGACATGTCGTTCTTCATCGTCGCGTGGACATCATCAGCGGGCTTGAGGGCCATTCCCCCCGCGTCGTACATGATCCCCTTGCCGACCAAGGTCAGATGGCTCCGGGCGCGGGAAGGCCGGTAGGTCACCTTGATCATCCGGGGCTCCTCGGCGCTGCCAGCATTGACCCCGAGAAGTCCGCCGCAGCCGAGATCGATCAGCGCCTTCTTGTCGAATATCTCGACGTCGAGCCCACGCTTCTTTCCCAGCCTGGTCGCCAGCTCGGCCATGTCCAAGGCAGTGAGAAGGGCTGGCGGTGTGTTGGCCAGATCACGGGCGACATTGGTCGCTTCGGCCGTGATGACTCCCCGGGCGGCACCGCGTCTGACCCCCGCCGAGCGTCGCCCCTCGGCCACCAGCGCAAGATTCGTGATGGGCTCGACAGTGGGCTTCTCCTTCAGGACGTCGTATCGATAGCGGGCCAGCAAAGCCCCTTCCACCACCGCCTGTCCCGCAATGTCGGAGGCAACGGCGCCGATGTCGCCCAGTGTCAGGGTCAGGTCGCCGTGTCGCTGGGTAGCCCGGGCGAAGGAGGCCCCGGCATTCCTCAGCCTGTCGGCGTCGAGCTCTCCGACCTCCCCGACGCCGACAAGGACGGTCAACGGGCCGTCGGCCGAGGGCAGGACGATGGTCTGGCCGACCTTGCCCTCGAAGCCCGCTGCCTCGAGCGCGGCCGCGCTCAATCCCTGTTCGGCAGGCACGCCGCGGTCCTCCAAGACCAAGTAGCCGACGACGGCCGCGTCCGCGTCGACCTTGGTGGAGACAGTCACCGAAGCCGGCGACTGCAGCGAGGGGGCGGGATCGAAATCGGTCAAACCGGTGAAAGCGCTCATTTTTAGAACCTACATTTCCGTGCGGTCAGGTGGCGGACCACGACACCCAGGACCCGTCGTGGACATTGACCGGATCGGTGCCGGCCAAGAGATGGACCCAGATCCCGGGGTCGTCGGCGATGGCCCCGGGAAGGGCGAATGCCGCCGAATCGGGTGACCACAGCTGTAGCGACTGGCCGTACTGATCGAAGAAACGGAGCACATCGGTGACGAAGCCTGGATTGGGCGAAATTGTCGAGATCTCGGTCGTCTCGCCGGCCCGCCAGACGAACGTCGTCAACTCTGCAGCACCGCCAATATCAGGATTCAGTACCAGCAGCGATTCCCCGTCGGGGCTCCAGAACAGGCCAAAGGAAGGGGAGTCGATCACCTCGGACATCTCACCGCTGTCGACGTCTATCACGACGACCGTGTTCGATGGGATCGCCGGTGTCTCGGAGACAGCGGCGTTCACCCCGGGAGGTGTGTCCTCCTCGACGAATGACTGAACTGCCACCCTGGTGCCCTGGCGGTTGGCCACGAAGGCAACCGGTCCGGGAACAGTGGCGAGCAAACGTGATTCGCCACCGGTCTGACGCAGCTCGAGCCCCACTTCGGCGAGGTGGAGGATGCCGGCCGGGATCCAATGAGGCGCCTGGTAGCCACGCGCGGTGGCCCCCAGGTCGACTTCCTCGCCATCGAGGGCGATGGTGCCGAAGAACTCCGGCTGGACATGAGCCGCGACCTGGCTGCTGTCCGGGCTCCATGAGAAGTAGAACGAGGATCCCTCCGACAGCACTTCGGACGTAGTCGCTCCGACGTCTACGACCTCGAACTCGATCGTCCCCCCGACACCGTTGTGCAAGACACCGATCCCGTTGCCGTCGGGTGACCAGAACATGTAGAACGGAGGGGCAGTCATCGGGAGCGAGACCCGATTCTCACCCTGCCCGTCACTGGAGCCCAAGCCTGATCCCTCGGCATTGATCTCCGACCAGACAACAGTTTCGGACACTGGGGAGAAGGCAGGCTGTCGATAGCCGGCCTCCACGCCGCCGTCCTCCGTGATGTTGGTCGAGTCAGTGCCATCCGGCTTCATGGTGACGATGTTGCCGTCGTCGCCCACGACCACGAGACGGCCGGGTAGGTCCGAAACGTCGGTAGGCAGGGGCTCGGTCGCCTCTGGCGCCGAAGCCTGGTCGACAACCGCGGAGGTCGTGCTCGAATCTCCGGTGCACGCCGCGATCGTGATCAGTGCAGCCGCGGCGGCGGTCAGCCGATGCATCGGTCAAGGCTACCGATGGTGCTCTCTCCGGGTTCTCCCATCGTCGAGGCATGAGCGGCCGATAGCCGCACCGCCTTCACCCGAAGGCGCAATCTGTCGATAGTCAGATCATGGCACCGACCAACAGGCCGGTCATTACGCCGCGCTTTCGTGTCGCGGTGCTTCTCGCCGTCGTTGTGGCCACCGGTTTGGGAATCGTTGCGGAGTTCGGGGCATGGTCCGCCGGCACGCCTGATGCGGGCTACCGGCTTGCCGCATACGCCCTGGTCGGGATCACCGCCGCCTATCAATTGATCCGCCACCGACGTCTCGAAGCAGTGGTCGCCACCGCCGCACTGACTCTCTGCGCCCTGAGTCTGACCGAAGCATGGAAGACCCCCGGATTCGACAGCGGGTACACCCTGGCCTGTCTGATCCTCATATCAGTGGTCTACGTGGCCACCCGCGAGGGGAAGTCGGTGGTGCCACTCGTCCTGGTCTCGGGCTTGACAGCTGCTTTCACGATTGCGTCCCTGATGATCGACCGGCCCCCGACGACAGTCGTCTTCGCCCGTCTCATGATCGGAATCCCGGGCCAGGCGCTGGTCATGTGGATCACCTGGCAACTGATCCAGTCGCTGGCTGCCGCCTCGGAGCACCAGGCCAACACGGCGCGAATTCAAAAGGCGCTGGCTACCTGCTCCCAAGCTCTCCTGACAGGTCGCGACCAACAGCCGTTGACGGCCGCCCTGCGGGCTCTCCTCGACGCCACCGAAGCCGACTATGCCTACATCGACATCAACAGGGTCACCCAGGACGGCAGCGTGACCTGGGAGATCGTGGCAGAGGCTCTCGGGAGCAATGTCCCACCGGGACCCGACTCCTTCGACGAGGGTGACTACAGCCAGTTCCCACAGATCATCGAGGTCCTCTCCAAGGGCAAGCCGGCCCGCATCCGGGTCAGCGACCTGCCGATGCCGGTTCGGGCCCGATACGAGGCGGAGGGCATTCGCTCCGAGCTGATGGCCCCCATCATGATCCGCGACCAGTGGGTCGGAACCCTGGGTTACTCCGATTTCTGGCGGGACGATGTCTGGACCGATGTCGAAGTCGAAGGGTTGATGCGGGCGGCGGACATGGTTGGCGCGTATTGGGAGCGGGAGTCGGCGCGTGAGGGTCTCGAGGAGCTGGCTGAAGCCAAGGACCGATTCATCGCCACAGTGAGCCATGAGCTCCGCACCCCACTGGCCGCCGTCGTCGGATTCTCAGGTGAATTGGCCGACGGTCTCGATGCCTACTCGAGCGAGGAGATCGCTGAGATGGTCGTACTCATCTCGAGCCAGAGCCAGGAAGTCGCACAGCTGGTCGACGACCTCCTCACGGCCGAGAGAGCGGCGTCAGGCAACCTGACCATCAGCCCGAAGACGATCGATCTCCTCGACGAATGCCGATCGATCGTCGACTCCCTGGGAGTCGACCTCGACGTGGCGATTATCGGGGACCCGTCGACGGCATGGGCCGACACGTTGCGAACCAGGCAGATCGTCCGCAACCTGCTCACCAACGCCCACCGGTATGGAGGGAAGAGAGTGCGCGTCGAAGTTTCGGCTCAGCGCAACGTGGCCTCACTGGTCGTCACCGACGACGGCCCAGGAGTCAAGGGCATCGACGCCGAGCACATATTCGATCCGTACTATCGCTCGCAGTCGCCGTCCGACGCGAGACCGGACTCGGTCGGCCTAGGCCTCGCCGTCGCCCGGCAGCTCGCCCGCATGATGGGTGGCGACCTCGTCTACCGGCGTCGGGGCGGCTGGACCCGCTTCGAGCTCACCCTCCCATCCGCTCCTGACGCGGCCGCCACCCTGGCCGGCTGACAACCTCAAACGAACAGCTGGACGTCGGCGTCGGCGGCGAAATCGAGGAAGGCTGCTGCACCTGCGATCTCGCACCCCTTGATCAGATCGCCCTCCTCGACACCCATGACTCCCATCGTCGTCGAGCAGGCGAAGAATCGGACGTCGAGGCCCTGAGCCATCTCGATGAACTCGGGGACGGTGGGCATCCGGGCGTCGCTCATCCACTTCTTCATGATCTTGGTGGCGGCGGCCGTCGCTCCGGGAAGGGCGCCGAGCAGATTTGGGAGCTGGATCGGGCCGGCCGGATTGGCCAGCGATGCCACCTTCAGCTTCTCCAACCGGTCGTTGTGGATGATGTCGAGACCGTAGAACGTGAAGTACACCCCGGCCTCCCATCCGAGGCTCGCCGCCGTCGTAGCCAGGATCAGCGGTGGATAGGCCTGATCCAGAGTCCCTTTCGAAGCGACAAGGGCAATCCGACGCCGACGCTCCTCCTGTCGATCCTCGGTCGCGGGATGGGTGAGGGTGTCGGTCATGACCTTGCCGCCTTCTCGATCCAGAACAACTGGCGGGTCTCCTCGCGTTCTACCGCGAGCAGGATGTTGCCGGTCTGCCTGGCCAACGCCGGGATGTCCTCCAAGGCGCCGGGGTCCGTCGTGATCAACTTGAGCACCTGCCCCGGGGAGAGCTGGCCGAGGGCCAGCGAAGCCCGATACACCGGCAAGGGGCAGAGCACACCGGAGCAGTCGAGCTCCACATCGACGCGCTCATCTGTGACTTCGGTGAATTGGCTGGTCATGGACCGTCTCCTTGTCTGGTCCGGAGGGGCCCATGAATGACAAAGACCCGCATCCGGTGCCGGTGCGGGCTTCGAGTGTCTGTCTGTGTTGACTCAGGACATCGCTACCCACACGGCACGGCCGCACAGCTACAAGCGCAGCAGCGGGTCGGGCTGAGGGGTGAGCAGGTCATGTCGGCGACGATGGTAGGCGATTGTGCCGGCGCGTCAATACCAGGGCTGCCGTTGTGACGGTTTGCGAGGCCAGTGGAGCATTTGAGGAGGAGAAGGAGTCCGCTGGGAGTAGCGGAAACTGGCTCCACTGGCCCTCGCAAAGTTTCGAGGAGGGGAACAGCTTGTGATTCCGTTCACAATCGAAAACGCATGCGGATTCGATTTATTCCCGGAACACAGGTCGCGGCTTTCTGTGTTCCCCCAGGCCACATATGGGCCCACGTACCTCAGGTAAGTGGTTCAGCTGCTGAAGGTGACCGAGAAGGCGGGGGCCCAACGTGAGACGACCCGGCCGTAGTTCTCGCCTGCGGTCATCATGTCGCCGTCGGCCAGGGCCTCGATCGAGCGACGCACCAGCTCGACCGAATCGTCGAATACGAGTTCCTGTGGGGCGAAGAGATCGGAAACCGTCGAGTAGTCGAGCTCGAGCATCGATCCGCCGGGAAAACTGTCGATCCAGTCCGACAGCTGGGATAGCTCCTCGGCAGGCCCCTGGAAGACCTGGAGGCCCCGGAGCACCCCCAGGGCATGATCGACCCGCTTTCGGCCCACCGCCAGATCGACACGCAGCCGGATCCGGGGTGCGCCGTCGACCTCGTACACCTCTTTGTCCTCCGGCTGAAAGGCGGTGAACCAGCGGACGGGCACATGCCAGGCGGATGTCAGGACATGGGATCGATGACCGGGATGCTCCTGGTGATACCGGCGAAGCTCGTTGTCGGCGGCGCGGGCCGAGTCCTCGGGGATGAGCCCGGATCCAAGGCCACGAAACGCATTGGCGAAGGCAACAGTGGACTCGAGGACCCGAAGACGGAGATTTCGAGGACATACCATTCGCTGCCCATTCCAATCGACCACCCAATCGGCGTCGCCATCGGACTCGGAGAGCAAGCCGTATCTCCGGACGAAACCCGGCACCGGGTCACCGTCCTCGGAGCTCTCTGGGGTGTACACCCGGAGATGGGCGGTCTTGGTCACCCCCTCATCCTCGCATGCCCTGGCCCGAAGTTCATCTGTCCCATCAATCGTCGTGAGGCGGGCGGGCCGTGCCAGGGGCGTCCAGGTAAGATCGGTCACGGAGTGAGAACCGCCCCTCGAGAATGGAGGACCGGACTTGGTCGTATTCGATGAGGTTGCCCGCGGAGGTCACGAGCAGATCATCTACGGCTACGACGATGCATCGGGCCTTCGGGCCATAATCGCCATCCACTCCACGGCTTTGGGTCCCGCTCTCGGCGGGACCCGCTTTTTTCCATACGACACCGAACAGGACGCCCTCGTCGACGTGCTCCGCCTGGCCAAGGGGATGACCTACAAGGCGGCTGCCGCCGGTCTCGACCTCGGAGGCGGCAAGGCCGTGATCATCGGCGACCCCGCGACCGACAAGACCGAGCGCCTCCTCAGGGCGTACGGGCGAATCGTCGACTCCCTGCGTGGTCGTTACATCACCGCCGAGGATGTGGGGACCACCACGACCGACGTCGACATCATCCGACGCGAGACCCGCTGGGCGCTCGGCTGCTCACCGGCCGAGGGTGGTGCCGGTGACCCATCCCCCGTCACCTCCCGTGGCCTGTTCGCCGCAGCCAGGGCGGTGGCCGACTTCATCTGGGGGGACACCGATCTCGCCGGTCGCAGGTTCGCCGTCCAGGGAGTGGGCAAGGTGGGTGCCGCCTTCGTCCAGCTTCTAGTCGAAGCCAGGGCGGAGGTGATCGTGGCCGACTCCAAGGAAGAAGCCGTGAAAGACGCGGTGGAGAACTACGGAGTCAAGAGCGTCGACGTGGAAGACATCCACACGGTCGATTGTGACTTCTACTCGCCGTGCGCCTTGGGCGGCGGGCTCAACGACTCGACCATCCCGGGTCTGAATTGTCAGGCGATCGTGGGCAGCGCCAACAATCAACTCGCCACCGAGGAGGACGCCGATCGCATAGCGGCCCGCGGCATCGTGTACGGCCCCGATTTCGTGGTCAACGCAGGCGGTCTGATCAACGTCCACGACGAACTGCGCGGGTATTCCAAGATGCGGGCCATGCACAGGGTCGATTCCATCTTCGACGCGACGAGAGCCATTCTCCTGGCATCGAAAGCGCAACAGATCAATCCGAACCAGGCAGCGGAGATGGTGGCCGAGAAACGGATCGAGGAGATCGGCGATCTGCGCCGGTTCCGACGGAGCGGAGAGGACCAGGGTTGACGAGTCATCGCACCTACGGGATGGACTTCGACCGGAATCTCCACCACGGGGAACTCGGGCTGACCGACGAGCAGGTCGTCGAGATGTATCGGCTAATGCTGACGACCCGGAGGATCGACGATCGCCTCTTCGCACTCCAGCGTCAGGGCCGAGCTCCCTTCGTCGTCGGGTCGTCAGGTCACGAGGCAGTCCAGGTCGCGTCGACTCTGGCCCTGAATCGAGAGAAGGACTGGGTTCTCCCCTACTACCGGGACATGGGGGTGGCGCTGGCCTGGGGCTTCGAGCCGGAGGAGATCTTCCTCGGCGCCTTCGCCAAGAAGACCGACCCGATGTCCGGGGGTCGACAGCTCCCTGGTCACTGGTCCAGCCGGGAACGCCGGGTCCTGACCCAGTCCTCGGTCATCGGCACCCAATACCCCCACGCAGTTGGCATCGCACAGGCCATCGTCCATCGGGGCGACGACTCGGTTGTGGCCGTGTACGGAGGTGAGGGCTCGACTTCGGAAGGGGACTGGCACGAGGCGATGAACTGGGCCGGTATCCACAAGCTCCCGCTGATCTTCGTCATCGAGAACAACCGGTACGCCATCTCGGTCCCACAGGAGGAACAGGTCGCCGGAAGTCTCGCTGCAAGAGCCAACAGCTACGGGTTCCCCGGTGTCGAGGTCGACGGCAACCGGACTCTGCGCGTCTACAAGGTGATGCAGGAGGCAGTTCGCCGGGCCAGGGCCGGCGAGGGCCCGACACTGATCGAAGCCGAGACCTATCGCTACTACGCCCACACGTCGGATGACAACGACACCCTGTATCGCAGCCGGGAGGAGGTCGAGACGTGGCGTAAACGCGACCCGGTGGCCCGGGTCCGCCAGTACCTCATCGAAAACCGCCTGCTCACCGAGGCCGAAGAGCTGCGAATCGACGACGAGGTGATCGCGGCCCTGGCCCGTGCCGTCGAGAACGCCGAGGCCGCTCCCAATCCCGATGAGCCGACCAGCCGGGTGTACGCCAAGGTCATAGAGCCAGGTCCCCCGATCACCGAGCCAGAGGAGGCTGCCGGCGGCGAAACGGTCAATCTC
Source organism: uncultured Acidobacteriota bacterium (assembly GCA_963810465.1). Taxonomy (GTDB): domain Bacteria; phylum Actinomycetota; class Acidimicrobiia; order Spongiisociales; family ZC4RG35; genus JARDZU01. The sequence goes on along the minus strand of CAWENM010000008.1, from coordinate 183,321 downwards.
ATCACGGCGATCAACATGGCCCTCCACGAGGTGCTGGAGGCCCACGACGATGCCATCGTGTTCGGCCAGGACGTGGCCCGGCGCAAGGGTGGGGTGTTCAAGGCGACTCAGGATCTGACCGATCGCTTCGGGCCCGACCGCTGCTTCAACACCCCGATCGCCGAATCTTCGATCATCGGCGCCGCAATCGGCATGGCCGCCGCCGGGTTCAAGGTGATCCCCGAGATCCAGTTCGCCGACTACATCCACCCTGCGTTCGACCAACTGGTCTCGGAGGCGGCGCGAATCTCGTTCCGGTCCGACGGGAAATGGAATGTGCCGATGGTGGTCCGGACCCCGTACGGAGCCGGAATTCACGGAGCTCTCTATCACTCCCAGTCGATCGAGTCTTTCTATGCCCATGTGCCCGGGCTCAAGGTGGTGGTGCCCTCGACTCCGGCAGACGTGAAGGGCTTGCTCTTCACGGCTGTCGAGGATCCCGACCCGGTCATGTTCCTCGAGCCAAAGAAGCTCTACCGCCTGGCCAAGGGCAACTATCCGGAGGGTCAGCATCGGGTCCCTCTGGGCCGGGCGGCCATTCGACACCAGGGCGAGGATCTGACCATCATCGCCTACGGCGCGATGGCTCATTTTGCCGTCGAGGCGGCATCGTTGCTCGAGGAGCTGGACATCAGCCCAGAAGTGATCGATCTGCGCAGTCTCAAACCATTGGATTGGCCCACCATCGAAGAGTCGGTGAAGAAGACATCACGCGCCCTGATCGTCTATGAGGACAACGAGTTCGCCGGATACGGTGCCGAACTGGCAGCCCAGATCGCAGACAAGACATTCGAATGGCTCGATGCCCCGGTGCGTCGCTATGCCCTTCCCGATGTCCCAATCATGCCCTACGCCGGACCGCTGGAGAACGAGCTCTACCCGACTCCTGAGGGGATCGTCCGCAAGGCCCAGGAGCTTGCCAAGTACTGAGTGCTTGGTACTTGGTACTTGCCACCTGCTCGTAGGTACTGTCGATAGACATGTCGCTGCTGTCGCATCTGTCGACAATCGCCGGTGAGGCCTTCAGCGAGCTCGGGCTGTCTGCCGAGCTGGGGGAGACGGTTCCGTCGCAGAGACCCGAACTGGCACAGTTCCAGGTCAACGGGGCGATGGCCGCGGGGAAGACGACTAACCGGCCACCCAGGGAGATCGCCCAGGAGGTGGCCGACAGGCTGGTCGGACAGCCCGATGTCGCCAAAGTCGAAGTCGCCGGGCCTGGCTTCATCAACATCACCCTGACCGACGCTGCCATCGCTCGGATCGCCGCTGAACACGCCGCCGATCGCTACCTCGGGTTCCCCGTCACCGACGACCCAGAGAACGTCGTCGTCGACTACGCCGGCCCCAATGTGGCCAAGGCGATGCATGTCGGCCATCTTCGGGCGACCATCATCGGTGACTCCCTCGCTCGACTCTTCTCGTTCGCCGGGCACAAAGTCATCCGCGATCCACACTTCGGCGACTGGGGTTTCCAAATGGGCCTGCTCATCGCCGCCATCGACGAAGAGCAGCCGGACCTTCCCTATTTCGATCCCGAAGCCGGTGCCTATCCATCAGAATCGCCGGTCACGCTCGACGACCTGCAGCGGATCTACCCGGAAGCGTCGGTTCGGGCCCGGAGCGATGACGACTTCGCCGATGTCGCCCGTCGGGCCACGGTCCGGCTCCAGCAGGGAGACCCGGGATACCTCGCCCTCTGGCGTCACATGAAGTCGGTGTCCGAGAAGTCCCAGCGTGAGGACTTCGCCGCCCTCGGAGTCAATTTCGACCTGTGGTACGGGGAATCCGACGTACACGAGAGGCTGGGGCCGCTGGTGGCGGCGCTGCGCGGGTCCGGGGTGGCCGAAGAGTCCAAGGGCGCGATCGTGATTCGGGTCGAGGAGGAAGCTGACAATCGGGACATCCCGCCGTTGATCCTCGAGTCATCCAGCGGCGGCTTTCTCTACAGCACCACCGACCTGGCCACGATCCAGATGAGGATCGAGGACTTGCGGGCCGATCTCATCCTGTACGTCGTCGATCGGCGGCAGGCCGATCATTTTCTCCAGATCTTCCGTGCGGCGTCAAAGGCAGGAATCGTGCCCGAAGGGACCAGGCTGGAGCACATCTGGTTCGGGACCATGAACGGGCCGGACGGAAAGCCATTCAAGACTCGAGAGGGCGGAGTTGTTCGTCTCTCGGATGTGATCGACATGCTCACTGAGGCAGCCCGTCAACGTCTCGACGAAGCCCATCTCGCCGAGGACTACCCCGAAGAGGAGAGGGCGAGGATCGCCTCCTTGGTCGGAGTAGCCGCCCTCAAGTTCGGCGACCTCATCAACAACCGCACCTCGGACTATGTCCTCGACCTCGACCGCTTCAGCGGCTTCGAGGGGAAGACCGGCCCTTACCTCCAGTACGCGGCGGTGAGAATCAAGTCGATCCTGCGTCGTGCGGAAGCGGAGGCGGTGGAGCAAGGGTCCCTGCAAGCCCCAACGGTCGACGCCGAGCGCGAGCTCATGCTCGAGTTGCTCCGGCTCCCCGAGGTCATCGGCCGCGCCATCGCCCTTCGGGCCCCGAACCATATCGCCGAGTTCGCCTTCGACGTCGCCGGCCGCTTCAACCGGTTCTACGACACTTGTCACATCCTTTCGGAGCCGGACTTCGAGCGGAGGGGGTCCTGGCTCTCCCTCTCGGCGTGGGCATTGAGCGCTCTGGAGCGTCTGCTCGATCTCCTCGGCATCGAAGTACCCGACCGGATGTAGCCGTGTCGTTCCTCATCCGCCCCGCCCGGGCCGGGGACGTCGCGTCGATCGGGCGCTGGACCCGGGACACCTTCAGCTGGGGTGACTATGTGCCCGAGATGATGAGTAGCTGGTTGGAGGAGGCTGATTCGCTTGTCATCGTCTCCGTCGATGCTGACGACATCCCGATCGGGCTGTCACGGGTTCAGCTGCTCTCCCCGGCCGAGGCCTGGCTCAGTGCGACTCGGGTCCATCCCGACCATCGGCGGTCGGGCATGGGCATGGCCATGAACGACCATGCCGTGGAATGGGCGAGATCGCGGGGAGCCCTCATCGCCCGACTGGTCATCGAAGAGTCGAACGAGGCCGCCCAGCGGCCAGGTCCTTCGGTCGGGCTATCGACCCGGTAGTCGCTGGGCATACGCCACCGCCCCGGCGTCGACCGGGCGACGTCTGCCACCCGACCAGCGTCTGAGGGCGGGCGTCACTGTGGACGCCGACGCTGCCTGGACGTTCTGGTCGCAGAGCGACCTCGCCCATGCCGCCCGTGATCTCATCTCGCTGGGCTGGCGATGGCGGAAAGCATTCCGCGCCGACCTGGAGACCGCCGTCGCTGCCCACAACTTCTTTCAGAGCCCGGGAGGCTGGCTGGTCGCCGAATCGGATGAGGAGGGGATCTCGGTGCGGTGGTTGGCGACGACAGCACCCGATGCTCCACTTCTTCTTCAGGGCTTGCGCGACCTGCTTCGGGATCGGCGAGGTGGGCGGGTCGAGGCGATGGTCCCGGTCACGGTATGGAGCGTCGAGGCATTGCTGCGTGAGGGCTACGAGGTCCACCCGGCTCAGATCTACTCGAAGGCTCTCTGAACCAGGCGTGTGCAATCAGGCACCTCCTGTGTGGTCGGTTGCACACGCGAACGCTCAGGAGACGATGGCCATCGTGGCCACTGCCCAGACCACGAACATGATCGGGATCTCGGTGGAGCGGAGCCAGTCCGGCCCATCGGGAAACCACCGGGCGGCGAGGGCGACAGGGACACCGAGGAGTGGCATTACGGTCATCCCGGCGACGCCAACCGCCCGGATCCCGGCCACCCCGGTCGTGACCGGAAGCGGAAGACCCTCCACGACGCCGTCGACGAGCCCGTGAACGATCAGGAAGAGGAGGCCCACCACGAACACGGCGATGATGCGGCCCAGGCCCACTTCCCAGAGCTTGAATCCGATGAGACGTCGGCCCCGTCCCAGCGGCCCTTCGGCTGCGACCCCGAGGCAGAAGAGCCCGATGACCGCAAGCACCACAGCTGATGCGAGCATCGCCCCGGTTGACAGGTCTTGGATCACATTGACGATGTCGAAGCCGGCGAGGATGACCGACGCGGCCAGACCAACCAGGAGGGTCCCGATCACCATCAATCCCACGTCGAACATGGTCCCGAAAGACCCATAGGCGAGGATGGCGTAGCGCTTGGCCCCGTCACGGCTGTCGACCCGAGCGATTTGGTCGGTCATATCGCTTCTTCCACCGCGGGGACCCTACCGGGCGGCCCCGCTCCTGCGATTGCGCGCAGATACCACTCGATCGGGTGTCCGATCTCGTAACCCGGGCCCAGGGAAGACCTGAGCTGCATCTCGCAACCGGGGTTGGCGGAGGCAACCCTGCTCACCCCGGTTGAACGTATCTGGGCCGCCTTTCGGTTTCCGAGCTCTCGAGAAGCCTCCGGTTGGAGGATGGTGTACAGGCCGGCTGCGCCACAGCACATCCCCGCCGGGTCGATCTCTACAACGTCGTAGCCACCTGCCTCGAGTATCCGCCTCGGCTCGACGGTCACCCGCTGGGCGTGCCGCAGGTGGCAGGGATCCTGGATCGCCATCGGTCCCGAGCCTCCAGGTAGGGAGGGGAGGAGGCCGGCCTCGATGGCATGCGCCACGGCCACGGTGACGTCGACGGCTCTGGTCCCTACCTCGTCGCCGCCGTCTGCCCAGTGCCCGTACTCCCGAACGTGGGCCGAGCAGCCGGCCGAAGTGACCACCACCTGGTCGTAGCCGGATAGAACAGGCATGTTCTGCCGAGCCAGGTCCCGGGCAGCATCAGCCTTGCCGTCGTGGGCGGCGAGTGCGCCACAGCACGTCTGGCCCGAGGGGACCTCGACCCGATAGCCGGCCATCTCCAGCAGCTCGATGGCGGCGTGGTTGACCGGCCGGAACCATTCGTCCTGGATGCATCCGGCGACGAGAGCTATCGAGCCCGAGACCCCGCTCCCGCCTTTGTGACCGAGCGTCGGCTGGGGTCGACGACGGAGGGGGCGAATGCCCTCGGAGAGCCTCCGATAGCGCGATGGGGCAAGCGATGTGGCCCGGGTTGCCTGAGCCATGCGCAACGCTCCCGTCCCGAGCCGGAGTGATCGCCTCGAGCCGATGGCGGTGCCGAGCAGGAACGAGCGAAGCCGGTGACCGAAGGTCGGGCGTTGAGCTGCAATCTCGGCCCTTGTCCCTTCGAGAGCCCTCCCATACGGGACCATTCCCGGACAGACCGGCTCACAGGCCCGGCAACCCAGGCAGAAATCGATCACACCTTGGAAAGGCGCGTCGAGCTCCAGGACACCGTTGTGGACCGCTTTCATCGCCTGGATTCGACCCCTGGGAGACGCGGTCTCCCGACCGGTCAGTCGAAACGTGGGACAGGCGGGGAGGCAAAGCCCACATTGGACGCAGGCATTGAGCTCGTCGGTAGTCGGATGATCGGCGGTTACCCATCCCATCACAGCCCTCCAGGGAGCCGGCCCGGGTTGATGACCCGGCCCGGGTCGAACTGGGAGATCAGACGGCGCTGGATCTCGAGGCCGGGCGGCGGTGAGCCCCATGGGTCGAGCCCGTCGAGCGCCCCGTCGGGCGCCTGCGTCGCCACCAGGGCGCCACCGGACCTCTCCACCCAGCTGCGCAGCTCATCGGCTCCATGCGAATCAGCCGAGGCGGCCCGGATATCGCCGGCGCCGTGGATCGCCAGATAGTCCCATCCTGCGGGCAGCCGGCCGACCGCCGCGGACGTCGATGCCGGCGGGACCCGAACCGACCACTGAAACGGGCCTTGCGGGTCGGGCGGCCAGCGGTGCCCCTCGACCGCCACACCGCCGAGACGGCCGCTGGAAGCTGAGACCTCCTCGGGAGTGCCCCAGAGAAAGACCTCGGTCACGCCGTCTCGCTCCAGGACGGCGAGCGGTCTCGTCACCCGCTCCGAGGCCTCGATGTCGTCGATGGTCACCGTGGCCGATGCGGGAGGTATGGGCCACAATTTGAGACAGACCGAGGTGATCACCCCGAGCGAGCCGAAAGCGCCAACCACCAAGCGGGGCAGGTCGTATCCGGAGACATTCTTGACCACCCGCCCACCGCCTCGAATCACCCGGCCGTCCCCGGTCACCAGACGAACTTCGAGCATCCGCTCCCGGGTGCCAAGGAGACGGGCCCGCCTGAGAGATGACACACCGGCCGAGATCACTCCTCCCACGGTGGATCTCCCCGGTACCTCGGGCAGAACTGCGGTCTGGGAGCGTTCGGCGAGAGCGGCCTCCAGTTCGGCGACCTGGGTCCCTGCCCCAACTGTCACGGTGAGATCGTCGGGGTCCCACTCCTCGATGCCGGCGAGCCCGCTCATCTCGAGCACGAGATCAGGGGGAGGCGGCGAGCCATATCCCTGTCGGGTCCCGCCCCCAATGACGCTCACAACGCGCTGTTCCACGGTGGCACTCTCGAGGACCTCGGCGAGATCCTCGACGCTGGAGGGAGCGACGCGCTCGGGACCGCCCCCGGCGGCCCCGGTCATACCCAGGCCCCGTCCGGAATCTCTCGCCTCACCCCACCGAAGTCGAAGCAGCGTGAGCCTTCTGGGAGCACCTTCGCCGGGTTGAAGATGCCGGCCGGGTCGAAGGCCTCCTTGAGCCGGGCCTGCGCGTCCAGATCGAGCTCTGTGAAATCCGCTCGCATCATGTCCCTCTTCTCGAGCCCGATCCCGTGCTCACCCGAGAGGGCTCCGCCGCGGCTCAGACATGCCGCAACCATCTCCTCCCCCGCCTTGTGGACCTTGTCCAGCATGACCGGGTCGGAGGCGTCGAACGCCATGAGCGGATGGAGATTCCCATCGCCGGCATGAAATACGTTGTAGACGTCCAGCCCGTATCGGTCGGCGATGGCCTGGACCTCTTCCATGGTCTCCACGAGACGCGACCTCGGCACGACCGTGTCGTGTAGGTAGTAGTTCGGGGAGACCTGGGCCACGGCCCCGAAGGCCGACTTGCGCCCCTTCCAGAGGATGGCGCGCTCAGCCTCGTCCCTGGCAACCTTGACATCGCGAGCCCCGTTGGCGCGGCCGATGCGTGAGATGAGAGCCGCCTCGGCCTCCACCGCTTCGGGCTCCCCGACCACCTCGGCGAGGAGGATCGCGGCGCAATCGCAGGGAAGGCCCGCCTTGAGCCAGTTCTCGACGGCGGTCGTCATCTTCTGGTCCATGATCTCCAGCGCCGCCGGCACCAGCCCGGATGCGATGACCTCAGAGACTGTCCGCGTCGCCCCTTCAAGCTCCTCGAAGTCGAGAAGGAGCGTCCTCACGTCTGCTTCGATCGGCAGGAGCCGGACCAGAGCCCGAGTCACTACTCCGAGCGTGCCTTCCGATCCAACCATCAAACCCTTCAGGTCCAGACCCGGCATGTCGGGTGCCTGGCCGCCGAGGACGATGGTCTCGCCACCGGCCAGCACAACCTCCATGCCGAGCACATGACTTGTGGTGGCGCCCTCGGCTAGACAATGGGCTCCGCCAGAGTTGTTGGCGACGTTGCCGCCGATGGTGCATGCCGACTGCGATGAGGGATCCGGGGCGAAGGCGAGACCAAATGGCTCAGCTTCCGTGCTCAAGTCGAGATTGATCACCCCGGCGCCCACCCATGCGGTCCTGTTCTCGACGTCGATGTCGATCTGGTTCATCGTTGTGGTGGACAGGACGATCCCGCCGTCGACGGGGATGGCCCCTGCTGCGAGCCCGGTGCCCGCGCCGCGGGCGACGATAGGGACACTGTGACGCTCCGCGACCCGGACCACATCGGCGACTTCCTCTGTCGTTTCGGGGAAGACCACGCAAGTCGCCTGACCCTGCATCAGGGATGCATCTCTCGAATAGAGGTAGAGCTCGACCGGCTCCTCGAGCACCCGATCGCCACTCAACACACCACGGAGATCCCCGACAAGGCTCACAAGGGTGAGGGTAGTTGTGGCTTGGGGCGGCGAAACGGGTGGCCCCACCCCCCGCCGCCGGGTGTGAGCACACGGAGGCGATCGCCCGTTGAGACCGGGACGGTGGATTTGGCGGGGAGCCGCTCACGGCGGCCGTCCGGTTTGATGAGCCAGTCCTCCCCGATGGCCCCAGGTCCGCCCCCGGCCAGACCCCATGGCCGGTGCCGCCGGCGCTCGCCCATGAGCGAAAGTGTGGCGTCGGCGAGGAACAGGATCTCACGTTCGATTCCCTCCCCACCCGGGAAGCGGCCCTCGCCGCCACTTCCACGTCGCAGGGTGTAGCGCTCCACCCGGAACGGATAGTGGGTGTCCAGCGCCTCGATCGGCGTGTTCTCTGTGTTGGTCATCCCCGTTTGGATCCCCGACTGCCCGGCTCGCCCGGGCCGACCGCCCTGCCCCCCGGCGATCGTCTCGTAATACGCGAATTCGTCATTGCCGACAAGGACATTGTTCATGGTCCCCTGAGAGGCCGCAGGCACCCGGTCGGGGGCAGCCTGGGCCAGTGCCCCGAGGAGGACGTCGGCGATTCGCTGGCTCGTCTCCACGTTGCCGGCCGCCACCGCCGCCGGAGGCTTGGCATTGACTACCGAGCCCGACGGGGCGATCAGGGTCAGCGGTCGGTAGCACCCGCCGTTGGCGGGGATGGTGGGATCGGTTGCCACCCGGACCGCGAAATAGAGACAGGACCTGGTCACCGCCTCGACTGCGTTGAAGTTCGCCGCGACCTGTTCGTCGCTTCCGGTGAAATCGGCCGTGAGCTCCCCATCGGCGATGGTCACTGTGACTCTGATTCCGACATCGGCCTCGTCCAGCTCCATGAAGTCGGTGAACGCGAATTTCCCTTCGGGCAGTTGACGAAGGGCCGCGATCGTCCGCCGTTCCCCGTAGTCGAGCAGAGAAGCAGCCATCGACGAGAACGGCACCCCGGCGTCTCCGGCGACCAAGTCCGCCATCCGGGTGGCGCCGACTGCGTTGGCCCCGATCTGCGCTTCGAGGTCCCCCCGGCGCTCCCATGGAGTGCGGGAGGCGGCGATGAAGGGCTCGGCGAAGTCATCGGCCCAATGGCCCGATTCGAATGCGACCATCGGAGGGACCCGATGACCTTCCTGATCGACCGTGACGGCATGCGCCGGCATGGATCCAGGCGCCTCACCCCCGACGTCGGCGTGATGGGCCCGATTGGCCACCCAGGCGACGTGTCTCGAGGCCACGAAGACCGGGGCGACGAGAGTGAGATCGTTGAGATGGGTGCCACCAAAGAACGGGTCATTGACCGCGTACTGGACACCCGGGACTGGCTCGAATCGGGCCAGGCACGCCGCCACCGATTCGGGCATCGACCCGAGATGAACGGGGATGTGCTCTGCCTGGGCCAGCATCTCGCCGTCGGCGGTGAACACGGCGGCCGAGCAGTCGGCCCTCTCCTTGATGTTGGGCGAAAGCGACGAATGCCGCAGGACCGTGCCCATCTCGTCTGCCACCGAGGCAAGACGATGACGGGCCACCTCGAGGCCGATCGGATCGGCAGTCACGATGGGAGCAGATAGCCGATGTGCTTCGTGGCCTCCCGGTAGGACAAACCGGAGAGCTGATCTCGATGCTCGACCACGAAACGCGCCACGCCGTCGGGGTCGATTCTGGCATATTGGCGAAGCGCCCAGCCGATCGCCTTGCGAATGAAGAATTCCTGCTCGAACGCCCGCGCCTCGCAGAACCGTAACAGCCTGGCGGCATCGGTATTCTCCCCTGCACCTACCTGGCAGATGATCGCCGTCCGCCTCAGCCACATGTCGTCGTCATCGATCCAGGTATCCACCGTCGGCCAGACGTGATCCGGATAACCGACCACTAGATCGCGGATCAGGTGAGTGGCGACCTCGTCGACGAGGTCCCACCAGGCACCCTCCACGATCAGACCTCGGTAGAGCGGCAGCGCATCGGGCACCACGAACTCATGAAAGTGCCTGGCCACACCGAGCGCCAGATACTTCTCCTCCCGGTGGGGAAGCTGCCAGAGCGCCTCCACCAGCCCTTCGTACCCGACTCGATCCGAGGGCGGGAACCGGCGGACCAGTTCGCGGAGGATTTCGGCCCGAGCCGGCTTCTGCACCCCGTAGAAAGGCATGTCGGTCTTCATATAGGCCTGCATCCCCGTCGCCTTCTCCGGGTCGGCCCGCCTGGCCAGCCCGTCTTGCGCCAAATCGACGGGGGTCAAGGCTTGGCCGGGCTCTAGAACGTCTGGGGCTGCCACCGCCTCCGAGCGTAACTGCCGACACCACAAGCCCCGGGCTACGGTCGTAGCGTTTGCGTAACGTCCATGGGGGATGATCCGCTCGATGAGGTGGGTAAGGGGATGAGCGCGATCCCCCCTCGTTTGGTTTGCTGCTGCCGGCATTCGTTGACGACTCGTGTGGATGAGGAATGAGGCCGAACCGATATCCGTGGCTTATCTGGGCAGCTTGCCTGCTGCTCATCGGAGTCGCCGCCTACTCCCTCGTCGCGACTGGAGGAGTGGATCCCGGGTCGGAACCCTCCTCCCCCGCTCAACGATGGGCGGAACTCGTGATGGCGACCATTTCGGCCACGGCAGGCGCCGTCATCCTGAGCCGTCGCGGCTCGATCACGATCGGCTGGATATTCATAGCCTTCGGTCTGTTGGGATCCCTTCAGCAACTTGGGATCAGTTACGCCTCGACGTGTGTGGACGATCCTGGATCATGTTATCTCGGCCTACTCGTCGTCGTCGACGGGCTCTGGTTCCTGACCGTGGTGCTCGGTCTAGGCGGACTCTTCCTGCTATTCCCCGACGGTCGCATCCCCAAGGGGCGTCGCTGGCTCGCGGTCAGCCTCCTGTCGGCGGTCCTCGGCTCCTTGCTGCTGGTGCCGTTCACGCCGGAGTTGTATCACCTCGACGGCGTACCAAATCCATGGGCCATCGACGCTCCTCCGGTGATGGCCGCCATAGAAGAGGTTGCCGGTGTCGTCGTTTTCTTGCTCGCCGCAATAGCAACCGTCGATTTCGCCTGGAGGGCGCGAAAGGCGGAAGGGCTGATCCGCCTCCAGAACCGCTGGCTCGCCCTCGCTGGCCTGCTCACGGTCCTCGGAGGTGCCCTGAGCGTGGTCGGTCAAGAGATCGGCATCGACCTCGGTTGGGCCTGGTCGCTGGGGACGGTCACGATCCCGGTCGCTGTGACAATGGCCATCACCCGGCATCGTCTCTACGACATCGACCGGCTGTTCTCCAGAACCATCTCCTACGCGGTAGTGGTGGGTCTCCTCGGTCTTCTGTTCGCTGTCGGAGTTCTCTGGATCCCTAGCGCCCTGGGTCTGGGCTCCTCCCAACTGCTCGTGGCCGGTTCGACCCTGGTCGTGGCTGCTCTATTCAACCCGTTGCGCAAACGGATGCAAGACCTGGTTGACCGTCGTTTCAACCGCTCCCGTTATGACACCGAGCGTGTGATGGAGGAGTTCGCCGGGTCGCTGCGGGACCGGGTCGACCCTGACGGTGTGGTGGACGACTGGGTGGGCGTGGTCCGGGACACGATGCAGCCCTCGACTGCTGGGGTTTGGGTGAGGGAGTGACCCCGAGCAGCGGTAGCAGGCAAGTGCGGCGACCTCGGCGAGAGCTGCCGAGGCGAACCGGCACGCCTCGGTCACGAGGCCGCTCATGAATGGATCTCCAAGGTCCCATCCTCATGCACCCACAACACGTCCCCGGGCTCCAGCCACACTGCCGAGTCGCGCTCGACGATGATCGCCGCCCCCTCGATCTCCTGACCGGGTTGAAGCCCTGCCCGGGACCAGACGGGGATGTCTGGTCCCTGAGGGCCGCGGTTCCCCTCGCCCGGCGAGATGGGAGGGATCTCCTCCCAGGTCATCGGGGCCGGGCCGGTCGCCTCGGCCCGGACGTTCACCAATTCGATCGGCTCCTCGGTCCTGATGAAGCCAAAGCGAGCCTGGTGCAAATCCTCGAAGTCCTGTCGCAAGCCATCCCAACCGTCGGCCAGCGGCACGGCCAGCTCATGTGACTGGCCGGCATAGCGGACGTCGGCCCATGCCTCGTTGCCGGTCGGCGCTGTCCCGTGGTCCCGGGTGAATGTCGCATTCGCCGCCTCCGATATCCCGCCGGTCACGGTCCTCAGGCGGTCGGAGCCTTCCTCCAGCATGACCGTTCGACCCGCGTCGCTGCTCGGCTCGGCCAGCAAGAGCCCCAGTGCCGAGAACACCCCGGAGAGCGGCGGGATCAGGGTCGTCCTCATTCCAAGACGCCGGGCGAGGCGGGTTGCGTGCAGGCCACCGGCACCTCCAAAGGCGACGAGCACTGAATCGCGAGGGTCGACACCTTCCTCGACCGAGACCGCGCGTAGAGCTCGCTCCATATGTGTGTCGACCACTTCGATGACTCCCGCCGCCACCTCGTCGATCTCCAGGCCCAGGTCCGAGCCGAGGACGGCCAGGGCACGCCTGGCAGCGCCGATTTCCAACTTGATGGATCCGCCGAGGCGAAGATCCGTCGGGATGCGGCCCAGAACGACATTGGCGTCGGTCACCGTGGCCACATCGCCGCCACGACCGTATGCGGCCGGGCCGGGGTCGGCGCCGGCCGACCTCGGTCCCACCCGCAGCGCACCTCCCTGGTCGAACCACGCCAGACTCCCTCCGCCGGCGCCGATGGTCCGCACCGGCATGGAGGGAACGCGATTGACCCTTCCCGCCCCACTGTGCCGCGTCGTCTGAACCGCTCGGCCGGCGACGCGGCAGACGTCGGTCGAGGTACCGCCCATGTCGAAGCTGATGATCGATTCATGGCCTTTGGAGCGGCCCAAGGCCGAGGCGGCCACGACACCCGCAGCGGGGCCCGAGAGGACAAGGCGGCCTGCGTAGGCCGACGCAACGGCGAAGGGGACCAACCCACCCGATGAGGTCATCATCAGCCGTCTTCCGCCACCGACCGCGCCGTCGAGACGGGACAAATAGCCGGCTAGCTCCGGCGTCAGATAGGCGTTGAGAACGGTGGTGGCAATTCGCTCGTATTCGCGGAACTGGGGTGAGATGACGGCGCCGACGGAGACCGGAGCGTCGATACGGTCCCTGAGTCGCCTGGCCAGATCGATCTCCTCGGACGGATCCAGGTAGGACCTGACGAGCGCAACGGCGACAGCCTCGACGTCTGCCTCCTCGACCAGCGCACCGATGGCTTCGACGTCGCCTGAGTAACCGAAGCGAAGGTCTCGGGGCGACAGTGCCGCCGGTCTGTCACTCAAGGGGTCGTACAAGGACGGGCGAGCCTGACGACCGATCTCGAGCAGGTCTTCGAACCCACTGGTGGTGACGAGTGCTGTCCTGGCGCCCTTTTCCTGGATCAGGGCGTTGGTGCCAGCTGTCGTCCCGTGGAGGATCGTGGTCGCGTCATCTATCCCGGTTCCCAAGAGGGCCTGAGCAACGCCATCGGACTGGTCGGCCGTGGTGCGCACCTTGTAGCCGGTGATCGATTCGCCATCCAGCACGACGACATCGGTGAAAGTGCCGCCCACGTCCACCCCGACCACGCGGGACACCCGATTAGCCTCGCCCGGCAATGGCAGTGATCGTCGCCCCTTCACCAAATCCAAATGCGATGAAATTCACCGTGGGGACGTCTGTCGGTGGGCCGACGACACACGTGGCCGGGAGCCCACCGGAGCAGGGCTTCGCCCGCGACCTTCTTGCCATCCCGGGTGTGACCAGCATCTTCTTGACCGCGGATTTCGTGACCATCTCCAAGACTTCGGACATCCCCTGGGAGTCGATCATCCCCGAGGCCACCTCGATCCTAGAAGCCGAGTTCGAGAGCTGATCAGGGGGCCGGGACCAGCACCGAGACGGGCCGGCTGACCCCATCGGGAGTCGCCGCGAGCAAGACCACCTGCCAGCCGCCGTCCGGAGTCTGCATGCCACCGATGACCTCCGACGCACCTGATTGCTGGAGGGCGGCGGCGGCGATCTCTTCGGGGACTGTCACGAGAGTCAGCTGATGGGCCGGGCCGGGTTGGGCGGGCGACATCTGCGGAGCCATGACCACCTGGGGGCCGTCACCGGCCACTGACACGTCCACTTCGACCTGCAAGGGCGCCTGACGCTTGTACTCGGAATTGGCTGCGGCTGCCAGCGAACGGGCCAAGACCGTCACCCGGTACACGAGTTGGCCAATCTCCTCCACCTCCGATGCTCTCACCCACTCCACGAAGACTCGAGTGCCCTCGACCGCCGACGGCAGCGGCACACCGGCGGGAAGAAGTGTCGTGAGGGCGGCCCGACCTTCCTCTGTGCCATCCACGGTCAGATACTCGGCGACGAACCACTCGGCATGAGCGACGGCGCGGTCGATGACTCTCTCAGGATGCACCGCATAGAGGTCGGCCTCCGCGGTCATCACGGGAGCTGTGGTGGCCACCGGTGGGACGGCGGCGGCGTTCGGCACCGGTGATGCCACTGGAGTTGTCTCCGGAACGACGGCGGCCACGGTCGAGGCCGAGGGCAAGGGGGCCGGCCGATTGGTCATGAACGAGTAGGCGAGGGCGCCGAGCACCACGGCTCCGGCCACCGCCATCATCATCCACTGACGGTCTGGCTTCTTGTCTTCGAGCGTTTCCCAAGGGATGCGCTCGTATGTCTCGTTCCTCTCTGGGTCCATCCTGCGAACGTATGGCTCGGCAAGGACGGGTTCAAGGGGTTTGAACGCGCCTGGAAACGAGGCGCAGGGAACCACCAGGCGCCAGCTAACGTTTCGCCGGTCATGGCTGTCAACCCCGACCCGAAACCGGGCCGCTGGATCCTCCCCCTTGTCATCCTGGGAATGATCGCGTTCACCTATTTCTTCGTTCGCTCCTTGCCCGAGGCATCCCCCGACACCACCCTGGCGGCGGGTGACACGACCCCAACGACGGTCGGTGAGGGAGGTGCCACGACCACGAGTGTGCCGGGTGGCGGCGGGTCGGTCCCGGACGCGGCTGCGGCGTACATCGGCGAGCTGGACCGCATCAATGGGGAGTTCCAGGCATTGAATGCCGAGTTGGTCGCGGTCAACGCCGCATTCGACGCCGATCCCAGGGAGATCGAGTTCCCAGATGCCGAGCCCAGGATGGAGGCTGTGGCCACCTCGTCACAGGCTCTCTCCGATCAGGTGGCTGCCCTCGTTCCCCCGGCAGGTCTCGAGGCCAACCAGGAAGCATTGGCAGCGGCGGCCAGCCTGGCGGCGCGGGCGGCGGGCGAAGCGCTGTCCGGGCTTCAGTCGGCGGACCCTGGAGACCTGCGTCGGGCCGCGGTGACCGCCTACACAGGTGCCGTGACCGACTTCGATGTCGAGGTGCAGAACGCCCGTACCGCAGCGGGGGCGGCACCCGACGCCTGATGGCGCCAAGGATCTGATGGCCACAGAGATTCGGGCCATCAGGCCCGACGAGTTCGAAGATTTCCGGCGGACCATGGGCCTGGTCTTCGGATTCGACCCCCCGAACGGCAACAACCGCGTTCTCCGGCTCCTTCCCCTAGACCGCACCCGGTGCGGGTTCGATGGCGGGAAGATGATCAGCACATCTGGCGCTTATGGCTTGCAGATGACGGTGCCCGGCGGCGAGGTTGCATGTGGCGGGACCACCGCCGTGGTTGTGGCGCCCACCCATCGGCGTCAGGGGGTGCTGCGGGAGATGATGCGAGCCCATCTCGACGATGTGAAGGAGCATGGGGAGCCCATCGCTGCCCTGTGGGCCTCGGACAGCGCCATCTACGGGCGGTTCGGGTACGGGTGCGCCTCCATTTGCTACGACATCGAAATCGAGCCAGACCATGCGACTCTCAGCCGTCTCGCCCCCCAGCCCGGGATGGCCCGCATGATCGATCGCGCCGAGGCTCTGGAGCTCGCGCCGCCGCTATACGACCGTCTTCGCATGGAGATCCCCGGGTTCTTCGCCAGGACCCCCCATTGGTGGGAGGACCGCTCGTTCTGGGACAGCGAATCCGCCGGTGACACCACGAATCTCCGGTTTGCTGTGGTCGACGGTGCCGACGGCGCAGCGGGTTTCGCCTCCTTCCGGACCAAGGCCCACTGGGACGAGGGTCACGGGTCCGGGAAAGTCATCGTCCAAGATCTCTTCGCTTCAACCCCTGAGGCCTGGGCGGGGATCTGGGCCTTGGTGGCCAATCAGGATCTCGTCTCGAGGGTCGAGTGCGGTCTCAGACCGGAGTGGGACCCGATCTTCGACCTCCTGGCGGGCACGCGCCGAGCCCTGACCCTTCGATACGACGCCCTCTGGGTGCGTTTGATGGATGTGCCAGCCGCCCTGACCGCCCGCTCCTATGCCGCTCCAGTGGATGTGGTGTTCGGCGTCGCAGATCCCATCGGCGATCTCACCGGCTCGTACCTTCTCCGCGCCGACTTGGACGGCGCCGAGTGCGCTCCGACCACTCGAGAGCCATCGGTCATGCTCGACCTCGAGGATCTGAGCGCCGCCTACATGGGCCGGTCCCGGTTCCGGCAATGGGCCCGAGCCGGACGTCTCAGTGGAGCGCCCGACGCCCTGGCTGCATTGGACTCCGCTTTCGATTGGGACCCTCAGCCCTGGTGCCCTGAGCTCTTCTGAGTGCAGCACGAGGGCCCGTCTGCCGACGGACCCTCGCTCGATACCCAGTACTAAGTACCAAGTACCGAGGTCTGTGACCGTGAGGTCACAGACCCCATCTCATATGTCGTAGTAGAGGTGGAACTCGTAGGGGTGTGGGCGCAGACGCACCGGGTCGACCTCGTGCTCGATCTTGTAATCGATCCAGGCCTCGATCAGCTCCTGTGAGAAAACACCGCCTTGGAGCAGGAACTCGTGATCCGCCTTCAGCGCGTCGAGCGCCTCCGTAAGGCTCCCGGGCACCGATGGCAGGCCCGCCAGCTCGGCGGGAGGCAGGTCGTAGATGTCCTTGTCCACCGGCTCGTGAGGCTCGATCCGGTTCTGCACCCCGTCGAGACCGGCCATGAGCATGGCGGAGAAGGCCAGATACGGGTTGCAGGACGGATCCGGGCAGCGGAACTCGAGCCGCTTGGCCGCAGGCGCCTGTGAGTATTGCGGGATACGGATCGCCGCCGACCGGTTCCGACTCGAGTACACCAGGTTCACCGGCGCCTCGTAACCGGGGACCAGGCGGTGATAGGAGTTCGTGGTCGGGGCAGCGAAGGCGAGGATCGCCGCCGCGTGCTTCAGGAGACCACCGATGTACCAGCGGGCCATGTCGGAAAGACCGGCGTACCCGGCCTCGTCGAAGAACAGCGGCTCACCGTCCTTCCACAGCGACTGATGGGTATGCATGCCCGACCCGTTGTCCTCGAAGATCGGCTTGGGCATGAAGGTGACCGACTTGCCGTACTCCCAGGCCGTGTTCTTCACGATGTACTTGTAGAGAGTGACGTTGTCCGCGGTCCGGAGCAGCGTGTCGTAGCGCATGTCGATCTCGGCCTGACCGGCGGTGCCCACCTCGTGGTGCTGCACCTCGATCTCGATCCCTGCCGCCTCGAGGTTGGCCGTCATCTCCGACCGGAGATCCTGGAAATGGTCGGTCGGGGGCACCGGGAAGTAGCCCTCCTTGTATCTGGGCTTGTAGCCGAGGTTGCCCCCCTCCTCGAACTCTCCCGAGTTCCAGGCGCCCTCCACCGAGTCGACGAAGTAGTAGCCGGAGAACTGGTTCTGCCCGAAGCGGACATCGTCGAAGATGTAGAACTCGGCCTCGGGGCCCCAGAAGGACGTATCGGCGAGGCCGGTGCTGATCAGGTACTCCTCGGCCTTCTTCGCCACGTACCTCGGGTCACGGTCATAGGGCGTCCCCGTGATCGGGTCATTGACGAAGCAATAGATGATGAGCGTCTTCCGGGCACGGAACGGATCGTCGATGGCGGTGTCCGGGTCCGGAATCAGGATCATGTCCGATTCCTGGATCTGCTGGAAGCCCCTGATCGACGAGCCATCGAAGCCAAAACCGGCCTCGAAGGAATCCTCGGTCAACTGCTTGACCGGGACGGTGAAATGCTGGACCTGGCCGGGCAGGTCGCAGAAGCGAAGATCGACGAACTCGTACTCCTCGTCGGCGACGAGGGACAAGACGTCGGCAGCCGTCTTGCTCACGGTGCTCCTTTCGGTTGGATTGCCAAGCGTGAACGTGGAGTTTTTAGCCCGTTCCCCGTTTCCATGCCGTTGCTGCATCGTGAACGCTGTGTTTCGAGCCGCCCCAGCGTCCTGATTGGGAGTCACACGACCGCATTTGACACATCTCTGTCCCAATTACGGCAAGGTCACAGCCAGTCTTTGTGTCTGAAGATGTAATAGAGACCGGACGAGACCCCGATGATCAGCAGCGTCGCCCAGATCACACCGGAGATTTCGCCAGACCCGGGATAGGGGACGTTCATCCCGTAGAAACCGGTTATCAAGGCCGGTACCGCGATGATCGCCGCCCAGCCCGACACCTTTTTCACGATCAGGTTCTGCCTGTAGTCACGGAGGCTGAAGTTGGTCTCGACAATCGCTGTGACCAAATCACGGAGCGAGTCGGAGGATTCGCTTATCCGCAGGATGTGGTCGTAGAGGTCCTGGTAATACGGGTACAACCCCTCGGGGACAACCTCCTGCTCGTGCCGCATCAGCGCGCTCACCACCTCGCGCATCGGGACGACCAGGCGGTGGAATTGCACCGTCTCCCGCCGCATCTCGAACCAATGGCGTTGTCTCGATGGCTCGACGGGACGCTCGGCGAAGATCCCCTCGCTCACCTCCTCGTAGAAGTCGTCGAAGGAGGCGAGCACATCGAAGTAGTCGTCGATGATCACGTCGAGAAGGCCGTAGAGGAGAAACCCCACACCGTGCTTCATCAAGCCCGGCGAGCGGTCCCAACGGGCGAGGACGTCCTGGATGGGGAAGTCGTCGTCCTTCCGGACGGTGATCAGCCAACGGTCGTTGAAGAAGGCGTTCACCTCGAAGGTCTGAAGATTCGCGGCCTCCACGTCGAGCCGGACGTGGTAGGCAGTGAGAAAGAGATGGGTGGCGTATCTGTCGACCTTGGGACGTTGGCGGGGGCCTATCGCATCCTCGACGGCCAGCTCGTGCAACCCCAGCTCCTCGGCCAGCTCATGGAGCGCCTCGGCCGACGGCTGGACGAGATCTACCCAAACCATCGTGTCCCTCTCGGCGAGATAGTCAGAAACGTCGGCGACGGGGAAGGACTCGGTTTCGAGCACGCCGTTGCGATACACCCGGGTCGAGATGTTGCTCATCGGACTGGAGACAGACTACGACCGGCGGCCGTCGCCGGCTGACTACCGTCGCTCCACGTCATGCCAGCCACCGTCGTCTTGGGGGCGCAGTGGGGTGACGAGGGGAAGGGCCGGGTCGTGGACTTCTTCGCCGAGTCAGCCGACTTCGTTGTCCGCTACCAGGGGGGGAACAACGCCGGGCACACCATCGTCGTCGGTGAGCAGCGTCTCGCCCTCTCCATGATCCCCTCGGGGATCCTCTACCCCGACTGCATCCCAGTCATCGCCTCGGGCACCGTGATCGACCCACAAGTGCTGATCGCCGAGCTGGACATGGCGGCCGAGAAGAACCTCGACCCGTCACGAGTGAGGGTGTCCTCGAACGCACATGTGATCATGCCCTACCACCGTAAGCTCGACGCCGCCATCGAGCGCTATCTGGGCAAGAACCAGATCGGGACGACCAAGAAGGGCATCGGCCCCGCCTACACCGACAAGTACGCCCGTTTCGGGATCCGGGTCCAGGACCTGTTCGATCCCAAGATCTTTCGGGAGAAGGTCGAGGCAGCCCTCGTGGAGAAGAACAAGGTCCTGCCCCGGGTCTACAACACGCTTCCCATGGACCCCGAAGAGATCATCGTGGAGTACGCCGGGTACGCCGAGCGTCTCCAGCCCCATGTCACCGACACGTCACTACTGCTCTGGGAGGGTCTCCAGGCCGGGAAGCAGGTCCTCTTCGAAGGCGCCCAGGGCACACTGCTCGATATCGACCATGGCACCTATCCCTTCGTCACCTCCTCCAATCCGACCGCCGGAGGCGCGTCGGTCGGGTCGGGAATCGGCCCCAAGGCCATCGACGAGATCATCGGAGTGGCGAAGGCCTACATCTCACGGGTAGGGACCGGCCCTTTCCCCACCGAGCTCCACGACGAGATCGGGGACCGGATGATCGAGCTCGGCGGCGAGTACGGCACCGTCACCGGGCGTCGGAGAAGGTGCGGATGGCTCGACCTGGTCGCCTTGAAATACGCCTGCCGGGTCAACACCTTCACCAGCCTCTTCCTCACCAAGATGGACATTCTCTCCGCGTTCGACACCATCAAGGTGGCCACGGCCTACACCAGCGAAGGGGAGCGTCACGAGCACTTCCCTGCACAGCAGAGCGTCCTCTATCACTGCGAGCCGGAATACGACGAGCTCCCCGGATGGCACGAGGACATCACCGGCGTGCGCTCATACGGCGACCTTCCATCCGAGGCTCGGGCCTACATCGAGTACATCCAGGAGGCGGCCGGGGTGCCCGTGGGATGGGTGTCGGTCGGGCCCGAGCGCAGCCAGCTGATAGAGATCTCATGAGAGTCCTCCTGGTGGGCAGCGGGGGACGGGAGCACGCCCTGGGGTGGAAGCTGGCGTCGTCGCCGCGGGTACAGGATCTGATCTCGCTGCCGGGCAACCCCGGGCTTGCCCGGCTCGGCGCGGTGGTGGACGGGATCTCGGCCACCGATGTCGGGGCGATCGCGGCAATGGCGCGAGTCCAATCGGTGGACCTGGTTGTGGTCGGGCCTGAGGCCCCTCTTGCCGCGGGGGTGGTCGATGCGGTGTCCGCCCTCGGCATCCCAGTCTTCGGGCCGACTCGAGCTGCCGCCCGACTGGAGTCATCGAAGACCTTCGCCAAGGAAGTCATGACGAGGGCCGGGGTGGCGACCGCGGCATCGGAGTCGTTCACCGAGCCCGACTGCCGCCCGCGAGTACCTCTCCCGTCGTGATGGGCCCTTCGTGGTCAAGGCCGATGGCCTTGCCGCCGGCAAGGGTGTCCTGGTCACCGACGACCGGAACGAGGCTGCGACATGGGCGGAGCGATGGCTCCCTGATGGCCCGATCGTCGTCGAGGACTTCCTCGACGGGCCCGAGGTGAGCGTGTTCGCCATTTGCACCGACTCGGGAGCCTTGCCGTTGGAACCGGCCCGTGACTACAAGCGCTTGCGCGATGACGACCAAGGCCCGAACACCGGTGGGATGGGGTCCTTCTCGCCGGTCGGCGACCTGCCGACGGGTCTTGCCGACGAAACGATGCGCGACGTGGTCGAACCGACCGTTGCCCAGATGGATGAGGAGGGGAATTCCTTCCGGGGCTTTCTCTATGTGGGCCTCGTCCTCACCGCCGAAGGCCCCAAAGTGCTCGAGTTCAACGTCCGCCTCGGTGACCCCGAGACCCAGGCCCTCCTGCCCCGCATGACCACCGACCTGGTCGATGTCCTCGAAGGCGCCAGGCCGAAGTGGTCCCGGGATGCGGCAGTGAATGTCGTGTTGGCCGCAGAGGGTTACCCGGAGTCACCGGTCAAGGGGGCATCCATTCACGGCCTCGACGCGGTTCCAGACGACGTCTTGATATTCCACGCCGGTACCAGGTCGGAGGGGAAGAAGCTGCTGGTGGACGGGGGCCGGGTACTGAATGTGGTCGGACTTGGCTCGTCGGTGAGCGAGGCCCGGACGAAGACCTATGAAACCGTCCAGGCGTTGAGCTTCACGGGTATGCAATTCCGGACGGACATCGCCGCTCAGTCGTAGGGATGGCGGAACATGAGGGCGATGCGGGGCGGCGCGGAAGCGCTCTTGGGAACGGTGTGCTCCCACAGCCGTTGACAGGCGCCACCCATCACCACCAGGTCTCCCCTACCGAGGTCGAACCCGATCGATTCTCCACCGCCTTTGGGCCG
Organism: uncultured Acidobacteriota bacterium; assembly: GCA_963810465.1. Taxonomy (GTDB): domain Bacteria; phylum Actinomycetota; class Acidimicrobiia; order Spongiisociales; family ZC4RG35; genus JARDZU01. The sequence continues at coordinate 161,293 of CAWENM010000008.1, read as the reverse complement.
GATCAGAAACCTCCGCGGGCCACCCAAGGAGACGGTGGCGACGATGGAATGGGGCAATTCGCGGGCGACGCGGTCTCCATGCCAGGCGACGGAGTCGATGCCGGTTCTGTACCAGCCGACACTTACCTGGTCCATCGTGATCTCGTAGCGCTCCGAGAGGAGCTCGATCATCTCCGGGATGACAGGATGAGCTTCGACGTGGACGGTCCCGACCAGACGCGGGGTCTTGACCATCCGGTCGTACATGCGGACCTCGGGTTGCCGCCAATGCACCGTCTCGGCGAGGACGTCGTACAACCGGGCGTCGCCGACGAGGAACCCCGGGGCGTAGTCGAGCCAGGACTCGGGGTCGAGATCGAGACGCTCCAGACTGACGAAACCGGTGTCGGGTACGGGTTCGCTCTCTCCGAACAGTGAGGGTTGCAGTGGCTCTACAGCGAACATGTGTTCGATGATAGCGGAGATCGCCGGATGTGACGAGGGCGGTTACCGTCGCCCTCCATGAGTCACAAAGTCGCAATAGTCATGGGCTCGGGGTCCGACCGGCCGGTGATGGAGAAAGCTGCCCAGACCCTCGATTCGTTCGGGATCGCCAGCGAGGTCAGAGTCCTCTCCGCCCATAAGACCCCGGACCAGGCACTCGAGTTCGCCGCGACGGCCTCCGATCAGGGGTTCAGTGTGATCATCGCCGGGGCGGGGAAGGCGGCGCATCTCGCTGGCGTCATGGCGGCGAAGTCGCTGCTCCCTGTGATCGGAGTCCCCATAAATGCCTCCCTCGACGGGATGGATTCCCTGCTCGCCACGGTCCAGATGCCGACCGGGATCCCTGTGGCCACGGTGGCCGTCGACGGTGCGACCAATGCAGCACTTCTCGCGGTGGCCATCCTCGCCGTCGGTGACGGTGAGCTCACCGCCAAGTTGGCCAGGTACCGGGCCGACCTGGCGGAGAAAACCCTCGCCGGCTGACCCCCGGGCCCATCGGTATCGACTCCGATACCATCGCGGCTGCCATGAGTGACATCTCCTTCGAAAGGCCCGACCCGAGGGACTTCCTCGACATCGACTCGCTCCTCTCCGAGGAAGAGATCATGTTGCGGGACACGGTTCGGACCTATGTGCAGAAGGAGATCGTGCCCAATGTCGGCGACTGGTGGGACGAGGGCGTCCTCCCCCAGGAGGCGCTGGCCAAGGCCTTCGGCGACATAGGCCTGCTCGGGATGCACCTCCAGGGCTACGGGTGCGCCGGGACATCGGCCACCGCGTACGGGCTGGCCTGTCTCGAACTGGAGGCGGGAGACTCCGGGATCCGTTCGTTCGTCTCCGTGCAGGGGTCGCTGGTCATGTTCCCGATCTGGAAGTTCGGCTCCGAGGAGCAGAAGCAGACATGGCTCCCCCGGATGGCGAGCGGCGAGGTCATCGGCTGTTTCGGGCTCACCGAGCCCGACTCCGGCTCCGACCCGGCCTCGATGCGGACCAGCGCTCGGCGGGACGGAAGCGACTGGGTGATCAACGGGACCAAGATGTGGATAACCAACGGGTCCATCGCCGACCTGGCCGTGGTCTGGGCCCGAACCGACGAGGGGGTCCGCGGATTCCTCATCCCCACCGACACCCCGGGGTTCTCGGCGCCAGAGATCAAGAAAAAGGCGTCTCTGAGAGCGTCGGTCACGTCGGAGCTGATCCTCGACGACGTCAGGGTGCCGGACGACTTCGTCCTTCCCGGCGTCTCGTCGATGCGTGGGCCTCTGTCCTGTCTCAACGAGGCCCGGTTTGGCATCGCCTTCGGCGCGATTGGCGCAGCCAGGGCGTGTTACGAATCGGCCCTCGACTACTCGATCGAGAGACACCAGTTCGAGCGGCCAATCGCCTCATTCCAACTGACTCAGAAGAAGCTGGTCGAGATGATGGTGGCGGTGCAACGGGGAACTCTGGTGGCGCTACACCTCGGGCGACGCAAGGACGAGGGGACCCTCACTCCGGAGCAAGTCAGCTTTGGGAAGTTCGACAACGTGCGCAATGCCCTCGACGTGGCCCGCACGGCTCGATCCATCCTCGGCGCCAACGGGATCACGCTCGAGTACCCGGTGATCCGCCACATGGCCAACCTGGAGACAGTCTTCACCTACGAGGGCACCAACGAGATCCACTCCCTGGTGATGGGCCAGGCCATCACAGGCCTGAACGCATTCACCTGAACCAGCGGTGGAAACCCCGACTCTGATCGTCGGAGCCGGCCCGGCCGGGCTCGCGGTGGCCGGCAGACTGCGCCAGGCCGGCCTTGAGTTCGCGGTCATCGAGAAATCGGACCGCGTCGGCGACGCCTGGCACCGTCACTACGACCGCCTACACCTGCACACCGTGAAACAGCTGTCCCACCTGCCCGGGCTGGACTTCCCTGAGCACTATCCCCGTTACGTCCCGAGGAAGGAGTTGGCGGACTACTACACCCACTACGCCGATGTCTTCTCGATCGAGCCGATGTTCGGCGAGGAGGCTGTGGAGATACTCCCCTCCGGCGGCAATTGGCTAACCAGGACACAGCACGGGCTCGAGATCTCATCGAATCACGTCGTGGTGGCCACCGGGCTCAACCAGATCCCTCAAGAGCCCCGCTACCAGGGAGAAGACGGGTTCACCGGTCGACGGATCCATGCGCGCGACTACCGCGAGCCCGGTCCCTTTGCCGGGCAAAGGGTGCTGGTGGTGGGTATGGGGAACACCGGGGCCGAGATCGCCCTCGACCTCAGCGAGGCAGAGGTGGATTCGACCATCTCGGTGCGGGGCCCGGTGAACATCGTCCCCCGTGACGTCCTGGGCCGACCAACCCAATTGACGGCCCGAATGCTGGCCCGCCTCCCCACCGGTCTCGCAGATTGGCTGGGGTCCGTGCTCCGCCGGATGACAGTCGGCGATCTCACCGCATATGGCATCGCCACCCCGGATATCGCGCCTCTGGCACAACTCCGAACCCGGGGAAAGACCCCGGTGATCGACGTGGGGACCGTGAGCCGGATCAAGAAGGGGTTGATCGCGGTGCGGCCGGGGATCGATCATTTCGAAACCGACACGGTGGTGTTCACCGACGGTCAGAAGGAGCACTACGACACGGTGGTATTAGCCACCGGCTACCGCCCGATGCTCGAAGACCTGCTTCCCGAACGGACGAGACCTGCTCGACGAGAAAGGGCTACCTCGCAGGATGTCGGGTGAGTGGCCCCAGCCGTGGACTGTTCTTCGTCGGGTTCGACAACCATCGTCCCGGCGGAGTCCTCGGGACGGTGTTCGAAGAATCTGCTGAGGTACTCGACAGGATCAAGCAGAGCTGAGTGTTCGGGCCAGGTCCCCGTTCCGGCCGATCCGAACCTCCCCCAGGCCGAGCCAGGATGCAACGGTCTCGAGCTCCGCCCTTAGCTCCCGGCCCACCCTTGTCCGGTCGACCTCGGGCTCGGCGAAGGCACCCTTGACCAGCAGCGCCCCGGCCTTGCGGTCGGATTTGAGGTCGACCCGCGCCACCAGATCGCCGTCGAGGAGGAACGGGAGCACGTAGTAGCCGTGCACCCGCTTCGGCTCTGGAACGTAGATCTCGATCCGGTAGAAGAAGTTCCAAAGCCGCTCCATCCGGTCCCGGAACCAGATCAGGTTGTCGAAGGGGGACAGCAGCGCCCGGCCCTCGGCCCGACGCGGCAGCCGGGCCTCAGGATGTAGATAGGCGCTCCGACTCCACCCCTCGACGTCGACCTCGACCAGCTTTCCCTCGGCCGCCAGCCGTTCGATCACCGGTCTGGCCTCCGGCATCCTGATCCTCGGGTAATCGGCGATGTCGGCCGCCGTAGCGACCCCCATCGAGCGGGCCGCCTGCAGAAACAGGTTCGACTGAGCTTCCTCCCGCTCCGGCACCTTGGCCTGGAAGTGCTCCTCGGGGATCACCCGCTCGCTCAGGTCGTACATCCGGGTGAAATTGGTGCGATGGGCCGTTGTCACGTGGCCCCCCAGGAAAAGAGCTTCGAGGGCGACCTTCCCCATGGGCCAGTCCCACATCGTGGACCCGGCACGCTCCCCGGGGTCGTGCAGGTCGGCGGTCCTCAATGGGCCCCGCTCACGCACCTGATCGAGCACCTGGTCCAGATACTCGGGGTGTTCGTTCTTGATCCGCTCCAAGCTGCCCCACTTGAAGTCGCCGTTCATTCGCCATCGCCACAGACGATGATCACGAACCGGGATCAGCGAGGCCTCGTGACCCCAGTACTCGAAGACCTCACCCGACTCCCAGAGCCAGGCGTCGAGGGCAGCGCGGTCGTAGACGCCAAGACGGGAGAAGAAGGGCATGTAGTGGGTGCGGCTGAACACATTCACCGAGTCGAGCTGGACCAGTCCCACCCTGTCCATGACCCGGCGGAAATGACGCACGTCGACGCGGCCCGTAGGTCGGGGGTCCGCGAAACCCTGGGCGCCCAGGGCAAAGCGGCGGGCCTGATCGATGGTTAGCTTTCGCATCGCCGGGCAACCTAGTGAGGATTGCGGACAATCCCGGTCCGGTTTCCGTGCCATCCCCATCGACTGGGCCGTGGATTGCGATGACGGCAACTGCGTGCACAACAGAGTGTCACCAGGCAACCATCCTGAGATCAAGGCGTGCCATCATCCACTACGTGATCGAGCGCTACACGCTCCCGGAGATGGCCCGGATCTGGTCCGAGCAGCGCAAGCTCGAGGTATGGAAGGACGTGGAGACCCTCGCCCTCGAAGCCTGGCAAACGCTGGGAAAGGTGCCGGAGGGCGTCGCCGCCGCAACCAGGGACGCGGCCTGTCCCACTCCGGAGCAAGTGGCAGAGCGCGAAAAGGTGACCAACCACGACCTTGCTGCGTTCGTCGACCTGCTCGGAGAAATGGCGGGCCCCGATGCCGCCGGCTGGGTCCACTACGGGCTCACCTCATCCGATGTACTCGACACCGCGGGAGGCGTGATCCTCTCCGAATCGGCGGATCTGCTACTCGCCGCTCTGGAGGCGCTTTTTGAAACGGTCAAGGACCGAGCCATGGAGCACCGGGACACTTACATGGTGGGCCGCACCCATGGGATCTGGGCCGAGCCCACCACGTTCGGGCTCAAGCTGGCCGGATGGGCGTTCGAGCTCGCCCGCGACCACACCCGGCTCCAGGACGCTCGTAACGCCGTGACCGTGGGGAAGATCTCGGGTGCGGTCGGTACCTACGCCCATGTCCCGCCGGAGGTGGAGCGTCACGTCTGTGAAACCCTCGGCCTGGAGGCAGAGCCGGCCTCGACTCAGGTGACAGCCCGAGACCGCCACGCGCAGTACCTGCAGACGATCGCGCTCGTCGGCGCCTCTATCGAACGTATGGCCACCGAGATACGTCACCTCCAGCGCTCAGAGGTGGCAGAGGCCAGGGAGGCATTCGGCAAAGGTCAGAAGGGGTCGTCTGCGATGCCGCACAAGAGGAATCCGATCCTCTCCGAGCGCATGACCGGGATGGCCCGGCTTCTTCGGGGCTACGCCCAGGTAGGTCTGGAGAATGTGGCCCTGTGGCATGAGCGGGACATCTCTCACTCGTCGGCGGAAAGGGTGGTCCTGCCTGATGCTTCGATCGCGCTCCACTACATGCTGGTCAAGTTCAACGGTCTCGTCCGCGACCTAGTCGTCGATGCCGAGCGGATGACGGCCAATCTCGAATCGACGCGTGGTCTGGTCTTCAGCCAGGCGGTCCTGCTCGCCCTCATCGACAACGGCATGACCCGTGACCAGGCCTATCGCATCGTCCAGGGTCACGCGATGACGGCCTGGGACACGGGTGTCCCGTTGCATCAGCTGCTGGCCGATGACCCTGGAGTCGAGCTCACCGACGATGAGCTCGCCGTCTGCTTCTCGCTTGAGCGGGTCGGCGAATCGGCGCAGATCGTCTTCGACAGGCTGGCCGATTTGAAGCTGTAGGCGCTCAGTCCGAAGGCACGATGTGGACGGTCCCGGTGAATAGGGCCAGCTTCCGCCCATCCTCACGACTGACGTCGACCCGGTAGGTGCCCAGGGTCCGGCCACGAGAAGCCTCAATCACCGTGGCCTCGAGCCGGTCACCCGGCTTCGAGGGTGCCGTGAGCACGAGATGGGTGTCGATGGCCACGGCTCGATCTCCGGCGTTGTTCGAGGCGAGGGAAAAGGCACAGTCGGCCAACGAGAAGACCATGCCACCGTGCCCCACCCCGAGGAAGTTCACGTGCGATTCGCCCACGACCATTCCGACCACGATCTCCTGATCGGTGACCGAAACCAGCTCGATGCCAAGTGACCGGGCGTAGGGGTCGGTGGCCAGGAGCTCGGCGACTCTGGACGAGGTGAACCCTGGCACCTCGCAGAGACTAGGGAGAAGCCCCCGAACTCAGGGCGCCAGACTTCGCTGAGCGGTGCTGGGAACCCTGGGTTAGGGGATGGTCGACCGCCTTCGGAGGTGCACTACTCTGCCGCCACGTGCCGGCGCTACCTCATATCGCATCGGGAAAGGTCAGGGAGATCTACGAGGTCGACGGCGATCATCTCCTGTTCGTCGCCACTGACCGCATCTCTGCTTACGACGTGATCCTCAACCAGCTGATCCCGGACAAGGGCAAGGTACTCGCCGGGCTCAGCCTGCACTTCTTCGACCTACTCGACACCCCGAACCACCTCGTCAGCACCGACCTGTCGGGTGTCGACGGCCTGGGCGACGACGAGCTCGACGACATGAAGGGTCGCGCCATGGTTGTGCGCCGGGCCGAAGTGATCCCGGTGGAGTGTGTGGTCCGGGGATATCTCTATGGGTCGTCGTGGCGGGAGTACCGGGACGGCGGCGGGCCAACCACCGAACATCTGCCTCCAGGTCTGCAGCTCGCCGATCTCCTCCCGGAGCCGATCTTCACCCCGGCCACCAAGGCCACTACCGGCCATGACGAGAACATCACAGAGTCCGAGACACGCAGCCTTCTCGGTGACGACCTCTACGAAGAGCTGCGGAGGCGGTCCGTCGACATCTACCTGAGGGCATCGGAGCATGCCGCGGAGAAGGGTGTGATCCTGGCGGACACCAAGTTCGAGTTCGGATTCGCCGGAGACGAGCTGCTTCTCATCGACGAGGTCCTCACTCCCGACTCCTCGCGCTACTGGCCGGCCGATGAGTGGGTCCCGGGTCAGGACGTGCCTTCCTTCGACAAGCAGTACGTCAGAGAGTGGCTGGACACCACCGACTGGGACCACAGCCCGCCGCCACCCGACCTGCCCGACGACATCGTGAAGGGAACCCGCACGCGCTATGTCGACGCCTACGAGCGGATCACAGGGGCGAGCTTCGACGACTACCTGGCCCGGGGCGGATGAAGGTCACCGTAGAGATCACCCGACGACCTGAGATCGCCGACCCGCAGGGGACAACGATCCAACGAGCTCTCCACGACCTCGGCAACAATGAGGTGATGTCGGTGAGGGTCGACCGGGTGATCCATCTCGAGGTCGATGGCGACGACCCTGCCGTGGTGCAGGGTCGCGTGGAGGAGATGTGCCGCCAGGTGCTGGCCAACCCGGTTCTCGAGGACTTCTCCGTGGAGGTCATGACGTGAGAACGGCAGTAGTGGTCTTCCCGGGCACCAACTGCGAGCAGGACGTCGCGCATGCCCTCACCTCTCTCGGTGGCGACGTCGAGCTGGTCTGGCACCGGGAGACCGATCTCTCCGGTTTCGATGGTGTCGTCTTGCCGGGCGGATTCGCCCACGGGGACTACTTGCGCACCGGGGCAATCGCCCGCTTCTCCCCGGTGATGGCCGAGGTCGAGCGCATCGCTGCGCAGGGTTTGCCGGTGTTGGGGATCTGCAACGGGTTCCAAGTCCTGTGCGAGGCGGGCATGCTTCCCGGTGCGCTGATCGCCAACCGCGACCTGGCCTTCATCTGCCGGTTCGTGGACCTCGAGGTAGTGGACAACGAGACCATCCTCACCCGCTCTGCGCGGATCGGTCAGCGCATCCGGATCCCGCTCAACTCTTACGAAGGCAACTGGGTCGACCCCGGCAACACAGGCCGTATCGTCCTCAGATACGTCGACGATCCCAACGGCTCACAGTCGGCGGCGGCGGCCGTGGCCAACGGGCGGGGCAACGTGGTCGGCGTGATGCCACATCCCGAGCGGGGTGTCGACGAGTTGCTCGGCTCCGGTGATGGACAGGTTCTCCTCGAGGGGTTCCTCCACTCGCTGGTCCCGGCGTGACCACCGACACCCGACCACTCCACCGCCAACTTGGCATGACCGACGACGAGAACGAGTCGATGCTCGCCCTGCTCGGACGCGATCCCCGGCCGGCAGAGCTGGCCATGTATTCGGTGATGTGGTCGGAGCACTGCTCCTACAAGTCGTCCCGCACCCATCTTCGACGTTTCCCCACCGAGGCACCCTGGGTGGTCGTCGGGCCCGGTGAGAACGCAGGTGTGGTCGATCTCGGCGACGGCTGGCTCGCCGCCCTTCGCATCGAGAGCCACAACCACCCTTCGTTCGTGGAGCCTTATCAGGGAGCGGCGACCGGCGTGGGAGGCATCCTGCGCGATGTGTTCACGATGGGAGCGCGGCCCATCGCGCTTTGGGATCAGATCCGCTTCGGCCCACTCGACGACTCGAGGAACCGGTACCTGTTCAACGGGGTGGTGTCGGGCATCGCCGGCTATGGAAACGCGGTCGGGGTTCCCACCGTCGGAGGTGAGATCGAATTCGACCCCTGCTATTCGGGCAACCCACTTGTCAACGTGATGTGTCTCGGCATCCTCCGTCGCGAACAACTCGTGCTCGGGACCGCCGGGCCTCCGGGCACGGTGGCGGTCCTCCTCGGCCGGGCCACAGGACGTGATGGAATCGGTGGCGCCTCGGTGCTGGCCTCGGCCTCGTTCGACGACGAGTCGCAGGAGAAGCGACCCAGTGTCCAAGTAGGCGATCCGTTCGAGGAGAAGAAGCTGATCGAGGCCTGCCTCGAGCTCTACGAGAGAGGGCTGGTGGCTGGTGTCCAGGATCTGGGGGCGGCCGGGCTCTCCTGTGCCACCTCGGAGCCGGCGGGACGTGCCGGGGTCGGGCTCGACGTCGATCTCGACACAGTCCATGTCCGCGAGACCGGGATGACCGCTCCCGAGTTGCTGATGTCCGAGTCCCAGGAGCGGATGATGGCCTTCGTCCCCCCGGACCTGGTCGGCGACGTCCTCGCCATCGCCACGAAATGGGAGATCGAGTCGGCCGTGGTGGGGACAGTCCGTGGCGGCGGCACCCTCACCGTGCGCCACCAGGGCGAGATCGTCGCCGAGGTCCCCGCCGCATCGTTGGCCGACGACGCACCGATCTACGACCGCCCGATGCGCCGACCGGATTGGCTGGACGGGCTGTGGACCACACCCGCCCGCGGTCTCGATGGCGACTCAATCAACATTCTGTTGAGCCTTCTCGACGATCCCGCCCTCGGCTCGACCGCATGGGTCCACGAGCAATACGACCACATGCTCTTTCTCAACACGGTGGTCGGCCCCGGATCGGACGGCGCCCTGATCCGGGTCAGGGGAACCGACAAGGGCCTTGCGGTCTCCACTGACGGCAACGGGCGGCTCTGTCAGCTGGACCCGAGAGAAGGCAGCTCGAGACTGGTCTACGAGGCCGCCCTCAACATCGCCGTGACCGGCGCCCGCCCATTGGCGGTGGTCGACAACCTGAACTTCGGGAACCCGGAGAAGCCGGAGGTCATGTGGCAGTTCAAGGAGAGCGTCGAGGGGATCTCATCGGCCTGTGAGGCACTCGGGGTCCCGGTGGTGGGAGGGAATGTCTCCTTCTACAACGAGACCGATGGCATCGACATCAATCCAACACCAGTGGTCGGGCTGCTCGGGCTGGCCGATCCGATGCCGGCAACCCCGCCCCGGCTCTCCCGCGCCGAAGAGGGCATGGAGATCTGGGAGATCGGACCCCAGGCCACCGGCAATCTGTCGGGCTCGGCCGCCCAGCGCGTGATTCATGATGAGCTGACGGGGCGACCGACACCGCCGGACCCGGACGCCGCCAAGCGGGTCATCGCCCTCGCCGCCGAGCTGGCCCATCGGGTCCCGGTGCTCCACGACATCTCCGACGGCGGGTTGGCGGTGGCCGTGGCTGAGGTGTGCATCGCGTCAGGGATCGGCGCAACGCTGACCGACGGCGACAACGCGAGGTTGTTCTCGGAGGATCCACACCGATTGATCGCGGTGTTCGAGGCGAACACTGTCGAGTTGCCCGTAGACCTCAGCAGGAAAGTGGGGTCCATGGGCGGTGAGGCCCTCGTCCTCGGCCTCTCGGAGCCGGTCGAGGTCCAGGAGCTGACCGACGTCTTCGAAGGTGCTATCCCCCGCCGCATGGCGGGCTGATCAGTCGGACCGCTTCACCCAGCGGCCTCGCTCGTCCTGCTCCCACTTAGACCCTTGGAGATCGATGACAACGGCGGTCAGTCCCTTGACCTCGTTCTTGATCGTCTTCAGCAAGGTCTTGGCGTCGTTCTTGAGCATCTTGGCTTGCTCCAGGCGGTAGCGCAGGGGCACCGCCTTGGTGGCAGTGCGTCCCCGGATCGCCTCGACACTCTCCATCGTGATGCGGCGGCTCAGATCGAGGAAGCCGATGATCGTGAAGAGCTGCTCGTCGCTCAGCGAGTCGAGGTGCGCCTGGCCGGTTTGGTTCAGAGGTCCGTACACCTCATCGCCCAACTTCTGCGCCTCCGTGGTGAGCTCGACCCAGACCTTGCGCCGGTCTTTCGGGTCTAAGGACCTGCGCAGGAGGCCTGCCGCCTCCATTCGGTCAACGAGAGCGGTCACCGCACCGGTGGTCAGCCCCGCCTCCCGAGCCAATTCGCCTGCGGTCGTACGGCCACGCTGATCGATGATGTCGATGCAGCGAAGATCGTTTCGGTTCAGACCGACGAAATCGGCGAATGCCTGATCCATCAAGTCACTGGCCAGCTGTAAACCCCGGAGCGCTTCCACGAGCCTGCTCATCGCTTCTTTGCGCTGATCTCTTGACAAGTTGATATCTTGATTCATAAGATACTCACCATTCGAAGTATAGCGCAAGGAGTGTGCCATGCCAGAGAACATGATCGAGTCCCGCGGTCTGCGCCGGGTCTACAAGACGAAGAAGGACGAGATCGAGGCCGTCCGCGGTGTCGACTTCACCGTCGATTCCGGTGAGATCGTTGGGTTCCTCGGCCCCAACGGCGCCGGCAAGACCACCACGCTGCGGATGCTCACCACCCTGCTCGAGCCAACTGGCGGCGATGCCACCGTGGCTGGGTGCGACCTGAGAACCGACCCAGTCGGGGTGCGGCGCCGTATCGGATACGTTGCCCAGGGTGGCTCGACTGATCCCGAAGCGAGAGCGGGCGAGGAAATCGTCGATCACGCTCGCATGTACGGGATCGATGCCGATGTGGCGCGGAGCAACGGGCAAGCCCTGTTCGACCAGCTCGACCTCGAAGGTCTCTGGGCCCGGCAGTGCAAGACCCTCTCTGGGGGTCAACGTCGCCGACTCGACATCGCGATGGGTCTGGTTCATCAGCCGGGACTCGTGTTCCTCGACGAGCCCTCCACCGGCCTCGATCCGCAGTCGCGGGCCAATCTCTGGGAGCACGTTGGCCGGCTCAGGTCCGACATGGACACGACCGTGTTCATCACCACTCATTACATGGATGAGGCCGACGTTCTCTGCGACCGCATCCTGGTGATAGACGACGGCGCCATCGTGGCCCAGGGCACTCCCGACGAGCTCAAGCGAAGCGTGGCGGGCGACTCCGTGATCCTGACCTTCGAGCAGCAGCGAAGCACTGTGTTCGTCGCCGATCTGGCCTCCCGTCTCGACGGCGCCACGGCCCCTTCGATCGAGGGCAACGAAGTCCGTTTTCAGGTCCCCGACGGGGCCAGCGCGCTTCCGGTGTTGCTCCGGGCGATGGTCGAGCACGATCTCGACGCCAGCGGCGTCGAGGTGCACCGGCCCACTCTCGACGACGTCTTCCTCACCATGACTGGTCGCTCACTGCGCGACGAGGCCATTGCCGACCAGGCCGCGGCCTGAAAGGACGAATGATCATGCGATTCCTCACTGATACCTGGCTGGTCTTCAGCCGCGCCATGCGCCTGTCCCTACGGAACCCGGTCTGGGTGATCCTGGGGCTGATGCAACCCATCCTTTATCTGATCCTCTTCGGACCGTTGCTCGAGCCCGTGGCGTCCGCACCCGGTTTCCCGCCCGGCTCGGCGTGGCAGGTGTTCGTGCCCGGGTTGCTCGTCCAGCTCGGCATCTTCGGAGCGGCCTTCGCCGGTTTCGGGCTCATCGCCGAGTGGCGAGCCGGGGTCGTCGAGCGAATGAGGGTCACTCCGGCGAGCCGTGGGTCCTTGCTCCTGGGGCGTGTGCTCCGAGACGTCGTCGTCATCCTCGTCCAGGGCGCCCTCCTGTCAGTCGTTGCGGTGGCCTTCTTTGGGCTCGAAGCGCCGCCCGAGGGTCTCGTCATCGGCGTGGTCATCGTCGGGCTGCTTGGTGGTGCCTTCAGCGCGATGTCCTACGGTGCGGCGTTGAAGCTGAAGAGCGAGGACTCCTTCGCCCCGGTGGTCAACGGTCTCATCCTCCCGGTCCTGCTCCTGTCTGGGATCCTGCTCCCCATGACACTGGCTCCGGGCTGGCTGCAGACCTTGGCCGACGTCAACCCCCTGACTCATATCGTCGACGGGGTGCGGGCGGTGTATCGGGGCGATACGGGCTCGACCGACGCCTGGCTCGGCGCCGTTCTGACCATCGGGCTGTTAGCGCTGGGCGTGTTCTACGGGGCGCGGGTCTTCCGCAAGGAATCCGCCTGAATTTCTGCCCCTGAAGGGGGGGAGTACCGGCGCAGCCGAGGAGGGGGAATCTCTAGGGGCTCCTGAGGGGGAGTACCCGGGACCCCCCCGGCCCTGACGGGCCACCTCCCCGTTACGGGGGAGGAAAACGGGTATCGGCCGGGCCTGGCTCGGCCGATACCATGAACCTATGGCGCGAAGCATCGGAATACTCACCGCCGGTGGCGACAGCCCCGGTTTGAACGCCGCCATCAGGGCGGTGGGCAAGGCCGCCCAGCGTGCCTACGGAATGCACGTCATCGGCTTCTACGACGGGTTCCTCGGGCTGATGCAGAACCGTTTCGTCCGGCTCGACTCCGATTCTCTCTCCGGCATCCTCACCAGGGGAGGCACGGTCCTCGGGACCAGCCGGGCCAAGGTCGACAAGATGGAGATGGGCGATGGGAGACGGATGGACATGCGGTCGCTGATGCGTGATGTCGTCGATCAGCACGATCTCGAGGCCCTGGTTGTCCTCGGCGGCGACGGCACCATGCGCAACGCCCTCAAGCTCGAGGATGTCGGCATCAAGGTCCTGGCCCTGCCCAAGACGATCGACAACGACGTGACCGGCACCGACGTCACCTTCGGCTTCGACACGGCGATGGGGATCGCCACCGAAGCCATCGACCGGCTGCACTCGACGGCTCACTCCCATCACCGGATCATCCTCGCCGAGGTGATGGGGCATGAGGTGGGCTGGCTTGCCTTGGGCGCCGGGCTCGCGGGCGGCGCCGATGTGATCCTCATCCCCGAGATCCCATACGACATCGAGGCCATCGCCACGTCGATCCAGGCAAGGAAGGCGGCTGGCAGCGCCTTCTCGATCATCGCCGTCGCCGAGGGCGCATATTCGAGGGAGGACGCCCGTGTCCGTGCCTCGCTTCGCGCCAGCATGGAGGCCGCCGAAGGCGAAGAGCGGCGGGACCTCAAGGAGAGGCTGACGTCCCTCGCCAGATCGGCGCGGACCGAGAAGCTCGCCACCACCCTCGAAGAGGTCACCGGACTGGAATCGAGGGTGACCATCCTCGGTCATGTGCAGCGCGGCGGCACGCCCTCCCCCGCCGATCGTCTGCTCGCCACGAGGCTGGGCACGGCCACGGCCTCCTATATCGCCGATGGCGTGCATGGCGTGCTCGTGGCGGCAAGAGGGCAGTCGACCGAAGCAGTGCCGCTGAAGGAGATCGCCGGGATCACCAAGTACGTGCCACTCGACCATCCCTGGGTCGACTCCGCCCGCAGTCTGGGCATCGTCCTGGGAGACTGATATGACTCTTTTGGGTGCTGTCCTTGTCGGGGGGGCCAGCCGGCGCATGGGCACGGACAAGGCCGATATCGAGATCTCGGGTACCACCCTTCTCGACCGGGTAGCGATGGCCCTGGCCCTGGTATCCGATCGCGTGGTCGTCCTCGGTGACGATCGCGTGGGTTACGAGTCGTGGCCGGACCGTGCTCCTGGAGCAGGTCCGCTGGTCGGGTTGGCCACCGCCCTGAGTTCGATGACCGAAGACCGTGCCTTGGTCGTGGCGGTCGACAACGCATTCGTACAGCCCGAGACCCTGGCTCATCTCGCATCTGTCGAATCCGACCTGCCCGTGGTTCCGGTCGATCACACCGGTGCGCGCCAGGTCACATGTGCCGTTTACCCGCGCCAGATCGCAGCCCAGGCGATGGAGGAGGCGGAGTCAGGAGGTTCGGTCCAGACTTTGCTCGACCGTGTCTCGTTCCTCCCGGTGACTCCCGATCAGTGGGAGGCATGGGGCGAGGACGGCCGGAGCTGGTACTCGGTGGACACCCCCGAAGCACTTGCATCCGGGATCCAACGCTTCACCTGAAGGGTCGATCAGAGGGCGGCGCGATCCTCGAGGAACCGTCTTTCCGTTTCGTTGACGGTGAGTGACAGGGCGCGATCGAGCGCCATGCGCGCCTCTGCCTCGTTGCCCAACTCGCGCAGCATCTCGCTGCGGGCGAGATGGAACGCGTGATAGTCGTCGAGCTCTGATGTCAGATCACCCAACGCATCCAGCCCTTCCTCTGCGCCGTACGCCTCGAACACGGCCACCGCCCGGTTGAGCCGAACCACCGGGGCGGGGTAAATGGCCGTCAGACGGTTGTACAACTCGACGATGCGGGCCCGGTCGGTCGCTTCACTCGACGACGCCGTGGCGTGCTGGGCGGCGATCTCCGCTTGCAATACGTAGGGGCCAGGATGCCCGAGCCGGCGGGCACGTTCCAGGAACTCGAGCCCGGCGTCGATCGCGTCTCGGTGCCATCGCGATCGATCCTGATCCCTGAGCAGCACCAATCGGCCCATCTCGTCGACACGAGCATCGCGCCGGCTGTGCTGGAGCAGCATCAATGAATGAAGCCCCAGCACCTCCGGCTCATCTGGCATCAGGTCTGAAATCACCGCCCCCAGCCCGATGGCCGATTCGGCGAGGTCGGCCCGAACCAAGTCGTCGCCCGTGGTGGCGAAGTAGCCCTCGTTGAAGACCAGGTAGACGACGGCCAAGACAGCTGAGAGCCGATGAACCAGGTCGGGTCCCGTCGGCACCCGGAACGGTATGGCCGCGTCCCTGATCTTCGATTTTGCCCTCACCAGACGCTGGGCCATGGTGGGCTCCGGCACCAAGAAGGCGTGGGCGATCTCGAAAGTGGTCAGCCCGCCGACAGTGCGCAAGGTCAGGGCGACCTGTTTGTCGGTCGACAGTGATGGATGACAGCAGGCGAAGAGCATCTGGAGACGGTCGTCTCCCAGAGTGACGTCGCTCACGACTTCGGGGGGACTGTCATGCTCGGCCTTCTCGTACCCCGCCAGGATCGAGGTCTTCCTCGAGAGGGTGGCCTGCCGCCGTACTCGATCGATGCCGCGACGTTGGGCGACAGCCGAGATCCACCCGGGCGGATTGTCGGGAATGCCCTTCTCCGGCCAGGAGCGCAGTGCTTCCACCAGGGCATCCTGCAAAGCATCCTCGGCGAGCTCTATGTCGCGGAATCGCGTCGCCAGACCGGACAGGACCACGGCATAGGACTCCCTGAACGTCGCCTCGATGACGGTCTTGTGGTCTGTCGAGCTCATCCTCCCCAAGTCTTGTCGCCATCCTCACCCAGGATGTCGAACGGGGCGGCGCCCGGTCGACTGTCGACCCCTATTCTCAGCGACCGTGACCCTGCATCTGCCCGAGCCGAAGATCGACCCGAGGGCGTTCATCGCTCCGGGGGCGCGTGTGTATGGGGATGTCACCGTCGGAGAGCGTGTGTTCGTTCTCTTCGGGGTGGTGATTCGGGCGGAGCTGGATCGGGTCGAGGTCGGGGCTCAAACCAACATCCAGGACAACTCGGTCCTCCACTGCGACGAGGAAATTCCGTGCGTCCTTGGCAAGCGGGTGACAGTGGGCCACGCCGCCGTGGTCCACGGTGCCCTGGTCGGAGATCGGTGCCTAATCGGGATCGGCGCAAGGTTGCTCAACCGCTCACGTCTAGGCGAAGGGGCATGGCTGGCCTCGGGCTCCGTCCTGGCGGAAGGCAAGGAGATACCACCCTGGACGCTGGGGATGGGGGTTCCGGCCAAGCCGGTGCGGGAGCTGACCGAGGCGGAGATCGAAAGGCAAGACGAGGGCGTCGACCACTACCAGGAGCTCATGGAGAGGTATCGCGGCCTCTTCGAGGGTGGATTAGCGACTGAATAGGCCGACCGACCGCCGCGCCCTACGATGAGACCGTGGCCAAGGAGGTTGCCGTCCTGCTGACCGAAGGCCCCCGCGAGGCGTGCGGGGTCTTCGCCGCCTATACCCCCCGGCAGCGGGTCTCCAGCCTCATCTACTTCGGTCTCTACGGGCTCCAGCACAGGGGCCAGGAGTCGGCCGGTATTGCGACGTCCAATGGGGAGACGGTCACCGTGTTCAAAGACCTGGGTCTGGTCTCCCAGGTCTTCGACGAGCCTGCCCTCGCCGGCCTCGACGGTCATCTTGGCATCGGGCACACCCGTTACTCCACGACCGGTTCCAACAATTGGGCCAATGCCCAGCCGGCACATCGACAGGTCGGCGCCACCAGCATCGCCCTCGGGCACAACGGCAACCTGACCAACACCCCCCTGTTGGCCGAGCGTCTCGGCATCCGCGGCGCCACGACCGACTCAGACCTGATGGCCGAGGGCATCGCTCGGGCCATCGATGACGAGCGCTCCGACCAGCGTGGTCTCGAGATGGCGGTCATGGAGGTCGCACCGACCTGGGAGGGCGCCTTCTCGTTGGTGATCATGGACCAGGGCCGGGTCATCGGCCTTCGTGACCCCAACGGGTTCCGCCCCCTCTGCCTTGGCTCCCTGCCCGATGGCGGATGGGTTCTCTCGTCCGAGACCGCGGCCCTCGACCTGGTGGGCGCCAGGTTCGTGCGTGAGGTCGCCGCCGGAGAGATGGTCGTGATCGACGCTGGAGGCGTGCACAGCTTCTCTCCGTTCTCGACGACTGACCCCAGTCTGTGTCTCTTCGAGTTTGTCTACTTCGCCCGTCCCGACAGCCAGATGTACGGACGCGGGATACATGCGGCGAGACGACAGATGGGCGAGACGCTGGCCGTCGAGCATCCGGCCGAGGCCGACGTCGTCGTCCCAGTGCCCGAGTCGGGGCTGCCCGCTGCTCAGGGCTTCGCCGCTGCCAGCGGCATTCCCTACGCCGATGGCCTGGTCAAGAACCGCTATATCGGCCGCACCTTCATCGAGCCGAGCCAGAGCCTCCGTGACCGTGGGATCCGGCTCAAGCTGAACCCGATACCGGACAACCTGAAAGGCAAGCGGGTTGTCCTGGTCGATGATTCGATCGTCCGCGGCTCCACCACCCGGAAGCTGGTCCATATGGTGCGCGACGCCGGGGCCACCGAGGTGCATCTCCGTGTCTCGTCGCCTCCTTATCGCTGGCCCTGCTTCTACGGCATGGACACCTCGGACCGGAGCACCCTGATCGCCGCTTCGCTCGAGGTCGAAGAGATCAGAGAGCACATCGGGGCCGACTCCCTGGGCTACCTGTCGCTGCAAGGACTTCTCGACGCGACCGGGGTGGCAGATGCCGGGTTCTGCACGGCATGTCTCTCCGGCAACTACCCGACCGAAGTCCCGGAGGCTGCAGACAAGTTCCAACTCGAGCGCCACTAAATGACCACCTACGGGGAGGCCGGGGTGGACCTGGAGGGTGCCGAACGCCACGTCGAGGCCATCGCCCATCCGGTTACCGAGACCTGGAATGACGACGTCATCGGCAGCTTCGGAGGGTTCGCAGCGGGCGTCATCCTCCCCCCCGGCTACCGCGAGCCCGTGCTGATGATGTCGACCGACGGGGTGGGAACGAAGCTCGAGCTGGCGAGGAGGGCCGGCCGCTGGGACGGCGTGGGCCACGACCTCGTTGCCATGTGTGTCGACGACCTCGCCGCAGCAGGGGCAAGACCCCTCGGATTCGTCGACTACCTGGCCGTCGGCTCCCTCGATCCGGGGCGTGATCGGGTCATCGTCGAATCAGTGGCGGCCGCATGTGTCATCGCCGGGTGCCCCTTGCTGGGCGGTGAGACAGCCGAGCACCCCAATGTGATGGACCGCGATGCCGTCGACCTGGCCGGCGCGGTCATGGGCGTCGTGGAGCGCGGACATGAGCTGAGCCCGGCTGGGGTCCAAGAGGGCGACCTCATCCTCGGTCTGATCTCACCCAATCTGCGCTCGAACGGGTTTTCTCTCGTCCGCGCGCTGTTCGGTGACGACGTCGATTCCCATCTCGACCAGTTTCTCGAGCCGTCGGTCATCTACTCACCTGAGGTCCTGACGGCGGTGGAAAGTGGTGGGGTGCATTCCGCGGCCCACATCACCGGTGGTGGTCTGGCCGGGAATCTGGCGAGGGCCATCCCGTCCGGGCTCGGTGCCCGCATCGACACCGCTGCCTGGGATGTGCCACCTGTCTTCGAGACCGTTGCCTCACGGGGCGTCCCCCAGCCGGAGATGTGGTCGACGTTCAACATGGGGATCGGCTTCTGCCTGGTAGTAGATCCAGACGCCGCCGCAGGGGTGATATCGAGCGCTTCCGCCCACGAGGGACGGGTCATCGGCAAGGTCGTCGCCGGTGAAGGAGTCACGCTCGGGTGAAGTTCGCCGACGCCTCGGCGGTTTCGCCCGCCGGAGAGGGCACCTGGAAGGCAGAGGTACAGCCCAACTGGGACATATTCGGGATCGCCAACGGCGGCTATTTGATGGCGATAGCGGCACGAGCCATGTCGGAGGCCGCCGGAGGCCGGCTACCGGTCAGTGTGACCGCTCACTTCACACGGCCGGTCTCCGCCGGCGCGGTGATGGTGACGGTTGACCCGGTGAAAGAGGGACGCACCTTCTCCACCCTTAGGGCGGCCCTGGCCGCCTCATCCGACTCCATCTCGCTCCTCGGCAGCTTCGCCGAGCCACAGTTCGGTGGCATCGAGGATCTCTACACCGGGGCGGGGCCACCCGAGATGCCGCCCCCAGAGGAGTGCATCCGCGCCCTTCCCTCGGCCGACGGTCCGTTGCCCCCTCCACTCATGGCCCAGTTCGAGGAGAGAATCCACCCCGAAGATGTCGGACCGCTACAAGGTCAGCCCAGTGGCACAGCCCAGATGCGCGGCTGGTTTCGACTTCACGACGGTGAGCCGCTGGACGCTTTTACCTTGTTCCTCGTCGCCGATTCCTTCCCGCCGGCCGTCTTCAACGCCGCCCTCCCTCTTGCCTGGACCCCGACGCTGGAGATGACCACACAGATCCGCGGCGCACCTGTCCCGGGTTGGCTGCGGTGTCAGTTCACCACGCGTTTTGTGAGGGGCGGCCTGCTCGAGGAAGACGGCGAGATATGGGACGGGGCCGGTCACCTCGTCGCCCTGTCCCGTCAGCTAGCCCTCGTCCCCCGCTGACACAGAATCGAGGTCGCGGAGCAAGACAGCCTTCCGCGTGTCATCGAGAAAAGACGACGTGATGGAGTTGCGCGCGATGCCGGTCATCGTGGCTTGGTCGAGGCCAAGCTCGTCGCGCACCCCGCGGTAGTTGTCGCCGATGTAGCCCCCGAAGTAGGCCGGATCGTCGGAGTTCACCGACACCACCAGACCGGCATCGATCATCTCGGGTAGTGGATGACGTGCCAGGTCCTCGACGACCTGGAGCGCCACATTGGACAATGGGCACACCGTGAGCGGGACCTTGTCACGGCTCAACCTCGCCACCAGCTCGGGGTCCTCGAGACTGCGAACTCCGTGATCGATCCGCTCCGCCCCGAGGACGTCGAGGGCGGCTCGGACGTACTCCGGCGGGCCCTCCTCTCCGGCGTGGGCGACGGCACGAAGACCGAGCTGACGAGCCCGGGCGTAGGCCTTCTCAAACAGCTGCGGAGGGCGGTCACGCTCTGACGAGTCGATCCCCACACCGATCACCCCGTCGAGGAATGGCTCGGCCTCCTCGATCGTGGACAGAGCCTCCTCACCTGACAGGTGACGGAGAAAGCACATGATCAAATCGGCACTGATCCCGCGCCGGCGCCGGCCATCCGAGATGGCATCCCGGAAACCTCGCATGAACACCTCGAAGCCGATGCCCCGCCCGGTGTGGCTCTGGGGATCGAAGAAGATCTCGGCATGGCGCACGCCATCATCGGCGGCCCGGTCCAGGTAGGAGGTCATTAGGTCGTAGAAGTCATCGGGCGTGCGAAGGACCTCGCCACCCTGGTAATAGATGTCGAGGAACGACTGGAGGTCGGCGAATCGGTAGGCGGCGTGGACCTGTTCAATGTCCTCGAAAGGCAGTGTCAGCCCGTTACGGGTGGCGAGACGGAACATCATGTCCGGCTCCAGGGTGCCCTCGATGTGGACGTGAAGCTCCGCCTTGGGAAGGCGGGTGATCAGATCGTCCATGTCCCGGGTCTCATTCGAGGGCGATGTCCTGGGGACGGATGGGTACCCGGTTGAGCTCTCTGCCCGAGGCGGCTCGGATAGCGGCCGCAACCGCCGCAGTCGAGGAGATCGTCGGTGGCTCTCCCACGCCCTTCGCTCCAAAGGGGCCCCAGGATCCCTCCCGCTCGATCAAAAGGGCTTCCACATCCGGCGCGTCGAGGATGGTGGGTAGCAAATAGTCGGTGAAGGTCGCGTTGAGGATGACGCCGTCCTTCATCACGAGCTCCTCCATCACAGCCAGACCCACCCCCTGCAGGATGCCGCCTTCGATCTGACCGCGCACCGACTGCGGGTTGAGAGCGAGGCCGACGTCCTGCGCCGTGTCGACACGCACCACCTTGACCAGGCCCAGCTCGGTGTCGACGTCCACGACTGCCCGATGGCCGGCCACTGCGAAGTCTGCATGTATGACGCCCTGGCCGTTCTCGTCGGGGCCGGTGGTGGGCGGGTGTCGGAAGGTGACCGTCTCCTCCCAGCCCTCCTCACCGAGCACGGACCAATTGACCAGCAACTCGTCGCCCTTCCAGACCCCGTCATCGTCGAGTTGGTCGGCATCGTGATGGGCCAGAACCTTCTCTCGGAGCTGAGTGGCTGCCGCGAGGGTGGCGCCACCGGACAGCTGCGTCTGCCTCGACGCCGACGTCGAGCCGGCGGAATCGATCCTCGAAGTGTCGACGTGCGCCACTTCGACGTTGGAGATCCCCAGTGCGGTCCGGGCGATCTGGGCCAGGACCGTCACCAGGCCCTGTCCCACCTCGATGGCGGCTGTTTCCACCACCGCGCCATCGGTGGTCAGGCGAACCCTGGCCTGGGCGTAGTCATCGGATCCCTCGGAGAACCCGAGGTTCTTGAGACCGAGGGCATATCCCACGCCTCTCCGCACGTGGTGTGGCTCCGTTGTGAGGCCGGAGCCCCCGGGAAGGTCGCTGTGATGGTCTGACGTCGGTGGTTCCGGCAGAGGCATGGCCTGCAGGCTCCTGATCACATCGATTGTGGGGAGGGGAGTTTCGATCACTTGCCCGGTGGTCGGCATCGAGTCACCGGTGCCGAGCGCGTTGAGCTCGCGAAGATCGAGCGGGTCCATCCCGAGGGCCGCGGCAAGCCGGTCCATCTGCGCTTCGTAGGCGAAGCAGACCTGGACTGCTCCAAATCCCCTCATCGCCCCGCAGGGCGGGTTGTTGGTCCGGACTCCTACCCCGTCGACCGAGACCGAGTCGCTGCGATAAGGGCCCACTGCGAAATAGCACGCGTTGGCAAGGACGGCGGACGTGGTCGAGGCGTACGCCCCACCATCGATCATCACCCGCGCCTCGACCCGGACCAGACGTCCGTCCTGGTCGGACTCGTGGCGGTAGCGGAGCCACGCCGGATGCCGGTGGACATGCCCGGTGAAAGATTCCGAGCGGTGATAGACCATCTTGACCGGCCGCCCGGTGTGGAGGGCCAGCATGCAGAGATGGATGTGCAGGTTGACGTCTTCTCTGGCCCCGAACGCGCCACCGATCCCCGTCGGGTGGGCACGTACTTGGTCGGGTCGAAGTCCGAGGCTGGCCACTACCTGCTCGTGATCGACGTGCACATATTGGCTCGTCGCGTAGAGATCGACGCCTCCCTCGCCGTCCGGGATGGCAAGACCGGCCTCTGTCCCCAGCGGCGCCTGATCCTGCATCCCAACTTCGTACTCACCTTCGACCACCACAGACCCCCGCAAGCCTTGGTCCCCCCGCCGGATGCTCAGTCGGCGAAACACGTCGTCACGGCCGTCGGCCTCTTCGGGATCGGTCTGGGCGTCGAGCTCCTCGTAGCGGACCTCGACCGCCGCCGCCGCCCTCCGGGCGGTGTCGTCGTCCTCGGCCGCCACCACGACGACCGGCTCTCCCCAGAATTTGACTTCGTCGCCGGCCAGAACCGGCTGGTCGGGATGCTCCAACCCGAACATTGCCCTCCCTGGGACATCATTTGCGGTGAGACAGGCGTGCACGCCACCCATCGCCAGCGCCGGTGCCAGATCGATCGAGACGATGCGGGCCCGGGCGTGCGGGCTGCGGACCGTCGCCGCCCAGAGCATCCCGTCGGCGCTCAGGTCCTGGGCGTAGGCGAACTCGCCCCGGAGCTTGGGCACGCCGTCCGGGCGGAGCGGGGAATCCCGGATCACACCACTTGGCTCCACGCCGACGCGACGACCAGTCCTGGTGCTCATCGGTCCATCCCCGCCCCCAATTCCTCCAGGGCGCGGATGATGGCCCCGTACCCGGTGCAACGGCAGATGTTCCCGGCCAGGGCCTCTTTGATCTCGGTTGTGCTCGGGTGCGCGTTCCTGGCGAACAGATCCACGGCGGCAACGACGATGCCCGGTGTGCAAAAGCCACACTGGACGGCTCCGGCGCGGTGCATCGCCTCCTGGACCGGATGCAGCCCCTGGTCAGGACTGACTCCTTCGACGGTGGTCACCGACGAATCGGCGGCGTCCGCCGCCATCACCAGACAGGAGCAGACCAGCTCACCGTCGAGGATGACACTGCACGATCCGCATTCTCCCTGCTCACAGGCACTCTTCGATCCGGGCAGCCCGAGCTCGTCACGAAGGAGATCGAGAAGGCTCCCCGGGTTGGTGACCCGCGCCGTGACCTGCTCTCCATTCACCGTGAGCTCGACGATCACCTCAGACACCTCTCCAGAAGCCGTCTGGCCAGGACGCCCGCCCCGTGGCGCCGGTACTCCTCGGTCGACCGGTGATCGGTGATGGGCCGCACCTCTTCGCTGACGAGCCGTTGGAACTCGGCCAGGTCGCCCGCAGTCGGATCGACTATCGAAGAGATCATTGTCTCGGCCTCGGTGGCCCTGATCGGGGTGGGCGCAACCGAGCCGAGGGCCACTGACGTCCTGCCGTCATCAGCCCGGGTCACCACGGCACAGACGGTGGCAATAACCATGGCGTTGCGGATCCCGATCTTGCCGAAGCACTGCCGGTCGGGAAGGTCGGCGGGGAGATGGACGGCGATGACCAGTTCGTCGGGTCGTCGGGCGGTTTCTTTGACTCCGGTGAAGAACTCCTGCCAGGGGAGCGTCCGCCGCGACGCCATTGAGGCGAGCTCGATGGAGGCGTCAACCGCGGCCAGAAACGGGTGGCCGTCTCCGGCGGGACTCGCCGTCCCCAGATTCCCTCCGATGGTCCCGGCATTTCGGATCTGGGGCGAGCCAACGGTGCGGGCCGCCTCGGCCAGCCCTTTGGGGCCGTCTTCCTCGATTCGGCGCCAGGTGACGCCGGCCCCAATTCGTTGGCCGTCCCACTCCTTCAGCTCCTCGAGTCGACGCAGCCCAACCACACGTTCGGGTCGGATATGGCCGAAATTGACTTCGACCATGAGATCGGTGCCCCCGGCCAATGGGATCGCTCCCTCGCCCAATCCGGCGAGGGCCTCATCGATCGAGTTCGGGTGCACGATCTCCACTGGCGGGCAAAGTTAGTGCGGGACCGTTCTGTGAGGGCTTAGGACCACTCCATGTGCCTAAATCTTCACAGAAGCGATGCTGCCAACCGGTTGTGCTCACTGACCAGGTCCCTGGTGTCGACACCGATCAATTGGCCGCTCTCGACGATCCTGTTTCCGCCGACCCATGAGTGATCCACCGTCACGGGGGCGCACATCACCACCGCGGCCACCGGATCATGAAGAGCGCCGGCGAACTCGACCCGGTTCAGGTCGTAGGCGATGAAGTCCGCGCACATTCCTGGGGCGAGCTTCCCGACGTCGTCACGCCCGAGGACCCCGGCGCCTCCCACCGTGGCCAGACCGAGGGCCTGACGCGCCGACATCTGCGGCCCCTCCCCGATGCCAGGCGAGACCCCGAGACGATTGAGGAGGAGCGCCTGGCGGACCTCGCCCATCATGTGCGACGCGTCGTTCGATGCCGAACCGTCCACACCGAGACCGACCCTGACACCCGCTTCCAGATATCTCGACACCGGGGCCAACCCGGAGGCGAGACGCATGTTCGAGGTCGGGCAGTGGGCCACTCCTGTGCCGGATCGACCCATCCGGGTCACCTCGTCGTCGGCCACATGCACCGCATGGGCATACCAGACATCGGGACCGGCCCAACCGAGATCTTCCATGTACTCCACCGGCCGACGATCGAACCGGCCCAGACAGAAGGCCTCCTCGTCGGCTGTCTCGGCGAGATGGGTGTGCATGCCGACCGCCAGGTCGCGGGCCAGATCGGCGGTCTCGGTCATCAGATCGGTGGTCACACTGAACGGAGAGCAGGGAGCCAGGACGACCCGCGTCATGGACCCAGGGGACGGGTCGTGGAACAAGTCGACCGCTCGACGGGAGTCCTCGAGGATCACGTCGTTCGTCTCGACAACGGAGTCCGGTGGGAGCCCGCCCTTGCTTTGACCGAGGCTCATCGACCCGCGGGAGACATGAAAGCGGACACCGACCGGGGCCGCTCCCTCGATCTGGTCATCGACACGAGAGCCGTTGGACCACAGATAGTGATGATCGAAGGCGGTGGTGCAGCCGCTCAAGGCGAGCTCGGCCAGACCGAGAGTTGTGGAGACTCGCACATGATCCGGGGTCATCCGTGCCCAAATCGGATACAGAGTCAGAAGCCAGTCGAAGAGACCTGCGTCCTGGGCGCCGGGCACCACCCGGGTCAGCGTTTGATAGAGATGGTGATGGGTGTTGACCAAACCGGGCAGGACGACATGGTCGCTGAGATCGACTACCTCGTCGGCGTCCCCCGGCAATTCGGCGGTCGGGGCTACCTGCTCGATCCAACCATCACGGACGAGAAGGCCCCCGTCCCGGATCTCCTCGCCGCCCATCGTCACGAGCACTTCGGCATGACGCACGAGCAGGGTTCCCATCGGCACCAAAGCTAACGGCTGTCTTAGAGTCGCCCGCCATGACTTTGCATGAAGACTCGTTGACCCGTTGGGGTGGCCGTCTTGGGATGGTGGCTGCCCGGCTCGGCACCGACTTTCCCGGCGACAGCCCCGATCGCCAGCCGGTGCACACCGTCTACGGCGGCGCCCATCTCTTCTCGGCCAGCACTTCCGAGCGACTGGGCGAGCTATCGCTGGATGCTCTCGAGCGTTGGGCTCCCGGCCCTGACGACCTGGCTTCGATTCTCGACCTGCCCTCCTCGCTGGCCGGACCGGTTCATCGGCTCGTAGCGGAGAAGCTGGGGCGGGAGCCCGTGGAGGACTTCCGCATCGACTTCGAGGATGGATACGGGCATCGCCCCGACGACGAGGAGGATGGGCACGCCCGGTCGGCCGCCGTGGAGTTGGCGACCGGGATGACTGGTGGGACGCTCCCTCCCTTCACCGGGATCCGGATCAAGTCGCTCTCGGGTGAGTTGCACCGACGCTCCTTGCGGACCCTCGACATCTTCGTGACCACTGCCGTGGAGAAGGGGGGCCGTCTACCCCCCGGGTTCACAGTGACCCTTCCCAAGATCCAGGACGTCGAGCAGGTCCTGGTGCTCTGCGAGGCCCTGGCCGAGCTGGAGCAAGGGCTGGGCATCGACCCGATCCCCGTTGAGCTCATGGTCGAGACCCCGCAGACTGTCATCGACCGGGATGGGACCGCCGGGGTGCGCAAGTTCGTGGACGCCGGGCAGGGCCGGGTGCGGGGGGCCCATTTCGGGACCTACGACTACACGGCGTCACTCACGATCACCGCCGCTCATCAGACGATGACCCATCCGGCTTGTGATTTCGCCCGCCATGCCCTCCAGGTGAGCCTGGCCGGGACAGGGGTATGGATCTCCGATGGGGCGACCAATGTGATGCCGGTGCCACCCCATCGCGGGGAGGAATTGACGCCGGGCCAGGTGGAGGAGAACCGCCAGACGGTCCACGATGCGATGCGGCTCCACTACGACCACATCCGGCACTCGCTGACCCACGCCTACTACCAGGGGTGGGACCTGCACCCCGCCCAGTTCCCCACCCGGTATGCCGCGGTCTACGCCTTCTTCCTCGAGGGTCTGGACCAGGCCGGGGAGCGACTCTCCAACTTCGTCGAGTCGGCGGCCAAAGCCACACTGGTCGGTGAGGTGTTCGACGACGCCGCGACCGGCCAGGGACTCCTCAACTTCTTCCTGCGCGCGATCAACTGCGGGGCGATCGACGAGACGGAGGCAACCACCCGCACCGGTCTCACCCTCGACGAGATCCAAACCCGCTCCTTTCTCGCCATCCTCGAGGGCCGGACCGCGGGGGGCTGAGAGTCGTTCTGGCGCGCCAGAATGGGTTGCGTCAGCGGGTGACGGTGAACCCGATGTCGCCGTAGGGCTCGGAGACGGGCTGGAAGACGACGCCCTGGTCCTCCATCCCGAACCGTGTCAGGTCGTAGTTCAGATGATGCTGGTTGGGGAGGCGGAACTCGACCTCCTCGATCTCGGGAACCGCCCCCAATAACGCCTCGGCCATCAACCACCCCTGGTGCTGAACCGACTGCGAGGGTTCAGCGAAGAAGCTCTCGACCATGGCTCGTCGGGCCGTCTCCCAGACGGCGGTGGTGTCGGCCGGGGTGGCCGAATAGCGCCACACCGCCTTGACCGAGGTGGCGAGTATCCGCTCGTCGGTCTCAGGCAGCAGGGTGAACTCGTCACGGGGGAACCCGGAGAACGCCGATCCGGTGGTCTTGAGGACGACCAACCCATCCACACCGGCCCACAACCCGGAGACGCTGCCCCCGGCCACGCGGGCCAGACGTTGTTCCGATCCCCCGCCGACGAATCCAGAGGGCCCCTGCCGGTCCCAGATGCGCGAGGACACCGAGACATCGGCAGCACTGATGCCGTCGCGCTCTAGGAAACGGTCACAGAGCATGGCTGCAAACGCCTCCAGGTCCCGGGTGAGATGCTCCTGGGCCAGGCCGTAGACGGTGTTCTTCATGGTGTCGGTGGGCAGGACGCCGCGGTTGTCTCCCCGGACATGAGCCGCTTCCACTTCTCCCTGGAGCAGGATCTGTACCGACAGGTCCAGGAAATCGTCACCCGACTCGGTGCGGAGGATCTTCGACACCCGGACATCGGACTTGCCCCACCGGTTCTCGCCGAGCAGGGCCATCAGCTACCCCGGTAGGTGGTGTACCCGTAGCTGCTGAGCAGCAACGGGACGTGATAGTGGTCCCGGGCGTCATCGAGGTCGACGATGACATGCACCTCGGGAAAGAAGGGGTTGCCGGCGTCGCCGGTGGCAAAAACGAGCCGGTAGATGCCCGAGCCAAGGGCAACGCCCAGGGCGGCCACCCGCCCATCATCGTCGGTGATTCCGTCGCCGACGTGCTGCCAGCCTCCGTCCGAAGACCGCTCCAGCCTCACCGTGACCCCAACCGCCGGCTGACCGGACTCTGTGTCGAGAACGTGGGTACTGAGACCGATCATCTCGCGTCTCCAAGGCAGAGCATCCGGCGCAGTCTGGTCTCTGTGATCGTCCGTTGCTCCATGGCTGCGGTCACCAACTCTTCCTCGCGCGTGTTGCCGAGTCGGCTGCGGGCGATGTCGAGCATCTCCTCAGCGGTCTTCCCGGAGGCATAGACGATGTAGGTGAAGCCGTACGTGGCCTCATACTCCTTGTTCGCCTCGGCCAACTGCTCGAGCACCGACGTCTCCGCACCGGCAGTACCGCTCTGTTCCCGATTGGCCTGTGTGTCTCCCCTCTCACCGATGCGGGGGTGACCAGCCAAAGCCTCGAGCCAGTCGCTGTCGCCCAGTGCATCGAAGGCAGCCCGCGCCGCGACCAGGACGGCATCCCCATCAGCGAAGGGACGATTGCTGGTCATCCGTTCGGCCCATGTCGTGGAAGCGCATGTGGTGTGGAAGAAACGCCGCGCCTCCGCGTCGAACAGCGAGTTCAGATAGAGCAGTCGAAGACCCTCGGATCCTTCAGGGTCGGGATGGCCTCGAACCCGGAGACGGGCCAATCCGCCATCGGGGTGGATGTCGACACGCACGAATCCGGCCTGAGCAGAGCGGTCGAGCGTCAAGAGGTTCACCGTGTCCGGCTTCACCTGCGCCCGGTCGATCACTTGCTCCCAGGCTTCGCCGTCGTCCGAGACCTGAACCGAGACCCAACCCGGTGCGTTTCCCTTGAAATGCCGGGTGTCGACCTCGACCGAGTCGACCGCCCCGGGCAATCCGAGGCGAAAGATCACCCAGTCATTGCCCGGACCACGTCGACGCTTTGTCTCCCAGCCATCCCACATCCCGGCAGGCTCGGTGGGCCGGAGGAGGTTGGAAGGAGGCGAATAATGGACATCGGAGGCATCGATGGCTTCACCACCGACGAGGGATGAAACGAGATCGATTCCTTCGTCGTCGCCGCACACCTCATCGCGGGCGGGTATCGGGTCGCCTCCGAGACCCAGTCGCGCCACTCCTCCATCGGGGAAGATGTTGAGACGGACATGGGTGACGCGATGCGGGTCATCGACATCGAAACTGGCTGTTGAGTCGCCCGACAGGGCGGTGCGGGGGACGATCTCGACCCAATCCGCGGTCTCGAGTCCCTCGTCACCACCGACACCACAGGCCTCCAGCGAGAAGGACTCGGGGAAATTGCCGGTGAAATGGGAAGTGTCGACCGTCACCGAGCGGACCCGCCCTGCAACGCCGAGGGCGAGAACACACCAATCGTGGCCCGGATCGCGGCGCCGGCGGGTCTCCCACCCGTCCATCCACTTCCCCCGGTCGGTGTAAACGCCCTCCTTCCACACCGGAGGGATCGTTTGCAAGAGGTTGGCCGCCTCGGCGAAGAACTCGTCGTTGCAGGCCAACACCCGCCCGCCTA
Source organism: uncultured Acidobacteriota bacterium (assembly GCA_963810465.1). Lineage (GTDB taxonomy): Bacteria > Actinomycetota > Acidimicrobiia > Spongiisociales > ZC4RG35 > JARDZU01. The sequence goes on along the minus strand of CAWENM010000008.1, from coordinate 131,647 downwards.
CCGCCTCAGACAACAGATCGGTCATCTCGTCGCACCATCCTGCCACCAACCGGTCCAACACTCATGCCGTCGAAGATCGTGACACCCCCGAGGATGGTCGTCACCACGGAGCCCAGGAGCGACATCCCCTCATAGGGCGTGATCGGGTGACGGTGCTCGAGGTCCCTCCCCCTCACCCGGGTGACGCCGTCGGGATCCCAGACGACGAGATCGGCATCCATCCCGACGGCGATCGAGCCCTTGCGGTCGTCGAGACCGGCGAGTCGGGCCGGCTCCAGACCAAGCCATCGGCTCAGTTGCGGCAGCGCGACTCCACGCTCGACGGCCCCGGTCCAGGTGGCGGGCAGACGCAGCTGGAGGGAACCGATCCCACCCCAGGCCTCGCCGAAGTCACCATCGTCGAGACGCTTGATCTCAGCCGGCGCCGGAGAGTGATCGGAGACGACCATGCTCAGACTCCCGTCGATCAGACCCTCCCACAGCGCCTCCCGATGCGCGGCGGCCCGAATCGGGGGGGCGCACTTGAACGGCGTGGCGCCGTTGGCGATCTCTTCGGCGCAGAAAGTCAGATAGTGGGGGCATGTCTCGCCACTGAGCGAGTCGGGGCCGGCGGCCACCGCCTCCATCGCCTCGGCAGATGACACATGGAGGACATGGATTCGCGCGCCGGTGGCCCGGGACAGACCCGCGACCGTTGTCACCGCTGCGGCCTCACCGTCGGCCGGGCGGGTCTCCAGATACGTTCGATACTCCGTCGGATCGCCCGTCAGGCGGAGAATCCGGGCCGGGTCCTCGGCATGGACCAGCGACGGCACCCCGAGCCCGCGCATGATCGGCAAGGCCGAAGCGAGCTCCGCCGGGCTCACCATCGGGAACTCGCCCACACCCGAGTCGACCAGGAATGATTTGAATCCACAGACGCCCTCGTCGACCAGTGGCCCGATCTGGTCCTCTGATCCGGGGATGAGGCCACCCCAGAAGGCGACGTCGACACTCAGCTTCCCGTCGGCGGCGGCCCGCTTCTCTGACAAGGCGCCGACGCTGACAGTCGGCGGAATCGAGTTGAGCGGCATATCGACGATCGTGGTCGTCCCACCTGCTGCCGCGGCTCTCGTGGCGGTGCCGAACCCTTCCCACTCGGACCGCCCGGGCTCATTGACATGGACGTGGGAATCGACCAGTCCGGGCATGACCACAAGGTCACCGAAGTCGACCTCGGGATGACCCTCACCGATGTCGACGATAGAGCCCTGTTCGATCCGGATCGATGCTGGGCGCACCTCATCGCCCAAGACCACCCGGGTGCTTCCGATGACCGTCATCGAGGATCAAAGTTACCGGTACAACCTTGGTTCCTTGCCGTCCTGCGGAGCGATGCGGTAAGTAGCGTGATCGGCGCCCCAATCAAAGGAGTGGCCATGGAGACGGTGAGTAGCAGCCCCCCCGACCGGACGATCAACTACGCCTTCCTTCTCGGAGGTGTCACCGCTCTGATCTTCGGGATCATCCTCCTCGTCCGTCAGGAAGAGGCATTGGCTCTGCTCATGGTGGTCCTCGGGCTCTGGTGGCTCATTCAGGGAGCATTCATGATCTTCGCCGTCTTCGTCGACCGCACCGACATGTGGTGGAAGCTGATCATCGGCGTCCTGGGTGTGGTCGCCGGCTTCCTCGTACTCACCAACCCCGGGGAGGCCGCGGACGTCTTTCAGGGCGTGATCGGCGTCATCCTCGGCATCATCGGGATCGCCGTGGGCGTCACCGCCCTCATCGGTTCCTTCCGTGGCGGTGGCCTGGGGGCCTTTGTGTTTGGAGCCGTGAGCGTGCTGATCGGCCTTCTCATCCTCCTCAATGCCCAGTTCTCCACGGAACTGCTCATAACCCTGTTCGCCGTCCTCCTTCTCATCGACGGCGTGGCCGGCATCTACCTCGCCATCAAGAACCGCTGACGCACACCGGTACCCAATGCGGGGCGTCATGCAAATGTGACGTCCTGCATTCGGTTTGGCCACTTCTACCGGGGCCGGGGAGCCGGTAGCATCCCCCGATGGCCGATTTCCTCAGCAGACACAACGACGTTCTCGCCCCCGTGCTCGCCTTCGACACGGAGATCCACGCCGCCAAGGCCGAGGGGATCTGGATCACCGACGTCGATGGCAAACGTTGGGCAGACTTTGCCTGCGGGACCGCGGTCACCAACCTGGGTCACAATCACCCTGCCGTGATCGAGGCGGCGCATCGTCAGCTGGACAACCTGGTCCACTCGGGATGCATCGTCCGCTACGACTCGATTGTCGAGGCTGCCGAGCGTCTCCGAGCGATAACCCCCCAAGGCATCGAGAAGTTCAGCTTCGCCAATTCCGGGGCGGAGGCGGTCGAGGCTGCGGTGAAGCTGGCCAAGCACACGACGGGACGACAAGGTGTGATCGTGTTCCGGGGAGCCTTCCATGGACGCACCATGGGCTCGGTCACCTACACGACCTCGAACGCCAAATACCGGGATGGGTACCACCCGGTCCTGGGCTCGGTGTTCGTGACGCCGTATCCCCATCCTTACCGATGGGGCATGAGCGAAGACGAGGCCACCGATCTCTCGCTCAACGAGCTTCGGATGATGTTCAAGCACGTGGTGACGCCCAAGAACATCGCCTGCTTCCTCATCGAGCCGGTGCAGGGCGAGGGTGGTTATTACCCGGCCCCGGCTCGCTTCCTCGACACTCTGCGTGAGATGTCCGACGAGCACGGGATCAAGCTTCTCTACGACGAGGTGCAGTCCGGTTTCGGGCGCACCGCCGAGTGGTTCGCCTCGGATCATTACGACGCCAAGCCCGACATCATGGCGATTGGAAAGGGGATCGCCAACGGGCTCCCTCTCTCGGCGTTCGGGTCTTCACGGGAAACGATCGATGCCTGGCCCCGGGGTTCTCACGGCACCACCTACGGCGGAAACCCGGTCTCGACAGCGGCCTCGGTGGCGGTGATGGACACCATGGAAGGCCTGCTCCCCCACGCCCGTGAGCTGTCGAAGCGCGCCTTCGAGCGATTCAACGAGATGGCGGACAGTCATCGGACCATCGGAGACGTCCGCGGGCTCGGCCTCATGATCGGAGTCGAGCTGGTGACCGACCGGGAGAGCCGCACCCCGGACGCCACCGCCTTCAGTCACGTTGAGAAGCACGCCTTCGACCGTGAGCTGATCATCATCAACTGCGGCCCCGACGCCAACGTGATCCGCTTCATCCCGCCGCTGATCACGACACGAGAGGAGCTCGACTGGGCCCTCGACCTGGTCGACGAGGGTCTGACCAGCTGGGAGAGCACAGACCGTTGAACGCCGGCCGGGCGATTCTCGGCATCACCGTCGTCGCCCTGCTGGTCCTCCTGCTCGTGATGCCGGGATTCGATTCAACCTCGACGACCACCACCGTGGCTGCCGCCTCGACCCTGACGACGTCGTCCACGACCACCACCACTCTCCCTGCCACCACGACCAACCCGCCACCGCCGGTGACGTCCGACTCCCCATCACCAGAGTTCCAGTCGTCGATCGGCCCAGTCGGCGCAGCCGATCTCCCGTCTTCGTGGCGTGAGGGCTGCCCGTTGGGAGTCGAGGCGTTGCGAGCCGTGGAGGTGTCCCATTTCGGGTTCGACGGGAAGGTTCATACCGGAACGCTGGTCGTCGCCACCGAGGTGGCCGAGGACATCGTCGAGATCATGTTCACGCTTTTCGCCAATGCCTTCCCCATCGAGCGGATGGAGCCTGTCGACGTCTACGAGGGCGACGACGACCTGAGCATGGCGGCGAACAACACGAGCGCCTTCAATTGCCGCCCGGTGACCGGAGGGTCGTCGTGGTCAGAGCATTCCTTTGGGAGCGCTATCGACGTGAACCCCCTCGTCAATCCCTATGTCGTGGGTGGAACAGTGCTACCACCCGAAGGCGCCGCATATGCCGATCGAAGCCTCGACGCACCGGGGATGATCCACGATGGTGATCTGGTGGTGGAGACCTTCGCCACCCACGGGTGGATCTGGGGTGGGACCTGGTCCTCGCCCAAGGATTACCAGCACTTCTCGACCTCGGGCAGCTGAAGACCTCTAGAGGCCGCCGGCGAAAAACTCCAGTGCGGTCTTGGTCTTGGTCTGCTGTTCTCCCGAGACATCGACGCCTTTGCTCTCCAGGAACGCCCGCCATTCCACCGCTGTCTGAAACGCCTCGGACGGTGATGTCTTGGTCGACAACTCGACGACCTGCGACCCGTCGGGGTAGAGCCAAAGCTCGCCCACTATCGGGTGCTTGAACCCTTTCGACTGGAACTTGACCCTCAACGTGGGGATCGGTCCCAGCACCTCGAGATCCTCGAGGGCAGGGCCATTGGCCGCGTGGTCCCCGAAGAAGGCGCGCTGAGGCTTGGAGAAGAGCTTGCGCGCGGAGCGTTCACCGGCGACAACCTGCCTTATCTCTTCATTGTCGGCCGAGCCTTTGTACGACGCCGAGCAGACATAGCCCCCGGGCATGGCGTCAACCTCCACGCCGAATCTCTTATCGGCCCGAAGCTTGTCAGAGAGCTCGGCGGGGTCCACCGGCCGGATCTTGACCACGGTGTCGCCCTTCTCCCCCTGACGGCGCCGGGCACGCACCACCACACCGGCCCCGTTTAGGGCAAGGTCCTTCGTGTCAAGGAAGAACACCTGTCGGAGTTGGGCGTCGAGAGGATCGATCCCGAGCGCTTTCGCCACGCCGGCCCTTTTCGACTCAACCAAGGTGAGCTTCAATTCGACGCTATCGGCCCCGGAGAGGATATCGAGCACCTGCTGCAGCTCTTCTCCGGACATGTCAGACAAACGGGCCATCTTTTCTCCTTGTCTCAGGGGGGCGGCTTCAGCCGGCCACAACCGGTACCCGCTCCATGGCGGCGGCGATGCGCTCCGCCGGGTATTCGTAGTCGGTAAGGGTGCCGTCCAGGTATTCCTGGTAGGCGGCCATGTCGAAATGGCCATGTCCCGACAGGTTGAAGACAATCACCTTCTCCTCGCCTGCCTCCTTGGCTTTCTCCGCCTCCATCATCGCCGAGGCCACGGCATGGGCGGGCTCGGGACCAGGGATGATCCCCTCGGCTCGAGCGAACTCCACCGCTCGGCCAAAGGACTCCGTCTGATGCAGGGACTCGGCCTCGATGATCCCTTCCTCCTTGAGCAGGGACACCAGCGGCGCCATCCCGTGATAGCGAAGACCGCCGGCATGGATGGGATCGGGCACGAAATCGTGACCCAGAGTGTGCATCTTGACCAGGGGCGTCATCCCCACCGTGTCCCCGAAGTCGAATTGGTAGCTCCCCCGGGTCAGGGACGGAGCCGCCGCCGGCTCGACGGCCCGAATCACAGGATCAATCGTCCCCGCCAGCTTCTCCCTCACGAACGGGAAGCTGAATCCGGCGAAGTTGGAGCCACCCCCGGCGCAGCCGATGATGACATCGGGCGTCTCCTCGACCAGGGCGAGTTGCTTGAGCGCCTCCTCACCGATCACCGTCTGATGCATCAGAACATGGTTGAGGACCGAGCCCAGCGAGTACTTGGTGTCGTCGTTGGTCGCCGCCACCTCGACCGCCTCGGAGATGGCTATGCCAAGACTCCCGGGCGTGTCGGGATCGGCCTCACGGATCGAGCGGCCGGCTTGGGTCAGCTCGGATGGAGAGGAATGGACCGTGGCGCCCCAGGTCTCGATCATTGCCTTGCGATATGGCTTCTGGTCATACGAGGACCGGACCATGAACACTTCGCATTCGAGACCGAAGAGGGCACAGGCGAAGGAGAGGGCGGAGCCCCACTGTCCCGCCCCGGTCTCGGTTGAGAGTTTCTTCACCCCTGCCTTGGCGTTGTAGTAGGCCTGAGCGACAGCCGTATTCGGTTTGTGAGAGCCGGCCGGGCTGACCCCTTCGTACTTGTAATAGATGCGGGCCGGGCCATCGATCACCTTCTCCAGGTTGTGGGCGCGGTACATCGGAGTCGGTCGCCACAGCCGGTAGACCTCTCGGATCTCCTCCGGGATCTCGATGAATCGATCGCTGCTCACCTCCTGGAGGATGAGGTCCATCGGGAACAACGGGGCGAGATCGTCGGGGCCGACTGGCTCGTGGGTTCCCGGGTGGAGCACCGGGGGCGGAGGCACCGGCAGATCGGGGACGATGTTGTACCAATGGGTGGGAAGCTCGGTCTCCGGCAACGTGATCTTGGTAACCATGGCGGGAAGCTACACAACTCCCGAGCCCAGGTAGCTTTGGGCTCTGTCACCGATCGGGAGGGCTCTCATGACCACTCACCGCCTGATCAATCGTCGGATGGCGATCGCCGAGATGGGGAAGGCCGGCCTCGCCATCGTCGTCTTCGGCACCGCTGCCTGCTCGGATGGGGACGCCGATGCCACCACCACGGCACCGGGCACCGCTCCTGTCTCGACCGCCGGGCCGGCGACTACCAACACCGAAGCCGGCGCGACCACTACGGGCGACCCGACGACCACAACGGCCCCGGTTGCGTCCTCCTTCCAGCGAGTGAACCTCGATTTCGTCTCCGCCTACGTCCTCTACCGGGGCGGGGAGGCGGCATTGGTCGACACCGGTGTCGGTGGGAGCGTTGCTGCTATCGAGGCCGCGTTGGGCGAAGTCGGGCTTGCCTGGGACTCGGTCGGGCACGTGATCCTGACCCACAAGCACCCCGATCACGCCGGAAGTGTCGACGAGGTCATGACGCAGGCCACCGGTGCCACGCTGTACGCCGGTGACGCCGACATCCCCCAGATCACCTCCGCCACGCCCCCACAGCCGGTCGGCGACGGCGACAATGTGTTCGGTCTCGACATCATCGACAGCCCCGGCCACACCGCAGGGCACATCTGCGTCCTCGATGCGGCCGCCGGGATCCTGGTGACCGGCGATGCCCTCAGCGGCACCGGCGGCGGGGTCGCCCCACCCGACCCCTCGTTCAGCGAGGACATGACAGTGGCGATGGAGACTGTCCTCAAGCTCGGAGGCTTCACCTACGAGATCGCCCTCTTCGGGCATGGTGAACCGCTCACTGAGGGTGCTTCCGCTGCCGTCGCCGCCCTGGCTGCGGGCTGAGCTCGGCCGGTCCTGCCCGCCTCTGCCTACGATCCGCCAATGGATGAGCTCGGCGAGCTGGCCATTGGCCTGATAATCGTCGTCTCACTCTTCGGGATCGTCATCCCCATCATCCCCGGTCTGGTGATGGAGGTGATCGCGATCTTCCTATGGGCCTTCGTGAAGGGTGGTGCAACGGCCTGGGTCGTCGCCATCGTGGCTCTGGTCCTCGCCGGAATCGGGACATTCATCAAGTACTCGATTCCCAAGCGAAAACTCAACGAGGTCGGGATACCGAACCGGACCTTGGTGATCGCAACTGCAGTTGCCATCGTTGGCCTTTTCGTGATCCCGGTAGTGGGGGCGCCGATCGGGTTTGTCCTGGCCATCTACGTCTCCGAACGGATCAGGGTGGGTGCTGAGCAGGCCTGGCCGGCCACCAAGACAAGTCTGGGGGCCGTCGCAACCTCGATCGGGATCGAGCTCGCCACCGGGCTGATCATCGCCGCTCTCTGGTTCGGGACCGTGTTGCTGGCCTAGCGGGCCTCAGTCCTCGGTCGTCTCGGCGGCCTTCTCCGCGATCTCGTGTACGACGGCCTCGTTGGCCAGGGTGGTCACATCGCCGAGCTGACGCTGCTCCGAGATGTCCTGGAGCAGACGTCGCATGATCTTCCCCGACCGGGTCTTGGGCAGGTCGTCGGTGAAGACGATCGACTTCGGCTTGGCGATCGGCCCCAGAGTGCTGGCGACGTGGTCCCGCAGCTCTTGGAGCAGCTCCTCGTTACCTTCGACACCGGAGCGGAGAGTGACGAAGGCGGCGATGGCCTGACCGGTGATCTCATCACGGCGACCGACCACCGCGGCCTCGGCGACGGACACGTGCGATACCAGAGCCGATTCGACTTCGGTGGTGGAGATGTTGTGACCCGAGACCAGCATGATGTCGTCGACCCGGCCCAGAAGCCAGAAGTACCCCTCGTCATCGCGTTTGGCCCCGTCCCCTGGGAAATAGAGGCCGGGGAACCTCGACCAGTACGTGTCGGCGTAACGCTGGTCGTCTCCGTAGATGGTTCGGGCCATCGCCGGCCAGGGCTTGGTGATTACCAGATAACCCCCACCGCCGAGCGGGACCGACTCGCCGCCGTCGTCGACCACATCGGCGAAGATGCCGGGGAAGGGGATCGTTGCCGATCCGGGCTTGGTGGCCACGACACCGGGAAGGGGGCTGATCATTGCCGCCCCGGTCTCTGTCTGCCACCACGTGTCGACCACCGGGCAATGGCCACCGCCGATGGTCTCCTGGTACCAGATCCATGCCTCGGGGTTGATCGGCTCGCCAACCGTTCCGATCAGGCGGAGCGAGCTCAGGTCGTGCTTGGTGACATGCTCGTCGCCCCATTTCATGAAGGTTCGGATCGCGGTCGGCGCTGTGTAGAAGATGGTGACCCCGTACTCCTCGATGATCTGCCACAAGCGGTCGAGATCAGGGAAGTTGGGGGCGCCCTCATACATGACGCTCGTGGTCCGGTTGGTCAGGGGGCCGTAGACGATGTAGCTGTGACCGGTGACCCAACCGATGTCGGCGCCGCACCAATAGACATCTGTGTCGGGCTCGTGATCGAAGATGTAATGATGGGTGGTGACTATCCCGGTCAGATAGCCGCCCTGTGTGTGGACGATCCCCTTCGGGCGCCCGGTCGTGCCTGAGGTGTAGAGGATGTAGAGCGGGTCTTCTGCGCCCAGGACCGCCGGCTCACACTCGTCGGATTGGCCTTCGACCAGGTCGTGCCACCAGATATCCCGTCCCTCGGTCATGTCGACCCCGTGGTCGGTCCGCTTCAGGACGACGACGTGGCTGACGTCGGGGGTGCTGGCCAGAGCCACATCGGCGTTGGCCTTGAGCTGCACCACGCTCCCCGCACGCCAGGCGCCGTCCTGGGTGATCACCACCCGGGCATCGGCGTCCAGGATGCGGCTGGAGAGGGCGTCTGAGGAGAACCCGCCGAAGACCACAGAATGGACCAGGCCGAGACGGGCGCAGGCCAGCATGGCAATGGGGAGCTCGGGGACCATTCCCATGTAGATGGCCACCCGGTCGCCCTTCTCCACGCCGAGGCTGAGCAGCCCGTTGGCGAAACGGCACACCTCCGAGTGGAGGTCCCGATAGGTCAGTGTGCGGGTGTCACCGGGCTCACCCACCCAGTAGTACGCGACCTGATCGCCGTGGTCGGCGAGATGACGGTCGAGGCAATTGAAGGCGATGTTGAGCTCGCCGTCGGCGAACCACTTGAAGAAAGGTGGGTTGGAGTCATCGAGGACCTGAGTTGGCTCCTTGTGCCAGGTGATCCGTTGCAGAGCCTGCCGGTGCCAGAAGTCCAGATAGTCCGCCGCGGCATCGTCATGGATTCCGGGCTTGGCTTTGGCCTTGGCTGCGAATTCGGGTGTGGGCTCGAACTTGCGGTCTTCGGTGAGCAGGTTCTCCAGGGCCTGGGACATCGATTCTCACTCCTCCTCGTCGATCGCGGGGGCGGAAACTACCAGCGGGCGCCGAGCGCGCCACCAGGTGAAGAGCCCGACGAGGGCGGCGGCGATCATCAGCACGTCGCCGGTCCGGGCGTAGGGAGTGGTCTCCACCTGACCCCCGATCACGCCGTAGAGGATCTCCTCGGTGCCCAGCCCGGTCTGGTCACCAAGCTGGCCCCACGGGTCGATCACGGTTGACCTGCCGGTGACTGCGGCATGTACGACGTGTACCCCCAGCTCGGCCGCCCGCATCCGGGTCATGCCGATGAACTGGTCTGATCCCGGTGTCGTTCCGTAGGAACCCTCGTTGGTGGCGACGACCATGAGGTTCGCCCCTGCCCTTATGTGCTGAAGCGGGTACCTGGCGAAGCCACCTTCGAAGGAGATCACCGAACCGAGTCTGATGCCTTCACCGAGATCGAACACGACCGGACCGTCACCCGGGATCATGTCCCGGGGCACCTGGTCGAGATCGGGGATCCATTCGAACAACGGCCGCCAGGGGATGTACTCGCCGAAAGGCACCGCGTGCTGCTTCTGGTACTCGCCGACGATCTCCCCCTCCGGGTTGAACACGACGTTGGCGTTGATCCAGTGCGTCTCGCTTATCGGGCGATCGGAGCCCACCAGGAACCAGGCGCCGATCCGGCGCGCTTCCGCAGCGATGGCCGCGCCGATCTCGGGATTCTGCACCGGATCGGCATTGAACGAGCCGGTCGACCCCTCCGACCAGACGACAAGGAACACCGATCCTGGCTCGATCTGCTTGGTCAGCTCCAGATGCTGCTCGAAGGTGCGGAGCCGCTCGTCGGGTGGGCAGTGCTCGAAGGGGCAGGGGGTCGATCCCTGGACGATCGCCACCCTCTGCCCCTCGAGGTCGATGATCGGCCGACCCGCACCAAGTACCCATGACCCGATGACCAGCAGGGGCAACGGAGCCAGCACCCACCAGTTGCGAGGCTTTCGAATCAGACTGACTACTCCGGCGGCGGCCATCACAGTCATGACCGTGACTCCGGTGGTCCCGTAGATGGGGGCAAAGGCGCGGGCCCAGGCCTGGTCGGAGAGGGCGTATCCGGCTGCACCCCATTCGAAGCCTCCGACAGGGAATCGATACCTGATCAGCTCCATAAAGGCCCAGCCACCCACGGCCAGCAAGAACCAGGTGCCGGCCGACCGGTCGTTGTATCGGGCCAGCCACCATCCGTAAGCGGCGAAGAAGACGGTCTGCTCTATCACCAAGGGGATCACTGCGATCAGCCCCAACTCGGACAGCCACCAGATCAGACCACCGAAGAAGGTGAGGCCGTAGATGGCGCCGTAGAGGAGGCCCTGTGCGCGGCCCTTCGCCATCCGCAGCCCGGCAAGGAACAAGACGATGCCGGGCAGGACCAGCCAGCCTGGCCCCATCCGGGGATATGCCAGGGCAGATAGGGCAGCGCCGGCGAGGACGAGAAGACCACCGATCACCCGCGGCAGGGTAAAGGAACCCGTTCTGTGAGTGTTTGGGCACACTCTGTGTGGGCAGACACTCACAGAAAGGTCCGTATCCTGACGCCATGTGGGAAGGTGATGTTTGGGTTGCGGTTCGTGCGGCGCGGGCGGGCGCCGCGGTGGTCCGCCGCGGCTTCGACGAGGAGTTCACCACTGAGATGAAGGGGGTGGTGGACCCGGTCACCGAGATCGACCACGAGGCGGAGTACGCCATCACGAGTGTCATCGCGTCGCATTTCCCCAACGACTCGATCCTGGCCGAGGAAGGGGGAGGGGCGGACTGGCGCGGGCGCCGGGTTTGGATCATCGATCCGCTCGACGGCACGGTCAACTTCGTCAATCGCATCCCACAGGTCGCGGTGTCGGTCGCCCTTTGGGACGAGGGCAGGCCGCTGGTCGGCGTGGTCATAGACGTCGCCCGAGACGAGGAGTTCGTCGCCAGCGAGGGTGAGGGGGCCCGATCGAATGGGAGACCGATCGGGGTCTCCGAAGCGGCATCACTCCAGGACTCCCTGCTGGTCACCGGTTTCCCATACGACCGGCAGGAGCATGCCCGGGCCTATCTTCACGTCATGGAACAAGTGATGACGCGATCGCGGGGCACGAGACGCATGGGGGCTGCCGCCCTCGACATGGCGTGGGTTGCGTGTGGCCGATTCGATGGTTACTGGGAGCACGGCGGCCCGGCAGGGGTCAAGCCTTGGGACGCCGCCGCCGGGATGCTGCTCGTCACCGAAGCCGGTGGAACGGCGACAGACAGCAAGGGATCGACCAACGAGCTCCAGCCCTCCGCATTCGTGGTCACCAACGGGAAGATCCACGAAGAGCTGCGTCAGATCGTCGACGACTCGATGCCCGACCACTTGGCCTGATGTATCACGACCACCACTTCCACCCGCTCGGGTACGCCGCGCTCGTCACTGGCTTGGAGCTGATGGATGCATCGGACATTGGGGAAGTGATGCGACGGGTCGCCGACTTCGCGGATCGGGTCGAGGGCCCCGTGATCGGGCAGCGTCTCAACGACGAAGGACTGGCGGAAGGGCGGCTGCCCACCCGGGAAGACCTGGACGATGTCATGGGGGACCGACCCGTCCTCATCTACCGCTACTGCGGTCACATCGCGGTGGCCAACAGTGCGGCGTTGTCACTCGCCGGTGTCGATAATCACAGCACCGATCCGCAAGGCGGATCATTCGATCGCGACCCGGCGGGCCGGCCCAATGGAGTGCTCAGGGAGACTGCGATTCAATCCGTCTCTGCAGCGGTCGCGCCGCTCGTGAACGGCCCCCCGGACTCGGCCATCCTGCGTGCCCTGGGCGATCTCGACAGGATGGGGATCGGATCGGTGACCGGCATCGTCTCGACCGGCGAGCCGTTGTGGTGCGGCGTCCGCGACGAGCTCGACGCCCTTTGCCGTCTTGCCCCGGCCCTGCCCATCGATGTCGACGTCCTGGTCATCGCCTCCGACACCCACGAGCTGGCCGAGGCCGCCGAGAAGATCCGTAACGCCCAGGGGAGGATTCGCTTTCTCGGGTGGAAGGACTTCGCCGACGGCAGCTTTGGAGGACATACCGCGGCGATGCACGAGCCATTTGCCGATCGACCGGAAACCAGCGGCACCGATCGGCTCGACCCGGGTCATGCCGTGACCATGGCCCGGACCTCGATGATGTTGGGCGGGTCGGTGGCGATCCACGCCATCGGAGACAGGGCCAATGACCAGGTCCTAGATGTGTTCGAGGAACTGGTCGACATGGGGGCCGACCCGGAGCGTCTTCGAGTCGAGCACGCCTCACTGCTGACCGACAAGGGCATCGAGCGGATGGCTCGGCTCGGCGTCACCGCCTCGGTGCAGCCGGCTTTTCTCGCGTCGGAGAGCGACTGGTTGGAAAAGCGCCTCGGCGCCGAGCGGATGAACCGGGTGTACCCGTTCCGGTCGCTGCTCGAAGCTGGCGTGAATGTGATTGGCGGAAGCGACTCACCTGTCGAGCTGCCCGACCCGGCGATCGGAGTAGCCGCCGCCATCGACCGTCCCGGCTTCAACCAGTCAGAAAGGCTCACCCCTGCCCAGGCCGAGGCTCTCTTCGCCCCACCGCCCCGCTTCTGAGGGGGCCTACTACGTACCTGAGGTTCGGAGTAACGGATTCGTTACGTACGCTCTCAGGTTCGCAGTCTCTCGGCCAGAGCCGAATAGTCGTCGACGGTGTTGTGGAGATGGGCGGAGACCCGGAGCAGCTGGCTGGGCCATCCCGGCCAGTTCATGACGATGGTCGAAAAACCGGCATCGAACAGATCGTCCATCATCGGGGACAGATCGCCGCCGGGATCAGGACCGATGGCCCCGGGTAGCACCACCGATGCCATCGAGGCCACCATCTCGTCTGGCGCCGGAAGCGGAGTGCCGACCGTCTCCGATATCAGCCGCCGGCCCTCCAGGACCAGGTCGTGGTTGCGCTTCATCACCCCATCCCACCCCCCGGCCTCAAGGCCGCCCACCAGACGGAGGGCGTCGGGCACCACGGCCCAGGCGCTGAAATCGTCGGTGCCGAGCCAGTCGAATAGCTCGCGGTAACGGTCCTCAGCGCTCTCCACAAAGGCGTTGTAGCCATGGGAGATGACAGCCGGAACGGTCATCTCGATCCGGTCGGCCCTGGCGTGGAGGAAGGCCGCCCCCTTGGGTGCGCAGACCCATTTGTGCAGGTTCCCGGTGTACCAGGACGCACCCAGATCATCGACCGCCAACGGCACCTGTCCCGGGCCGTGCGCCCCGTCGACGAGAACCGCAACCCCTGGCTCGAGAGCGTTGACGATGTCCTCGATCGGGAAGACCAGCGCCGTCGGCGAGGTGACATGGTCGATGACCGCCAGCTTCGTTCTCGGGGTGACCGAGGCGAGGACACGCTCGGTGACCAGTCCCGGGTCCTCGATGGGGAATGGGACCCGGGCCACCACGACTTCGGCCCCGGTCCGCTCCGCGGTGAAGCGGAGGATCTGACGCACCGCGTTGTAGTCGTGGGCCGTGGTCAGCAACTGATCGCCGGGCCGGAGCAAGGGCTCGAACGATCGAAGGACCGATGCGATCCCGGTGGTGGCGTTCCGCACCGGTGCCAGGCCGACTGGGTCGGCGCCGACGAATTCACCAACAGCCTCCCGAGATCGGTCCATGGCCGGCTGCAACTCCCTCCACACAAAACGGCTGGGATCGGCCTCGAACCTGCGTCGCCAAACCGTTTGAAGCTCGAGCACCTCGTTCAACACCGCGCCGAACGAGCCGTGGTTGAGATGACGGGTGCCCGGGTCCAGAGCCCACATGGGAGCGAACCTTAGGAAGTAGTCCCTGGCCTCCTGGCTACCGTGCCCGGCATGACGAATTTGGATTTTGGGTTCTCGAAGGTGACTCCTGACAAGGTGACGCCTGGAATGGACGAAGCACTCGATCGGGCGCAACAGATCCTCGAGAACCTCGTAACTCCCCAAGAGCCCCGGACGTTCGAGAACACAATGCTCCCCCTCGACCAGATAGCCGATGTGCTCTCCAAGGCCAATGCCAGCTACGCCTTCATGGGCTATGTCCATCCCGAGAAGGAGGTCCGTGCCGCCGCCAAGACCGCCGAGGAGAAGCTCGAGACCTTCGGTGTGGAGATGGTGTTTCGTGACGATCTCAACGCAGCGATCAAGGAGTACGCCGCCACTGATGAGGCGGAGGGTCTCGAGGGAGAGAAAGCGCGTCTGGTCGAGTTCACCCTCAGGGATCTGCGCCATGCCGGGCACGAGCTGTCACCCGAGGCGAGGGCCAGGGTCAAGGAGAGGACGCAGCGTCTCGTAGAGCTCGGGGTCCGCTTCCAGGAGAACATCGACGAGTGGGAGGACCAGATCCTCGTCGACCTCGAGGAGCTCGATGGCCTGCCCCCGAGCTTCGCCGAGTCGCTCGAGACCGATGAGGAGACCGGCAAGCTCAAAGTGACGCTTGCCTATCCCCATTTGATCCCCTTCATCGAGAATGCCAGGCGCCGCGACCTGCGCGAATTGCTGTCCTACAAGTTCAACACCCAAGCGGTGGAGGCCAACAGGAAGATCCTGGAGGAAGCCCGCGACCTACGTTTCCAGATCGCAGATGAGTTCGGGGTGCCGAGTTGGGCCCATCATCGGCTCGAGGAGAGAATGGCCAAGGACCCGGAGCGGGTGGCCGCCTTCTACGAGGACCTGGCGCCACCACTCACCAAGCAGGGCGAGCTGGACCTTGCTGCTCTGGGTGCGTTGCTCCAAGCCGACGCCGGCGACAGCCAGATCCAGACCTGGGACTGGCGCTTCTACGACACGCAGCAGCGTCGCACGGACTACGGAGTCGATCCCTTCGAGGTGGCCAACTACTTCCCGCTCGACTCGGTGCTGGGCGGGATGTTCGATCTGGTCCAGGAGACGTTCGGTCTCGATTTCCGCGAGGTCCTGGATCCCGACGTGTGGCATCCGGACGTCCGCCTATTCGCCATCCACGACGCCGGAAGCGGCGAGGAGCTCGCCCATTTCTATCTCGACTTGTTCCCGCGGGAGGGCAAGTACGGTCACGCCGCCGAGTTCCCGCTCATCATGAGCCGTCGCTTGGAAGACGGCTCGTATCAGAACCCGGTGTGCGCCATGGTGGCCAACTTCACCAAGCCAACCGTTTCTGCCCCATCCCTGCTCCAGCACGGCGAGGTCGAGACGCTCTTCCACGAATTCGGACACGTCCTCCACCAGAATCTGGGCAGGACTGAGCTGGCGCGGTTCGCAGGCACCAGCGTGGAGCGGGACTTCGTGGAGGCGCCGAGCCAGATAATGCAGCACTGGGTGTGGCGGGCCGACGTCCTTCGCCGTTTCGCACGTCACCACGAGACCGGTGACCCGATCCCTGATCAACTGGTCGAGCAGCTGGTCGCCGCTCGGCAGCTCAACGTTGCCATCCATCAGCTCCGCCAGCTCCAGTACGGGTGGTGGGACCAGACGATGCACGGGAGCGACCTTGCGATCGACTTCGACGTCATCCTGCGGGATGGAGCGAGGCTGGGTCTCATACCGTTTCACGAGGGCACCTTCGCCCTGGCGTCGTTTGGCCATCTCATGGGCGGTTACGACGCCGCCTACTACGGGTACATGTGGTCCGAAGTGTTCGGCGACGACATGTTCTCCCGGTTCGAAGATGAAGGGGTCACCAACCCCGAGGTAGGAATGGCCTACCGCCGGGAGGTGTTGGAAAAGGGCGGCTCGGTGGATGCGGACGAGATGCTCAGCGCCTTTCTCGGTCGTGAGCCCGACAACACCGCCTTCCTGAGAAAGCTCGGTATCGAGTGACGCTCAGGTTGCACGCCGGCCCTGCCGATGACCACATGAGCATCGCCCGCAGGCTGGTCTGGCGATCGTCGGTAACCCGGAGGTAGACTTGGGCACCCAGGGAACCGATTCGGGCTTCCCGACGTCTCAATCCCAGGAGTGGTTGTTTATCGCCGCTTTAAGAGCCGGCTCGCACAGTGGCACTGCGCACGAGAATCCTCAGGGAGCCTCGTACCGGCAAGAACACGAGATGACAAGAGACTTGAACTAATCACCGGCCCAGGTCAAGGAGGGCCACCAAAATGACAGATATCGTTAGGGGGGCAGCCATCAAGGGCATGACCCGTCCTTCGAAGAGATTCAACGAAGGCCGCGTCTGCGCCAAGAAGGGCTGCACCACCAGACTTTCCCAATACAACAAGGCGGAGTACTGCCATGCTCATGCCCCGGTCCGGTTCCCCCGGGTCCGCGGCAAGATCATGGACGGTCAGGACGCCTGAAGACTCTGACCGGGACAGGTCCTCTCCCCCTCCCCGTTCCGAGTCAGAAAATGCAAAACGCATCGGCAGGGCCGATGCGTTTTGCGTACCTGGTTCCTGGTACCAAGTACCCTCGGTGTCGTGACCGAGGTGCTGCTTCAGGCTCCCGAGATCCACTGTGATCAGTGCAAGACCAGCATCGAAGGCGCGGTCGGGATCATCGATGGGGTGCAAACGGTGGAGGTCGCCATCGCCGACGCCACCGTGAAGGTCGCCTACGACGATTCGAGAGTCGAGCTCGGCTCGATCAAGAAGGCCATCGAGGAGCAGGGTTACGCCGTATTCGGCTGATATCGGCCCTTTTCGACCGCCGAGACAGCTCGATACCGGGTGAATCCCTAGTCGGGAACGGGGAGTAGGTTGAAGCTATGGGCTCCTTGCAATGGCTCGACCGCCCGGTCCTACAGGACCCGGTCGCCCTTGTCGCCTTCGAAGGTTGGGGCGACGCCGGCGAGTCAGCGAGCCAGGCCGTCTCCGAGTTCCTCGACAAGCTCGATGCCGAGCTCTTCGCAATCATCGACCCCGATGATCATTTCGACTTCCAGGTGCGAAGACCGATAGTCGAGCTCGATGCCACCGGGATCCGCTCCATCTCCTGGCCCCGCAATGAGCTGTATGTGGCCAAGGGTCTGGAGCGTGAGATGGTGATCCTCCTCGGCGAGGAGCCGCACTATCGGTGGAAGTCGTTCACCAACGACGTTGTCGAGGTCATGAAGGTGATGGGGGTACGCCGGGCAGTGACGATGGGGGCCTTCATAGGCCAGGTCGCGCACACGCTGCCAGTTCCCCTCGTCGGCTCCGCGAACCGGCCCGACGACCTGGCGATTCACGGCCTTCTCCCGTCGGGATACGAAGGGCCAACCGGGATCCTGGGAGTGCTCAATCACTCTCTGGGCAATGTCGGAATCGATGTGATCTCGGTGTGGGCGGCAGTCCCGCACTACCTGTCGAATCAGGAGTATCCACCCGCCACCGAGGCTCTGGCGATCAAGGCTTCCGAGCTCTGTGGGGTAACACTCGACATCGGAGACCTCGCGTCGGCTTCACGCCAGTTCTTGTCGACGGTCGACGCCGCCATCGAGGGCAATGCCGAGCTCGAGGAATACGTCGAGCGGCTGGAACAGGAAGCCGACGACGACCGCGGCGACCGTCTGGTCGAAGAGATCGAGAAGTTCCTGAAGGGCGAATAGGGCCCGAGGGGCACAACCCTCCATCGGAGAAAAAGCGAAGGACCGGCTCGAAGCCGGTCCTTCACGAAGTCACTTCCGCTTGTGGCGATTCGCCTTCAGACGCTTGCGGTATTTGTGCTTCGACATCTTCTTGCGACGCTTCTTGACCAACGATCCCATGCAAAAACCTCTGTTCCGGGTGGGGAGACGACACATGGTCGCACCGATCGGTCCCCTATTCAAACCGGGGTCGGCCAGACGAGGTCATCCCACCGGCTGCAATGAGTCGGCCAGAGACAGCGTCGCCTGCAATCCCACTGTCGTCTCGATGCGGTGGGTGACACCGTCGCTCTCCCACATGAGGACGTTGCCGGACAGCCTCGTCTCCTCCTCGACCCGGTTGCCTTCGGCATCTTCGTAGGAGATGAGGTGCGGCGCCCCTTCGATCCAGAGGCCGATCGCGCTTCCGACCTCCACCGCGCGGACCGATGTGTCGGGCGTCACGCTCTTGACGAAGTCCGCATCCTCGGCGAGCTCCAGGGCGAATTGGCTGTAGATCAGCCCGATCCCGGTGTCGCCGGACGCGGGAAGCGTCTCCTTGCCTTCCCACACCATCGAGACCCGGCCCGACGAGGGCCGGTCCGACAGGAACACGGCGTCCGGCGCGCCCAGGCTCCCTGGTGCCGACAGTTCGAAGTCCACGGCCTCGGTCGCCTCCTCGAGGGACAACGCCTCGCCCAACTCGAGCTCAGCTCCCGCTGCGTTGGCCGGATCGGGGTCGAAGGTGATCTCGATGCCGGCCACACCGAGCAGGTCGGCGACTGCCTGTCGAGCCCTCGGCGAGAAGAGAAGCAGCGAGGCGACGAGCAGGAGGAGCAAAGCGGTCACCGGTATCCAGCGATACCTGCTCCGTTCTCTCGTCAGATCGGAGGCCAATCGGCGCCGCAGATCCAGAGTCGGCGCCGATTGCTCTGGCCAGTCGATGTGGTGTGCCAGCTCCAGGAGGGCCTGCTCGATGGGTCTACTCATCGGCGCCGCCTTCCTTCAGATCCCACAATGCACCTTCAAGTCGATGGAGGGCGCGAGCCGTCCGTGACTTGACCGTCCCAGCCGGGATTCGCAGTGTGGCGGCAGTTTCGGCCTCGGAGAGACCGAGCAGGTACCTATGGACAACAACGTCCCGGTATCGATCGGGCAAAGCGTCGACCGCATCGAGGATTGTCCGTCGCTCCACGCCGGTCATGACCGTCGTCTCGGGAGATGGGGCCGCACCTCCCGAGACGGGGTCGTGTGTCAGACGCAAGCTGAGCCGTTCCTGACGACCGCGGCGACGTCGCTGATTGAGGGCCTCGTTGCGGACGATGCGGAGCAGCCAGGGCCGGAAGGATGCATCGACCCGGAATCGCGACATGGCGTGATACGCCTTGACGAAGGCCTCCTGGGTCACGTCCTCAGCCTCGGTCTGGTCGCCGACGACGAGAAAGGCCACCCGAAGGGCGATCTGCCGATGGGTCTGCACCAAGGCCTCGAACGCCGCGACGTCGCCATTCTTTGCTCTCTGGATCAGGTCTTGCTCGTTCAGTGGGCGGCCCTCCACCGACGTTCCGCGTATTGCCTACACCGACCGGGCCATTTCGGTTCCCTCGGTTTTGTGGAACCCGACGCCCGGCCGCGGTGTATGGACTGATGACGACGATCCGAGGAGATCACATGAAGCGCCTGACCCGGGTACTCATACCCACCACTCTGCTCGTTCTCTCGCTGACCCCCGCCGCTCTCGCCGGTTCGGTCGCGGTGGTCACATTTGCGGAGCTCCCGTCCGATTTCGATGCCGGCACTCCCTACACCCTCGACTACTCGATTCTGGCCCATGGGACGGAGCCGATGCAGTTCAGCGAGACCTCGCTGCACTTCCGGGGGCCCAACGGCGAGGAGCTGACCTTCCCGGCGGCGTCCTCCGGGAATGGCCGGTGGACGGCCGAGGTGACCCTCCCCGAGGCCGGTGAGTGGCGATGGGAAGTGGTCACAGGGACTCAGGTCGTGCAGACGCTGGGCACGCTGCCCGTCCTCCCTGCTCCGGCCGCTGTCCCCACGGGGTTGATCAACACCCTCCGGATCGCCCTGCCCATCGCCACCCTGCTGACCCTGGTTCTCCTGGTCGACCAGATCAGGAATCGGCCACGGACCGAAAGGCAGTCTTCAGCAGCCACAGATGCGGTCTGACCGTCTCGGTCTGCTCGTAACCTCCGTCATCGTGGTCCTGCTTGCCGGGGCCACGGTGGCGGTCTACGCCATCGACCCGGAAGCCCAACAGGCGACCGCAGCCGAACAGTCGGCACCGGGATCGGTCGAAGGCGAAACGGTGTTCCTGACCAAGGGTTGCACCGGTTGCCACAGCCGTGCGGGCGTTTCCGAGGGTTTCGTAGGCCCGGATCTCACCGCTCTCGCCGACCGTGCCGGAGATCGGGTTGAGGGGCTAACTGCCGAGGAGTACGTGAGGCAGTCGGTCCTCGACCCTCAGGCGTACATCGTCGATGGGTACGGACCGCAGATGCCGGTCCTGCCCGTCGACACGGCGGAATTGGACGCCCTCGTGGAGTACTTGCTCGGGGACGACTGACCAGGTCACCGATTTCCTCTCGGAGGTCAGAGTCAGGGTCATCCCCGACACGTTTGGGGGTGAGGCCAGGGTCGTCCCCGATTGATGGATCGCCTACGAAGCGTTCGAATTTGCCTCATGGAACAAACCATGAGACGCAACAAAGCAGTGGCTTCGCTGGCCGTGCTCTCCCTGGCGGTGTCTGCTAGCGGCCTGTGCTCGCGGACACCCCATCGGCCCCGCCCCCAGTTGTCGAGAGCCCGAGCATCACCATCCAGGACGAGCGGTTCGACTCAGACCACGTCACAATTGAGGCAGGCGACACCGTCACCTGGGTATGGGATGACGGAAGCATGCCCCACGACGTCTCCGGCGACGGCGTTCAGGAGCGAGATCCAGACCGAGGGCAGCTTCTCCCATACCTTCGACGACACCGGCGACTACCCGTATGTCTGCACCCTGCACTCGGGGATGAGAGGCACCGTCACCGTGGTCGATGCCTAGAGAACGTTTTGGCGCGCCGATGTCGACCTATAGACCGACATCGGCGCGCCAGAATGGTTGGAGTCAGGCACCCGCCCGGAGAACGCCGACCAGGATCCCCTCGCTGAGAGCCTGCCAAGAGGCCTCGATGATGTTCTGGTGTACGCCGACGGTGCCCCAGCTCGACTCACCATTCGTGGTCTCGATCAACACCCGCACCCGAGCCGCCGTCCCGTCTGACGAGTCGAGGTCTCGCACCTTGTAGTCGGTCAGCCGGAGCCGCTTCACCTCGGGATGGGTGTCGACGAGAGCACTGCGCAGGGCCTGGTCCATCGCGTTAACCGGACCATCACCCTCTGCCGCCACCACCACGGTCTCGCCGTTCACCGTCAACGTCAGGTTGGCTCGGGCCGTCACCTCGCCATTGGCCTGGATGCTGACGGAGAGCGCGTCCAATTGGAACAGCTCCTCGTATCCCTCGGTGGCCCGGCGCACAAGCATCTCGAACGACCCATCGGCCGCCTCGAACTGGTAGCCGGCATGCTCGAGCTGCTTGACCTGCTCCACGAGCATCTGGGCGCGGTCGGGGTCCAGGTCCCAACCCTTCTCCTGGGCGACGGTGAGCACCGTCGCCCGTCCCATCAGCTCGCTGAACAGCATCCGGGCAGAGTTGCCAACCGCGCTGGGGTTGACATGCTCGTAGGCACCCTCGAGGCGGGCCAGACCCGAGGTGTGCAGCCCTCCCTTGTGAGCGAAGGCCGAGGTCCCGACGTAGGGGCGCTTGGAGTCGATGGGAGATCCCAGGATGTCGGCGATCTGTTGGGCGATCGGGTAGAGGCGGGCCAGCGAATCGGCGGGGATCGTCTCCACGCCCGACTTCAGGCTGAGGTTGGGGATCACCGAACACAAATCGGCGTTGCCAGTGCGCTCTCCGTATCCGTTGATGCAGCCCTGGACTTGATGGACGCCAAGCGAGAGGGCCGTGAGGGAGTTGGCCACGGCGCAATCGGAGTCGTTGTGGAAATGGACCCCCAAGACAGTTTCGACCTGTCCCGAGACGGCCTCGACTGCCGGCGCGATATCGGAAGGAAGGGCGCCGCCGTTCGTGTCGCAGAGGACCACCCGCTCGGCGCCGGCGCCCGCGGCCGTCTCTACCACCGAGAGGGCGTAGATGGGGTTGTTGCGAAAGCCGTCGAAGAAGTGCTCGGCGTCGAAGAAAACCCGCTTCCCCCGTTCTCGGAGAAATGCGATCGATTCGCCGACCATGTCCAGCCCCTCCTCCAAGGAGGTGTTGAGGGCATCGGTCACATGGCGGTCCCATGATTTGCCCACGATGCAGATGAACTCGGTGTCCGCGGCGAGTAGCGCCTGAAGCTGCGCATCCTGGTCGACCGCTCCCCGAGGTCGCCGTGTGGAGCCAAAGGCGACCAACCGGGAACGCTCCAGATCGAGCTCCCTAGTGGCCCGGGCGAAGAACTCGTCGTCCTTGGGGTTGGCCCCCGGCCATCCCCCTTCGATGAAATGGACTCCAAGCTCGTCGAGCAACCGCACCACGCGCAGCTTCTCTCCCACCGTCGGCGATAAGCCTTCGGCCTGGGTGCCGTCCCGCAAGGTCGTGTCGTAGATCTCGGCTGTCTTGTTCATGGTCGTCCTGCCAATAGAAAGGACCCCCGCGGTCTGCGGAGGTCCGGAGCAGGGGCGGCGCCTGGAAGGCGCGGGCCCCTAGGGAATGATGATGGGCGTGCGCGGCTCGGTCATTCCTCTCATACTGGCGCTCAGTATGGGAACGGGTGCCGGCATAGTCAAGACGCGGCCGAAAAGCCCGGGGACACATTGACCGGCATGGATCACTATGCCCCCCTCCCCACCAACGAGCAGCTCGAGGCGCTCGGAAGCGAGCTTGGGCAGGTCACACGGTTCGACCGACGAATCGTGGGCGGTCTCGGTGGGACCGTGGACGTGCTCATCGTCGGGACTGGTCAGGGAGAACGAGTGGTGCTGAAGCGCTACTGGCTTCCCGAATCCGGAGAGATCAGCCCCGCGGAAAGCGAGTTCCGTGCCCTCGCCCTGGCGGCTGACCGCGGCATCAGCGCGCCGTCCCCGATCTGGATCGACCGGTCAGGGGTGTTCCCGGAACGGGCCATCGTCATCTCTTACGTCGATGGCACCGTGCTTCTGGACCCCGCTGATCCGATCGATTGGGCCTCACAGCTGGCGTACATCCTCATCGAGATCCACCAGATCGAGCCCGAGCCCGCCGATGCGGACCTCTTCCCGCTGCTCGGTCACAGCGACGGTCACCAGTCAGAAGCGGAGACCCTGGCGGCATTACGCCAGCACCCGCTCGGCATGGAGCTCTGGGCGAGACGTGAGGAGATCCTCGCCTACCTGACGCCGGAGGCTCCGGTCTACGTTCATCGTGACTTCTGGCCCGGGAACACGCTATGGCTCGACGAGAAACTCGCCGCAGTGATCGATTGGGAAGGCGGGGCCATCGCCGACCCCGCACTGGATGTCGCCTACTGCGCCCTCGACATGCGGCTGCTGGGTCTGACCGAGGCAGCTGATGTTTTCGTCGAGGTCTACCGGCGACACTCCGGACGAACCCTCGAGAATCTGCGCTATTGGGAGTTGCTTGCCCTCTGTCGTCCCATGCCCGACATCGCGATCTGGGTGCCGGGATGGCATGCGATGGGGGTCGAGATCATTGTCGACGAGGCCCGCCGACGACACACGGCACTGATCGCAGCCGCACTGGAGTAGTGAACCTCGGTGCATAGTGACGGAACCGGCACGAATGTGTTGTCACACATCGCCAGCGAGTGGTGTCTTTGTGTGTGACGACAGGGAGAAACTTCGATTGCCAGGACGATCTTTGGTAGGGGATGGGGAGAGGGAGCTGATAACGGCTCTCTATCCGGCCTTGCGGAGGATCGCGGCGGTGGCGGGCTCTGTTGATGTCGAGCCGGACGATCTGGTTCAGGAGGCGCTGATGAGAGTGTTGAGGAAAGGGGCCATCTCCGACCTCGACAATCCGCTGGCTTACCTCCGGAAGACGATCGTGAACCTGGCATCGAACCAACGGCGCAGCCTCGGTCGTCGGCGGAAGGCCGTAGCTCGGCTTCCCGTCGAGGAGAGCTGGTCGCCCAGCTATCCGGCCGATATCGAGGCGATTCTCGATCTTCCTCCAAAGCAGAGGGCCATCCTCTATCTCGTCGAGGTGGAGGGTGTGCCCTATGCGGAGGCGGCGGATCAGTTGGGGATGACCACGATGGCGGCGAGAGCGATGGCGAACAGAGCCAGGAAACAGGCTCGGCTCGCATTGGAGGTGGCCGGTGGCTGACTTCACGAACAAGCTGCACCAGCTCAGTGAGAGAGGTACCCCTGTCGGCGCGGAGGAGTTGATCGAGCGTATCGAGGCCCAATTGGCCGGCGATCCCCTGGTCGTTGTTACCAAACGACGAGAGGGAGTTTTCATGACCAAGACCGATCAACCGGCGACGACGAAGAGTCCCGGTCCGGGCCGTGGTCTCGCCTGGGCTTTGGCGGCGTTTGCCGTCGTCCTCGCCATAGGCGGGTTGTATTTCGCCTTCAGCGGAGATGACGGCCAGGTGGTCGATCAAACCACCGTCCCCACGCCGACCACGGTCCCAGCGTCGGGGCCCGAGGCCATGTCTGATGGCGAGATCATCGAGGCTGGTGCCGCCGCCGTGTACTCCGGAGATGCCGCGACGGCGGCGGGGCTGTTCGACCTGGCATGGCCCAACGACGAGGAGATAGCCACGGAGGCCGCATATCAGGAAGCCATCGGAGGGCAGGTGGACCTCGATTGCACCGAGCCGGGGACCAGTGGCGATGCATTCGACTGCATCTACCGTTACGGAAACTCATTGACCGACGCCATCGGGTTCGTCGATCCCGGCGAGACATTCCCAGTGAGGGTCAGCGACGGGCAAATCGTTGAGTTCGCGTTCCCCGCCCACCACGGGGCGCTCCTATCGATGGGGTCGTTTCTCGCCTTGGAGGGGTCGTACGACGGCTACGACGAGTGCATCGACGCGGGTCCGTTCCCCACATCGTGCGCCGCGATCCAACTGGAGAACGTCGAGGCGTGGGCGGATTGGTACCAATCGCGAGATGATCTGGATGCCGTGCAGGACGTGATCTCGAGTTGGTACAGCGGGGACTGTGTGACAGCGGCGGTCTTGAGCGCCGATTTTGGTGCTTGCTCGGACCCGACCGACCCGTTGACCCTCAAACTCCAATACGAATCGATCCTGGGGGCCCAGGTGTCGCTGGAGAACTGTGAAACCGCGGTTGAAGCGGGCGTCCAATGCGACGTCCACTACTCGAACGCACTCAACGAGGCAGTGGGCAAGCCGGCCGCGGTAATCAACAGGACGTTCGGAGTCATCTCAACGATAGGTGCCCGTGGCTGGCACGAAGACCAATACCCGGAGGACGCCGAGCTCAATGAGAGCTTCCAGGCCTTTGCCGAGGGTGGTGAGCTGAGCGCCGAATATGCGGCGGCCGGATGTGCCTACTCATTCACACCCGACTGCGCCAACCTGATGATGGACAACCTCGACGACTGGGCTGCCTGGTACCAGGCCAACAACTGAAACGACGAGGCGATGGAATCGCGGAAGGGGAGAGGCCCTCACCGGCCTCTCCCCTCCGACGTCGAGCAGGGGTTTAGGCTCCGAAGGCCTGCTCGTAGGCGGATCTCAGCTCGGGCGTCGATGGGCCACTGAACCCGCAGTAGTTGACGTTCCCGTCGTAGGCGGTGATCAGGTACTGACCGCCGACCTCGAACGGGATCCCGGCGATCAATGCCTCCATCCCCTGTGGGGCGTTGAGGATCACCTGGCCGGCGTCGCCCCCCTTGAACCAATGGTCGACGGTCAAGGTCACCGTGTCACCTTCCACCGCGGTGGCCGTCCCCTCGAAGGCGAGTGGTGCCTTGGCCAGCTCCTCGACGCTGAAGACAATGCACATCGCCGTCAGGTCCTCGCCGCCGGCGGTCAGCTCGAGCGGAGGTCCGGATGCCACCGGATCGGTTCCCCCGCCGGTGAGAGCCATCACGCCCCCAACGGCTAGGACCAGCGCCGCGGCGGCCGCGATGCCGACGAGCCATCGGTTGGACTTCTGTTCCGGCCCGGTCTCGGGTTGTTCAATGACTGGTGTGCTCATGATGCTCTCCAAGAGTTCTCTGGACGGTGGTTCTGTGTCCACGCCTGGGTGCATCGGATCGAGACGGGCTAGCCGTTCACGTAGCTGGTCTGTCATCGTCGATTCTCCTCGGCGGTTTCATCCCCTATGTGTCCGGGACCAGAGGGATCCTGTCGGGGCATCGCATCGGCCAACTTCTTGCGGGCACGACTGAGGCGAAGACTCACCGCGTTGGCGGTGCTGCCCAACGCGAGGGCGATCTCCCGCGGCTCTAGTTGCTCCCATGCCCAGAGACGGAGGATCTCCTGGTCGGCTGCGGGCAAGGCCGCCAAGGCGGGGCCGAGCTCTGGATCGTCGAGCTGACCGGCCGGATCGTCGTCCCGGACTGGGGGACGCTCCGCCTCGAGACGCTCCACCAATTTCAGATGCCGCGAGGCAGCCCGTCGGTGATTGGAGAGTGTTCGTCTGGCGATTCCGTAGGACCAGGGCAGGACGGCTCCTTCGGGCGCATCCTCGAGACGACGCCACACAGTCAGCAAGACATCGGAAAGGACATCGCCCGCCTCGTCAGCCGCCACACGACGACGTATGTACCGCTGCAACGGTTCGTAAACATCGGCGACGAGCGATTCGAAGCGGTCTCGCCGCTCGCCTTCGGAGCTCACCACCACCCAATGTCCGGCATGGAGGGGATTCTGTCACCGTTCTGTGGGGATCTGCCGCGCTTCTTGCCCTGCGAATCCGCACAGAACGCCTGGGCCGGGGGACCCATGCAGATTTCCGGCCTTCCTGACGAAATCATGAGTCAGCAGCAAGGCCAAGTGCCGAATCCGATCGGCTCCCCCCGATCGAGCCTCCCTGAGAACCAGGTGCGGTGCCACCACCCCGCACCTGGTTCGCCTGTTTCTCCCCCCACAGGGCGGAGTACCGGCGCAGCCGGGGAGGAGGGAATGCTTGCCGCCTCACTTCCTGACGGCCGTTCGGCGTCTAGACCAGACCGGTGGTGGCCAGCTGCGGGGTGAGTGCCTCGACACCAGCCTCGGTGAACGCGGCAGCCACCTTGTCCCTCAAGTCGCTCGTGCAGAAGGCGATGACTGACGGCCCGGCCCCGGAGCGAGCCGCATGAAGGGCGCCGGCGCGCTTTCCCACCTCGATGAGACCCGCCACCTCGGGTGAGATCTCGTCCCTGGGTTGCTCGTGGATCTCGTCCCCATGAGCTGCCCCAAGCAGCTCCGGGTCGCCGGTGATGAGCCCCGCGGTGAGGGCAGAGACCCGTGACAGGCTGCGCAGCACCCGGTCGTGGGGATGAGCATGATCGATGACACGTCGCGCCTGTTCTGTAGGGAGATGCCGCTCGGGCACCGCGACAACCACCTGGAGCCCGGGATGGATCGGGAGTCTGAGCGGCATGCCCTCGGCTGGAACCAGGGCCAGACCGCCATAAACGGCCGCGGCGACGTTGTCTGAGTGTCCCTCCAACTCGACAGCGAGTCGATACACACGATCGTGACTCGGTTTCTCTCCGGTGAGGCGAAGGGCTGCAGCGATGCCCGCGACCGACGCCGCTGCCGACGAGCCGAGGCCCTTACCGATCGGGATCTCGGCATCGACCTGGAGTGCCAGCGGAAAGCCGTCGCCGGCGACTCCGCGGGCGGCACTGATCACCCTGTCACCCTCTTCTGGCCCGGGCTGGTATCTGCCGATGTGATCGACGCTCCAGGCATCCGCTCTGCTGGCCTTCACCGCACAGCGGATCTCCAGTGCCAAGGCCAGGCAATCGAATCCGGGTCCGAGATTGGCCGAGGTGGCCGGCGCCGAAGCGGAGGCGGAGTGAAGGTCCTGGCTCACCCACGCAGACTATTCAGGGTTAGCGTGACCGGAGTGGGCGACATCTTCGACTTCGAGAACCTGCTCCCCGAGCTGATCGTGGGTCTCGGCCTCGCCCTTGTCGTCGGCAACGGGCTCGCCTGGTGGCGGCATCGTCAGGGAAGGACCCCGGCGGGAGTGGAGAACCCCGAGTATCGGTCCGGTCGTGTTGCCTTTCTGATCGTGGTTGGAGTCTTGATGACGACCTGGGGAACCGTCTCGCTGCTCACCTAGCATCCCGATTCATGGCTACCGGCGGTGGAACAAAGGCGATCATCGCCGCGATGCTGGCCAACGCGGGGATCGCGGTGGCCAAGTTCGTGGCCTATGTGGTCACCGGATCCGCTTCGATGCTGGCCGAATCGATCCACTCGGTCGCTGACACATCCAACCAAGGGCTCTTGCTTCTCGGTGGCAAGAGAGCGCGCAAGGTGGCCGACGACCAATACCAGTTCGGATACGGGCGGGAGCGCTACTTCTGGTCATTCGTGGTGGCGATGGTCCTCTTCACTCTTGGAGGGCTCTTCTCCATCTACGAGGGCGTGAGCAAGCTGATCGATCCCCACGAGTTGACCTCGATCGGCTGGGCGATCGGTGTGCTCATCGTGGCGATAGGGCTGGAGTCTTGGAGCTTCCACACCGCCATCGTCGAGTCGAGAAAGGTCAAGGGCGAACGCGGCTGGTGGGACTACATCCACACGTCTCGTGCCCCTGAGCTGCCCGTGGTCCTCCTCGAGGACGCAGGGGCGTTGATCGGGCTTTTCCTGGCGATGATCGGAGTCGGGTTGGCAGCCATCACCGGCAACGAGGTGTGGGACGCGGTCGGGACGCTGTGCATAGGGGCGCTGCTGCTGGTCATCGCCGGTTTCCTGACGGTGGAGATGAAGTCCCTCCTCATCGGGGAAGCCGCATTGGACAGCGATATCGAAGCGATACGTGGCGCGGTCGAGGCGACACCCGAGGTGGTGAGGGTCATCGACCTCAAGACCCAGCACATCGGGCCCGAGGAGCTATTGGTCGCCGGCAAGCTGGAGTTCACACCCTCGCTCACCGCATCCGAGGTCGCCCGGGCAATCGACGCCGCCGAGACCTCGATTCGTCTCGCCGTTCCCCTTGCGGGCCGGATCTATCTGGAACCGGACATATGGAGGGCCGACCACGTGCCCAACCCCGACGGCCCATCGACGGGAGCGGACAGCGGAGTGCATTGAGCCCTCAATCGAAGTCGGAGGAGCCGAGACCGGATCCGAGAAAGACGAGGGCCTGGTCGAGCATCTGATCGATGTCGGCCTTCCCCCCCGACCTGATCCATCGATTCATCACTGCCCGGAAAGCAGCCACGACCACGGCCGCGGTTAGCTCCGGCCGCAGATCCTCGTCGGGGTCCAACCCGAGACGGGCGGCGACGGCGTCGGCGAACGACACCACCCACTCCTGCTCATGCTGGAGGACGAGTGTTTGCAGCGACGGAGTGGATTCGACCAGTCGGGCCCGGGCGAACTGCAAATCCTTCGAATCCTCGAACTCGTGCGAGATGGTTTGCAGGGCTCGGCGCAAGCCCTCGATCACGGACAGATCGGTAGGCAGGTTGGCCACGAGCTCGTCGACACGCCCGCGCAACTCCTCGGTGTCGGGGAAGATCACGTCCTCTTTGGTGGGGAAATACCGAAAGAATGTCCGCTCGGAAACGTCCGCTCGAGCGGCGATCTCGGCAGCCGATACATGGTCGAAGCCGCGCTCGGCGAACAGGGCGAAGGCCGCCTCGACGAGACGGTCCCGGGTCTGTCGCTTCTTGCGCTCCCGGAGACCGATCTCGGGCGCAGTTCGGGTGGTCACAGGACTCAAGATAGTCGTTTGGCACCCGCTGTCAATTGTCAGGGATTGACAAATGACAGTTTCAGTCTAAATTTAGGGCTTCACTCATTCCCAACGGAGGAAATCTTGACCCGCCTCGCCCGAATCTCCCTGCGCTATCGCACCGTCACCCTGCTGGTGGTGGCAATGCTGATCGCAGCCGGCATCTACTCGGTCGGCCAGCTCAATCGGGAGCTGTTCCCCTCCCTGGAGATCCCCAACCTGGTCGTGACCGCCACCATGCCAGGCGCGGGCCCCAATGAGGTCGCCGAGGACCTGGCGATTCCCATCGAGGGCGCGTTTCTGTCCACGAGCAATCTCGAGCACGTCCAATCGACCAATCTCGAGGGCGTCGCCATCGTGTCGGCCTCCTATGAGTTCGGCACCGACATGGACGAGGTCCACACCGAGATCCGGGAGGCCATCGCCGGCCTGAACCTCCCCGTGGGAGCGGAGACCCAGGTCCAGCGGATCTCACTCGACGCCTTCCCGGTGTATTCGATCGCCGTGTCGGGAGACGATCCGGCAGCGCTCGAAGACTTCGTGACCACTTCCTTGGCTCCCGCCATCGACCGCGTCAGCGAGGTCGCCGAGATCCGCGTCGCCGGTGGCAGCAACGAGGCGGTTGCGGTCACCCTCGACCCGGAGGCGATGTCCCAGGCCGGAGTCACCACCGCCGGGGTCATGACGGCCCTTGGCTCGGCCCAGGTCTCCGTTCCGGTCGGAAGTGTCAGCGCAAGTGGCTTCCAGCTCCCGGCCCGGGTCGTCGCCGAGCTCGACGGAGTCGCAGGTGTCGAGAACCTGCTGGTGCCGGGAATGGTGCCCGGCACGCCACCGGTCCCGCTTTCTCAGATCGCCGAGGTGAGCCTGGTCGAGAACGGGAGCGGCTCGACCGTCAGCCGTCTCGACGGCCAGCCCGCCATGTCGGTCGAAATCATCAAGGCACAGGGCGAGAACACGGTGGACACCGTGACCGCCGTCTCCGAAGCCATCGAAACGGTCGCCGTGCCCGAGGGGATCACCGTCACCGAGGTGATCAACCAGGCACCGGAGATTCAGAACTCGGTCAGTGAGATGACCCGCGACGCGGTGATCGGCGGGATCCTCGCCGTGCTCATGATCCTCGTCTTCCTCCGCAGCTTCCGGGGCACCTTGGTGTCCGGAATCTCGATCCCGTTGTCCCTCTTGGTCGCCTTCATCCTCATGAACCTGGAGGGGATCACCCTCAACATCCTGACCCTGGGTGCCCTCTCTGTGGCCATCGGACGGGTGATCGACGACGCAATCGTCGTGCTGGAGAACATCCATCGGCTCCTCGACGAGGGCCTCGAGAGAGGCGAGGCGGTCCTGAAGGGCACGACCCAGATGGTCCCTGCCATCACCGCCAGCACCATCACGACTGTCGCTGTGTTCTTGCCCCTCGCCTTCATTGGTGGGCTCGTCGGCCAGGTCTTCGTCGGATTCGCCCTCACTGTGACCTTCGCGCTCCTCGCCAGCCTGATCGTCGCCGTGACGGTGGTCCCGGTCCTGGCGATAACCCTCCTCAAGCGGTCACACCGCAAGGAAGGCCAGGCCGAGGAGGAACTGGGCGCCGACGACACCGCGCTGCGCCGGGTCTACCGCAAGCCACTTGCGTGGGCCCTGGATCACCGGTGGACGGTCGTGATTGTCTCCTTCGTGCTCCTGATCGTTTCCATGGCCTCGCTGGCCACTGTGCCAGTGACTCTGTTCCCCTCAGAGGAGGCCACGTCGCTGTCAGTGAGTCTCACAGGAGCTCCCGGCACCAGTTTGGATTCGATGTCCGAGCAAGTAGCTGTCGTCGAGGCCGAGATCCTCGAACTCGAAGGTGTTGAGCGCGTCGCCACCGTCGTCGGAACCTCAACTGACAATCCTCTGGCCGCCCTCATTGGCGGTGGTGGCGGCGGGGCAAACAGCGCCTCCATAACCATCGATGTCAGCGAGGAAGCCGACATCGACGCCCTGACCACCGAGATCGAGACCCTGATCCCGGCCTCCGGTCTGTCCGGCACCGTGGCAGAAGTCGGCGACATGTCCGATTTCGGAGGCTCCAACCTGAACATCAACGTGACTGGCTCCGATTTCGAGGATGTCGAAGCAGGGTCGGCTGCCGTCCAGGAAGCGCTGGCCGACATCGACGGGATCGAAGGGATCGAGTCCAATCTTCTCGGGGAACGACCCGAGATCGTCATCGAGGTCGACAACGCGGCAGCCACAAGCGCCGGGCTCAATGCGGCGACGCTGGCTGGTGCCGTGAGGGCCTACCTGACTCCCATTCCTGCAACGGACATCGTCATCGACGATGCCACGGTGAGCGTCATCGTGGGAACCGATCCCGCCGCGATCGCCACGCCAGAGGCCCTGGCAGCACTCCCCCTAAGCCCCGGCGTGGCCTTGGGCGATGTTGCCGAGGTTTCTCAGGGATCGAGCCCGATCGCCGTCACCCATTTCGACGGCAACCGATCGGCCGAGGTGTCAGCCGCAATCACCGACCCGAACTTCGGTGCGGTGAACATGGAGGTCCAGACCATGCTGGACGGGCTCGAGCTACCAGCGGGTGTCGAGGCCAGTCTCGGCGGAGCCGCCGAGCAGCAGCAGGAGAGCTTCGCCGGCATCCTGACCGCCATGGTGATCGCGGTGGCACTGGTCTACCTGTCGATGGTTGTCACTTTCGGCAGCCTCCTCACCCCGTTCGTCATCCTGCTCACACTTCCGCTGGCAGCGATCGGTGCCTTCCCGGCACTGGCCCTGACCGGTCGGGAGCTCGGCCTGCCGGCGATGCTGGGTCTGTTGATGCTGATCGGGATCGTGGTGACCAACGCCATCGTCATGCTCGAGTTCGTCGAGCGTCTGAAGCGGGAGGACGGGCTCAACACGATGGCGGCTCTGAAACAGGGCGCCGAGACCCGGCTCAGGCCGATCCTGATGACGGCCATCGTCACGATCCTGGCCCTGACCCCGCTGGCGCTGGGCCTCAGCGACGGCGCCCTCCTGTCGGCAAGTCTGGCAACTGTGGTGATCGGCGGGCTGTTCAGCTCGACCTTGCTCACCCTGTTCGTGATCCCGGCCGTCTACTCGCTGTTCGACGGTCTCAAGAGCCGGTTCGGCCGCCGGGACGACGGAATCGACCCAGTGGAGCCGGGCCGGCCGGCCGAGGCAATTTCTACCAGCACTTCCTGAGGTCGACACACTTGCAAGCGTCACTGTTCGGTGGCGCTTGCGCTGTCCAGTGACACTGAAGTTTGGGTGGGTTTGCGGGCATCGTGTGCAGTATTCGTATATGGTCGTGGTGCCCAGTTGTCGCACCGGACTCCCGATCGCACCGGGAAAGGCTCGGGCGACACGTCTACTGACGAGGAGGAGCACGTGAGGAGACGAGCACGAATCCTGGCGGTTGTGTCTGTCCTGACCCTCGTGGCCGCGGCTTGCGCCGGCGACAGCGCCACCACCACCACCACCACTGAGGGAACACCGGGCACGACGGCAGCGCCCGACACCACGGTGGCCCCATCCACTACCGCCGCCCCGAGCACTACAGCCGAGGGATCTGGTGATCCAATCGTCGTTGGAGGGACGCTCTCGCTCACCGGCGCGTTCGCCGCGACCGGCGCGATTCACAAGCTGGCCGGTGATATGTTCGTCGAACGCCTGAACACCGCCGGCGGCCTGCTCGGCCGGGAGGTTCAGTGGAACCTGCTCGACGATGAATCGGACACGGCCAACATCGCCCCGCTCTATGAGCAACTCATCAGCCAGGACCAGGTCGACCTGATCATGGGCCCCTATGCCACCCCGAACATCCTCGCGGCGATGCCTGTGGCCGAGCGGTACGGATACACGCTCCCCCAGCACACCGCCGTGTTGGCACCCCTCATGACGTATGCCTGCCAGTTCCCTGGCTGGTCGATCGGGCCCGAGCCGAACTCGTTCATCCCGAATCAGATCGCAGACGCCCTCGACAGCCTCGACGGTGCGGTGAGTACCGTGGCGCTTCTCACCAACGAGTCGGGCTCGACGGCCTTCATCAGCTACGGCGTCGCCGACGACCCCGAGGACCCATCGACCCTCAACATCCTGCCCGAGCGTGGTTACGACGTTGTGGCCGACATCCCGTACCCGCCGGGATACGAGGACTGGGGGTCGACCGCGGCCCAGGTTCGTGATGCCAACGCCGATCTGGTGCTCGTGAACGGGCTGGGTGTGGAGGCCAACTCGCTGATCGACGCGATGCAGCAGCTCGACTACACGCCACCGTTGATGTTCGCTCTCTTCCCGGCTCCCGGCCCGCTCCTCGGGCTGGGCGACGCCGCCCAAGGAACACTCTCCGTGTCGATCTTCGAGCCAAACGAGCCGATCCTCGAGCAAATGGATCCCGAGGTGGGCGAGATCGTCGACGAGTTCGCCGAGCGCGCCGCCGCCGCACAGATCCCGTACACCGTGTTCGAGACCCAGGCCGCCGCATCCTGGAACGCGTGGGAGATCCTGGTCCAGGGTGTCGAAGGGGCCGGGTCGACGGACGGACAGGGGATCTGCGACTCGCTGCACTCGACCGGTGCCGACCTGACCTTCAGCGGGGCGGTCACGTTTGACCCGGCGGTGAACAACTTCTGGGATACCACCGAAGGCCTGAAGCAGATCCAGGGTTCCGAATGGGTGATGGTTTGGCCGGAGGACATCGCCGCCGGCGCCTTGGCCGGGCCCACCGGCTGAGCAGAGCGAATGAACAGGCGCCTCGGGTCTCCTCCGAACGGAGGCCCGGGGCTACCGTCCGCGGTCGACGTTCCCAGGTGAGCCCCTGTTGATCGAACTGCAGGCTGCGGTCTCGGGTGCCCTCAACGGCAGCTTGTTCGCCCTGATGGCCCTGGGGCTCTCCCTCGCCTGGGGATTCCTCAAAGTCATCAACCTTGCCCATTTCGCCCTGATCCTGCTGTCGGGTTATCTCACGTTCGAGCTGGCAACTTCCACTGGCTTGGGCCCAGTCGCCACGATCGTGGTGACCGCCCCCCTCATGTTCCTGGTCGGAGCGTTGATTCAACTGGGCTACGAACGGTTCGACGTCTCCGAGCTCAACTCGCTACTGATCAGCTACGGGCTTCTGATCATCACGGTCCAGGTCGTGACCAACATTTGGACGGCAGACTTCCTGCGGTTGCCGCCCGAGATCAACCCTCTTTCGGCCGATTCGGTGGGAATCGGCTCACTCAGGTTCCCGGTGCCGACGCTTCTGGCCGCCGGGTTCGCTGTAGTCCTCGTGATGGTGGCGGCGTTGGTACTCGGACGAACGTACGCCGGCAGGGCCCTTCAGGCCTTCGGTCAGGACAGAGAGATCGCCTCGGCCTTCGGTATCGATCATCGCCTCCTCGGGATTCTTCTCGCCGGCGCAGTGGGGGCCAGCGCGGCGATCGCGGGGATGTTGTTCCCGATCGGCGGGACCCTCACCCCGGATCTCCCCTTCGAGTGGATCGGCCAGGTCTTCGCCATCGTCATCCTCGGTGGCATCGGGAATGTCACGGGCACCCTGTACGCCGGGCTCCTCGTCGGAGCCATATCGGGGCTGGTGGCGGTGGTCTGGACCCCGTCCACCGCCCCATTTGTCGTCTTCTCCCTGGTGGTCGTCGCCCTGGTGTTCCGCCCCAAGGGCCTGTTCCCGCAGAAGGGAGGCTGAGTGCGGCACAAGGGATGGCTGGCTCTGGTCGGGATCGCAGTGGCTCTGGTGGCACTGCCCGCGATACGT
Source organism: uncultured Acidobacteriota bacterium (assembly GCA_963810465.1). GTDB lineage: Bacteria > Actinomycetota > Acidimicrobiia > Spongiisociales > ZC4RG35 > JARDZU01. Next base: position 95,792 of record CAWENM010000008.1, on the reverse strand, counting down.
CACGCCACGGATTTCCCCATGTTCTACCTGATCTTCCTCTCAGGGATCCTGTTCTGGACCGCTCAGTCCACCAGCTGGAACATCCTCTCCGGCTACAGCGGGTACTTCAGCTTCGGCCAGGGCGCCTTCTTCGGTGTCGGGGTCTACACGATGGCAGTCCTCTTCGGCCGGCAAGGGATGAGCTGGTGGGTGGCCGCCGTGGTTGCCGGAATCGCCTCGATGCTGCTCGGGCTGGCCATCGGGACCATCGCCTTCCGGCTCAGGTCGCTGCGGGGCGAGATCTTCGCCTTGCTCACGCTGGCGATCCCCTTCATTCTCGCCTCGGTGGCACGGCTCTCGAAGTCCATCGACGGTGGGCAGGGAATTGTCATCCCGGTGCCTGAGGCGCCGTCGTTCCTGAGCCAATTCCAGGAATTCGTCTTCGTCGTGAGCGGGGTCGTCGCCTTGTTCGCATTGGTCGTTGCCTACGGGATGCAGCACAGTCGCTACGGCTGGGCGCTGTTCACGATCCGGGATGACGAGGACGTTGCCGAGGGCCTCGGTGTGCCCACCTTCTTCCACAAGATGATCGCGATCGGGGTCACCGGCCTCATCGCCGGGGTTTCCGGCGCGGTCTTCGCCCTGCAACTGGGCTTCGTCAGCGTCGAGGGGACGTTCAACCTGGACGTTCCGCTCTTCGTGATCGTGATGAGCGTGCTCGGTGGTCGGGGCCACTGGGCCGGCCCGGCGGTGGGGGCCATCTATGTGTACACCCTCCAGAACCGTCTCGCGTCGGGAGGCTTCGAAGGTTGGAGCCTGATCGTTCTCGGCGTGATCCTCGTTCTCGTGATGCTGCTCGCCCCCGAAGGTCTAATGGCCGGATTTCGCCGCCGCCCGTGGCTCTCGGCGGGTGTCTTCCTGGTGATCTTCCTGGGCCTCTGGCTGTTCGAGGTCACGACCGACCCGGTGACGTCGCTGGCCGTGGCGCTGGGAGTGACTGCGGTCATCGCTTTCATTCCCGGTGGCAGAAAGCGCCCGGCAGAGGTCGAGGCCGACGCCGGTCAGCCCGCAGAGCATCACGCACCCGTCGGCGACGAGCCGGCGGCCGAGGGTGGACGACCTCTGCTGGTGGCTCGGGACGTGGTGAAGACGTTCGGCGGGGTCCGGGCGTTGCGCGGCGTCTCGATGACCGTCCACGAGGGAGAGTTGGTGGGGCTGGTCGGGCCTAACGGCTCAGGCAAGACCACGCTCGTCAACGTGCTGTCGGGCACGTTCCCGCCGACCTCGGGGGCGATCTCACTCAACGAGACACCGATCGTCGGATCGAACCCCCATCGCATCGCCCATCTCGGCATCGCCCGGACCTATCAGATCCCGAGGCCTTTCACATCCCTCACCGTCAGGGACAACGTGGCGATGGCAATCATGTTCGGCCGCGAGCCGCTCGGCCTCGACGCTTCGAGACGAGCGGCAGTCGAGTATCTGGACCTGGTTGGCCTCGGGCGTCGCGCCGATGCCTTCCCTGGAGAGATAAACCTCCACCAACGCCAGCTGCTCGAGATGGCAAGAGCGATCGCCACCCGGCCCGCATTGCTGCTCCTCGACGAGGCTCTGGCCGGCCTCAATCCGGTGGAGATCGACAACGCGGTCGACGTCGTCCGCCGGATCCGCCGGTCCGGGGTGAGCATCGTGCTCGTGGAGCACCTGCTCAGGGTCGTGAATCAGCTGGCCACGAGGATCGTGGTCCTCGATCATGGCCTCGAGCTGGCCGAAGGAGAGCCGGCGGCGGTCATGAGCGACCCGGCCGTTGTCAAGGCGTATCTGGGAAGGCAGGCCGATGCTGCAGGTGAATGACCTCGACGTCTTCTACGGCGACGCCCAGGCCCTCTGGGAGGTATCGATGACCGTGAGTAGCGGTGAGGTGGTCTCCATCGTCGGGCCCAATGGGGCCGGGAAATCGACCTTGGTCAACTCGATCATGGGCATCCTCCGGCCACGCCGGGGCCGGATCGTGCTCGACGACCAGGACCTGACCGATGTTCCGGGTCACCGGGTGTGTAGGGCCGGAATCGCCATCGTCCCCGAGGGCAGAAGGTTGTTCCCGGCCATGAGCGTGGGGGGCAATCTCGACCTCGGTGCCTTCAACCGCGTCGCCAGAGAGCATCACGGCGAGTCACTGCAGTGGGTCCATGCCCTGTTCCCTCGTCTCGCCGAGAGGAAAGACCAGCTCGCCGGAAGTCTCAGTGGCGGCGAGCAACAGATGCTGGCGATCGGCCGGGCGCTCATGGCACGGCCACGTGTGCTTCTCATGGACGAGCCTTCTCTCGGATTGGCTCCAGTCGTCGTCGACGAGGTATTCGACGTGATCGAGGCGGTGCGTGGCGGGGGTGTCGGGGTGTTGCTCGTGGAGCAGAACGTGCAACGTGCCCTCGACGTGTCCTCACGCGCCTACTTGCTCGCCGAGGGCCGCGTGGTGATGGAAGGCGATGCCGCGGGCATGGCCAACAACCCCGAACTGAGGAAGTCCGTGCTCGGGATCTGATGAGGCGGCCTTCTGGCACGCACCTGAATCCGGTAATCTCGGGGATTCGCGGGTGTAGTTCAATGGTAGAACACGAGCTTCCCAAGCTCGGAGCGAGGGTTCGATTCCCTTCACCCGCTCTACGCAGAAGCTCGTGTCCCCGAACACGAGGCTGTGCCCAATGGCTCGGAGCGAGGGTTCGATTCCCTTCACCCGCTCTACGCAGAAGCTCGTGATCCCGAACACGAGGCTGTGCCCAATGGCTCGAAGCGAAGTTCGATTCCCTTCACCCGCTCCAACCGCCCGCCGCATCGCTTCGTGGTGGTGGGACTATCTGATCATCCTGGGTTGGCTCCTGCTCGTATTCCTCATCGTCGGGCTTCCCCAGCTCCTCGGCTGGATCGATCTGGCGCCGGTGTGGACCAACCAGAGCACGGCGGACATCGGAATCACCATCCTGACCGTGCTCCCCTACTTCGCGTATCTGTTCCTGACCGAGTCGAAGGAGCCCCACGCCACCTGGGGGAAGCGGAAAGCAGGTCTGGCCGTGCGGGGTCGTGACGACGCTCCACCGAAGGGCGGCGCTGTTTTCGTCCGGAATCTGGTCAAAGTCATGCCCTGGCAACTCGGCCACATGGGAACGATGCGTCTCGTCGCCACCTCCGAGGTGACGACAACCGCAATCGCGCTGCAGACTGGATCGCTTACCCTCTTGGTGCTGATCGTGGTGCCGATCCTCCTTCGGCGGCGGGGGATCCACGAGGTCCTCGCCAAGACCCAGGTGGAACCGGCGAAGAGCGATATACCATCACCGGAGTGATCTTCTCTGACCGCTCCATACGAGAGGCCATCGAATCGGGTCTGATCCAGATCGACCCCTACGAGCCGGCCTACGTCCAGCCCTCCTCGGTCGACTTGCGTGTCGGCGACGGCTTCCGGGTGTTCGTGAATCACCGATACAGCCTCATCGACCCGCGTGACCCCCAGGCCGACCTGACCAGGCTGGTCGAGGTGGGTGACGAAGCGCCGTTCATGCTTCATCCCGGGGAATTCGTCCTGGGATCCACCCTGGAGAGAGTCAAACTGGGAAACGACGTGGTGGCCCGTCTCGAAGGGAAGTCGTCTTTGGGCCGACTCGGCCTCCTCATCCATTCCACGGCCGGCTTCATCGATCCGGGTTTTGAGGGCCACATCACCTTGGAGCTATCCAACGTGGCGACCCTCCCCATCGCCATCTATCCGGGGATGAAGATCGGTCAGGTCAGCTTCTATCAGATGACCACCGAAGCCGACCTCCCGTATGGGTCGCCCGAATTGGGCTCCAAGTATCAGGGTCAGAGCGGGCCTACCGCCAGCAGGTCCCACAAGGACTTCGAGACCTGATTCTTCGCGAACTAGCGCGACTGCGTATAGTTCGAAATGGGTCCGGTTCTGCCCGTCCAAGGGGGCTCGGGGTGTACAGAATTGGATTCAGGTCCCTCAAAGCCCTAATTGAGTCCCCCCTCTAGAAGCTTCCCCGGCTTCACAGGGCAATGATGGAACCCCTCCAAGCGGCAACCTCAGGGTTGCCGCTCGTCCTATTGGCTTTCGAGGAAGGCTGCCACGTCCGCTTCGGCGAAGAACTCCTCGGCGCGCTCCGCGCTGCAGTTCGTCGATATGGAAGCCACCAGGCTGCCCACCTGCACGACTTCGGTCATGCTGAGATCAGACATGGAGCTGTTCTCGTCGATGATTGCTCGCAGTGCCGAGATGTCGGTCTCGCAGTCACCAGAGACCTCGGCACCTTCGAATCCAGCTATAGAGCTCTGTACCCACTGCAGGTAGCCAACCGTCCCCGGCGCATGCTGCTCGGCCAGCTCGATGATGGCGGCGAACGCCTCTTCGTCACTTCCGGCGGGATCGGGGCAGTCGAGGTCTTCGATCGCCGTCGTGTAGTCCTCGGACAGCTCGGCCAGCTCCGTGCCCAGGGTTTCGAGCTCGGGCCCGGTGGTTGCCTCGAAGTCGATGCCCTCCACCGCAGGCTCGATGGCTTGGAGGTATCCGACCAGAGCGTCTATGCACTCCTGGGGCATATCGGCGAAATCGACTGTCCCGCGGCTGGTCTCCGCAGTTTCTGTCGTGGTGGTCTCGGCCTGGGTCGTGTCCGTTGCACCGTCACCGCCACAGGCGACCAGCACCACAGCCAGGACGACGATCGATGCTCTGAAAATCCTCATGGTGAGGCCGCCTCAACTCAGTATTCCGGCTCCGAAGGCCAGGGTATCGGCGCCGGATCACAACGCGACTTGCTTCCCAATCTCGATGACCTGACCGGGGGGCAGACTGAAGAACTGCACCGGGCTCGACGCGTTGCGATGCATCAAGGCGTAGAGGGCCGCCCGCGCCCGGCCGATGCCCTTGCCACTGTTGATGATCGTCTCCCGGCCGATGAAGAAGGTGGAATCATCCGGGTCGAACCCGAACTCGGGATCGACGATGTTGGCCAGGGCCTTGGGGACGTCGGGCTCGTCCATGAACCCGAAATGGAGCACGACCTGGACGAATCCCTCGCCGAGGTCGTGGACGGTCGACCGCCGCACCTGAGGGACGCGGGGGACAGACGAGGTCTGCACCGCAACCAGGACCACCGTCTCGTGAAGCACCTCGTTGTGCCGCAGGTTGGCGAGAAGAGCCGGGGGGGTGATGCCCGGGTCCGGGAACAGGTGGACTGCGGTGCCAGGGACCCGGAGCTGGGGGTGGAGGGTGATGGAGCCGATGAAGCGCTCGATTGGTAGCTCGCCCCTCTTCAGGGCGGCGGTGAGCCGCCGGCGTCCGGTCTTCCAGGTGGTCATGATGGTGAAGATCACGGCACCCACGACCAGAGGGAACCAACCCCCGGCGGGGACCTTCACGATGTTGGCCGAGAAGAACGCAAGGTCGACGACGAGGAAGAGGGCAGTGAGCGAGCCGGCAACCGCCGCAGACCATTGCCAGCGCTCCCGCATCACGAAGTAGAGGAGGACCGTGGTGATGACCATGGTCGTGGTGACGGCAACGCCATAGGCGGCGGCGAGGTTGCTCGAGCTGCGAAAGGCGAGAACTAGCCCGACGCAGGCGACCATGAGACCCCAGTTGACGGTGGCAATGTAGATCTGTCCGACCTCCCTCGGCGAGGTGTGATCGATGTCGAACCGGGGGAGGTAGCCGAGCTGGACGGCCTGCATGGTCAGCGAGTAGGCCCCCGAGATGAGAGCCTGCGAGGCAATCACGGTGGCCATCGTCGCCAGGATCACCAATGGCAGAACAGCCCACTCCGGTGGCATGCGGAAGAACGGATTGTCGATGGTCGCCGGATCGGCGATGAGCATCGCCCCCTGACCGAAATAGTTGAGGAGCAGGGCGGGAAACACGACGATGTACCAGCCGAGACGAATCGGCCGTTTGCCGAAGTGCCCCATGTCCGCGTAGAGGGCCTCGCTCCCTGTCACCACCAGGAAGATGGCTCCCAGTGCGAGAAATGCAAGACGGGGGCTCTCGCCGATGAGCTGCGCTCCGTATACCGGGTTCACTCCGGCGAGCACTCCTGGATCCTGGATTACGTGATAGCCACCGAGGACGGCGAGCACCGTGAACCAGACGATCATCACTGGTCCGAAGATGGCGCCAACCACTGCAGTTCCGGCCCTCTGGATGCTGAACAGCGCTATGAGGATGATCACCGCGATCGGGACGACATACGACCCCAAGTCGGGTTCGACGATCTCGAGTCCTTCGACCGCAGAGAGCACCGAGATAGCAGGTGTGATGATCCCGTCCCCATAGAGAAGGGCGGTCCCGAAGAGCCCAAGCAGGATCAAGGCCCACCGCAGCCCGACCGTCGGCGTCTTGCGACGGGGAACGATGAGTGCGGTGAGGGCCAAGATGCCGCCTTCACCGTGATTGTCGGCACGCATCACGAAGATCAGGTACTTGACCGAGACGACCAGCACCAGGGCCCAGAACATGAGGGAGAGGACGCCGAGGACGCTGGCCCGGTCGACGGGCATGCCCTGGGCGGCGTGAAACGACTCCCGGAATGCGTATAGGGGACTGGTCCCGATGTCGCCATAGACGATGCCGAGTGCGCCGACCGACATCATCAGGAGATAGCGCTTGCCGCGCTTCCTAGGGGGTGCCATCGAGTGATCTATCCCGGGGGTTGCGTTTGGTCGAGGGACATCAGGGAACCGACCCGGGCTGTGGCTTGGCCACCCATGTGAGGCACAACCGGGCGAGAGTAGCGACCTGTAGGGTGATTGATGTGCTGGTCACGATGATCGTCGAGATCCCCAAGGGGAGCAGGAACAAGTACGAAACCGATCACGAGAGTGGGGAGATCTTCCTCGATCGGATGCTTTTCACCGCCACCCGATATCCGGCTGATTACGGGTTCATACCCGAGACCCACGCCGACGATGGCGACCCGCTCGACATCCTCGCATTGGTCTCGGAGCCCACGTTCCCGGGGTGTCGGATCAGGGTGCGGCCCATCGGGCTCTTCTTGATGGAGGACCAGGGTCACGCCGACCACAAGGTTCTGGCCGTGCCCGACGGCGACCCGTTGTGGCGGGACGCTGCCGACCTCGATGACGTCCCAGAGCACCTCTTGCGCGAGCTGGAGCATTTCTTCGCCGTGTACAAAGAGCTGGAGGACAAGAAGACGGCAACCCTGGGTTGGCGCCCGGCTTCCGAGGCGTTCGAGACCATCGAGCGGGCGCTGGAGGCCGGCCGGGTTCGCGAGTCCAATCGTTAGGTGACGTCGCGGCCCAGGTTGGCGAACCGGGTGAACTCGGGCTGGAAGGTGACCTCCACGGGGCCGGTGGACCCGGCACGATGCTTGGCCACGATGACCTCAGCGATGCCCTTCCGCTCCTGATCTTCGGGGTGGTAGTACTCGTGGCGGTAGATGAACATCACAACGTCAGCGTCCTGTTCGATGCTGCCGCTTTCGCGCAGATCCGAGAGACGTGGCCGCTTGTCCTCCCTGGCCTCCAAGGATCGGTTGAGCTGAGACACTGCGATCACAGGTACTTCCAACTCTCTTGCCAGGTTCTTCAGGTTGCGGGTGATCTCAGAGATCTCCTGCTGACGGTTCTCCCGGCTCGACGCCTCCATCAGCTGGAGATAGTCGATGACGACCAGGGAGAGACCCTTCTTCCGCTTCAATCTCCGGCACTTGGCCCGGATGTCGGTCACCGTGACAACCGGGGAGTCGTCGATGTAGATCGGCGCCTGATACATCTTGCCGGCAGCATCGACGACCCTCTGCCAGAGCGGCCCCAGCTGCCCTGACCGCAGCTTCATCGAGTCGACCCTGCCCACTGATGAGAGGATGCGCTGGACGATCTCCTCCTTCGACATCTCCAGCGAGAAGATGGCCACCGGCTCGCCCTGGACCGCGGCGTTGACTGCTATTCCCAGTGCAAGGGCCGATTTTCCCATGGCCGGCCTTGCCGCGATGACCACGAGGTTGGAGGCTTGGAGCCCGGCCAACTTCTTGTCGAGGTCGACGTAACCGGTCGCCAGACCGGTCAGTTCCGAGCCACGCTGCTCGAGCAGCTCGATGTGCTCCAGCACGTCGCTGAACAAAGGCCCGATTTCGAGCAAGGTCTGGGCGCTCCGTCGTTCGGCCACAGAGAGGACCGCCTGCTCGGCCCGATCGAGGACGTGGGCGATCTCCTCGTCGATGTCGAAGGCAACATCGGTCACCGAGGCGCCGGCCCGGATCAGCTCCCGGCGCTTGGCATGCTCCTCGACGATGCCGGAGTAATAGAGGATGTTGGAGGTCGAAGGGACGATGTCAACGAGACGGGTCAGATAGGCCACTCCCCCGACCTTCTCCAGCTCGCCCCTTCGCCGCAGTGCTTCGGACACGGTCACCGCGTCGATGGCCTGATTGGTGTCGAATAGCTCCCGCATCGCCTCGAAGATCGCCTGGTGGGCGGGGACGTAGAAGTCGGGTGGGTGGAGGCGGTCCATCACCTCGTTGACGGCCTCTTCCGATAGGAGCACCGCCCCAATGACCGACTCCTCGGCCTCCCTGGAATGGGGTGGGCTCCGGAAACCCGGTCTCATTTGCCCCTGATCGGTGATGCCGCTCATCTCTGTCCTCATCAAACAACACGCGAGTGACAGATTTCGCGGACCTGGTGGGGCCCTGACACGCAAGACCCCGCCGGAGGGCGGGGAAGCCGAAACTGCCAGCGGGGAAGATGGCTGAAGATAGGGTCGCCCGAGCCACCGTCACAAGCCAGGGGCCTAATCGAATTTCGCGGTGGCCTCTTTTGTTTTCGCGGTGGAAGGGATTGGCAAGAAAGGCGCGAAAGTCGCGGCTAGCGGGAAGTCGTGTGCAACCGAGCACCCTGAGGGTGGAGGATTGCACACGGGTTCGTCAGGTGGCCGGGATCACGTCGAGGGTGAGGGGGAACTCCACTTCGGGGTGGAGTTTGATGTTGATCTCGTGGAGACCGATCGCCTTGATCGGCTTGGGGATCTCCAGCGTGTCGCGCTCCAGCTCGATCCCCGTGAAGCGACGGACACCCTCGACCACATCGGCCGGGGAGATCGAGCCGTAGAGCTGGCCCTCGTCGCCGGCCTGCGCTGCGATCACGACCCGGCTGCCGACCAACTGCGTTGCCAACCGCTCCGCTTCCTCCTTGGCCTTCAGCTCGGCCTCGATCCGGGCCTCACGGACTGCCTCGGCCTGGGCCAGGGCCGCCTCGTGGGCCTTGACCGCTTTCTTCCGCGGCAAGAGATAGTTCCGGGCGTAGCCCTCAGCGACATCCACGACGTCGCCCCTCTTGCCCAGCTCCTGGACATCGGAGGTGAGGATGAGCCTCATCGTGTGCTCAGGTAGGGGAGGAGGGCCATCTCCCGGGCGTTCTTGATGGCGTTGGCCACCTCACGCTGATGGGTCGGGCAGTTCCCGTTCACCCGACGCCCCCGGATCTTGCCCCGATCGGACATGTACTTGCGCAACACGGAGACGTCCTTCCAGTCGATGAAATCGACCCGCTGCTTGCAGAAGGCACAGGGCTTGGGACGCCCCCGTCTCATCTCCATGCCCCGACGCCGCTTGGGGCGCGGGTTGTTCGTGCTCTTTCTCGCCATCGTTCAATACTCCTGGATCAGAAGGGCGCCTCGTCGGGCCCGTACGAGTCTCTCGCCACCGGAGCCGGGGGGACTTCGGCGCCTTGGCCACCACCGCCGCCACCGCCAGCGTTACCGCCCCATTCGCCACCGGAGCGCTGGGTCTTGTTCACCGAGGCGGTGGCCCAGCGCAACGAGGGACCGATCTCGTCGATCTGCACCTCGACGACTGAGCGCTTCTCGCCCTGCTCGGTCTCCCAGCTTCTCTGCTCGAGACGCCCGGTCACGATGACCCGCGCCCCTTTCTGCAGCGACTCTGCGGCGCTTTCCGCCTGCTCACGCCAGACGGTGCCGGTGAAGAAGCTGGTGTCTTCCTGCCACTCGCCGTCATTGCCGCGCCAACGGCGGTTCACGGCGAGCCGGATCTTGGCCATGGCGACCCCGGAGGGTGTGAATCGAAGCTCGGGATCGTCGACCAGGTTCCCGATCAGTGTGACGTTGTTCGACATGTGAAATCTCCTCTTCTCACGTCCCTGGGTCGATCATGCCGTGACCCTGGGACGGATTCCAGTCATGCGCCCCTGCGCACGATCTTGTGTCGAACCACCTCGTCGGCCAGTGACAGCATTCGATCCAGTGAATCGACGGCAGCCGCCTCTGCCTGGAACGTGACCACCGAGTAGTAACCCTCGGACAAATGGTCGATCTCATAGGCGAAGCGGCGCTTCCCCCAGATATCCCGCCCATCGACCGTGGCGCCTGAGCCGGACAGGTGTGATTCGAGATCTGCGACCTTCGATTCGACCTCGTCCTCGGCCAGGTCGGGCCGATGGATCGTCATTACCTCATAGTCGCGCATGTGACCTCCTGTGGACATCCATATCGGAAGGCCCCACCAACACGGTGGAGCAGGGGTTTCACGCAACCGAACGGCGCGAGACGTCGGTGCGGAGATCAGATGATAGGGCCATCTCAGCCCGATGCAGAAGTCGAGAGCAAGTCGCCCGGCTGGAATTCACGCGCCCCTAGCGGAGTCTCCAGCGCCCAGCCGACCTGCCCCGGCGCCGGGTATAAGGGACAGGGGTCGGCCGGGCACGGGGTCATCTCGTGTGAGCCGATCAGCGAGCCCTCTGGGTCGAAGAACCAGACTTCCAGTGGGATCAGCGTGTCCGTCATGATGAAGTTCGGTGTAGTCGGCTCGGGGAACACGAAGAGCATCCCGTCGATCTCTTCGGGCAGCCCTGCTACCGCCCGCAGACCTTGTTGGCGCTCCTCGGGCTCGTCCGCGATCCACACATTCAGCGTCTCCTCTCCAACTGCCAACTCGGTCGTGGGAAGAGTCGGCGTGACCGTTGTCGTCGTCGCAGAAGACTCCGTGGTCATGGTGGCCACGGTCGTGGTCGTCGAGGCGACACGGGAAGTTGTGGTCGGGGCCACGGTGGTCGACGAGGTGACACCGCTGTTGGTGGTCGTGGCGCACGCCGCCACCAGGAGGAGGACCGCTACCCGGACGATCGGCCCTTCAGCATCTCGGCTGCGATCTCGTCCGATACGTGATAGCTCTCGTCTTCACCCGGGAACTCGCCCGAGCTCACGTCGGCCACATACCGTGTCAGTGCCGCCACCGCCACGTCGGCGAGATCGGCGTACTTGCGGACGAACTTGGGATAGTTGCCCGACCCCAGCCCCAGCACGTCGTGGAACACGAGCACCTGGCCGTCGGTAGCCGGGCCAGCCCCGATGCCGATGGTTGGCACATCGACCTCTTTGGTGATCAGCTCGCCGAGGATGTCGGGAACGCCTTCCAGGACGATCGAGAAGCAGCCGGCGTCGGCGATGGCTATTGCGTCCTCGATGATCTCCTGGGCGGCGTCGACCATCTTGCCCTGGACCTTGAAGCCACCCATGGCGTGGACCGACTGGGGTGTGAGCCCGAGATGGCCCATGACCGGGATCTCGGCGTCGAGGATGGCCTGGATCATTGGTAGCCGCTTCCGACCGCCTTCGAGCTTGATCGCCTCGGCCCCGCCTTCCTGGACGATTCGGCCCGCATTGCGCACCGTGTCCTCGATGGAGACGTGGAAGCTGAGCCAGGGCATATCGACGACGAAGAGCGCCTTGGGTTGCGCCCGTTTCACGGCCCGGGCATGGATGATGGTCTCCTCCATCCCGAACTCGAGGGTGGTGCCCATCCCGTGGACGACGTTCGCCGCCGAATCGCCCACAAGGACGATGTCCACCCCGGCGCGTTCGGCGATCACCGCTCCCGGGTAGTCGTATGCGGTGACCATCGAGATCTTGGGACCGCCCTTGCGAGACCTGATCGAAGGAACTGTGACCTTTTCGCGCATGCGTGAAGGATACCGGGCGACTTCTGGTGCGAATTCCCGATCTGGCATGCCGGGCGGCCACCGATACCATGCATCGTGCCAACCGAACATCCGAAGGATCCTCCATGGCCAAGGTGTCCCGGTGGCGTCTTTTTTGGACCGTGATCTCCATAGGCGCTGCCGTCTACATAGTTCTCAACAACCCGGTCAACCTCGGTCTCGACCTGCGCGGTGGCACCCAGATCGTGCTCGAGGCGCAGGACACCGACAACGTCACCGTCGATAGTGAAGTGACCAGTCGGACCCTCGAGGTCTTGCGTCGTCGTGTCGACGCCTTCGGGGTCTCCGAGCCCACGCTTCAGTTGTCGGGTGACCGCCGGATCATCATCGAGATGCCCGGGGTCGAGGATCCGGATGAGGCCCTGGAAGTCATCGGGCGGACCGCTCAACTCACCTTCCATCCGGTGCTCGAGGCCGTGCCGACCGGCACTCAGCCGACCACCGAGGGAGATCTGGTCGTCCCTGGCGAGCCCGGCGAGGATCTGGTGCTCGGCCCGACTGCGGTCAGCGGCGATCAGGTGGAGAGTGCAGCCGCCATCTTCGACAGCCAGGGCTCCGGTCTCTGGGCGGTGTCCATCAACTTCCTCCCCGAGGGAGAAGAGCAATGGGCCGAATTGACCGCAGAGGCAGCGTGTGCTCCGGTCGGTGACCCGGCCCGACGCATCGCCATCGTCCTCGACGAGTCGGTCCTGTCCAGTCCGGGCGTTTCGCCCTCGGTCCAATGTGATGTCGGGATCACCGGTGGGGAGACACTGATCACCGGCAACTTCGACGAGGAGACGTCCAACGAGTTGGCTCTGCTCATCCGGGCCGGCGCATTGCCGGTGCCGGTCGAGGTGATCGAGCAAGGAACGGTCGGGCCCTCCCTGGGTGAGGCTGCGATCGACGCCAGTCTGCAGGCCGCTCTGATCGGGGCCGGCCTCACCATCCTCTACATGATCGCCTTCTACCGTCTGATGGGTGTGGCTGCGGCCATATCGCTCGTCGTCTACGGACTCCTCTCGTACGCGGTCCTCATATGGCTGGGCGCGACGCTCACCCTCCCTGGCATCGCCGGATTCGTCCTCGCCATCGGGATGGCCGTGGACGCCAACGTGCTGGTGTACGAGCGGGCTAAGGAGGAATACGCCGTCGACCCGACACTGGGAAGATCGCTGGAGGCAGGGTTCCAGCGGGCCTGGAGCGCCATTCTCGATGCCAACGTCACCACCCTGCTCGCCGCGGTGCTCCTCTTCTTCCTCGCCGCCGGCGCGGTTCGTGGCTTCGGCGTCACCCTCACCATCGGGGTCTTGGTGTCGATGTTCTCTGCCCTTGTGGTGACCCGGGTCCTGCTCGAGATGTTGTCACGGGTGCCGGCATTGCAGTCGCGGCCCCGGTTGATGGGCTTGACCGTGGGGCGGCGCTTCCAGGAGTGGCTGAAGACCTCGGGACCGAACCTGTTCGCCAAGCCTCAACGCTGGCTGATCATCTCCGGGATCTTGATCGTGCTCGCCATCGCCGGCATCGTGGCAAGGGGCCTCAACTTCGGGATCGAGTTCTCGGGCGGTCGGCTGGTGGAGTTCTCCACTACCCAGGAAGTCGACCTCGACCAACTACGACAGGATCTGGCCGACCAGGGGCTGCCCCAAGCCTTGATCCAGGAGACGGGTCAGGGCACGATCGTCATCCGCACCGAGCAGCTCGACCCCGAACGAGAACAAGTCCTGGAAGACACTGTTGCCGGGATCGGGGGCGACGTGACTCTGGTCCGGGATCAATTCGTCGGTCCTACCCTCGGCGAGGAGATCCGAAATCGCGCTCTCCTGGCCCTAGGTCTGGCGCTGCTCATGCAGCTCATCTACTTGGCAATCAGGTTCCGCTGGACCATCGGAGCCGCGGCCGTCCTCTCGATGTTCCATGACGTGATCCTCGTTGTCGGGCTCTTCGCCTGGCTCGGGAAGACCATCGACGGGGTGTTCCTCGCCGCGTTGTTGACCATCATCGGCTACTCGATCGCCGACTCGGTCGTGATATTCGACCGGATTCGCGAGCACCAGGCGGATCGGCCCGGCGAGCCACTCGGCCCCATCGCCAACGAAGCCTGTCTGCAGACCGTCCCGAGGACGATCAATACCGGCCTCGGGGCGATACTGATCCTCGCCTCCCTCTACGTGCTCGGTGGGGACACGCTCTCTGACTTCGCCCTTGCCCTGCTGATCGGGATCCTCGTCGGGACCTACTCCTCGGTGTTCACGGCGACACCGCTGGCGATCCTTCTCGAGGATCGGTACCCACGCAAGATCCCGGAACCGACGCCGAACGAACGCAAGCAGCATCAGAAGCAGAAGACCGGCCCGAAGCGAATCTTCGAGTGAGCGGTCCAGTACCGTACTAAGTACCCAGTACCTTGCGCACCCACTCGATGTCGGCGGCTTGCTCCTCGACACCACCCGGGGTCTCCACCACCACCGGTGCACCGGCCTCGATGATCATCGCGGCCATCTGCTCCGGCGGAATCAGCCCTTGGCCCAGGTTCTCGTGACGATCCCGTCGTGAGTCGAAGGGGTCTTTCGAGTCGTTGACCTGGACGAGATCGATTCGCCCCGTCGCCTCCATGATGCGCGGAACCACCTCGTCGAGAGGCTCACCGCCCGCCCAGAGATGACAGGTGTCGAGGACAAAGCCGACCCCAAACTCGCCGACCTCGTCGAAGAGACGGGCGATCCACTCCACCCTTCTGGCCACCGCCTTGTCCCCGCCGGCGGTGTTCTCGATGAAGATCGGGACCTCGGTGTCGACCGAGGCGAGGGCTTTTCTCCACCGCTCGATCCCCTCCTCCTGAGGGCCGTCCCCGGTCACGTGGCCACCGTGGACGATCACCGCCAAGGCGCTCACTTCGGTGGCGGCATCACAGGTGTCCTGGAGGATCTTCCGTGATGGGATCCTCACCCGGTTGTTGTCGGCGCACACATTGATCAGATAGGGGGCATGGACATAGATCGGGATAGGTGAGTCACGCAGGGACTCGGCGTCTGCCCGCGGTGGCGGCTTCTTCCACGATTGGGGGTTGGAGAGAAAGATCTGGGCCAGGTCGGCTCCGCGCTCCGATGCCTCGTCCAGCGGTCTGATCGAGGGCACGTGCGCCCCGACCAGGATCACGTCGGGTCCCAGATGCGGGCGGTTCGGGCCCGGGTCTCCCGTTGAGCGGCCTCGACCGCGAATTGGCCCAACTGCTCGGCCACCCGGGCCGGCGGAGCCGACCAATCATCGGTCAGGAGGCCGAGGGTCCGCGTCTCCACCCAGCGGGCCCCCCAGGGATGCTCGGGCAGGTCACCACGGGAGAAGAGCTTGATCTGGAGGAGGAGCAACACATCGCCCTCGTCGACGATCTCGCCCGGCTCGATGTCGGCGATGTTGCCCCATGGGATCAGGTCAGGCTTGCGGAACGGGCCACGGAGCTTGACGGCGATGCCCTCGTCCCGCGCCTCGATCACCTTTGTGGGCATGAAGAGCTCCTTGAGGCCCCACACGACGAGAAACACCGAGAAGAAGAGAAGGGCCCAGGCCCAAATCACGTCTCTCGGCTCATAGATCTGGGTGTCCTCCGGGGTGAACAACAACTCCCTGAGCCAGTTGGTGATCCGGCGACTCGTGAGCACATCCACCGCGATGACCAGCAGCGGAATGCCGCCCATCGCCAGCAGCCACATCCTGACCGCCGAGCGTTGGACGACGACTTTCACCTCTTGACGCCCAGGTCCTTGGGGAGCACCAGGGCCACGTAGGGAATGGACTCCTCCTCGAAGGCGTCGGCCGCCCTCCCGTCGGAGCGATCGACCAGGGCGATCGCCTGGACCACCCTAAGCCCGGCCGCGGTCGCTGCCTCGGCGGCGTCGAGCGCGGCACCCCCCGTGGTGGTCGTGTCCTCGACGATCGCCACCGGCATCCCGGCGGTCACTGGGCCCACGACCCGACCGGTGATGCCGTACTGCTTGGTGGTCTTGCGGATCGAGAAGGCGTTGATCTCCCGGCCCCGAAGGTTGGCGACGACGGCGACGGCGAGAGCGATCGGGTCCGCTCCCATGGTCATCCCCCCGACCGCGGTTACCTCAGGGTCGAGGACGTCGAGCACGGCGGCGCCGACAATGGGAGCGCCCTTTCCGGCGAATGTCGTTTGTCGTGCGTCGAGGTACCAATCCGAGCGTTGGCCCGATCTCAACGTATAGGGGCCGTCGGTGAAGAGGGCGTGATGACGCAGGTGATCGATGAGGGCTTGACGGGACACAGCCCAATCGTATTGCGACGCCGATCGGTATGAACAACGGGCTGGGTACGGTTGGCCCCATGGATCTGATCCTGGTCCGACATGGCCAGCCCGACTGGACTCCGGGCCTCATAGCCCGGAACGACCCTGATCTCACGGTGTTGGGGCATGAGCAGGCGAAGCGGGTCGCCCACCGGCTCGGCGCGGTCGATTCCTTCGATGAGGTGTGGGCGTCACCGATGAACCGGGCCATGCAGACCGCCGCACCGGTGTCTTCCGAGGTCGACATCGAGGCCGAGGTTTATCCGTGGCTGAGGGAGATCCAGAACCCGCCGTCCTGGGAGGGATCTCCTGCGGAGGAGATCGAGAAAGCCCTGAGAGAGGCCCACTTCCGCACGATGGAGGAGATGTGGGACGGGCTCCCCGGGGGAGAGACTTTCCGTGACTTTCACCGCCGGGTGGTGACCGGGCTGGAGGAGACCCTGGCCACCCACGGCATCGTGCCCATGCACGGCGAGCACCGTCATCTCTGGGAGGTCGAGGACCCGGGGATGCGGGTCATCATCGTGGCCCATGCCGGCACCAACGCCGTGGTCCTCGGGCGTCTGCTCGGGCTGGAGCCGGTTCCCTGGGAGTGGGACCGGTTTCGTCAGCCTCACAGTGGAGTCTCCCGCTTGACCATGGACCGGATCAGCACCGGGTGGGGTTTCTCGCTACGACAGCTGGGAGATGTCAGTCACTTGGAGGATTCCATGATCACGGAGTGATCACGGAATCCAAGTACCAAGTACCAAGTACGTGACTCAGGCTCGAGCCTGAGTCACTTCCCAAATCGCCGATCGCGACTGGTGAAGTCGCGTAACGCGCGCAAGAAGTCGACCCGGCGGAAGGCCGGCCAATTGACGTCGACGAAGACGAACTCGGCATAGGCCGACTGCCAGAGCAGGAACCCGGAGAGCCGCGACTCACCCGAGGTCCGGATCAACAGATCCGGGTCGGGCAGATCCGCGGAATACATGTGTGAGGCCAGCGAATCGGCATCGATGTGGGCGGCGACCTCGTCGGGAGGGATCCCCTCGGCCATCAGCTTGGCCACCAGGTCCTTGGCCGCGTCGACGATCTCCTGCCTGCCCCCGTAGCCCATGGCGATGTTGAGACGCCTGGCCCCGAAGGGCTGGGCCTCCTCAGCCAGTTTGGCCGCGGCGACCAGCTCGTCTGGAAGCAGGTCGAGGCTCCCGATGAACCTGATTCCCATGTCGTAGCTCTTGCAGAGGGCCGGCAACCGGCCAAACAACTCGGTCAGGACTTCGAAATACGGCTCGAGCTCGTCGGCGGGTCGTGACAGGTTCTCCCGTGACAGCACCCAGGCCGTGACGGCCGGGATCTCCAGCTCCTCGGCCCACCCGATGAACTCCTCGAAGCGGCGCATCCCGACCCGGTAGCTCTCCGTGTAAGTGGGTAGCCGCTCCTCCCGGGCATGACGACGATGGCCGTCGAGGACGATGCCGATGTGACGGGGCAGCCGGTCCCGATCGAGACCGTTGACGAGGTTGCGCTCGTAGAGGCGGTAGAGGACACCAAGAGCCATGGTGAAGGTTCCATCGTACCGGTCCGCCCGGGACAGAACCCGTTTCGACCTGGGTCCATCGACCCCTTCCACCTACACCTGGTCAGTCGATACCCTTGCTCTGACATGGAGCGAATCACGCTGGGGCGGATGCAAAACCCGATTCGGGGCTTCTTGCATGGCTCGGCAGCCATTGCTGCCGCCATCGGGCTCGTCCTCCTCATCGACAGGGCTTGGGGGCGCGCAGAAGCTGTCATCGGGTCGATCGTCTTTGGCGGGGCGCTGCTCCTGATGTTCGTCGTCTCCTCGCTGTACCACTCGATCCCGTGGCAGGACACCTGGAGGGAAAGGTGGCAGCGGATCGACCACTCGATGATCTACCTCGTGGTGGCCGGCACCTTCACTCCGATCGCCATCGCCGCTCTCGAAGGTGTCGCCCTCGCCGTGGCACTCGGTGTTGTCTGGGGCATTGCAGTCACAGGGATACTTCTCAAGGCTTTCATGCCCGACATCCGGACAAGGCTGTCGGTGACCCTTCAGATGGTGATGGGGTGGTCGGCCCTGATATGGGCCCCATGGATCTGGCGCGAGCTTGGGCCCGGCGCCTTCGCCCTCATCGTCCTGGGTGGCGCGTGCTACGTGGTCGGCACCGTGATCTACGCCACTGGACGGCCCCGGCTGTTTCCCAGGGCCTTTTCACACCACGAGCTGTTCCACGTCCTCGTGATAGCCGGGAGCAGCTTTCACTTCTTCGCCATCCTGCTCTACGCCCTGCCCGCGACCGCCTAGGGGCGCGGCAGCGTCGAAGACTCGGCGCAGAGGGCTTCGATCTCGTCTATGGCTGAGGGGACCGACTTGGTCAGGTTGTCATGGCCATCCTCGGTGATCACCACGTCGTCCTCGATCCGAATACCGGTGCCGAGGAACTCGGGAGGAACCGTGTGGGTGATCTTCTCCGCCTTCTCCTTGGCCTCGGCCTCCTTGGCCATCGCCGCCGCTCTGCCCTCGAGGATCCGGCGCTGATTCCATTCGTCGTTGTCGTACTCGAGGAGCGTCAACGTCACCTCTGTCTTGTCCGGAGCGATATAGAGACCCGGCTCGACGGTGAAGGCCATCCCCGGCTCCAGCTTCCGAGGGACGCCTTCGACCCGATAGGTGCCCAGGTCGTGCACATCTAGGCCGATCCAGTGCCCGGTTCCATGGAAGTAGAACTGGTTGTAGTGGTGCATGGCCAACGATTCCTCGACACCGTTGGGCAGGAGGCCAAGCTCCACCATTCCCTCGGTGAGGACTCGGGTCGCCGCGTCGTGGATGGCCTTGGGGCTCGATCCGGGCGCCGACATGTCCAGCCCCCTCTGGAAGGCGGAGTAGACCACTTCGTAAATGGCCCGCTGTGGGACGCTGAACTTCCCGTTGGCCGGGAAGGTTCGGGTGATGTCCGCCGAGTAGCCCTCGACCTCGGCCGCCGCATCTATCAGAACGAGATCGCCGTTTTCTATCTGCCGTTCGTTCTCCACGTAGTGGAGGACGCAGGTGTTGGGCCCAGAGGCCACGATGGAGGGATAGCCGTTGTGCCGGGCACCGCCCAGCCGCCAGTAGTACTCGAGTGCGGCCTGGACTTGATACTCGTACAGGCCGGGTGCGGCGTAGCGCATCGCCTCGGAGTGCCCGCGGGCAGAAAGTTCGCATGCGCTGCGCAGGATCTCGATCTCCTCGGCGCTCTTGATGAGCCGCATCTCGGAGAGAAGGACCGTGATGTCACGCACCGCGGACGGCACCGACCCGCCGTAGCGCTCGCGATGACTCCTGGCCTTGGCCACGATCCCGGCGATCCGGTCGTCGTGGTGGCGGTTGCCGGTGCGATACCAGATGACCTCGCGCCCGATCATGAGCCGGGTCAGGACCTCGTCGAGTTGACCGATCTCATAGGACTTGTCCGCCCCGAAGCGCTCGGTGGCACCCTCGGTCCCGACTCGATAGCCGTTCCACGCCTCCATCTCGGGGTCCCGGGGCCTGACGAACAGGGTGTAATCACCGTCGGAGTGGCCAGGAGCGATGATCGCCACCGCATCTGGCTCATGAAATCCGGTCAGATAGTGAAAGTCGGGATCCTGGTGGAACTCGAAGTCGGTGTCATTGCTCCGGATCACCTCGACTGCGGCCGGGATGATGGCGATTGCGTTGTCGCCGATCTCTTCGGCGAGACGGGCGCGTCGTTCGGAATATGCGTCTGGCATGGGCCGAACGGTACCGCCGCCCTTTCTATGTCGTCGTTGGGCCATATGGGGCCCTACGTACCTCAGGTAAGCAATTACGACGTGCCCGGGGCGTGCTCCAGGTCGACCACGAGTGGGAAGTGGTCGGAGCCGAGGGCGGGGCCGAGCCGGCGATCACGGACACGGAGGTCGGAGCTGTGGAGCAGGTGATCTATCGGGACCCGGAAGGGGAGGATCGTCAACGCCGAGAACGAGGGTTGGACGCCGAAGCCGATCTGCGAGTTGCGCAGACTGCCTTCGGAGACGAGCCCACGGAATGGAGACGACCAGGGCGAGGCGTTCAAATCCCCGACAACGGCGAAGGCGCCTTCCTGCTCCGCGGCCCACCCAGCGGCAAAGGCGAGTTGGGCATCGCGCAGGGCCGCCCGCTCCCCCGATGTCGGGGCCAGCGGGTGTGAAGAGAGGATCTGCACCGGCACCGGCCAGCCCTCCGGCTGAAACACGAGGGATATGGCCCGTCCGTCACCCTCGGCGAACCCATACGACACGGCCTCGATCTCGTCTCGAGCCAGGACCAGCGTTCCGAAGATCAGATTCTCGGAACGGCCGCGGATGATCTCGTAGCCCAGCCCGGAGGACTCCATGGCCACCTCCCAGGGGCGGCTCGACTCGTGAAGCAGGACGAGGTCCGGATCCGTCGCCTCGATGTACTCGATGACCTCGCTGTAGCTCTCGTTGGTGGAGAGCAGATTGAAGCTCATCACTCGCATTCCCGGCGCGCCGGCGACCGGCTCCCCCGGCGACCCCACGAAAAGCGGAGCGACGAAGAACAGGTTGACCAGTGCGACACCGAGGATGGCGAGCCCGGTGCGGCGCCACCGACTGGCCGCGATGACGAGACCAAGGACGGCCAGGATCACCACGTACTGAGCTCGGAAATTGGCCAGCACATCGAGCCACCACACCCACGCCCCGGCAAACGAGGCGAGGCTGATCACGGCGACGATGGCCGCGGGGATCACCACGAGGATCACCCGGGCACGTTAGGGAGAAGTGATCCTCCTGCGCAGGTCGGAGACCTGGGTGTGGACCGACTCAGGGCTGCCCCCGCCGGCGCTCATGCGGCGCTGCACGGATGAAGCCGGATCGATGAGACCGAGGTCGGCCTCCACGAAGTGCGGGTGCGCAGCGACGAGGTCCTCCGCGGTCGCAGCCAGCAAGTTGCGACCCTGTCCCTCGAGAGCGAGGACCAGGTTGCCCACAGCGGCGTGCGCCTCCCGGAAGGGGATGCCCCGGACCACGAGAGCCTCGGCCAGGTCGAGGCTGGCTGTCTCCACTGATGGGGCCACCGCGAGGAACTCGGTCTCACGAAGCAACTCGACCATCGCGGCCAGAGAATCCGCCAGCGTGTCGTCGGCCTCGAAGACGAGCCGCTTGTCCTCCTGGAGATCGCGGTTGTAGGCAAGGGGGAGGCCCTTCTGGAGCGTCATCATCGCCGCCAGCAGCCCCGTGACCCGGGCGGCTCGGCCCCGGACCAGTTCGGCGATGTCGGGGTTTCGCTTATGAGGCAGGGCCGACGATCCCGTGCTCACGCTGTCACCTAGCCGTGCCCGGCCGAACTCGGATGTGGCCCAGAGGATGACCTCCTCGGCGAGACGTGACAGGTTCACCATGGCCTGGGCGCAGCAGAAGACATACTCCGCAAGGTGATCCCGGGAGCCGACGGCGTCGAGGGAATTCTCGAAAACGGCGGACATTCCGAGCTCCCTGGCGGTCGTCTCCGGGTCGATCGGCAACGACGTGCCCGCCGAGGCGCCGGCGCCCAGTGGCGAGACATCGGTGCGGCTCCGGGTGCCGGCGAATCGCACGGCATCCCGGACCGACATCCAGGCATAGGCGAGCAGATGGTGACCGAGCGTGGTCGGCTGTGCCTGCTGGAGATGTGTGTATGACGGGACGACGGTGGTGGCGTGACCCTCTGCAATGTCGGCGAGGGTGAGCGCGAAGTCGTGGAGCTGGTCGATTCGCTCGCCAGCGGCACGTCTTGTGTAGAGACGCATGTCGAGGGCGACCTGATCGTTGCGGGAACGCGCGGTGTGCAGCCGGCCAGCGGGATCGCCCACCAATTCGAACAACCTGCGCTCCACCGCCGAGTGAACATCCTCGTCCGCGGCGGAGAACTCGAACATTTCGCCGGCCGCCTCGGTCTGGATGGTCTCCAGCCCGTCGAGAAGGGTCTTCACGTCGACATCGGCGAGGATCCCGGTCTCCCCGAGCATGCGGACATGGGCCATGGAGCCGGCGACATCGTCGGCCAAGAGTCGTCGGTCCGAAGTATCCGTGGTGTAGGCCCACAGAGTCTCGCCGGGGCCTAACTCGAAACGGCCGCCCCAGAGGCTCATTCCACCTCCCCGCCGCCAAACCCTCTGATCCGGAGGGCATTGAGCGAGATGAAGCCCTCGGCATCGGCCTGTCGATAGACGTCGTCGGCCTCGAAGGTGGCCGAACCCCGGTCATAGAGGGTGTTCGGTGAGCGTCTCCCCGTCACGGTGGCCCCGCCCTTGTAGAGGATCAATCGCGCCTCACCGGTGACCGGTTGTTCGATGTCGTCGATGAAGCCCTGCAATGCGGTCCGTTCCGGGCTGAACCAGAATCCGTTGTAAACGATCTGGGCGTAGCGGGGGATGAGAGAGTCCCGAATGTGGAGCACCTCCCGATCGAGCGTGATCGACTCGACCGCACGATGGGCGAGATGGAGGATGGTCCCCCCGGGCGTCTCGTAGACCCCCCGGCTCTTGATCCCGACGAACCGGTTCTCGACGATGTCGACCCGGCCCACCCCGTGACGCCCCGCCAGCGCGTTCGCCTCTGTCAGCATCTCGACTGGACCCAACTCGCGTCCGTCGACGGACACCGGGTTGCCGTGCTCGAACCCGATGATCACCTCTTCCGGCTGATCCGGGGCATCGGTGGGATCAGCGGTGAGCCGAAACATCTTGGGGGGCGGCGCCGCCCACGGGTCCTCGAGGATCCCCCCTTCATAGGAGATGTGGAAGAGGTTGGCATCCATCGAATACGGCTCCTCCCGGGTGACCGGTACCTCGATCCCGCGTTCTCTGGCGTACTCGATGAGGGCTGTACGACCGTCGAGGTCCCATTCTCGCCACGGGGCGATCACGCGGAGATCGGGCGCAAGCGCCGCCACGGAGAGCTCGAAGCGGACCTGATCGTTGCCCTTGCCGGTCGCCCCGTGCGAGATGGCGTCGGCGCCGAAGGCGCGGGCCGTTCGCACCAGGCCTTCGGTGATGATGGGGCGGGCCAGGGAGGTCCCGAGCAGGTAATGGCCCTCGTAGATGGCACCGGCGCGCAGGGCCGGGAACACGGCGCCATCGACAAAACGATGGGTGAGGTCCTCGACGACTGCCTCCACCGCCCCGGTGGCGATGGCCTTCTCCTTGGCCTCTGCGGCCTCGGCGCCCTGACCGACGTCGGCGGTGTAGGCAATCACGTCAGCTCCGCGCTCCTCGCGGAGCCAGGCCAGGATCACCGAGGTGTCG
This sequence comes from uncultured Acidobacteriota bacterium, assembly GCA_963810465.1. Classification (GTDB taxonomy): domain Bacteria; phylum Actinomycetota; class Acidimicrobiia; order Spongiisociales; family ZC4RG35; genus JARDZU01. The sequence goes on along the minus strand of CAWENM010000008.1, from coordinate 72,212 downwards.
AGGCCACCCGAATAGGCGAGGACGACCTTCAACGTCATTCCTCCTCGTCGGGCGGTGGCCCTGGATCGGGGATGCCTTGGGCCATGGCCCAGTCCCTGACCATGGCGTATGCCTGCCCCACGCTGTAGGGGCCCTCGTCGATCCTTCGCTCCAGCATCAACCCCATGATGTCACCGATGTTCGGGCCCGGCCCAATTCCCAGATACGCCATCACCTGATTGCCGTCGATCGGGGCCCGGAGACGCGAGATCTCCTCCTTCGCGCTCAGCTCGGCGATCCGCTCCTCCAGCTCGTCGATGCGATTCTGGACCGCTCGCGCCCGCCGCGGATTGGCTGTGGTGACATCACACCTGACCAGCTCGTTCAGGTAGGGCAGGAGCGAGCCGGCATCACGGACATAGCGACGTACCGCCGAATCGGTCCAACCCATCTTGAGCGTGTGCGGGCGGAGGTGGAGGAAGACGAGCCGGGAGACATCGTTGACAACCTCGCCGGGATAACGGAGGGCCTTCAGCCGGCGTCGTGTCATCCGCGCCCCGACGACCTCGTGATGGTGGAACGAGACACCATCCTTTCCGAACTGGCGGGTATCGGGCTTTCCGATGTCGTGGAACAACGCGGCGAGGCGGAGCACGAGCTCGGGACGCGTCTTGTCCACCACGGCCAGGGTGTGGGCCAGCACGTCCTTGTGACGCTGATGTGGGTCTTGCTCCATGGCCAGGGCCGGCAGCTCGGGCAGGAAATGGGCGGCCAACCCGGACGCAACGACGCGATCGAGGGCCGCCCCGGCTTCCGGCGCCACGACGAGTTTCGAGAGCTCGTCCCTTATCCGCTCCCCGGACACGATGTCGAGCCGCTCCCCCATCCCGGCGACGGCTTCCACCGTCTGCGCCTCACCGGTGAATCCGAGCGTTCCCTCGAACCGGAAGAGACGGAGCATTCGGAGCGGGTCCTCTGAGAAGGAGATATCGGGATCCAGCGGTGTCCTCAACACCCCCGCGGCGAGGTCGGCCAAGCCGCCGTGGGGATCGATCGGGACCATGTCCATGAGAGAGAGAGCGATGGCGTTCACGGTGAAGTCGCGTCGGGCGAGGTCGGTCTCGATGTCGTCGGAGAACGTCACCTGGGGCTTGCGCGAATCGTCGCGATAGATCTCGTTCCTGAAAGTGGTGACCTCGACGGTGTGCCCGTCCTTGCGGGCGGCGACTGTGCCAAACGTCGCGCCTACCCGATAGACGACGTCTGCCCAGGTCTCGAGGAGCTCGGCGATCCGATCCGGCCGGGCATCGGTGGCGAAGTCGAAATCCTCCAGCGAGCGCTCGAGAAAAGCGTCGCGGACGGAGCCTCCGACGAGGAACAACTGATGACCTGCCGCGCCGAAGATCCCGTGCAGTTGGGCCGGCGGGAGATCGGGGGATACGAGAAACTCGAGCCGCTTCGGGATCACCGGAGCGAGGTTATAAGTGGTAGGTCCTAGGTGGTAGGCACCTACCACCTACCGCCTATAGCGCGATGCCGGCCGCCTGGGCCTTGGCCCGTAGTTCGTGAACGTTTCGGGCATAGGGAATGGCGGCGGGGAGCTCGATGGATTTGTCGACCACCAGCCGGAGCAATGAAGCGTCCATCGTCTGCATCCCGAAGAACTCGCTCTCTTTCATGATGTCGATCAGAGCCGGGGCCTCGGCCCCACCGATGATCCACTCCTGAACACGCTCGTTGTTGGTGAGGACCTCGCAGGCGAGAGATTTCCCCTTGTCCTGGCTCTCGAGCAGACGTTGGCTGACGATCGCCAGTAGCTGTGCGGCGAGCTGTCCCCTTACGACGCGTTGCTGCGAATCGGGGAACAACGAGACGACGCGATCGATCGTGTCGGCTGGGTCGGTCGTACGCATCGAAGAGATCACGAGGTGACCGGTTTCGGCGGCGGCGATGGCGGCACGTGCGGTCTCGGCGTCGTCGAACTCGGAGATCATGAGCACGTCGTTGTCGTGACGCATTGCGCTCCGCACAGCGTCGGCCGCGCTCGGGGTGTCGACGCCGACCTCGCGTTGCTCGACGACGCTTCGCTTGTCGGGATGGAGCACCTCGATCGGGTCCTCGACGGTGAGGATGGACACCGCCCGGTTGGTGTTGATCCAGTCGAGGATCGACGCCATCGTGGAGGTCTTGCCCGAACCGGAGGCTCCGGTGACGAGGAGGAGCCCGGACGATTCGGCGGCCAGCTTCTCCACGACCCGGGGCAGCCCGAGATCGGCGAAAGACATCGTCCCCGGGAACACGCGACGTAGAACCACCGACACCGAACCGCGCTGACGGAAGGCGGTTACACGAAAGCGGCCAATGTCCTGTCGACCGAAGGCGAAATCGGCAGTGCCGGTGTCCTTGAAGTCTCGAGCGCCGCGGGGGGTGAAGAGTGCCTCGGCGTAAGCCTGCGTGTCCTCGGGCTTGAGCGCCTCGAAGCCTTCGAGTCTCTCCAGGTCACCGCTGACGCGGGCCACAGGCGGCGAGCCGACTTTGAGATGCAGATCCGTTGCGCCCAAAGAGACAGCCCGACGGAGAAGATCCTCGATGTTGATTTCCATGTTCCTTTCCCAGTTGACCCAGGATGTGATTATCGGCGCGGGTCACAGGGGAACTGAAAGAGTTCTCAGAGGCTCCAATGCCTCGCAATGGCCACGCCGGCCACGTCGACCGCTTCGGACGCGCCGGGGGCCGAGGTGAGAGGAGGGCCGAATTGCTCCTCCCCAGCCATGCCACGAACAGTGGACCGGGCCGAGTGGCGGAGCCCGTCGAGGTCGTACCCGCCTTCGAGCGCGAACACCGTGCGGTGCGGAGGGTGGGCACGGGCCAGTCGCGAGGCCATCCACCCATAATCCGCGTCCAGCAGATCGAGATCGGCCAGGGGGTCTTCGGTGTGGCCGTCGTATCCGGCGCTCACCAGCACCCAATCGGGGCCAAATTGGGAAACGACGGGGATCACCAGCTCCTCCCATGCCAGACGGCACACGTCTCCGGCGGTCCCCGCCGGCAGAGGAATGTTGATCGTGGTGCCGGCCGCCCCGATGTCGATGTCATCGGGACGCCCCTCGAAGGGATAGAAGTCATCCTGATGGACGGACACATACAACACGCCGGGATCGTCTGCCATCAAGGTCTGAGTCCCGTTGCCGTGGTGGACATCCCAGTCCAGGATCGCCACACGCTGACCGCGTGACCGCAACCAGGCCGCCACGACTGCGACATTGTTGAACAAACAGAAGCCCATCGCCCTCGCGCGCAGGGCGTGGTGACCCGGCGGCCGGCAGAGGGCGAACGCCGTGGCGTCCGACCGGCCCTCCAACTCGAAGACCGCGGCCTTGACGCCTCCCGCTGCCGTGGTGGCCGCAGCCCAGGTGTCGCGGGAGGCGAAGGTATCCATATCGAGGGCGCCCCCGCCGAGATGACAGAACCTCTCGATGGCGTCGATGTAGGCCGGGTCGTGGACGAGGGCGAGGTCGGCACGCTCGATGGGCGGTGCCTCGATCTCGATCACCTTCAGCCCGCTCTCGGAGATCCCACGGAACACGGCGCCCAATCGCTCAGGCCGCTCCGGGTGGCTTCGGCCGGTGTCATGCAGTGCTGCCATCGGGCTGGCGGCCACCACCACTTCCATGCCGTACTCTCCCACAGGTGCCCGATCGCCTGCATCTCGACGGGGTCTGGCCCGGCCCGGTGACCGTGCGCAGGGGTTGGGCCAAGGCACTGGCACGGCCATGGAACGATGACTTCCCCGACCCCGCGACTTCGTCTCGAGCGCGGCTCTCACGAGTTCCTGAGGGCCGTGGCTGAGCTCCTGGGGCCGAGGGGGTCAGGCACCGTCTACTCCCCCGCTCTCTATCCGTCGGCGACGAAGGTGTGGGCTTCGGCCGGATTCACCCTGTTCCGCCTGCTCGACGTGATGGAGTTGACCCTGGGGGCGGACATGCGCCCACCCGAGCATGTGGTGGAGGCGACCAACGCCCCCGACTGGCCCCCTCTGGTGGCGATCGATCGTCTCGCCTTCGATGGGTTCTGGAGGATGAGTGAGGCGGGCCTGATCGAAGCGATGAGAGCGACGCCGCGAGCCACAGTTCTCACCGCCCGAGTCGACGACGAGCTCGCCGGATACTCATTGGTGGGATCCCAGCTGACGGCTTCCTATCTGCAACGGGTGGCCGTTGCCCCGTCATTTGCCGGTCAGGGCATCGGCAGTTCTCTGGTACGGGCCTCCGCAGAATGGGCAGCCAAACGCGGGTCACGCGCCCTGGTGCTCAATCTCCGCCCGGAGAACGATCGAGCCCGCCGTCTCTATGAGCGAGAAGGGTTTCAGGCTCGAGAGACACCACTTCATCTCCTGCGATACGAACATGTCGAATGACAGAGGAGAACATCATCCTGGAACAAGGGACTCTGCGGGCTTGGAGCCAACCGGCCAAAGTCGGCCGGCACCACAAGGAAGGCAAGAGAACAGGGGACATCGCCCTTGAGCGGCAGCCCCGGCCGACCGGCGTCTGTTTGGCCGATGCCGAAGTCTCTCCCGAGATCGCCTGAGGGTCGTCCCCCCAACGCGACAGGCCGATGGTCCCGGAGCCAATCGGCCAAAGTCGGCCGGCAATAAAGCATGCCGCCACCGGTCTCCGACCGTTACCGCCTCGAGATGCGGCTGGGGCGCGACAACGACATCGAGGAGTGGCTGGCCACCGACACCTCCCTCGAGCGTCCCGTGCTCATCCGGTCTCTCGGGCCTGAGTCGAGCCAGGAGCGAAGGGAAAGGTTCGTGGCGAGTGTGAGCGGGGCGGCCAAGACCGGCCATCCCCATCTCTCCCGAGTGTTCGCGGTCGAGGACGTCCCTGGTGGCGCCTATGCCGTGTGTGAGTGGACCGGTGGGGCGACAGCCGCCGACCGGCTGGCGGCGGATCAAACGGTCGATCTCGAGGAATTCTTGCCCAATGCCTCGGGTCTAGCCGGGGCCCTTGCCGCGCTGCATGAGTCGGGCGCAGCGCATGGGCAGATCGATCTCTCCGCCATCTCGTGGTCGGTTGCCCATCCCGCCAAGCTCGGCGCGTTCGGGAGAGAGTCGCGGACAGATCAAGGCGGGGATGTTCGGGCCCTCGCCGCCGTCCTCGAGACCGCCCTCACCGGGTCGGCACCCGGCGGGCCGCCACCCTCGGAGAGCATCGATGGAGTGCCGAGAGCCATCGATAGGGTCCTTCGCTCCGCCCAATCCGGCGATCTCGGCGCCGCCGACCTGGAGAAGGCGCTCCTTGCCTCCCCCACCTTGCGCCCGGCACAGCCCGAGCCGCTGTCTACCTCCCGTCGCCTCCTCTATGTGGCGGTGGGGCTTGTCGTCCTTGCTGTTGGCCTGGTGGCGCTGGGAAGACTCTTCATCGGCGGAGGCGAGATCATCCCGATCTCCCCCACTACCACGCTCGGCGCCGACCCGGCCACAACAACCACCACAGGAACCGGGACCACCGTTGCCCCCGGCCCGGTGAGAGTGGTCGACTTCTCATCGTTCGACCCTTTTGGCGAAGGTGGCGAAAACGACGAGGCCATCGGCAACGTCCTCGACGGGAGCGCCTCGACAATTTGGAGGTCGGAGAGGTACCAGGACCCACTTTCCCTGGTGAAGCCCGGGGTGGGGCTTAGCTTCCAAGTGAGCGGCGCCCCATCGGCCGTGCAGTTGGTCGGCCTCACCAGCGGCACGGAGTTCGGCTTCTACTGGGCCCAGGACCCACCCGATGACATCGACGGGTGGGAGCGCGCGCTCAGTGCAACCGCAGAGTCGAACACGACCCTTTTTCCCCTTCCGCGAAGGGAAGGGGGGCACTGGCTGCTGTGGATGACCGACTTCCCGCAGCAGTCCGACGGAACCTTTTACGGCGAGCTCGGAGAAGTACGATTCACGCCGTGACGGTCCCCGGCAACGAAGCCGAGCTGCTGACTCGGGTCGTCTCCGGAGACCGGGAGGCATTCGACGCGGTCATGCGCGTACACGAGGACCGGGTGTTCTCGGTTTGCCTTCGCATTCTGGGAGACCGGGAAAATGCACTCGACGCCACACAGGACACGTTTCTCACCGTGTTCCGCAAGGCCGGCCAATTCCAGGGTCGTTCTGCGGTTGGCACGTGGATCTACCGGATCGCAGTGAACACTTGTTACGACCAGCTGAGACGGGCGCAGCGACGACCGTCGGAGAGCCTCCCTGAACATGTCGACCTTTCGGACCCGTCCGCGGAGGAGGCAATCGAGTCTGCCGCCGTGCGACCCGAGATCGAGCTTGCCCTGGCCCAACTGCCCGCCGACTTCCGGAATGCGGTGATCCTCTCCGATCTCGAAGGCCTCCCGCTCCCCGAGGTTGCCGAGATCCTCGGGGTGCCCATCGGGACCGTCAAGTCACGTGTGTTTCGCGGCCGCCGCCTCCTTGCCAAGCACCTCGGGAACCAAAACGACCAATGAGACCGTCCAAAGTTTCGAATGCATGAACATCCCCTCGATCTGATCGCGGCCCTCGCTGACGGCTCTCTCAGCGATGAGGCAGAGGCGCGCGCCCTCGTGGAGACCTGCTCGGAGTGCCGTGACGAGTACCGCGCCCAGACCGAGGTGATCGGATGGTTGGTGGCCGCTCCTACCGCGGAGATGACTGACCTCGAGAAAGCTGCCCTTCATCGCGACCTGTGGACCGAGTTGCGCAACGAGCCGTCGAAGAGCCAGGCCACACCCTGGTGGCAGCGTCTCTCCTATGTCGCCGCCGGATTGCTGGTCACGGTCGGCTTGGTCAGCGTCCTCAACAACGGCGCCCTGACCGGTGGCGGGGAAGCTGCCGAGACGACTGCGGCCGCCGCCGCAGACGCGCTCGATGCCCCGACCGAGGAGGTCCCTTTCGTAGCCCAGGGAGACGACGGCAGTGAGTCCGCGCCTGAGTTGACGACGGAGACCACGGCCGCCGCTGAGGGCGCTGGTGAGGAGAGCCTCCCGGTGCCATTCCAGGAACTTGCAGACGAGGCTCGGGCCAATCAAGCCGATCGCGTCGCCACCCAGGGCACGGACCGGGACACCGAGGAATGCCTGGCCAGGGTCGGTCTGGATGAGCACCTGGTAGCGGACGAGATCGAGCTCGACCGGACCTACCTCCTGGTCATGCCGGATGATCCCGAGGCGGAGCCAATCGTCACCTTCGTCGTGTTGCCCGCGTGTGAGATCGTCTACGTCGGATAGCCGTCACGGCCAACGGGGTAACTAATCTCGGTACCAATGGAGGAATTAGCCGCCAGGTTCGCCGAGGTCCTCGAGCAGATCACGATCAAGATCCGTTCGCTGACCGTCGACCGTGTGGCCAAAGGGATCCGGATGACTGGTCTGGGAATCCTGGCGGCCAGCCTTGGGTTGTCCGCATTGTTGTTCCTGTTTCTGGCGATATTCGGGGCCCTCGAGATCCCGCTCACCACGGCCGGTGCGTTTGCGGTCTTCGGTCTCGTGTTCGTCGGTGCAGGCACCTACCTGTGGTTGAAGAGGACCTGATACAGAGATGAATCACGAGAAGCTGATAATCATCGGCTCCGGGCCGGCGGGATTGACCGCTGCCCTCTATGCCGCCCGCGCCGATCTCGGCCCGCTCGTTTTCGAGGGGGTCGCTGCCGGCGGCCAGTTGATGATCACTACAGATGTCGAGAACTACCCGGGCTTCCCCGACGGCATTCTCGGGCCAGAGCTGATGGATCAGTTCCGCAAACAGGCCGAGCGTTTCGGTGCTCGCCTGCAACAGGTCGACGTCACCCAGGTCGACTTCGGCTCCCGCCCGCTCCAGGTGAAGGTCGGGGGCGACGACTACACGGCCGACGCCGTCATCGTCGCCACTGGCGCAACAGCCAAATGGCTGGGAGTTCCCGGTGAGGCGGAGTTGACCGGTCGCGGAGTCTCGGCATGTGCGACCTGTGACGGATTCTTCTTCAGGGACCAGGAGCTGGTCGTCGTCGGCGGTGGGGACACCGCCATGGAGGAGGCGCTGTTCCTGACGAAGTTCGCCTCCAAGGTGACGATCGTCCACCGGCGTGACGAGTTCCGCGCTTCGAAGATCATGGCGCAACGTGTCCTGGACCATGACAAGATCGAGGTTCTCTGGAACACCGTCCTCACCGAGATCCATGGAAGTGCCACGGTCGAGAAGGTGTCCCTCGAGGACACCGTCACTGGCGAGAAGCGGGAGATGGCGGCCAATGGCGTGTTCGTGGCCATCGGGCACAAACCCAACACCGAGTTGTTCGCCCAAGAGCTCGATCTGGACGAGAATGGATACATCGTGAAGGCGCCCGACGGGAGCACTCGTACCGATGTTGATGGAGTGTTCGCCGCCGGGGACGTCGCCGATCACATCTATCGCCAGGCGGTCACTGCAGCGGGGACCGGGTGCATGGCAGCCATCGACGCAGAGCGATGGCTCGCCGGCCTGGAATGAGACGCTGACACCTCAAGGAGACACCCAACCAATGGCCGACAACATCGTCACCCTCAACGACGGCACCTTCAACGACGCCATAAGCGCCGACACGCCGATCCTCGTCGACTTCTGGGCTGAATGGTGCGGTCCCTGCCGGGTGATCGCCCCGGTGCTCGAGGAGATCGCAGCGGAGCACGCCGGCCTCACGATCGGCAAGCTCAACGTCGACCACAACCCGATGCCGGCGGCACAGCACGATGTGATGAGCATCCCCACCCTGATCCTCTTCCAGGACGGGGTGGAGAAGAAGCGAATCGTCGGTGCGGCGCCAAAGCATCGGCTTCTACAAGAGCTCTCAGAGTTCCTCTGAGAAGCGTCTCAGGTTCTGAGTCGTAGGTGGTAGGTACCTAAAACCTCTGACCTATAACCTGTAACCCTCATGCGTCTTTATCGCGTCGGTGACGAGGGAGCAGCTGTGCGGGACATCCAGGAGCGGCTCGACGCCTTGGGCTACCCCACCGAGCCGGATCCGGGAACCATCTTCGACGAGGGCACCCGTGACGCGGTCCAGGAATTCCAGAGGGCCCGTGGCCTCAACGTGGACGGCATCGTCGGCCCCGACACCTGGCGCTCTCTCTACGAGGCCGGGTATCGGTTGGGTGACCGGATGCTCTTCCTCCGACGACCGATGATGCGGGGCGAGGACGTGTCCGAGATCCAGTCCCGTCTCAGCTCCCTCGGCTTCGATGTCGGCAAGATCGACGGGATCTTCGGGCCGAAGACCGAAGGGGCCATCATCGAGTTCCAGCACAACCGCAACCTGGCAGAAGATGGAAAAGCGGGGCCCGAGGTCATAACCGAGATTCATCTGGTGACACGCGGCGAGATGAAGGAGGGCCGACAGGCCGTGCGTGAGCGGGAATGGCTCCGCCGCCTCCCTGCCACCGTTGCCGGAGCCAGGGTCTATCTCGACGCAGGTTGTCGCGATACCCATGAGGCAACCGCCACATGGGAGACGGCGTCGGCGGCGGCCCTCGGGCTTCAAGAGCTGGGCGGGCTTCCGGTGATGTCGAGGTCCCAGGATGGATCGGTCCCCGAGCGGCTGAGGGCGCACCGGGCCAATGTGTTTGGCGCCGATCTCATCGTTGCCTTCCAGCTCAGCCCCGACGGCGACGACTCCGTCTTCTATTTCGCCTCCGAGCACAGCCGGTCCGAAGCGGGCGAGATGCTCGCACGATCGCTGGCCACCGCGCTCGGCGGAAAAGTGGAGGGACGAGCGGGAGCCCTGCTCAAGGAGACCCGAGCCCCGGCTGTCGTCGTGTCACGGGGCAAGCTCGACGAGGAGGTCGGGTACGCCGTTGTGGACGGTCTGACCCTGTTCTTCGCCAACGCCGCCGGCGAGGTAGCAACTAGTCGTTGAACATTCGATAGAGCCGCTCCAGCTCGCCAAGTGATCCGAACTTGATCTCCACCTTGCCCTTCTCGTTCCGGTACGTGATCTTCACCGGCGAGCCGAGGTGGTCGGTGAGCCGTTTCTCGAGCTCGATGATCTCCACCGGTCGAAGCTGGCGAACACCGGTCGGGGTGTTGCGGCGCTCACCCTTGCGCATCCTCACCGCGTCCTCCATCTGGCGAACGCTCCAACCCTCGTCGACCGCACGGCCGGCCAGATGGGTGGCGTAGGCCTCGTCCTCCATCCCGACCAGGGCGCGGGCATGCCCCGCGGAGAGCTCCCCGGCGTCGACCATCTCCTGAACTGCGGCCGGTAACTGGAGAAGACGCAATGTGTTGGCGATAGTTGGTCTCGACTTGCCGACCCGTCCTGCCACCTGCTCTTGGGTCATTCCATAATTTTCCAGAAGCTGCTGATAGGCGTGGGCCTCCTCGAGAGGAGTCAGGTCTTGACGCTGCACGTTCTCGATCAGGGCCTCGACCAGGGTCGGTTGCCCGGTGGCCTCCCGAATCACGGCGGGGATGACACTGAGCCCGGCCCGCTTGGCTGCCCGCCACCGTCGCTCACCGGCGATCAGCACGTAGCCATCGTCCCCACCCGTCACCACGATCGGTTGGAGGATCCCCACTTCCTTCATCGAGTCGGCCATCTCCTCGAGCGATTCGTCGTCGAACCGGGCGCGGGGTTGATCAGGGTTCACCTTGATCTGGTCGACCGGGATCTGGCGAAAACCTCCCGCTTCGACAGTGGAGGGGTCGATGGGGATCAGTGACTCCAGACCCCGGCCCAAGCCCGTCCGTCTACCCGTCATCTCGTCCTCCTAGTTCAGCCCGTGACGTTCGATGAACTCCCGTCCAAGTTGTCTATAGGCAATGGCGCCTCGGCTCATTGGATCGAATGCCTCGATCGGCTCCCCGTATGAAGGGGCCTCGGAGAGACGAACGGAGCGGGGGATCACCGTGCGATAGGTCGTGTCGGCGAAGTGCTCGCGGACCTGCTGAGCAACATCCTTGGAGAGCTTGGTGCGACCGTCATACATGGTGAGCACCACCCCTCCAACCTTCAAGTCTGTATTTAGGTTGGCGGTGACCAGTTGCACATTGCGCAGCAACTGGCTGAGACCCTCCAACGCGTAGTACTCGCATTGGATCGGGATCAACACCTCATCGGCGGCGGTGAAAGCGTTGACAGTGAGAAGACCAAGCGACGGTGGGCAATCGATGAGTATCGCCTCGAAACCCTGATCGAGATCGGCAATGGCAGTGCGCAGACGTGTTTCACGTGAAAGAAGAGAGACCAGCTCGATCTCGGCGCCGGCCAGGTCGATCGTGGCCGGGATGATGAACAAATCCCGTACCGACGTGGGCTCCACCGCGTCGTCCGCTTCCGCCTCCTTGAGCAGAACCTCATAGATCGAGGTATCGATGGCGGACCGATCCACCCCAAGACCACTGGTGGCATTTCCCTGCGGGTCGAGATCGATTAGAAGTGTCCGCTGACCCTGAAAGGCCAATGCCGCGGCCAGGTTGATGGCCGTCGTCGACTTGCCCACCCCACCTTTTTGATTGGCCAGGGCGACAACCAGAGGGCGCTTCTCGCTCACTGAGGACGCATGATAAGAAGCCAGACCTTTTGGTCAAGGACCGTGCCCGGAACCTCGAGAAGATCGAAACCCACCACCACCGGTGGAGCCGCCCAGGAACCGCCCACCACCGCCCTCCCCTCCGGCCCTAGAAGACGTGAGAAACTGACCAAGGCTTGATCGGGGGAGAGACTCGCCCGGGAGACGATTCCATCGACCGGGGTGTTCCAATCTGAGATATCGCCATGAGCTACCTCGACATTGGGCAGATCCAGCATCCTGGTCACCCGTTTCATCAGATCGACCCGACGACCCGAGCGATCGAGCAAGACAAACCGGGTATCGGGCATCACGACACTCAGGGGAATCCCGGGGAGACCGACTCCGGAACCGACATCGAGAATGACACCAGGTGTGTGTCGAAACCCGCCGGCGAAGAGCAATGAGTCGCCGATATGCCGGTTGTCGACACGAACTGCTTCGTTGGGGCCGATACCGCCCGCCTCAACCGCTTCGGTGAGCAGCCACTCCCGATATCGCTCGAGAGTGGTGATCTGGTCGGGGGACAGTTCCCGACCGGCCCACTCGCTGCAGCGGGCCCAGAGAAGATGGGAGGGTTCCACGTGAAACAAATTACCCCCGACCAACCGGTCAGGGGTAATTCGTCGTTCTACGTTGTACGTTCTACGTATTGCGTCGCTACTCCTCTTCCTCGGATTTCGTGGAAGCAGCGGGGGCTGTTGCGGTCAAAACCACATAACGACGGGGTGATTCGCCTTCGGAGTAGGAATTGACCCCTTCACGGGCGGCAGCTGCGTCGTGGATCACTTTTCGATCGGCCGGGCTCATCGGCTCCAGCATTATCTCGCCCCCCTCCACCATGAGCTGGTCGATGAGACGCTCGGCGTAGATGGTCAATGCCTGACGTCGTCTCTCGGCATAACCGGCGATATCGAGCCGCAGACGAGCGGTGTCGTGCCCATAGCGTTGCATGACGGTTCGGGTCAGCTCATGGATCGCCGACCGAACCGAACCGCGAACGCCCACCAGCGCTTCGGTCTGCTCACCGTCGACATCCGCCACGATGACATCGTCTTCGATCTTGGTGGTCACGGTCCCTTCCAGACCAAAGGCATCGACCAGACCCTCGAGGAACTGGGTGGCGATCCGGGCCTGCTCCTCGATCGAGATATCGGGGCGATCATCGATCTTGGGCTCTCGGTTCTCTCCCTGTTGGTTCATATGACGACCCTTGCTCTGCGATTGGCTTTGTTGGACCCTTTGATTGCCGCCACCATTCTTAGCCGAAGCGGGTGACTTTTGCTGCTTGGAGCCACGGTCCTGACCCTGTCCCCTGCCCTCCCTCTTACGCTCATTGCGACGACGCCGGCTCTTCCGGCGTTTGACCCTGACCACGGCGTCCTGACCACCTAGGCCCAGAAAGCCTTTCTCTGGTTGCTGAATCACCTCGATCGCCAGCTGTTCGCGGTCGGTGACACCGAGCTCCTGCATCGCCGCCTCCACCGCCAGGTCGACGGTCTTGGCGCGGACCTCGATCTCGACGTAACTCACGTCACCTCCTCCTGCGCCGTCGGCGCTTGTCTGCGGCACCCTGTTGGGGTTTCTTGGCCTGGACCTCTTCCGACGCCGGGATCGCCTTCGTGTCCTTTGGTTCCTTGGGCTCCTTGGCTTGTTTGGGATCCTCCGTCGTTGTAGCCGCCGGCGTCGGGCGTCCGTCCATCTTGAAGATCAAGGCCTGTTGGCCGAGTCGGAACAAGTTCCCGGTGGCCCAATAGATGATGAGACCGGCAGGGAAGTTCCATGAGATGAAACCGATGAAGAGCGGCATGATCTTCGTGATCGCCTGCTGGGCACCGGCACCGGGCTGACCTGCGGGGCGTTCCTGCCCATAGGTGGCATGCCACTGCTGGACATACTGGGTGGCCACCATGAGGACGATCATGATCAGATAGGGAAGAGCCGCCATCACGCCGAGGGCCATCGCTTCGGACGGGCTGGTGAAGAGATCCATGCCGAGAAATGTCTTGGGGACATCATCGGCCAATGCCAGCCCCAGGGCGCTTTCCGGAGCGATGTATTCCTGTGGGGTCTGCAGGAGGCGGAACAAGGCGAACCAGATCGGCATCTGGACCAGGAGGGGTAGAAGACACCCCCCGGGCGTGGCCCCGGCCGATTTCTGCAGCTCCATGAGACGCTTCTGCATCTCTTGGGGGTCGTCCTTGTATTCCTTTTGAAGCCGCTTGATCTCGGGCTGGATCGCGGTGAATGCCCGGGTCGCCCGGGTTTGCTTCAGGGTGAGCGGGAACACCAGGAGGTTGACCACGATGGTGAGCAGGATGATGGCCACACCCAGGGCCACCCCCTCGTCGAGCACTCCGTCGAGCAGGTCGTAGAAGAAGCCGAGGATCGAGCCGAGGCCCTCGATGAGATAATTGAACAAATTGCCCATCAGTGAACTCTCCAGGTCTCAGGCACCGGGTCGTAGCCACCGGGGCGAAGGGGATGACATCTGCCGATTCGCTTGACCCCGAGCCAGCTGCCCCGGATCACCCCAAACCGCTCGATCGCCTCCGCCGTGTAATGGGAGCAAGTCGGTTGGTAACGACAGTTGGCCCCGAGGTTGGGACTTACCAATTTCTGGTAAATCCGGATGAAGCCAACCGCGATCATGCGCGGACGAAAGATCGAGTCAGACATCGGGTATCTCGAGGGCGCGTTCCAGCCACCCCATCAGTTGGGGATGCGGGACATCTGCTACCTGGCTGCTACCGATGAACACGTAATCCGATCCTGGTTTCAACTCCACGGCGCGCAGAGAGTGTCGAAGACGGCGCTTGATCCGGTTCCGGGTGACCGCGTTGCCGGCGCTCTTGGAGACAACGAGCCCGACACGTGACACCCCCGGTTCACCGGAGCATTTCACCATCACGACGCCCCCGGAGCGGCGTCTTGTCCCCTCCTTCAGCACCCTTCGAAAATCTCTGGGGGACCGAAGGGATTCGAAGTCAGGCAGCGAGACGCTTCCGACCCTTGAGACGACGCGACTTGACGATGCCACGCCCAGCGCGGGTCTGCATGCGATGACGGAAGCCGTGACGGCGCTTTCGTCTTCGAACCTTGGGTTGATAAGTCCTCTTCATGACAAAACAGGGGGGTAGAAGTGCGAGTCACGACAGGTTACGAATCCTGGCGGAACTATGTCAAAGTCCGGGCGCACACGCTTCTCGACCACAGAACAGTGGGAGCGCGAAGAAAGCGGATAGCTCGCGAAAAGAAAGCCATCGCCAATCGACCAGGTTTTGGCCTCTAGAACCCGTGGAAGAGACTGGAAAAACGTTACCCCACCTGGCTTTTTCCTGTGGAAAGAACTGGCTCGACTCTTCCACACCGTCAATTCTCGCGTTCTTGACGGAGTCGCGATCGAGGGTCGATACTCGCCTGCCTTGACCTTGGGAGCGTAACCGACTTCCCCAGTCGTCCGTGGAGGACTGGACCGCTCTCGCTGACGAGCTGATGGATTTGTCCCGGTGGATGTTCCACAGTCCTTTCCACAGATGTGGATGGTTCTGTGGACAACTTTCCGGCAGGAGGAGTGGAGTGGTCTTGGTACAAGAGCAGACGGCGCCGGGCGGCTGGGGCCAATTTCAGGACGTGTTGCGGGCCGGGGTCTCGAAAGGGAACTGGGACACCTGGCTATCGCGGCTCGAGCCCGATTTCGGTGGTGAGACCCCGACGCTGGTCGCACCGAGCGAATTCCACCTGCGCTGGGTGCGAGACAAGCACGGGGAGTTGATCGAGTCCGCCTATCGCGACGTGTTCGGGAACAACACACGGCCCGTGTTCAAAGTCGTCGAGCCCGAGCCGGGGGTCGAGCAAACCCTTCCCCTCGAAGAGGGACTCCCGGATCCGATCCATCGAGCCATCCCCGGAAGCGACCCCGGCGTCCCGGCTACCAATCTCATCTCCCGCTACCGATTCGAGAGCTTCGTCGTCGGCCAGTCGAACCGCTTCGCCTGGGCGGCAGCCATGGCCGTGGCCGAACAGCCCGGTGCTCATTACAACCCGTTGTTCATCTACGGCGGCGCCGGCCTGGGCAAGACCCACTTGCTCAACGCGGTGGGGCATCAGGCGCTCGAGATGTACCCCAATCTGGTGGTCCGCTACGTATCTTCGGAGAACTTCCTCAACGACTTCATCGACTCAATCCGTCGCAAGCGCCCCGATGACTTCAAGCACCGATACCGGGGTGTCGACATCCTCCTGTTGGACGACGTCCAATTCTTCGAGGGCAAGGAGCAGATCCTCGAAGAGTTCTTCCACACCTTCAACTCGCTCTACGAGTCCGGTAAGCAAATGGTCATCAGCTCCGACCGCCATCCGCGCAACCTCTCCTCGTTGGAGGATCGCCTCCGCAGCCGATTCGAATGGGGTCTGCTGACCGACATCCAACCTCCGGACGTGGAGACCCGCCTCGCCATCCTGAGGAGAAACGCCGAGTTCGCCCCGCGGCCGGTCCCGCTCGAAGTCCTCGAGCACATCGCCGGCCTCGTCTCGGACAACATTCGTGAGCTGGAGGGGGCCTTGACCAGGGTGACCGCTTGGTCGGCCCTCAACCGTCGTGACATCGATCTGGAGACCGCCGAGCGTGTGCTCCGCGACATCGTTACCTTGGAGGAACTGGCCCCACTCGGGCCGGACACCATCATTCGGGCCACCGCTACCGCGTATGGCTTCACCGTCGAGGATGTCCTCAGCCCGAGCCGGCGTCAGCCACTCGTTCTGTGCCGCCAGATCTCGATGTACCTTTGCCGGGAGCTCACCGATCTCTCCCTGCCCAAGATCGGGGAGCATTTCAAGAGAGACCACACCACGGTCCTCCACTCGGTGGAGAAGGTCAAGCGCATCCTGCGCTCCGACCGGGCCGTGTTCGACCGGGTGACCCAACTCACACAGGACCTGAGGAAAGGTGGGGGCATATCCACACGTGGCTGAGTTATCCCCGACAGCCACCGATTACCGCACAGGACGTCAACACCCAGATGCACAGGCAAAACACCCGCCGGAGCCTGCGAGAATCCCGGTAATCCCCAAATCCACAACCCCCTACTACGACTAATACTCTTTAAATGAAAACAAATAGGAGCAGAAGAAGGGACCTCCACCTGTGAGAATCCGAGCACAGCGAGACGATCTCGCCGACGTCCTCGCCCGAGCCAACCGGGCGGTGGGCGCCCGCACCGCCTTGCCGGTCCTCCAGGGATTGTTGTGCGAGGTCGCCGGAACCACGCTCCGAGTGACAGGGACCGATCTCGACGTGACCGTGCGCACCGCGGCCGAGGTCGAGGTGATGGAAGAGGGTCGAGCCGTCATCCCCGGCCGGCTTCTGTCGGAGGCAGTTCGCAAGATGCCTGCCGGCGCGGTGACGATTGGGGTGAGTGACACCGACATCGAGATCCAGGGGAATGGCCCCCGGTTCACTCTGCGGCCGCTCACCGTCGACGACTTCCCCGTGCAGGAAGACGTCGTTGCTGACGGCGTCGAAGTCGATGGCGAAGAGTTGGCCGAGGCGATCTCCCAGGTGACGATCGCAGCCTCTGGCGACGGCGCCCGCCCCATCCTGACCGGAGTCCTGTTCGAGAGCTCCGACGAGGGGCTTCGCATGGTGGCGACCGACTCATACCGTTTGGCCAAGAAGGAGCTCAGAGGGGTGGGTTTGGAGGGGTCGGCCTTGGTGCCCGCTCGTGGCCTGAGGGAGCTGCCCCGCTCCATCGGGTCGACGAAGGTGACCGCCCAGTTGCGTGACCGGGAGGCGGTCTTCACCTCGGACAAGGGAATGCTGCGGTTGAGGCTGATCGATGGCAACTTCCCCAAGTACCAGTCCTTGCTGCCCGAGAGCTATCCGAGCCAGGTGGTGCTGGAGAAGGACGTGCTGCTCGAGGCTCTGGGGCGGGTCACTCTCGTTGCCGAGGATCACATCCCGGTACGTCTCAAACTCATGGAGGGTGGGGTCGAGGTGGCCGTCACCCGTCAAGATGTCGGCGGTGAGACCGAGCACCTATCGGGTGTTTTCGAGGGCTCCGACGAAGAGGTCTCCATCGCTTTCAACCCCAGATATCTCCAGGACGGGGTCACCGCGATCGCCGGCGATTCGATTCGGATCCGGGTCATCGACGCGTTCAAGCCGAGCGTGATCGACAGCGGCGCCGACGATGATTTCCTCTACCTTCTGATGCCCGTCCGGGTCTGAATGAAGGTCGACTGGGTCTCGCTCACCCACTTCCGTTCCTACGAGGGACTCGAGTGGCAGCCTGATCCGGGGGTGAACCTCCTGCTCGGCCCCAACGGGGCCGGGAAGACCAACCTTCTCGAGGCTATCGCCTACCTCTCGTCACTTCGGTCGCTCCGATCGGTCCCGGACGCTTCCATGATCGCCGACGGAGAGGACGCGGCTGTGGTCAGGGCCGGGGTATCCAGCGGCCCGCGGGAGCGGCTCGTCGAGATCGAGCTGCCCAGGGCCGGGGTCCGCCGCACCCAACTCGACAAGAGCCGACTCCGGAAGACCGCCGACCTGCTCGGTGTGCTCCGGGTCATCGCCTTTCTTCCCGATGACCTCGATCTGGTCAAGCGAGGGCCGGCATACCGCCGGGACCTCCTCGACGCCGTCGCCGTGCAACTCTGGCCGTCCGCCCATCACGACCAGGGCGAGTTCGATCGGGCGCTGCGACAGAGGAACGCCTTCCTGAGGTCGGGGGAGCGTGACGACACAACCCTCTCGGTCTGGGATGCCCGTCTCGCCCAGTCGGGAGGCCGCGTCATGTCGCGGCGAGCCAGGGTGATCGAGACCCTGGCATCCCACCTGGAGACGGCCTACGGCGACATCGCCGGTAGGCCGGAGAGGGCCTCCATCGGATATCTCGCTTCATGGGACCCGGGAGATGGGCTGAACGGCGCAGCTGCCGATTTCACCGGAGCGATCCTGGCTTCCCTCGAGAAGTCGCGAAAGATCGACTACGACCGGCGACTCACCTCCGTCGGCCCCCATCGCGACGAGCCGGTCCTGGCCCTGGATGGGATCGACACCCGCACCCATGGCAGCCAGGGCGAGCAGAGGACGATGGCGTTGGCGATCAAGCTCGCCGCCCATCGAGCTGTGACCGAGATGATCGACGAGCCCCCGGTGCTGCTTCTCGACGATGTCTTCTCCGAGCTGGACCCACAGCGGGCCGAGGCTCTCGCCAAGACGCTGCCGGCCGACACCCAGACCCTGATCAGCTCTGCACGCCCAGAGGATGTGCCGGTCGAGGGCGCCGTGTGGAGAGTGGGTGACGGGGTGCGACGATGAGCGACGGCGAGCTCACCTCGCTAGGGGCCTCCCTGGAGGCGCTGTTCCGCAAGATGGGGATGTCCGATCCGATGGCGCTGTCCCGTATCGCTGCCGGCTGGGACGAGCTGGCCGGCACCCCTTGGGCGGGTCGTTCCAAGCCGTTGTTCATCCAGGGCAAGACCCTCGTCGTGGAGGCCGGGGCCCCGTCGATGGTTGCCTTCCTGAGGTATGGCAGTGCCGATCTGGTGGCGGCCCTCGCCCGAGCCCTGGGTGAAGGCGTGGTCGAGAAGATCGAGGTTCGGGCACCATCGAGCCGATGACGCCAGACCCCTTGATTGATTCGTTTTGATCAGGTATTTCCGGTAAAATGACATCTGTGAAACTCGTCTGCAGCCCGGTCCCCGGCTCCTGACCCAGCTCCACCAGCAGACACACCCGAAGGGTCCCACAAGGAGGGTCGTGACGGCCACTCGCGACAGTTACGAAGCCAAAGACATCACCGTTCTCGAGGGTCTCGAGGCCGTCAAGCGACGGCCCGGGATGTACATCGGGTCAACCGGTCCGAGAGGGCTGCATCACCTCATCTGGGAGGTGGTGGACAACTCGGTAGACGAGGCGATGGCCGGTCAAGCCTCCCGGATCGAAGTGACGCTTCTCGCCGACGGGGGAGTCGAGGTTGTCGACGATGGGCGTGGCATCCCGGTCGAGCAGATGTCGAAGACCAAGCGCTCGGCGCTGACCACGGTCCTCACGACACTTCATGCCGGAGGCAAATTCGAGCAAGGCGCCTACACGGTGTCCGGCGGGTTGCACGGTGTCGGGGTCTCGGTGGTCAACGCGCTGTCCACCCGTCTCGAAGCGGAAGTGCGGCGCGGTGGCCACGTCTATTACCAGGAGTTCAGCGACGGGCGGCCCAAGACCAAGGATCCGAAGAAGCTCAAGCCGATCAAGAAGACGGGCACCACCATTCGCTTCTGGCCGAGCCCGGAGACATTCCAGGAGACCACCGAGTTCGACTACGACACGGTCGCCTCACGATTGCGGGAGACCGCATTCCTCAACCGCAATCTTCAGATCACCCTCACCGACCGGCGCAGCGACCCCGAGACCGTCGACGTCTTCCACTACAAGGGCGGGCTGGTCGACTTCGTCAAGCATCTCAACTCGCTACGCGACCCACTCCACGCCCACATCATCGACATCTCCGATGCCGGAGAGGACGCCGAGCTCGAGGTCGCCATGCAGTGGACCACCTCTTACACCGAATCGGTGCTCTCGTTCGCCAACAACATCAACACCCACGAGGGCGGCACCCACGAGGAGGGCTTCCGCAAGGCGCTGACCAAGGCGATCAACGACTTCGCCCGCGCCAAGGGCATGCTCAAGGAGAAGGACGAGAACCTCACCGGGGAGGATGTCCGCGAGGGTCTGACCGCAGTGCTCTCCGTTCGAGTCAAGGAGCCACAGTTCGAAGGCCAGACCAAGACCAAGCTGGGCAACACCGAGATCCGCTCCTATGTCGAGAAAACCCTCAACCGCAAGCTGCCGGAATGGCTGGAGCGTTATTCACCCGAGGCCCGCCGTATCGTCGACAAGTGCGTCGGCGCCGCCAAGGCTCGGGAGGCGGCTCGCAAGGCCCGTGAGCTCACCCGGCGCAAGTCGGGCCTCGAATCTGGCGGGCTTCCCGACAAGCTGGCCGACTGCTCATCCCGGGACCCGGGGGAGTCCGAGTTGTTCATCGTCGAGGGCAAATCGGCCGCCGGCCCCGCCAAATCGGCCCGTGATTCCAACACCCAGGCGATCCTCCCCATCCGAGGCAAGATCCTCAACGTCGAGAAGGCCCGGCTGGCCAAGGCCCTTCAGAACCTCGAGGTTCAGGACATCATCACTGCGATGGGCACCGGCATCGGTGAGGAGTTCGACATCGAGAAGGCCCGCTATCACAAGATCGTCCTGCTCGCCGACGCCGACGTGGACGGCGCCCACATTCGGACCCTCCTGCTCACACTCCTCTTCCGTCATCTCAAGCCGTTGATCGAGTACGGGTACGTCTACATCGCCCAGCCGCCCCTGTATCGGGTCAAGGTCGGCTCCCAGGTCCATTACCTGAAAGACGACGCCGGGCTCGACGTCTTCAAGAAAGAGCATCCCAAGGTGAAGCCGACCCGTTTCAAGGGCCTGGCCGAGATGAACGCCCAGGAGCTGTGGGAGACGACGATGAACCCCGCCACCCGCACCCTGCTCCAGGTCGAGATGGAGGATGCGGCGCGGGCCGAAGAGGTCTTCGTCACCCTGATGGGAGACGACGTCCCCTCTCGCAAGGCCTTCATCCAGCAAAACGCCGGCGACGTCCGATTCCTGGACATCTGAGTCATGGTTTCGAAGACCCCACCCGCTGAGGGCGTGCCCCAGGTCGAGATCACCGACGAGATGGAGCAGAGCTTCGTCGACTATGCGATGTCGGTGATCGTCTCGCGGGCCCTGCCCGATGTCCGCGATGGCCTCAAGCCAGTACAGCGTCGGATCATCTACTCGATGTTCGAGAACAACATCACGTCGAGCTCAGCCCATCGCAAGTGCTCCAAGGTCGTCGGTGATGTCATGGGGAACTACCACCCTCACGGGGACACGGCCATCTACGACGCCCTGGTCCGCATGGGGCAGGACTTCTCGATGCGTCATCTCCTCATCGACCCGCAGGGCAACTTCGGCAGCATCGATGACCCGCCGGGCGCCGCCAGGTACACCGAGTGCCGTCTCACCAAGCTGTCCAGCCACCTCCTCGAGGGGATCAGGGAGGACACGGTCGACTTCGAGGACAACTACTCGGGGGAGATGCAGCAGCCCACCGTGCTCCCCTCCCGGTTCCCCAACCTTCTCGTCAACGGCTCGCAGGGAATCGCGGTCGGGATGGCCACCAACATCCCGCCTCACAACCTCAACGAGATCATCGATGCCTGCACCCATGTCATCGACAACCCCGACGCCACCACCGAAGAGCTCCTGAAATTCGTCAAGGGGCCCGATTTCCCCACCGGCGGCTTCATCGTCGGCACCGGGGGCATTCGGGACGCTCTCACCACCGGGCGAGGGTCGGTCAAGATCCGTGCGGTCTGCGACGTTCAGGAGATCCGCAAGGGCCGCACCGCCATCATCGCCACCGAGCTGCCCTATCAGGTGTCGATGGAGCGGATCATCGCCAAGATCAAAGAGCTGGTCGACAACAAGCGTCTGGAGGGCATCGCCGAGGTCCGCAACGAGTCCTCCGACCGTGTCGGCACGCGGCTCGTCATCGAGCTGAAGAGCACTGCAGTGCCCCAGGTCGTCCTCAACCAGCTGTTCAAGAACACCCCGATGCAGGACTCCTTCGGATACAACATGGTGTCGCTGGTCGACGGTGTGCCCCGCACCCTCGATCTGGCCGAGATGATCGGGTACTACCTCGACCACCAGATGGAGGTGGTGGAGCGGAGAACCCGCTTCCGCCTCGAAGAGGCTCGGGCCAGGGCCCACATCCTCGAGGGCCTCATCATCGCCGTCGACAACATCGACGAGGTGATCAAGATCATCCGCGGCTCTGCGGACACCGCCGACGCCAGAGCCAACCTGATCGACCGGTTCGAGCTGAGCGAGGTCCAGGCCAACGCCGTCCTCGACATGCCGCTGCGACGGCTCACCGCTCTCGAGGTCGACAAGCTCCGATCCGAGTTGGCCGACCTGCACGGTGTGATCGCCGAGCTGGAGGCCATCCTGTCAGACCCCAAGCGCCGCTGGGGGATCATCCGGGACGAGCTTGCCGACATCAAGGAGAAGTACGGGGAGAACCGTCGGAGCCGGGTCATCCCCGACGAAGGCGACCTCTCGCTGGAAGACCTCATCGCCGACGACGAGCTGATCGTGACCGTCTCCTCGGCCGGCTACATCAAGTCGGTGCCGGCGTCGACATACAAGACCCAGGGCCGGGGCGGGCGCGGGGTCAAGGCCGCAGAGGTCCAGGAGACCGACGTCATCCAGCACCTCGTCCACACCACGGCCCATGCCTATCTGTTGTTCTTCACCAACAAGGGCCTGGTCCATCGTCTCAAGGCCCACGCCATCCCGAGACAGTCCCGGATCGCCAAGGGTGTCCTCGCCCAGTCGGTCCTGCCCCTCGAGCCCGAAGAGAGGGTGCAGGCGATCATCGACACCAGGGACTACGAGACGGGCCGCTATCTGGTGATGGTCACCAAACAGGGCATCGCCAAGAAGACCGAGTTCAAAGAGTACGAGTCTCGGAACCAGACTTTGGTCGCCATCAAGCTGATCGATGGCGATGAGTTGGTCACGGTGCGGACCACCAACGGTGAGAACGACGTGCTCATCTTCACCAAGGAGGGCATGGGGATCCGCTTCAAGGAGGCCGACTTGCGCAGCATGGGGCGGGGCACCCAGGGCGTGCGCGGGATCCGTCTCCGTGAGGGCGATCACGTGGTTGCCGCAGTGTCGAACGTCGATGGCGAAGAAGTGCTGCTGGTCACGTCTGCCGGGTACGGCAAGAGGACGGCGATCGGTGAGTTCCGACGACAGACCCGGGGCGGGATCGGGGTCAAGGCGTTCAAGCTGACCAGGGTTCGGGGGAATCTGGTCGGGGCCCGTGCTGTGACCAAGGACGACGACGTCTTCTTGATCACAGCGGCGGGAGTGGCGATGAGGACCCCGGTGGCCAAGATCAGCAAGCAGAAGCGTGACTCCACAGGCGTGCGGGTGATCGGAGTCGGCGACGGTAACGAGTTGTCGGCGCTGGCCATCGTCTCCGACGACGTCGAGTGAGGGGAACCCCCGGCCGCTTCGTGTCGTTGGGTCTAATGCGGTCTTCCTTTAGACTGCCCCGGTAATCCCCAGGAGCCCTATGGCAACTGTTCGTCGCGTAAGACGCATCATCCGAAAGATCGACCCTTGGACCGCGCTGAAAGTCTCGGCCGTGGTCTGGGCCGTGCTCGCCCTGGCCATGGTCCTGGGCGGGGTGATCTTCTGGTCGGTGCTCGAGCGAGCCGGGTTGCCTCAGCGTCTCACCGACTTCATGGTGGAGATCACCTTGATCGACGAAGGAGCCCAACCCTTCGCCAACGTCGAGCAGTTCTTCAGAGTCATGGTCTTCGGGTCGGTCGTCTGGTGGGTCACGATGACCGGCGCCACCGTGGCCGGCGCCATCGTCTACAACCTGGTGTCCGATGTGGTTGGTGGTCTCGAAGTGGTGGTCCTCGAGGAGACCCTCAATCCCGTCGTCGCCCCGGCCCCGTCACAGGTCTTGCACCCACCGACCGACTACCGCCCCGGCAACGGCTCGGTGACCCCTCCTCCCGACCACGCCGACATCCCGACCGAGGAGAGCCCCCGGGTCCTGGACCCGCGTACCTGAGGTACGTGGCGCCATATATGGCGCCACGGCGACAAGGAACGGTCATCAACCTTCTTCGGAGGCATCGATGACACAGAATTGGTTGCCGTCGGGGTCGGCGAGCACCACGTAATCGGCATCCTCCTCATAGTCCAGTCCACCCCGTGCCCAAGCCGACGAGACGCTCCACCTCGGCGCCCTGATCCGAGGCATAGAGGTCGAGATGATGACGCTGACGGGGCAAAGGGTCCGAGGTCACCAGCTTGATCGATATCCGCTGACCCGATCCCTCCCGTGGCACCAGGATCGCCCAGTCGTGCTCGGGCTCGTACAACGGCTCGTAGTCGAGCGTCGCAGACCAGAACCGGATGGCCTCGGGAACGTCACGCACTCCCCATACCACCGAGCCGACGGTCAACATCGGTCCGAAGCTACCGGTCCTCGGCCATGACCAAACCCATGAGGGCCGCGGTCTGCAGATAGACCAGGGCCGAATCCCAAACCGGCGCCGCTTCCTCCCCGACGATGTCGATGGCTGCGGCGAGGGCGATACCCGACATGAAAGCGCCGTCGTCGACGATGGTGACCTGTCGCTCCGAGCCGACGGCCAGACAGGCGGCGAATCGGTCCGGAGATTGAGCCAGGGCCACATGCCTTCCCCCGAACGTGGCGTCGGCAACTTTGGCAGCACCTACCGGGTCGGGGAACCGCACCTGGTGATCGAATCCCTCTTCCAGATCGGGATGGGCGACGGCGATGATCCTCGGATCTGGCTCGCGGGCACCGAGAGCGAGGGCGAGGCCGACCGGTGAGGCGCCCCACACGACTGCTCCCTCGGCCGGGTTGTCCCCGTCCCAGAGCAACGGCACCCCGAGCTTGCGGGCCCTGACCGGGGCAGCGTCCCCGCTGCCGATGAGCAGGTCGCACTCGGATGCGTCGGGAACTACGCGGAAGCTGCGGCTGCGAGCCGGACCCACCACCACGACCTCCTCGACGGTGTCATGGGCGCTGAGACAGTGAGCCGCCCTGACCGCGGTGTCCCCGCTGGCGAGGACGCCAACCTTCACGAGGGTTCGACTGGGTTCCAGGCTGAGTCGGGGATGACGACCTCGGAGTCGCGCCGGCGGATCAGTACGAAGGCGGCGATGGCGCCCAGGATGATGATGGGGGAGAGTCGCTTCACCGGGTCAGTGTACGGGTGTCCCCCGGGTTGCCCGTCATCCGGTAACCCGACGTTCACCTGCCCCTCTTAGGCTCGGTGTGTGCCCAAGCCGAGCGTCGTCTTCCTCTGTGTACAAAACGCCGGTAGGTCCCAGATGGCCGCCGGTCTCCTGCGGAGCTTCAGCGGCGGCAGTGTCGATGTCTCCTGCGCCGGATCGGAGCCCGCGGATTCCATCAATCCGATGGCGGTGAAAGTGATGGCCGAGAAAGGGATCGACATCTCCAATCGGATCCCCGCCGCCTGGACCGACGAGATGCTCGACTCGGCCGACGTGATCGTCACGATGGGGTGTGGCGACTCATGTCCGTTCATACCCGGCAAGCGATACCTCGATTGGGAGGTCGATGACCCGACGGGCAAGACGATCAGAGAGGTTCGGGCGATCCGTGACGAATTGGAGCTCAGGGTTCGAGGGTTGGCGGCCGAGCTCGACGTCCAACCGATCAGCTGATCTACAACGCGGCGAGACCCTCTAGGGCCCGATCGACTTCGGCCTCAGTGTTGTAGTGGACGAACCCGATGCGAACCAGACCGCCGGCCTCGAGAAAGCCGAGACGCTCGATGGCGTTCAGGGCGTAGTAGTGGCCCCACCAGACATAGAGGCCCATCTCGCTGAGTCGGCTCGCCGCATCGGCAGGAGACATCCCATCAACCGAAAGAGCGAATGTCGACACTCGCCGGTCGTCGGCCACTGGTACGCCGTGGATCGTGACCCGGTCCAAGCCGGCCACGCCGTCGATGAACCTGGTCGACAACATGCGCTCGTGTTCCTGTATACGGCGATAGCTCTCGACCAGTCTTGCTCTCCGATTCCTGCCATCGCCAAGACCTGCCAGGTAGTCGACCGCGGCGGTTACCCCGGCTATCGATTCGAAGCTCTGGGTGCCCGTCTCCAACTTGTCGGGCGGGTCGGAGGGAGCGGGCCGCACCTTGTAGAAGTCGAGCTCGGCCAGCAGGTCGAGCTTGCCGTAGAGGATCCCGGTATGAGGCCCGAAGAACTTGTAGGACGATGCCACCAGGAAGTCGCAGTCGATCGACCGGACGTCGACGAGATGATGGGGACCGGCGTGGACCGAATCGAGATAGACGAGGGCTCCAGACTCGTGGGCCATGGCAGTGACCGCCTTCACATCGATCAGGGTTCCGATTGCATTCGAGGCGACACAGGTGGCGACCAGACGGACTTGGTCGTCGAGCAAGTCCGCGATAGCGGCCGGGTCGAGCTCGCCGCTTGCCGCATCGAAATGGGCGATGCGAACTTCGGCCCCCGCATCCTCGGCCGCCCGCACCCACGGGGTGAAGTTGGCGTCGTGGTCCAGGCTGGTGACGACGATGGCGTCGCCGGGCCCCCAATTCCGGGCCAACGCTCGGCTCACCGCGAAGGTGATGCTTGTCATGTTCTGTCCAAAGGAGATCTCCGTCGGGTCGGCGTGGAAGAAGTCCGCCATCGCCTCCCTGCCGTCTGCGGTGATCGTCTCGGCGAGTTGGGACGCTCCGAAATCGCCACCGAGATTGCTCACACCCTCGGTGAGCACGGCATTCATGGCGTCGATCACGGCTTTGGGCACCTGGGTCCCGCCAGGACCGTCGAGATAGGCCACGGGCTGACCGTGCTCTCGACGATTCAGGGCCGGGAAACGGGCACGGATCGCTTCGATATCCAATGTGCCGGCGGGCATCGTCCTTGTGTAGCAGAGAACCTCAGCCGAAGGGCAAGGCCGGCTGCGACACCGGCTTCGGTCTACCCGGATTCGGGCGAGGCCTGGCCCGCTGGTGGCGGGGGAGATAGGAGCGATCTCTGTAGAGACGCTCGTACTCGGCGGTGAGCTCCGGGTGATTGTCGGTCAACCAGCCCATGAAATGCTCCTTCACCCCGGGGCGAAGGTGAAGACGTATCGGGAAAACGGAATCGGCCCCCGCCTCCCGACAGGCGTTCTCGACCGCAGCGACCTGGTCGGGCCTGTCGGATAGACCGGGGATCAATGGAGCGACGAGGACTCCAGTCGGCACTCCCGCCTCATGAAGACGGGCGATCGCCTCGACCCGACGCTGAGGGTGCGGGGTGCCGGGCTCGGTTTGACGCCAGACCTCCGGGTCGAGCGTCCCGATGGAGAAGCTGACACAAACCTGACTGTTGGCCGCTGCCTCGACGAACACGTCGAGGTCACGGAGGGCAAGGGTCGACTTGGTCAGGATGGTGAACGGGTTGCGCCGTTCGGTGAGGATCTCGAGGATGCCACGGGTCAACCGGTATCGCCCCTCTGCTGGTTGGTAGGGATCGGTGTTGGTGCCCAAGGCGATCGACTCACCCGACCAGCGGGCCGGCGAAGTCTCGGCTCTGGCCAGCTCGACGGCGTTGATCTTGACCACGATCTGGGTGTCGAAGTCCTTCCCGGTGTCCAGTCCGAGGTATTCGTGGGTGGGCCGGGCGAAGCAGTAGACACAGGCATGGCTGCAGCCGCGGTAGGGGTTGATCGTCCAATCGAACGGCAGATAGTCGCCGGGGACACGATTGAGGATGGTCTTCGCCTCGGTCTCATGGAACGTCAGACCCCGGTACTCGCCGCGGCCCGGGACACGGCGGTTCAATTCGAACAGACCGCCTTGCGAAGGCGCACTCCAGCGCAGCTCGCTCATCCGAGCAGGATAGTCGAACATATGTTCGATGTCGTCAGGTTGGTGGGCCCACGTGGACTTGAACCACGGACCTCATCCTTATCAGGGATGCGCTCTAACCGGGCTGAGCTATGGGCCCCAGACTGGTAGTCACAGACTGGTAGTCAAGGACGTGGAATTCTATCGGGTCTCGAAATCGAGGCGAATGTCGACCGAAACCAACTTCCGCGCCTGGCCCAGGACGTCGAGGTGCCGGTGGTCTGAGTGCTCGTAATGTGTCATCGATCCGATGACTGCATCGAGATTGCGGCTCCTGATGCTGGCTGTGGTCGTGGCTTGTTCCGCGGCGCCCGACACGGTGCCACCACAGACGACTTCGACGATTGCCGCCTCGACCTCCACGATCGCGGCCACCGCTACGACGATGGTGGCCACCACCACCTCGACAGACGCAGCGTCTTCGATGCCCCCGTTCCCGGCCCAGCCCAACGACGTGCCCTGGCCGACAGGGGAATGGGTGGTGGCCGAATGGCCGTCACAGGTGGACAAAGCGATCGTAGATGAAGCCACCGACGCGGCCTTCGCCGACGGCGCCCCCGATCGGGTGCGGGCGGTGGTGATCGTGCACCAGGGGGCAATCGTGTACGAGCGCTACAGCCCCAGTGCCACCGACGGGCCGGACGTCGTGATGCCGAGTTACTCGATGGCGAAGAGCGTGGCGTCCGCGCTCATCGGGGTCCTGGTGCGCGATGGGGAATTGGAGCTCGAGCAGGCTGCTCCCGTGGCCGAATGGCATGCCGACCCGGAGGACCCACGCGCGGCCATAACGGTCGGGCAGATGCTTCACATGAGCACGGGGATGGAATGGTCAGACGGATTGGATGCCGGCACGAGCATGTCCGCGCTCGTGGCCAGCCCTGACGCCGCCGGCTACGCGGCGGCCCAGGAACTGACATGGGAGCCCGGGGAGAGATTCGAATACAACAGTGGGACGTCGACCCTCCTTGCCCGAATCGTCGGCGATGTGGCCGGTGAGGACCCTGGCGACATGCGCGCATTCATGGAGGCGGAGTTGTTCGACGTGATCGGCATGGATCCGATCGAGACCCAGTTCGACGACGCCGGGACCTGGATGGGAGCGTTCTCCGCTGACACCACAACCCGGGGCTATGCGAAGTTCGGTCTGCTTCACCTTCGTGGCGGCCAGTGGGATGGTGTTCAGATCCTGCCGGAGGCATGGGTCGATTTCGTTCGGACCCCGAGTCCGACCAATCCGGAGTATGGAGGCCACTGGTGGCTGGACACACCAGGCCGGGCATGTTCCACGCCATCGGGATTCGAGGCAATGTGATCACTGTCGACCCCGCTCACGACCTCGTCATCGTCCAGCTGGGGACCGTCCCGGGCCCCCTGCCGCTCGAGCATTTCGAGGCAATCATGGGTGCGTTCGAATCGGCCGATTCGTAACAAGAGGAGATTGCAGGTGCCCGACCAATCACCAAACCGGGTCGACCGGTTCGGACAGAAGATCGGACAGTGGACCGAAGCGGACTCGCATGGCGGGGTGATGACCGGTGAGTACGTGAAGGGGGAGCGCCAAGGGGTGTGGCGCCACTACTTCGTCGACGGTCCAGTGCGCTCGGAGGGCACGTATGACAAAGGCGTCGTCGATGGGGCCTGGACCTGGTACCGGTCCACTGGCGGTCTGCTGCAACGAGGCGGGTTCCTCGATTCCGAGAAGCATGGGCTCTGGGAGAGATGGGATGCCGACGGGAATCTGATCGACCAAGGAACTTGGGACCATGGCAAGAAAACCGGCGAGTGGACGTCTTACAACCCCGACGGCACCGTCAAGGGCACCACTACGCACCGCCTCAAGACTCGCTGACGGACTGCGGTCCGCGGGCCGCTGCCGCGCCTTGGGATCTGTCTTGACAGGGTTGGCACCGTAAACTGGAACCCAGCGGGGACGTAGCTCAGCTGGAAGAGCACCGGCTTTGCAAGCCGGGGGTCGTGGGTTCGAGTCCCATCGTCTCCACCGTCCGATGATTGGAGACACATGACCAATGCAGTGATCGTCGATGCGGTGAGGACGCCGGTCGGCCGTCGTAACGGTGTCTTCAAGGACTATCACCCGGTCGATCTGGCCTCCCGCCCCCTGGAGGCTCTGGTGGAGCGCAACAGCATCGACCCGGCGGTCATCGACGACGTGATCATGGGGACGGTCAGCCAGACCGGGGAACAGGCGTACAACGTCGGCCGCAATGCGGCATTGGCAGCTGGGTATCCCGAAGAGGTGCCTGGAGTCACCATCGACCGGCAATGCGGTTCCTCGCAACAGTCGGCTCATTTCGCCGCCCAAGCGATCATGGCCGGCGCTCAGGACGTGGTGGTAGCTGCCGGAGTGGAGAACATGACCCGCGTCCCAATGGGCATCACCGCCCACCAGGGCCCCGGTCTCCCCTTCGGATCCCGCATGCTGGAGCGCTACTCCCAGGGTCTCGTCCCTCAGGGGCTCTCGGCGGAGATGATCGCCGAGAAGTGGGGCATCTCTCGACATGAACTGGACGAGCTCTCGCTCGAGTCACATCGGAGGGCGTCTGTGGCTACCGCTGAGGGCCGATTCGAGGAGCAGATCGTCCCGGTCGGCGTCACCGGCGACGACGGGCGGATGCACACCGTCACGAGGGACGAGGGCATCCGTGAGGACACATCTCTCGAGAAGCTGGCCGCCCTTCAGCCCGCCTTCAAGAGCGACGGTGTGATCACCGCCGGCAACTCCTCACAGATCTCCGATGGTGCGGCGGCAGTGCTGATCATGTCCGAGGAGAAGGCCGACGCCCTCGGCCTGGAGCCCAAGGCGCGATTTGTCGCCTTTGCCATGGCCGGGGTCGACCCCGTGACCATGCTGACCGGGCCGATCCCGGCTACCGAGAAGGTCCTGAATCGGGCCGGTCTGAGCATCGACGAGATCGACCTGTTCGAAGTCAACGAGGCTTTCGCCGCGGTGACAGTGGCCTGGCGGATGGAGCACGGTGGCACCGACCCCATGGCCCTCTGGGAGCGCACGAACGTCAACGGCGGTGCCATTGCCCTCGGTCACCCGCTCGGGGCCAGTGGCGCCCGGCTCCTGACGACGTTGGTATGGGAGTTGGAGCGCACCGGCGGCCGTTATGGGCTGCAGACCATGTGCGAGGGCGGAGGCATGGCCAACGCCCTGATTGTGGAACGACTCTGAGAACCCCCTCCGGCCCTATTTCTCCCACCGAAGGGGGGAGTACCGCCGAAGGCGGGGAGGGGCGAATCGGCCACCTCCCCCACCTCCCCCAACGATCGCTTCGCCCTCTGGGGGAGGAAACTTGACCCGAATCTCCGCCGTCGAGGTCATCCTCGCCTTGGTCGCTGGCTACACCATCTGGCGGGTCTCTGTCGCCATCATCCGCATGCTCTCGACCCCGCCACCCGAGGTCGACCCTGAGGACGTGGTCACCGTCGATCAGGACTACCGCTGCACCGTGTGCGGTGCCGAGTTGACGATGACCGCGGTCAACGTCGGAGACGACAACCCGCCCCGCCACTGTCGTGAGGACATGGTGCCGGTCTGGCGGCCGGGCTAATCACACCGGTGTAGTTTTCCACGGGCTTGTCCACAGGATGGGGAGAACTACACGCGTGTAACTCGGCGATGCCGTCTCCCGATATTGACTACTCTCGCTGCTCGTGCCCGAGTCGAAGCGCCGCAAGCCAAAGAACAAACCGGTGTCTGCCAGCGCCGCGCAGGCCGCAGTCAAGGCCAAGGATCCCAGCCCTACCTGGTACGTGGCCCTCATGGCCGGTCTAATGGCGGTTGGCGTCGTGCTGGTGATTCTCCGCTTCGTCTTCGAATGGGATCAAACGATCCTGATCGCCGGCCTGGTGGCCATCGCCGCGGGCTTCCTCATGACGACCAACTACCGCTGACTCACGGAGTCGTAGTCGGCACCGTCGTGGTGGTGGTGGTGGTGGTCGTCGTAGTGCTCGGGGGAGTGAACTGACCGAAGGTGGCGTTCACCGGATCACCAGGCAACAGCATCTCACCCGGATTCGGGCTCTGGGCGATCACCAGGCCATTCTGCGACGAATCGGCGACAGGTTGTGTCTCGACCACGATCGTCAGCCCCCGCTCGGCCACCGCTGCCTCGGCTTGGGCCTGATTCATCCCGATCAGATTGGGCACCTCGACGGGTGTCGGCCCGAGCGACACGACGATCAGGACCGTGTCACCCAACTGCGCCTCCGCGACCGCCACCGGGTCGGAGCGAATCACCAGGTCCTGGGCGACGGTGTCGGAGTATTCGTCTTGCACGCGCACCAGCAAGCCGAGGGCCTGGAGTTGGGCGGTGGCCTCCCGCTCGCTGAGATTGACCACGTTGGGCACGACGACCGTCTCCGGACCGGTCGAAACCACCAGATTGACCGGGGCATCGACACCGACCCTCACCCCCTGCGCCGGATCCTGCTCGATCACTATCCCCTCGGCGAAGGTCGCGTCGGCGCGTTCGGTCACTTGCCCGACGGTGAGGCCCGCCTCGGTGATGAGACGTTCGGCCTCCGCCCTGGTCTGACCGACGACTGGGGGAACCTCGATTTCCTGAGGTCCCGAGGAGACGTAGACCTCGATTGTGAACCCCTCCTCGACCATCGTCCCGAAGGCGGGCTCGGTCCGAATCACATCTCCGGCAGGGACCGTATCGCTCGACTCGAAGAAGGTCGTGACCAGGAACCCGTCCTGTTGGAGACGTGACAAAGCCTCGGCCTGACTGATCCCGGTGACGTTGGGCACCTCGACGAGGGTTGGTTCCTCCTCGCCGCCACCCGCGAGCTGAAAGAGAAGGAAGATCAGCCCGCCGAGTGCGATCAGGAGGCCAACTGCGGTGAGGATGAACGGCATTTGCGAGGACGGCTCCTCCTCGATCTCCCGATACACCTCGTCGGGTGGAGCCGTCGCCGGCGGCACCGAGGTCGTCGACATCACACGTGTCGAGCCATCGCCGTTGAGCGGGACCGGAACCGGGATCGGAATCGGGACCGGCATGCCCACCTCTTCCCCCTTGAGCACCGACAGGAGGTCGGCGCGCATCTCATCGGCGGTTTGATAGCGGGCGACCGGGTCTTTTCGCATCGCCTTCGCCACCACTGCGTCGAGTGACGGCGACACGTCGGCGTTGAGCGAGCCCGGCAGAGGGGCCTCTGTCGACACATGCTGGAAGGCAACCGACATCGGGCTGTCTCCGGTGTACGGGGGGCGCCCCGTGAGCATCTCGTAGAGCACCACGCCGAGGGAGTAGACGTCGCTTCGGGCATCGGCCGCCGCCCCCTGGGCTTGCTCGGGGCTGAAATAGGTGGCGGTCCCGATGACTGCGCCGGTCCGGGTCAGCTCCTGGCTGTCGTCCCAGGCTCGGGCGATGCCGAAGTCGGTCACCTTCACGGTGCCGTCCTTGGCGAGGAGAATGTTGCCCGGCTTGACGTCGCGGTGGACCAGGCCGGCCTGGTGGGCGACCGATAGCGCTGCGGCGACCTCGGCCGTGATCTCAGTGGCCCGACGGGGAAGTAGAGCCCCCTCCGATTTGAGGACGTCTCGTAGGGATCGCCCGTCGACGAGCTCCATGACGATGAAATACGTGTTCTGTGCCTGTCCCCAGTCGTAGATGCCGACGATGTTGGGGTGGCTCAGATTGGCGGCGGCCTGAGCCTCCCGTCGGAAGCGCTTGACGAAGGCGTCGTCGGCGGAGTACTGAGAGTGAAGGACCTTGATCGCAACCCGGCGATTGAGCAGGTTGTCCCTTCCCTCATAGACGTCGGCCATGCCGCCCCGGGCCAGGTGGGACGTGATTTGATAGCGGTCAGTTAGGGCGGTTTGGGCATCCATGGAAGCGGGGCGGATTGTAGGAACGCTCTCGTCCCAACTCATGGGGATCCCTCCAGCCACAATTCGATCAGGTCGCCGGCGAGAGGAGCCGCGACACCGCCACCGGAGGCAGATTCGCCCAGTTCCGGGCTTGCCTCGAAGAAGACGGCGATTGCGATGGTCGGGTCCTCGGCTGGGGCGAACCCGATGAACCAGGGGTTGGGCAGTCCGTCGGCGCCCATCGAGGTCCCGGTCTTGCCGGCGACCCTGATGCCGGACACGGCGGCCGCCTGACCGGTGCCCTCGGAGACGACGCGCTCCATCATCTCGGTCAGGACCGCGGCCGTGGCCGGGTCCATTGCCTGACCCATAGGGCTCGGTTCGAATGTCTCCACGGTGTTCCCGTCGGCGTCGAAAATGCGATTGACCAGGTAAGGGTTGAGGGTGATGCCGTCGTTGGCGATTGCTGCCGCCACCATCGCCATATGCAACGGCGCGGCGCGGACATCGCGTTCCCCGATGCCGCTCTGGCCCAGGGCCGCCGGGTCGGCGGCGAGCAGGTCAACCGGGTAGATCGCCTCGGGCACGGTCCACGGGAAGGGGATGTCCGTGTTGAAGCCGAGCGCATCGGCGGTGATCCCGATGTCCTCGGCGCCCACCTGGATCGAGAGGTCGGCGAAGGTGGTGTTGCAGGAGACGATGAACGCCTGGAGCAAGGTGATCGACTGGCCGTCGTTGCATACACCCCCACCGGCATTGGAGATCGTCGCCGTCGATCCAGGTAGCTGGAATTCCTCGGGATCAGGGAACTCGGTCTCCGGCGCGGCCGTGCCGGTGTCCAGGGCGGCCGCCGTCACCACGGTCTTGAACGTCGAGCCTGGCGGGTAGATCTCCCTGGTGGCGCGGTCGAGGAGAGGCCCGTTGGGATCAGCCAGCAGGCTCTCCCACACCGCTGCCGCATCGCCGCCCAGGAGCGACTCTGGGTCGTATGACGGCGAGGAGACCGAGGCGAGGACCGCTCCGGTCCTGGGATCCATGGCGAACACCCCGCCCTGGAGTCCGCCCAGCCCCTCGAACGCCGCCTCCTGCAGGGCTGCATTGATCGTGAGCTCGAGACTCTCCGGGCGGAGATCCCGACCGAGGATGACCGAGACGAGGTCGCTGATCGTCAGGTCCCGCCGGGAGCGGAGCTCATCGGCATACGCGTTCTCCAGTCCCGAGGACCCGACCAGGAACGAGTTGTACCCCACTACATGGGCGAATGGCTCGCCTTCGGGGTACTGACGGATGAATGAGCGGGGATCCTCCGGGTCGGGGACCGACTGTGCCACCACGGTCCCATCGATGGTCACCATGAGCCCTCGCTCCTTGCCACGCTCGGAAAGTGCGGGGCGAGAATTGCGGGGATCGGCCTTGAGCACGTCGGCGTGGATCACCTGGATCCAGGTAACGGCGAGGAGCAGGGCGAAGAAACCGCCGAACAGCCCGATCGACAGCCGGCGCACCGGTCCGTTCACGGCGCCTCCTCGTGGCTGATCCGGAGCAGGAGTGCGATCAGGATGAGGTTCCCGACCAGGGCAGAGCCGCCGTACGACATGAAGGGGAGGGTGATGCCGGTGAGAGGCACCAGTCGGACCACCCCGCCAATGATCAGGATGGTCTGGACAGCGAGGACGAAGGTGAGCCCGGCAGCCAGGAGCTTGCGAAAGGTGTCGCGACTGCGGAAGGCGATGCCGAGACCCACCGAGATGGTGAGTGCGAACAATGCAATGACCGACACCGTCCCGGCGAACCCCAACTCCTCACCGACTGCGGCGAAGATGAAGTCAGTGGCGGCGTTGGGGATGAGATCTGGTCTCCCCAGGCCCGGTCCGGCACCCGAGAGGCTCCCCGTCCCCATTGCGAAGAGCCCCTGGGCTATCTGAAAGCCTTCGTCCTCGTAGTGCTCGAAGGGGGCGATCCATGCGATCACCCGGCGCTGCACATGATCGAACGCTATGTACGAGGCGACGCCTGCGATCAGGCCGAGGAAGCCGCCCGCCACCAGGTACCCGGTCGTGCCCGTGGCTGCATAGAGCAGGAGGACGAATCCCACGAAGAGGAGCAGCGAGGCCCCGAGATCACGTTGCGAGATGAGTATCAGGACGCTGACACCCCAGGTGATGAGCAGCGGGATCAGCTGCCGGGGCTCGGGGAATGCAATGGGCCCGATGTGGCGCTTGGCCTCGCGTAGCGCCCGCTGGTGGTCGGCGAGATACCCGGCGACATAGGCAACCAGCCCCAGCTTGGCCAGTTCCGCCGGCTGGAATTGGAAGGTGGTGAACCCCGCGTCGAGGAGGACCCAGAGCCTGGACCCGTTCACCGACAACCCGCGAAGCGGAAACCCCCAGCCGGCTGGCAGATTGGGGAGGAGGATCAGCACCAGTGAGATGAGCAGGGTGATGTTGCGATAGCGGCGCAAGATCGAGATGGAGCTCCGGTTGAACAACATCAGCGTCAAAGAGGCCAGACCGGCGGCGATCAGGATCCACCACCTCTGAGAGCTGGCCCGGAGCGTTCCGGTGGCAAAGTCGAGCCGGTAGATCTGGAAGAAGCCGAGGGCGGTGAGGGCGGTGACCGGGGCGAGGAGCAGGGGTGTGGCCTTGGGGGCGAATGCACGCACGGCCATATGGAGCCCGCCAAACGCGATGAGGAAGACGAGAAAGGTCAGGGCAGTCTGGGCATCGACCGTCCGCTCCTGAGCGAAGTTGACCAGGGTCACGGCGAACGCCGCCAGGACGGACGCCGCCACGATCAACGCGCCCTCGGTGTTGCGGGTCATGGGCTCAGGTGACGACGTCGATGACGATGACGCTTATGTTGTCGTGCCCACCGGCCTTGTTGGCCGACTCCACGAGCTTC
This sequence comes from uncultured Acidobacteriota bacterium, assembly GCA_963810465.1. Taxonomy (GTDB): domain Bacteria; phylum Actinomycetota; class Acidimicrobiia; order Spongiisociales; family ZC4RG35; genus JARDZU01. The sequence goes on along the minus strand of CAWENM010000008.1, from coordinate 35,374 downwards.
CACGCTGCCTCGTCCGCGCTTCCGTTGGCCAGGGCCTTGGCGATGCCATCGGGTGGGACCATCGAATTGAGTCCGTCGGAGCAGAGCAGCAGCCGGTCACCCGGAGCGAGGTCGAGGTCGATGCGGTCGACGTTCACGAACCTGGTTAGACCGAGGCAACGGGTCAGCATGTGGCTCTGCGGATGGTCATCGACCTCGTCTGCCGAGATATGGCCGAGGGCCACGTACTCGGCGGCAACGGTGTGATCCTCGGTCAGTTGCCTCAGCTCCCCGTCCCGGTACAGGTAGGCGCGGCTGTCGCCGACATGTCCGAATCGGGCGACCCCCTCGGGCTCGATCTGGACCAGGGTCAGGGTGGTTCCCATCCCCTCGAGATCTGGTTGACGGGCGACCTCCTCGCGAATGGCGCGGTTGGCGGCGGCTACTCGGTCGTCGGGATCCAGGTCGGCCGAGGCGGCGGCATTGATGGCGAGCCGGGAGGCGACCTCACCGGCGATGTGCCCACCCATCCCGTCGGCGACCATCAGCACGGCCGGCCCGTCGGACTCACCGGATTTGTCAGGGAACAGGGAGTCCTCGTTGTTCTGGCGGACCATGCCCTGGTGGGTGGCCGACCCCCAGACGTATCTCATCGGACCTCCATCACCGTCTTGCCCACCTGGATGGTGTCACCGCGGCGCAGGGTGGTGGGCGCGGTCACACGACGCCCGTTGAGGTAGGTCCCATTCGTGCTGCCGAGGTCATGCAGCACCATCCCGTTCTCCTGGGCGACCAGCCGCATGTGGAATTCGGAAGCGTAGGGATCGTCCAGAAGGACATCGGCCTCGGGCGAGCGCCCGAGCACGGTGACATCCTCCACTTCCAACTCGGTGCCCTGTTGGGTCTCGGACTTGATCATCACGACTTTGGTGCCCTCCCGGCGCTTTCGTCGAAGAGATATTCCTAGATGTGCGCCGATAGCACGGGCCACCTGCCACACGAAGAGGTAAACGAGGCCCAGAAAGATGATCCGGAGCAACGCCAGGATGATGTCGGGCATTCCTACGCCTCGATGAACCGGTATCGATGCCCGGAGAGGCTGATCACCGACCCACTCTTCAGCGGCACCGGTCGCTCGCCTACACCCGCCCCGTCGACCGACGTCCCGTTCGAGGACCCGAGATCCTGGATCCAGGACTGACCCTCCGAGCGCCAGATCAGGGCGTGCTTTCGCGACACGTTGTCGTAGGGAAGCACAATGTCGGCCTCCACGGACCGCCCGACAATGACCCGGTTCGCCCCTATCTCGATCGTGGTGCCGGAACCGGTCAGTCGGGCCCAGGGCGGGAGTGGGCCTGGCTCCACCGACGGTGTGCAGGAGAACTGTCCCGGTGTCATCTCGGGCGATGTCGCGATCCTCACCGTCGGCGGCCCCTCGAAGAGGAGGCCTACGCCGGCCGCGTGCTCGGCAAGAGCCATCTCCAGCTTCTTCTCGAGTGTGGTGGGATCGACATCGAGATCGGCCGGGCTCACCGTCAGCACGTACTTGTTGGCCGTCGCCGGCCCCGACTCGTGGCGGTATCGGCTCAGATCGGCCTCTCTTGCTATCCGTCCCGCCATCTCGGATGGATGGAGTCGCCCGGAGAAAACACGGCCGGTGGCGCCCTCCAAGAGGCGCTCGAGACGTCGTTCCAGACTGCGTGCCAGGCTCACCGTCGAAAGGTTACGGCCGACCAGGGACAGTGTTGCCGACTACCGGAACCCCCCGTGCGACGGTACGATTTCGCCTCGATCCCGGGCGAGTGGCGGAATTGGCAGACGCGCAGGATTCAGGTTCCTGTGATCGCAAGATCGTGGGGGTTCAAGTCCCCCCTCGCCCACAGGTCACTGTCAGTTCAAGGGGGGGCGACCCCCCTTGCATCCCCCCGACGGGGCCAGGCCCAACCGTTTCTGGATTCGGAGGGCGAGGTTCGTGCGTGGAGAGGCTCCAACAGCACGATGTCCGTGCGGGGATAGGTTCCCACAGGGCTAGTTCCGTACGTGGATGGGCCCCGAGCCGGGCGAGTGCGTTTGTGGCAGGGTCCTGACGCGCCGACCCCTTGTATCCCATCCAGTGGGCATACGCTTCTCGCCTCGGCCATGCCGAAGAACCATTGACCATGATTCTCGATCAACCCAAAGCCCGTAGACGGTCGTTCGGCCGGTTTCTCTGGCCCGCGATCATCACTGCTGCCGCCGTGGTCGCAGTGGTCGTGACCAGCGCCGGGGACGACACGCGTGCCGAGCTGCAATATCTCGATTCGATGCACGAGACAGCTTCCGATCTCTCGATGGGGGCGGACGCACTGAGGGTCGTCATCTCCCGTCTCTCTCGTATCGAGCGGTCGGAGCTGATCACAGCCACCGATGCCCTACGTGAGGATCTCGAGACCGGGTTGGAGTTGGTCGAGGCGGGCCCAGCTTCGGAGAACCTGGTGGCTGCAAACGCCGTCTATCGCCGGGCATTGGAGGCATGGACAGTGGGCGTGAGCGGGTTCGCCTCGGGAATCCTGGCCGCGGCCGATGACCCCACCGACACAGTGGTGACCGACAACATCGCCAACGCCCTGGCCGAGCTGCGGGCGGGCGATCGTCTCTACACCGACCTGGTGCGAGAGCTCGAGGAGGAGGAGGTGCCCGACCCGGTCGCCTCCCTGCCCGAGGTGCTGATGCTCCCCGCCGAGGGTGAGCTGTTCACGCTGTCGTTGGCTTATGTCGAGGCGGCCCGGTCGCCAAACAGCGGCATCGCACTTCGTCCCGGGCTCCAGGTTTCCTCGATCACGTCCGACCCGCTCTGGAACGTCGACCCATCCGACCAGGCTGTCGTGCCGGCCACCGAGCTGCTGAATTTCTCGGTTGTGGTGGGTAACGCCGGCAATGTGGCCAGCGAGCCCGAGCCCATCGAGCTCACTCTGAGCGGCGAGTCAGACCCGGTTGTGCTCTCGGAGATGGTGCCGGTGCTGGAGCCAGGCGAGCAGACGGCGGTGCAGTTCCTCGAGATTCCGGTGATCCCCGGGGCCCTGTATGAGGTAGCCGCCAACCTTCCCGCGATCACCAACGACGTCGACCTCGAAGACAACGCCGTCAGCGTTCTATTCGAGGTGAATGACGAGTAGGGGCCGACCCGGGGCGGTCGGTACCATCGTCACCCCATGATCGATCCCCGGCTGCTCCGAGACGACCCCGACGCGATCCGGGAATCATTGGCGAGACGTGGCTCGAAGGTCGATCTCGACGCCGTTATCTCCCTCGAATCGAGCTTGCGGGCCGCCCGTCAGAACGGCGAGGAGCTTCGTGCCAGACAGAAGGAGTCAGGACGGGAGATAGCGGGTCTCGAAGGGGCGGCCAAGGACGAGGCAATCGCCGCCGTGGCGGATCTTGCCGCTCAGGTCAAGCAGGCGGCCTCTGAAGTCGACCGTCTGGAATCGGAGTTCGACTCAGCCATCCTCGAAGTCCCCAATCTGGTGGCGCCCGATGCCGCCGACGGGTACAGCGAAGAGGACAGCCTCGAGATCAAGCGAGTCGGTGAGCCCCTCACCGAAGGAACCGATCACGCAACTCTCGGCGAAACACTTGGGATCATCGACACAGTCCGCGCTACCAAGATCTCGGGGAGTCGGTTCGGCTATCTCAAGGGCATGGGGGCGATGCTGGAGTTCTCGCTGGTGCGCTGGGCCATGGATCACCTCGTCGCCGAGGGATTCACCCCAATGATTCCGCCGGTCCTGGTGCGTGAGGAGGCGTTGGTCGGCACCGGGTTCTTCCCTGAGGCAAGGGAGCAGGTCTACGAGGTCCCCAAAGACGAGCTCTTCCTGGTGGGGACCGCCGAGGTCCCGCTGGCCGCCTATCACACCGACGAGATACTCGAGTCCGACGATCTGCCCCTCCGGTACGCCGGGTTCTCGACGTGTTTCCGCCGGGAGGCGGGGACATACGGCAAGGACACGGCCGGGATCTTCAGGGTCCACCAGTTCGACAAGGTCGAGATGTTCGTTTTCACGATGCCCGCCGAGTCAGCGGCGGAGCACGATCGTCTCCTCGCGGTTGAGGAGAAACTGGTCGGCGAGCTGGAGATCCCCTACCGCGTGGTGAATATCGCAGCAGGGGATCTCGGCGCCTCGGCGGTCAAGAAGTACGACATCGAGGCCTGGTTCCCGGGAGAGCAGGCCTATCGCGAGATCACCTCTTGTTCCAACACGACCGATTATCAGGCCCGACGTCTCAAGATAAGGACGAGGGCCGACAAGGGGAATGAGGTGGTGCACACCCTCAACGGGACTGCCTGCGCGGTGGGTCGGACCATCCTCGCCCTGCTCGAGAACCACCAGCAGCCCGACGGGTCGGTCGTCATTCCCGAGGCGCTCCGTCGATACACGGGATTCGATGTCATCGAGCCGTGAGTGATGTCTCCGACCCGATCTTCGCCCGGATCGCCGCCCGATACGACCTGATCAATCGCATTCTCTCGCTGGGCCAGGAGAAGAGATGGCGGGCCCGAGGGATAGACATGCTGGCAGCGGGCACGGTTCTCGACCTGGGTTGTGGGACGGGAGCGACCGACTTCAACGGCAGAGTCGCGGTGGGGCTGGACCCGGTCATCGAGATGCTGGCATTGAGCCCTGTCCGTGACCGGGTGGTCGGGGTGGGGGAGTCGCTCCCTTTTCGCGAAGGATCCCTCGACGGCGTTTTCAGCGGGTTCGTGTTTCGCAACCTGAGCTCGATCGATGCCACCCTGGCCGAGATCGATCGGGTGCTGAAACCGGGCTCAACGGCGGTAGTGGTCGATCTGACCCGGCCCCGCAACGGTGTGCTCCGATTCCTTCATCGCATCGGCACCGCTGTCCTGCTCCCGCTGGTCGGGCTCCTCTTCGCGGGCGCGCCTCGCGAGTACTGGTATCTCCACCGCTCCCTGGATTCCCTCCCACCCCCCGAGACGCTCTTCTCGGGCCACGCTCTCATCCCCGAGCACGTCTGGCGCATGGGCGTCTTCGGCTTCGTCTACGGGGTCCGGCTGAGGAAACAACCCCTTACCTGAGGTACGCGGCCCCCGTATGTGGGCCGACGGCGACATAGAAGGATCTGGCGCGGATCTCGGTTGCTTTCTCTGTCCGATTTGCCCGATATGCGGGGCTATGTACCTCAGGTACGCGGGATGATCGTGCCCCCGCCGTCGAGACCTTGTGACGCCGGAAATGGGGGGCGTGGACTCAGGTCAGGCTGCCCTGCGTCACCCGGAACGGTCCACTTAGAGCTGCTTCCTTCCGGATCTGACCCGGTTCGTGGTGTTCCGCCGCGCAGGACCCGACCGTCAACGTCCCGTGTCCACCAACTGCCGGTGTCACGTGGACCCTCGGGCGGGGAACTCAGCCCCGCATGGAGAGGATTTCGGGTTCAGGGCACCCCTAGCGCCCCGCCTATCACGATCGATGACAAGGGTAGGCGAGCGCGGGCTAATACGAATACGGCCCCCGAAGGCGCTGTTACCTTGCATCGGCTGTGTCTGCCCGCTTCGGCCCCAATTTCGGCAAGCTGTTCGCTGCCGCGCTGCTGCAGGAGATGTCCTTCTTCCTCCTGGTCAACTTCCCCGGATATCTCGAGACCCTCGGAATCACCGAGTCACTCATCGGGATCCTCTACGCCGCAGGTGCGGTTGTGGCCCTCGTCTTCCGCCCCGCCCTGGGTCGGATCCTCGACCTGACCCACCGCCGCACCGTTCTCCTCGTCACCGGGTTGCTGAATGCGGTGGTGGTGCTCGCTCTCGCTTTCACGACCGTTTGGGGACCGCTCCTCTGGGGGCTTTTCCTGGTGCAAAGGGTGGCCCAGATCGTCCTCTTCACCACGATGCTCACCTACGGGGCGGACTCGATGCCTGTAGAGCATCGCACCCAGGGCTTGGCCCTCTTCGGCCTCTCCGGGCTCTTCCCCATCGCCCTTGGAGGGATCGCCGGCGACCTGGCCATCGACGCATTCGGCTATTCGGCTCTCTTCGTCCTCGCCTCAGCCGCCAGTCTCACCTCGTGGCTCCTGGTGTGGCGTTTGCCGCTGCTGCCCATCCTCGGCCACCGTCCCCGACGCGGCTTCTGGGCCGCCCTGGCTCAACGGAACCTGCTCCCGCTGTGGTGGGTCACCCTCACCTTCGCTATCGGAATGGAGACCATCTTCACGTTCACTCGGACCTTTGTCGCCGACCGGGGGGTGGGCTCGACCGGGCTCTTCTTCGGGGTGTACGGGCTGACCGCCGCCGCCACGCGCATCTTCGGGGGCCGTCACTACGACCGGATCCCGCAACGCCCTCTCATCGTCGGTGGCGTTCTCGCCTACGGCGCAGGGCTTGCCCTTCTCGCGGTGGCCGGGAACGTCGCGACGGTGGTCGTCGCTGGGATCTCAGCGGGCCTGGCCCACGGTGCGGTCTTCCCCATCCTCACCAGCCAGGTGGTGCACCGGGCGCGCACCGCCGAGCGCGGGTCGGCGATGTCGATCTTCACCTCGATCTTCGACATCGCCCTTCTCGTCTCGGCCCCGGCGGTGGGCGCGGTGATCGATGGATTCGATTACCGCATTGCATTCTCAAGTGTTGCCGTAGTGCTCGGAATCGGCGCCATCGTCTACGCAGTGTGGGACCGGCGTCTGGTGGCGTCGGAAGCGGCCATCCCGGCGTGAGTCAGCGCCGGCCGGCGAAGAAATCACTGAGGAGGGCGGAGCACTCGTCGGCGAGTACCCCTTCGATCAGGTCGATTCGGTGATTGAGCCGTCGGTCCTGGGGGATGTTGTAGAGCGACCAGGCGGCGCCTGCCTTCAGGTCCGGCGCCCCGTACACGATGCGATCGAGTCGGGCCAGCACCGCCGCCCCCGCGCACATGGGGCAAGGCTCTAGCGTCACCACCAGGGTGTGCCCGGTCAGTCGCCAGTCATCGATCTCGCGTGCCCGAGCCGAGATGACCAGGATTTCTGCATGCGCCGTGGGATCGGAAAGCTCCTCGCGTCGATTGTGATCGACACCGACCACGGTGCCGGCTTCGTCGAGGAGGACCGCCCCGACCGGCACATCACCTGTGCTCGCGGCCTCGGTCGCTGCTTTCAGAGCCCTCCGCATCGGGTCGACGTAGCGATCGGAGGGCATCGGCTCAGCCATGTGGGTCGATTATCCTCTATCTGCCTGCCGGTCCCGGCAAGGCAGCTCCGGAGGGATCGCATAGTCCGGTCTAGTGCGCGGCACTGGAAATGCCGTTGGGGGTTCACGCTCCCTCGAGGGTTCAAATCCCTCTCCCTCCGCCAACGCCGCCCCTGGAGGGGTCGCATAGTCCGGTCTAGTGCGCGGCACTCGAAATGCCGTAGGGGGCTGACGCCTCCTCGAGGGTTCGAATCCCTCCCCCTCCGCAATGACGCCGCCTCAGGTGGCTCTATCCACTGACTTCGACGGCCGCCGATGAGCACCCTTTGAGTTGAGCCATGGCCTCGGCTTCTTGGACGATGGCATCGATCGCACGTGTCGGGCGGCCGCCGAACGGCTCGATCTCGACCTCCCAGCGGTCGCCCTTCACCCGGCCCCGCCATGTGCCAGTGACCGCTCCATCCTGTAGGAGCGCCCCCGGGCCTCGCACTGCCTGCCAGAGTCGCCGACGGGCTGTCTGATCGGGGAGCAGCGTCGGCCGGTCCCGTTGCTGGAGGTAGGGGTCCTGAACCGGAAGGAGCCGCACTCCTTTCGTCTCGGGCGGTGAGTCGAGGGCCTGGTCATCCGCGGTCAGGAGCAGGGCCCTCTTGCCCGCGACCTTCACCTCGATGAGCTCTCCCTCGATGAGTCCCAGCGCCTGTTTGGCATCGGCCAGGCTGCGTTGAGTCCACTCGGCGAAATGTTGCGGGCCCGCCGGCCCGTAGCAATGCAGGAACCGGCGGGCCAGCTCGGCCCGCGCCGCATTGGGGTCCCCGGGCACCGCACCGGGATCAAGCCACTGATCGGTACGGGCCATTATCGAGTCGGTGCCCCGACCAGAGACGATGCACACGGCGCCGATGGTCCCGATGGCCCGGAACAGCGGCTCGGGCATGTCGTCCCGGGCAGCCTTTGGGCGCTCGATCTTGTGAAGACTGCGAACCCGGGCATAGAGCCGGTCCCTCAGCTCGTTGACATTCATGCTCTCGCCATCGAGCAGTTTGGCGGTGGCGTGGACGAGTCTGTCTAGGAGATCGAAGGGGTCCAGCCCCGCCTGGTCGAGCGCTGCGGCCCATCCCCCGAGCGTTTGACGGAAGGAAGCGGCGTCGAACGGCATGGCGCCGGTGGTGAATACCTCGAGATCGGTGGCGGGCACCACGTATGGGGCACCTCGCATTGCCCACAGGCCGATCAGCGACCGGTCTCTGCTCAGGGCCCTTTCCAGCTTCCCGGTTGAGAGGGAATCTGTCCGCGCATGGAGAGCGAGAACCGCGGTGCCGGGCGGGGTCTCCTGCACCCCACACCGGGCCGCCGCCTCGACCAGACGTTTGGTCCGGCGGTTGAGCCCGTGACTGGCGAGACGAAAGGCGAGGACCTGCTCGCGCCCGATGGCCACTGGCCGATGCTACGTCAGGAGATGACGCCGGCTCTGGCGGTCTGACTCACCGCCCGCCCGCGGGACCGGCCACCTTGGCAATGATGACCTCCACTCCCTCACGACGTAGGGCCTCGAGCTCTGAGTTGGGCGCCTTGTCGTCGGTGACGAGGGTGTCGATCTCGGCGGCGCCCATGGTCTGCCACATGGTGTCCTTGCCGATCTTGGTGTAGTCGGCAAGAACGATTCTCCGATCCCCGGCTGCGGCGAGGGCGCGATCCGAGGCTGCCACCGTCACCTCCGGTGTCGTCAACCCTCTGGTGCCTGACAGTCCGTTGCCCGACATGAAGACCTTGTTGACGCGGAGCGACCGAAGACTCTCTTCCGTCAGCGGCCCCACCAAGGCGCGAATCGAACGTCGCAGGGAACCGGCGGTCGCTTCGACCTGGATGTTGGAAACGTTCATGAGAGCGTCGATGACGAGCAGAGAATTCGTTACCACAGTGAGGTCAGGCACGAGCCTGATCTGATTGGCCAGCTCCAGTGTCGACGTGCCCGGTCCGATGATGATCGAGTCCCCGGCCTCGATTAGACCTGCGGCCGCGGACGCGATTGCGACCTTCTCGTCGTGGGCTTCGGCGCTCTTCTCCAGATAGCTCAACTCGCGGGCCGCCGAGTCACGCATCGAGGCGCCGCCGCGAGTCCTCACCAACAAGCCTTCATCGGCCATCCGCTTCAGGTCCCGTCGCACCGTGAGCTCGGAGACTTCCAACTCTTTGGCCAAGGACTGGATGGAGACCACACCCGCCGCCCTCGTTCTCGAAAGAATCAGCCTTCGTCTTTCTGCGGGGATCATTCCATCACTCTATACCATTTCTGAACGTTTCTGAATAAATCTATTCATAAATGGCCAATCCTCTGGGGATTTTGACCATATCCCAACATCCTCACCAGTTGGACCAGATCTTCCCAACCGCAAAGATATTTTGCCGCAAAGTCGGTTGACGAGGTTGATCGAACTTGATACGGTAACGATCGAAATTGGTAACTCTCGTTCGGTTCTGTACGAATGTTGAGTTGCCCCGCATGAAGACCCGGAGGAGGATGATCCATGCGACACCGAACCATGGCGAGGCCCGTGGTGCTGCTGACCGTGCTCGCCCTCCTCGTTGCCGCCTGCGGCACCGAGGGAGGCGATACCACCACGTCGGGAGCGACTGACACGAGTGCGGCGACCACTGAGGCACCGGCCACCACTGCGGCCCCGAGCACAACGGCGGGTGGCGGAACCGACACCACCGCGGCCGGCGGTCTGGAAACGGACGAGGCTGCGCAGCAGGTCGCCCGGACCGAAGGCGATACCTGTGTTTACGGGGACTACAACGGTGGTGTCGAGCACGTCGACCTGCTCGAAGGACTGGTGGGCTTCGCACAGTCGGAGAGAGAGGCCAACCCGTTCCGGATCGCCGAAACCGAGTCGATCGTTGCAGAGGCGGAGCGGCTCGGGATCGAGCTGATCACCACCAACGCCGAGTCCGACTTGAACAAGGAGATCTCAGACATCCAGAGCATGGTGGATCAGGGAGCGAACGCACTCATCATCTCGCCTCTGAACTCCGAGGGCCTGGACCCGGCGATCACGTACGCCCAGGAGGCAGGCGTCCCGATCATGACGATCGACCGGCGCCTGACCACGAAGACGGCATGCACCGACTACATCGGATGGGTGGGATCCGACTTCGTCGAACAGGGTCGTCGCGCCGCGGATGCGATGATGAATGTCACCGGCGATGAGGGAAATGTCGCAATCCTCCTTGGAGCACCCGGTGTCAATGTCACCACCGATCGCAACAACGGGTTCCTCGAGCAACTCGAGGCCGAAGGGTCGAATCTCGAGATCGTCGCCCAGCAGGCGGCCAACTACGAGCGGGCCTTGGGACAGACTGTGACCGAGCAGCTCATCACGAGCAACCCGGAGATCACCGCGATCTACGCGCACAACGACGAGATGGCGCTGGGAGCCGTGGCCGCCCTACAGGCGGCCGGGTATGCCCCTGGCGATGTCGCCATCATCACCATCGACGGCACTCAGGGAGCGGTCCAGGGAATCATCGATGGCTGGGTCTCGGGTGTGATCGAATCCAACCCGCGTTTCGGGCCACTCGCCTTCCGTGCCCTCGACCTCTTCTACAACGGAGAAGGAGTGCCCGAAGTGACCATCATCTCTGACAAGGAGTACACCCCCGAGAACGCCGAGGCCGAACTGGCAAACGCATACTGACCACCACCTAAACACGCGAGACTCTCTCCGGTAATTCGACGACGACAAGGGCGGTGACTCCCGTGACCCGTGGCGAACCGACGCTCCAAGCGATCGATCTCACCAAACGGTTCCCGGGGGTCACCGCCCTCGATTCGGTCTCGATCGACATATACCCGGGCGAGGTTCATGCCCTGGTCGGCGAGAACGGAGCCGGCAAATCGACCCTCATCAAGCTGATCAACGGCGTCTATGGCACCGACGAGGGCGAGATCCGGTTGGAAGGTGAGCCGGTTGCCTTTGCCGGCCCCCGCCAGGCCTGGGAGGCCGGGATCAGCACCACGTTCCAGGAGATCAACCTCGAACCGTTCATGACCGTGGCCCAGAACCTGCTCCTCGGTCGGGAGCCAATGCGCGGGTTCGGGTTGGTCGATGTCAAGAGGATGAATGCCGATGCCGCCCGGCTTCTCCGCCGCTACGGCATCGCCGTGGACGAGCGGCGGCCCCTGGGCTCTGTCGGCGTGGCCGTCCAGCAGATGATCGCGATTGTCAGGGCCGTGTCCACCGACGCCAAGGTGGTGATTCTCGACGAACCCACTTCGTCCCTGGAGCCCAATGAGGTCGAACAGCTGTTTCGAGTCATTCGAATCCTCCGTGACGACGGGGTGGCACTTCTCTACGTGAGCCACGACCTGGATGAGATATTCGAGCTCTGTGACCAGGTGACCGTCTTGCGCGACGGTCGGAGAGTCCACACCGGCGCGGTCGCCCAAATCACCCGGCTGGAACTGGTTGCAACCATGTTGGGACGAGAGGTCCAAGATGTTCGCTCGTCGGGCAAGACCGCGTTCGATATCGAGGGCCGCCGTATCGGCTCCGAACCGGTTCTCGCCGCCTCCGGTCTGACCCGACAGCGCGTTCTCACCAATGTCTCTGTCGATGTGCGCGCCGGAGAAGTGGTTGGTCTGGCAGGTCTCCTGGGGTCAGGCCGAAGTGAGACGGTTCAAGGCATCTTCGGATTGATGCGGCTCGACGACGGCGAGGTCCGAGTGAAGGAGTCGGTTCTCAAGCAGGGCTCCCCCGCGGCGGCCGTCTCACACGGCGTTGGCCTCCTCCCCGAGGACAGGAAGGCCGACGGGATCGTCCCGACCATGTCGGTGAAGGACAACATCACGCTTGCCGCGAGCCGGTCCGTCACAAGATGGGGCTTCGTGTCTTCCTCCAAGGTGGAGACCTTGGTCAAGAAGTACATCGATCGGCTTCAGATAAAGGTCACGGATCTCGATCAGAGCGTCGACGAGCTCTCGGGGGGCAACCAGCAAAAAGTCCTACTCGCCCGGCTGCTCTGCAACGACCCCGCCGTCGTGCTGCTGGACGAACCGACCAGGGGGATCGACGTCGGGGCCAAAGCCGAGATCCAGGGTTTGATCGACGAGCTGGCAATCGATGGCCTCGCGGTGATCCTCATCTCATCGGAGCTCGAAGACGTCATCGAGGGCTCGAACCGGGTGTTCGTGCTGAAGGAAGGCGTGGTCGTGGGTGAATTGCACGGAGAAGCCATCAGCGAGGACGCCGTGATGGACCTCATCGCCCATGCCGCAACTGACCAAAGCGGGGACGGGCCGTGACTGCAGTAACGAGCCCTGCCCCATCGATCAGCTCGGAGAGGGCTTGGAGATTCGTTCGGGAGAACGGTGTGTATCTGGCCCTCGCCGTGGTCGTGGTCTTCAATCTCATTGCCACCCCGAACTTCGCCTCGTTGCGAAACGTCCAGCTCCAGCTGGTCCAGGTGGCGCCGGTCGTGATCGTCGCCCTGGGCATGGCCTTGGTCATCGGGACCGCCGGCATCGATCTTTCCGTAGGGGCGGTGATGGCGCTCGCCGCCGCGATGGTTGCGATCTTCGTCGACCAGAGCCCCTGGCTCGCCATTGGGATGGCACTCGTGGCCGGCGTGGCAGCCGGGCTTCTCAACGGCTCGCTGGTTGCGTTCCTCGGCATCCAGCCGATCATCGCGACGCTCGGCCTTTTCGTTGCCGGGCGTGGGATCGCGCTCGCGTTCACGAGTGGGCGGCTGGTAGAGATCTTTGACCCGACCTTGGCGGCTCTCGGGCAGAACCGACTGTGGGGAGTCCCGATAGCGGCCCTCATCGCCGGAGCGCTGGCGGTGGTCACGGCATTGTTGATCAGACGAACCCAGTTCGGTCGAAATGTCGTCGCGATCGGCGGGAACGCCCGAGCTGCGCTGGGCGCCGGGTTGCCGGTTCGCCGCGTGCTCGTGATCGTCTATGTGATCTGTGCCGTCTATGCCGCGTTGGCCGGCACGCTCGTCACTGCTCGATCCGCGGCCGCTGACCCGAGTTTCGTGGGTCTCCTCATCGAACTCAGTGCCATAACTGCGGTGGTGGTCGGGGGAACTCCCCTGAGTGGCGGCAAGGTGCGGGTGCTCGGCACCGTGGCCGGGGCAATCCTGATGCAGTTGGTGTTCTCGACACTCATCCGGCATGACTTGTCCGACTCCGACGCCAGGATGGTCCAGGCGGCGATCATCATCGCGGCGGTGTATTTCCAGCGGGATCGGGGCTCGAAATGAGTGCACTCGACCTCTCCCGGCCCCCGGCGCCGCCCCCGCAGGAAGGCGAGGTAGAACAGAGAAGCCTCGTCCCGGTCACCCTGGCCTATCTCCGACGCACCCCTGCCATCCCGGTGCTTCTGGTGGTGGTCGTCGCTGGTGCCGCTGCCTTTGGCAGCACCTTCTTGAGTGCCCGGAACTTCGCCAGCATGGCTGTGGCCAGTTCGTTCCTACTCATCATCTCGGTGGGCATGACCTTCGTGATCATCAGTGGGGGCATCGACCTATCGGTGGGCTCGATGCTGGCGCTGGGAGCCGTCTTGGCCGCCTACGCCGCCCGGTGGGGCTCAGGTCCAGCGATCCTGATCCCCCTAGCCGTTTGCACCGCGATCGGTCTCGTCCAAGGGCTCCTTATCGGCAAAGGCCGAATGCCTCCGTTCATCGTCACACTCGCTGGACTCCTGTTTGCCCGTGGGCTTGCCTTCAAGGTGTCCGACAACGGCAACATCACCCATTTGATCCCGGAGGGGGAATGGGTGATCAAGCTGGGCCAATCGACTTTCATCGGCGTTGGGCTTCCTGCCTGGATCGCCCTGGTCGTGCTCTTGTTGGGGATGGTCGTCCTCTACCGAACGCGCCTGGGCTACTCCACCTACGCGATCGGCGGCTCCGAGGAGGCGGCCCTTCTCATGGGTGTGCGCGTGGTGCGGGTCAAACTCATCCTGTACACGCTCACCGGGCTCTTGGGCGGCGTGGCCGGGCTTCTCGTCGCCGCCCGATCGTCGTCGGGTCTCTCCACTATCGGCGCCGGTCTCGAGTTGAAAGCCATCGCGGCCGTAGTGATCGGGGGGACTCTGCTGACCGGAGGTTCCGGTGGTCTGACCGGAACGCTGGCAGGAGTCCTTCTCCTCGGCGTGATCGAGAACCTCATCAATCAGATCGGAACTCTGAGCTACTACCACCAGCTGGTCGCCAGCGGGGCGTTCCTCATCATCGTCGTGTCCGCCCAGAGCCTGTTCGCCAAGCGCGAGCTTCGCAGGGCCGGGAGGGTCACTTAGATGGTGGATACGCGCCCGGTGGCGAAGAGCTCGACCAGCCTTGCGGATGGCCGTGCCCTGATCTATTTCGATGATCGGGCCGCCGGCGGACATCCCGAGGTGGACACCCGTGATCTCGGTGTCTCCTCGACCGAACCGGAATTGCGTTTCGATCCCTTGCAGGAGGAATGGGTGATAGTGGCGTCTCACCGTCAGGAGAGAACACACCTTCCGCCTCCCGACGAATGCCCTCTATGTCCGAGCACGCCCGGTCACGCCACCGAGATCCCGGCCACCGACTACGACGTGGTCGTATTCGAGAACCGCTTTCCTTCCTTGATGCCATCTTCGACGATCGGCACGAACCACGACCTCCTCGGGGTCTCCGGCGGTGTCGGCCAATGCGAAGTGATCTGTTTCAGCAGTGACCACGAGACATCGTTCTCCTACCTCTCAGACGAACGCCTGAGCACGATTGCCGATTCGATTGTCGATCGAACCCACGAGCTGTCACGGTTGCCCGGTGTCGAGTACGTCCTGGTCTTCGAGAACCGAGGATCCGATGTCGGGGTGACGCTTCATCATCCTCATGGCCAGATCTACGCCTATCCCTTCATTCCACCCAAACCGAAACGTGCCCTCGAGGCCGCGGCGCGCTACCGGGTCGATCACGACGAATGCCTCTTTTGTGCCGTTCTCGACGCGGAGCTGGAAGATGGGCGTCGGATCACTGCCGAAACCCCGAACTTCGTCGCCTATGTTCCCTCTGCCGCTCGGTGGCCCTTTGAGATCCACATTCAGCCGCGCAAGCACCTCGCCGACCTCGCCGACCTCAGCAAGGACGCCCGCGGCGAGATGCTTCGGCTTCAGGCCGATGTCATCGCGGCTTTCGACGGGCTCTTTGGCGAAGCAATCCCTTACCTGGCAACCGTTTTTCAGGCCCCGGTACACGAGATGCGCGACCTCGCCCACCTCCGCATCGAGGTCGTCTCGCCCAGAAGGGCGCCGGGCAAACTGAAGTACCTCGCGTCAAGTGAATCAGCGGCCGGCGCGTTCATCAACGACGTGGTGCCGGAGCGAGCTGCCGCACGTCTACGCGCCTCCTGGCCCGATCGGAGCTCGAGGAACCCATGAGTGAGAAGGTCCGTGTTGCCGTGGTGGGGACAGGGGAGTGGTGGGGGCGCGAGCACACCCGGTTGTTCAGCCGACGCGAAGACACAGAGTTGGTGGCGGTCGTCGGGCGCACCAGGGAGAAGGCGGAGAGACGGGCCGCCGAGTTCGACACCACGCCATATCTCGACCTCGGTCAGATGCTGGAGGAGCAGACCCCCGATCTCGTCTCCCTATGTCTGCCCAATGAGCACCATTTCGAGACGACGATGCAGACCATCGAGGCCGGCTTTCCGCTCCTCGTCGAGAAGCCTTTCGTGTTCGACCTCGAGGAGTCGAAACGCCTGTTGGCGGAAGCCGAAGAGCGGTCGCTGTTCTTTGCGATCAACTTCAACCACCGATATGCGGTCCCTGTTATTCGAGCTCGGGCCGCGATCGAGAACGAGGAGCTGGGCAAGATCGTGTTCGCTACCTGGAGATTTGGTGGAGAACCCGGGACGAGCGAGCACCCTCATGCCAACCTCATCGAAACCCAATGTCACGGTTTCGACATGCTCGAGCACCTTTGCGGCCCGATCGACAGCGTGATGGCGCAGATGGTCGACGACCTCACCGGGCGCGGGAACTCGACGATGGCCATCGCTTTGAGCTTTGCCAGCGGGGCGGTGGGCAGCCTGGTTGGCAGCTACGACTCTTCGTATGCCTACCCGAACACCCACTATCTCGAGGTGAATGGCACCGAAGGTCGGGTTCTCGTCGAGGACACGGTCCGCCGATTCGTCTTGAACAGGGCCGGAGACGAGAACTCCACTGTGTGGGAAGCGGGCTACTTCAACGACCGGGATCGACGACTTCCATGAGATGTTCGATCGTCACCTCGACGAGCTGATCCCCGCCTTCACGAGTGGGGGCGAGCCCCCGATACATGCCCGCGCCGGTCACCGAGCCTTGCAGCTGGCGCATGCCTCGATCGAATCATTCGAGACGGGTACCCGGGTGACCACCGGCTAGGGCGCCCAGGGTTAGGTAGGACACCGGCCCCTCTGGTTACCCTGAGCGACAACACCCGCCTGTTCGAGGAAGCCCTGACCCGGAGGGTTTTAGACACCTGGAGGGGTGTCCGAGTGGTCTAAGGAGACGGTCTTGAAAACCGTTGGGCCCGATCCGGGTCTCGTGGGTTCGAATCCCACCCCCTCCGCCCGAGTCAGCCCTGGAACCCGAAACGGATAACGTACAACGGGCGGCGCAGCCGCCAACGGAGAGGTGGCCGAGTGGTCGAAGGCGCTCGCCTGCTAAGCGAGTAGGGGGTGTTAAGCCTCCTCGAGGGTTCAAATCCCTCCCTCTCCGCCAAGCTCTTGAATGCCTCGATGCGCACGCCTTGGCCGCGGTCCTATATCTTGTACGACGTGCGGCGAACCAAACGTCTGGCCACGATGCTCATTGCGTCGTTTGGAATCGTGGTTGTGCTCGTTTCGGTGGTCAGCGCCGCCCCTGGAGAGCCCACTACCCCCGCCGCCAACCCGGACCTGAGCAAGGCGTGCGGTCTGGACGTCTTGATGATCCTGGACGAGTCGGGCTCGATCGCTTCGTCCAACGCCACAGATGACGTGCAGCGCGCCTTCACTGCCTTCGTCGAGTCGCTGAACAACACCGGTTCCTCGATGTCAGTCGTCGAGTTCTCAACCGTGGCGCGTCTCCCTTCGATCGGTGGCCTGCCCGGTGGGGAGTACATAACCATCGTTGACGCGACCAGAGACGATCTCGAGGACTACATCGACGACGACTACGACCCGGCCAACAAGACAAACTGGGAGGATGCGTTGCGCGTAGGGCGCTATATGGCCCCCCGACCAGACCCGGAAATCCCGCACCTGGTGGTCTTCATCACAGATGGCGATCCGACAGCGGTCGTCCGAAACAGCCAGGTGACACCCATCGAGTACCAGACCAAGGTCCCGCTCTCCGACAATGAGGTGAGTGATGCCAGCGGCAATGCCGGTGCAACACCGGCCATCAGCAACGCCAATGCCCTGAAAGCCGACGGTTCACACATCCTCGCCATCGGCGTCGGGGCCGCCCTTCAGAATGCTCAGTCGCGGCAACGCCTCATCAGTGTCTCCGGCCCGGACGTCTTCAGTGGGATCGGCACCTTCGACATCGCCACCGACGACGCCTACCTCGAACCGAATTTCTCCGAGCTCGAGGATGCGTTGCGTGACGCTGCCTTCCAGCTCTGCGCCCCGTCTGTCAACATTCGCAAGCTCTACGACGCAACGCCCGACCCTGACAGCCTCGACGACGCCATCCCTGGTGTGGGTTGGGAAATGACCGGGACCGTGGAGTCGGTCCCGGTACCGGGAACCCTCGACTGGGTGCTTCCCAATGGGGCTCCTGCGGGGATAGTCAGCACTCCGACAACGGCAACATCGGTCACGGACGCCGCCGGATTCGTCACGTTCCAGTGGACTCCGACCAATCCGAACGGCACGTCCACCTTCCAGGTGACCGAGGACACACCGAACAATCCACCCGACCCGCCGGGCGGTACCTACTCCAATGTCCCATCGGAGACCGAGTGCACATTCCGTACCCCGGACACACCCAACACTCCGATCGCCGTGGGAGAGGTCGATCCGAACGGCGGGTTCACGATCGACATCCCTCCGGAGTCCATCGTCACCTGCAGGATTGTCAACGTGGCAACGCCGGCTCCCGGCGTCGACATCGAGAAGTTCACCAACGGCGCCGATGCCGACAGCGGCACCGGGCCAATCATCGAGGTAGGCGACGACGTCACCTGGGAGTTCCAGGTGACAAATACCGGCAACACCACACTCACCAATGTGATGGTCTCCGACTCCGATCTGGGCACCATCACCTGCCCCAGCACCACGATCGGCATCGACGATTCCATCACCTGCACGGTGACCGGGAACGCCGTTGCCGGGCAATACGAGAACACCGCCGTCGTGACCGCAACCGATACCAACGGCATCGACGTCGGTGACAGCGACCCCTCGCACTACTTCGGCGCGATCCTCGGGATTACCGTCGAGAAGGCGACTAACGGCCAGGATGCCGATGCGCCATTCGGTCCCGGGATCAACGTCGGCGGCACCGTGAACTGGACCTATCAGGTGTCACTGGTCCCCGGCAATGTCCCGCTCGAGGATGTCGCCCTGATCGACGATGCCGGTACCCCACTTGTACCGGGCGACAACTTCGTCCCGACCTTCACCGGCGGCGACGCCGGCACGATCGGCGTATTGGAAGCCGGCGAGATCTGGACCTACGAGGCAACCGGCACCGCTGTCGCCGGTCCGTATGAGAACTTCGCCATCGTCACCGCCGACCCGGAGGGCCCCAACGAGACGACCGCCACCGACAACGACCCCTCGCACTACTTCGGGGTGGACAGCGCCATCTCGATCCAGAAGTACACCAATGGCGCCGACGCCGACCTGATAACCGATGATGACGTGCCTGTCCTTCGGGTTGGGGACACAGTCGACTGGATCTACGTCGTGACCAATGACGGCAATGTCCCGATTCCCGGTTGGGCGGTCACTGACAGTGAGGTAGGGACCGTCGGCTGCACTCGCCAGGTGCTCGGGGTCGGAGCATCGGCGATTTGCCATGCCTCCGGCACCGTCGTCCAGGGCGAGTATGAGAACATAGCGACAGTCAATGCCACCGACCTCGTAGGCAACCCACTGACCGCCTCCGACCCGTCCCATTACATCGGGGTCCTGCCGGCAATAGACATCGAGAAGACGACAAATGGGGAGGACGCCGACGAGCCCCCCGGCCCCTTCTTGCCATTCCCGAGCATCGTCACCTGGGAATATGAGGTGACCAACATAGGTGAGGTCACCTTGACCGGCCTGGTGGTCGTCGACCCGCGGCTCAGCGGGTTGACTCCGATCTCCTGTCCAACGGACACGCTGGCACCCGAAGACTCGATCACATGCACTGCAACCGGGCCAGCCCTCTCGGGCAAGTACGGGAACGTGGCGATCGCGGTCGGCACCGACCCCTTCGGGATCGAGGTCTCCGACGTCGATCCTTCGCACTACTTCGGTGTCGAGAGTGGGATCACGCTGAAGAAGTACACCAACGGCGTCGACGCCGATGAAGCGCCGGGCGCCCTGATTCCGGTGGACGGCCCGGTGGAATGGACGTATGACATCACCAACACGGGCAACACCGCGTTGAGCTCGATCGCGCTGTCCGACGACCAGCTCGGAGCTGTGACCTGCCCTGAGGACACACTGCCGGTTGGAGGCACGATGACATGTACCGCCACCGGCACTGCGGTCAGAGGCCAGTATGCCAACACGGCCACCGTGACCGGGATCGACGGTGCGCAGCAGGCGGTCAGCGACACCGATCCCTCCCACTACTTCGGCTACCTGCTCCAGATCGACATCGAGAAAGCCACCAATGGCGAGGATGCCGACACTCCGACCGGCCCCTATGTCCCGGTCGGCGACCTCGTGACCTGGACCTACGTCGTGACCAACCCTGGTGATTTCCACATCGGCGATGTGGTGGTCACCGACGACCAAGGCGTCACGCCGCTGCTGCAGGGTGGTGACACCAACGGTGACGCTTTCCTCGATCCAGGTGAAATCTGGACCTACCAAGCAACCGGAAGCTCAACAGCCGGCCAGTACGCCAACACCGCGACGGTGACCGGGACAGTTGGTGTCGAGCTGGACACCGCCCTGACCGACTCCGATCCATCGCACTACTTCGGTCTCGTCGCCTCGATCGACATCGTGAAGACCCCTGATGCGGCCGTCGTAGCCATAGGCCAACCGCACACTTTCACGATCACGGTTACCAACACCAGCAACGTCGACCTGACCGACGTGGTGGTGACCGATCCGGTGACACCGGCGTGTGATCAGACAATCGGGCCGATGACCCCGGGGCAAGTCATCACCTACACCTGCGATGTCTCCCAGGTCTTCACGCACATCAACAACATCGCCTCGGTCCAGGGCGTCGCCCCCGATGGCACGGTTGTCACAGATGAGGACCCGGCAGAGGTCACCGTGATCGGTGCCGGTGGTATCTCGGCGATCGGCGACCTGGTCTGGTTTGACAACAACCAGAACGGGATTCAGGACAGTGGTGAGGCCGGGATCGCAGGCGCCCGTGTCACTCTGGCGTTGGACACCGAATCGGTGGAAGTGATCCCCCTCGAAATCGTGACTGTGACCGTGACCACGGACGCCACAGGCCACTATCTCGTCACCGGGCTGGTGCCGGGTGACTACACCGTCACCCTGGACCTGTCCTCCGTGGCGGGCACGCTGACCACGCCCGACAGCTACCTGGTGACCCTGGGTCTCGACGTGGTCTATCTGGACGCCGACTTCGGTCTGGCCCAGGTGGCCCCCAACCCGGGCGGCGGTTTGCCTTTTACGGGGATCTGGGCGGTCAAGGAAATGGCGATCCTGGCCGGGGTCTTGATCCTGACCGGTGGCGCCTTCCTCCTCCGCGCCCGGTTCCGCAAGCCGGAGATCGCGGAGCTGCCGTAGGTCCGATCAGCGAGTCGATCACTTAGACACTCCCTGATCCGCTCGGGGTAGTCCGGGGGTGCTCCCCGATTGTCCCCACGGTTCTGATCACTGACCCTGTCCTCATGGAGGACAAGAGACGAGTTCTGGGCCTGTGGCTCCGCCGGGCGCTGATGGTGCTCTCCCTTGTGCTGCTCACCCGGATGGCGGTGACCCATCTCCCCGAGGTCAAGGATGCATTGGGGCAGTTGCTCACCCGGAGCTCGTGGCTGGTGGCGGGCGCCCTGATTCTCGAAGCCGTGTGGCTGGTCAGCCTGTCCAACGTCTACCGCGCCTCGATCAGGGCCTTCGGAGGGAATCTCGGCCGGGTCCATGCGCTCCGCATCTCAATGGGTGCATTCTCGCTGAGCCGGATCCTTCCCGGCGGTGGAGCGATGGGGAGCGTGTTCGCGGCGAGGGCAATCGTGGCTCAGGGGAACCAGGTCCCGAGGACGGTGGCTTCGATGCTCGTGGCGTGGTGGGTCTCGATGACGACCGCTTGCATTGGTCGTCGGCCTGGGCACAGCCGCCGGGATTCCCGGTGGCGACGTCGGCGTCGCCCACCTTGCCGGCCCCGCCATCGTCCTGGCAGTCCTCCTACTGGGCGGTGCAACCGTGCTCGTCGCTCTGCGACGTCCTGGCGCTCGGGCCCGACTGGTCTCGGTGCTGAGCCGTGCCGGGTCCCGACTGGGCGTCAAAGCTTCGGCACAGGATTGGGAGTCACAAGCGACGACGCCGATCCGCCTGCGGTCGCTGCCACCGGTCCTGGGCTGGGCGGCGCTGAGCTGGATCGTCGACGCCGCGGCGCTGTGGGTCATGTTCCTCGGATTCGGTGTGCATCTCCACCCGGCGGTCCTCCTGGTGGGCTACGGGCTGGCCAACCTGATAAGTGCGCTTCCCGAGGTGACTCCCGGGTGGTTGGGGGTGCTCGAGACCACCCTCGCCGCCACCTATGCGGCTCTTGGCGTTCCGGTCGGAGTGGCCGTGGTGGCGGTGCTGTGTTACCGGCTGGTCTCCTATTGGATCCCCGTGGCGGTGGGCGCCGTCCCGGGGCTGCAGATGCTGCGAGACAGCTCCAGCCGCGCCCCAACGGCGGGCGCGGCTCAGGAAATGAGCGCGGCAGCCTGATGGCAGGGCCGATCGGGCTCCAGGGCGGTCTGGAGCACTACGAGCCCGCGCTCCCGATCGACCGGCGCATGCTCGACGAGGTGGGGGTTTTCGCACCTGAGGTCGTGATCCTTCCCTTCGCCTCGTTCAAGAGCCAGACCGTGTCGGCCGGCTGCCCTCGCCCTGGCAGCATTGGACCAGGTTGGGGGCCAGGGCTCGGGTCGTCATCCCCGGCTACGGAAGCGATGACAGGGCGTTGGAGGTGGTTTGTGGCGCCGACGTGATCGTCCTTCCTGGTGGCGTCCCCAACCGGCTGATCGCGGCTTTGTCCGGCACGCCGATCCTCGCCGCGATCAAGGCCCGCTGGGAGGCGGGAGCCGGTCTGACCGGATCATCCGCCGGGGCCATCGATCTCTTCGAGCGGCGTCTGAATCTCTATCTGCCCGACCCATTCCGGCTGATCGCCGGGTTCGGGTTGCTTCATGGGTTCGTGGTCGCCCCTCACTTCGACCGCCTGCGCGTTCGGCGCTGGTTCTCACCGTTCCTGAGGCGGATCGGCGGTGTCGCCGTGCTCGGGATCGACGAGTCGACCGGGCTGATCGGTAGAGACGGCCACATGAAGGTTCTTGGGACCGGATCGGTGACGATCGCC
Source organism: uncultured Acidobacteriota bacterium (assembly GCA_963810465.1). Taxonomy (GTDB): domain Bacteria; phylum Actinomycetota; class Acidimicrobiia; order Spongiisociales; family ZC4RG35; genus JARDZU01. The sequence continues at coordinate 12,529 of CAWENM010000008.1, read as the reverse complement.
ACGGTTCAATCCATCGAGGTCTATCCGACGGGCTCAGTCATCGATATCGACGTGACCGGAACAACCCGTTCTCGCGCACCGATGTCGGCGCATAGCCCGACATCCGTGCGCGAAAACGACTGTCAAGGCCCGACTCGGCCGCTGTTGGGGTCGACCATGAGGGAGGAAACGTCGACGGCTTCGAAGTCGGAGCCCGCGATCACATCCAGCTCGTGGAGGACGTCGTTGTTCCAGCGGGGGTCCGGGGCACCGGAGATGTACCACGGCGACCCGTTGTCGGCGAGGACGATCCCGTAGGTCTTCATCGCCTCGGCGATCACCCGGGCCTGTGACGACATTCCGGACGTGTCGAAAGATGCCTTGAGTCTGAAACGTTGCCCCATCGGTGGGTAGGAAAGGTCGGTGATGGAGGAAGCCTCGTGACGGGCCGGCCAGGTATAGGCGGCCTGGGTGTCGGGGGCGGTGAACCGTATGGCGTGGCGGATCACCCCTGAGGCGACCTCGTCGTAGCGCACGAGGCCGGCATAGATCGGGAGCCCGGCGGCATCGGCCGAGGTCCACCCGGCCGGTCGCAGGGCGTTGGAGCGAAGGTCGTAGCGGGCGCCGTTGGCGGCGCGCCACGTGCCGTCACCATTGGGGAAGGCGGAGAACAACTCATAGAGCACGCAGGCCGCGTTATCCACGACGATGACATGACGGTCACCCGACGCCGAAGGCCCTCCTTCGATGGGTGCATCGGCCGGGATCGGATAGGGGCCGGGGTCGCTCTCGCCGGGCCAGGACGTGAATTGGACCGTCACATCGGGTTGGCTCGCGCCAACCTCGACGTAGGGGATTCCGATCGGGCTCGATGATCCGGGCGGCCAGACTCCACTTCCCAGATCGGCGTGGACATTCGCAGTCGCACCGATCCGGGACACGTACTGGTCCGACCGGGCGTGGACCGGGAGCGTGTCGACCCGGGTGTTCCAGATGTTGTCGGCCGGAAACACCGGGCAGCCGGATCCGGGACCGGTACCGGGAAGGGCGCCGTACGAGCCGGCGACGGGAAGCCACTCCGGTGATCCCCATCCGAACTGGCTGTCGGCGTTGCCCTGGGTGTTGGTGTGGCGGAAGAAGAAGGTGGTGTTGGAGGGTCGGAACACGGCCGGGGTATCTGTCCCGTCGACGACTCCCCAGTCACCGGCGACCAGTCGGTCTCCAGGATCTCCGAAGAAGAATTCGGCGTTGGCGTTGCCTTGGGTGTGGGAGTTGCGGAAGTAGACGAAACCGGTCGACTCCCGATGCAATCCGACCGTGTCCTCTCCGTTCCCGTCGAAATCACCGACGAACGGTTTGTCGCCAGGATTGCCGAAGATGTAGTTGAAATCGGCTGCTCCCAGTCCTCCGTCGTTGGCGCCCAGCTCGTTGATCACATAGATGCGAGCTTCTGGGGCCCGGTAGATGGAAACGGTGTCACAACCATCCCCGTCGAAGTCACCGGCCAATGGAATGTCTCCGGGATTGCCGAAGAAGAACCTGACATTGGCCACACCCTGAGAGTTCGAATTGCGCAGGTAGACGAACCCGTCCGACTGGCGGTACAGACCCGGAGTGTCCACCCCGTCACAGTCCCAGTCGCCCACCATCGGGAAATCACCAGGATTCCCATAGAAGAAACTGGTCACCGCTCCGGACCCGTCCCGCAGGAACCAGAGACCGGCAGCGGGATCGACTAACCCGACCGTGTCTTCCGCGACAGCGGGCGGGGCGGCGAGAACCAAGGCCGTCAGCACGATCAGGGCACGCCGCATCGTCATCCCGAGAGATGATCGGCAAACGATGCGGCGTCCCTTAGCGACTCAACCCCCGTCGACGGCCTCCAGCCAATCGGACCAGTAGCCCTTCCATTCCTCGACGGCCTCGGGCGTGGGCAGCTTGTCATGGGCGATCGTGATCTTTACGCGCCCATCGTTCTGAGTGTCGAGCGCGACCTGCGCCGTTCCTGGCCCGATGCTGATGCGAAGCACCTTGGAGCTGGGCCGGGAGCGGAGCTCGGTCTCCAGGCCGGGGAAGAGATCGGCCCGATCGTCGTCATCGAGGAGCATCTCCCGAAGCAGCCCCGCATCGACCGTCACCGTTCGTGACTTGCCGGCGCTGAAGGTCCCGTCCGGTTGCTGGTGGGGAAGTCGAAGCCCGGTGATCCGCTCGTATCCCACCGTCACGGTCTGGGCCCACCACCCGTCCACCCCGTGCTCCTCGCGGACGAAGTTGGCGATGGCGGTATGACCGTCGGTATGCCCCGGCCAGGCATCGATGATGTCGCACCACTCGTCCCAGCCACGTCCTGTGGCCTCACGAAGTGTGTCCTCGGCCATCTCGGGCTCGGATGCCCATTGTCGCTTCCCGGACGACGAGGATTGCTCGATGAGGACACGGCGAGCGGCGCCGTAGCGTTCGCCGGTCTTCTCCATGCGTTGCCGGATCCGGCGTTTGAAGGTCTCTTGTCGGGTCATTTCGACTGCTTTCCCGTGTCTCGGTTGCTTGCAATCGGCGACCCGCGCTCACCGACGCTTGCGTGGACACGCACATCTCGATCCGACCCTCTGCCGAGCACTCGAGGTCCCCTTTGCCTTCCGGGTCGGCGGCGCGGGCGCCGAGACGAAGGTCGGGCGGGGCAAAGCCGCCCACCGGGAAACTCTACCTCGGGCTCATTCCAGGAGTCGCTGCTCCATCGCATACAAGGCTGCGCCAGCCCGGGTGGACACTCCGATCTTGGAATAGATGTTCTCGACGTGTCGTCCCACCGTCTTCGCTGAGATGTACAGCTCCTCGCCGATCACACGGTTTGTGTGACCCCGTGCGATGAGACGCAGGACCTCCACCTCGCGGTCAGTCAGGCCACCGGGATTGACGGCCTTGGCGAGCCGGGAACGACCCTCTGCTGCCGCCACCACCGCGGCAACGGACTCTGGGTCCAGCCGACCCGCATCACCCTCCGCCTCGAGCATGCGAGTTGCCTCGCTGGTCTCGAAGCGATGTCGATGGGGCCGGTCGGCGATCAGGGCGGCCATGACGTCCGCTGCCGCCAGCACGCGCCCTGTCCTCGACAGTTGATCGGCGGTCATCTTCCGGTGATATCCGGAGCCGTCAATGCGTTCGTGGTGACTAGAGGCGACCTCACCTAATTCAGCCAGAACCCTGCAACGGGACAGCACCCGCTCGGTCAAATAGGGGTGGAGTCGGACCTTCTCCCACTCCGGGGTGGCCAGCGGGCCGGCTTTGTCCCAGATCCCGTTCTCCACACCGACCCGGCCCAGATCGTGGACGAGGGCAGCCCGCCTCAAGTCTCGGACCTGATCGTCCGTCATCCCGAGCAGCCGCCCTGCCTGTTCGGCCAGGTCGGCGACGGTGCGTGAGTGTCCCCTGGTCCATGGAGACTTGAGATCGACATAGTCGGCGACCACGGAGAGACAATGATCGATGTCCTGCACCATGAGGGCTGGCTTCGGCTCGGACGCTAGGACCTCGTCCCACTCGGCCTCCTTTCCGGAGATGCCCAGCTTCGTCACGAGGTCGACGATCTGTGGGTCATAGCCCTTTCCACGACGCTTACGCAGGATCCCGACGATGTCGTCACCGCGCCGAGCAAGCAGATCAGCGTCGCGGGCGACGACCGCGATCCGCGTCTCGAGAGGGATCTCTTCGCCCTCCAGACCGGCCGGGTCACCGAACCCGTCCCAACGCTCGTAGGCGTGCTGGAGAGCAAGGACGACCTCGTCGTCGAGACCGAGACGTCGGGCCAGCATCGCGCCAACCTCACAATGAGCTGCGAGTCCACCGGCGTCGGTTGCGGGCTGGGTCAGTGCGGCCCCGATCAGACGGAGACGGCGGGGCGCGGTCTGGCCCGATCCAACGGCGCGGATCATGGCGCGTGCCGCTTCACCCTTCCCACCCATGTGAGCGGGAGCGAACGCCTTCATGAAGAAGAGATCGTCGCCACCGGTCATGCGCGCCGTGTCGTCAGAGTCCGAAGTGCAGCCGAGGAAGCGGATCAGCGAGACCTGCTGGACGTGATCGAATTTGCGCGTCGTCGCACCCCAGCTCCCGCGCCACTTCGACCGCCAGGAGGCTCGTGCTGAGACCGTGGCCCAAGGGCTGGCCCGTGCCGAGGTCGGTGGCGAGCGAGAGCGACCCGAGCAGCTCCGTCACGGGCAGCTTCGCATCGGCGAAGGCCATGAGCCGACCCTACCGCGGGTGGGTCTGGTGGTTCAGCCCGGGTCGAGGACGGCGGTGGGGTGATCCAGGGCCACGGGGGATGGGCGGGAGGTGGGCGAGATCCCGAACCAAACTCCGGCCATCACCACGAGCGCACCGACCATGCTCGCCACCGTGACCGGCTCGTCGATGAGCAGGGCGCCGAGCACCATCGTGACCACCGGGAACAGGACGAACATGTACGACGTCGCGGACGCGGTCCAGCGCCGGACCACCAAGAGGACCAGGGCGAACAACCCGACCGAGCCGGCGGTCACGAGGTACACCAACGCCCATGCGACTTCGGTCTGGGCTGGGAGCGCCCACTGCTCCCCGTTCAGGGCCGAGAGCGCCAGCAGGGTCGCGGCGCCAGTGGCCAACGAGATGGCGTTGGTGACCGCCGGGTGATTGGCGGAGATCATCTTGGCGACGATGACGCTCTCCCCGGCGCACACCGTCGCTCCTAGGAGAGCGAGCAACGGAAGGATCGAGATCGTCACTTGTCCCGGCCCGATCGCCATCCAGGTGATACCGACCACGGCCAGTAGGGACCCTCCGACCGCCCTGGCGCTGAGGCGTTCGAGTCGTTGCGCCGAAGCAAGGAGCAATGTCATCAGCGGGACCAGAGCCAGGACGATCGTGGCTGTTCCCGCCGTGACCCGCACGAGGGCCCAGTACATGAGCGCGTAGAAGATCGAGATGCCAAGCAGCCCGTTGGCAATCGCGAGGATGAGCTGCCTGCCTCGGGGCCAGGGCAAACGCAGTGCCAACACGATGAGGAGGAATATCACCGAGGCCAGTGTGAATCGGAGACCGGCTCCCCAGAACGGGTCGAGCTCACGGTTGCTGAGGCGAACCGCCAAGAAATTGCTTCCCCCGAGGGTCACAGCCGCGGCAAACAGGGCATGACCCCCGCCAGGACGCGTTGTCTGCTCCATACCGCCACCATGCCGCATCGGGCGATATCTCGGTATCGGGTGAACACCCCATTTGCGGGTATCAGCCCGAATAGTGCCTTTCGAGGCTCTCGAGATAGGAAGTCGCGGCGTCGGCGTTGTGACGGCGCCAGAGCTCGAGATGGTCGACGGACTCTTTGGCCGGAACGTCGAGAGCGGCCAACGTCGGCTCGAGGACTCGACGCTGGAGAACTATGAGCTCGAGCGGTGACCTTCCCACACGCTGAAGGAGAGCCAGCTTGAGCTGGAACTCGATTCTCATGTCCCTGACATGGGCGACCGGGCTGTCGAGCCACGATTCGAGTCGCCGTCTTCCGGCTCGGGTTATTCGGTGGACGACCCGATTTGGACCGGCGTCCCCCGGCTCGGTGTGACCCGGCGTGGCCAGTCCGGCATCGACCAGTCGATCGAGGGCCCGATAGACCAAGGGTCTCCTAACCGTGATCACCCGCCCCACCTCGGAATCAGGCTGAAGTGCCTTGGAGATGGCGAAGCCGTGTGTCGGTCCCTCGGCGAGCAACCCGAGCACGGCGTATTCGGTGAGCGATGGCTGCAAATCGGTCATTCCCCGTCAGGGTAGGTAGACGTGTTCAGCGGCGACCGGGAGTCCTATGTACTCTCCGTGAGACTACCGAGTAGTCACACCGAGATTAAGGAGAAGAATCGTGCGCAGAGCTCAGTTGGTCGGTTCGATTGTCTTGCTCGTGGCGCTTGCCGCTTGCGGCGGGTCCGCCGACGACTCCACGACGACGGCGGCGCCGGAGGCGTCCACTACGACCGCAGCTCGGGCCACCACAACCACCGAGGCGGCGACCACAACAGTGGCGGCCGGTCTGGAGGGGGAGCTGCTGGTCTCCGCTGCAGCCTCGTTGACCGATGCTTTCGCCGAGGTCGAGGCCGCTTTCGAGGAGGCCAATCCGGCAGTGGACGTGCTGCTCAATCTCGGGCCCAGCTCTGGTCTTCGAGAGGCGATCCTGGAAGGTGCTCCGGCAGATGTGTTCGCCTCGGCCAACACATCGAACATGGATCAGGTGGTCGAGGCCGGAGAGGTAGCGGGAGAGCCCGAAATCTTCGTCACCAACCTGCTAGAGATTGCCGTTCCGGCAGGCAATCCGGGTGGTGTCGCCGGGTTGGAGGACTTCGCCAGAGAAGAATTGTTGATCGGGCTCTGCGCCGAGGATGTCCCGTGTGGGGACTTTGGACGTCAGGCGCTGGAGAACGCCGGTGTCACTCCTTCGCTCGACACCAACGAGCCGGACGTGCGGGCATTGCTGACGAAGATCGAGAACGATGAGTTGGATGCCGGCATCGTCTACGTGACCGATGTTCTGTCCAGCCCACCGGATGAGGTCGAGGGGATTGATATCCCGGCAGATGTGAACGTCGTCGCCGAGTACCCGATCGCAGTGCTGGCCAGCGCTCCCAATCCAGATGCGGCGGCGGCCTGGGTCGAATTCGTGCTTTCCGACGATGGACAGGCGATCCTTACCAGCTATGGATTCACCTCGCCTTGACCACTGACCGGCTGGTGGGGCGACGCACCCGTCGTCCCCCGGCGTTGCTGATCATCCTGGGTGCGATCGGCCTGGCGATCTTCGTCGTGCCCTTCGCCGGTCTATTGGCACGAGTGCCCTGGTCGGACCTTCCGGTCCTTCTCGCCGGCGACATGGTGACCGACGCTCTGCGGCTGTCGCTGGTGACATCGCTGGCGTCGACGCTGATAGCGGTGGTGGTGGGCATACCACTGGCGTGGATCATGGCCCGTCTCGATTTTCCTGGACGTTCATTGGTTCGTGGGTTTGTGACCCTGCCGCTGGTGTTGCCGCCGGTGGTCGGCGGTGCGGCCCTCCTCTTCGCCTTGGGCCGTCGTGGTCTCGTGGGAGAGCCCTTCAACCAGGCCACCGGTCTGCTGCTCCCGTTCTCGACGTGGGGCGTGGTGGTGGCCAACACCTTCGTGGCCATGCCGTTTCTGGTGATAACGGTGGAAGGGGCCCTTCGAAATCTGGATGAGAGGTACGAGGGTGCCGCGGCGAGTCTGGGGGCCGGGCGGTGGACTGTGCTCCGCCGGGTCACGTTGCCGATGATCGGCCCTTCGCTCGTCGCCGGGCTCGTGCTCACCTGGGCCCGCGCCTTCGGTGAGTTCGGGGCGACCATCACCTTCGCCGGGAATCTGCAAGGGCGGACTCAGACCCTTCCCCTGGCTGTTTTCGTTGCTCTGGAGAGCGATCGTGACACCGCGGTGGCGCTGAGCCTGGTCATGGTCGTCGTCTCGCTGGCCGTCCTGGTTGGTCTCCGGGAGCGTTGGTGGAAGGCTCTGTAGGTCGCGGCCTGGAAGCCGGCTTCGGTTTGAGCCGGGGGGACTCGTTCCGAATCCACCTGAATCTCTCCATCCCGGCCGGGAACACGGTTGCCCTGCTCGGACCCAATGGAGCGGGCAAGTCGACGGCGGTGTCAGCGATCGCGGGCCTCTTGCCGATCGACTCGGGCTCGATCAGCCTCTCCGGGATCACCCTCGACGATCCGGCGGCCAACGTCCTCGTCCCCCCGGAAGCACGTCGCATCGGTGTTGTCTTCCAGGACTACCTCTTGTTCCCGCACATGACAGTGATCGACAACGTCGCCTTCGGGTTGCGGAGCCGCGGGGTGGGCCGTGGCGAGGCAATGCATCGAGCCGGAGCATGGCTGGAGCGTCTCGATCTCATCGGTCTCGAGCGCAGAAAGCCGCCACAGCTCTCCGGCGGTCAAGCGCAGCGGGTCGCTTTGGCCCGGGCCCTTGTGATCGATCCGGACTTGTTGCTTCTCGACGAGCCCCTGTCGGCTCTCGACGTGACCACCAGGGTTGAGCTGCGGCGGGAGCTCGCACGACACCTGCAAGAGTTTCCTGGGCCTCGACTCGTCATCACCCACGACCCGACTGAGGCATTCCTCCTCGCCGATGAGGTCCACATCATCGAGAACGGTGCAGTCACACAATCAGGATCCCCGGATGAGATCCGACTCCGGCCACGAACCCCCTATGCAGCAGATCTGGCCGGGTCGAATCTTCTTTTTGGCCGTGCCTCCGGGGGCCAGGTGGAGGTGGGCTCCCATGTCCTCCAGCTGGCTGAGCATGATGTCGAAGGGGAGGTGTTGCTGACGATCCGTCCCGCGGCGATCTCATTGCACCGACATCAGCCCGAGGGCAGTCCCCGCAATGCCTGGCAGAGCAGCATCGCGGTGATGGAACGTCTGGGGGAACGGACCCGGATCCGAACCGGCGCCCCGCTCCCGCTGACTGTCGAGGTGACATCGGAAGCAACGAGCGACCTGCATCTCAGTGAGGGTGAGACGGTGTGGTTGGCCATCAAGGCCACCGAGATCGGGGTCGAGGCCGGGAGTGTGGAGACCCGGTCCGAGTAGCCTGAAGTCGTTCGCCGCTCACGACTGGAGACGATCGCGATGGGTGAGAAGCAACGCATCAGCTACGTGCCACTCGAGGACATGACCCCCGAAATGCGGGCAGAGATGGAACGTTGTGCCCGGGAGGGGACTCCGAGGCCTGAGAGCTCGGCAATACGTGCTCATGTCCCGGCGGCCTTCTGGTTCTTTGCAGAGAGCTGGCAAAACCTCTTCCGCGACGGGATCCTCGACCACGACATCAAGGAGTTGTGCCGCGTCTATGTATCCCGCTCTGTCAAGTGTGAGTACTGCGGGAACCAGCGATCAGAGAAGGGAAAGGCCCTGGGTCTGGTCGAGGGTCAGTACGACGACCTGATGAACTTCGAGCGATCTGAAATCTACGACGACAGGCAGAAAGCGGCGTTGGCATATGCCGAGGCCATCACCTGGCATCTCGACACCGACGACCCCTTCTGGGACCGGATGAACCGGCATTTCACCGAACCAGAGCTCGTCGAGCTCGGCTGTTTCGTCGGTCTCACCATGGGTCAGCAGAGTTGGCTCCGACTTCTCAACATCGACCACCACGAGGTGATGCCCGGGACCGAGGCCGCCATGGCGCCAGGTTTCGAGGACGCCGACTCCCTGGCCAAGAGCAAGTCGTCGGAGGGCTACTGGGCCAAAGTCTGATCCAGGTCGAGGCTGGATAGCGTCAGGTCTGATCGCCGTCCGGGACGACGATCCCCAACAGCCAGGTCGCGATCGATAGGACGATGGCACCGAGGAACGTCGCCCAGAAGAACCCGGTGGAGGTGAGGCCGAGGTCCCAAATCCCGGAGAGCCACACCACCAGCTGTAACACGAGGGCATTGACCACGATCAGGAACAGTCCCAGTGTGAGCAGGATGATTGGAAGGCTGAACAGTCGCAGGATCGGCTTCACGATGAAGTTGGCCAGCCCCAGGATGACCACGACGATCACGTATTGCCACCAGGTCCCCGTGAAATTGAGGCCATCGATGATCCAGACCGCAATGCCGAGGGCCCCTGCGGTGACCGCGAGGTTGAGGATGATGCCCATGCGGTCAACCTACAGGATCGGATCGTGAGGCGATGGCATCAACCGGGGGGCCACCGCGAACCCAGGGTTGTCAGAACCGCTCAGCGAAGTCCAGCGCCCTAGGTTGGCGATCCGGCGTACCAGTCGAGGACCCGCATCGCCCGCAGGGTGTTCCAACGGCTCGGCCTGCCGTCTCCCTCCTCCATATCGAAATGAACCCGTCCGGGATGGGTGTTCTCGAGTAGCCACCGGCCGTCGGCCCCACGCTTGTCCTGAACGAGGTCGATTGCCTCAGCGCACCTATCGTCAGGTGTCACACCGGCCCTAGGCAGATAGTCGAGGCCCCGCAACACGTCGTAGTGCCAGCGTGGGGGGAAGGAGAACTTGGTCCAATCTGGATCGACCACATCCCCATCGGAGAGGCGGCGGAGCATGCGTCGCTCCAGGAGGTACTCCTGGCCGCTGATACGGGCTGCGGTCACCTCGGACGAGGCTCCGTTGCGCCACTCGTATTCGAGCAGCCCTTCCAACACACAGATCGTGGTGTGGAACGATGACTTGGTGGAGCCGTTCTCCGCCTCGCAGTTCCAGCCACCATCGGCGAGTTTTTCGCCAAGGAGTCGATCCACTATTCCGTCCACGTTCTGGTCGAAGTAGGCCCCGATGGCCAGGGTCATCCCGTTGACGCAGGGCTCGGTCTCTCCATCGAAGAAGTCCTGGCCCCCTTGGTCCCATTTGCTGTTGTCGCGCACCAGCGAAACCGCCTGGACTGCCTCGTCACTCTCCGGGTCGAGGCCCATGTCTCGCAACAGCAAGAGGGTGTAGGTCGTCGAGACCCACTTAGGCACATATGTCCCGAACGAAATGTTCAGTGAGCGCATCACGGCCAGGTAGGCATCGGAGCCGGTTCCGGGCTCGCCCTCCTCCCAGGCTGAGAGCAGCACAGGATCTATTCCGAGATATTCGGCAAGTCCCTCGACCGGGATCCCGCGAAGCTCACGAATGAGCTTTCGGGTGGGAGCATCGGGTACACCGTCAGCAGAAACGACGCCCGCGGTCTCGAGCTCGTCCCTGCCCCACTGGCCCTTTCCACCCTGAAGCGAGAGAAAGCGAGCTCCCCATCCCTCAGTGGCGACCTTGGAGCGTTCGGCAGCGACAACCTCATCGGGCTGGTTGGTGAGGTCCCTCATCACCTGCCAGCGAATCGAGGGATCGGAATCGAGTAACCATTCGATGACTTCCATGTGATCTTCCCGGGCCGACTACAAACGGTGGAGCAGGTTAGGGCCGGCCGACAGATGCCGGATCGAGATCGAACGTCAACCGAAGAAGGTCAGCGGGTTGGGGCGAAAACCAGAAGATCCAGGCTCTCATTTCAGTTCGGTCCTTCGGTTACCTCGGTCGCGCCGGACCAGAGCAGTCGCCCAGAACGACGCAGCGAGGTAGCGATTGGCTCTGAGGGGTCCGACGGATGGCGGGTGGTCATACATTGGTTCAGCCAGACCCCTTCGATGAGGCTGGCAAACGCGCAGGCGAGGTCGCTGATCGTCACTCCATCTCGAAGGGAAATCCCGAACCGGCGTAGGGCCTCTCCGAGCACCTGTTCCAGCTTCTCGAGCCATTGCGTGTGCTCCTCCATGCTCGGTCGGCGAATCTTTTCACTCCACAGGCCGTACGGCACAGCGCTTAGCCACAATGCCCACACCGATCCGTAGTTCGCGATGGGTCGACCGCCTCGCGATGGGCCACGTTCCGACTCTCCGGTGAAGAAGGCGTCGAGCCATGCGCCGACCTCCTCGTAGTCACCAGGATCCGGATATTGGATCTGTGAGATCCAATCACGCGAATTCAGGGCCAACGACATGGTCTCTGCCTGAAACGCAGCCTGGCTACCGAACAGATTGCTGATGACACCGCGTGTCTTGCCGTCACGGGCAGCCACCTCGTTGGCATCGAGCCGTGCGAAGGGGCCGACCGCAATCGAGTGGAGGTCGAGCGTTTCGGAATCCTTCTTGATCTGCTCGAGAGCTACGAGCTCGCCGATCTCGACATAGCGCTGCCGGGCCTCTTGCTGCGGCAGCCTCGATCGACCGGGCCGTGGGTTGGAGGTCAAAATATCTGTCTCCTGAGTGGTTGATCGGCGAGTCTACTTGACTTTCCTCATTTAATACGTACAGTACGTATGTACATACATACGGTACGTATGGAAGCGAGGCTCCGCCGAAGTGTCGACATTGTCTGTCACCACCGCCGATGCTCTTCGATCCGGAACCAAGGTCAAGCGTTGGCTGACCACGATCCTTGCCACTGTCATGTCGACGTACGCTCTCGAAGGTGTCGCCACCGCCGGAGGAGTGCTCCTGGTTGCTTCTGGGGTCATGGCAGGGTTTGGACCGCCCCAACTCTGGCTGGCGCTCATTTTGACCTATGTGGCCTGGGGTGCGGGACTCCGAGTCAACCTCAAGGCGAACTTCGAGCTCCTCGAGGCGGTGGGAACCAGCAGCAACGCGTTGTCGAAAGCCGCCTTCGAGCTCGTGAGACGGCGATCCAGCACGGTGCGCGCCCGAAAGGTCGCCGCTGCCGCCGGCTACATAGGTGCCGAGATCGCCAAGGAGGTGCCGTACTACGCCGCGGCGTTCGGCGTCGCGCTCGCCAGCGACGCGATCACCTCACGCGACGCCCTCATCTTCCTCGCCGGGACCAATCTCGGCGCGGCTGTCTACGAGTATGGGCTGGGCAGGGTCACCCGGGTCTACTTGCGGCGCTCCATCAGCCGCCCAGGTACGAGCTCAGGAGTTACGCCGGAGGGCCATTGACATGTTGGGTGGCTCTAGGTGGAAGTCCCTGCGATAATTGAGGGTTCCCGCGCCCGTAGCTCAATTGGATAGAGCGTCTGACT
>CAWENM010000007.1:0-138547 GCA_963810465.1 uncultured Acidobacteriota bacterium | reverse complement strand
CGCGACTTTCCGGGAAGATCGACCGCCGACCCGTTCAAGACCGCGGGCCAGGGTGCCTCGACGGTGCGTCAGGTGGTGATCGAGCACGTGCCCTCGAGGTCGCCGCATCTGCATCCTCAGAGTGAAGAGATCGTGTACGTGGTGGCAGGTCACGGTCGGGTCTGGTTGGACGGCGCGATGCACTCGGTCGGCCCGGGGTCCTGGTATCGCATTCCGGCCGGGACGCCCCACGCAACCATGGCCAATCCCGATGAGCGGATGTCCCTCGTGTGCTTCTTCCCCCACGATGATTTCGCCAACAACATCGAGGAGCTCGACCTTGTCCTCGAGATCAACGAGGAGGAAATCGATGAGTGAGCGGGTGAGGCTCGCCTCCATAGGGCTGGGCCGCTGGGCGCGGGTGCTGGCCAGAGGGGCGCAACGAGGCACGGTGATCGAACTGGTCAGCTGCTTCTCGCGCTCGGCAGAGAAGCGAACAGCTTTCCAATCGGAGTTCGGGGTGCCCCGAGCGGCATCATCGCTCGACGAGTTGCTCTCCGACCCGGAGATCGAAGGCGTGATGGTCACCACGCCAAATGACACTCACAAGAGCGTCATCCTCGAAAGCCTGGATGCGGGCAAGGCCGTCTACACCGACAAACCGATAGCCCACACGATGGAAGACGCCGGTGAGATTGCGAGGGCGGCGGCCGCATCCGGGAAACCATTTGCAGTCGGTCACAGTGCACGACGGCTTGGGGGCCATCGGGCGATGAAGCAATGGATCGAGACCGGCAAGATCGGACAGGTGTCGCTCGCAGAGGCCAACTTCTCCAACGAGCGCGGCCTGGAGCTGACCACCGACACCTGGCGCTGGTTCGCCGACAAGAGCCCCGGTGGGGCGATGATCCAACTCGGTGTTCACCACGCCGACAACCTCCAGTATCTCCTCGGCCCGGTCGCCACCGTGTCGAGCCATGCGCGAAAGCTGTACACCAAGTCGGAGGTGCCGGACGCCATCATGTCGATCCTGGAGTTCGAGTCAGGCCCGCTCGGATATCTCGGCACCGGCTGGGCTTCACCGGGTGTGTACCAGCTGCGGCTGCAGGGGACCGAGGCCAATCTCTTCTACGACCTCGACTTCAACAACTGGGACGAGTCCCACCTCGTGGACTCGAAGAGCACGCTGGTCAGCCAGGCATACCGGGAGTCGACCCGACCTCCCGTCGATATGCCTCACACCGACATGTTCCGGGAGCAGCTCGACGAGTTCGCCCTCGCCATACGAGGGGAAGCGGAGATCGAGGTCGGCGCCCTCGAAGCGATCAGAGCCCTCGCCGTGGTTCATGCCGCCCTCGAATCGTCGAAGCGGAATGGCGAGGCGGTGCCGGTGTCGCCGATGGTGGAGAGAGCAGGAGCCCTCCAGTGAGAGTCGATCCCGCCATCACCCGCACCATCCACCACCCGGACCCGCTCGTTCAGGAGGTCCTCGACATCTGGGCGGGTCGTTTTCTCCACGGGATCGCCCTCGGTGACCTGACGGCCACTGTCGAGAGAATCGACACCTGGCCCGACTGGGGACCGGAGTGGGCGAAGACCGCCCGCGTACACGAGGAGATGGGCGAGCAGGCGTGGGAGGAGGGGCGCCGCATCTCCGCGGTGGCATCGTTCCTCAGTGCCGCGGGGTGTTATCACCTGTCCTACTTCCTCTCGGTCGACGACGAGGAGGCCCACGCTCACGGTCTGGCCAAGATGGTCGAGTGTCATGACCGTGTCCTCCCGTTCATGCAGCCCGCGGTCGAGAAGGTCAGCATCCCGTTCCCGGGGGCCGACCTCGCCGGGCTTCTCTCCGTCCCGACGGGCGGCGGACCTGCCCCGCTGGTGATGTACCTTCCCGGTCTCGACTCGACGAAGGAGCAGCGTCATGGCGGGCGCAGCACACTCCTACGCCGGGGCATGGCCGTCCTCAGCCTCGACGGCCCCGGGCAAGGCGAGATCAGTACCAAGCTCCCGATCCGCCACGACTACGAGGTGGCGGTGTCTGCCGCCATCGATTATCTGGAGGGACGGGAGGAGATCGACGCGACGAGGATCGGTCTCATCGGGGCCAGTCTGGGCGGCTACTACGCGTGCCGAGCCGCCGCCTTCGAGCCCCGGGTCACGGCGGCCGTTGCCAACTGCGGGCCGTACAACTGGATCGACTGCTGGGACGAGCTGCCTGCAGTCACCAGAGGCGCGTTCCGCAAATACTCGTGGTCGGCCTCAGACGAGGAGGCCAGGGAGAAGGCGAAGACCCTCGATTTGACCGGTGTCGCCGAGAAGATCACACAGCCTCTGGTGGTGGTGCATGGGATGCTCGATCCCCTGATTGGGGTCGACCATGCTCGGCGGATCGCAGAGGAAGCTCCCAACGCGACCTTGATCACGGTCGACGACGCCACTCATGGTGTTAGCAATCTGAGCTACAAGTTCGCGCCGTGGGTGGACGACTGGATGGCGACCCAGCTCGGCGGCACGATCGTCTGAGGTCCGGTGCTTGCCGCGAACTCGGGGCGCTGGACTTCGCTGAGCGGTGTCTGCAACCCTGGGTTCGGGACGGATCGGCCCCGGCCGGCTCAGACCACGATCAGCTCGTGGGGGAACTTCGTCACCTGCTCGTGGCCACCGTCGGTCAGCACGAAGGTGCGCCCGAAGAAGATCCCGAACAGCCCGTCCGGAGTGATGATCGTCGGCTCCAGCATCGCCACGGTCCCGGGCTCTAGATCGAGCTCATCGTCCCCGGCCACGACGTGGTCCACCATCACGTGCGGGGGGTGGCTGACGAAGTCGATGCAGTGGAGGTACAGAGACCTCGAGTCGTAGCCCTTGTCGTGGAAGAAGGCGCCCGCCTTCATCACGTCGTCCCAGGTCTTGCCTCCGACCAACTGCTCGGCCATGAGGTCGAATCCGGGGAGGACAACGTCATCGAAGAACTCGCGGATCCACGATGGCGGCTCGCCGATGCAGATTGGCGTGCCCAGCTGCACCGAGTACCCGTTGTAACCACAGGCCAGCTCGTTGATGATGATGTCGCCCTTCTCGAGTCGGCGACTGGAGGGCCACGGGTTGCCGAACACCATCCCGGGCTTGTCCATCGGCGTCGACCCGATGATGTTGAAGTCCGTCTGCCCCCCGCCGTCCATCACGGCATGTGTGGCTGCCGCCGCCAGCTGATACTCGGTCACCCCGGGGCGGGCGATTGCGCTCATGGCATAGAAGGCCTGATCCATGAGCTGTCCGGCCTTGCGGACACACTCGATCTCCTCGGGGCTCTTGACGTGCACCAGCTCGTGGAAGAAATCACCAACCCGCTCCAGGGTGGCATTGGGCAGCCCGTCCCGGAGGCGCTCCCACTCGTCGACCGGGAGATGATGTCCGTAGACGGGATCGACGCACGAGATCCCGATGGTGGCGTCGGCCAGGCCCCATTCCTCGATCAGCTCGACGATCACTTCACCGGAATGCCCCCAGCGGGAGTGCCTGACGTCCTTGAGGGGTGTGGCGCGACGGACGGCCTCGCGATGGGCCCCGCCCGGGCCGCAGATGAGGACTGGCTCGCCCTCCGGAGGCACGATGACGTATGCCGACATGCCGTGCCACTCCCAGTGGTTGCTGAGCCAGCGCATCCCGCCTCCCCAGCTCCAGTGGTTGGGCCCTCCCGAGGCGATCAGCACGTCGAGGCCCAGACGTCTCATCTTCTCCTGGGTGGCGTTGAACCGACGCTGGTACTCGGCATCGGAGAATCGCTCGTATACCGCGTCGGCGTACCAGGGCGTGTTGGTCACCCGGCCGAAGACCTCCGTGTGCATCTTCCCGACGGCGTCCTTGAAGTCGACATCACCAGGTGTCATGAGTCCCTCCTCTACGAAGCAAGCGAGTCGAGCAAGCCGAGCCCGTCCAGGTCGGCACGCAGGGCTTCCAGACGCTGGTCGCTGAGCGGGATCAGCGGCGGGCGAACGGGCCCCTGCGGGAGCCCCATCAGTCCCAGCCAGGCCTTCAATTCCGCGATCGGGATCGCCCCGCCACCCTGTGCCAGCCACTGGTCGCGCATCCATCGCTCGAATGCATCACGTTCTCCCACCAGTGTCTTCTGCAGGGCCCACGCCCCCTCGACATCCCCCGCGTCGGCGAGCCGTGTGTAATCGAGGATCGGGCGGTGGTCGGGTGTCTGGTACATGGCGAGGGCCGGGGTCGACATCAGCGACCGGAAGCCATGATCCAGATGCAGCCCGAGCCAGTCGCCCTCATCGGCATCACAGACCACGATCCGGTCGCCGACGAGGGCCTGAACTTCGAGCAGATGCTCGATCGGTTTTGGGTTCTTGATCCCGCACACGGTCTCCAGGTCACTGAGCTCCGCAATCAGTTGCGGGCTCAGCGCATATCCGGAGTAGGACGTGTTGAACAGAAAGAAGGGCACCGAGGACTCCGAGGTGAGACGTCCGTACCAGTCGCGCACGATGTCATCGCTCGGCTTGATCGGGAAGTACGGGTTGATGGCGATGACGAAGTCGGTGCCGATCTGCTCGGCATGGCGGCTCAGCCTGGCCGCCTCCGAGTACACGTGGTGTCCGATATGCGCCATGATCGGCACCCGCCCGGCGGCGGCACTCACCACCAGCTCGTGGACGCGGGCCCGCTCCTCGGTTGTCATCGACCAGAACTCGCCCATCACCCCGCCGCAGAAGATGCCGTCCACCGCCAAGCCCTCGATGTAATAGTCGATCGTCTTCCGGAGGGTCCCCTCGTCGATCTCCCCGGACGACGTGAAGGGTGTGGGAATGGCGATCCACAGCCCACTGATCTTTTCGAACGCCATCTCTTTGGCCGGGCTCAGCGCTGTCATGATCGGGATCTCCTCTTTCGGAAGAGTATTGCCGCAATGCATTGCAGCCGACTGGCTCGACGCTAGCAGCGCATACGTTTGTGCGGATAGGGTTCGGGTGATGGCGAAGCAGCCGGAATACAGCAGAGGAGAGGCCAAGGCCTGGGCGAGGGAGACCTTCCAGCGGGGCATGCAATGTGATCATCCCCTCGTACACGTCGGATCTTCGGTCGTTGAACGAGGCGGCGATCCGCCACGACGTGCGGCGCAACATCGACCTCGGCTTCTGGGGCGCTCTACTCGTGTCCGAGGCCGGCACCACTCTCGACGAGATGCGGACGTTCATGGAGATCGCCCTCGACGAGGCATCCGGGCAGCATCGCTTCCTCTTGCAGGGTGTGTTCGACACCCCCCGTGACATCATCGACATGGCCAACGACGCTCACGCCCTTGGCGTCGACGGGATGCTGCTCGGGCACCCGAACAGCTTCTATCCGACCTCGGCGCAAGAGGTCGAGGAGTACACGACCGACATCTGCCAGGCGACGGATCTCGCCGTCGTCCTCTTCGTCGTCGAGCACTCCAACCTGCGGCGTCTCGACGTCCATGGGTTCCCTGCCGACGTCCTCGAGCGCTTGACCGGGGTCGACACCATCGTGGCCGTCAAGTACGAGCTGGGACGTCAGCAGACGACGAACACCTACGAGACCTTCCGACGTCTGCAGAATGCCGACGTGCTCCTCTCCGACCCGATGGAGTTCAACGCCCCGATGTGGGTGGACATCTTCGACATGCAGTGGATGGGAACGAGCAACTACGAGTACTACGGGTCGTATGTCCCGCGACTCCTCGACATGCTCCGTGCCGGGAAGACGGAGGAGGCCATGAGCGAGTACTGGCGAATTCAGCCGGCTCGAGACGCCCGCTCGGCGACTATGAGCTCGGGTGGCTCGAACTTCGTGCATCGCTATCTGTGGAAGTTCCAGGCCTGGCTCAACGGGTACAACGGAGGGCCGATCCGCCAGCCGGCGATGAAGCTGTCCGAGAGTCAAATGAGAACCTCCGCGGAGGGCGCCCGGAAGGCCGGCATTGCAGCGGCGGACGAGCCTTTCGCGGATTTCTTCGTCGGCCGTAATCCCGCTTGAGCATGAGGATCCTGGACGCAGACGCGGTGGACAAGCTCATCGACGATGAGATGGTCCTCGACGCCATACGGCGACTCTTCTCGCTGCCAATCGGCCCGGACGAGATCGGCCTTGGCCGCATCGATCTCAGCCACCCCAAGGGGTGGCTCCGCTCTCTTCCTGCGTTCGTCGCCGGCGAGGACCTGCTCGGGTTCAAGGTCCTTCACCGGACGACCGGTGTGGGGATGAGATACACGATCTACGTTCACCGGCTCAGCACCGGAGAGTTGATCGGTGTCGTCGATGCCCTGGAGATCACCAACCTTCGGACTGGTGCCGTATCGGCCCTCGCCACCGATCTCCTCACTCCCCGAGATGTGGGAGTGGCGGCCATCGTGGGCACCGGGCCGGTGGCTCGGGGGCAGCTTCGCGCCCTCGAGCTGGTGCGGCCGGCGGCCGAAGTCCGGGTGTTCGCCAGGACGCCGGAGAACCGACGAGCTTTCGTGGATGAGATGTCGCAATTCGTCTCCGGCCGTCTCGTCGACTCACCGACTTTGGAGGAGGCTCTCCAGGGTGCCGAGATGATCACACTCGCCACCAAGGCGACGGTCCCCGTGCTCCGGGCCGAGCATCTCCGTCCTGGCATCCATGTGAATTCAGTGGGGCCGGCCAGCAGGGATCGTGTCGAGGTCGACCCGAGGATCTTCGACTCCTTCGATCGGGTCGTCTGCGACTCGGCCTCACTGGTTCTCGACGAAGCCGGCGACGCATATCAGGCTGTGTCGCAGCACCGCTTCGATCCCGGGCACGCCGAGGACCTGGCCAACCTCGTGTCCGGGAATGCCCCAGGTAGGGGCCAGGCGGAGGAGATGACTCTCTTCAAGTCGGTGGGCACTGGCGCCCAGGATCTCATCGTGGCGGCCGGCCTCCTCGATCGGGCCGCCGCCGCTGGTGTCGGGACCGTTGTCGGCGATCTGAACTCGATCAAGACGATCGCTCCCGGCGGATGAGCGCAGGGGCGTCAGCCCGCCCTGATCAGCTCGAACGGGTAGGAGTGGAGCGAGCGTGCCCCATCGTCTGTGACCACGCAGAGCTCGCCGACCTGAACGCCGACTGTCTCATCTGGTGAGATCACGTTGGGCTGGATCACGATCGTCTGACCTGCCTCGAATACCCAATCATCATCGACCCCGTGGGTCGTCTCCCTGGTTCGGATCGAGGGTGGGAGGAGGCCGATTCCGTAACCGTGCACCAGGCCATCTCTGATGGTGAATCCCCGTTCTGAGATGGCGTCCGAGGCCTCCCAGACCTCGTCGATTCCGGCGCCGGTGCGAATCGCATCCGCCACGCCGTGATACACGTCTTCGGCGGTGGCGTGAAGCTCGGAGATCTGGGGTGTGGGATCGGCCGCCACCGTGAATGTGCGAAGGCACTGACCGGCGTAGCCGGCATAGGCGATGGCGATCTCGCACGTGACGACGTCACCGGTCTCGATCACCCGATTGGAGAGAACCTGCGCCGGGACGCAGCGTTCCGGCCGGCTCATCGGAGTGGAGCCCAGGTAGTAGAAGCCGGTCGTCCCCCCGTCGGCGAGATATGACGTCTCGATCGCCGCGGCCAGCTCGTATTCCCTGATGCCGGGCTTCAACGCGTCTCGCAGTCCGGCCAGAGCGGCGTCGGTGAACGAGGCCCCCCGCTGTAACCACTCCAGCTCCTCAGGGCTCTTCTTGAGCCGGATCTTGCGGAACCCGGCGGTGACGTCCTCGAACCTGCATTGGTCACCGGTTGTCCGCCGCATCGAGTCGTGCTGCTGATACGGCATCCACCCGACGACCCCGACATTGTGAAACTCACGTCGAACGAGCTCCTCGCCAACTGTCTCCCCGTTGTCCACCCCGCCCCATCTCACGTCATCGAGAAAGGAGACCTCCGTTGCGTTTGGCACGTGGTTGTAGCTCTGGGCGAAGAGTGTGGTTGCACCGTCGGCGGATGCGACGACGTAGTTGTCCCGCATCCCGAGATAACCGGAGAGGTAGTAGACGTCAGCTTGGGCGGTGCGGTTCTGTGCCGACCAGCCGAAGACGACCAGGCCGTCGAGCTCGCGCTCCTCGATGAACTCTGCGACCAGCCCCCCTCGCCTTTCGATCTCGGCGTCGCTGAATCGGGGGTAGAGATGGGTATTGGGGGACTCCACGACGTCACTCCACTGTCGGTTTTGGCCGACGGACCATAGCCGTGGATCCCGCCCAGAAAGCATCCCGAATCGGTTGCAGTGCCTCGCGCTCCTGGTTAGCGTTGCAAACGATTGGGCAAATGATCTAGCCCGTTCGTGTGGGACAAAAATTCGAGGAGGAACCTCACATGGGACGTAAATCGATTGCGTGGAGGATGCTGGCCTTGGTCGCCATCCTCGCGCTGGTCACCGCGGCCTGTAGCGCCGGGGAGACGACTGACACCACCGGAGGCACGGGCACCGGCTCCACCACAGCGAGCGGGGAGGTCCCCAATCCCGATGTCCTCGTGGTGACCGTCAACGACGACGTCTTCAACCTCGATCCGGCTGCGGTGAACGGGAACGACGTCGGCATGAACGTCATCCTGAACGTCTATGACCGACTCGTCGCCATCCCACCGGACAGCGGCTCTCCCGTTCCCTCTCTGGCAACCGAGGTCCCCACTATCGACAACGGGATGATCTCTGAAGACGGGCTCATCTACACCTTCACTCTTCGCGAGGGCGTGACCTTCTCCGACGGCACCGAGCTCACCGCCGAGGACGTCAAGTACTCCTGGGACCGGGTCGTCGAGCTGGCCTTGCCCGAAGGTCAGTCCGAGTTGTTCTCCAATGTGGCATCGACGACGGTGGTGGACGACCTCACCTTCGAGGTGACGCTGAACCAGGCCGACGCCGCCTTCCTCAGCTTGCTCGCCGCCGCTCCCGTCGCCAGCGTCGTCAGCATGGACGCGGTCGAAGCCAACGGTGGGGTGGTGGCCGGTCAGCCCAACGAGTACATGGCTCAGAACATGGTGGGCTCAGGGCCCTACACGCTCACCTCCTGGGAGCGCGGCGATCGCATGTCGTTCGACATCAATCCGGACTACTGGGGCGAGCCGGCTCACCTGCCGGTGCGCTGGGAGTTGATCGTCGACTCACCGGCCACGGGTCTGCAGGCCAGGGAATACGACATCGTCGACATCAGCCCCACCGATGTGCCGTCTATCGAGCCCATCGAGCATGCCGTGGTCGACACCAGCAATCTCGACCTGCAGGTGCTCCAGATCGGCATGAACATGAACATCGCCGAGGGTGCCCTGCCCGAGGGCGACACCATCCCGCTCGACTTCTTCCAGGACGTTCGGGTCCGACAGGCGTTCAACTACGCCTTCGACTACGAGGGCTACATCGCCGGGATCCTCGGGGGATTGGGTGGCAGGAACAGCTTCGTGCTCCCCACCGGGATGTACGGCTTCGACCCCGACGCCCCGATCTACGAGACCGATGCGGCAATGGCCGAGCAGCTCTTCACCGAGGCCGGGTACTGGGATGAGGGCTTCACGATCTCGATCATGAGCGACCAGACCCATGAGGGCTTCACCGGGGCGGCCCTGACCCTCAAGGACAGCATCGAGGCGCTGAACCCCAACTTCCACGTCAACGTGCTGGCGGTGCCGGAGGCACAGTTCGACGAGGCGCTGGCCACGGACCCGCTCCCGATGGCGTTGTGGTCCTACACCTCATCGCAGTACAGCACTCCGGACGCCTACTTCTTCGACAGTGGGGTGTCCGATGGCAGGTACGGAGCCGTCAACAGCTTCGCGGACGGTTACAGCGATCCGCAGGCCGTCGATGACCTGATCAACTCGGCCCGCACCACTCTCGATGAGGACGAGCGTCTGTCGATCATCTCCGAGATCCAGACCGCCCTCTATGAGGAGGCGATGTGGATCATGCCGGCCAACGAGGGCGCACCGTCGGCGCGCGGCGACTGGGTGACCGGGCATGTCGAGAACCCGATGTGGCCCCGGCCCTCGCAGTACTGGGCCATCTACGACAAATGAGTTGACGGCGCTCACCGCCGGGTGGACCGAACATCCTCCCGGCGGGAGCGTCATCGATCGAGGTCGATGAGCGGGTCACCTACTGAATCAGGCACACGTAGACTCGCTCTTGGGAGTTGAAGGTTGCATAGATTCATCGGGCGGAGACTGCTGGCACTGCCATTTGTGATCCTGGTGGTGAGCATCCTGGTGTTCGGTCTGACCAGGCTCGGCGGGACCACGATCGGCCCCTATCTGACGCCCGGCATGACTGACGAGGAGATCGCCGCCCTCGAGGAGCGCTTCAATCTCGACGAGCCGGTGCACATGCAATACCTCGCCTGGCTCGGTGGGGTGGTCCAGGGAGAGCTCGGCTGGTCGGCAGTGGCGGGTGCGCCGGTGGCTGACGTCTTCCGACAGAAGATCCCCGCATCATTCGAGTTGGGAGCGGCAGCCGCTCTATGGGCGGTCACGCTGGGGATCGGGCTCGGCACCTTCGCCGCCAGACGTCGTAACCGATCGCCGGATCAGCTGACGAGTGTCTTCGCGGTGGGTGGGGCGAGCATGCCCACGTTCTGGCTCGGGATCGTCCTCCTGATCATCTTCTGGTCCTATCTGGGCTGGTTTCCTCACGGGCGATCCGATCCAGACCTCTGGGCCAGCATCCCCCATCCCACCAACTTCTATGTCATCGACTCGATCCTGGCCGGGAACGCCCAGGCGCTGCGTGATGCACTTTGGCATCTGGTGCTGCCGGCCCTCACGCTGGGCTACGCCGCGGTGGGAATCGTCACCCGAATGATGCGCTCCTCCCTGCTGGAGGAGATGGGGAAGGACTACGTCGATGCCGCTCGAGCCCGTGGGCTCCCCGAAAACCTCGTCGTCCGTCGACATGCCCGTCGCAACGCATTCATTCCCACGATCACGGTGGTCGGGCTTGCGATCGGGATCATGTTCGAAGGCACCGTGGTGGTGGAGACCATCTTCGGTTGGCCCGGCCTGGGCAGCTGGATGGCGGCATCCGTTCTGAGCGGTGATCAGGGGACGACGCTCGCCTTCGTCATCTTCACCAGCATCCTCTTCCTGATTGTCAATCTCGTGGTGGACGTCCTCTACGGGTACCTCGACCGTCGTGTCGTCTTGAGGAAGACCTAGTGGTCGGTCTCGTAAATAGTGTGCGCGTGTCTCCGAGTCATCGGCGTCATCTGGCAAGGAGAAGCGCGCAGTCGCAGCCGGGGAGCTGCGGCGAGCACTTCGACGCAGCCAGGGGCGTCGAGGGCCGGAGAGACGCCACAATTACTTGCGGGACGGGCCACTAGCCATGTGGTTCTCAGCCGTCCGCACCGAGCGAGCGCCGGGGGTGTTGGCGCGGGAATCGCCGCTCAGGGTCAAGGTTGGGCGATTGGCCACGACCACGCGAGAGGTGTTCAGCAAGGGGAGCACGAGGTTTGGAGCGATCATGATCGTGCTCCTATTGGGCATGGCCATCTTCGCCCCGCTCCTGGTCGACGCGAACCCGCGTGGCGCCTATCAGATGCCGCGAGACCTGAGTGCGGTCGCCGCGCCGCCGGGTTCACCGGGTCACCTGCTGGGCACCACCCGTCTCGGCGGCGACGTCCTCTACGGAATCGTCTGGGGCGCCCGGCTCTCGTTGCAACTCTCGATCTACGTGGTCGCAGGCGCCATGCTGATAGGTCTCATCGTCGGCTGCACCGCCGGGATCGTCGGGGGCAAGGTCGACGCCGTCCTGATGCGGATAGTGGACGTCTTCCTGGCTATCCCCACGCTGGTTTTCCCACTGGCGATTGCCGCCATTCTCGGGCCCTCGTTCGAGAATATCGTCGTGGCACTGATGGTGATCATGTGGGCGCGCTACGCCCGGATCGTCCGAAGTCAGATCCTGCAGGTCCGTGAAGAGGACTATGTCGACGCGGCTCGGGCGATAGGAGACTCCCGGTTCGGGATAATCCGGAGAGACATCCTCCCCAACTCGTTCACGCCGGTGGCGGTTCAGGCAACCCTGGACATGGGTCATGCCGTGCTGTTGGGCGCGACCCTCGCCTTCATCGGGCTCGCCGTTGCCGGCCAGGCGGAGTGGGGGACCCTGGTGAGTGAGGGCCAGGCCGACATCATCGCAGGACGGTGGTGGACCTCGACGTTCCCAGGTCTCATGGTGTTCCTGTGGGCCCTTTCGTTCAACCTCGTGGGTGACGGCTTGCGTGACGTTCTCGACCCGCGGACCGAGGGGCGCTGACGGACTCAGCGATACTTGAGACCGGTCCCGGTGTTGAACACAAGCGTCCGTTCTTCGGGTCCGATCCAACGACGGTCCCGGAGCGTCTCGAAAGCGGCCCACGCCGCGCCCGCCTCGGGGCAGGCGTCGACACCAGTGGCCGCAGACATGGCGGCCGCAGCCTTCGCAATGTCTGATTCGGGGACGGCAATTGCCGTGCCCCCGGTCTCGCGTAGCGCGCGGCAGGCAGATGAACCCGGCGATGGGGTTGGGCACCCGGAGCCCGTAGGCCGTGGTCCTGGCATCGGGCCAGGGCTCGGTGCGACGGCTCTTCGTCCTGAACCCCTCGACCACGGGAGCACAGCCGTCGGATTGCACCGAGACGAGTCGGGGGCGATCTGCCCCGATCCATCCCATGGCCTCCATCTCGTCGAAGGCCTTCCACATCCCCACCAGGCCCGTGCCACCCCCGGTCGGGTAGACGATCACGTCGGGGAGGTCGCCGCCGAACTGCTCCCAGAGCTCGTAACCCATTGTCTTCTTACCCTCCACGCGGAATGGCTCCTTGAGGGTCGAGAGGTCGAAATCGTCCGGCGAGCGATGCTCGGCCAGCCATCTTCCGGAGTCGGCGATGGTGCCCGGGACCAGCTCCACCTGTGCCCCGTACTGCCTGCACTCCAGGACAAACTGCCGTGGAGTGTCCTCGGGCATTGCCACCAGCACCTCGATCGCTGCCGCGGCCCCGTACGCGGCCAGGGCGCCGGCGGCGTTGCCCGCCGACGGGGCGACAAGTCTGCGGGCCCCGAGGGCGACGGCCGCAGAAACCCCCATCGACATGCCGCGCGCCTTGAAGGACCCCGTTGGGTTGCGGGCCTCGTCCTTCACCCAGGTCTGGGCATCGAACTGCACGAGAGGCGTCCACCCCTCCGTGAGCGTGATGGCCGCCTCGACCCGGACCGGTAGAACAGCCGAGTAGCGCCACAGGGAATGGATGGAAGGGTCGATGATCGAAGCCGGATCGGTATCGGGCTTCAGCCTCATGTTGACCTGCAGCGGCAGCCCGCATCGCTCGCACACGGAGTGGAGTCTTCCGAGGTCGTGGGGGGCGCCGCAGTCGAAGCAGGTCAGCGATTCGAAGTCGGGATTGAAGGATGCCAGGAGTCGAGTCTCTGTCATGTGCGATTGATCCCCTGGAGCAGGCGAGCGATGTTCCCTCCAAGGATGAGCTCTCTTTGCTCGGTCGTGAGATCGGGAATCGAGGCAACCGTGTCCACCGGCGTGGGATCGCCCATCGGGAACGGGTAGTCGGTCCCCATGAGAACGTGATCGGCCCCGACATGATCGACCAGAAATGCCAGTGGGGCAGGGTCGTGAAGGACGGTGTCGTAGTAGAGGCGACGTGCCAGTTCGGATGGCGGGGTCGAGATGTTGGTCGCGGTCAGCTTGGGCACGGCGTCGAATCCTCGTTGCATGCGTCCGAGCTGATAGGGGACGAACCCGCCGCCATGGACCACGCAGAGGACGAGACCGGGGAAGCGCTCCAGGGCGCCACTGAACAGAAGGTGAGCCACGGCGATGGTGCTCTCCGCAGGGCGCCCGACCATGTTGTCGAGGAAGTTTCGCGACAGATCCACTCCCGGAAGCGGGTCACACGGGTGCAACACCACGGGACATCCGAAGTCCTCCGCTGCCTGCCAGAAAGGGTCGAGCCCGGCCTGGTCGAGGTCGGTGCCGTCGACGGTCGTGGCGATCTGCACCCCGGCCATGCCCAGGTCTCTCACTGCGAAGGCCAGCTCCTCGGCCGCTCGAGCGGGATCCTGCAAGGGGACCGTCCCCAGAGGGAGAAGGCGATCCGGATGTCTGCTCGCCTCCGCGGCGATGATCTCGTTGAAACGGCGTGAGTATTCGGCCCCGACCGTCGGGGCTCAGCGCATAGGCGGTCAAGTCGATCCAACCCGAGATGAGCTGGACGTCGACGCCCGTGGCATCCATCGCGCGCAGACGGGCGTCGAGATCGGTCAGGACGGGATTGAACGGTGCCAGGCGGACCCTGCCGTCGATCACCGCGTATTCGCCTTTTCCGTCGTCTGCCAGCTCGATGCCGAATTGGGGACCCTCGCTGCGCAGTAGGTCCAGCAATGAGGCCGGGATGCAATGGGCATGGATGTCGTAGGTGGTCACGGTCGAATCCGGTCTCCTCGAATGCTCACGACGCGAATTGCGTCATACGGGTGGACAAGTTGGCGTCTGGCTCGAGGATGTAAACGCCGCCGTTGACCCTGTCGGTCACATAGACGGTGTGGTCCTCCGAGACGAACACGTCGTTGATCTGGGCCGCAGCCTGGTTCGGTGGGCATTCGGGGATCCAATGTGCGATCTCCACCGGGTCGTCGGGGTCGCCGACGTCGTAGACCCTCAGACCCGCGTTGAAGTAGGTGACGAACACGAGTTCCTGGCTCCGATAGCTGTTGGGGCGGTTCTCGTGCAGGCAGTGTGACCCGAAGCGGAGCCCTCGTCGACAGAAGTCGCCCTCGGGAACCGGGCAGATCGAACGCACGAAGGGGGTGGTCTCATCAGAGATATCCACGATTCTGACCATGTGCCTGTCCCCGTCGCATCCCTCCGTCAGCACCTCATCGGTCACGACCACCAGATCGCGGCCGAGCAACGGGAGACAGGTGTGGGTGTGCCCTCCCTCTTCCCATCCGAGGCGGGAGATCGTCGTGGGGCGAGAAGGGTCGGAGATGTCTATGACCACCATCCCGCCATCCCAGAAACCCAGATAGGCACGGTCATCGTTCACCATCGCGTGGTGGACGAGCCAATCCTCACCCTCGGGTGTGTCCAGGGTCTCGCCACCCGAGGTCCACATCCCCGGCCACCACCAGCGCCCGACTTCAGTCGGGTTGGCTGGATCGGACACGTCAACGATCAGCCAGATGCGACCGGTGTAGCCCTCAGGGGTCGCCGAGACGTAGGCGAAGGCGCCGCCTTCGTACACGATCCTGTGGACGCCGCGGCCGCCGGTGTCGAAGAACCCGATGCGTTGGGGGTTGTGTGGCTCATCGAGGTCGTATAGGGCCATGCCTACCGGGGCGGGCCCCTCGCTCCGGAACAGCTCGTGATTGGTCATCAACAAGCCGTCAGCCACCTGGACCTTGTGAGTATGGGACCCCGCCGGGGCCTCCCATTGTCTAATCACCTGGGGCGCCGTCCGATCCGAGATGTCGAGGATCGAGGTGCCCATCCCGCTCGGCCCGAAATGACCGACGTAGAGGGTTTCGCCGTGCGGCATGACCTGCATCCCATCGCCGAAGCCGTTGAGATCTGACTGACCGACGAGTCGAAATCCAGACGTGTCCTCGGGGTGCATGGTTCCTCGCGCTTCCCACCTGGGGGCCTGCACAAACGTTTGTAGCATGCCCTTTCGTTCCATGCGAGATTACATCCGGCGCTTGCGCGCCACGACCGGGCTGCGGGAGCCGAGCCTCGTTTCGGCGGCCGTCTTCGCCCTCACTGCCGTCGCTTTCTTCCGGGTTGCCCTGCTGCCCGAGTTCGGCCGTGAGCTGTCGATGTCGACCTTTCAGCTGGGGCTCGTGACGACCGTATTCGCCCTGGGCAGGCTCGTCGCCGACCTGCCGGGCGGCCATTTCGCCGACAAGGTGAGGGCTGTCAATCTGATGGCGCTTGCAGCAGGAGGGGCAGCGGCGGGCAGTCTGCTCCTCGGGCTCTCCTGGGTCGCACTCGTGGTCTACGTTGCCTGTTTCCTGCTCGGGATCTGTTCGGCCACGACCAACGCCACCGGCATGACCTTCTTCTCGACTGTGTCCGGCGCCAGTCACCGCGGCACGTCCATGGCGGTCTTCTCGGCTGCCTTGCTCGGCGGGCAGGCCATCGGGCCGGCGGCGGCAGGTCTGATCGCAGCGGTCGGTGGTTGGCGGGTTGCGATGTTCGTCGCTGCCGCGGCCGCGGGCATCGTGGTTCTCGTCTTGTTGATGGCGCGTTCGACCCAGCCATCCATCCCGGCGGCAGCGCGGGCGGAACATCCAGAGCTCGCCGATCCGCCAGGCCGGACGCTCTTGCCAATGCTTGTCTTGCAGAGTGTGTCGTTCGCTGTCTTCCTCACGCTGGGCTCGGTGTCCCAGACGATGGTGCCGATCATCGGGGCCGACGACCTCGGGCTGGGCACGGCAGCCATCGGGCTGGCGCTGGGTGTAGGAGGGCTGGCGCGATTCGGCGGGACGCTCGTGGGCGGGCGGTTGTCCGATCGACTTTCGAGGAAGTCCGTGCTCGTGCCAGGTCTGTTGATCCAGGCCTTCGGTGTGTCGCTCTTGTCGCTCGAGCCCACCGTGACCCTGTGGGTCGCCGCCATCGTCGTCATGTCGCTGGCCAGCTTCGCCGTACCCGTAGCGGCGACGATTCTCGGGGACATCACGGACCCGACCCGGGTTGGAACCCACTTGGGCCGTTTTCGCTTTGTCGGAGACCTCGGCTTGATCACGGGACCGCTGGTCGTGACGGGTCTGTTCGCCGGATTCGGCAGAGTCGTGGCTTTTCTGTTCGTCGCGGGCGTCTTGATGACTGCGGCCCTGCTCTCTTGGAGGTTCCTTCCCGAAACGGGTGGCGTTCAGTCGTAGGTAGTTGGGGGCATGGGTCGGCCCGAGGGGTTTGGGTACCCTCGGCCCGGTGAGCAGGCCGGTTGGAAATGACGAGGACCGCACGGGTAAGCCGCCCACGTTGCGTGATGTCGCACGCGAGGCCGGGGTTCACGTGTCCACTGTCTCTCGCGTATTGAACGACCAGGCTGCCGCCGGTCGGATCACTCAGGGCACGGACGAGCGAATCCGCGAGGTGGCCCGAAGACTCGGTTATCGACGCAACACCATCGCCCGCGCACTTCGCACCGGACGCACTCTCGTGGTGGGGATGGTCGTCCCCGATGTGGCCAATCTCTATCAGGCGGGTATCACCCGAGGTGCGGGCGACGTTCTCTATGCCCACGGGTACTCGCTCATACTCGCCAGCACCGACGACGACCCGAAGCACGCCGAGTCTCAAGTGTCCGCGATGCTCGGGGTTCAGGCGGATGGCCTTCTGTATGGCGTGGCGAGGGAGGACGATGCGGTTTTGACCTGGCTGGTCGACGAGGGCATTCCTGTGGTTCTCTTCAACCGCGGGGCCGAGGGCCGCGGGGTCAGCGCCGTGCTCCCCGACGATCGCACCGGGACCCGGCTGGCGGTGGACCACTTGTTCTCGCTTGGTCATCGCAACATCGTGCACGTCGGCGGGCCCGAGGACGTCTCATCCACCGTCAATCGGCTCGGGACTTTCGAAGAGGCGCTCCGGGAGGCAGGTCTGAGCGGGAGTCACGGTTTTGCCCACCGTCACACCGAGGAGGAGGGCTACCGGGTGACCAGTGACTTGCTGGAGGAGCGGCCTGACACCACCGCGGTGCTGGCGGCCAACGACCGGCTCGCGCTGGGTGCGATCGACGCCATTCGGGAGGTCGGGCGTTCGTGTCCCGAAGACGTCTCGGTGGTCGGCTTCAACGACATGCCCTATGGCGACCGGTTCTCGCCGCCGCTGACGACGGTCCACATCTCCCAGACCAATCTGGGCTCGATGGCGGCCAATCTCCTCCTGGAGACCATTGCGGATCCGGGGCGGCCCGCCGAGACCCATCTTGCCGCGCCGGAGCTTGTGGTCCGGGGCTCGACCGCGCCTGCCCGGAACTGACAGCCCAATCCCACAAGGGCTAGTGTCTGAACAACCGTTTGTGCAAACACCTTGACGGCCAGGATCGGAGACCGGGATATGAGCCGCGAGCACATGCTTCTCGCCAACATGACCCAACCCGAGGCGCAGGAGGCGCTGGGTCGGGGGACGGCCGTGCTGGTGACCGGCAGCATCGAGCAGCATGGAGGTCATCTCCCGTTGGGCACGGACGCCTGGGCCGCTCTCACCATTGCCCTCCGGGTTGGCGAGCGTCTCGAGGCGCCGGTCGTGCCCATTTCCCCGATAGGTGTGGCGACCTATCACCTTCCCTGGCCGGGATCGTTGAGCATCAGCCCCGACACTCTGGCCACGCTGATGGTGGAGGTCTGCGAGGGTCTGGCCAGTGCCGGCGTGGAGAGGGTCATCGTCGTCAACTGGCACGAGGGCAACTCCACGGCGATCCGGCTGGGCGCCGACCGGGCCCAGCAGAAGCTCCCCTTGCGTGTGATAGTCGTCGAGTCACATGTGATCACCAACGCGCTCTTCCCCGATGAGATGGAGTTCACCCATGCCGGGTCGATGGAGACTGCCGCGATCCTGGCCCACGATCCCACCTTGGTGAGACTCGGCGAGATGGTGGACGGTGACTCGATCGAGAGGGCCACAGATGGACACGCCCTCTTCAGGCGTCGCGATGTGTTTCCCGTCATGAGGGATTTCAGAGAGGTGGCGGCCGAGGGCTGGTACGGGACACCCGATGCCATCACCGAGGAGCGTGCCGGAGAGATCATCGACGCGGTGGCCGAGCACATCGTCAGTTCGGTGGAAGAGGTGTGGATGAGCCTGGCGGAGCGGTCCCCGGAAGCGGAGGGTGGGTCGTGACGACCATGCGTGCCGCGGTGCTGAAGGGATGGAACGATCTCTCGGTGGAGGACGTCGAGGTCCCCGAGCCGGCACCGGGGGAGGTCTTGCTCAGGGTCAGGGCATGCGGGCTGTGTGGCACCGACCTCAAGATGGTCCACGGTGCCTTCGAGAAACGGGGCTGGCCACCGTCATTGCCTTTCATCATGGGTCATGAGTGGTCGGGAGAGGTGGTTGCTCTCGGTGAGGGTCTCGACGATTTGGCGTTGCAGCCCGGCGACAAGGTGGTGGCCGAGAACCATGTCGGTTGTGGTCGCTGTCCCATGTGCCGACAGGGCCGGTACAACCTGTGCGAGAAGTCCGGCACTCCGGGATATCGGCTCTACGGACACACCGCTCCGGGCGCGCTCGCGGAGTACGCGGTCAGACCGGCCCAGATGCTGCACAAGTTGCCCGACTCGGTCAGTCCTCTGGAGGGGGCGTTGGTGAATCAGGGGTCGCTGACGGTCCATGCTCTCCGACGGGTCGAATTCCTGCCCGGGTCGAGTGTGGCCATCTTCGGGCCGGGTCTCCTTGGCCTTCTCGCAGCGGCGGTGGCGGCGGCCTCCGGGGCTGCGCAGCTGATCATGGTCGGGCGGGGTAGCAGACTCGACCTGGCGGCCAAGATGGGCTGTGACGACGTGGTCGACTACGAGAAGGAAGACCCGGTCGCCGGTGTGCGTCGTCTCACCGGTGGGCGAGGGGTCGATTACGTCTTCGACTGCACGGGGAACCCGGACGTTCCGGCGCAGGCCATCGGAGCAGTTCGCCGCGGTGGGAGGATCGCTCTGCTCGGACTCACCGGAGGCAAGCCGTCTGAGATCGATGTCGATCGTCTCACCCTCGACGAGGTCGATCTCATGGGCATCCGATCCAGCCCCAACGCGTATCCGGCAATGATTGCGCTCATGCGCTCGGGCAAGGTGGACCTGAGCCCACTGGTCACCCACGTCTATCCGCTGGAGTCCGTGGGGGAAGCCCTGGCCGCACTCGAGTCTCGCGAGGCGGTCCGACCCATCGTGGAGCTGTGATCGTGGCCCTGGTGGAACACCCGCACATCTCCATGTTCGGCTCCAGCGAGTGCACTTGCACCGAGGACGAGGCAAAGGCGCTTGCCGTCGTCGCCGCCTACCGGGTGGCGAAAGTGTCGGAGCGTGGCCCGTTCTTGGCTCCCGGCTTCAAGCGTCATCGGGCCGGCTTCACGCACATCGGCGACCTATGGGAGAGCGAGGGGCCCAAGGGCATGGACGACGACTCCATGAGGGACCGTGAGAACATCCTTCTCGACCTGACGGCGAAGAACGACAAGGTGTGGGGGATATTTCGCGTGGTAGGGACCCATACCGGGTCGTTGTATGGGATTCCCGCCACCGGTAAACACATCGACGTTGTCGAGGTCGGCCTCTGGCGCGTCGAGGATGGGGTCATCGCCGAGGCGTGGTACTTCGGGGATGAGCTCGGGCTCCTGCGGGCGGTCGGAGCCAACCCGCCCGACCTGACGAAAGCGCCGGGGTAGCCCTGTCGGCTGCACGTCAGCGGCGACCAGGGCCACGTCTGTCCCGGTTCGACTGACCCGATGACCACCGAGGCCGTTCTCGTGATCCTGGTGATCTCGGGGGCTTATCTGATCAAAGGTGTGACCGGGATCGGCGGGCCACTCCTGGCGGTGCCCTTCATCGCCGGGATCGCCAGTGTGGAACTGGCGGTCGTGGTCCTGTCCCTGGGGAACCTGGTGTCGAACGGCTGGTTGCTATGGGAGCACCGCGCCGGAGGCCGCGGCACGGGCTTCGTGATGAAACCTTTCCTCGTCGTCGGAGTCCCGGCGACCATCGCGGGGACCTGGCTCCTCACCGAGGCGGATGATCGGATTCTCTCGGTGATCATCGCCGTCGTGATCCTCGGCTATATCTGGCGTTACGTGGCGGATCCCCATTTCGTGCTCGAGCGGGAGACCGCTCGCCGGATGGCTGCCCCAATGGGTCTTGTTGGAGGGGGATTGCTGGGTGCCACCGGCACCGCCGGGCCCCTGATCGCCACTTACATGCACGCCATCAGGCTCGGCCGGCCGTCGTTCATCTACATGATGAGCCTGACGTTCCAGATCTTCGGAGTCATCCAGCTGGTGACGCTGGTCATTCTCGGAGCCTTCACCCCGGAGCGAACCGTTCAGGCATTGTGGGCGATCGTTCCCGTGACCGTGATGACGGCGATTGGCATTCGCATCGGGCGTCGGCTGAATCAGCGGGTACTCGAGTTCCTCGTGCTCGCGCTGTTGGGGTTCGCTGCCGTTCGGCTGCTGCTATCCGCGCTCGGCTGAGGGGGCCAGGTCTGATGTCGCCGCTCGGTGTGGAGTAGGCAGGCGGTGAGATGGCCGTCATCGACGTCCTCGAGCTCGACCGGTTCGACCGGGAAGAACCTGATCTCCAGGCTGCTGCCATCGGTGGACACCGTTTCGAGCGCCGCCTTCATGGCCGGCGGCATGTCACCATCCTGAATGGCCCGAACAACCGCGGACGCCGAGTCCTGGTCGTGGAAGACCAAAGTGGCGTCGAAATTCGATCTGCGCTGCACGTCGGCGAGACCGGCCGCCAGTAATTCACTGGCCTGGAGCCACGCGACTGCGTCGTCGACCTCCCACCCGCACGCCGGGGTAGCTACCGGGCACCGGGTGTGGAAGCGACAACCTTCCGGCGGGTTGGCCGGATTGGGCACCGCCCCCTTCAGGCCCTTCATCACGGAAACCTCTGCGCGGATGTCGGGGTTGGCGGCGAGGAGAGCCTCGGTGTACGGGTGACGGGGGTCTTCGAAGAGCTCTTGGGCAGTGCCGTATTCGGCCACCTTGCCCAGGTACATGACGGCGATGCGATCGCTCATCAGCCTGACGACACCGAGGTCGTGACTGATGAACAGATAGGTCAAACCGCGATCCTTCTGCAGCTCGTGGAGCAGGTTGAGGATCTGGGCCTGCACCGAGACGTCGAGGGCGCTCGTCGGCTCGTCGAGAACGATGAACTCCGGATCCAGGGCGAGGGCCCGGGCGATGGAGATCCGTTGTCTCTGGCCACCGGAGAACTGATGGGCATACCGGTAGAGGTGCTGGCGACCGAGACCGACGCTCTCCAGCAGGGACACGACGCGTTCGATGAGCTCCTGGCCTGATGCCTCCTTGTGTACCTGGAGGGGCCGGCCTACGAGGTCCTTGACGAGCTGTCTCGGGTTGAGCGAGCTGAAGGAGTCCTGGAAGACGATCTGGCAGTTGCGCCGATACGTCCGCCATGCCTTTCCCGACATGGTGTCGACGCGGTGATTCGCGTCGATCCGCTCTACCTGCTTGCGTTGTTCCACGGTGCGATCGGCCTCGGGGATGGGGTCGATCAGGTCGAGCGTGACGGCGTCCTCGTCGGGGAGCCTGAAGTAGATCTTGCCGCCGGTCGGAGGCGTCAAGCCGCTGATGCAGCGACCGAGGGTCGTCTTGCCGCATCCCGACTCGCCTACGAGGCCCATTGTCTCGCCGGGGCGAACCTCGAACGAGACACCGTCGACAGCCCGCACGTTGCCCACTACTCGTTGCAGGGTGCCTTCCTTGATCGGGAAGTACTTCTCGACCCCTCGCACCGAAATGACTGCCCGTTGCGCCGCTTCCGGTGGCCGTGCTCCTTGCTCGGCAGTAACAGAAGTCATGAGACCCACCTTGCCAGCGTGGGCAGGACAACAGAACCATCGTTCGTGTCGTAGGCGAAGCAGGCGACTGTGTGCTCCGCGCCCACCATCACGAGCCCCGGGTCGGTGGTCCGGCATATCTCGACGGCAAATGGGCAGCGGGTGTTGAATCGACAAGCCGGCGGCGGGTCGACCAACTCGGGCACGGTCCCCTCGATGGCGGCGAGCTGGCCTCTCTTGTGGAGGGCGGAAGGCACGGCCGCCATCAGACCTCTCGTGTAGGGGTGCTTGGGATCGCTGAACACTTCCTCGGTTGTCCCTGTCTCGACGATCCGCCCGGCATACATCACGGCCACGCGATCGCAGATCTCCTTGACGAGCGAGAGGTCGTGGCTGATATAGAGCACCGACGTCTCGAGACGCTGCTGTAACTCGGCGATGAGCTCGAGGATCCTCGCCTGAATGGTCACATCCAATGCCGTCGTGGGCTCGTCGGCGATCAGCAGGTCGGGATTGCAGGCCAGGGCCTGGGCGATGAGGACACGCTGTTTCATCCCACCGGAGAGCTCGTGGGGGTAGCTGTCCATGATCATGCGCGGATTGGGGATCTGGGTCTCTTTGAGGGCGTCGGCGACGAGCACGTCGACTCGCTCTCTCAACTTTTCTGCCTTGGCCCGCCACGGAGGGAGCCTGAGCAGGAACCGCTCGAAGCCGCTCGACTGCTGACGGGCGGCGCGGCGGATGAGACGCGGGGCGCTCTCACCACCCAAGGGCTCGAGAATGTCCTCGGAACGGTGCTGGTAGAAGACCTCTGCCACCTGGCTTCGTATGGACAGGGCCGGATTCAGCGCCTTGCCCGGGTCCTGAAAGATCATCGCGATTCGATCGCCGCGGATCTCCAGCATCTCCTTGTGTGGGATCTCGAGGAGGTCGATCGGGCCACTGCCGTTCTTGCGTGCCTCGGTCGACCAGAATTCGATCTCACCACCGGCGTAGATCCCCGGTGGGCTGGGAACGAGACGGATGAATGAGCGGGCCGTCACACTCTTGCCGCAGCCGGTCTCGCCGACCAGCCCGAGGGTCTCCCCATCGCGGATCTCGAAGGAGACTCCGTCGACGGCATGCACCACTCCCGCCTTCGCCTGGAAATAGACCTTGAGATCCCGGACCGAGGCGACCAGCGGCCCGGTGGCTCGGTCATGTGTGGGGTTGATCTCGACGTGACTCCTGGTCACGAGCACACCCCGTGCGGCCAATCCCTAGCGCCGATCGAGGTCACGCCAACCAGTATGTCACGGGACCGCCGGCTACCTGCCTTCACCTCTGTACTCCCTGTGCCCTCTCCTTGCGCAATCGATTGCGACCGGAAACGCACGATATAGCGTGGGCGGGAGAGGCGCAATTGTTCGGGTCGGACCGAGGTCAGACGATCTGAACGCGGCCACAATTGATCCGTGCGTGTCGCCACCTGGAATGTCAACTCACTGAAAGCTCGACTGGAGGCCGTCGAGAAGTGGTTGGATCGCGCAGCGCCCGACGTGTTCTTCATGCAGGAGACCAAGGTGGCCGACGACGACTTCCCACACCTCATTCTCCAGGCAGCCGGTTACGAAGTAGCTCATCACGGTGAGGGCCGATGGAACGGAGTGGCAATCGCCTCTCGGGTCGGGGTCTCCGAGGTGATCACCAACTTCGGTGATGGCCCGGTGCGGGACAGTCGGGGCCGGAGCCAGGCCGAGGAGGACTTCGATCCGTTCGACGAGGCCCGCATGGTGAGCGCAAAATGCGCCGGGATCAGGTTCGTGAGCCTCTACGCGCCTAACGGCCGGCAGGTTGGGTCGCCGTTCTTCGTGGGCAAGCTGCGCTGGCTGGCCCGAGTCCATGAGTGGGTGGTCGACGAGCTGACGCCGGATGAGCCAGTGGTACTCGGTGGCGATCTGAACGTCACACCGGCGGACGAAGATGTGTGGGATCCGGAGAAGGCGCACGGGGGGACCCATGTCTCGGCTCAGGAGCGGGAAGCCCTGGGACGACTGCGCGAGTGGGGCCTGGTCGACGCTTTTCGCATCTGTCGACCCGAACCGGGCCGCTTCTCCTGGTGGGACTATCGGGCCGGGATGTTCCAACGCAACCAGGGAATGCGGATCGACCTCCTCTATGTCACCCCGCCCGTAGCCCAGAGGGTGGTCTGGGCGGAGATCGATCGTGAAGCTCGCAAGGGAAAGCCCACGCCGTCCGACCATGCCCCGCTGGTGGTCGATCTCGACGAGCCGGGCAAGACATTCGATGCCGGTTGGGAGGGTGCGATGGCGAGGATCGCTGCCCGGAAGTAGCCGCGAGAAGCGGCGGCTTCATCCTGCCTTCACGGGACCTGAATAGTCTCGGATCGAACTGCCATCGAGGGAGGGGAACGGTCATGAGAATGGGCGCACGGAAGACGATGTCCGCGCTCGTCCCCGTGACTTTGCTCTTGGCGGCGTGCGGAGGAGGCGCAGACACGGCGACCACTACCGGTCCCGATGCGGGCGGGGCGACCTCCACCTCGGCCGTCATCGAGGAAACGACAACCACGGTGGCACCGACCACAACCACCGCGACAGAGACGACGACCACTTCCGGCGAACAAGGGGCAAGCATCGAGGACATCCCGCCGGAATGCGTAGCCGAGATCGCAGCCATCCTCCAAGTCTTCGAACCCGCGGTGGAGGGCATCGACTGGGAGACGGCCACCATCATGGATCACATCCAGGTCATGACGTCATTGTCCGGGACCTCGATTGGGGACACCCCAGCGTGCGAGGAGAACGTGGACATCGACGTGAGCGAAGAAGAGGGTGTCGCGCTGTTTCTCGAGGTCGCAGAGCAGGAGGCTCCGGGTGCGGTCGGCTATTTCGCCGCGGTCATGGCAATGAACGATGCACTCGGCGAGAGACAGTCGACCGGCGACTGCCAAACGGACATCGGCACCTTCGAAGGTGTAGTCGCCGGGGGAGTGCCGTTCGTCGACCTTCCTCTCCCCGAGCAATGGCTCGTGTTGAACCTCATGGGCTCCATCGGCTTCTGCAATCTGCAGACCCAGGGGGAGCTGATTTCTCGACCCGAGGTGGGGGAGTTCCTGGCCGGTTCGCCTTTCGGCTGATACGGATCGGCTGGGCATTCGATGGTGAACTGACCACACTTCGGACGATGGAGCCGATCTCACTTACCGTCGACGACGTCACTTATGCCCAGCTTGCCGGGACCATCGACCATTCGCTGCTCAAACCCACCCTGACCAGCGACGACGTCAGGGTCGGCTGCAAGCTCGCCGCGGACTATCAGGTTGTCTCGGTGTGTGTTCGCCCGGCCGATGTCTCGCTTGCGGCGTCGGAGTTGACAGGCACCGGGGTCGCGGTCGGGACGGTCGTTTCCTTTCCTCATGGGGATTCCGCCACTTCGATCAAGGTCGCCGAGGCCGGGAAGGCGATGGAAGATGGCGCCGTCGAGCTCGACATGGTCCTGAACATCGGCTGGCTGCTCTCCGGGCAGGATGAAGACGTCCAGGCTGACATCGCCGCCGTGGTCGATGTGTCCGGAGATGCCCTTGTGAAAGTGATCTTCGAGAATGCCTACCTCACCGACGAGCAGAAGATCAGGGCCTGCCACCTGACCGAGGCGGCAGGGGCTGACTACGTGAAGACCTCCACCGGCTACGCGCCGACCGGGGCCACTATCGAAGACCTGCGTCTCATGAGAGCGAACACAGGCCCACGGATGAAGGTCAAGGCGGCCCACGGCGTGCGGACTCTCGATGCCTTATTGGCTGTGATCGAGGCCGGTGCCGACCGATGTGGGGCCACGGCCACCGCCACCATCCTCGACGACTACCGGGAGCGCGCCAACCGCTGAAGGTCGCGATCGGTGGGCCGGGGATTGCCAGGACGGCAATCCCGTGCACACCAGATTTCGCCTGCGAATCGAATGGACCGTGGATTGCCAGGACGGCAATCCCGTGCACAACGGACCAGTCAGTCGTGGCTGGTCGGCTCGTCGATGTGGGCTCGCTGCAGGGTGCCGCTGTAGTCCAGGAAGACGGTCTTGGTCTCGGTGAATTGCTCGATCGCCGCGGTTCCCGACTCTCTGTGCCCGTTGCCGGTGTCCTTCACCCCCCCGAATGGGAGGTGGATCTCCGAGCCGATGGTCGGGGCATTCAGGTAGACAAGTCCCGCTTCCAGCTCGCTGACCGCCCGCAACGCTCGTGCAGTGTCACGGGTGTAAACCGCCGCGGACAGGCCGTAGCGCGTCCCGTTGGCGACCGATATGGCTTCGTCGTCCCCGTCGACCCGGATCACTGTGATGGTCGGCCCGAAGATCTCCTCTTGTGCGATCCGCATGTCCGCTGTGGCATGGTCGAAGAGCGTGGGCGAGTAGAAGTACCCCCCGAGCGACTCGTCCAGCTTCTCCCCACCCACGACGAGCGCGGCACCCTCGTCGACGCCGATGCCCGTGTAAGAGTGGACACGCTCGAGTTGCTTGGCGTTGATCAACGGGCCGACATTCGTCCCCGGGTCGAGGCCGTCACCGACGACCAGGGAACTCATGCCATCCACCAGCCTCTCGACCACCTCGTCGGCGATGCGATGGTCGACGACCAGTCGACTGCTGGCCGTGCATCTCTGCCCCGTGGTGGAGAAACCGCCCCACAGCGCCCCGGTCACGGCCTCGCCGAGATCGGCGTCGTCGAGAACGACGAGGGCATTCTTCCCACCCATCTCCAATGACACGTGCTTGAGCTCAGCCCCGGCCAGTGTTGCGATCTGCTTGCCCACGGCGCGCGAGCCGGTGAACGAGATCATGTCAACCTCGGGGTGAGTCGTGAGCGGCTGACCTGCCTCCGGCCCGAAGCCGGTGATCAAGTTGGCCACGCCAGGGGGGACACCGGCCTCCTCGAGCACCTCGAACAGCCGCACCGCTGACAATGGAGTGTCCTCGGCCGGCTTCACCACAGCCGTGTTGCCACAGACCAGGGCGGGGAACAGCTTCCAGGCCGGCATCAGCATGGGCAGGTTCCAGGGCGTGATGATCCCGACCACGCCCACCGGTCCACGGACGGTCATCGCCAGACGGTTGGGGAGGCCGGAGGGCACCGTGTCGCCGAACATGCGCCGTCCCTCTCCTGACATGTACTCCCCGGAAGTGATCGCCCCCTGTACGTCGTAGCCGGAATCCACCAGCACCTTGCCCATCTCCCTGGTGATGGTTTGTGTGAGCTCGGGCTTGCGCTCGACCAGCATCCGGGTGGCCCGGGCAATGATCTCGCCCCGCAGTGGAGCCGGTGTGTGTCTCCACTCATCCTGCGCGCGCGACGCCGCCGACACTGCTGCATCGACGTCCTCTGGGCCGCTTCGTTGGAACTCCCCTATCACCTCGCCGGGGCGTGCCGGGTTGGTGTCGAGGTAGGTCTCCCCGCTCGAGGCGGGTACCCACTTGCCGTCGATGTAGTTGAGGAATGCGTCGGGCATGGTCGGCTTAGGACTGGCTGATCCCGGCCAGCTCGAGGACCAATCTCATGCGATGGGCAGCCAGTTCAGGGTCGGGGAGGAGCCCAGCCTGGTCGGCGAGTGTCAGCTGACGGGAGAGGTGGACGACCGACCGGGTGGACTCGAGCCCGTTCACCATGCGGAAGTGGTCCTGATGACCGGACAGGTAGGCCATGAAGACCACCCCGGTCTTGTAGTAGTACGTGGGGTGGGAGAACACATGTCGGCTCAGGGCAAGGGTCGGGGCGAGGATCTTGTCGAATTGCTCCACCTCGCCGGCGTCCAGAGCCTGGATGGCGGCCGAGGCGGCCGGGGCGATCAGGTCGAAAGCTCCCAGGAAGGCGTCGCTGTGCCGGTCACCGTCGCCTCTGATGGTGGTCGGATAGTCGAAGTCGTCTCCGGTGTACATGCGAACACCTTCAGGGAGACGTCGTCTCAGCTCGATCTCGCGGTCCCTGTCCAGAAGAGAGAGCTTGACCCCATCGATCTTCGCCGCGTTCTCCTCGACAACCGCGAGGAAACCGTCCGAGGCCTCGTCGAGATCTCCCGATCCCCAGTAGCCGGCAAGCGCCGGATCGAACATATCCCCGAGCCAGTGCACGATTGCCTTGCCCGAAACGTGACCGAGTACGTCGGAGTAGACCTGGCGATAGTCGTCGAGGCCCGTGGCGACGGCGGCGAGATGGCGACTCGCCATGACCACCGGCTGTCCGCCATTGCTCTCGATGAGATCGATCTGCTCCTGATAGGCGTCCACGATGCGCTCTCTCGTCGCCGGCCCCTCCGGCAACTGATCTGTGTTGGCCCCGCAGGCGATGTCTCCGCCTTCAGCCTTGGCTTCCTTCAACGAGCGGACGATCAGCTCGCTGGTGTTGGGCCAGTCGAGACCCATGCCGCGCTGGGCGGTGTCCATGGCGTCGGCCACGGCCAGACCCCAAGCCCAGAGATGGCGGCGAAAGGCGAGGGTGGCGTCCCAATCGATGTTGGCGCCCGACGCCGGGGTGTTCTCTGCCCGCGGATCTGCGACCACGTGCACGGCTGCGAAGGCGCGGCGACTTTGCAGCGGCCTGGCGGGACGTTCGAAATGGGCAGGCTCGCCCAGGGCGTGGACGATCAGGGAACCATCTTCGAGCGGGATCGTCACGCTGGGTGACATAAAGGTTCTCCTAGCGAGGAAAGCGTTATCCGCGGATGCTACGCCCGAGGGACACCACCGACAAACAGGCACTCAATAGGCGTGTATCCGGTTTCCCGGTGCCGTCGTGATCTCGATGGTCGACTCCGGACGCAGAGCGAGCGGCAATCCCTCCGACAAATAGACCCGGGTCATACGGGCGCCGAGTTGCTGGAGGACCTCCCAGGAGATCGTCCCCCGAACGTCGGCGACGTCATCGGCGGTGATCTCTTCGGTGCCCGCGCTCCCGAGAAGGGTGAACTCCGAGTCGGCCCCGACGCCAACGATGCCGGTCACATCGACCGTGAGTGAGTCCGAAGAAACCCGGCCCACCACAGGCGCCCGGTGCCCGTCGACGATCACTGACGTCCCCGGCGAGGATGACCGGGACCACCCGTCGGCATACCCGATGGGAAGGGTGGCGATGGTCGACGGCCGTTCGGCGACCCAGGTCCCGGCGTATCCGACCGCGGTCCCTGGCGCCACTTCGGCGATTCGAACCGGATGTGCCTTGACGGCGAGGGCGGGGGCGACTGACGGAGGCAGGCGGTCACCCGCACCGGGATGCAACCCGTAGAGAGCCAGACCGATCCGAACCAGCCCATGCCCTTCGATGTCGGTGCCCAGCAAGCCGCCCGAAGCGACTGCATGAACCACACCCGCATCGATGCCCGCCTCGACGATCCGGTTCACCACCGAATCGAGCAATGCCAGTTGCTGATCGGTCGCCTGGGGATTCTCCGGTG
The DNA here is from genome assembly GCA_963810465.1 of uncultured Acidobacteriota bacterium. GTDB lineage: Bacteria > Actinomycetota > Acidimicrobiia > Spongiisociales > ZC4RG35 > JARDZU01. The sequence continues at coordinate 108,595 of CAWENM010000007.1, read as the reverse complement.
CGGCCAGATGGGTCCACACCCCGGCGAAAGTGGTCGACGGAGAGCTCGTGATCGATGTGGCCGCGGCAAGGGCGTCCTCTGGAGCTACGCCTCCTCGGGTCATCCCGGTCTCGATCTCGAGGTGCATCGCAAGAGCTGGGTCGTCAGCGATCAGGTGATCGGCGATCTCTCCCACCTCACCGATGCTCCCCACCGTCACGTCGACGGCGAGACGAGCCATCTTCGGGGCCATCCCCGACGGCACCGGGTAGAGGACGAAGATGCGGCCCCGGTAGCGGTCCCTGCGCAAGCGACCAGCTTCGGCGGCATCGGCGACGCAAAGCCATTCGGCGCCGCCCGCGACGGCACACCGACCAGCCATCTCGAGCCCGTGGCCATAACCGTCGGCCTTCACCACAGCACCCAGTGCCGCGGGTCGAGCGAGCGATCGCAACGCCTCAGCATTGGCGGTGAGCACGTCGATGTCGACCTCGACCCAGGCCGAGCGCTCCAGGGCCGGGAGACCGGCCTGCTCCAGCGCACGATCTATGCGACGGGTCAACTCAGCGCTCGGTCTCCGACCCCGGGATCCAGGACTCGAGGGCAGCTCGCATGATGCCGGCGGTCGATCCGATACCGGTCCATCGCTCGAACGCGACCTCGCCCTGACGCACCAACATCTCCATGCCGTTGCACACGGCGAGCCCGCGGGCTTCGGCCGCCCGGACCAGGGGCGTCTCCGGTGGGACATAGACCAGATCGAAGACGAGGGCCGTCTCGGGCAACAGGGTCACGTCGAAGGGCACTGTGTCGGTGGTCATCCCCATCGTCGTGGCATTGACGGCGATGGCCGCAGAGCCGAGTGCTTGGGTCAGCGTCTGGCCCTCGAGCGGGGCCGACTCGACAGTTCCATAGCTGGAGAGGTGTTCGGCCACTTCTCTGGCTCGTTCCGGGGTCCGGTTGGCTACGAGCACTCTCTCGACTCCCGCGTCGAGAAGGGCCCACACGACTGCTCGGGCTGCGCCGCCCGCCCCAACCACCACCGCCGGATGACCGGCCAGCGATACCCCTGTCGCCGCCACGGCGGCCATGAATCCCGATGCGTCCGTGTTGAAGCCGACCAGGGAACCGTCGTCACGTCGCACCCCGTTGTTCACCGCGCCGATTGCGGCGGCACCCACCTCGATCTCGTCGAGATGGTCCATCGCGGCCTGCTTGTAGGGCGCCGTCACCCCGAACCCGAGCCAATCGCCCCCGCGCGCCTCCGCGAAGAAGGACGCGAGGTCCCCCGGGTCGATGGGCCGTAGCTCGAAGTAGGCGTCGATGCCGTGGGCGGCGAAGGCTGCGTTGTGCATCACCGCCGAATGCCGGCGCTTCAGCGGGTTGCCGATGAGTGCGACTCTTTGCGTCACCCGGCTGCTGCGGGAAAGCGAACGTGCGGGATGATGTGGGTGGCCCATTGCTCGAGCTGGGCCGGATCAGGTGTCATCGTGTGCAGCATGAACCTCTGGACGCCGGCATCGACCCGGGCCTGGAGTGACTCCACCACTTCGTCTGGCGTCCCAAAGAGGTAGACCCGTTCCAGGTAGGCAGAGCCCCGTGCCTCACTCATCACTTTGCTCATGGCCTCGTGCTGTTCCTCACGGGCCCGAATCGGGTCCTGGGTGCTGACGAAGTGAAAGAAGTTCTCATGGGCGATTGTCAGGTCAGCGGGATCGCGGCCGTTCTCCTTGAAGTAGACCTGCAGCTCCTCCCAATCCCGTGCGATGTCCTCGGGCGGGCAGGTCGGCCGGGGTACCCATCCCTCGGCGGCCAGGATCCGCGTTTTCACCGCCTCGACGAGGCGGGGGAGATCGGGCGACCCGGGGTCGGCCAGCTGTGAGCCACCTCCGATCCAAACCTCCGGTCGCTGACTGGACCTGGGCTCGATGAGCACATCCTCGATCGAGTAGAACCGGCCCTGGTAGGTGACGGTCTTACCCTCGAGCAAGGGCACGATGATGTCGAGCATCTCGTCGGTGCGGGGGCCTCGCTCCGACTTCTTGACCCCGGTGGCGGCGTATTCCGGCGGGTACCAGCCGATCCCCGCTCCGAGCACGACCCGGTTGTTGGAGAGGAACTGCATGGTGGCCAGTTGCTTGGCCAGCAGCACCGGCTCACGAATCGGCATGACCATCACCGATGTACCCAGCTTGACCCGCTCGGTGACTCCGGCCACCAGCGACAGCGCGGTCAGAGGCTCGAGGAACGAGACGGAGTAGAACTGCTTGGCTGCGAAGAGGTGGTCGGTGATGAATATCGAGTCGAAGCCGGCGTTCTCGACCTCGCGTGCGAAATCGAGAATCCCACGAGCCCGTTCCGGGCCATCTGAGGGCCAGACGAACGAGGGGAGGAACACCCCGAACCGCTCGATGTTGGATTCACCTGTCATTTCATGATCACCTCTCGTGAGACCGCCGGTCACTGACCGGTGAACCGGGGCGGTCGCTTTTCGAAGAATGCCTGTGCCCCCTCCAACATGTCCCGGGAGGCGAATATCCGCTCGGAGGCGTCCAGCTCGCGAGCCAGCCCCTCGTCGAGTGGCATATCACCGGCGAGGTCGAGGGCTTGCTTCGCCTCGCGCACCGCCAGCGGCCCACGCTCGGCGATGGTCTCCGCCATCTTCATCGCCTCGTCGAGTGCCTCGCCGGCCGCGGCGACCCGGTTCACCAACCCGATCTGAAGGGCATCGGATGCGCTGATGATCTCCCCCATCAGGATGAGCTCCTTGGCCTTGGCGACTCCGACGATCCTGGGGAGCCTTTGGGTGCCGCCCGAGCCTGGCATCACCCCGAGGCGGACCTCAGGTAGTCCGAGCTTTGCCCGCTCGTCGGCCACCCTCAGGTCGCAGCAAAGTGCCAGCTCCAGACCGCCACCGAGGGCGTCGGCCTGGATGGCAGCGATCGTCGGCATCGGGAGCCGGGCAATCCGTCGGTAGACGGCCTTCTCCAGGAGCAGCTTGCCTTCGCCCACCCGACCCTGGAGCGACTCGAACTCCTTGACATCCGACCCCGCGCAGAAGGCGCGATCGCCGGTGCCTGTGAGCACCACACAGCGCACGTCGCGGTCGCGTTCGATGCCCTCCAGGGCACGGTCGAGGCTCCTGGTGAGCTCGACAGTAACGAGGTTCAGCGGCGGGTTCTCCAGGCGAATCGTCGTAATCGGCCCGCTTTCGACCACGATCGGATCTTGACCGCTCATCGATTCACCCTGAACTCGTCGGCCAGACCCATTGGCCCCTCCAAGAACACCCTTTTGTCGATCGTCGTGAGCTCGTCGGAGATTTCGGGGACGAAGCCCATGTGAGCGATCACGTCGGTTTCCGGATCGAGACCTTCGGCGACCTCGATGAGGGTCACCCGCCCGTCCCGGAGCTCGAAGACCGCCCGTTCCGTTATGTACCGGACTTGCTGGCCTCGACGGCTCGCCGTGACCCCGCTGAAGCTCACTTCGTCGACAGATTCGACGAACTTGTGGAGAGTCCCCTCGGATTCGATCCGAAGACGACCGTCGGCCACTTCGACGTTCAATCCTGACGTGGTCAGCGTGCCGACGAAACAGATCCTCCCGGTGCGTGAGCTGATGTTGGGGAATCCGCCCGGTCCCCGGAGACGACCCGGGAACTTGTGGACGTTGACATTGCCGACCGAGTCGATCTGGGCGAACGAGAGGCTGGCGATGTCGAGCCCTCCACCGTCATAGAAGTCGAACATGTACGGCTGGTCGATCATCGCCTGGAAGTTGAAGCCGGCCCCGCCTTCGTTGCCGGCAACCGGGACTCCACCGAACATTCCCTGCTCGACGGTCAGGACGAGCCGATCGGCGATTCCCTCCTCCCAGGAGACAGCCCCGATCATCTGGCTGATCCCGAATCCGAGATTGCAGATGTCGCCGGGCCTGAACTCGAGCAATGATCTGCGTGCGATCACCTTGCGGACATCGAGCGGTGGCGGGTCACCGGCGTCGGTGCTCGGTCGCCGCAGAGCGCCGGAGTAGTAGGGGGAGTGGACCGTGGCGTAGGTCTGGGTCTGCTCGGGATCGAGATATGCGATGTCGACGAGGGCCCCCGGGACCACGACCGATCGAGCCGGCATAGACCTGGCGGCGGCGAGGCGCTTTGCTTGAGCGATGACGATGCCACCCGAGTTCCGGGCCGCCATCGCCATGGCCAGCATCTCGCCTCTGACAGCCTCGTCTTCCATGGTCAGATTTCCATCCTCGTCGATGGTCGATCCGCGGATCACGGCGACATCGATTGGGAACGCCCGGAAGAAGAGCCACTCCTCGCCGGCGAGCTCGACCACCTCCACGAGATCCTCGGTCGCCGGCCCCTGCTTGCCCCCGGTTTGCCGGGGATCGACATAGGTGTTGAGGCCCACTGCCGTGATCAGTCCCGGCCTACCGGCCGCGATCTCCCGACACAGCTGGGAGAGGACACCCTGGGGAAACGAATAGGCCTCGACAAGGCCCTGTTCGACGAGCTCACCAAGACGCGGCTCGTTTCCGATGTTCGATCCGATGGTCCTCCGCATGAGACCCGGCAGGGCCAATTGGGAGAATCCGCGGTCGGCGAAGTCACCGATGCCGACCACCCGCACCGTGGTCAGGTCCTTCGGCGCTCCCTCTGACCGATACAGGTCGGCCAGGGTGTCGATGAAGAGCTGTGGCAGGGCATGACCCGCCCCCGACCCGCCGATGATCACAGTTGCCCCGTCAGGCGTGGCGCGAACCGCCTCTTCGGCCGTGACCAGTCTCATGGCATGTGGCCCCCGCCGTTGGGACAGAGCGTTTGCCCGTGATAAAGGGCGGCGGCGTCCGTGAGCAGGAACACCACGCTCGCCGCCACCTCGTCGGCGGTGGCGAAACGGCCGGAAGGAAGCTCGGCGAGGCGTTTCTGTCCCACTTCGCCTGTGGTGATATCGGCCGTCATCTCGGTGATGGTCACACCGGGAGCGACTGTGTTCACCCGGACACCCTGCGGGCCTACCTCCTTGGCGAGGGACTTGGCCAGGCCTATGAGCCCGGCTTTGGCCGCGGCGTAGTGCGCCACCCCGGCGAAGCCGATCTGGCCCAGCCGCGAAGCGATCATGACGATCGAGCCCGAGCCCCGATTCAGCATGTGGGGGAGAGCCGCCTGGCTGCATAGGAACGCACCGGTCAGATCGATGTCGATCACCTCCCGCCACTCTTCCAGCGTCATCTCGGACACCCGGCTCTCCGGCATCACGCCAGCGTTGTTGACGAGCCCGTCGATTCTCCCGAATCGATCGCTGACGGCGGTGACCATGGCTCCCACTTGTTCGGGATCCCGTACGTCGGCGGCAAACGCGTCGGCTTCCCGGCCGCGGGCGCGCACCTCGGCCACCGTTGCGTCCGCGCCACTCTTCCCATCGAGATAGCCGACAGCCACGTCGGCGCCCGCATCGGCGCAGGCCTTGGCGATGGCGGCCCCGATGCCACGGCTGGCGCCAGTGACCAGGACCACCTGGCCGGCCAGGGCGTCGGTCTTGAACACGGACAGCGTCACCGGGCCTGCTTTCTGGGGAGATTCGGCAAACGATTACCGCCAAAAATCATGTAGCGGTGTGGGCACCGTACCAGCAGGCAAACGGCCGTCAACACAGAGGCTCATCCCGGTATCGCGATAGATGCGACCGACTCCCGCTCGATGATCTTGCCCTGGAGCACGACATCGTCGGGCAGGCCACCCGCCAGCGCCTCGAGCAGAAGTGACGCCCCCTTTTGGCCGATCTCGTATGTTGGTACCCGCATGGTGGTGAGTGGGACGGGGCCGTATTCGGCGATCGGGATGTCGTCGAGACCGGCGACCGACATGTCCTTGGGGACCGCGACACCGGTGGCCAGGAGGTGGCGCATGGCGCCGATCGCCATTAGGTCGCTGGCGGCTATCACTGCCGTCACATCGACGTTCTCGAGGAGTTGGTGCATCGCGGCTCCGCCCCCGGTCACCGTGAATCCCCCGTTGGCGATGTACTCCGGTCCGGTGGGGAGCCCGAATTCGGCAACTGCGGTCGTGAAACCGGCCAGTCTCACCCGCGACACCAGGAGCTCCGGAGGACCGGTGATATAGCCGACTTTCCGGTGACCCCGCCCGACGAGGTAGCCGAGCATGTCGGCGACGGCTCGCCGGTTGTCGAATCTGACCCTGGGGCCCTCCAGAACATGGTCGGAGAGCACCACGACTACGCCTCCCCTCGCCCGAAATCGTGCCGAAAGCGTTTCGAGGGTCTCGGTGTAAGAGGGGTCGGTGAGTGAGCTCGCCGCGAAGACGATGGCGTCTACCTGGTGGGCATGGAAGGCCCGGACGTAATCGAGCTCCTTTACCGGATCCCGGTCGGAGCTCGCCACGAACAGCCTGTACTCCTTTGCATGTAGACCGTCTTCGAGGCCTTTGACGATTTCTCCGAAATATGGATCGGAGATGTCGTGCACGATCACGCCGACCGTTTGTGACCTGGCGGTGACCAGCGCACGCGCCAGGCGGTTCGGCTCGAATGAGAGCCGGTCGGCGGCGAAGAGCACGCGCTGGCGGGTCTTGGCGCTCACAGGGTGGCTCGATCCGGACATCACCCGCGAGGCCGTGGCGACCGACACGCCGGCCATTTGTGCGACATGACGAAGGGAGTGGGGCGCCCCGCCCGCCTCAGGTGCTTCTCCGGTCTGCTTCGGTGGCACCGAGGCAGGGTAACCGCGGGGCCGCTTGCCCTTGAAAACGTTTGCCACTCCATTAGATAGAGTCGCCGGCTCTGAATCCGAGTCCGCGACTGGGGAATCATGGGTGCTGATGTGGCCTACCGCTCGGCGGTGGAGCTGTCCGGCGCGATCGCAGCTCGCGACGTGTCGCCGGTCGAGATCATGGAAGAGACCTTGCGTCGGGTCGATGAGCGAGAGCCCAGTCTCAACGCCATCGCCTACCGGGGCTTCGACGAGGCCATGGAGTCGGCCCGGTCGGCTGAGGAGGCTCTGGCCACAGATCGGACGGGCGGTCCTCTCCTGGGTGTGCCGGTCCTCATGAAGGACCTCTTCGACTTCAAACCGGGGTGGCCGGCGACATTCGGGGGCATCCCGGCGATGTCGGAGTTTTCGATCGATGGCTATTGCGTGTGGGCGGAGCGGATGGAGGCCGCCGGCGCCATCATCATCGGGAAGGGCAACAGCCCGGCCATGGGCTTCAGGGGAGCTTGTGACAATTATCTCTTCGGACCGACCCGTAACCCGTTCGACACGTCGCGGAACAGTGGCGGTTCCTCTGGAGGGTCGGCGGCTGTGGTTGCCGACGGGCTGGTCCCGATCGCCGAAGGGACCGACGGCGGAGGGTCGATCCGCATCCCGGCGTCGTGGTGCGGCGTGGTCGGCTATCAGCCGTCGGCCGGGCGTGTTCCCTCGATCCTGAGACCCAACGCATTCTCCGGTGTGTCTCCCTTCATCTACGAGGGCCCGATCACGAGGACCGTGGCGGATGCCGCCTTGGCGATGAGCGTGCTCGCCGGCCCACATCCGGGAGATCCCTTCTGCGCCCTCGACACCGTTGATTTCATGGCCGGTCTCGACAGGGGGGTCGAGGGGTGGAACATCGCATATTCACCGGACCTCGGCGTCTACCCGGTGCAGCGGGATGTGGCGGCCGTGGTCGAAGAGGCGGTCCGGGCGTTCGAGGATGCCGGCGCCCGGGTAGTCGAGGTCGACCTCGAGATCGACATCGACCAGCGCGAGCTGGCCGACCTGTGGTGCCGCCTCATCATGCCGCTGAGTCTCGATTCGTTCGCCAACCTGGCCGCAGGGGGGATCGACCTCCTGGGCGAGCACCGCTCGGATCTACCGCCCGAGTTCCTGCGTTGGGCTGATCACGTGGCATCGATGACAGCGATGGAGTACTTCGACGACAATTCGATGCGCACCCGTGTTTACGACGCCCTGCAGGCAGTCCTGGGCGAATACGACGTTCTGGTTTCGCCGACGTTGGCGTGCTTGCCCGTCGAGAACCTCGCCAATGGTGAGACTCGGGGCCCGCTCGTCATCGAAGGGGTGGAGGTCGACCCCCTCATCGGGTGGTGCATGACCTACTTCACCAATTTCACCGGCCACCCGGCAGCATCGCTGCCCGCAGGGCTGGCGCATGGGCTACCCGTCGGGATGCAGATCATCGGAAGACGCGGCGCCGACCTCGACGTGCTCGCCGCCGGCGCGGCCTTCGAACGGGTGAGACCTTGGGAGCAGATCTACCAGATCCCGGCCAACCGACCGCTCACGGTCTGAGCGCCGGTCTCGGGCCGGGTCAAGGCTCTGTGACACGGGTGTAGGCCGCAGCCACGAAGATGATGAGCGCACCGAAGAGGATCTGACGGACCGCCTCCGGGTATCCCAATGAGGAGAGGATCGAGGAGATAACGGTGAGGATCAGGGCGCCGATCATCGTCCCGCCATACCCACCGCGCCCACCCATGATGGAGGTCCCGCCGATCACGGCGGCCGCGACCGACGGGAGCACGGCCGTGTCGGCCAGTGTGACGCTTGCCACGTTGGTCAGCCCCGAATAGAGAAACCCGGCGACCCCGGCGAGGACCGCCGAGATCACATAGAGCACTATCAACACCTGCCAGGAGCGGGCGCCCGACAGCCGCGATGCGATCGGATTGTCACCGATTGCATACAGGAGACGCCCGTATCCGGTCCGGTTGAGACCGAGGATGATGAGGATGGCCAGGGGCACGAACAGGAGCAGGCTCCTGGGCACGAACCCGAGGAATATCCCGGCACCCAGATCTCTGAACTGATCCGGGACGCCCGACCCGGTCTGCACCATCTGTATCTGCCAGACGTTGGCAAAGCCGAGGACCACCAGGCTCATTCCCAGCGTCATGATCAGAGGGTGGACCCGGAAGATGCCGACCCCGATCCCGCTGATGAGACCGACGATCGCAGCCACCGCGAGGGCCACGAGGATGCCTGTGGCGAGTCCCGGCCCGCCGACCAGTGTCGCTACGACGAACCCCGTCATGGACGCCACTGCGCCGACCGAGAGGTCGATGCCGCCGGTCAGCATCGTCATCGTCTGACAGCCGGCCAGAATCGCCAACGGGACGGCGGCCCGAACCATCACACCTGCCCAGTTGAGGGAGACGATCCCGGGCCGGATCAATTCACTGACGATGACGAGAATGGCGAGCAGACCGATCAAGGGGATGATGGGTCGCTCCCGGAACAGGGCACGCAAGCCTGCGGTCGTTAGCCAATTGGGCCTGGAGCGAGTCGTCGTAGCGGTGTCGGTCATGGCTCCCGCTTCCGCAGTTGGAGCAGGCTCCCGACCATCACCACTCCCACGAGGATGAGCCCTTGGGCCACGGTCGCCAGGTTGGTGTTGACGTTCAGGAAGGTCATGTCGGTCCGGAGCAGGGACAGGATCACGACGGCGACGATCGGCCCGAAGACCCCGCCGCGGCCTCCCGCCAGGCTCACCCCTCCGAGCACGACGGCTGCAACGCTGAGGAGGGTGTAGGGCCCGGGAACCGGGGTGCCGATACCGGTCGTGGCCGTGAGGGTGAGACCGGCGAAAGCGGAGAACAGACCGGTCAACGTGTAGGCGAAGATCTTCGTGCGCGCGACCGACACACCGCTCCGATAGGCCGCGAGTGGATCGCTGCCGATCGCGTACAGCGAAAGCCCGAGGCGCGATCGTCTGATCGGGATCCAGATCACCGCGACGATCACCAGCAGCAGCAATGCGGCCTTAGGGATCCACTGGCTGAAGATCGATCCACCGGTGAGGCCGCGTAGCCATTCGGCCGATCCCCCGCCTGGCGTGCCCAGCACGAGCAGGGCGCAGCCCGCCCATACGAAGAGCATGGCCAGGGTGACGACGATATCGGGAACGCGGGTCAGGACGATGAGGCTGCCGTTCACCGCCCCGAGGACACACCCGAGCAGGAGCACGCCGATGACGACCAGGACGGCGAATCCCTCGCTCCTGTCCTCCATGAGGGACGCCGAGACGACGCTGGTCAGAGCCATCATCGACCCGACGGACAGATCGATCCCCCGGGCGATGACAGCGATCGCCTGGGCGACAGCGGCGAAAGCAAGCGGCAGCACGGAGACGGCCAGCCCTTGCACGCCGGCGGCGCCGTAGGTCGGTTGGATCAGCCTCGTGACGACGAGGAGCACCACCAGGATGCCGACCAGGCCCAGCGTCCAGCCGTGACGGCGAATCATCGACCCGAGCGCCGAATTGGGGCGAGCGGTCGACTGGTCTGCCGTGTCGACGGTCGCGCTCACAGATCGCCTGCCTCGTCCGGTCCGGGGTCTTCGCCCGACTCGGGATGGGCGGGCTCTTCGCCCGCGTGGTCGGAATCCTCCTCGGCGGCCACGACCGCAGCGACCACCTCCTCAGGGAGGGGGGCATCCGAGCGAAGGTTGTGTGCCGCCCGGAGCAGCGTCGCCTCGTCGGCATCCGATACGTCTATCTCCGCAACGACTTCGCCACCGAAGATCACGATCGCTCGGTCGCAGGCGAGCTGGATCTCACTGAGCTCCGAGGTGTAGAGCAGGACGGCTGCGCCTGCTTCCGCCAGGTCCCGCAACAACAGGTACACCTGGTGCTTGGTGCGGATATCGATCCCACGTGTTGGGTCGAAGCACAGCATCGTCTGCACCCCGCCGGCCACCCAGCGTGCGATCGTGACCTTCTGCTGGTTGCCGCCGGAGAGGAGACGGACCTCCTTCTGTGCCCGTGTGTCGATTTGTAGCGTGTCGATGGCCTTGTCGACCTTGGGTTTCTCCTTGCTCCTCCGGATCGGCCCCCACCCGGATATCGGCGCACTGAATGGCAATGCGATGTTCTCCCGGACCGAGCGTTGCATCAGCAAGGCCTCGGCCCGATCGGCGGGCACGAAGACGATCCCTGCTCGGATTGCGTCCGCAGGGTGCCGGAAAGAGACGGGGCGCCCGTCGACGAGGACGTCACCCGTGCTGGCATGCTCTGATCCGGCCAGGATGTCGAATAGCTCATCCTGGCCTTGGCCCTCGAGAGCGACGAGCCCCACCACCTCTCCGGCGCGGACGTCGAACGAGACATCGCGAAGACGGCCAGACGACCCGAGACCGCGGACTTCCAGCCGCGGGACCTCACTCTGTTGCGACGCCAGCGGCGGTCGCTCCGTCCGTTCCGGCATCTCTCCGACGGCTTCGCCGAGCATCAGCTCGACGATCCGGTCCGCGGAGTCGGCCGAAACATCCACAACTCCCACCGTCGCGCCTTCGCGCAGGACGGTGGCGCGGTCACAGACCGACGCAATCTCTGTCATCCGGTGCGAGATGAAGATGATGCTGCTTTCGCCCCCCCGCTGGCTGGCGACCACCTCGAGCACGCTCTCAGTGAGGTTGGCCGGGAGTGCTGCGGTGATCTCATCGAGCATGAGGACGTCTGGCCGTATGGCGAGGGCGCGGGCCAGGTCGATGATCCGCAATGTGGCGAGTGGCAGATCTCGCGCCATGCGCGACAGGTCGAGCTTTCCCAAGCCGAGCTGACGCACCCAGTCGCGAAACGGCTCCAGCGGCGTCTCGGTGAGTCGCAGGTTCGAGGAGATGTCGAGGTCGGGGATCAGCGCCGGCTCCTGATAGACGGAGACCAGACCACCCCGGCGCGCCTCGGCGGGGGAATGGGCAGTCCGTTCCTTCCCTCGTACAGTGATCGTGCCTCCGTCCGGGCGAACCGCACCCGTCAGGACCTTGACCAGCGTGCTCTTGCCGGCACCGTTGGCTCCCATCAATGCGTGCGCCTCGCCGGGGAGAACGCGGAGCGAGGCAGACTTCAGTGCGACCACGGCGCCGTACCGCTTCGAGACATCGGATGCCTCGAGCAGGTACCCGTTGGTGCTTGCCGTCATCGTTTCTATTGGGGAGTCCTCATAAGCAGATGCGCCGGGCAAGGCCGGCGCATCTGCTCGTCTATGGCTAGTTGATGGTTACTCGCCGGGTCCGAGACAGGCCACTGCCTGGTCGGGGGTGTAGGTGGTCCAGCCCTCGATGGTCAGACCGAGCGGCCACAACGGGTCGAGCCCGTCGACCTGCCAGGACTCGAGCGTGGAACGTCCGTCATCGGAGACGTTGTCTGCCAGCACCGGGTCGAGCAGGACCGTATTGGGCTGAGCAGCGTCCGCCGCTGTCTCCACCGTCTCCCCGTTCAGCAGCTTCAGTGCCAGGTTGACCCCGGCTCCGCCAACTGCCGCGGTGTTGGTCACCGCCGAGCCCTCGAGACCGGCAAACCCCTCGGCGTCGAGGAGCTGGGTGACGTACGCGCCGAGGTCGGCACCGACGATCGGGACGAACTCCAGGTTGGCCTGCTGGATGGCGTCGACGACCTGCGAGTCCATACCCGAGGTCCAGATGCCGTTGGTGTCCCCGTACTGACCACTGGCGATCCAGTCGTTGATCAGCTGGGTCGTGGTGGCCGGGTCCCAACCAGTGTGCTCACCGTCGATGCTCGGGATCACCGTGATACCCGGGTAGTTCTCCAGCGCCTGCTGGAACCCGGTGTGACGGTCGGTATCAGCTGGGTGACCGGCGAAGCCACGCATGTAATACACGTTGCCCTCCCCACCCATCTGCTCGAACAACCACTCCGCACCAAGACGTGCGTACTCGATCTGGTTGTTGTAGAGGTTGTAGGTGCCCTCGTGCGTGACGAACGCGTCGACCGAGACCGTCGGGATCCCGGCTGCTGCTGCTTCGTCGAGTGCTGGGTTGAGCGCCTCGGGGTCGTTCGGGTTGAACACGATCGCGTCGACGTCGGCGGCGATCAGGTCGCGGATGTCGGCGAGCTGGCCGGCGGCGTCCGTGTTGCGATGGATCTGGTTCAGCTCGGTGACCTGACCGGATGCCAGGGCCTCCGCCTTCGCCGTGCACACCTGCTCCTCACGGAAGCCGTTGCCCACGCCTCCACCGTTCGAATATCCGATGACGAAGCCCTCGCCCGCCGCTGCGGTGGTCTCGGTGCTTCCTGCCGTAGTAGTGGGTTCCGCTGCGGCCGTCGTATCCGGGGCTGCGGTGGTGTCCGAACCCTCGGCCAGGGTTGTGTCAGAACCCGAGCCATCTCCACAGGCGACGGCGATCATGGCAATCGCCATCACCGCCACCAATCTCTTGAACCATTGGTTATTGGTCATATATGAACTCCTCCTGAGTAGCGCCCGAAGGCGTGCGGGAGTGTCTCATACGCAATAGCGGATGTCCACTCACCCGATGCGGCGAATCGTACCGATGGGTGAGCTGATGGGAGAGCCGATGGCAAACGTTTCCATTTCTTGTTCCTCCCCGGGCGAGCGGCCCCGGTTCACTGCTTATCCTTCCCGCGCCAGCTGCCGTTCGAATGGAGGTCCATGAGCCTGAGCGAGGTCAAGGCAGGAGTGGTGGGGATCGGCTTCATCGGGGTGGCACACGTCGAGGCGTTGCGTCGTCTTGGCGTCGAGGTGGCCGGTGTGGTGGGCTCTTCGCCGGAGCGAGCCCGGCCCAAGGCCGACGCCATTGGCGTGGAACGCGTGTACGACGGCATCGAGGAGATGGCCTCCGATCCGTCGATCGACGTGATTCACATCGCCAGCCCCAATTACGCCCACGCCGAGCAGGCACGCGCCGTCCTCACCGCCGGCAAGCACGTCGTCTGTGAGAAACCGCTTGCGATCACGTCGGAGGACACTGCCGATCTCGTGGCTCTTGCCGCTGTTTCCGGGTTGGTCAACGCGGTCTGCTTCAACATTCGCTTCTATCCGGCCAATCACCAGGCAATGGCGATGGTTGCCAACGGTGATATCGGTGAGCCTCGCTTCATCACGGGCTCCTACCACCAGGATTGGCTGTTGCGCGACACCGACTGGAACTGGCGGCTCCACCCTGAGGAGGCGGGAGGGCTCCGGGCGGTGGCCGACATCGGCTCGCACTGGCTCGACCTCAGCCGTTTCGTGTCCGGTCGGCGCATCGTGGAGGTCATGGCCGACCTCCACACTCTCGTGCCCGTTCGCCGGCATCCCCCAGGACCGGTTGAAACCTTCGCTGCCGTTGCAGAGGCAGAGGATCTTGTCTCGGAGGAGATGAGCAGCGACGATGCCGCCGCCGTCCTTCTCCGTTACGAGGACGGCGCTCGTGGGGCGGTCACGATCTCTCAGGTCTCGGCGGGTCAGAAGAACTCGGTCCGCTACGAGATCGCGGGGTCCGAGTCGGCGATCCGCTGGCTCTCCGCCAACCCGGACGACCTCTTCATCGGTCACCGGGGCCGACCGAACGAGGTGCTCAGCCGCGATCCTGGCCTCTATTCGCCGGTGGCCGCCGGCCTGGTGGCATACCCCGGTGGTCACGTGGAGGGATTTCCCGATACGTTTCGAGCCCTCTTCGGCCAGGTGTATGCAGATGTCGCCAATGGATCGCCCGCCGCAGTGCCGAGCTATCCGACGTTTGCCGATGGCCACGACGCGGTCCTGGTGACGGACGCCATCACCCAGAGTCACGACACCCAACAATGGAGATCTGTTCGACGATGAGGAGGAAGACATGAAGCTGGGATTGCTCACCGCACCGTTTCCGGAGACGTCACTCGACGAGGTTGTGGACTGGACCGTCGAAAACGGGTTCACGACGATCGAGATCGCCTGCTGGCCGGCAGCGAGTGGTGACACCCGCCGTTACGCAGGGACGAGTCACATCGATGTCGACGGCATCTCCGATGCCCGCGCCGGCGAGATCGCCGACAGCGTCACGGGGCGTGGTCTCGAGATCTCGGGCCTTGGCTACTACCCGAACCCGCTGAGCCCGGACGCCGAGCACCAGCGGATGGTGATCGACCACTTGAAGAAGGTAATCGTCGCCGCCGGCAAGATGAACGTCCCAGTCGTCAACACCTTCATCGGCGCCGATCACACGAAGACACAGGACGAGAACTGGGAGGACGCCACAAGGGTTTGGCCCGAGATCATCTCCTGTGCCGACGACAACGGCGTCAGGATCGCGATCGAGAACTGCCCGATGATCTTCTCCAAGGACGAGTGGCCGTCGGGGCACAACCTGGCCTACAACCCCCGGATCTGGCGTCGGATGTTCGAGGAGTTCGGCGAGACGATCGGCCTGAACTTCGACCCGTCGCACTTGATCTGGCTGATGATCGACATCGAACAGGCCATCGAGGAGTTTGGCTCCCGCTTCTATCACTTTCAGGCCAAGGACGTGATGATCGACTACGACGGTCTCTACGAGAACGGCAGCCTTTCATCTGGCATCGGATGGCAGATCCCCCGTCTTCCCGGTCTCGGGCACGTCGATTGGGGTGTTGTCTTCTCGGCGCTGTACCGCGTCGGCTACGACGGCCCGATAATCATCGAGCATGAGGATCGTGGATTCGAGGCCACCGACGAGTTGGTAAAGCGGGGCTTCCTCCTGGCCCGGGACGTACTCAGCCCGTACGTCCACTGACTCACTCGTTGGTGACCAGGTCGAAGATCTCGCCGGTCTCCTTGTTGGACAGCATCAGCTTCACCCGGCCGTCGGGAAGGATCTCTCGCTTGACGATCGAATGGCCGTCGTGCGTGCCGGCTTTCTTCTCGATTCGACCCGTGGTCCCGCCCCGCCACTCGACGTCGACCGGCTCCCACTGTCGTGATTGCGCCGAGCGATAGGCAGCATCCATGACAGCGTTCACGATGTAGCCGTCGTAGAACGTCTCCCGTGGCTCGCGACCCTGGTCCATGGCGTCGAACATGTCGGTGAACATGTTGGCGTATCCGAACTCACTGATCTCATCGCCAACAGCGAAGATCCATCCCTCGGTGGATTCGATCTTCTCCGCCACGTAGCGGTCACCGCTGCCAGAGGTGTACATCTCGTATCCGGTTCGGAGGAAGTGATTGAGCCAGATGGTGCCCTCGGTGCCGGCTATCTCGTCTCGCAGGTCCAGCCCACCCCGGAAGGTCCACGAGACCTCGAACTGTCCGAGGGCTCCCGACTCGAATCTGATGAGAGCGACCGCATTGTCCTCTGCCTCGATTGGGTGGACCAATGTGTCGCTCCATGCCATGACCTCGACGGGGCGGTTTCCCTTCCCCACATAGTTGCGGATGACCTCGATGCAGTGACACCCGAGATCGACGATCGCACCGCCTCCTGCCTTTTCCTTGTCCCAAAACCAGGCGCTGTGAGGACCGGGGTGGGTCTCACGGGACCGGGCCCAAGTCACGTCGCCGATCCCTCCTGATTCGATCGTTTCGACGGCCTTCATGGCTTTCGGCGTGTAGCAGAGGTCCTCGAGATAGCCGGCGAACACTCCGGCCGACTCCACCTTGTCCAAGATGCGCCGGGCCTCCTCGGCGTTGCGGGCAAGGGGCTTGGTGCAAAGCACGGCCTTCCCGGCGTCGGCCGCGGCGACGATGACCTCCTCATGGAGGAAGTTGGGCAGACCTACGACCACCGTGTCCGCCTCATCGTGGTTGATCGCCTCTTCGATGGAAGTGGTATAGGCGGGGATCTCCCAACGATCGCTGAAGACCCGGGCCCGTTCCTCGGATTGCGAGTAGACGATGCTCACCCGGTCGCGGCTCCGCTGGCTGTGGAGCGTCATCGTGTAGAAGTCCCCGATGAGACCGGTGCCCAGCATTGCGACGTTGTGAGATTTCATTGACCCTGCTCCTCCGATCCGATTGTCCGTGCAACGTATCAGGGACCGCCGGAGCGAAATACAGTGCGTCAGTGGCTGCGCAATCGATGGCGCCATCGCCTCTCGTGGAAGGAAAGGGCTCATGGGCGAAGACAGCAAGATCCTGAAGCAGTTCCTGGGTGACGCCGACTTCCCGATCGATTGGTCGAGCGAAGAGGAAAAGGGCCTTTTCTGGTTCTTCGACGACCTGCACTGCCCGCAGCCTCTCTCGCCCATGTATTTCGACATCGGGGGCTGGTGGCTGACCTGCGATCACATGTTCCGGAGGTTCGGCACACCCTTCGCCTCGGACTGGATCGCCAAGAACATCAACGGATACCTCTATACCGCCGCCATCTCCGCCAATCCGGGAACCACCGTGGAGGGGGTCGAGTTGGGCAACCGGTACGCCCCGAGGACTCCGGTCGACGACCCTGCCTACCCGGAGCAGATCGGCGCGTATCTCAATGCCGTGCTCCCGACCTATGGGGCCCATTTCGCCGACTGGTGGTCCAACCGCCTCGTTCCCGAGATGATCAGGAACTTCGAGTACCTCGAGGAGAAGATCGAGCGCTGGGAGGAGATCCCACTGATGGAATGGGCGACCGTCCTCGAGGATGCCATCGACATCCACGACCGCCACTGGAAGATCCATTGGATGCTCAACTTCTCACAACTGTCGGCGACTCTCGCCCTTCAAGCCGCTGTCGAGGAGCTGAAGGAGAGCGTCGACCCGACGCTGCTGGGCCGGCTGCAGAACTCGGCGAGCGACCGTAACTGGGACTCGATCGAGGCCCTGTGGAAGATGAAGGGCGAGGTCATGGAGGATGAAGAGCTCTCAACCATCTTCGCTCGGGAGACCGGTGTCGACATCTTCGCCGCGCTGAACGGAAGCGAGAGGGGCAGGAAATTCCTCGAAGAGAGGCTTCGCCCCTACCAAAAGGAGTTCGGCTGGCACGCGGTGTGGAGCCACGAGTTCGTTTTCCAGACCCGCTACGAGACACCGGAGCCGATCCTGGAGGTGATCAAGGGATACGTCGACACCGACTATGACTACCCGGCGGCGATCGGCGAGTTGAAGAAGGATCTCGATGCGGCCTCCGTCGAGCTGTTGGACGGGCTCGAGGGCGAGGCATTGGAGCGCATGAAGCAGGCACACGACACGAACGCCCGAATGGCGCCGCTGACACCCGACCACCACTTCTACATCGATCAGGGCACCAACGCCCACGTTCGTCTGGTCCTCATCTGCATCGGCCGGCATCTCGCTGCGCTCGGCGCCATCGGCGATCCCAACGACGTCATGTTTCTAAAGTACAACGAGCTCCGCTATCTGATGGCGGATCCGGAAGGTTCGGACGTCCGGGAGCTGATCTCTGACCGCAGGGACGAACGGGAGGACGCCTATGAGATTCGGCCCCGGGACTGGGTGGGGACGGCCACCGAAGCGGCACTGGCCTTTCCTTACCTGCCCCTCTGGGGATTTCCCGAGCGTCTCGACCGGGACTATGCGGTGGCGGAGGATCGGGTCGAAGGGCTGGCCGCCTCAGCGGGCGTCATCGAAGGCGTGGCCAGGGTGGTGCTGAGCCCGGAGCAGTTCGACGAGGTGAAGAAGGGGGAGATCCTGGTCTGTCAGATGACCAACCCAGCATGGGTGACGCTGTTCACGAGGATCAGCGGGTTGGTCTCCGACGCCGGCGGAGCCGCCTCACATCCTGCGGTCCTGTCGCGTGAGTTCGGCATTCCGGCCGTGATCGGGACATCGGTCGCCACCCAGAAGATCAAGACCGGCGACTTGGTTCGGGTCAACGGCTCGACGGGCGTCGTCGAGATCCTCCCCGACGATTACGTCGCGCGGGAGGCACCAGCATCCGATCTATTGACCTCATGAGTCTGACCGAGGATGTCATCTGGCTGGATGACATCGAGTGTCACCGCACGGAGCTGGCCGGTGGCAAAGGTGCGAGTCTGGGCAGGATGACGGGCACAGGCTTGCCGGTGCCTCCAGGCTTTGTGGTTACGGCCGGCGCCCTGAGTGAATCTCTCGACAGACGCGGTGTCTTGGAGAAAGTGAGAGATCTAGCCCGATCCTTCGAATCGGGCGCCGAAGGCGCACGCGTCGCCAGTGAGATCCGGGAGATCGTGCTCAGCTCGCCGCCATCGGAGGAGCTGGCCGAGCACATCTCGAGCGCATATCAGAGCCTCGGGCCGGCCGTCCCGGTTGCCGTCAGGTCGAGCGCTTGTGCCGAAGACGGCGAGTCGGCCAGTTTTGCCGGCCAGCAGGAGACCTTTCTGAACGTGATCGGCTCGGAGAATGTGCTCGGGGGACTCGTTCGGTGCTGGGCATCGTTCTTCACGGAGAGAGCACTGTTCTATCGGCTCAACAAGGGGTCGCTCACCGACCTCCGAATGGCGGTAGTGGTGCAGCAACAGATCGCCGCCGACAAGTCAGGGGTCATTTTCACCACGGACCCCATCCGGCAGCGCTCCGATCAGATGGTGATCGAGGCGGGGTATGGGCTGGGAGAGGCCCTGGTCTCCGGTCTGATCACACCTGACAACTACGTGGCTCGACGAGACGGCAGGCTGAAGAAGGCCCGACTCGGGCAACAGGATCAGATGACCGTCCGTGTCGCCGGTGGGGGGACGACCACCGTGAGACTCGATGACGAGATGGCTGGCTCTCAGGTCCTCGACGAGGACGAGATCGCGCGCCTCGTGGAGGTGGGTCTCCAGCTCGAAGCAGCCTTCGGGTCGCCGCAGGACATCGAGTGGGCGTACGAAGCCGACCGGCTCTACGTCCTTCAATCGCGTCCGATCACGACCTGACCGGAGTGTGATCAACAGGTGACTTGGTTCGAATATCAACGGCCGCAGAGCCTGGGCGAGGCGTCCGATCTGCTTCGCAGGGATGATGCGGTTGCACTGGCCGGAGGCACAGACCTGCTGGTGGCGATTCGCCACAGGGCAGTGCGGCCGGCCCTGGTGGTCGATCTGAAGTCGGTGACCGATATTGGCGACGGGATCGAGATCGAAGGTGACCGGCTGCGGATCGGTGGTCGCGTGGTGATGAACCGGCTGACCGGAAACGAACACGTGAACAGGCATTTTCCGGCGCTGGCGCAGGCTGCCGCGGTCGTCGGTTCCGTCCAGATCCGCAACCGGGCCACATTGGCCGGAAACCTCTGCAACGCGTCACCTGCTGCGGACACTGCCCCGGCCCTTCTCGCCTATGGGGCCACTGTGATCGCATCCGGCTCCGCTACCACTCGGTCGGTCCCGGTGGCAGAGTTCTTCACCGGGCCGGGCACGACCGTCCTGGGACGGGGAGAGATCGTCACCGCCGTCGAGATCCCGATTCCGCCTGCGGCCCTCGGCTCGGCGTTCGCCCGGGTGACGCGCCGACGCGGCGTCGATCTGGCGTCGGTGAGCCTCGCCTGCACCCTGGATGCTTCGGGACGGGCACGCTTTGGGTTCGGCGCGGTCGGGCCGACACCGCTCCTGGCCGAGTCGACCTTCGATCAGCTCGCCACCGACGACGGGTGGTCCCGGTTGCTCGCTGTCACCAGCCCTATCACCGACGTGCGTGCCGGTGCCGAATACCGGCGAGCCATGCTCCAAGTGCACTCGAGAAGAGCCCTTCAGGCAGCATCCGAAGAGCTGAGGGCAGCGACATGAGCCCCATCGAGACGGCGATCACATTGACGGTGAATGGCTCGATGAGAACGGTCAGGGTCAGCCCGTCCACGACGCTTCTCGAGATGGTCCGAAGTCGGCTGGAGCTGACCGGGGCCAAGGAATGCTGTGCCGAAGGAGAATGTGGAGCCTGCACGATGATCCTCGACGGCGAGCCGGTGAATTCATGTCTGGTCCTGGCCGTGGAGACCGAGGGGTCGGAGGTCACCACCATCGAGGGAATCGGCGCCGCCGGCATGACGCCGCTCCAGGAGAGCTTTCTCGCGACCGGCGCGATCCAGTGCGGCTTCTGCATCCCCGGGATGGTCGTGGCGGCCACCGCCCTGTTGGAGCGGGTCCCCCGGCCGTCCGAGCCGGAGGTCCGGGAGGGGTTGTCGGGCAACCTTTGCCGGTGTGGCGGGTACGCACGCATCTGCGCGGCGGTGCTGGCCGTCGCCGGGGACGGTGCGACATGACGGGCGCCGGCTTGGGGATCTCCGCCCCAAGGGTCGGCGGGTCGGATCGGGTGACCGGCGCACAGCGTTTCGCCGCCGACATCGTCATCGAGGACGTCCTGCACATTGCCCTCGTCCATCTCGATTGTGGCCATGCCGCCCTCGAGAAGATCGACACCTCAGTGGCCGCCGGGATCGAAGGGGTCGTTCGAGTGTTCACCGCCGAGGACTTTCCCCACCCCGTGCCACGGTTCGGGCCGCGTTTCGCCGACCGGCCGGTCATTGCCACAGGTGAGACCAAGTATCACGGAGAGCCTCTGGCGGCCGTCGTAGCAGTCAGCAAGGAGGCGGCTGCGGAGGGAGCTGCAGCGGTCCGGGTGGAGTACAAGGAGGTCCCCGGCGTCTACTCGATCGACGACGCCCTCGATCCGGAGTCGCCGCTGGTCGTGGACCCCGAGCTTCGCCCTGGTGACGACCCGTTGGCCGACAGCAATGTCAGACAGCGCTGGGACTGGGGCTGGGGCGACGTCGACTCGACCGAGGCCGATCTGGTGATCGAGGAGACCTACACCTTTCCCATGGTCACCCATTTCTCCATCGAGCCGCACGCCTTCGCCGCGGCTCCGGAGGGTGGGGGAGTGACAGTATGGAGCTCGATCCAGCATCCCTATTTCCTGCAGGGGACGTTGGCGAGCCTTCTCGATCTGCCGATCTCAAAAGTGCGGGTCCACGCTCCGGACCCAGGCGGAGGGTTCGGGGGCAAGGGATTCCCAAAGTACGAGCCGCTCGTCGCCATGATCGCCCTCGAGTTGGGTCGTCCGGTAAGGCTCGTCCTCACACTCGAGGAGACGTTCCAGGCGGTCCGCCGCACGAATGCCCGGCTGCAGCTCCGCACCGGCTTCGCTCGCGACGGCCGGCTCGTCTTCATCGATGCCATCGAGGACTTCATGATGGGCGCCTATGCCGACATCGCCCCACGGGTGATCAGCAAGAGCAGCTACTTCGCCGCCGGGCCCTACAAGGTCGGGGCGGTGAGGGCCGTCGTTCGTGGCCTCATGTCGCACACCACTCCAAGTACTGCATTCCGTGGCTTCGGCGCGCCGCAGATGACCTGGGCCATCGAGTCGCAGATGGATGCCGCGGCCCGGGCCCTGACGATCGACCCGGTCGAGATCAGGCTTCTGAACCTGGCCGGGCCCGGCGAGGAGATCGTGCCCGGCGATCGACCCGCCGACGGGGACTGGCGCCAGGCGCTCAACATCGCCGCAGAGAAGGTGGGCTGGGGAGAGCCGTTGTTGCCGGGTCATGGCCGGGGCATCTCCGTTGGGTTGAAGGCGTCCGCCACTGCCGGTGCGTCCTATTGCATCCTGCGAATCCTCCATGACGGGAGCGTCTCGCTGATCGCAGGCACCTCGGACATGGGTCAGGGTGCCCGGACGATCCTCACCCAACTGGTGTCTGAGAATCTCGGTGTGCCGATGGAACGGGTGACCCTCGTGATGGGCGACACCGCAGTTGTCCCATTCGACTACTCGACATCGGCGAGCCGGTCGACCGTGTTCATGGGGAGCGCCGTGGTCGACGCCTGTCAAAAGGCGATTGCGGATCTGAGGGGCAAGACCGCCGACCATCATCACGTCTCAGTCGAGGATGTCGTATTCACCCCCGGCCAGGTGTCGATAGATGACGCCGTCTACACCCTCCCCGAGGCATTGAACGATGTGTTTGGTGCGGTCCCCGGTGAGATCATCGTCACTGGCTCGCAGAGGGGTGAGGGAGATGCAGACCACCCACTGGGCGGCCCGGCCTCGTTCTACGAGGTGTCCTGCACGGCGTCGGAGGTGTCGGTCGACCTCGAGACCGGCGATTTCGAACTCATCAAGCACATCACGGTCGCCGACGTGGGAAAGGCCATCAACCCTCAACACGTCGAGATGCAGGACGAGGGTGCTGCCGTGATGGGGCTCGGTCATACCCTCATGGAGCATCTGATCCTCGACGAGCGCGGCCGGATCGTGAACCTGGGAGCCCTCGACTACCGCATCCCCACGTTCAAGGACATGCCGTCCACCATGGAGTCGGTGCTGGTCGAGAATGGAGACGGCCCCGGGCCCGGTGGAGCCAAGGGCAGTGGCGAGGGCGGTCTACTGGCGACATCGCCTGCCATTGCGGCCGCCTTGAGTCAGGCGACCGGGGTAGTGATCAAGGACCTGCCGCTCACTCCGGAACGGGTGTGGCAGGCGATGCACGGCGAAGACGAAGGGGCGTGAGCAGTGATTGAGATGTTCGATCTCAGCGGACGGGTTGCGATCATCCCGGGCGGGGGAGGCGCCATCGGATCGGCGCTGGCGCATGGTCTGGCCGATGCCGGAGCGGCCATCGCCGTGGTGGGACGATCGAAGGAGCGTGTCGATCGGGCCGCTGCCGAGGTCACCGCGTCCGGTGGGCGGGCTGTGGCGATCTCGGCCGATGCCACCGACCCCGAAGAGGCGCAACGAGCGATCGACGAGACGTTGGCAGAGTTGGGGAGGGTCGACATCATCGTCAATGCCATCGGCGGCGGCGCCGGAGATGTCCTGCATGATGCCCAGGAGTATCCCGGCGACGACTGGGACTGGATCATGGAGCTCAACGTCCGCAGCACGCTCCTGCCGACCCAGGCCGCAGTACGTCAAATGGTGGCGCAGGGCGATGGCGGGCGCGTCGTCAACATCTCCTCGGTGCGCGGGCAGTTGGGCATCAACGCCGGCTACTCGGCTTATGTGGCCGCCAAGGGAGCCATCGATTCCCTCACCAGGCAATGGGCCACCGAATGGGCCAAGCACGGGATCACCGTCAATGCCATCTCTCCCACCTTTGTCGACACGCCCCAGGTGGCGTCTCTTCTCGGCGATCCGGAGTTCAAGGCCAGGATCGTGTCGCGAATCCCGCTCGGGAGGGTAGGGACCACCGACGATCTGTTGGGCGCCGTCCTCCTGTTCTCCAGCGGAGCCTCGTCGTTCATCACCGGTCAGATCCTCACCATCGATGGCGGGCTCACCGCCACCCAGTGATCTTTGAACAGGGAGTCGAACATGGAGCAAGCCACCGAGAACGTCTTCGTCGAGACCGGCCTCCGCGGCTGCAATCCGGGATACGTGGTTACCAGCGACGGTGTGGTGGTCGTCGATACGCCTCAGCTACCCACCAAGGCCGTCGAGATGCGACGCCAGGCGGAGACCCATGGTGAGATCCGCTATCTGATCAACACGGAGCACCACGTCGACCACATCTTCGGCAACTACTACTTCAAGGGCTCCGGGACCGTCGTCAACCACCGTGGCCTATACGAGAACTTCATGGTGGTCACCCCTGACCTCGACCCATTTGCCTACGCGGCGGAGGCGATCCCCACCGACGACCCGGAGGGTGAGGCGATATTCCCGGATCGCGACCACTACTACGCCGATCCGAACAAGGGCACCATCGTCTTCGACGGGAACCTGACACTTCGTGTGGGCGACCACACGTTCGAGCTGATCCACACGCCAGGACACACTCCGGGGCAGTTGGCTGTCTATGTGCCGGAGGAAGCGGTGGTGTTCACCGGGGACACCATCTTCAGCGAATGCCAGACGTGGCTCATGACCTCGGACATCGACCAATGGCTCGAAGCCCTGGAGACGATCAGGCAGTTGGACGTCGAGCACATCCTTCCCGGGCACGGCCCGGTCACCAGCAAGAGCTATCTCGACACCCAGCGATCGAACCTCCTCGACTGGAAGTCTGCGGTGGCGGCTGCCGTCGCCAAGGGGTGGACCCGTGAAGAGACCATCGAACGGGTCAACTTCGCCGACAGGTACCCGGTCGATATCGGCCAGGGCTACATGATGGACCACATCCAAACACTCAACGCGGCGTCGTTGTACGACAAGATGACCGGCCAGGCCTAGTGGACCACTAGTGCGGCTCTACTTCCTGCGACACGGCGAGATCACATCCCATCGAGGTGATGTGCCGATCACCGCCTCTGCCGAGGAGCAGGCGTTCGCAGTGGGCCGGGGCTTTGGTCTCCGGGAGACGGGGCCGATCACCGTCCTGAGCGGGGAGACACGACGAGCCATGGACACGGCGGCGCATCTGGCTCGAGGTGTCATCGACGCGGGTGGCGTGGTGATCGGGCCGAAGGTGGCGTTCGCTCTTCGCAATCCCGACCTCTACCTGGCGGGAGTGAGGATCAGCATGGTGAGCAGCGCCGATGCTCTCGCGGAACAGGTCGAGGGACTTTCGGCCGAGGATGTGGGGTCGCTCGAGTTCTTCCCGACATTCTTCGACTCGCCTGACCGCATCGGGTGGTGGCTGGCCCACCCATCACCACCAGGGGAAGACGCCAGGTCGCTCGCAGCCCGCGTCGAGTCCTTCGCCGGGAGCCTGGTCGATCCGGTTCCCGATAGGCCTGAAGTCGTCGTCGCCGTGACCCACTCACCCCTGCTCCGCGCCGTCGCCCAGGACACCCTGGGAAACGACATCGGCGAGCCCCCCTGGTTGTCCGGTCTGCTGATAGTCGTCGACGACGATCGCAACATGACGGTCGAGGTGTTCGACCCGGGAGCGGGATGAGCTTCGAAGTGATCACCATGGGCCGGCTGGGGATCGACCTCTACCCGTTGCAGTCCGGCGTTCGCCTGGGATCGGTCACCAGCTTCGGAAGGTTTCTCGGAGGGAGTGCCGCCAATGTCGCGGTGGCGGCGGCTCGGCATAGTCGGCGCACGGCTCTGATCTCGCGGACGGGGGCCGACGACTTCGGCCGATTCCTTCGCGAAGAGCTCGAGCGGCTCGGGGTGAGCAGTGAGTTCGTGTCGACGGTCGAGGGACTACCGACACCCATCACCTTCTGTGAGATCCATCCGCCCGACCACTTCCCGATCACCTTCTATCGCTACCCCAAGGCGCCGGACATGGAGATTCGGCCCGAGGATTTGGATGCAGGAGAGCGTTCGAGACGCGAGGTTGTTCTGGATCACCACCACGGGTCTTTCCCAAGAGCCCAGTCGTTCTGCCCACCACGTAGCACTCAAGATGAGAAAGGGCGTGGGCCTGACAGTCCTCGACCTCGATTATCGAGACCAGTTCTGGGGCGATGTCGGAGACGCCAGAGAAGAGATCGCTGCCGTCCTGCCGCACGTGGACATCGTCGTGGGGAATCTCGCCGAGTGTGAGGTCGCCGTCGGCGAAACCGACCCGCATCGAGCCGGCAAAGCCCTCCTCGAGCGAGGGCCCACCACGGCCATCGTCAAGCTTGGCGCCGACGGAGTGGTGGGCTACGAGCCGACCGGACAGGTGTCGGTCCCACCCATCGAAGTCGAGGTTGTGAACGGCTTGGGCGCGGGAGATGCCTTCGGTGGAGGGCTGTGCCACGGAATCCTGGAGGGTTGGCCACTGCAACGAGTGCTCGAGTTCGCCAACATTGCTGGGGGAATCGTGGCGTCGCGACTGGAATGCTCGACGGCGATGCCGGACACCGAGGAAGTAATGGCCCTTCTGCCGTGGAGGTCAGCATGAATCTCGATTTCGAACAGATCAGGGCCGTGCGCGTCGAGGATCCCGGTGCGATCGAACGAGCTGCGGCCACCCGGTCCCGCAGGTCCCTCTCCGGGCGCATGTTCTTGATTGCCGCCGATCATCCTGCTCGCGGAGCACTCGCCGCGCGGGGCCGGCCGCAGGCCATGGCCAATCGCCATGACCTGTTGGAACGACTGGTCACGGCCCTCGAGCGCCCCGGGGTCGATGGAGTGCTGGGAACCCCTGACATCGTCGAGGACCTGCTTCTGCTCGGCGCCCTGGAAGACAAGGTCGTCATCGGATCGATGAATCGCGGTGGTCTGGCGGGATCGGTGTTCGAGCTCGATGACCGATACACGGCCTACGACGCGCGAGCGTTGGCCGACATGGGTCTCGATGGGGGCAAGATGCTGATCCGAATCGCCGTCCAGGATCCAGGAACGGTGCGCACGCTCGAGCACACGGCGCGTGCCGTGTCCGAGCTAGCCGCGTCTGGGCTGATGGCCTTGATCGAGCCTTTCATGTCGAATTGGGAGGAGGGGAAGCTGGTCAACGACCTGTCTGCCGAGGCCGTGATCAAGTCGGTCGGGATTGCGTCGGGGCTCGGCTCGACCAGCCGCCACACCTGGCTGAAGCTTCCGGTCGTCGATGACATGGACAGGGTCATGCAGTCCACCACGCTGCCGACACTCCTG
This sequence comes from uncultured Acidobacteriota bacterium, assembly GCA_963810465.1. GTDB lineage: Bacteria > Actinomycetota > Acidimicrobiia > Spongiisociales > ZC4RG35 > JARDZU01. The sequence goes on along the minus strand of CAWENM010000007.1, from coordinate 81,521 downwards.
TTGGGCGGAGACCCGCAGGGGTCGGACGACGAGGTTTTCGCCAGCTGGGAGAAAGCCCTCGGGCTCCCCGGGGTTCGGGGTCTCGTGGTCGGTCGGGCTCTTCTCTACCCGCAGAACGACGACGTGGCCGCGGCTGTCGACGTCGCCGCCGCTCTCGTCGCCAGGGCCTGAATCGGATCAGTCCAGGAAGTGGTTGTCGTGAGCCAGGTAGAAGTCGGCCCGCTCCTCCGGTGACATCTCATCCAGATGGTTGAGGCCTTCGAAGTACGGCTCGCGTGGCGCGCCGGGGGCGAAGTGGATGAGCATCGAAGCCGGTGCTCCAGACTCGTTGCTGAAGCCGTGGATCCCGCCCGGCGGGACATGGGCGAAGTCGCCGACGCCGGCGTCGACCCATTCCTCACCATCAAAGATCCGCACCGTGCCGGTCAGGATGTAGAAAGATTCGGCCATCGTGCGGTGGAAGTGGGGACCCGGCCCGCCCCGGGCCGGGCCCATCGACCACCGATAGAGCCCGAACAGGCCACCGGTCGTGTCGCCGGTGGCGAGATAGTGCGCCTCTGTCCCGCTGGTTCGGACCAGGTCGGGTTCGCCACCGGCCCACATGATCGTGGCGGTGACCGCTGCTTCCGATGCCGTGTAGAGGGGGTCGGGATAAGTCATGGGTGACTTTCGCTACGTTACGCGTGACTTGAAGGAGGAGAACGGATGACCGCGGAGTCTCCCACCCTGGCCGATCAAGTAAGCAAGCTCTATGAGCTGATCGCCGGGTACCACGCCACCCACATGATCGAAATCGGGCACCAGCTCGGTGCATGGGCCGCACTCACCGAGGATCCGGGTCTTACGTCCGCCGAACTCGCCGCCCGCCTTGGCACCGACGGCTTCTACACCGATGTCCTGTGTCGCACCGCCTTTGCCTTCGAGATCCTCGACCGTGACGGGGCCGGTTGGCGAATGGGGCCGCATTTCGAACAGATCCTCGGAGATCCAGAATCGAGTTTCTATCTGGCCGGGGCGGCCGGGGTTCACATGGAAGTCGGAAAGGACTACCCGGACTACTTGCGTCATTTCCGAGAAGGCACGGTTCGTCCCTACCAGGAGCACGATGAGGCGTTCATGCGTGAGGTCGCCGAGGCACTCAAGGCACTGCCGCGCATCTTCTTCGATCTCGTGCTACCTCAACTCCCGGTCTTGCAGCAGCGTCTCGAGGACGGTGGCCGGGTGCTGGACGTGGGCTGCGGTGGGGGATGGGCCGTGGTGCAGATCGCAGAGCGCTTTACGGGCGTCACTTGCCTCGGGATCGATGTCGAGCCCATCTCGGTCGGGCTGGCGCAACAGCTGATTGCAGATCGAGGTCTCGGGGACCGCTGCGAGGCTCGTGCGATCAGCGTCGACCAGCTAGGTGAAGCAGGCACCTTTGATGTCGCGACCAGCTTCCTGGTGGTCCACGAGATCGCGCCGGCACTGAAACCAGGAGCCTTCGCCGCGGTGGCACGGGCTCTCAAGCCCGGGGGCTATTTCCTGATCTTCGACGAGGTCTATCCGGTCACAGACGATGCCCTTCGAACCATGCCAACCCGCTTTGCAGCATTGGCCCAGTGGTACGAGCTCACCTGGGGCAACGTGGTCGACACCCGGGCCGGGCTACACGAGCTCTGTCGTCAGGGCGGGCTCGAGGTGATCGAGGAGACGGGCTTCTCCCGGTTCCACATCGTGGTCGCAGAGAAGCCCGCCTAACGCCCCCGAAGCTGCATCACATGTCGAGTGTCTCGGCGACCTCGATGCTCCCGCCCGATGCCAGTTGCGGCGAGCCCTTGGCGAAGACGAGTGCCTGCTCGAGACTGTCTGCGCTGATGATCGAGTAGCCGGTCACCGGATTGGCGCCCCCGCCCTGGGTGGTGGACCCGTCGGATCCCACGGTGGCCGATGCCCCGGTCGGGTGCCCTTGATCGACGACCGCCGTGCCCAGACCTTCCAACCACTCATTCCACGCCTGCATCACCGCCGCCCCCTCCTCCTCCGACTCCGGGGCACTGCCGCCGTGATAGACGAACAAGAACTTGGCCATTGCGTCTCCTTTCGCACGGCCACCTGGTGTGGCCTGTCTATCAAGAGACGAACGAGGTCAGCGATTTTCGACACCCGAGCCTCGGCAATTTCGTCGTAGGGGCCGGGCGATAACTACCGTCCCGTCGCCGATGAAATTCAAGATCGTCCCCACCAGCCGGGAATTCTTCGACGATTTCTCTTTGGCGGCACAAAACCTCTCGGAGTGTGTGGATCGGTTCAAGGACGTACTGGCCGACACCACCCAGTCCGCGGAGCGTCATGTCGCGGTGAAGGAGGTCGAGCGAGCGGGGGACGAATACACGTCCCAAATCCTCACCCGGCTCGACTCCACCTTCGTGACCCCATTCGATCCCGAGGACATCCAGCGATTGGCGCAAGGAATCGACGACGTTGTCGACGACATCTACCACGTGTCGGAGATGGTCGTGCTCACCAACATCACAGATCTCATACCGGAAGTCATCGAGCAGGTGGAAGTCCTCAGCAAAATGGCTTCGAAAGTCGTCGAGCTGTTCGATCGTTTCGAGGACATGCGGGGGCTGAAGCCGATCATCGCCGAGGTCGAGGCTCTGGAGAGCGAGGGAAACCGTATCTACCGGAGAGCCGTCGCCCGGCTGTTCTCCGGGGAGATGGGACCGGTCGACATGATCCGCTGGAAGGACATCATCGAGTCTTTGGAGGCGGTGTTCGACCGCATCGAGGACATGACCAATATCGTCACCACGATCGTCGTCAAGCAGGCCTGAGGAGACATCGATCGTGGAGATCGGCGCGATCATCGTCATTCTCGTCGCGCTGGCCTTCGACTTCACCAACGGATTCCACGACGCCGCCAACTCGATCGCCACTGTGGTGTCGACCAGGGTGCTCTCGCCCCGCTATGCGGTGATCTGGGCGGCGTTCTTCAACTTCGTCGCCTTTCTCATCTTCAGCACCCATGTCGCCAACACCATCGCCAAGGATGTGGTTGCCCAGGATGCCCTCACCGTCGGGGTGATCTTCGCCGGGCTCCTCGGTGCTATCGCATGGAACCTGTTGACGTTTTGGCTGGGGCTCCCGACCAGCTCGTCTCACGCTCTCGTCGGTGGCATGGCAGGTGCGGCGGTGGTGCGGGGAGGTTTCGATGTCCTGATATCCGAAGGGCTGGCGACCATCGGCGCCTTCATCGTTTTGTCGCCATTGGTCGGGCTCGCTATCGCGCTGTTGATGACCGTGATCATCCAATGGGTGTTTCACCGCGAGAAGAACCTGCAGAGATTGAACAAGGGCTTCCGTCGTGGTCAGCTCGTCTCGGCGGCCGCGTTCAGCTTGGGACATGGGGGCAATGACGCCCAAAAGACGATGGGGATCATCCTGGCGGTCCTCATCGCCGTCGGAAGCCTCCCGGCGGATGCCGAAGTGCCGTTGTGGGTCGTCCTCTCCGCACACACCGCGATCGCGCTCGGGACCCTTTTCGGCGGATGGCGGATCGTGAAGACGATGGGGTTCAAGCTGACCAGGCTGCAGCCCTCGGGAGGTGTCGCCGCCGAGAGCGCTGCCGCCGCGACACTCTTCTTTGCCTCGGCACAGGGCATCCCGGTCTCGACGACGCACACCATCACAGGGGCGATCGTCGGAGTTGGCGCTTCCCGGCGTATGTCGGCGGTGCGTTGGCGGGTTGCCGGCAGGGTGCTGTGGGCGTGGATCTTCACCATCCCAGGTGCTGCCATCGTCGCCGGGATATTCTCGCTGATTGTGGAAGCGTTGGCATGAACGATCGCAGGGCCTATTTCTTCCTGGCAGCGGCCCTCGCCGTTCTCGCGGTTCAAGGGCTCGTTCCTCAGTACCGCTGGTTGACCCTTTCCGTGGCGGCCCTCTACCTGCTCTTTGCCCTGGCTTTTGCCACCGCCAATCTCTCGGCCAGGCGAGCGTCGATCAAGAAACGCCAATCACTGGACCGGTCGAGCAGTTAGGTTCGGTCAGGTGGAGGAAGGGGAGTCCTGGAGACTTTGCCGTCTCCCCCCTGACCTGAGGACGCCTACTCCTAGTCCGATCAGGGCCACCGCGAGAAGGACCGCTCCGATCCGGGTGAGGAGCGTCCCGGTCGAGGCGGCTTCGTCCGCCCCAACGACCATGTGGAGGAAGAAGCCTCCCGACTGGAGGAGTATCCCCGTCAACAGGGTCAGCCCTAGCAGCCGCTGGCGCGGGGCATCGAAGTCGGTCCGGTCCATGAGCACGAAATAGATCAGCGCCAGGGTGAGCAGCACTCCGGCATGGGCGTGCCCGGCCCGGAAGAACTGCTCTTCGAACTCGGAGAGGGCTCCCTGGCTGGTCAGCATGCCCAGCAGTGACCAGCCACCGAACTCGACCGTCACGATGGCAAAGAGCGTGAAGGCGATCATTCGCGAGTTGGGCCTCATTGGGTTCCTCCTTGTTGCGATAAGTGGAGCCGATGCCGACACGCGATCTGATCGGCTTCAGACTCCTGACCGTTGCCGTGTCGCCTCGAGCCCGTCGAGGATCAGATCGAGCCCGAACTCGAATTCGAACTGGTCGTCGCACCAGCCCAGTGTCGAATCGGGATCGTCGTGGGCTACCTCCATCATCATTCCCGTCAGATGCGGGAACTGATCGGCCATCTCAGCCATTGCCTCCGTCAGGTCCTCGTCACCTTCGTCCGCGTTCTCTGGCTCGAACAATTCCTGGGTGAAGCCCAAGCCGCGGCTGCCCAGAGCGTGCATGGCGTGATGGGCCAGGTCGTATGAGAAGCCGCCGGCGTGCAACACCCCGAGCAGCTCGTCGAAGTAGCGCATCGTGGTGGGGCTTATAGCGGTTCGCGTCTCGATCAATCGCGAGGCCCAACGGTGGCGGAGCAGGACTTCCCTGGCGGCGAGGATCCTCGAGCGCATCACTGCCTTCCAGTCCTCGGTGGCCGGAGGGACATCGATCAGGCCAACGGCCTCGTTGATCTCCTCCATGATCACGTCCACGACGCCGTCGAGGACCGCTTCCTTGTTGGCAACGTGGTAGTAGAGCGACATCGCCTCGGCCCCCAGGTCCCGGGCCAGGTTGCGCATGGTGAGGGCGTCGATGCCTTCCCGATCGGCCAGGTCGACGGCGGCGCGCAGCACGCGGTCCCGGGTGAGCGGGTCGCGGGCTCGAGGTCTCGGCGCCAGCTCGGTTGCCATTGTTCTCCAATCTAATCGTACGAGGTAAGTCTGAAAGGGACTTGACAATCTTACGTCGTACGAGTTACCTTACAGCATACGACTTACAACGTACGAGTCGATGAGGAGGACATCATGAAGGCAATCGTGCAGGACGTGTATGGCTCGGCGGATGTGCTCGAGCTGAGGGATATCGATCCGCCGGTCATCGGCGACGATGAGGTCCTCTTGCAGGTTCACGCTGCCGGAGTCGAACCTGGCGTATGGCACATCATGACCGGTCTGCCCTATCTGGTGCGGGTCATGGGCTACGGCCTGACCAAACCCAAGTACCCGGTGCGGGGGCGCGATGTCGCCGGCCGGGTGGAAGCGGTCGGAGCCGCGGTGACCCGATTCCAACCCGGGGACGAGGTCTTTGGAACGTGCGAAGGCTCCTTTGCCGAGTATGCCGCGGCCCGGGAGGACAAGCTGGCACTGAAGCCGGCCAATCTCAGCTTCGAACAGGCGGCGGTGATTCCGATCTCGGGAGTGACCGCGCTCCAGGCTCTGCGCAACAAAGGTCGGGTGCAGCCCGGTCACAAGGTGCTGATCATCGGCGCCGGTGGCGGGGTAGGCACATTCGCGGTCCAGCTGGCCAAGGCCTTCGGAGCCGAGGTCACCGGGGTGTGCAGCACCTCCAAGGTGGATCTGGTGGAGTCGATCGGCGCCGATTACGTCATCGACTACACCCGAGAGGATTTTGCGGACGGTCCTGCCCGGTATGACGTCATCATCGACACCGCCGGGAATCGCTCGCTGTCACAGCTACGGCGCTCTCTTACATCGGATGGGGCGCTCGTCATCGTCGGCGGCGAGGGAGGTGGGGCCTGGGTCGGTCCTGCCGACCGGATCGTCCCAGTTGCGCTGCTCTCGCCGTTTGTGAAGCAGAGGCTGCTGTCGTTGATGGCGATGGAACGTCGGGAAGACCTCGAAGTCCTGGCTGAGATGGCAGAGGCCGGCAAATTCACCCCCGCTCTGGACAGGACCTACCCGCTGGTCGAAGCACCAGATGCCGTCCGCTATGTGGGCGAGGGCCACGCCCGGGGCAAGGTCGTCGTCACGATCTGAGCGATCCAGGAGCGCGTTTTGAAAGCCATCGTGCGCGAGGAGTACGGCTCACCGGATGTGCTCGAGCTGAAGGAGATCGAGAAGCCGGTGCCCGGAGATGGCGATGTGCTGGTGAAGGTGCATGCTGCCTCCGTGAACACCGCCGATCTCGACTATCTGCGAGGGAGGCCGGCGGCCGCTCGTGTCGCTTCCGGGATAAGTCGACCCCGAGGCAAACGCATCGGTCTCGACCTCGCCGGTCGGGTTGAGGCCGTTGGTCGAGATGTGACGACGCTCGGGGTCGGTGACGATGTGTGGGCGGACTTGTTCGACTTTGGCCAGGGCGCCTTCGCCGAGTTCGTCTGCGCACCGGGGAGGGCGTTCACACCGATGCCATCGGGCGTGACGTTCGAGCAGGCGGCAACCGTTCCTCACTCGGGCGTCCTGGCCCTGCAGGGTCTCCTCGGCAAGGGAGGTGTCAACCCGGGAGAGAAGGTCCTGATCAATGGAGCGGGAGGGTGTGTCGGCCCATTTGCGATTCAGTTGGCCAAGTCCTTTGGCGCCGAAGTGACCGGTGTCGACCACGGCGGGAAGTTCGACCTGATGCGCGCGGCCGGGGCGGACCACGTCATCGACTACACAAGCCAGGATTTCACGGCGAACGGGCGCAGGTATGACCTCATCCTCGACATCGTCGACGAGCACTCGGTCCTCCACTACCGGCACTCGTTGGCCCCGGGAGGCCGTTACGTTCTCATCGCCCGCAGGCTGACCGGGTTCGCTCAGGCTTTCCTGGTCGGGGCCGGGGTATCGATGACCAGCGACAAACGAATGGGCATCTTCATGTGGCGGGCGAACCGACGTGCCGACCTCGACGTCATCAAAGCCCTCCTCGAAAATGGCAAGGTCCACCCGATCATCGACAGGCGGTTCCAGTTGTCCGAGGTCCCGGATGCACTGCGCTATCAGGAGGACGGCCATGCCCGGGGCAAGGTCGTCATCACCGTATGACGGTGGGAGCGAGGGGTCACCTGCGCTCGGGTGCGCCCCAAAGGGAGACGAGGCGCGCCACCAGTGCGACCAGGAATACCTGTCCGACGAACGCCTCCACCACAACAAGTCGTTTGGCGAGATCGGTGGCGGCGGTGATGTCACCGTATCCGACAGTGGTCAGCGTGACGAAGGAGAAATAGACATAGTCGCCGTTGGCGACCACGCCGTTGAGGAAGGTCGTACCGGTCAGTAGATCCATGCCGTGGAACAGCGCCGCCATCACAAACGCAATCAGTGCATAGGCGGCCACGCCGCCCATGACGGTCTGGAAGGTCACGCGACGATGTCGGCTGACCCGGTTGAGGATTGCCAGAAGGGCAGCGAATTGGGCGATGCCGAGGAGGATCAGGCGCCAGCCATCGGCTTGCTCAGACGAGATCAGACCCAGGGAGAGAGTGGTGAGGAGTACGAGGATCGTGGCCAGCGAGCCGAACCTGCGGAGCCTCTTCGGGACGCCCGGGGACCACAACGTCGTCAAGAGCAGTGCGATCCACAAAAGCGAATTCAGGGCGATGAGAAACCGATTCGATTCGACCCCGGAGAGGACATATCCCGCGAGGATCAGGCTCAGGACGAGGCCATACCGCTCGCGAATCGGCACACCGGCTACAACCGCGTCCTCCGTCGATCCCGTAGCTGGGGCTCTCATCCGCTGGTGATCGGCTGTCCTAGCGCGATTCCAAGACCAATGATCAGGCCAATCCCGGCGATCACGAGGAGGGCGACCTGGGCCCTGAAGTATTCGAACCGCTCGGCCATCGCAGCGAAGAAGAGCACCGCGGCGAAGAGCAGGGTGGTGAGTGTGTAGATGTCGGAGATCGTGTTGGCATCCTCGCCGGCGGCGAACAGCTCGTCCGCCCGGGCTTCGAGGCGATCGGCCTCGGCGTCCTGTGACAACTGATACTCGGGCATGGCAAATGGGCTAGGTGGCGCATCGGGGTTGTTGAGTGGATCGAGAGCCATCCATGCGTCGAAGCCAACTCTGAACTCGTCTCTGAACCGCTCGAAGTAGAAATCGGCGATGACCCCGTTCTCCTCCAAGACGGCGTCGATGTAGTTCTCGAACACGCTCAGGTCGGCCAGGCGGAACTGGTTGGCTGCGGTGCGTTGCTGGGCAGCATTGGTACGTGAACCTGATGCCTGGGTGTAGTTGCTCGACTGGATGCCGTCCCAGAGCGATGCCTGATACCCGCTCCACGCCGTCGAAAGCGCGGCAAACGCCAGGATCACCACGGTGATGATCTCCATGCGCTTTTCGCTGCGCGAAACCGGTGGGGCTGTGCCTTCGTGGGGCGTCACGTTGTTTCCATCAGGTGCTGTCATTTCCCTTCCTCACTCGAAGAGAGCATTATTGGCTTCGGGGATGGCTCCATCGTGCAATGTGGGCGAAAGCCTGGCGTGACGCGACCCAATCTGGGGGATGGAAGGCGCCAGGATCCAAGAGTTGGTGCCAGGTGAATCGTCGATCGAAAGGATGCAAATGAGCGGCAGCGAAGAAATGATGGGACCCATCGACTACCTCATTGTCGAGTGGCCGGCGGGGTCGCCACCGAACGGGGAAGCTTTCCCCCATCTGGTCGATCTGGTCGACCGGGGCGTGATTCGGATCCTGGATTTCTCTTTCGTGGAGAAGGACGACGCGGGGAACGTGGTCGGGGTCGACATCGCTGACTTCGACGGAGACGGAACGAACGACCTGTTGGTCTTTGCCGAAGCGTCGTCGGGCTTGCTCGACGAGGAGGATTATGCAGAAGCAGGCGCCGCCCTGGAACCCGGGGTTGCCGCTGCGATCCTCGTATACGAGAACACGTGGGCGGCGCCGTTCGCCACTGCGTTGCGAAAGAGCGGGGCTCAATTGGTCGCCTACGGGCGAATCCCGGTCAACGCATTGATTGCCACTCTCGACGAGCTCGAAGCCGCCGAGGCCTGATCCCGAAAGGAACGAGAACAATGGGATTGTTAAGAGGTGTAGCCCGTACCGCGGTTGTTGCCGGGACCGCCACCGCGGTGTCCAACAGGGTGTCGCGCCGTCAGGGCGACCGCTGGGCGACAGAGCAGGATGCCGCTGCTTACCAGGAACAACAGGCCTACCAGCAGGCCCCACCACCCCCACCCCCGGCAGCTCCGGCGGGTGACGACATGTTGGACCAGCTCAAGCAGCTCGGAGAGCTCCACGACGCCGGTGTCCTCACCGACGATGAGTTTGCGGCACAAAAGGCCAAGATCCTCGCTCAGTGATCAAGCCGAGTAACTGAGTCCGAGGCCCAGGAGCGGTCCACGAATGTCGGCCGCCGGGGTGCTTGGATTCGCCTAATGGAAGGCCTGCAGGCACTGGCGCTTGGAGGGCTCGCTCAGTCGTCGCTACTGCTCGCCGGTCTCGTCGTCTACTGGGTGCGACCGTCGGCCAAGTTCATCGGAGCACTGGCCGGCTTCGGGGCCGGGGCCCTGATCAGCGCGGTCGCATTCGATCTGATCCCGGAGAGCTCCGATCTGGGGAACTGGCAATTGGGGTTGTGGTTCTTGATCGGCGCCGCGATCTTCGTTGTCAGTGACCGTATCGTCGAGTCCAAATTCGGTGAAGGCGACGACGCGGGGCCGCTGGGCATCGTGGTCGGATCGGTGGTCGACGGGGTCCCGGAGTCGATCATCTTTGGCATCCAGATTGCCTTGGGTCAGGTGATCAGCGCCGCCTTCCTCGGTGCCGTCTGGGTATCCAATATCCCCCAGGCGCTCGCTCCATCCGGAGCGCTTGCCGAGGCGGGATGGAGCCGGGCGAAGCTCGCGGGTATGTGGGGTCTGGTCATTCTCGCGTGTGCGGTTACGGCATGGCTCGGCTATCTCGCCGGAGTGGGTCTCGGTGCGACCGGAGACCGGGCCGCCGCACTGGCAGCCGGTGGCCTCCTAGCGATGTTGACCGACTCATTGATGCCGTACGCGGTGCAGAAGGGTGGCAATCAGGCGGGCGTTTGGACAGTGGTCGGATTTGGGCTCGCTCTGGCCTCTTCGTCCTGAGCCTGAACCACTTGCAGATCGACCCGACAATTTGCTTGATTGCTTTCCGGCCTTCCTCGGGGAGAATGTCATCACTTAGAGCGAGGAGATCGGGTGGGTTGTCTGTTTCTGATACTTCTTGGTGTCAGTCCGCGTCTCGCGGTGGCTGCGCTGTGGCTATTGACCGATTGGGTGGAACGTGCCTTTGGCGACAGTTGGATCCTCCCCCTGGCCGGATTGATCCTGTTGCCATGGACCACGGCCCTCTATGTGGTCGGCTATGTCGCCGGTGGTGCGGCCGCCCCATGGGGGATCCTCGGAGCCATCATCGGATTGTTCCTCGACGTGGCGGTTCATGCCGGTTCGGCGACGATGACCAGGAGGCGCTCGAGCAGTTAAATCGAGCGATATCACGGTCTCTTTACGTTCTCTATAGGCGCGTCCGACATTCTTTCCGATGTGGCCTTCGCGTCTTTCGCATGCAGGATCCTGGAACCGCGGTCAGGTCTGCGACGTCTGAACGCTGACCGCTGTTTCCTTTGCCCATGACCCTTTCCCTTCTGCAACCAGCCCGCGTCATCGCACGCGTCCACACCGGCCACGGGGCCAGGGCCTGATGCGCATCCTCGTCGTCGAAGACGAGCAGGATCTGGCGTCGGCGATTGCCGACAGTCTTCGCCGCGACGGTTACGCAATCGACATCGCGCCGACAGCGACATCGGCGATGAGTCTCACCTCAGTCAATTCCTACGACGTCGTCTGTCTCGACCTGAATCTGCCCGATGGGGATGGGCTCGACGTGTGCCGGCAGGTGCTGGCCGATCCGACTCGGTCGTACGACCTCGCCCCAGCTCCCAAGATCCTCATGCTGACCGCTCGCGGCGGTGTCGACGACCGGATCCGCGGCTTGGACGAGGGTGCTGACGACTACTTGGTGAAGCCGTTCTCGTTGGGGGAGCTGAGTGCTCGGATCCGTGCCCTGCTCCGGCGTGACACGTCGACAGGCAGCTCGGTCATCGCCTATGCCGGGATCGAGATGGACACCGCCCGCCATGAGGTCACGGTGGATGGAGAGCCGGTGGCCCTCACCGTCAAGGAGTACGCCCTCCTCCGCTGGTTCCTCCTTCATCCCGAGGAAGTGCACAGCGCCGAGCGTCTCCTCGAGCACGTCTGGGACGAGCACGCCGACCCGTTCACCAACACTGTGAGGATGACTCTGTCCAATCTGCGTCGAAAGCTGTCATCGGTCGCCGAGGCGCAGCTCATCGTCACCCTCCCCGGCCGTGGCTACATGTTGAAGGCCGACTCATGAGTGGGTCCAGGGTTCGACTGGCGATTGTCCTCATGGCGCCCGCCCTCCTACTGGCGTTGGTGGTAATGGTGGTGACCGTTGCGCTCCTGGTGAGTCACGAGCCCTGGGCCGATGCCCGCACCGGCATTGCCCAGGTCGGTGACGACCTCGCAGTCGTCGTGGTGGCCGAGGAAGGAACGATTGACGGTCTAATCGACTCCGGTCTCCTTGCGCCTGTCATGGCCTTGATACCGGCTCTGATCGTCGCCTGGATAGTCGCCGGTCGGGTGAGACGGGTCGTAACTCAAGCCCGGGCGGAGGTCGAGGCCGCCGAAGTCGTGCGTCGCAGCCGGACGCAGGAAGTGGTCCACGAGCTGCGCACCCCGCTCGCCGTCATGGGGACGAATCTCGAGCTCGCCGCCATCGAGGCCGGACACGAGCCCGGAGCCGCGGGGTACATCGACGCCGCCCGCCGGGCGGTCACCAGGATGGCGCGAACCGTCGACGACCTGGCCGGCCACGGTGGGCTGGCGGTCGAGCAGGGAGACGGTCCGGTCGATCTGGCCGACCTCGCCGAGGCGGCGGTGGCGGAGCATTTCGGTCCTGCCCGGGCCCGAGGGGTCAATGTGGAGCTCATCGGGGCATCTCCGACCACCGTGCCCTCGGTGGACCCTGCCGCGGTGCGCACGGCGATAGGGAACTTCCTCAGCAACGCGGTGAGGATGGCGCCCCAGGGGTCGTCGGTTGGCGTCGATTGGGGACGGCTTGAGGAGTGGGCCTGGATCGCGGTGATCGACGAGGGGCCCGGATTGGCTGCTCATCACCATGCCCGCGTCTTCGAGAGGGGATGGCAAGGCCATCACGACCGCGAGCGCGGACAAGGGACGGGGGAGAGAGGGTTGGGTCTCACCATCGCCCGCCAGCTAACCGAGGCTCAGGGTGGCGCTATCACCGTGGAGTCGGAAGAGGGCGGTGGCGCCGTTTTCACGGTCTGGCTGCCGCTGGAGATCGGCGCTGACCCGAAGGCGGTCCTCGCTCCCGATCAGATCCACGCGGTCGCACGGCCCTGGCTCGAGACTTCCCTGACCGCTTGAACCGAGGGTTCGCTGCGATCGTGTGGACCGTGGATTGCCGTGACGGCAACCCGATGAGCAACCGATTTCGCCTGCGATCGCATGGACCAAGGATTGCCAGAACGGCAAACCCATGCACAACGGCACAGGCTTCCCTGACCGCTTGACGGGCCTTTTAAAGGTCATCTCATAGGTTGCGGGGGTTTGACCAAACGGAGGATGCCTTGACTCAACTCGACCCCAGCCCGCCCAAGCTCCGCCCCAGACGGCGGTCGTGGCGCGATCTCCCGGCTTCGCCGCCCATCGGTGACCCGCACCCACCCATCGCCGAGGAGCTACCGCCGGTGGCCCCCATTGCGCCGGCAGAAGTGGCGGAAAGGACGCCGAGGAGTGGTCTGCGCATCTTCACCTACGCGCTGACTGCTGTCGTCGTGGTTCTGGTTGGTGCCGCGGCCTGGCTCTGGCAGCGCGAAGAGCCGGTCACGACCACACCCACAGTGGCTGCCAATGAGGCAGAAGCCGGCAGCCCGGGCGCGGTCGCAGCTGCGCTAGGCCCGGCAGTCGTACACATAGAGATCCTCGGCGGGCTCGAGGCCGGCGGCGGCGTCGGCTCGGGTGTGATCTACGACACGTCAGGGCTGGTGCTCACCGCGCATCACGTTGTCTCTTTCTCCGACGACGTGGTCGTCAAGACCGCCGATGAGCGGTCGTTCGATGGGCGGGTTGTCGGGCGGATTCCCGAGCGTGATCTAGCCATCATCGCCCTCACCGATGCAACCGACCTCGTTGCGGCGACCATCGCCGAGCCTGGGACCGTCGAAGTGGGCGAGCCGGCGATCGCATTGGGAAGCCCGTTCGGGTTCCAGCAGTCGGTGACTGCCGGGATCATCTCAGGTCTCGATCGAGAGCTCGAGACGCCGATGGGCACCCTCAACGGGCTCATCCAGACTGACGCTCCGATCAACCCTGGCAATTCGGGAGGCCCTCTCGCCGACGCCGAGGCCAAGGTCATCGGCATCAACACCGCGATCGCGTCCATGTCAGGTGGTAACGACGGTGTCGGGTTCGCGGTGCCTGTCGAGGACTTCGCGACTCTGATAGAAGAGGTCGAGGCGAACGGCGGCGTGGCGGCGCCGACCGTCCCGGCCCCGGAGGGCGCCGGTGGGTTGGGAGGTTTGGTTCCGGGTCTCGAGGACCTTCTGCCTGGCCTCGATGATCTATTCGGCCCCGAGGGGATGGAAGGTCTGGAAGATCTTCCTGGCCTGGAAGAGATGCTCGATGAGATGTTCGGCGCTGCTGACATCCCGCCGGAGCTGCAACAGCTGCTGGAGGACCTGCTTGGAGTGCCGGCCCCGGCTGCGCCAGAGGAGGGACAGGCTTCATGACGACGAGTCAATTCACACCCAGGAGCGACCCTCCTCAGCCGGGTCTGCATGGGATGCAGCTCCGTGAGGTGATGGGCGAGCTGCAGCGGGTCATAGTGGGCCAGGACCGGGTCCTGGAGCGCGTCCTCGTCGCACTGATGGCCGGCGGCCACTGCCTTCTCGAGGGCGTGCCCGGCCTGGGCAAGACGCTCACAGTTTCCACCCTGGCCAAGACTCTTGGGGGCACCTTCACCCGAATCCAGTTCACGCCCGACCTGTTGCCATCGGACATCGTCGGCACCCGGATCTACCGGCCGTCGACGGAGCGGTTCGACGTCGAGTTGGGCCCCGTCTTCGCCAACTTCGTGCTGGCCGACGAGATCAACCGTGCCCCGGCCAAGGTCCAGTCGGCGCTGCTCGAGGTGATGGGTGAGCGACAGATCTCGATTGGAGGCACCACCTATCCGTTGCCGCTGCCGTTCCTGGTGCTCGCCACGCAGAACCCGATCGAGTCGGAGGGGGTGTACCCCCTGCCGGAGGCACAGCGGGACCGGTTCCTCATGCGGATCCCGGTGGACTATCCGACACCCGACCAGGAGCACGAGATCGTCGATCGTTCCCGGCATCAGGCAGCCGGGTCATCGGTGGCGCTTCTGTCGACAGATGATGTTGCCGGGCTCCAAGCGGCGGCTTCGGCGGTGTACGTCGACCGGGCGGTGCAGGACTATGCCGTCAGGTTGGTGCTCGCCACCAGAAACCCTGCTGAGCACGGAGTGTCCATCGACGGGCTGCTCGCCTACGGCGCCAGTCCCCGGGCCAGCATCGGGCTGATCAACGCCGGAAGGGCCCTAGCCCTTCTCCGAGGGCGGGATCATCTTCTCCCACAGGACGTCTACGACATCGCCTACGACGTGCTCAACCACCGGCTCGTTCTGTCATTCGACGCGGTCGCCGACGGGGTCACCGTTGACGATGTGTTGGTCGAGGTGCTGACGACCGTGGTCTCGCCACGCGTGTCCTCCTCTTCGCTCACCGGGAACCGGACATCTCTGGCGGTCTGATGTTGCTCAGACGATCCGGGCCTCCCAAAGGGGTCGAGCCGATCCCGCGCACCTCGCGTCTGACATCGCCGTCGCAGGTCCCGATCGAGCGGCTGCGGCTCACCGTGCTTCGCCGACTGAATGGCCTCCTCGCCGGCGATCATGCCGGGCTCTTCCCGGGCCACGGGACCGAAAGGGGCGAATCGCGTCCCTACGTGCCCGGTGACGATCCCCGGCACATCGACTGGGCAGTCACGGCCCGGACCCATGACACGCATGTCCGTGACATGGTTGCCGACCACGAGCTCGACGTATGGCTGATCCTCGATTCCTCGTCGAGCCTGGGCTTCGGCACCGGCCGAGCCACAAAACACGAGGTGGCCTGGTCTGCGGCCGGCGCCTTCGCCCTCCTCGCCTCCAACAGCGGCAATCGGGTCGGGGCGGCTCGCACGACCAACCGCAAGGAACGTTCGCGTCCGCTCCTGATCCCCGCTCGTGGAGGTGCGGCGCATGCCGGGGGTGTCCTCAGTGCTCTACTGGAGGCGCCGGAGGACGGGCAGACCGGCGATCTCGCTCGTTCGATCGAGATGGTCGGCCAGGTCGCTCGCCGCCGGGGCATGGCAGTGGTCATCTCCGATTTCCTGGGCTCTCCCGACTGGGAGCGCCCGTTGCGGGCCATGTCCCATCGGCACGAGCTGATCGCCGTCGAGGTGGTGGATCCCCGAGAGCTCGACCTGCCGGATGTGGGACAGATCGCCGTGGTCGACCCGGAGACGGGCAGGCGCCGACTGATCGACACCGCTCAGAATGGCGTTCGCGAGCGCTACGCGACCCTGGCCGAGCAGCGTCGGGCCGATGTGGCGAGCCGTCTCAAGTCGTGCGGCGCCGATCACCTTGTCCTGCGAACGGATCGGGATTGGGTCCTCGACTTCGTGCGCTTCGTCTCGGGTCGTAAGGCAAGGCTCATGTCAGCAGGGAGGTCGGGACGATGAGTGATTTCGGCTTTCTCTCGCCCAGCCGTCTGGCCATTCTCATCCTGCCCGTAGCCCTTGCGGTCGGCTATCTGGTGCTGCAGGCGAGACGTCGCCGTTATGCGGTGCGATTCACCACGGTCGAGATGCTCGATCAGGTGGCACCCGACCGCCCCGGGTGGCGTCGTCATCTTCCCGCATTGGGGCTGATCGTGGCCGCGGTCGTTGCGACCATGGCCTTCGCCCGCCCGGTTGTCGCCGGCGAGACCCGTGAGTCGACACAACTCGTGGTGCTCGCAATCGACACATCGATCTCGATGGAGGCCGAGGACGTGTCACCGTCCAGAGTTGATGCGGCCCGCGAAGCTGCCGGGGCATTTCTCGACTCGGTGCCCGAGGGCGTCGCTGTTGGGGTGGTCGGATTCGATGGTGTGGCCAGGAATCTGATCTCTCCGACCACCCGTATCGACGCGGTGCGTCGGGTCATCGACGGCTCCATCAATCACAACGGTCTGGGCGAGGGGACTGCCATCGGCGAGGCAGTTTTCCTCGGCATCGAGGCCATCGAGGCCTCGGGAAGCGAGACCGAAGACGAGCCGGCGACCTCTGAAGAAGCGGTGGGCACGATCGTGGTCCTCTCCGATGGAGAGACCACGATGGGTCGCAGCAACGACGAGGCCGCCACCGCCGCCCGCAGCGCTGGCATCCCTGTTCACACCATCGCCTTTGGGACCGACGCCGGGACTATCTCGGACCCCTTCGAAGGCGAGATCCCTGTGCCGGTTAACGAGGAAGCGTTGGCCAAGCTTGCCGGTCAGACCGATGGCAAGGCGTTGACCGCCGCCTCGGTCGAGCAGCTCAGCCAGGTCTACGAAGACCTGGGCCGCTCGGTAACGGTCGAGAAGGAACAGGTCGAGATCGGTGACTGGTTCGCTGGCGCCGCTCTTGGACTGCTCCTCCTCGCGGGCGTGGGGTCACTGGTCTGGTTCGGCCGGCTTCCTTAGCCGGAACACTGAGGTCTCTTCGACTGCGCCGCGTGGGTTATGCGCTGACCCCGGGCTGTCACTCGAAGAGAGAGCGCAGATGCGGGTTGAGGAACGCCCCGTTGGGGTCGAATCGCCGGCGAATCGCGAGGAAGTCCTGGTAACGGGGGAACAAAGTGGCGATGCGCTCGGGTGTCATGAAGTGGATCTTGCCCCAATGGGGTCGCCCGCCATACTCGGCGAACAGGTTGTCGCAGGCGGCCAGGTACGGCCAGTAGTCGGTTCCCGGCTGGCCTGAGATGGACACAACCAGATTGTCTCTCTGATAGTTCGGGCTCAGCCAGGCATCATCGGCGGCCACCACACGGATCTCGAGCGGGTACACACTCAGCGGGAGCCAGTCGAGCATGAGCTTTCGCATCTCGTCCATGATCTCGCGGGTCTGCTCGATGGGCAGGAAGTACTCGACCTCGTGGAAATTGGGGTCGTAGACCATCGGGTAGATCCGGTAGGAGCGGTCGAGGCGCTCATTCTCAGGAAGACCGTCCGAGGGCGTGCCGGGTTCGACCTCCCGATATCGCTTGACCACGCAATCGTCGGCGCCGGCGTCATGAAGGTTGTACAGGTCAGCCGATGCGTCGGTGGGCATCCAGAAGAGGCCGAAATGGCGGTACTCCTCCATGTCGGACTCGAAGCGCTCCATGACCTCGTCGTACTTCATGATGTCGACCCGGGCGTGCAGTTCGTAGGCGGGGACCACCTTGAGCGTGACCTCGGTCATGATCCCAAGCAGACCGATCGAGGCCTGGAGGGCGTGAAGGACATCCGGGTCGCCGTACCGTGTGATCTCGACGATGTTCCCCATCCCATCGACGATTCTCGCTCCTTGGAGCGCCGCCGAGAAGTTGGGATGTTTCAGACCTGAGCCGTGAGTCGCGGTGGCGATGGCCCCGGCGATGGCCTGGGTGTCGATGTCCCCCTGGTTGGCCAGGGCCAGCCCCTGTTCCCAGAGCGGGTCACCGAAGTCACCGATGGTGGTCTTCGGCCCGGCGGTGACGGTCAGCTGGTCCGGATCGACGTCGATGATCCCGCGGAGCGGGCTGGTGTCGAGCAGGACATCGCTCTCGACGATGGGAGTGAAGGAGTGCCCGGTGCCGACCGTGCGAATCGTGTATCCCTCGGAGGCGGCCTTGGCGACCTCGCGTCGGACCTCAGCCTCAGTATCGACCGTGATGACATCCCTTGGCGAGAACGACTGGTTGCCGACCCAATTCGTCCACGGCTCACGGTCGATGGAACTCGTTGTCACCGGCCCGGAATGTACCCGGGCCCTCACGGCCGGTGAGCTCGACTCGCGCCTGCTCCTCGTTTCCTTCGGATTCGGAGCCGCCAGCGGCATGGTTTGGAGGGTATCCGGGTAGGGGAACCATCCCGACGAGAGGATTCCGATGTCAGACAACGATCTCGTGGCAAAGGTGTCGACAGTCATCGAGGCCCCGAAGGAAGAGGTCTGGGCGGCCCTGACCGATCCCGACTCGATCAGCAGGTACATGTTCGGGACGAAGGTGACCACCGACTGGAGTGAGGGAAGCCCGATCACCTGGGAAGGGGAGTGGGAGGGTCGTCTCTACCAGGATAAGGGCATGGTCCGCGAGGTCCGCCCCCCTCAGATCCTCGAGTACAGCCACTTCAGCTCGCTGAGCGGCGAGCCTGACTTACCGGAGAACTATCACGCCGTCCGCATCGAGGTAGTCGAAGACGGCCCGGCGACAACTGTGACATTGATCCAGGACAACAACGAGACACCCGAGGCCAGGGACCATTCCGAGAAGAACTGGCAAATGATGCTCGAGGGCCTCAAGGAAGTAGTGGAGGGACGCTCCTCCTAGGACTCAACCGGCCGTCTACCCCGACTGGTGGTTCTGCCACACCTCTTCCACTTCGGCGAGTGTCTCCTGGGCAGACCTGGAGGGATCAGAGACGTAGTCGGTGAGCTCGGTGAGGAGGGGACCGAACCCGATCTCGTAGGGCATCATGTCGGAGGCGTCGAATCGGAACATGCCGGCGTCCACTGATTCGGCCAGATGTGCCGCGACCGAGCTGATGATCGGGTCTTGAAAAAGAGCGGTGTCGAATCCACGGTGTGGCGGCACGAAGTCGGAGGTTTGGGTCTGGGCCCGGACGGACCCCCATTCCGGGCTGGCGATCGCCCTCATGACCGCCCGGACCTCAGGCCGATCGGTGAGGGGCAGGGCGATGTCACCGGCGCCGAGCACCGCGGAGGCGTACGCCGGATCGATGCGTGGAAATGGAGCCACCGCCACCTCATCGAAGTAGCTTCTGACGAAGCCGCCTGCGGGGGTAAGCCAGCACTGTGGAGGATCCAGCCCGGCGAGGGAATACGCCTCATCCCAGCCCGTCTCTTCGATCGGCCGCGAGGTCAGGTACCCCGGGGTGTGGACCATGGTGCCCACCCGCTCCAGGGCGGAGACCACCGCCGGGTGGTCGAACGGGACATCGTGAGCCACCCAACGGTCATAGAACTCAGGGCCCTCGGATAGGAGCAACGCAGTCTCCAACCAATCTGTGGCCGGCCACCCGGTCACGTCGAACGAGAACACACCCAGACACCAGGGTGTGTTGCCGTCCGCCACCATCTGGTCGCTGAGTGCCATCAGGGACTGCCAGTCGGCGGGCATGACGTACCCGGCGCCCTCGAAGGCGGCCGGGTTGTACCAGAGCAGCGACTTGGCTCCGATGTTGGACCAGACACCGTGATGTCGGCCGTCGACCGAGATAAGAGAGGTCAGGTACTCGCCGTACGAGTCGCGCAAATACTGGTCACCGAGGTAGGCGCCGATGTCGATCAGCGGCCTTTCAGCTGCGATCTCAGGGACGGCCGACGGTGCGGGGATGATCGAGATCTCCGTCGGGTCTCTTGCCAGCGGCACCTCGTTGGGGTTCTCGTCGAAGGGGTGCGCCGCGTATCGCACGTCGATGCCCAGGTCGGCGGTCAACTGAGTGAGCTCGAACTCCGCTCCCACTGCCATCTCGCCGTTCCAGGCACCGGTGATCTCCACCGTCGTACCTTCAAGAGCCGGGGCTTCCCCGGTTCCACCCAGGTAACGCTCCATGCCGCCGGCGATGTCCAGAGCGGCGATCGGCTGCAACAGATCGGGGCATTCGTCGGGGGCGAAATATCGGGCACATTCAGCGGGCGTGAACGAGCGTCCCACAGCCTGCTGTGCTACCTCAACCAATTCGGTTGGGGCCAGGGCGAACACCCCTCGCGCCCCTGTGGTGTGCAGACGGACCGCCACCGGCACACCCGTGTCGTCGGCCGGGTACTGGATGGTGGAATCCTGGAGTGCCCAATGCAGGGCATCGACAGCCTCGGGCAGGGCTGCGCCGGTGGTCTCGGTAGCTCGTATGGCGGCCATGGCAAGCAAGATCGAGAGATGGGGGTCGTCGGCCAGCACCAGCGCCGAGTCGGCGACAAGGGTTTGAGCCCTATCGTTGGCCGCCAGTTCGTCCGCCAGGTCACGTGCCCGCTCCCGCTGGCCAAATGCGAGCAGCGCGAGAGCGACGACCAGGACAGACATCACGCCGAGCCCGACCAGAGCGCGGGTCCTGCGACGAAGCTGTGACCCCTGCAGCTGCCGTTCTCTGGCGAGGTTCTCTTTCTCCCGCTCTTCTTCCACGGCGGCCTCGAGGAACGCCCTCTCCACAGAGGTGAGGTGGACCGGAGGATCGGCGACCCAGGTCTGATAGCGGGCGAGGCTGGCACCAGCCAGGAGGAAATCAGGATTCTGCTCCTCATCGATCCACTCTGCTGTGGCCGCCGTCAGACGCGCCCGGGCTCGGATGTCGGCCCTGGCCTCGTCGATCCACGACTCGAGACGCCCCCAGGCTCCGATCAGGCTCTCATGGGCGATCTCGACTGTCGGGGCCCTGCTGGCTGGGTCCCGATCGAAGCTGAGCAGACGATGCCGCACAAATGCCCGGAGCATGTCGTCCACTTCGCCTTCCGTCCCTTCGATGCTCTTCAGCTCCGAGAGAAGTGCCCTGCGCCGGGTGTCCCCGCCACCCTCGTTCAGGGACACGAGACGGAGAAACACCTGTTTTGCCGCGGCCCGCCCTTCGGCGCCCAAGGCGCCAAACAACGATTCGGCCCTGGTCACCAGCGCTCTAGTCAGGCCGCCCATCGTCTCGTAGGAGGCGGCAGTCATGGTGGCCCCGCGTCTGCTGTCGAAGAGCTCGGTGAGCGTGTACTGGAGCATGGGAAGAACGCCGGGCTGGGAGGTGGCGTCGGCGGTCAGTGCCGCCAGCAACGCGGGCTCGACGATGACGTCGACCGATTCGGCTGGGCGTGTGATGGCTCGCTCTAGCTCAGGCTGGGTCATCGGAGTGACCAACTCCGTGTGGTCCCGCAAGAGCTCTCCTAACCCTGTCGTTGCCAGCGGGTGGTCGTAGAAGTCGGCGCGCAAGGTGATGACGATCCGGAGCCGACTCTGCGGATGGGTGATGGCGTCTACCAGTGACTCGGTGAAGGCTTGACGCTCCTGGTCCCCGGTCATCGTGTACAGCTCTTCGAACTGGTCCACCACCAGGACGAATGGTGAGACCTCGTCGGGCAATAACCCCTGAATCGACCTCCGCAGCCCGGAAGGTTGGGCGACCAGCTGCTCGAGCAGGGTGGGAGGCATCGAGACGGCAACGCTTGTGAGGGCGCGCTCCAGGCTGTCGAATGGGTGCGACCCGGGCGTCATGGTCGCGATGAACCACGAGTCGGAGCCCGGGACACCGCCGGCTCTGAGCGCTGGGACCAGACCGGCGTGGACGACGCTCGATTTGCCGCTTCCGCTCGGCCCGACGACAGCCAGGAATCTGTTGAGCGGATTCGGGCCGCCCAGCCTGGTGAGCATTCGCTCGACCAGACGCTCGCGTCCAAAGAACTGTGCGGTGTCGGCCTCGTCAAACGGAACCAAGCCCTGGTAGGGGTTTGATATATCTCTGACTGTCACCAGACCCTGCGTGGCCCCGACCGCGGATCGGAATGCCTCGGCGAATTCCTCGATCGTGCCAAAGGTTTGGGGCTCGGCAAGGACGGCGGCGATACCGGTGTCGAGCCGGTTGACGAGCTCGGTCAGTGACCCATCATTGCCGACAATGAGCTGGGCGGCGCAGGCGGCCAGCCCTTCGATGTCGTCGGAAGGTGTGGACCCAGCGCCCATCCCGAAATCGGTGATCAGGGGCCTGCCGTCGTTGTCGAGGAGCACATTGTCCAGAGTCACTGCGCCATGGACGATCCCCAACTCGTGGGCACGGGCCAGGGGTAGGACGAGCTGACTCACGATCTCGCACACCCGATCCACCGGCGTCGGACCCAAGGCCAGCAGTGAGTGAAGGCTGCCTCCGGTGATCAGCTTCTCGACCAGGATGGCTCCGTCGGGCTCGCGCCAGAAGTCGAAGATCGGCACCACTTGTGGAGAGTCGAGCTCGGCGATCGACCGCGTCTCTGCTTCGAACCTCCGGACGAAGGCCGGGTCATTTGCGACCTCAGCCCGGATCACCTTGACGGCTACCTCTCTTCCAATGGCCGGCTGATAGGCGCGGTACACGGTCCCGTACCGGGTCCTGCCAAGGCTTGTTCTCAGCTCATATCCACGCACCGCCAAGCCAGGGTCGGCTCCGCCTTCGGTGCGACCCGTCACCGGCTCCAACCGGGGATCACCCGTGAGGATCTGCCCTTCCAGGTCGCGCAAGTGGGCCGACGGCTCGATACCCAGCTCTGATCCGAGGCGTTCCCTCAGCTGGCCGTAGGCCCGTAATGCCTCGGCTTGGCGACGGGATCGGTAGAGAGCCGTCATGAGAAGCCCGGTGAGCTGCTCCCGGTAGGGGTTTTCACGCACCAACCCTTCGAGCTCTCCCACCAGTTGATGACTCAACCCACGGGCGAGGTCGGCCTCCACGCGGCCCTCGACGGCATCGAGACGCAATGAGTCGAGCCTGTGGATCTCGGCTTGGGCAAAAGACTCGTATGTGAAGTCGTCGAGTACCCGTCCTCGCCACATCGACAGGGCCTCGGCGAATACGAGAGATGCAGCCGAAGGATCGTGGGAGGCCAACCCGCGTCCTTCCGCCAATAGACGCTCGAAACCGGCGACATCCACCTCCTCCGGGTCCAGCTGGAGGAGATAGCCGGGAGCCCTGGTCAGGAGCAACGTGCCTTCGGAGCGTGCCAGCCGGTCTGGTTCGAGAGCCGACCTCAGGTTGGAGACATGGACCCAGAGGGCGTTCTGCTTGTCGGCACCTCCCTCACCCCACAATTCATCGAGGATTCGATCGGTGGAAACGACCTGATTTCGATTGATCAGGAGCAGGGCTAGAAGCGATTTTTGTTTGTGGCTCCCCAGGTCGACGGTTTGGTCGGCGCGTCGGAACTCGAGTGGCCCGAGGACACTGAACTGAACACTGCGACCGGACACCCACACCTCCAACCCGAACCCCGCGATTACATGTTTAGCGACTTAAGCCCGGCTTAAGCCCCCCGAAAGCCCAAATGGAGGCGACGAAAGCCCGTCTCCAGGGCGTGCCGGGACGGTGTGGCCATGTCGGTCGCACGCATGCTTGGGGTTGGGTTGTTGCTGTCCGTAATCTCGGCCGGGTGGCAGCTGGCGCCTGACACGGGCGCGGTTGCGGCCCTCTCCGGGCAGGAGGCTGAACGCGACCAAACCCGGTTCAGAGACGAGGCAGACGTGGCGTTGGCCCGGTGGGCCTTCGATCGCTTCGATCAGTCGGGCCTCGAATTGCCACCTCTATCACTGGCCTTTCACGACGAACGGACGGGGTGTGAGGGCCATGTCGGGTACTACCGCCCCGGCCCTCCCGCCAGCATCGACATCTGTGGCTTCAATTGGGACCGTTTCCTGGTCACTCCGAAGAAGACGATCCTCCACGAGCTGGCTCACGCCTGGGGTCACCAGACACTCGACAGCGAAACCCGAAATTTGTTCCTGGATTCCAGAGGGCTCGACACCTGGCAGGACGCCTCGGTGCCGTGGGAAGAACAGGGCATCGAGCATGCCGCCGAGGTGATCGCATGGGGGCTGATGGACGAGGACCTGCATCTCGCCTCGATCGGTGAGACCGACTCGGTCCAACTGGCCGAGGCATTCGAGCTGCTGACGGGGAGAGAGCCGTTGAAGTAGCCGGTGCGAGAAACGCCGATCAGCGGGCTGGGGCGACTCCGGTGTAGCTCCCAGCGTGGAGCTGGACATCGGCGTTGCCGGCGCTGTTGGCGTACCTGATGTACAGAGTCTGTGTCGAGGGGCGATAGACCGCCACCGTGTCCCGACCGGAGCCGATCCAATCGCCGGCAACGAGCCGGTCGCCTGGATCGCCAAAGATGAATTGGGAATTGGCGATGCCGGTCGTGTTCGTGTTGCGAAAGTACACCAACCCCGTGGACTCCCGATGCAAGCCGACCGTGTCGACCTCATTGCCATCGAAGTCGCCGACAAAAGGCTTGTCGCCCGGGTCGCCGAACAGGAATGAGTAGTCGGCAGCGCCGAGCCCGCGGTCGCTCGAACCGAGTTCGTTGATGACGTAGACCCTTTGTTCGGAGGGTCGATATATCGAGACCGAGTCGCAGCCGTTGCCGTCGAAGTCGCCGGCCAGGGGGATGTCGCCCGGGTTGCCGAAGAAGAACTGGATATCTGCGACGCCCTCGGTGTTGGAGTTGCGAAGGTAGACGAACCCATCGGACTGCCGGTACAGACCGGGTGTGTCGACCCCATCGCAATTCCAGTCTCCGGAGAACGCGGCGTCCCCGGGGTTGCCGAAATAGAAGGAGTTGGTGACGCGAGGCGCGGAGATCGTCTCCCACCGGTGCCAGCGCCCGCCGGAGTCCTGAAAGATCACCCGGTCACAGTCCCGATTGGACGGGCAGATGTCGGGGACGTCTTGCTCATTGCTGATCACCGAGTTGATCACGGTCGGGGTACCGGCGCCCTGGACGAAGATGCCCGGGTAACCACTCGTCTCGAAGCCGTCGCTGGGGTTGTAGCGGAGGACCGAATCCTCGATCACGAGCGTTCCGGTGTTGTTGTTGCTTACGAAGAAGATGGCCCCACCGCCCTCGTTGGCGTGGTTGTTCTCGATCCTGCTGCCCAGCAGCCTCAGGGTGAACGTGTTGCCATCGAGATAGATGGCGCCACCGCTGCCCCCGCCCGGAGTCCCGCCTCGTTGCGGGTTGGCGCCCCAGCCGATCGCCTGGTTGTTGGTGAAGACGCTGTTGATGACGGTCCAAGAGACACCGATGCTGCTGATGCCGCTCCCGTTGGAGCACACACCTCCCTCGAACGTGGAGTTGACGACGTAGACGGGCAGATTCTGATGTTGGCTGAACACCCGCAGGGCGGCCCCACCTACGTCGGGTCCTGTGGCGTCGCACCGGTTTCCGACGAACTGGCTGTTGACCACTTTGAATCGGCCGCCGCGCACGAAGATGGCCCCACCACCACCGCCACCCTCGGTCCCGTCGGCTGCACCGGTCGAGTTCGCGTTGACGAGCGTGAGATTCTGCACCGTGAGCCGGGGATGATCCTGGTCCTGGCAGTGAGACGTGGTCCACACGAGGGCCTGGTCACAGGTGTTCATGTAGAGAATGCGACGTACCCCACCGCCACTCAAAGTGACGAGACCCCCACCGTCGATGACAATCTCGGGGCCGGTGTTGTTGAAGATCTTGGCGGTCTGCTCCATCGTGATCGTCACCGGGGCCGGGCCACAGTTGAAGGTGATCACCCCGCCTTGGGCCACCGCGGCGACGACTGCGGCCGAGGTGCAGCTCTGTGGTGTGCCGTTTCCAATGACGCGATCGGGATTGGAGGTATCGACCGCCTGCGCCTCCGGGGGTACCGGGTAGCTGCCGGTCTGGGCCTCAGCCGGGTCGGCGGCGAGCACGATCAACGCAGCTGCCACTGCGCCGACGACGAACAGGCACCGGCTGGAGACCAGATTCACTAACGCACTAGATCGACCGTTTGCCTGGAGTGCTTGAGACGCGTTGGGACTCGGCCTCATTGCCAAACCAAAGCCAAGCGTAGAGTCGATGGCTCACCGGCCACCTGTGAAAGGGGTGCATCATGACCGGCAAGGCAGATTTCACCGATGAGGAGTGGGTCAAGCTCTACCGGGCCCCTCTGGTCGCGGGTATGGGAGTTTCGCTGGCGGACATAGGTGGCCCGATCGAGATGTCGAAGGAGTCGCTTGCGGCCATCAAGACAGCCGTGACCCCCACGGAAGAGCAAGGTCTGTTGGTCGACCTGTCCACCGGCCTGAAGGTGGTTCTGGACCAGAAACAGAATCCCATGTCGGATCTGAAGCCGGAGTCCGGCACCGACCCGAGAGAGATGATCCTGGACGAGCTGCGGGAGGCGAACCGGATCGTCAGCGAGAAGGCGACGGCAGAGGAGGCGACCGGTTATCGAGCATGGGTCCTCCAATCGGCCAAGAACGCGGCGGAAGCCGCCAAGGAGGGCGGGTTCTTCGGGATAGGAGCCGAGCAGGTCAGCGAAGGAGAGCGGCAGGTCCTGGTCAAACTCGAAGAAATACTGGGAGCGCCCCCGGCCTGACCGCCAAATTGGGGGTCGCTGCTCTACAGCCCACGAATACAGTCGCTGGGATGGACTCTCAGGAAGCAGAGATCGACCGGATTCGCAGCGCCTGCACTCGCTGGGTGAGCTGGCACGGCGATCCGACCCCGGCTGAGATGCTGTCCAAGCTGCCAGCCGACATCACCGCCGACCGATACGGCCAGGGCGGCGTCGTTGACGAGCTCGAGTCCCGGCTCGCCGAGCTTCTCGGCAAGCCGGCGGCTGCGTTCTTCGTCAGCGGCACCATGGCCCAGCAGATTGCCCTCCGCATCCATGCCGACCGCTCCAAACGTCGGACGGTGGCTTTCCACCCCACCTGTCACATCGAGCTCCACGAAGGTCGTGCCTTCGAGCGTCTCCATCATCTCGTTGGGAGACCGGTCGGAGACCCCTTCGGGCTGCTCACCCTGAAGGACCTGGAGGAAATCGCCGAACCCGTGGCCGCCCTGGTCCTCGAGCTTCCCCAACGGGAGATCGGCGGACAACTACCCGGATGGGACGACCTGGTGGCGCAGACCGACTGGGCCAGGGCACATGGGGCAGCAGTCCATCTCGACGGTGCTCGGATCTGGCAGTGCCCTCCGGCCTATGACCGGTCACTGGAAGAGATCGCCGGCCTTTTCGACACCGTCTACGTCTCCTTCTACAAGGATCTTGGCGGCATCGCCGGGTCGGGCCTGGCTGGTCCCGAGGACGTGATCGCCGAGGCCAAGGAGTGGCGCCTTCGCCATGGGGGGACATTGTTCGCCATGTGGCCCTATGCCGCCTCCGCAGTGGCCGCCATCGAGATGCGTTTGCCCCGGATGATGGCCTATCGGGAGCATGGGCTGGCTATTGCCGATGCCCTGCGCGCCCTGGATGGGGTGCGGGTAGTCCCCGATCCGCCACATGCATCGATGTTCCATCTCCATCTGAACATCCCGGAGGATGATCTGAAGTCGAACATGCTCCGGGTCGCGGAGGAGGAGGGCATCTGGACCTGGAGAGGGACCTTCCCCAGCACCCACCCCGACTGGCAGATCGTCGAACTCACCGTTGGCGACGCCACTCTCGACTTCGAGCCTGACGAGTTTGCCGGAGTCATCACCCGTCTCGTCTCGTCCTGACTCACGGACCCTCTTGACATTCAGAGGCTAGGTCCGGCATACTGAACCAAATGGTTCAGTATGCAACGCTCGACCGAACCCTGGGGGCGATCTCCGATCCGACCCGACGTCAGATTCTGGACCGGCTCGGTCATGGGCCGGCCTCTATCACCGAGCTCGCTCGTCCGTTTGCGATGTCGCTGACCGGTATCAAGAAGCACGTGCGAATCCTCGAGGACGCAGATCTGGTGATCAGCGAGAAGGTGGGACGCACCCGCAGCTGCCGTCTCGGGCCATCGCGCCTGGACGACGCATTCGACTGGATCGAGTTCTACCGGAAGCAATGGGAGCGCCGGCTGGATGGCCTCGAGGCGTACTTCGAAGAGAGAAAAGGAGACGAGAGATGAGCTACGAGCTCAGAGTGGAGAGGCTGATCGACGCGACCCCCGAAGAAGTCTTCGACGCCTACACCGATCCCGAGGCGATGAAGGTGTGGTTCACCATCCTCAATGAGGGGATGATCGTCGAGAACGAGATCGACCTGAGGGTGGGAGGCACCTGGGTCAGCGCCTGGGGCTTCTCCCCGGAAGAGATGTTCCGTGAGACTCAGGTCTTCAAAGTCGTCGACCGGCCATATCGGATCGTCAGCAAGTCGAGCGGCAGCTCACCTGACGGCAACGGCATCGATGACACAACCGTCGAGATCACATTCGAGGATGAAGGTGGGAAGACGCTGATGAAGGTGATCCACTCCGGCCTCCCCGACGAGAGCAACCGGGACTTCTTCGAAAATGTCGCCTGGCAGGGATTCTTCGATCGCCTCCAGGCCTACTTCGCGGCGAAGGTGGGCGGCTGATCCAGTCCCGATCGGCGGCGCCTCCTCACGTAGGGTCGGCGCCGCCGTGGAAATCGCCATCGTCGGGACCGGCAAGGTCGCCGAGCGCAACTACATACCCAGCCTCCTCCGTCACGACGATGTCTCCCTGACTTGCTACTCGCGCACCAGGGAGCGGGCCGAGGCAATGGGCAAGACATTCGGGGTGCCGATAGCCGGGTCGCTCGACGAGTTGTTCGACCGGCATCCCGACGCCGTGTTCGTTCTCACCGGGGAACAGCAGCGCTTGGAGGCGACGCGAGCGTTGCTCCCTTTCCGGCCCAAGCGGTTGTTCCTGGAGAAACCGCTGGTGGCGGGGCACGGTCAGGCCAATGTCACGGAACAGGACTTTTGGGACGGTAGAGCGCTCCTCGACGAGGCCGCCGGGGCCGGGGCCGAGGTGGCCATGGTGTTCAACTACCGGTTCTTCGACCAGACACAACGCGCCCGACGCTTCATCGAGGAGAGAGACCTCGGCTCGCCTTCGAGCGTCGTTGCACTGTCGCATTACGCCACCTGGAGCCATTGCATCGACCTGATCCTGCTGCTTGCCGGACGGCCCAGAATGATCTCGGCTCAGCAGGGCACGGAGATCCACTCCCATTCCGCCTCGGGATCGGCAGCCGACATAGCGGCGTCGTTTCTCATCGGTGAGAGTGCCACCGGCACCCTTCTCGGGACCAACGCCCTGGATTGGAGCTTCCCTCTGTTCGAGTTGATCGTGGCCTTCGAGCGCGGCCGAATTCACTTGCGTGGCCTGGATCAGGAGATGGAGCTGCTCGACTATGCAGATGACGTCCACGAGATCATCACCCCGAGCCGGGAGACGTCGCGCTGGCACAAGTACGACGCATCTTTCGACAAGTCCATCGACGCCTATCTCGACTCAGTCCGGGCGGGTGTCGCGCCGCCGGTTCCCGGGATAGCCGGGCTCCTGGAGCTGCAGTTCGAGGCGAGCCTGAGAAGATCGATCGTCGAGCAGCGACCCGTGGCTCCGAATGATGAGTTCCCGATCGACCCGGTACGGTGATCGCACTCATGCGTTACATCGAGATAGCCGGCGTCGACCGGCCCGTTTCAGTCCTCGGTCTGGGCACTACTTCCGCGATCTTCACCCCGGGCGGAGATGACCGCGTGGCCGAGCTGATCGACGCCTACGTCGCCGTAGGCGGCAACTGCATCGACACCGCCCACATCTATGGGCTGGGCGAGAGTGAGAAGGCCCTGGGACGCTGGCTCGGAGAGTCGGGCCGGCGCGATGAGCTCCTCTTGATCACCAAGGGTTGTCACCCGCACGTGGACGAGACCGGGCAGTTTGGACCGCCCCGGGTCACGCCCGAGGCAATCCAATCCGATCTGAGCGAGAGTCTGGAGAGACTAGGGACCGGAAGCGTCGACCTGTACCTGCTGCACCGGGACGACGAGTCGGTGCCACCCGGCCCGATTCTCGAAGCGCTCAACGAAGAGAAAGCGAGCGGCCGAATTGATGCATTCGGCGCTTCCAACTGGACGGTCGAGCGGATCGCTTCGGCCAATGAATACGCGGCGGATCACGGGCTCACCGGGTTTGCAGCATCCTCGCCCGGTCTGAGCCTGCCCCGCCCTGTCGAGATGCAGTTCCCCGGCACGCTGTTCGCGGACGACGACACCCGTCGCTGGCATGCCGAGACCAAGCTTCCGGTGCTGGCGTGGACCTCCCTGGCTGCTGGATTCGCCAGTGGTCGTTTCCGCCCCGATGACACGGATGTGGACGAGAGCACCAGGGCCTTCTTCTCGGAGGTCAACTTCGAGCGGATGCGACGAGCAGAGGAGGTGGCCGATAGACGGAACGCCTCAGCTCTTCAGGTGGCCCTCGCCTTCGTTCTGAGTCAGGACTTCCCGGTTGCTGCCCTGGTCGGCCCGTCGAAGGTCGAGAACCTCCATGGCGCCCTGGGCGCGCTCGAAGTCGAATTGACTCCTGACGAGATGCGCTACCTCGACCTGGAGACCTAGCGGCGCCGGCCCTCGCGCCTGGTCCCCACCGTGGCCTTGGGGACCGATGCGTCGAGGCGATCACGGATCTCGTCGAAACTCGGACGCTCATCGGCCAGGAAGCCATCGACTGCCTCACGAATGGCGGCAGTGTGGTCCGGGGTCGACCCGCAGCATGCTCCCACGATCCTTGCCCCCGAGCGCAGGGCTAGCTCGACGTAGTCGGCCATGCCCTCGGGCCCGATGGGATAGGTGAGCCCTCCTTCGGCTTGATACAGGGGTATCCCGCAGTTCGCCTTGGTGATGGTCGCCACGGTCGGATCGACTTCGCCGATGGCATGTGCCGCCGCCACCGCGTCGCCGGGCCCGATACCGCAATTGGCTCCGATCGCCGCCACTTGCTGGTGGGCATGCCACCAGTGTCCGAAATCCCGAGGATGGATGCCCATCATCGTGTGACCCGCGGTGTCGAAGCTCAGTGTCGCCGCGACCGGCAGGCCGGTGCTCGACGCCGCGTCGACCGCCGCTCCCAGTTCCTCGAACGAGGAGATCGTCTCGATCCAGATCACATCGGCCCCCGCCTCGGCCAGGGCTTCGCATTGCTCGGTGAAGACTTCGATGCCGCGCTGATGGGAGAGGGTGCCGAGCGGCTCGAACAACTCGCCGGTGGGCCCGACGCTCCCGGCCACCGCAACCGGCCGATCAGCTAGATCGGCAGCCCGCCGGGCAACTTCTACTCCTGCCTTGTTCAGTTCGGCGACCCGGTCCCCGAGATCGTGGAGGTCGAGGCGGAGCCGGTTCCCTCCGAAGGTGTTGGTGAGGACGATGTCGGCGCCGGCCTCGATGAAGCCACGATGCACCTTCTCGACGAGGTCGCCCTCCTCGACGTTGAGCAACTCGGGACAGCCTCCACCCTCGAGGCCAAGGGAGAAGAGCGTGGTGCCCATCGCCCCATCTGCGACGAGGTATCGATGGTTGGCGAGCAAATCGGTGAACGTCGTGTTTCGCGCGTCGGGTTGGTGGGCCATCTCCGTCTCCAGTTGTGATGGCGGCCCTCAAACGAGGAAACCGCCGCAGCGAGTGCCGGGCGGTTCATCCATCCCGACGCTTTAGCCGCATTTCTTGAGCGCCCGCAAGCTGTGGATCAAATCGGCGCTTTCGTCGAAGGATACGCGAGTTGTCGTCGCCTGACAAGGAAGACGGCCCCGGAGGGCCGTCTTCCTCGAATATGCGGATTCGCAGTTACTGGGCGGCCAGCCAGGGGGACCAGACGTCCTCGTTGTCGGCGATCCACTGGGCGGCGACATCGGCGGCGTCCTCACCGTCGGTCTCCACCGCGGGCAGCATGCTCAGCTGGTCCTCGGTGGTGATGGTGAAGGCCTCCAGGAACGTTTGCACGTTGGGCGCCTTCTCTGCGAGCTGGGCCGAGGCGTACTTGGTGAGCACGTCTTCGGGGTAGTCGCAGTCGATCGCAGCCGGGTCGGCATAACAGTCCTCGTTGTATTCGGGGAGGAGGACGTTGACCAGGTCGTACTGCGCCACGGCCGCGGTCGGAGTCCACCAGTACATGAGGATCGGCTCCTCGGCGGCCACTCTGGCATCGAGCTCGGCGACTGTCGACGCCTCGCTTCCGGAGAAAACGACCTGGAAGGGCAGTTCCAGATTGGCGATGATCGCCTCGTCGTACTGGGAGTACGAGGGGTCGGTCCCCAAGAAGCGACCGTTTTCACCGGTCTCGGCGGTGGCGAACATCGCCGCCACTTCCGGATCGGCGTACGCCTCCCAGGTGGCCAGCTCCGGGTTCGCATCGATCACGTATTGCGGGGTGAACCAGCCGATCTTGCCGATCGCCCCCAACTCGCCGATGTCGACAACGCTGCCGTCGTCGATGAATGCCTGCTCCTCGGCGACCACACCCGAGGGCCACACCTCGAGCACGACATCGAGCGAGCCGTCCGAGAGGCCGGTGAACATCGTGTTCTCGTCGATGGCAACGACCTCGGCGTCGTTACCGAGCTCCGCCTCGATCAGCTGAGCGGCGATTTCGGCGTTGAGCGCCGAGGCCGTCCAGGGGTTGGCCACGATGTTGATGGTTTCACCGCCACCAGCCGCCGGTGCCGTGGTGTCTCCACCCTCTTCGGCGGCTCCGGTCGTCGCCGTGCCACCATCGCCGGCCTCCGTGGTGGCCGTGCCACCGTCGTCGCCGCAAGCGGCCAACAGCAATGCCATGACCGATATCAGGATCCAGATTCGCTTTTTCATGATTCTCCTAGGGCCTTCCAGCCGACGATCGCGGCGGGAAAGGGCCGCTGGTACATTACCGACGTGGCTGTCACGAAGGGGCTGTGACCGGCGACGTGTGCCTGTCGGTCGAGCACATCTGGAAAGTCTTTGGTGCTAAGCCCGACAAGGCAATCGAGATGGCCGGGAGCGGCGCATCCCGGGAGGAGGTGCAGCAGGCGACCGGCTGCACCATCGGCGTGCGCGATGTCTCGTTCACGGTCGACAGGGGAGAGACATTCGTAGTCATGGGCCTTTCCGGCTCCGGTAAGTCGACTCTCATACGTTGCGTTTCCCGTCTCAACGATGTCACGAGAGGCAAAGTCGCCCTCGACGGCGAGGACCTGACGGCGATGAGTGACGACGAGCTGCGGCAAGTCCGTCGACACAAGATGTCGATGGTGTTCCAGCATTTCGGTCTCTTCCCACACCGGCGGGTGATCGACAACGCCGCCTACGGGCTCGAGGTACAGGGTGTCGACAAGGCCGAGCGCTATGAGCGAGCGACCAAGGTGCTCGAAGTAGTGGGTCTCAAGGGCTGGGAGCAGAGCTTCCCGCAGCAGCTGTCCGGTGGGATGCAGCAGCGTGTTGGTCTGGCCCGGGCACTCACCGTGGATCCGGAGATCATGTTCTTCGACGAGCCCTTCTCTGCCCTGGACCCGCTGATTCGCCGGGACATGCAGGACGAGCTGATCAGACTCCAGGAGACCCTGCAGCGAACCATCGTCTTCATCACCCACGACTTCTCAGAGGCGATCAAGCTCGGGGACCGCATCGCCATCATGAAAGACGGCGGGTTCGACCAGGTGGGCACCGCAACCGAGCTGATCAGCCATCCGGCCACCGACTACGTCCGGGAGTTCACCAAGGAGATCCCCAAGGCGAAAGTGCTGACGACGGCGGCTGTTCTCAAGCAAGGAGCTGGCACACCCAACGGCCGGACGGTTCGGCTCGACGACACCATCGAGACGGTGCTGCCTGCCCTCCTCGACGACGACACCGAGATCTGGGTGGAAGACCCGGACGGGAAACAGGTCGGGGTCGTGGATCGTCGGGCGGTGGCCAAGGCGATCGAGCCCGAGAAATGACCGACGTCCTCCAGCCCACTGAGGTCGCCCTGGCCGACGAGGGACGGAGGCGGTTCAGCATCCGGTGGTGGTGGATCGCTGTCGTTGCAGGGATCCTCGTGCTCCAGGTGGTGGTCACCTCGCCCACGGTCCCTGCCTTTTGGGACACATTCTTCTCGGAGCCCGTTGATCAATTCTCTGCGTGGCTTCGGGAGAACCGCCAGATCCATCCCGTATTCACCGGTTTCTTCATACCCCTGTCCGCTGCGGTCGACTGGGGCCTGACCACCGTCGAGACGTTCCTCAAATGGCTCCCCTGGTTCGTCCTCCCCCTTGCGGTTTTTCTCGTCATCTTCAGGACCGGTGACTGGAGGATGGCCCTGATCGCCGTGGGCGCCACGCTCTATCCGGGGCTGGTCGGACTCTGGGACACGACGATGGAGACGCTGTCGTTGATGACCATCGCCGTCCTGATCGCACTCGCCATCGGGATTCCTCTCGGGGTTTGGGCGGCCCGTTCGCCGCGGGTGGATCGAGCCATCAGACCGGTCCTGGACGCCATGCAGACCATCCCGGCCCCGGTCTACTTCATTCCCATCGTCCTCCTGTTCGGCATCCGGCGGGTGCCGGCCACCATCGCCACCGTTATCTACTCGTTACCGCCGGCAGTGAGGCTGACCACCCTGGGTATCCAGGGCGTACCCCGTCCGTCGGTGGAGGCAGCGGAGATGTACGGCTCCACGGGGCGACAAACCCTGTTCAAGGTGCAGTTGCCGATGGCGATGCCGTTCATCATGACCGGGGTCAACCAGACGATCATGATGGCTCTGGGCATCGTCGTCCTCGCCACGTTGCTCGGGGCCGGGGGGCTTGGCCAGGAAGTGCTCGAAGCACTCAGCCAGCGACGAACCGGGCGGGGTCTGGCCGCCGGTTTGGCCATCGTGGCGGTGGCGATGGTGCTGGACAGGGTGGGGCGGTCGCTCGCATTCGCCGACAGGACCAGACCTGCATCGCGACGCTACGTGATCACAGCGCTGGCCCTGATCATCGGGGGAGTCGTGCTGGGACGGGTCATGGGCTGGGTGGAGTTTCCGGCGGTATGGGAGGTACGTGTCTTCGACCCGGTCGACACATTCGTGCGATGGGGCCGGGACAATCTCTCCTTCATCACCCGCCCGGTGAACGATTTCGTCGTCGCCGGGCTGCTCATCCCGGCGCGTGACTTCCTCATCGTCACCGTGGCCTGGCCTGTGCTCATCGCCGTGACTGCCATCCTCTGCTGGCGACTGAAGGGGTGGGGTCTGGCGATATTCGCCGCGGCGGCATTGTTGATGGTCGGTCTGATCGGGATGTGGGAGCTGTCCTTGCAGACGCTGGTCCAGGTGCTGGCTGCGGCTTTCATTTCTGTTGCGATCGCCATCCCGGTCGGAATCTGGGCGGGCCGCAACCCGAGAGTCGAGAAGGTGTTGACCCCCTTCCTCGACGCTTTGCAGACCATTCCATCCTTCGTATTCATCATCCCGGTGATCCTCTTCTTCACCGTTGGTCAGGTCCCGGGCATCATCGCCGCCGTCCTCTACGCCATCGTCCCCGGGATCCGGATCACCGCCCTCGGCATCAAGGAGGTGCCGGAGGAGAGTGTGGAGGCGTCGGAGACCTTCGGAGCCACTCGACGACAGACGATGTTCGGGGTGAGGATCCCACTCGCCGCTCCGACGATCCTGGCGGCGGTCAACCAGGTGATCATGATGGTCCTCGCCATGGTGATCATCGCCGGTCTGGTCGGGGGCGGCGCGCTCGGATTCGAGACGGTTCGGGCGGTGACCCGCGGCGAGACAGGTCTCGGTTTCGAAGTCGGTTTCGCCATTGTCGTGATGGCAATCATCCTCGACCGGCTCACCCAAGCTTGGGCGGCGCGGCTCCAACCACCGACTCCGGTCCACTGACCACCCCCTACTACCGTCCCGGCTATGACGCTCGACATCCAGCAGCTCTACATCGGTGGCGGTCGCGTCGACGCAGTCTCCGGGGAGACCTTCGCCACGGTCAACCCTGCCACCGGCGAGGAGATCTGCCAGGTCCAGCACGCCGGGCCCGCCGATGTCGATCGGGCCGTTGCCTCGTCCCGGGAGGGGTTCGAGGAATGGCGCCGGCTATCGGGGGCCGAGCGAGGGCGGATCTTGAACCGGGCCGCCGGCCTGCTTCGCGACAACAACGAGGAACTGGCCCGTCTCGAGGTCCTCGACACCGGCAAGCCGATCCAGGAGGCGATTGCCGTCGACGTGCTGTCCGGCGCCGATGCCATCGAGTACTACGCCGGTCTGGCCGCGAGCATTCACGGGGAGACCTTCGATCTCGGCTCCGCCTGGGCCTACACCCGTCGTGAGCCTCTCGGTGTCTGCGTCGGGATCGGCGCCTGGAACTACCCGATCCAGATCGCCTGTTGGAAGTCCGGTCCTGCCCTTGCCTGTGGCAACTCGATGGTGTTCAAACCGGCGGAGCTCACCCCGCTAACGGCGCTGAGGCTCGCCGAGATCTACACCGAGGCCGGTCTGCCCGATGGGGTGTTCAACGTCGTACAAGGCGATCACCGCACCGGGGAAGCTCTCGTGGCCCATCCTGACGTGGCCAAGGTGTCACTGACCGGCGAGGTGGGCACCGGGAAGATCGTCATGGCGAATGCAGCCGCCACCCTGAAGCACGTGACCCTCGAGCTGGGGGGGAAGAGCCCGCTGATCATCTTCGACGACGCCGACCTCGACAATGCGGTATCGGCGGCGCTGATGGCCAACTTCTACACCCAGGGTGAGATCTGCTCCAACGGGACCAGGGTCTATGTCCACGAGGAGATACACGACGAGTTCCTCGAGCGTCTGGCCATCCGGACATCGAAGATGAAGATCGGTGACCCCATGGACCCCGACACCCACGTCGGGGCCCTCATCTCCAAAGACCACTTGGACAAGGTCCTCTCCTACATCGAGGCGGGCAAGTCGGCGGGGGCCCTGCTGGTCATCGGTGGGGAGCGGCCGACGGACTCCTCGTTGGAGGGCGGCTACTTCGTCGAGCCGACTGTGTTCGACGCTTGTACCGACGACATGTCCATCGTCCAGGAGGAGATCTTCGGGCCGGTAATGGCCGTGCTCAGCTTCAGGGATGAGGACGATGTGATCGCCCGGGCCAACGACACGCCTTATGGGTTGGCGGCGGGAGTCTTCACCAGGGACATCCAGCGCGCCCATCGGGTGGTGGCCCGTCTCGAGGCCGGGACGACCTGGATCAACAACTACAACATCACCCCGATCGAGATGCCCTTTGGCGGCTACAAGCAGTCCGGGATCGGCCGGGAGAACAGCCTGGTCACCATCAACCATTACACCCAGGTCAAGAGCGTGTACGTGGAGATGGGCGACGTCGAGGCGCCGTACTAGGTAGGAATGGGAGAGGGAGGTGAGGGAAGTGACTGATCGCTTCCTGGCGGGCAAGACCGCCATGGTGACTGGTGGGGCGTCAGGGATGGGCCTGGCCATGGCTTTGGCGTTCGCCTCGGAGGGGGCCAACGTCAGCATCGGGTCCCTCCTCTCGGCCGGATCGAAGACCGAAGGCGAAGTGGTCCACATCCCCGGTCAGGAGCAGATGGACCACGCCGTCGCCGAGATCGAGGGCGAAGGGGTGGAGTGTCTAGGCCTCGACCTCGACGTCACGTCGGACGATTCAGTCGAGGCGTTTCACCAGGCGACGGTGGACCGATTCGGCACCGTCGACATCTTGGCCAACGCCGCCGGGATCACCGCCGAGCAGACAATTGTCGGACATCCGGACGCCCTGTGGGACAAGGTGATCGATGTCAATCTCACCGGCACCTACCGGGCCATCAAGCGGGCGTTGCCCGGGATGATCGAGAGGGAATGGGGCCGGATCATCAACATCGCCTCCACCGCAGCCTCGGTCGGTGCGGTCACCTCAGGCGCTTACTGCGCCTCCAAGGCCGGGGTGGTCGGGTTGACCAGATCTGTCGCACTCGAGGGCGCCCCGCACGGTGTCACCTGCAATGCGATCAGCCCGACCTGGGTCGACACGTCTTTCGGGCGGGAGTGGATGTCCGACATCGCCGAGAAGCAGGAACAGCGATCGGGGGAGGAGTACATCTCCGACGTCGAGAAGACCAATCCTCAAGGCCGTCTCATCTCCCCGACCGAGATCGGCGCCCTGGCCCTCTTCCTCTGCACCGACGCGGCCCGCGGCATCACCATGGAGGACCTGCGGGTCTCAGCGGGGTCGCTCTGGTAGGGGGTTGGGGCTTACCTGAGGTACGTAGCGCCAAATATGGCGCTACGGGGACAGAGAAAGCGAGGCCGACGGCGGTGCCAGTTTCTCTGTCGGTCTGGCGCCACATATGACGCCATAAACCTCAGGTAGCAGATTGCTTTCTCCGCTTCACTTCCTCGACCACGGCTTCCATGATGGGGTGGAGGTCGCCGATCACGGCGTAGTCGGCTTTGGTGACCATGGGGGCTTCGGGGTCGTTGTTGATGGCCAGCACGTTTTTCGAGGCCATCATGCCCACCCAGTGTTGGATCGCCCCTGAGATCCCACAGGCGATGTAGAGATTGGGAGCGACCCGGGTCCCGGTCTGGCCGACCTGGTCGGAGTGAGGCCGCCACCCGTTGTTGGTGACCACACGAGAGCAGCCGACCGCCCCACCCAGGAGCGCAGCCAGGTCCTCGAGGATCCCAAAGCCTTCGGGCGAGCCGACGCCCCGGCCTCCGCTGACCACTACCGGCGCCGTGGTGAGTGTGATCCCTCCCGAGATCGTCACCCGCTCCACCACCCTGGTCCGCTCCAGCACTTCGGACAGCTCCGGCTCAAAGGTCTCGACGGCGAAGGCGCCGGTGGTGCCCGAGGCCTCGAACGCATGAGGGGCCACGGTGAGGAGTTTCACGGGTGCGGCCAGGGAGGCCTCCTCGAGGAGACTCCCTCCCCAACGTGTCCGGGTCAACTCCCACACCTCATCACCGGGCCGGACCTCGGTGACATTGGTGGCGAGGGGCATGTCGAGCAGCGCCGCCACATGTGCCATCACCTCGTTGCCTCGCTCGGTCCCGGAGACGAGCACGGCGGAGGGCGACTCGGCCCCGATCAATTGGACCAGCGCCTCGGCGATGGCCTCAGGGGCGTAGTCGGACAGCATTGGATGCTCGATCTCGATGTGTCGGGCCACCCCTCCGATCTCGCAGACCCTGACGGTCACCGCGCACACCTCACCGAGGTCGCTCGCCAGGGTGATCGCCTGAAGGGAGGTCTCGAGTGGCACCCCTGCCTGGTGTTCGACGAAGACGAGGACTTGGCTCAGAGCAGCCCCAGTTCCTCGAACAGATCCGCCACCGCCGGGGCAGCCGCGGGGCCCTCGCCGAGGATGGTTGTGGAGCTGGCCACCTCGGGTGGGTTGACCAGACGGAGCATGCGAAGGCCACCCGGGGATAGTTCCGGGGCGGCACTCGCCACTTCTGCCTTCTTGGCCTTGAGCCGGGAGGGGAGGGTCGGATAGCGGGGAAGGTTGATCCCCTCTTTGACCGCAACGACGGCCGGCAAGGGGAGCCGATATACCTCGAATCCGGCGTCGGTCTCCCGCCGGGCGACCATCGTCTCGCCTTCGATGTCGATGCCTTTGATCCCGCCCACCACGGGCCGGTCCAGGGCATGAGCCACTCTGATGCCGACCTGGTACCCACCGGCATCGGCAGACTCGTTGCCAAAGAGGATGAGGTCGAACCGTCCTCCTCCGGCTTCGAGCTCTTCGGTCTTGGCGGCCAGGGCGGCAGCGGTCGCCTGCGGGTCCCAGTCGGCTCCGTCCGTCGCCAGCAACACGGCTTCGTCGGCACCCACCGACACTGCATAGCGAAGCTGTTCTTCGGCCTCCGGCGGGCCGAGCGTCATCACGACCACGGTGCCGCCATGCTGCTCCTTGATCCGGACCGCTTCCTCGACGGCGCACTCCTCGTGCGGGCTGGTGGTGAAGGGCAGGTGTCGGGCATCGATCGCCTGATGATCTTCGGTGAGGACGATGCGGGCGCCTGGAGCGGGGACCCGTTTGATGCAGACGAGGGTCCTCACCCTTTCATCCGGGCGTCGTCGGGGTCGAACAGCGGTGTCGAGCCGGCGACCGCCACTTTCACCGGGTAGAGCTCGTTCATGTACATCACTGCGAGGTCGTTGCCCACGACGGCGTGCTCCGGCGGCAGGTAGGCCATCAAGAGGAACTTGCCAACCGACGGCCCCGCCCCGGCGGTGGTGACATAGGAGGGCCGGCTCTTCCGGTCGATGATCCGCCCGCCGTCGGGGGTAGTGATCGGCTCCCGCCCGGTCGGGTAGCGCTTGATCGCGTCACGGGGAGAGACATGGTCCTCGACCGTCAGCGTGCAGAGGATCGCCGCCGGCTCCTCCTCCCGGGCAGCCAAATAGGCCTCCTTCCCGATGAAATCGTGATCCTTGACCCGGGGCCTGGCCAACCCCGCCTCGACGGGGTTGTACTCGCTTTCCAACTCGGACCCCATCAGCCGGTAGCCCTTCTCCAGACGGCCCGTGGTCCCGTAGACCCCGGCGCCGACGGCGACGACTCCGAGGTCCCGGCCGGCCTCCCACAGCCGGTCCCACATCGGGCGACCGGCGTCGGCGGGCACATAGACCTCCCAACCCAGATCGCCGACATAGGAGATCCGAAAGAGGCGGGCGTTGATCGACCCAAAGTCGACCGCCTGCGTCGTCCCGTAGGGGAACGCCTCGTTGCTGACGTCATGGTCGGTGATCGATGAAACGAGGTTGCGTGCCTCAGGCCCCCACACCCCGATGGTGGTGTAGGCCGACGTGGCATCGGTCATGTGAACCGACCCGTCCTCGGGGAGATGGATCCGGAACCAGTGCTTGTCTCTCGGTCCATCGAAGGCCCCGGTGATCACCCTGAAATGCTCATCGTCGAGTCTGAGCACAGTCAGATCGGCCTTGAACCCTCCGGACCCGGTGAGCAGTGGCGTGTAGACGGAGCGACCGACCGCCACATCGGCGTTGTTGACCGTCATCCCCTGGATGTAGTCGACGACGCCGGGCCCGGTGAAGTCGAATATCACGAAGGGCGCCAGGTCGACGAGACCCACTTTCTCTCGCATGGCCAGGTGCTCGGCGTTTTGGATCGGCGACCACCACCGCCGGTCCCATTCATGGGGCCGGTCCTCGATCCCGTAATGGTCCACGAGTGGGGCGTTCGACTCGTACCAATGCGGGCGCTCCCATCCTCCCGCCTCGAAATACACCGCGCCTCGCTCGGCAGTGCGTGAATGCACCGGGGAGAGCCTCTTCTCCCGTTCCGAAGCCCACTGCTCTCGGGGGTGGACGATCCCGTATGTCTTGTTGAAGTGCTCGGCGCAGCGCGCCCGGATGTGATGCTCGGTGCGGGCGTACGGATAGAAGCGGGCGATATCCGAGGCATGCGGGTCGAGCTCGGGATATCCGTTGGTCATCCACTCCGCCACCGCCCGTCCGGTCCCCGGCCCCTCCTTGATCCAGATGGCAGCTGCCGACCAGAGATTCCGCACCTCGACCGTCTCGCCGATCAGGGGCATCGCGTCGGGGGTGAGCGAGAGCAGGCCGTTGATCGCGTACTTGATCTCAGCCTGGGACAGGATCTCGGGCATCAGCTCGAGGGCGTCCTCCAGCTGGGCGTCGAAGTCGTCCTCGGTGAAGGGAAGCTCGGTCGGGGACAGCCGTGCCTCGGCGATGGAAGGGATCTCGTCGGGTGAGTGGAAGATCGGTCGATGGGCGTACGAGCCGACTTCCATCGAACCCGAGGTCTGGCGTTCGTACATGAACGTGTCCATGTCTCGGACGATGGGGAAGGCCAGCTCCTTCCCGGATTCCTGAAGGATGGGGATCGGCCCGACGTCGATCATCTGGTGGACCGCCGGAGTGAGCGGGATCGTGGCCCCGGCCATCCGGGAGATACGGGGGCTCCAAACCCCGCAGGCGATCACCACGTACTCGGCCTCGACGCGGCCCTTGTCGGTGACGACCGCCGTGACCCGCTCGCGATCGGTCTCGATGTCGAGGATCTCGGTGTTGGCCATGGTCTGCAACGCCCCCAGACCGGTCGCCCTCTCCCTGAAGATGGTCCCTGCCCGCAGCGAATCCACCGCCGACACCGTGGGGAAGTAACAGCCGCCGAGCAGGATCTCCTCATTGATGAAGGGGACCAGCTCCTTGATCTCGGCCGGTGTCACCAGATGGGCCTCCATGTCCCAGTTCTTGGCCGAGCTCATCCGCCTGCGGAGCTCTTCCATCCGCTCCTCGGTCCTGGCCACCTCGATGCCGCCGCAGGTGACATTGACGCCCATCTCCTCGTACTGACGCTGGCTGTCGAGCGTGAGCATCGCCATCTCTTTGTTGTGATCGACCGGGAAGATGAAGTTGGAGG
The DNA here is from genome assembly GCA_963810465.1 of uncultured Acidobacteriota bacterium. Classification (GTDB taxonomy): domain Bacteria; phylum Actinomycetota; class Acidimicrobiia; order Spongiisociales; family ZC4RG35; genus JARDZU01. Next base: position 39,053 of record CAWENM010000007.1, on the reverse strand, counting down.
CGTGACCTGTCGACCCGCCTGGATTGGGCAATGGTCCCTTGTCGATTTGGACGATGTCACGCCATCCCAACTCGGCGAGATGCCCGACGATCGAGTTGCCCACGATCCCCGCTCCGATCACCACCACGCTGGCACTGGAAGGCACATCACTCACGTCTGAAACCTCGTTCTCCGGTCAGGTCCAATCATGGCCCGCCATGGACCCTGGTGGGTGGGCAGACTAGTGTTCCAACATATAGCACAGCCCCGCATCGTGGAACGCCTCCGCAAGTTATGGAGCCTTGATGGCCGACGATGAACTCGATCTGAATTCTCTCTCCGACCCGGATCTGGTGGCTCAGATGCACGACGACCTCTACGACGGTCTGGCCGACGAGATCGTGGAAGGGACGAACATCCTGCTCGCCCGAGACTGGGATGCCCAAGCGGTTCTGAATGACGCCCTGGTCGAGGGGATGCGCATCGTGGGCATCGATTTCCGGGACGGCATCCTCTTCGTTCCCGAGGTGCTGCTCGCCGCCAATGCGATGAAGGCCGGCATGGAGATACTCAGGCCCCTGCTCGCCGAGACCGGCGCCCAGACCATCGGCAAGGTCGTGATCGGGACGGTGAAAGGCGACATCCACGACATCGGGAAGAACCTGGTGGCGATGATGCTGGAAGGGGCCGGGTTCGAGGTGATCAACCTGGGGATCAACACCGATGCCGACGAGTTCATCGCCGCCCTCGACGAGCACAAACCCGACATCCTCGGGATGTCCGCCCTGCTCACCACCACCATGCCTTACATGAAGGTGGTCATCGAAGCCCTGAAAGAGAAGAACATCCGGGACGACTACATAGTCATGGTGGGTGGCGCCCCGCTCAACGAAGAGTTTGGCCAGGCGATCGGCGCCGATGCCTATTGCCGGGATGCCGCTGTCGCCACCGAGACCGCCGAGGCATTGGTGCTGGCTCGTCGGCTCACCGCAGGTGAAGAGCAATGACTGATGACGGCGATCGACTGCTGGTGATCGCTTGCGGGGCCCTCGCCCGCGAGATCCTCGACATCGTGCGTCTCAACACTTTGGACTGGGTAGACGTCGAGTGCCTCCCTGCCACGCTCCACAACACCCCCGACGAGATCCCCGCCGCGGTCGAACAACGTCTCGACGCCGCCGAGGGGCAGTACCGGAGCATCTTCGTCGGCTATGCCGACTGCGGAACCGGCGGCCTCCTGGATCGGGTGCTCGAAGCCCGAGGAGTGAACCGCCTTCCTGGGGCCCATTGCTACGAGTTCTATGCGACAGGCCCGGAATTCGCCGTCTTGCACGACCGGGAGCCCGGCACCTTCTATTTGACCGATTTCCTGACCCGGCACTTCGATCGTCTGGTGTGGGCCGGCCTCGGGCTCGACCGGTGGCCCGATCTCCGCGATACCTACTTCGGCAACTACCGACGTCTCGTCTATCTCTCCCAGGTGCCAACTTCCGACCTGATCGAACGCGCCAGGGCGGCGGCCGGGAAACTTGGTCTCTCTTTCGAGCACAGACATAGCGGTTACGGCGACCTGGCCTCCACCCTCGTCGACATCACTAGACGGGTGCCGGCGTGAGTCCGCGTGATCGCGGCCCCCAGCTGACGATCATCCGCTGGCGGGAGATCCCAGCTCAGGTGCTCGCCCGCAACGGCGATGAGACCGCCAAACGCGAGCTGTCGGCCAGGTTCCAGGTCGCCATCGACCGGGCCGCCATGTATGCCGGTTTGTTCGGGACCGACGAATACCTGTCGGAATGGGCCAAGGACAGCAGGCCCTGCGGGGACGACCTCGAGTCGGAGGTCGCCGGCGAAGCGGCTCGTCTCGAGTCCGAGTACGACTCCGAGACCTTGAACGATCTCGCCTCAAACGGGGGAGCGCGGTGACCGACACGGTTGTCGCCTCGGAGACCCGAGAGGTCGTGATCGGCTTCGAGCGCCCGTTTGTCCTGATCGGGGAGAGAATCAACCCGACCGGTCGCCGGCTCCTTGCCGAGGAGATGAAGAACGGCGACTTCTCCCGGGTCGAGACCGACGCCATCAGTCAGGTCGGGGCGGGTGCGCAGATGCTCGACGTCAACGCCGGCATCCCCCTCGCCGACGAGCCTGCACTTCTCGCCAGGGCGATCGAGCTGGTCCAGTCACTGACCGATGTCCCCCTGTCCATCGACTCGTCGATCGTCGCCGCCCTCGAGTCCGGGCTTCTCGCATATCGGGGCAAGGCCCTGGTCAACTCGGTCACAGGGGAGGAGGAGCGTCTCGAGCAGGTGTTGCCGCTCGTGGCCAAGCATGGGGCGGCCGTGGTCGCTATCTCCAACGACGAAACCGGGATCTCCGAGGACCCTGATGTCAGATTCGAGGTGGCGAAGAAGATCGTCGGTCGTGCCGCGGATCACGGCATCCCCCGGGAAGACATCGTCGTCGATCCGCTGGTGATGCCGATCGGCGCCATCGCCACCGCGGGCCAACAGGTGTTCCACCTGATCCGGAGGCTTCGGGACGAGTTGGGGGTGAACACGACCTGCGGGGCTTCCAACATCAGCTTCGGCTTGCCCAACCGTGCCGGGATCAACGCCGCCTTTCTGGCCATGGCGATCGGTGCCGGCATGACCTCGGCGATAACCAACCCTCTCGAGCCCGAGATCCGCCAGTCGATCATGGCCGCCGACGTCCTGAATGGGCGTGACCCCAACTGTGCCACCTGGATCAAGACGTATCGGGAGCCGCCCGCCGCCGGCGAGGAGGGCCGTCGTCGTGAGAACCGCCGCCGCCGCGGCTGATCGGCCGTGAACCGTCAGGTGGTGTTCAGCCCGTCGGGGCGACGAGGGGGGTTTCCCGAGGGCACCACGGTCCTGGACGCGGCCCGGGCTCTTGGCGTCGATCTCGACTCGGTGTGCGGGGGCAGAGGGATCTGCGGCCGCTGCCAGGTGGTCATCGGGAGCCGGCCCGGTGTAGAGGCCCGCGCCGAACGGCTCACTGCGCCTGGACCCACCGAGCTCGAGTATCAGGGCCGGCGACCGCTCGGTCCCGGCCATCGTCTGGGCTGTGCGGCGAGGATCATGGAAGACGTCGTCATCGATGTGCCGCCCGACAGCCAGGTCCATCGTCAAGTAGTGCGGAAACGGGCCGGTGTCGCTGCTCTCCCTGTCGATCCCGTCGTCCGGCTTCACTATGTCGAGGTCCCGGAGCCCGATCTGGCCAGCCCGACCGGAGACCTGGAGCGTCTCCTCGCCGCCCTCCAACAGGAGTGGGATCTGAGCGGGCTGGTGGTAGACCCACCGGTGCTGCGAGATCTCCAGACCACCCTGCGTCAGGGGAGCTGGGCCGTGACGGTGGCAGTGCGTCATGCTCGGGATCTGATCGGGATCTGGCCCGGCTTCCGCGATCTCGCCCTCGGAGTCGCATTCGACGTGGGCTCGACCACGATCGCCGGCCATCTCTGTGATCTCCTGACTGGAGCGGTTCTGGCCACGAGTGGAGCCATGAATCCCCAGATCGGCTTTGGTGAGGATCTGATGAGTCGCGTCTCGTACGTGATGATGAACGATGACGGGGCAGCACGGCTCACCGAAGTGGTGCGGGGCGCCCTCGACGACTTGATCGAAGGGCTGGTCACCGAGGCCGGGGTCGATCGGGGTGATGTGCTCGAGCTGAGCCTCGTCGGCAACCCGATCATGCACCATCTGGTCCTCGGGCTCGACCCTCGGGAGCTGGGCACGGCTCCCTTCGCTCTGGTCACCACCTCGGCCCTCGACACTCCCGCATCCGACCTCGGGTTGGGCGCCCACCGTGGCGCTCGGGTCTATTCGCTTCCTTGCATCGCGGGTCATGTCGGCGCCGACGCGGCCGGCGCGGTGTTGTCGGAGGGCCCGCATCGCGGCCAGCGTCTGCAGCTGCTCGTCGACGTGGGTACCAACGCCGAGTTGGTGCTGGGGAATCAGGAGCGCCTCCTGGCCGCCTCCAGCCCGACCGGGCCTGCGTTCGAAGGGGCGCAGATCTCCTCCGGGCAACGAGCGGCGCCAGGGGCGATCGAGCGGGTCCGGGTCGATCGGGCGACCCTGGATGCCCGTTTCTCGGTCATCGGACAGGAGATGTGGTCTGACGAGCCCGGGTTCGACTTCGGGGCAGTGACCGGGATCTGCGGGTCGGGAATCATCGAGGTGATCGCAGAGCTGCATCTGGCAGGAGTGATCGACACCGATGGGGTCATTCGCCCCCCGGCCAACCCCTCGCCAAGGGTGGTGGCGTCCGACCGCACCTTCTCCTATGTCTTGTGCGAGACGCCGCGCATCGAAGTGACACAGAACGATGTGCGCGCTGTGCAACTGGCCAAGGCGGCTCTCCATGCCGGGGCCCGGCTCCTCATGGACCACTACGGCGTCGATCAGGTCGACGAGATCAGGCTGGCGGGCGCCTTTGGGAGCCATATCGACCCGTTGTACGCCATGGTGCTGGGGATGATCCCCGACTGCGATCTCGAACGCGTCTCGGCCGCGGGCAACGCGGCCGGGGTCGGGGCGATGATGGCCCTTCTGTCCGGCGTGGCGCGCAGCGAGATCGAGGACGTGGCCCGGCGGATCGAGAAGGTCGAGACCGCGGTGGAGCCCCGATTTCAGGAGCACTTCGTCGCCGCACTGGCCATTCCTCACAAGACCGATCCCTACCCCCTCCTCTCCAAGGTCGTCGACCTCCCGCCCCGACCCGAGCCGGGGGAGCGGCGACGGAGACGCCCGGGGTGAAGCACCGAGCCCTTCCCGGCTCCTGTTCCATGATGTAGTCTGGTACCGCATCATGGAACAGAGCAGCACGGGACGTCGGGGCGGTGGCCGCGCCGCCCGGCAGGCGGCGAGGACCGCTCGGGCGATCGAGTCGGTGCCGTTCCTCACCCGCAAGCTGACACCGGTAGAGGTGCTCGACGAAGAGGGGCTTTCCCTGATCGAGTCCAATGCCGACCTGCTCCTGGAGAGGGTCGGCATCGAGGTGGGCAACTTTCCCGAGGCGTTGGAGATCTTCCGCGAAGGAGGATGTGAGGTCACCGAGACCCGGGTCAGATTCCCTCCCGGGCTCGCCAGGAGTCTCTTGGCGACCGCGCCGTCGACCTTCACCCAGCACGCCCGGAATCCCGAGCATGACGTCGTGATCGGGGATCCCCATCTCGTGTTCGCCCCGGCCTACGGGTCCCCGTTCGTCCGCGACCTGGAAGGCGGTCGTCGCTACGCCACCCTCGCCGACTTCGAGAACTTTGCCCGGATGACGCACATGACCCCCGCCCTACATCACGGTGGCGGAACGTTGTGCGAGCCGGTCGACCTGCCGGTCAACAAGCGTCATTTCGACATGATCCTGGCGCATATCAAGAATCACGATCGGGCGTTCATGGGCTCGGTCACTGCGCCCGAGCGGGCACAGGACACGGTCGACATGGTCAGGATCCTCTTTGGTGGTGACATCGACCAGGGCAAGACAGTCCTGCTGTCCCTGTGCAACGCCAACAGCCCGATGAGCTGGGACTACAACATGCTCGGCTCGGCCAAGGTCTACGCCGAGAACAACCAGGCCTGTCTCATCACTCCATTCATCCTCTCCGGGGCGATGGCGCCGGTCACGGTGGCCGGGACCGCAACCCAGACACTCGCCGAGGCGATGGCCGGAATGGCGTTCTGCCAGCTGGTGCGACCCGGTGCGCCAGTTGTGTTCGGGTCGTTCGCGTCCTCGATCTCGATGCAGTCGGGCGCTCCCACGTTCGGCACACCCGAGCCGGCGATGGTCCTCTTCGTGATGGCGGCTCTGGCCCGGCGACTTGACGTTCCGTTTCGCAGCGGTGGAAATCTCACCGCGGCGAAGACCCCTGACTATCAGGCGGCCTATGAATCCGCCGCCACCTTCATCCCGACCCTCCTGGCCGGAGTCAATTTCGTCCTCCACACCGCGGGCTGGCTGGAAGGGGGACTGGCGATGGGGTACGAGAAGTTCGTCCTGGACGCGGACCAGGCATCGATGGCGGAAGCCCTGGTCGCGGGGGTGGACCTATCCGACAACGGCCAGGCGCTCGACGCACTCCTCGACAACCCGCCCGGCCAGCATTTCCTGGGCAACCCCCACACACTGGCCAACTTCGAGAACGCCTTCTGGCGCAGTGCCACCGCGGACAACAACAGCTTCGAGCAGTGGCTGGAAGCAGGATCCCAGGATGCCGCCTCGAGGGCGCATGCCATCTGGCGCAAGATGCTGGCCGAGTACGAGCGGCCCCCCCTGGACGAGGCCATCGAGACGGAGTTGTCCGAGTGGGTGGCGCAGCGCAAGGCCTCTTTCCCGGACTCGGATGTCTGAGCATGAGTGACGGCTTGGAACGAGCTCTCCTCACCGGCGCCGACTTCGAGGTGATCCCAATCAAGGGAGTCCTGGACAAGGCGTCGTCTATAGCGCCGGGCTCGACAGTGTCGGTGACAGCCTCGCCGACTCGGGGGATGACTCCCACAGTCGATCTGGCAATCGAGCTCCAGGCGCGCGGCTTTCGGGCCGTGCCCCATCTGGCGGCCAGGACCATCGAGCAGCGCCGCGACCTGGCTTCGATCATCAAGCGTCTCGACGATGGAGGAGTAGGTCAGGTCTTCATCACAGGAGGCGATGGCCAGCCACAGGGTGACTACAACGACGCCCTCTCATTGCTCGAGGACATGGCGATTGCCGGACATCCATTTCTCGAGGTAGGGATCACCGGCTACCCGGAGGGCCACCCGGACATCCCACCGGACCGTCTTCGCCAATCACTGCTCGATAAGGAGGCGCACGCCACATATGTCGTGACCCAGATGTGCTTCAGCGCGGAGACCATCGTTGAATGGATCGTCTCCATCCGGGCCGATGGCGTGACCCTCCCGGTGAAGGTTGGGGTGCCCGGCGCGGTCGATCCCGCCCGGCTCCTCAGCATGGGGGCACGAATCGGCGTGGGTGACTCGATGAGGTTCCTCAGCAAGAACCGTGGGTCGATCCTCGGGATGCTGCGTCCGGGCCGGTACCAGCCCGACAGGATCGTCGGACCGCTCGCCCGCATCGGCGACGGTCTGGGGATGAGCGGCATCCATATCTTCACCTTCAACCAGGTCGAGCCCACCGTGGCGTGGCATCGCAAAGCGATCTCGAGGATCACTTGATGGCCGTGCAATCCATCGATCGCGCATTCCAGGTGCTGAAGGCACTGGCCGTCGAGCCCTCGGGGGTGACCGACCTCGCCTCGCGGGTCGGTCTGCCCAAGTCGACCGTGGCACGGATGCTGTCGAGCCTCGAAGATCAGGGGGCAGTGACCAGGGGGCCGGACGGCACGTCGTATGCGATTGGCATCGGATTGGTCGAGCTTGCAGGCGCCATCGATGCCACCGCCGCGCTCGCCACGGCGGTCCGCCCGCATCTGGTCTGGCTTTCCGGTCAGCTCGGTGAGGCCGCCGGCTTCAGCGTCCCGACCGGATACACCATCCAATACATGGTGCAAGTGGAGAGCCCCAACCCCGTCCAGGTTCGTGACTACACCGGTTTGATGGTGCCGATGCACATCGGTCCCTCCGGTCTCAGTGTGATGGCGCAGTGGCCGCCCGAGGAGGTCGATCGTTACCTGAGCCGGCCGCTCGAGGCCTATACGGCGCACACGGTGGTCGATGCCGGCGAGATCCGCGACCGGTTGGAGGCGATCAGGGCCTCGGGCCATTGCTGGATCCACGAGGAATTCGCCGAGGGGATCAACTCCGTGGCCGCTCCGGTGCTGGCCGACGGGAACCGAGCCCTTGGCGCCATCCATGTCCATGGCCCCGCCTACAGGTTCCCGGCCGATGGGGACGCCGACTCCATCGCCTCTCTCGTGATGAATGCCGCGGCCCGTTTCTCCAGTCGCTCCGACACAGTGTGAGGCCTTTGATCAGGCGCGAAATGTGCCAGGCCTGGGTTGCAGCTCCGGCGCGAGGTATCCGTCCTCCCAGGGAAACAACCCGTTGATGTCGTCGTAGGTGAGCTGAAGGACAGGCACCGAATACTCGTCCGGTCTCTGGTAGAAGTCGTTGGCCATAAAGACGATGTCACCCGGATTGGGTACCTCCTCGGGGAGGATCCGGTGGGGCCAATCCTCGAACACGATCATGTGACCGGGCAGTAGTGCTTCATCCTGGCGAACCCGATCGCCCAGGTCGTTCATGACTCGCCTGGCGATTTCTAGGTCGACACCGAAGATCAGAAGCTCCGGATGGCCGAGTCCGAACAACCCGACGGTATAGGCAAACGGCGGATCGTCCGAAGGCACACAATCGCATCCCGGTCGGCTGCAGAACTCACCTCCGACATACGGGATGAACCATCCGTGACGGCGGATGATCGAGGCCATTTCGGCATCGGCCTGGTCGAGCCAGGCTTGGGTTGACGAGTCCATCTATTCCCCCTTCGGTCTGGACCTGGTAGCGAACGTATCTGAGGGGAACGACAGAATCGATGAGCGTCTTGAATCGATGGCATAACCGTGGCATGATTGACGCATGCCAAGAGTGAGAGTGAGCACGACCGTCGACGAAGGGTTGATACAAAGCGCGAGACGGCTTCGAGCACCATTGAACGATGCGGCGCTCTTGGACGAGGCCTTGGCTGCCCTGCTCGCCCGTCATCGAGGAGCCGAGATCGACCGCAGTTACGCGATCTATGACCAGCGTCCGCTGGACGAACCCGACGATTGGGGCGATCTGGAGTCGTTTCGCGAGGGCGCGGCCGCCTCATGACAGCAGTACCGGCAAGGGGAGAGGTGTGGTGGTGCGAGTTGCCTGAGATCTCACGACGCCCCGTGGTGATCCTCACCCGCGATGCGGCCATACCGAGACTTCGGCGCGCATTGGTGGCGCCTTGCACCACGAACGTGCGCGGACTGCCAAGCGAAGTGGTCCTCGAACCAGTCGACGACCCTGTGCCACGGCGATCTGCTGTCAACCTCGACTCGGTCGAAAGCGTTTCTGTCGGTGTCCTCGTGGAGCGCGTCGGTCGTCTCAGCGACGACCGAATCCAAGAGATCTGCGCGGCGCTGGCGATCGCGGTCGACTGCAATCCCTGATTGGTCGCCGGGCACGCCCGGCCCCCGCTCCCTAAGGTTGAACCACCGTTCAGGATTCGAGGAGGACACCCGTGGCCAATGAACGTGGCGAGATGCTGGAGAAGAGCACCACTCTCTACTTCGGGCCTTGGTACCGGAGGTCGCCATACTTCGAGTCGACCCTCGCCGCCGGTTGCACCGCGTACGACATCTACAACCACATGTATCTGCCTGCCTACTACGACGACCCCGACGTCGAATACTGGGCACTGGTCAATGGAGTCACGATGTGGGACGTCGGCGTGGAGCGCACTGTCGAAGTCAGCGGGAAGGATGCCGACCGACTGATCGACTACATCACGTGCCGGGACCTGACCAAATGTGCTGTCGGCCAGGGTAAGTACATGCCGGTCATCGCCCCCGACGGCGGCATCGTCAACGACCCCGTGCTGCTCCATGTCGGCGAGAACCGGTGGTGGATGCAGCTGGCCGACTCCGACGCCGGGCTCTACGCCCTCGGCGTGGCCGCGGGCCGATTCGATGCGGAGGTGACGTTGCCCGACGTCCACCCGATGCAGGTTCAGGGCCCGCTGGCCGCCAAGACCCTGGAGAAGCTGGTGGGTCCCGGCATATACGACGTCAAGTACTACTGGATCGGCGAGTTCGAAATCCATGGGATTCCGGTGGTGATCAGCCGGACCGGTTGGACCGCCATTCCCGGGTTCGAGATCAATGTCCTCGATTGGGGACACGGCGCCGCCATCTGGGAAGCGGTGGCTGCGGCAGGTGAGGAGTTCGATATCCGGCCCATTGCCCCTTGCGAGGCCCGTCGCATCGAGGCCGGGATCTTCAACTACGGCTCGGATATGACCCTCGACGACACACCGTTCCACATCAGCGGCATGGAGCGTCTCGTCGAGCCCCAGGATCAGGATTACCTGGGCAAGGAGGCCCTGGAGCGCATCCGCGAGACAGGCGTAGATCGCAAGCTGGTCGGCATGTTCCTCGAAGGCGATCAGCTCCGGGCCGAGCTCTCGCAACCTTGGCCCGTGCTCTCCGGTGACGCCGAGGTTGGGAGGGTGACCGATGCCGTCTGGTCGCCCGGGATGGAGCAGAACATCGGGTACATGTGGGTCCCTATCGAGCTCTCGACGCCGGGCACCCGCGTCGATGTCGTCACGGAGAATGGTGAGGAACTGACCGCGGTGGCTGCCAGCCTTCCATTTGTCGACCCGCAGAAGAAAGTCCCGACGCAGAGCCTTGTGGTCTAACCCTCGAATGGAGTGAGACGGATGATCGGGATCCGTCGATCGGTCTTCTCGAGATAGGAGCCGTAGCCGGGTGCCAGCGACACGATCCGGTCCCACGCCACCCGGTAGTCATCCCCCTCGACCGAATCCGCCCGGACCCTGGTCTTTTGCTTGTCGACCGTTGCCCATGCCTTGTCGGGATTTGCAGCGAGGTTGTGACACCAGCCCGGGTGCCGGGCGGCGCCTCCGTTGGAGCCGACCACGAGCCATGCCCCTGGATGCTCCGTGTCGTTGAACCGCCCGAGCAAAGCCTTTCTCTGCTTCCCGCTCTTGGCCCCGATCGTGGTGAGCAAGACGAGGGGCTGGCCTTGCATCTTCATGCGATCGCCCATCGTGTTGAAGATGAGATTGCCGAGACCCGACCCAGCCTTCATCATCGCCTTGGCGAAGCCGGGTATCTCGGTCCCTCGCGTCCCTTTGGGCGACAGTGTCACCGCCATTTGGGCGAGCCTATCTGACCGCGACCACAGCCCACATAGCATCACGGGATGAGCGATCGGGATGCCGTGCTGGTCACCGGGGCGCGCGGGTTCATCGGCGCCTGGGTGGTCAAGACACTCCTGGCCGACGGGTCGGGAACGCTGTGGCCCTCGACCCGGATCCAGATCGAACCCGGCTCAGCCAGGTCCTCGAGGATGACGATGACAGGTCTCTGATCGAAGTGCCAGGTGACATCACCGACCTTTCGGCGTTGAAGCAGACGCTCACCGGCCATCGGATCGGTGCGGTCATCCATCTAGCCGCACTCCAGGTACCGGCATGCGCAGCCGACCCATCCCGCGGGGCATTGGTGAACGTCGTCGGGACCACCAATGTCCTGCTCGCAGCCCGTGACACCGGGATCGAGACCCCCGTTGTGTTCGCCAGCTCGATAGCAGCGCTGGGGTCGAATGGTGAACCACCATCGACGATGTACGGGGTGTTCAAGAGAGCCAACGAGGGGACAGCCGCGCGCATGTGGCAGGATGAGGGAGTCCCCTCGATCGGCATCCGCCCCCATACGGTCTACGGCGTGGGTCGCGACCAGGGGCTCACTTCGGCCCCGACCAAGGCGATGCTTAATGCCGCCGCGGGCAAGCCATATCACATTGGCTTCGGAGGGTCGCTTCAGATGCAGTTCGGCCAGGATGTCGCCAGGGCATTCGTAGCCGCCTCGCAATCCGGCTATCAGGAAAGCATTGTTCTCAACCTGCCGACGCCAGCTACCGACATGCCGACCATCGTTGCCGGTATCGAGGCGGCGGCGCCGGGCTCTGTTGGCTCGATCACCTTCGACGAGACGCCTCTTCCCTTTCCAGCGCAGCCTGCCGCGGACGACGTCGCCGCCATCCTCGGGGTCGTCTCCGAGACATCACTCGAGGTCGGTGTGAATTCGACCATTCGCCACTTCGAGCGTTTGCTCGAGCGAGGGCTGATCACACCACGAAGTTAGGCTCGGCAGCAGTGTTGCCCGTTCCCGAGGTCAAGTTCACCCGTTCCGGGAATGTCGATCTCGCCTATCAAGTCTTTGGAGAGGGGCCGCTCGACATCCTATTGATGATCGGATGGGTCTCTCATCTCGAGGTTCTGTGGGAACTGCCCGAATGCCGGCGATTTCTGGAACGCTACGCAGCGATGGGGCGGGTCGCACTGTTCGACAAGAGAGGAACGGGTCTCTCCGATCGGCCATCGATCGAGGCGACCACCGACGAGATGGTGCCCGACGTCCTGTCGGTCATGGACGCCGTCGGCATGGAGCGGGCTGCACTCGTGGGCTGGACCGATGCCGCGGCGATCGCGATGACCGTGGCGGCCATGCACCCACAGCGGGTTTCAGCGCTTGTGTTGGGCGAGGTGCTGGCAACCTCGACGCCTGATGAGGACCATCCCTGGGGCCCCGATCCCGAAGCGTTCGGAACGGTGGCCGGAGTGATCGAACGGGGGATGTGGGGTCAGGCCATCCTCCTTCCGCTCATCGCCCCTTCGGTGACGGAGGACGAGCGGATCGTCAGCTGGTTTCGCAAGCTGGAGCGGATGTCGGCCACTCCGAGCATGGCGGCCGGTCTGATGCGACGAATGTTGGAAATCGACTTGCGCCCGCTGCTGTCGTCGGTGACGGCACCCGCGCTTCTAATCCACAGGAAGGATGCTCCCTTCATCCCGGCCGAGGGCATGCGCTGGCTGGCGGAGCATCTGCAGAACGGCCAGTACGTCGAGGTGCCGGGTGACGAGACGCCGGGCTACCTCGGCGATGTGGACGGTCTCATGGACGAGATCGAGGAGTTCCTCGTTGGCACGCGGGTGGGCGGTGCGGTCGACCGGCGGGTAGCCACCGTCCTCTTCAGCGACGTGGTCGGGTCGACCGAGCGCGTCGCTGGAGTCGGCGATCGGGTGTGGAGCGGTCAGCTGGAGAGTCATCGCGCCGAGTCCCGCCGCCTGCTGACTCGATACGGTGGTAAGGAGATGAACACCGCCGGGGACGGTTTCCTGATCGTCTTCGACAGCCCGACACCTGCCATCGAGTGCGCATTGGCGATGTGCCAGGCGAGCCGGAGCGCCGGTCTGGAGATCCGCGTCGGTCTCCACAGTGGCGAGGTCGTGTTCGAGTCCGACGATGTCAGCGGGATGGCGGTGCACATCGGAGCCCGCGTGGCGGCGCTTGCGAATCTGGGTGAGGTCGTCGTTTCCCAGACCGTCCGCGACATGGTCATCGGGTCGGCGTTCGACTTCACATCGCGGGGTCGCCGTGAGCTGAAAGGTGTGCCCGGGATCTGGGAGATCTTCGTGGTAGCCAGATGACACGTCGGAAGAATCTCCCTATCCCTGTCGATCTTCGGTGTGCGAATTCGTAGTTGGGGTATGAGGATGGGCAAGGCGCCCGTCGATGGAAGGAATGTCATGACTCAGTACATGCTGTCAGTGTTCGATGATGAGCGGCCGGAGGAGCTCCCTGCCGACGTTCTAGAGAAGATCTACGCCGATGTCGACGCGCTCAACAACGAGATCAGAGAGGCCGGCGCTTGGGTGTTCGGCGGTGGGCTCCACCCGGTCGATACCGCCACCGTGGTCAGGGAGAAGAATGGCGAGACCGTCGTCACCGACGGGCCATACGCCGAGACCAAAGAGCAGGTTGGTGGTTTCTGGGTCATCGAGGCGCCCGACCTCGACGCCGCGTTGGAGTGGGCAGGCAAGGCCACAGTGGCCTGCCAGGGGCCGATCGAGGTGCGGCCGTTCCAGGACGAGCCAGAAGCCTGAGGCACGTTGGCCGGTCTCGAGCTCGCCGTAATAGATCGGACCTTCCGGGATGAGTCCGGCAAAGCCATCGCCACCTTGATCCGTCTCTTCGGTGACATCGACCTCGCCGAGGAGGCGGTTCAGGATGCCTTCCTGGTGGCGACCGAGAAATGGCCAGAGGCCGGCCTGCCTCCCAACCCCGGAGGCTGGATCGTCACCACTGCTCGAAATCGCGCCATCGACAAGCTGCGGCGTGAGTCGAGTCGGGAGGAACGTCATGCACACGCAGTCGAACTACAAGCCCAATCCGAGCCCGAACCCGTGGAGGGCCCGGTGAACGACGACCGGCTCCGGCTGATCTTCACCTGTTGCCACCCCGCCCTGGACACCGCATCGGCTGCGGCGCTCACCCTGCGTCTGTTGGGAGGTCTGCAGACTCCAGAGATCGCGAGAGCGTTCCTCGTCCCCGAGCCGACGATGGCACAGCGCCTGGTCAGGGCGAAACGTAAGATCAAGGCCGCCAACATCCCGTATCGCGTCCCGGCCGACGCTGACCTGCCGGACCGGCTCGGCCCGGTCCTGACCGTGGTCTATCTCATCTACAACGAGGGTTACGCAGCTTCGACCGGCGACGAGTTGCTGCGAACGGAACTCGCACTAGAGGCCTTGAGACTCGCCCGTCTCCTCGTGGGTCTGATGCCCGACGAGCCAGAAGCGGTGGGCCTGCTCGCGCTTCTGCTCCTCTCAGAGTCACGTCGCCCGGCCCGGACCACATCCGACGGGTCGATCGTGCTTCTATCCGAGCAGGATCGAAGCCTCTGGGACACCAGGCTCATCGAAGAGGGTCAGCTTCTGGTCAGGGCCTGTTTGCGAAGGAACCGGCCCGGCCCCTTCCAGATCCAGGCGGCGATCGCCGCGGTTCACAGCGATGCGGCCAATGCCGATGACACCGACTGGGGCCAGATCCTCCAGCTGTACGACATGCTCATGACGCAGGCTCCGACCCAGGTCGTCGCCCTCAACCGGGCAGTGGCTGTCGCCGAGGTTCGTGGCGAGTCCGATGCCCTCTCATTGCTCGATGAGATGGATCTCGATCGTTATCACCTCTACCACGCCACCCGAGCCGAGCTTCTCCGGCGAATAGGTGACGTCGATGCGGCGGACGATGCCTACGGCGAGGCGCTTGCCCTCGTCTCCAACGACGTCGAGCGGCGATTCCTCGAGGAACGACGCAGGTTCAACTCGTCCCCGTAGGCGCCGGCCCGGTCGAGCGGCGGGCAGCCAGTGTCGGTGTCAGTTTGATGGAGACGGGCACGGAGTCATCGGTGTCGTCCAGGATCTCGAGCATGAGGTCCGCCGCTCTGACCCCTATCTGATAGTGCGGGATCTGGACAGTGGTCAGAGGTGGCGAGAGTTTGTCGGCGAAGGGCATGTCGTTGTAGCCGACGACGGACACATCTCCTCCGATCGAGCGACCTGTGTCGCTGAGCACGTCGTAACAGCCGATTGCGATCAGGTCGTTGGCCGCAATCACCGCAGTGAAATCGGCCCGGCGGTCGAGGATCGCCCAGAAGGCTTTGGCCCCAGGGTCCTCGTGATACCAATCGGCGAAGCTCACCAAGTCGGGGTCCACATCGAGGCCCATGATCTTCATCCAGGCGACAAAGCCCTGATAGCGGTCTAGACCTGTGGAGAGGTGCTGTGGCCCTCCGACGTGGGCGATGCGAGTGTGACCCAGCTCGACGAGATGCCGGACAGCAAGGCCGAGGCCGGCGTGATCGTCGGTTGTCACGGAAGGGACCTGCTGATCGTCGACAGTCCGGTTGACCAGCACCAAGGGCAGACCGGATTCGACCAACTCGTCGATCGCCGGAGTGTTGCGATGGGCGGTGGCCAGGATCAACCCGTCCACGCGGCGGTTCATCATCGATGCCAGGAGCTGGCCCTCGCGCTCGGCGTCATTGTCGGTGTTGCCCAGGATGAGTGTGTAGTCGGCCGTGCCCAGCACGTCCTCGACGCCGCGGACGATGGGTGGGAACAGCGGGTTGGTCAGATCGGGGAGAAGCATCCCGATCGAATAGGTCTTGTTGGTCTTGAGCCCCCGGGCCAGTGAGTTGGGCCGGTAGCCGAGGTCGCGGGCGGCCAGCGTCACTCGTTCGATGGTCCCCTCGTTCACGAGGTCGCGAGTCGATGGGTTCAAGGCCCGCGACGCCGTGGAAGGATGGACCCCCGCCCTGTCTGCGACCTCACGCAACGTGACGGCTCTTTGCATGCGGGGAGTCTACAAACGACTGCGGCGGGTCAGCCCTCGAGGTCGAGGCACTCCCGGTCGAGCTCCTTGACCGTGCGGCACCCGATCAGGGCCATGGTCCGCCGCATATCGCTGGCCAAGAGATCGAGGACGTGATCCACTCCGGCCTCTCCCGCAGCCCCCAGCCCGTACAGATAGGCACGGCCCGCCATGCAGGCAGTGGCCCCGAGCGCCAGCGCCTTCACGATGTCGCTGCCGCGGCGGACTCCGCCGTCGCAGATGACCTCGATTCGGTCTCCGACCGCGTCCACGACGTCAGGAAGGAGGTCGAGGGGAGCGGGGGCGGAGTCGAGCTGACGACCACCGTGGTTGGAGATCGCGATGGCGTCGAGTCCCTCGTCGGCGGCGATCCTGGCGTCGGCGACGGTCTGGATCCCTTTGATGACGATGGGGCCGTTCCACTTCGCCCGCAGCCATTCGACGTCGCTCCAGGAGAGCCCGGGGTCGAACTGGTTGCTGACGTATTCGGCCAGCGCAACTGTCTCCCCACCCTCTCCGACACTTCGCCCTGCGACGTTTGCGAAGACGATCGGGTCGTTCGTGAGGAACTGCCACGTCCAGCCGGGATGGATGATGCCGTCCAGGACAGTGGAGAGGCCGAGCTTTGGGGGCAACGTGAAGCCACGTCTCACGTCACGCTCTCGCTTGCCAAAGACGGCGGTGTCGACAGTGAGGCAAAGTGCCTCGTACCCGGAATCCGCTGCCCGCTGCACCATCTCCGCGACCAAGCCCCGATCCTTCCACACATACACCTGGAACCAGAGCCGCCCCGAGCTGACCGCCGCTACCTCCTCGATCGACCGGGTGCCCAGTGTCGAGAGCGAGTAGGGGAGCCCGGCGCGCTGGGCGGCTCGTGCCACCGCAAGCTCGCCGGCCGGGTCAGCGATCCGGGTGAAGCCAGTGGGTGCGAGGACGAGCGGGTAGGGGAGGGGCTTGCCAAGGAGGGAAGATGAGGTGTCGATCTCGCTCACATCCCGGAGAACCCGGGGTCGGAAGGTCATTCGACGGTAGGCCTCGGAGTTCGACCTCATCGCCAGCTCGTCTTCCGCCCCGCCGTCGATGTAGTCGAAAACCCCCCGCGGAAGTCGACGTTTGGCGATGGCGCGGAGATCGGCCACCGAGACACCCTTACGCAGTCTGCGCTTCGTCGGGCTCAACTCGACACCTCGAAAGCGAAGCTCGCGGAGTGATCCGAACCAGCGTTTCCTCGGTGTCTGAGGCTGCATCGCCAAACACGGTAGTTGGGCCGACACCCCGTTATCTAGTGTGATATGTTACATAAGTGAACGTCTCCTCCCGGGCGTTCATGTAGGAGGAAGCTGGTTTTGAGCGAACCCCGGCCGGTCATCGAGATCAATGGGGTGTCCAAGCGCTTCGACGCCACTCAGGCCCTATCGGATGTGTCGCTGTCGCTGCGGGCCGGGGAGATCCACTCGCTGGTCGGCGAGAACGGAGCCGGAAAGTCCACGCTCATCAAGATCATGACGGGTCTCTACCCGGCCGACTCCGGTGAGATGACCCTCGGGGGCGAGCCATTCACCCCGCGGAGCTCGGCCGACGCCCAGCGTCAGGGGATAGCAGCCATCTATCAAGAGCCGTCGGTGTTTCCCGACCTCAGCGTGGCGGAGAACATCTTCATAGGACATCAGGACCAGGGGATGGTCGTCGACTGGTCGACGATGTACCGGGAAGCCTCCCGGATCCTCTCCAAGCTCGACATCGAGATCGACCCTCGCCTCCCCGCGGCCGGGCTCACCGTCGCCGGTCAGCAGGCAGTGGAGATCGCAAAGGCGATCTCACTCGACGTGCGGGTCCTGATCATGGACGAACCAACGGCCGCTCTTTCCGCTCACGAAGTAGATCGTCTCTTTCGTCAGGTGCGGAGTCTGAAGGAGGCGGGCGTCGCCGTCCTCTTCATCACGCACCGGCTCGAGGAGCTCTTTGCCATATCGGACCGGATCTCGGTGTTCCGCGACGGGCGGCACATCTCGACCCGTCCGGCGAACGAGGTGACAGAGGAGTCCCTGGTGCGTGAGATGGTGGGGAGGGACCCTTCAGAATTCTTCGCCAGGGGTGAGCATCCCGAAGGCGAGGCAGTATTGAAGGTCGAGTCGCTTGGCGTCTCGGGCATCTTCTCCGACGTGAGTTTCGAGGTGCGGCGAGGCGAGGTGCTCGGGTTTGCCGGTCTGGTCGGTTCAGGCCGCACCGACATCGCCCTCTCATTGTTCGGCGTCAATCCGGCTGATACCGGCACCATCGAGCTCGAGGGCCAACTCCTCGACATCAAGTCACCGCGAGCGGCGCTGGCCCACGGGATCGCCTATCTGTCTGAGGACCGCCGCAGACTGGGTCTCTCGGTCGAGCAGTCCCTGGTCGCCAACGTCACCCTGGCGACCCTGGACCGGTACACGAACGCCCTGGGCCTCATCGACCGCGATCGCGAGCACGCCGATGCCGAGGCGCTGAGGCAGCGGCTCGGGATCCGAGCCCCCGGTCTGTCGACACCGGTAAGCCAGCTTTCCGGTGGCAACCAGCAAAAGACCATGCTGGCCAAGTGGCTCAACACCCACCCCAAGGTCTTGATCCTGGACGAGCCGACCAGAGGAATCGATGTCGGGGCCAAAGCCGAAGTCCACAAGTTCATCGACGAGCTGGCGACCTCGGGGATCGCGATCATGCTCATCTCCTCCGACCTGCCTGAGGTGATCGCGATGAGCGACCGTGTCGCCGTCATGCGTGAAGGCAGTCTGATCGGGATCTATCCCCGTCGCGAGGCCACGCAAGAGCGGATCATGACCGCTGCGGTTGGTGCCCGATGACCGACTCGGCCGCCGTGGAGGCGGCCCCTCGCAGCAGCAGGTTCCTTCGACCGGAGCGAGTGAAGGAAGCGACTCTTCTCGGAATCATCGTGCTGTCGGTGGTGGTGTTCGCCTTCCTCATCGAGGGCTATCTGAGCGGACGTTTCTTCAATCGTGTCACCACCAGTGTTGTGATCGTGACGCTCCTAGCCGCCGCACAGGCACTGGTGATCTTCAGCCGCAACATCGACCTGTCGGTCGGCTCGATCGTGGGTGTCGCCGCCTATCTCACGGGAGACTTCCTCGCCGCGTCCGGGCAGGGCCCCGTCGTCGCCATCCTCGTGGCCATGGTGGTCGGGGCGGTCCTCGGGTCGGTCAATGGGCTTCTCGTCGCGTACGGCGGTGTGCCCGCGATCATCGTCACGCTCGGCACGCTGGCCCTCTTCCGCACCCTGCTCAGCATCTACTCAGAGGGCGCCAATGTCCTGGCCGGCGATCTGCCTTCCTGGGTTCTCGAATTCAACAATGTGACTCTGTTCACCATCGCCGGCTTCGAGGTGCGTTTGGTGTTCGTGATCGCGGTCATCGTCGTATTGGCGCTGCAATTCGCCCTGGCCAGGCTGCGCTGGGGAAGGAGGATCTATGCCATTGGGTCCAATCCGTCCGCAGCCGCTCAGACCGGATTGCCGGCAGCCTCATTGATCTTCTGGTCGTTTGTTGGATCCGGGGCGCTGGCCGGGCTTGCTGGATTCATGTTCTTGGCTCGTGCCGGCACCATCAGCGCCACTGCCGGCGCCGGGCTCGAGCTCGAGTCCGTGGCCGCTGCCGTCGTCGGCGGGGTCAGCATCCTCGGAGGATCCGGCACGATGGTCGGCGCGTTTCTGGGCGCGATCTTCATCGACACGCTCAAGCTGAGCCTGGTCCGGGTGCCCGAGGTCAGTGAGTTCTGGCGTGACGCCTTTCTCGGGATCTTGATCCTGGCCGCGGTGATCCTGGACACCTTGCTTCGCAACCGCTTCAACCGTCGCTGGTCGGCCGAGGCGAGGAAGGCGATGGAGTCCACGGGCCCGACCGCGGTGGGTATGGCGCGGGTGGCGGGAGGAGGAGGGACCGCCGATGCGTGATTGGGCGGCCAAGCATCGGTGGGAGTCGATCCTCATCGTCGTCCTGTTGGCGACGATCGTGGTCAACGTCTCCCTGTCCCCGTTCTATCTCGGATTCGGGAACTTCGTGAACCTCTTCTGGCTCTCGATCGAGAAGATCATCGTCGTGGTCGTGATGACATTCGTCATCATCAACGGAGAGATCGACCTGTCCGTGGCCTCGGTCATGGGCTTCTCCGCAGCGGTGACGGCAACCCTCTACGAAGGGGGACAGGTCCCGTTCGCGGTCGCCATCCTGATCGGCATCACGGCCGGTGCCATCGCTGGCCTGGTCCAGGGCCTGGTCATCACCCGCTTCGGGCTGCCCTCGCTGGTGGTGACCCTCGCCGGGCTGATCGGGTTCCGGGGCGCGGCGCGTGTCCTCCTCGAGGACCGGTCGGTTGGGGATTTCCCGGAATGGTTCGAGAGAATCGGCCAGCAGACACTCGTCGGCCCATTCCCGGTTGCCCTCGTCCTCTTCTTCGGCGGCCTGGCCTTGGCCTGGGTGATCCTCGAGCGCAGCGCCTTTGGTCGGAAGGTGTATGTGATCGGCAACAGCGCCGATGTCGCCAGGTTCTCCGGCATCGAAGTGGACTCGGTGAAACTGAGGCTCTTCATCGCCTCGGGCACCGTCGCCGGGCTGGCCGGGGTCCTCTTCGCCGCCCGCGTCGGCGCCGTCCAGGGAACCCTCGGCGAAACGTACGAGCTGGACATAATCACCATGGTCCTCCTGGGTGGGGTGAGCATCTTTGGCGGGTCGGGATCGATGCTCGGGGTGGTGCTGGCGCTGTTCACTGTCCTCAACATCCGCAACGGCCTCGGGCTGGCCAACATCGATGGGATCACCCAAACCGGGGTCATCGGGCTGTTGCTGATCGGGTCGGTACTGGTTCCCAATCTCGCCCAGAGGTATCGCCTCCGTCGCCCAAGGGCTGAGTCGAGTGCTTCTGGGGCGATCGCACATGGTCCCCCCTGACGAATCATTGAACGGAGGTAGCAACGGCTCATATCGATGAACACCGAGACACCACAAACAAGAGGAGGAAAGCGGATAGTGACAGCAATCAAGAGACGCAGCCGGGCCCTGGCCCCGTTGGTGGTCCTTGCCCTGATAATCGCCGCCTGTGGCGGAGACAGCGGCGACACCACGACCACTGCAGGTGAAGCAACCACGACCGAGGCCGAGGCGACGACCACGGTCGCAGCCGAGACAACCACGTCAGCTGCGGAGGAGACCACCACATCGGCGGCTGCAGCCGAGGCGGTGGAGATCACCGCGGGCGACTCGATCACGGCGACGTTCCTGCCCAAGTGCACCAACATCGCAGTGTTCCCGCAGGCCAACTCGGGCGCCGAGGAGGCCGCAGCCGAGCTCGGCTCCGATCCGGCGGAATTCGTCGGGCCTGCCGACTGTGGTGACACCACCGGGCAGATCGAGTTCATGACCAACGCCGTCACCCAGGGTGTCCAGGCGATCATGCTCTCCAACAACTCCGGCGACCAGCTGGACGCGCCTGCTCAAGCAGCGATGGACGCCGGCATTCCGGTGGTGACATGGGACTCGCCGATCCCCTCGGCCACGGGCGAGAGCGTGTTCGTGGCGCAGGTCGATTTCGACGAGACCGGTCTGGTCATGGCCGAAATGGCTCGCACCATCCTCGGTGACGACGGTGGCGAGTTCGCCATCCTGTCGGCGACACCGGACGCGGCCAATCAGAACGCCTGGATCGCGGCCATGGAGGAGGCCCTCGCCACGCCCGAGTTCGAGAATCTCGTGTTGGTCGAGACCGTGTATGGCAATGATGTCGCCGAGGATTCGGTGACTGCTGCCCTGGGTCTGGTCGACTCGCATCCTGATCTCGAGCTCATCATGGCCCCGACCACGGTCGGGATCGTTGCCGCCGCGCAGGCGATGACTCAGGAGGGCCTCTGCGAGACCATCAAGGTCTCGGGTCTGGGCCTCCCCGAGGAGATGGCGCCCTATGTCGAGAGCGGATGTGCTCCGGAGTTCGCCCTGTGGAGCTTCGTCGACCTCGGGTACCTCGCCTACTACGTGGCATACGGGATCGCCACCGACCAGATAGTGGCCGAGGAAGGCACAACCTTCGTCGCCGGTCGCATGGGTGAGTACGAGATCACCGCGGACCCGACCCGGGACGCCGGGCTGCGGGTGCTGATGGGACCGTTCTCCAAGTACAACGCGGAGAACCCGGGCACCTGAGTCTGTGGCTCCGCCCGGGCCTGTGATGGGCCCGGGCGGGCCTCGGGCTTGGCAAGCGGTGTAAGATTATGCGATATCTAACGCTCGATCGCACACCTCTGCCGAAGGGCAGAAGCAACGACGATGCGAAGAGTCGAAACGGGGATCGATGAGCGCCGGTGAGCAGCCTTCCGTAGTCGACGAGCTGATCGCTCGTTCCAATCGGCTCGGCGCCGATCGGCGCAACACCAACTACGGAGGCGGCAACACCTCGGCCAAGGGACAGCTCACCGACCCCGCTTCCGGCCGAGAGGTCGAGGTGATGTGGGTCAAGGGCTCAGGGGGAGACCTGGGCACCCTCTCCGCAGAGGGGCTCTCGGTGCTCGAGCTCGACTCGATTCGTGGGCTACGCGATGTATACAAGGGCGAGGAGCAAGAGGACGAGATGCACCAACTCCTCGACTACGCCATCTTCGGGCCCCCGGGGGCAGCCCCGAGCATCGACACCTCGATGCACGGTCTGCTCGATGTCGCCCACGTCGATCACCTCCACCCCGATTCCGTGATCGCGCTGGCTGCTTCCTCGGACGGCGAGGAGTTGACCAAGCGTTGCTTCGGCGACGAGGTCGGATGGGTTGCCTGGAGACGCCCCGGCTTCGAGCTTGCCCTCGAGATCGAGACCCTGCGTAGCCAAAGACCCGGCTTGCGCGGTGTGGTCATGGGTGGGCATGGGCTCACTGCCTGGGGCGACAGCTCCGACTCTTGCGAAGCGACCTCGCTGGAGCTCATCGCCCAAGCGACCGAGTTCATCGAGCGTCATGGCCGACAGGAGCCCCTCGGGCCGATGCGCTCCGGGTTCGAGGCGTTGGCGCCATCCGACCGTGAGGTACAGGCCTCGGCATTGGCCCCTGTGATCCGCGGGCTGGCCGGCACCGATGGCCCGGTTGTGGGCCGCTGGTTCGAAGACGATGTCGTTCTCGACTTCATCGGCCGTGAGGCGGCGCCACGTGTCGTGCCGCTGGGCACATCATGTCCCGATCATTTCATTCGCACCAAGGTGCGACCCCTGCTCCTGGACTTGCCGCCGGCATCGCCCCTCGAGGAGCGGATAGACCGACTCCGTCAGCTACACGCGGAGTACAGGGAGGAATACCGGGCGTATTACGAGCGTCATGCGGGCCCGGACACACCACAGATGCGCGGCGCCGATCCGGCGATCTTCCTCATTCCCGGCATCGGCATGTTCAGTTTCGGCACCGATAGCCAAACCGCCCGTGTAGCCGGCGAGTTCTACATCAATGCGATCAACGTCATCAACGGCGCCGAGTCCGTCTCCACCTATCAGCCGGTCCCGGAGGCGGAGAAGTTCCGGGTCGAGTACTGGATGCTGGAGGAGATGAAGCTCCGTCGCCGGCCTCCTCCGAAGCCGCTCACCGGGAAAGTCGCACTCGTCACGGGCGCTGGATCCGGAATCGGACGCGCCATCGCCGAGACGTTCGCCGGCTCGGGCGCAGTGGTCGTGGTGGTCGACATCGACCTCGATTCAGCACGGAAGACCTCCGATCAGATCGGAACGAGTGACACCGCGCTGCCCGTCGAGGCGGACGTCACCGATGAGACGGCCGTTCGAGAGGCGATCGAAGCTGCGGTGCGCGCATTCGGTGGCATCGACATCGTCGTCAACAACGCCGGCCTCTCCCTGTCCAAGAGCTTGCTGGACACCACCGAGCAGGATTGGGACCTGCAGCACGATGTCATGGCCAAGGGCTCGTTCCTGGTCTCCAAGCACGCCGCCTCGGCGATGATCGACCAGGGGCGGGGAGGAGACATCGTCTACATCGTGAGCAAGAACGCCGTGGTGGCCGGTCCCAACAATCTCGCCTACGGATCGGCCAAGGCGAGCCAGGCCCATCAGGTCCGTCTCCTGGCGGCAGAATTGGGCCGCCACGGGATCAGGGTCAACGGGATCAACCCGGACGGCGTCGTCCACGGCTCGGGTATCTTCGCCGGGGGCTGGGGAGCGGACCGGGCCAAGGTTTATGGAGTCCCGGAGGAGGAGTTGGGAAAGTTCTACGCCGATCGCACCCTGCTCAAGCAAGAGGTCCTGCCCGAGCACGTGGCGATGGCCGCCCTGGCCCTGGTCGGTGGCTCGCTGAGCCAGACCACGGGGCTGATGATCCCGGTGGACAGCGGCGTTGTCTCGGCATTCCTGAGATGAGTCGAGGAGGAATGAGATGATCGACCGTGATCGGATCGCCGAACTGAACGAGGCATGGGCGGCTCCGCTCCAGACGGATCTGGAGCACCTTTCCACCCGGCTCGACCGGCGCAGCGGGGCCAGCGCCACCGATGTGGTGACGGCGCTCGCCGAGTTCGATGTCGCCGCTCCCTCGTGGGCAGTGGGGACGGGTGGGACCAGGTTCGGCAGGTTCCCGATAGGTGGCGAGCCCCGCAATACCGAGGAGAAGATCGACGATGTCGCCCTTCTCGATTCTCTGACCTCCAGCAACGGGACCATCTCGCTCCACGTCCCTTGGGACGACCCCGAGGATCCCGACGGGCTGGCTCAGTACGCCGAGGAGCGAGCGATCGGCTTCGACGCCATGAATTCGAACACGTTCCAGGACAACCCATCGACGACCGACGACGGCAAGCTCTCGTACAAATTCGGGAGCCTGGCCAACGCCGACCGCGCCGTCAGGGAGGTCGCGATCGAGCACAACAAGTACGTGATCGATCTAGGCGTTCGCCTCGGATCGACCGCTCTCACCGTTTGGCTCGCCGACGGCATCAACCATCCCGGTCAGGCAGACCACACCACCCAGTTCGAGCGGGTGGCCGAGGGTCTGGGCGCGATCCACGACCATCTGCCCGACGGATGGCAGATGTACACCGAGCACAAGCCCTATGAGCCGGCCTTCTACGCCACCGTCAACTTCGACTGGGGGTCGTCTCTTCTTCTCGCTCAGGCGGCAGGACCGAAGGCCTCCTGTCTGGTCGATCTCGGCCACCACCTTCCCAACGCCAACATCGAGCAGATCGTGAGCCGGCTGGCCATGGCCGGGCGTCTCGGCGGGTTTCACTTCAACGACTCGAAGTACGGCGACGACGACCTGACCACCGGCTCAATCCGGCCCTATCAGCTATTCCTCATCTTCTGTGAGTTGATCCGGGCCGGAGCCGGCCGGCTCCCCGCGCTGGCCTACATGATCGACCAGAGCCACAACATCAAGGACCCCCTCGAGGACCTGATCCAGTCGACCGAAGCCGTGTCGATCGCCTACGCCCAGGCGCTACTTGTGGAGCGTGACGCCCTTCTCGAGGCTCAGGAAGCCAACGATGCCGCACTGGGACAGCATCTGCTCCAGGACGCCTTCCGCATCGATGTCCGCCCGCTGGTGGCTGAGGCCCGTCGAGTGAAAGGCGGGGCCATCGAGCCCTTGGCTGCCTACCGGTCGCTCGGGTATCGCAAGGCGATGATCGAAGAGCGCGGTCTGGCCTCGGTCGCAACCGGGCTGTGAGCGGCCCGCTCCGGGTCCTGGCGGTGGATCTCGGGGCCACATCTGTCCGCGTTGCCTCCGTCGATCTCTCGGCGGACAAGCCGTTGGTGGAGATCCTCCATCGGTGGGAGCATGCCCCGATCAGGATGGGCGACGGGTCCCTGCGGTGGGATTGGCCCCGCATCGTCGCGGAAGTCGAGACCGGATTGGAGCAGGGCCTCGCCACCGGGGCCGTGGCGTCGATCGGTGTGGACGGCTGGGGCGTCGACTACGGGCTGATCGATGGCACCGGGCGCCTTGTCGACCTGCCCTTCTCGTACCGGGACTCGAGAACCGAAGGATGGCACTTGACGGGCGATCGAATCGGATTGGAACGTCTCTACGAGCGCTCGGGTGTTCAGATAATGGGGATCAACACCGTCTTCCAGCTGGCGGTGCACGACTCCGGTGAACTGGGACGGGCCTCCCGGATCCTCCTCCTTCCCGACCTCCTCGTCCATCACCTCACCGGGCTGGTCGCGGCCGAGCGATCCAACGTCTCGACCACCGCACTCATGGATATACGAACCGGAGAATGGGCTCCAGACCTCCTCGCCGACCTGTCGTTGGACCCTTCTCTATTCCCTCCAGTGGTCTTTGCCGGAACCGCGGCCGGCAGGTGGCGGGGGGTCCCGGTGCATCTGGTGGGGAGCCATGACACGGCCTCTGCATTCCTGGGGATGCCCGGCGGGGCCGGCCCCGGAACCGTCTTCGTCTCGGCCGGGACCTGGGTCCTGGTGGGGATGGAGCGCCTCGACCCGGACACCTCTGCTCGGGCACGCGAGGCCAACTTCTCCAACGAGGCGGGGGCCCTGGGCGGTATTCGATTCCTCAAGAACGTGGTCGGTCTGTGGATCCTGGAGCAGTGCCGCCAGGCATGGGGCGGGCCTCCCATCGAGATGCTGCTCGATGAGGCGGCGTCTCTCGAAGGACCGGTCCCGACCTTCGATGCCGGCGATCACCGATTCGTGAGCCCGGCCGACATGCTCCGCGAAGTCCAGGAAGCAGCCGACCTCCCTCCCGGCACACCTCGCAGTGTCATCGCGAGAAGCGTCATCGAGTCGATCGTCGGCGGGATCGGCGTTGTGGTCGACGAGCTGAACGAGATCACGGGTGAAGACCCGGCCCGGATCGTGGTGGTCGGTGGCGGGGCACGGGTGCCACTTCTCCACGAGCTGTTGAGCCGGCGAACCGGGATCCCGGTGGTGAGAGGCTCTCAGGAGGCCACCGCCCTGGGCAATGCCATCGTGCAGGGTCTGGCCATCGGTGCGTTCGACCATCTCGACCAGGCTCGCGACTGGTTGGGCGCGGGCGAGGCCCTGGGTAGTGGAGTGGGGGCGGGCAAGGTCGCCGGCGACTTGAATTCAGGTCGGAATCGCGATGGGGAGACGGAGTGAGCCGACGCACGTTCAACAGCCCGGAAGAGCGTCTGGGTGAGGTCAAGGATCTCATCTCCGAGCGCGGCGCGGTCCGGATCGACCAGCTGGCGGCCGACTTCGGGGTGAGCGAGATGACGATCCGCCGCGACCTCGACGAGTTGGAGGCACTCGGTATCGCTCGTCGGGTCAGGGGCGGGGCCATTGCCCTCGGCCCGGAGCCATTCGCACAGCGGCATCGGCACAATGCGCGGGCCAAGGGCAGGATCGCCGAGAAGCTCGTCCATCTGATCCCGGCGGTGGGGACAGTTGCCTTCGATGCATCCACGACAGTTCATCGTCTCGCTGCCTCCCTGGAGATGGCCCGCGACCTTGTCATCGTGACCAACGGTCTCGACACTTTCCACGCCGCCGTGGGCAAACCGGGCATCACGGCCTCGCTGACCGGTGGCACACAAGAGCCGCGAACGGGGAGCCTCGTCGGGCCGATCGCGGCGCGGGCGGCTCAGGGCTTTCTCTATGACGCCTTCGTTTGCTCGGCAGCCGCACTGGACCATGAGCTCGGCTCTTCAGAGGCCAGCCTGGCGGAATCGGAGGTGAAGCGGGCCTTTGCTGCCACCAGCAGCCGCATCATCCTCGCCGTGGACCACAGCAAGCTGGAAACGAGGGCCCAGGCGAGGATGTTCGACCTGATGGACATAGACCTGCTCGTCACCGACCTCGATCCTGAGGACGACCGCCTCACGTCGTACCGGCAGGTCGTGGGTCTCGCCTAGGAGGTTGGTCGTGCGGAGAATCGGATTCGTGCTCAGGGTGAGACCGGAGCTGATCCCTGAGTACCGACGTCGGCATGAGGAGGTCTGGCCCGAGATGCTCGATGCCTTGAGCCGCACGGGATGGCACAACTACTCCCTCTTCATGCGCTCGGACGGCACTCTCTTCGGCTACTTCGAGACCCCCGATTCACTGGCCGCCGCGCTCGACGGCATGTCCCGGGAAGAGGTCAACGACCGCTGGCAGGCCGAGATGGCGCCATTCTTCGAGGGAACGGGGGAGGCGGCGGACACCATGATGGAAGAGCTCGTCGAGGTGTTTCACCTGGACTGAGAAGCCGGGGAGGCGTGGGCCTTCCTGCCCTGGTACCATACCCCCCTAAGGTATCAGGAGGATTCGATGCGCGGTTACACGCTGAACAAGGACGAATACCTGAATCGTCTCGCCAGGATCGAGGGCCAGGTGAGAGGTTTGCAACGCATGATCACCGATGACACGTACTGCATCGACGTCCTCACCCAGGTCAATGCCGCTTCCTCGGCGTTGCGCGCCGTGGCTGTCGGATTGCTCGACG
This sequence comes from uncultured Acidobacteriota bacterium, assembly GCA_963810465.1. GTDB lineage: Bacteria > Actinomycetota > Acidimicrobiia > Spongiisociales > ZC4RG35 > JARDZU01. The sequence continues at coordinate 10,743 of CAWENM010000007.1, read as the reverse complement.
AGCACGTCCGTCATTGCGTCAAGGAGGCGTCCGTGGCCGGCGACACCGCCACAGCCGACCAGATGATTGCCGAGGCTACCCGGGCCATCGAACGATTGGTGAGGTCATAACCGAGCACCAGCACCACGACGATCACCAGCATCACGGTGGTCACGATCAGCACGCGGGGCATGATCAGCTCGGTGGTCATGATCAGCACGCCGGGCATGACAAACATGCCGGGCACAGCGTGGCCATGTTCCGGGACCGTTTCTGGCTGTCGCTCGCCCTGACCGTCCCCATCGTCTTCTACAGCCCGATGATCCAGGAATGGTTCGGGTACACGGCCCCGGTCTTCCCCGGCTCGCAGTGGATCGCACCGGTCCTGGGCACCGTGATCTTCGTATATGGGGGAACGCCCTTCCTGCGTGGCGCGGTCCAGGAGATCCGGGACCGGCAGCCGGGGATGATGCTCCTGATCGGCATGGCGATCTCGGTTGCCTACCTCGCCTCTCTGGCGACCACTTTCGGCTGGTTCGATCTCGACTTCTGGTGGGAGCTGGCTGCTCTGATCACGATCATGCTCCTCGGCCACTGGATGGAGATGAGGGCCATCGGGCAGGCCCGCGGCGCTCTGGTCGCCCTGGCCGAGCTCCTCCCCGACGAGGCGGAGCGGGTAGTCGACGGGGAGCCCGAAACGGTCCCGATCTCCTCGCTCGGCGTCGGTGACCTCGTTCTGGTCCGCCCCGGTGCCCGGGTCCCGGCCGACGGTGTGATCACGACTGGTGGCGCCGAGGTGGACGAGTCGATGGTGACTGGGGAGTCCAAACCGGTGCCAAAGGGCCCGGGAAACCGGGTGATAGCCGGAACGGTTGCCACCGACTCGGCCTTCCGCGTTGAAATCACGGCGGTGGGTGAGGACACCGCCCTGGCCGGGATCCAGCGACTCGTGGCCGAGGCACAGCAGTCCCGCTCCCGGGCCCAGGTCCTGGCCGACCGCGCGGCGGCACTCCTCTTCTACGTAGCAGTTGGTGCCGCTGCGATCACCGCGATTTTCTGGTGGGCCGCCGGGCAACCCGAGGACGCGGTCACTCGCACGGTTTCGGTCCTTGTCATCGCCTGTCCTCACGCCCTTGGGCTCGCCATTCCCCTGGTCATCTCCATCTCGACCGGGCTGGCGGCACGCAACGGGATACTGGTGAAGGATCGTCTCGCACTCGAGCGCATGCGCACGGTGGACGTCGTGCTCTTCGACAAGACGGGCACCTTGACGCGGGGGAGACATGTTGTGGGCGACGTCGCCGCGATCGATGGGGACTCGGAGACTGTGCTGGCGTGGGCAGCGGCAGTCGAATCCGACTCCGAGCACCCTTTGGCAAGGGCGATAGTGGCCGCTGCCGCCGATCGTGGCCCCATTCCCGTTGCCAGCGGATTCCATTCGATGAGTGGACGCGGGGTCGAGGCGACTCTCGATGGCGCTTCGGTGGCGGTCGGTGGGCCAACGCTCGTCCGCGAGAGAGCGCTGGAGATGTCGCCCGATCTGGGGACGACTGTCACGGGTTGGGAGAAGCGAGGCGCTGCGATTCTCTATGTCATCCGAGACAACGAGGTCGTGGGGGCGATCTCGTTGGAGGACGAGGTACGACCCGAGTCACGCGCGGCAGTCGACCAACTCCACGAGTTGGGAGTCCGGGTGGCGATGATCACCGGCGACGCCCACCAGGTGGCGGAGTCGGTCGCGGTCGAGCTGGGCATCGACGAGGTCATGGCCGAGGTCCTGCCCGAGGACAAGCACTCCAAAGTGGCCGAGCTTCAGAATCGGGGTTTGACGGTGGCAATGGTTGGCGACGGGGTCAACGACGCCCCGGCTCTGGCCCAGGCTGATGTGGGCATCGCCATCGGTGCTGGCACCGACGTCGCGATCGAGTCGGCCGGGATCGTGCTTGCCTCGGACGACCCGAGGGCGGTCGTCGCCACTCGGCGTCTTTCTTCGGCCGGCTATCGCAAGATGCTGCAGAACCTGGTCTGGGCCGCCGGTTACAACGTGGTCGCCATACCGCTGGCCGCAGGGGCTCTGGCCTGGGCGGGAGTGGTCTTGTCCCCAGCTGCGGCGGCGATCTTGATGAGCGTTTCCACGATCGTCGTGGCGATCAACGCACAGTTTCTTCGTGGCCTCGATCTGAGGGAGGGGTGACCCACCGAGTCGGTCACCTCTTGCCCACCAGGAAGTAGGTGATCATCTCTCCCTTGCCCTTGACGTCGATCTGGCCGCGGCGCTCAAATCGATAACTCGAGCCGAGACGCTGCTGGGTGCGTTGCGTTACCTGAATCCGACCGGGCACTCCTTGGGACTCCATTCGACTGGCCATGTTGACCGTGTCGCCCCAGAGGTCGTAGATGAACTTGCTACGGCCGATCACCCCGGCAACCACCGGCCCGGTGTCGATGCCTATCCGAATTGCCAACGGTGAACCCTGGGGGTCGACACGCCCCTCGACTTCGTCTCGGATCACCCATTCGCCTAATCGAGCGCATGGGGGCCTTTTACCCCAATCGCCGAGAGTCCACCCGTTTCACGAACTCCGTCACCACTTCCGTCACCTGCTCGCGGTGGGTGAGATGTGGGGAATGACCACCGTCAGGGAGCACCAGCCTCTCGACTGGCCCGCTGACCCCCCGCTCGATGGCATCCAACTGAGCAAGGGTCCCGTACTCGTCATCGAGTGCCTGGATGAGCAAGACGGGACATGCGACGTTGGGCAGCGAATCCTCGATGTTCCAGTCCCGGAAGCCAGGGTCGAGCCAGATCTCGCTCCACGCCCGGAACGTGGCCTCCGGGTCGCGGTGGTATTTGGCCAACCGTTGGGGGAGATCGGTGGTCTCGAACCGTCTCACCATCTTTTCGATCCCGGCGATCGTCTCCGGCTCGACGAAAACGTGGGGGGCGATCAGCACCAGACCGGAAGCCCACTGGTACTCACCGCTGAAGATCAAGGAGATGGATGCTCCGTCCGAATGACCGACGAATACCACGTCGGAGATCTCGTATTCGCGAAGGAACTGATAGAGGGCGCCGAGCGCCTCGTGATGCATGAACTGTGGCGTCCGTCGCGCTCGAATTGGGCCGGACCAGCCATGGCCTTGTCGGCTGTAGGCGGCGACGGGTCTCCCGATAGCCAGCGCCAGGTTCCGAGGCATGTCTTTCCAGCTGCGCATGCTGCCCAACCCGTCGTGTAGGAATACCACCGGGTTTCTGCCGCCCCGCTGGTAGATCCGGAACTCGGCCCGATAACCGCCGATGTGGATCCCGCCCTCGTAAGGGCCGCTGTCATCGGTCATGGCCGATAGTCTCGCCCGGTCGGGAGTGGCAAGGGACGAATGCAGACCAACGCCAATATCAGCACCCTGGTCGACGGGTGGTTGGAGCAGGGCCGGGGCGACGACACCATCCTCATCACCTCCGATGACGTCGCCTGGTCTGCCGGGCGTCTGCACAGTGCGGTGGTGGCGGCCGCCGCCCGGCTGGGTGAAATAGGGCTGGGAAGGGAGGATCGTGTCCTGCTCGTCCTCGATGACACACCGGCCTTCCCCGCCGCTTTTCTCGGCGCGATGCGGATCGGGGCGGTCCCGGTCCCGGTCAACTTTCTGGCCCGACCCGGCGACTTCGGCTATTTCCTCGACGACTCCTACGCCTCCGTTGCCATCGTCGACGCTGTCTTTCTCGAAGTGGTGGAGCCGCAGTTGGCGACACGACCATCCGTTCGCCTCGTTGTCGCCAACGGGCCGGCGCCAACCGGTGCCGAGTCACTAGACGTTTGGGTCGGGGAGACAGTGGGCGAATTCGACCCGGTGCCCACCCATCCCGACGACATGGCCTTCTGGCTCTACAGCTCCGGATCGACCGGCAGACCCAAGGGGGTGGTGCACCGTCACGCCGACCTCGCGGCTACCTGCGAGCACTACGCCGGTCCGGTCCTCAACATCGGGCAGGACGATGTGGTGTTCTCTAGCACCAAGATGTTCCACGCCTACGGTCTGGGCAACAACCTCTCCTTCCCGATGTGGGCCGGAGCCACCTCCGTCTATTCGACGGGTCGCCCCACACCGGATCGCCTCCTCGAGCGGGTTCGAACGCATCGACCATCGCTCTACTTCTCGGTGCCTGCTCTCTACAACGCAATCCTCGCCCATCCCGAGTTCGAAGAGACCGATTGGTCTTCGGTCCGGCTGGGGATCTCGGCGGCCGAGCCGCTTCCTCCGGAGATATGGCGGCGCTTCCACGATCGCACCGGGATAGAGATCCTCGACGGTGTGGGCTCGACCGAGATGCTCCACATCTACTGCTCAAACCGGGCGATGGCGGTCAGGCCGGGCACCTCGGGCACGCCGGTCGACGGGTATCAGATGGAGGTCCGTGACCCCGAAGGTGCCCTGTGCCCGGTGGGCGAAGCCGGAGAGATGTGGGTCCGGGGGCCGAGCGCCCTGACCACGTACTGGCACCAATACGAGCGGAGCCGGGACAAGATCCGCGGTGATTGGTTCCTAACCGGTGACAGGTATCGGAAGGATGACGATGGCTACTTCTGGTACGAGGGCCGGGTCGACGACATGATGAAAGTCGGTGGGCTGTGGGTCAGTCCGATCGAAATCGAGAACCGGCTGATGGAGCACCCTTCGGTACGGGAGGCGGCTGTCGTGGCTGTCGACTTGGAGCACATGTCCCGGATCAAGGCGGTAGTGATCCTCAGCGAGGGCGTCATCGAGGGCGGCGACCTGGACGTAGAGCTTCAAAGTTGGTGCAAGGCCGAATTGCAGCGTTATCAATACCCCCATGTCATCGAATACGTCGAAGACTTCCCACGGACGGCCACGGGCAAGATCCAGCGCTTCAAGCTGCGCGAGGCCGAAGCCTGAGATGACTATTCGGGGGTGTCGATCCAGCGGACTCCCATCGCTTCGAGTCTCTCTCTGAACCCGTAGAAATCGACGCCGAGCTCACCGGCTGCGAGACGGGCCCGAACCTCCGTCTCCCGCTCCAGACGCTCCCGGGCGACTGTGAGGACCTGGGCGGCGCGCTCTCGCTCCACTACGACGACACCGTCGTCGTCGGCGACCACGACATCGCCAGGGCCGACGGTGGCACTGCCGCATACGATCGGCACGTTCACCGATCCCGGCGTGGCTTTCACGGTCCCCGAGGCGTGGATCGCCCGGGACCAGACGGGGAGGCCCAAGCGTCGCAGGTCAGAGATGTCACGAACCCCGGCATCGACGACCACACCGGCACACCCTCTGGCCATCACCGATGTCGCCAAAAGCTCCCCGAACATCCCGTTCGTCGAGGGTGCGGTCGTTCCTACCACGAGGATGTCCCCTGGTTCGATGACCTCGACCGCGGCGTGGATCATGATGTTGTCCCCCGGAGCGCATGAGACGGTGACCGCCGAGCCGGCGATCCGCGTGCCGTCCTGGATGGGTCTGATCCCCGGATCGAAGAGGCTGGCGCCGCCCGCCTCGTGAACCGTGGCCACCCCGGCGGCGCCCAACCCGGCCACGACGTCGGCGTCGATCCGGGGCACGTTTCGCACCACGACGCCCTCACTCATCTCAGGCAAGCTCCCTGGCTACCTGGGGGAACACCCGCTGGTAGGCCTCGGCTTTGGTCTCGTCCAGCAGACCGAGGTTGGGGCCCGAGTTGCGCTGAGCCTGCACCCCGCGTCTGGTCGCAACGTCCGTGTAGTAGTCCCAGAGATGCTCCTGACCCTCCATGCACCGCATCGCCTCCAGCTTCTGATCCCACACCTCGGTTATGTCGAGCAGCACGTCCGGCATGAAGCCCGAGTATTCGGTTTGATGCGGCTCGAACAGGAAAACAGGCGGCGCCCCGATCACTTCGGTGCCGGGTTCGTAGCCCGCGGCCTGGGCGATGATCCGCGCCTGGGTTGCGATCGAGTGAGCCGTCTCGTGATCTCGATTCCACGGGTCACGATCGTTGTGGGTGAGAACAACGGTGGGACGGATCTCCCGATACACCTTCACGAGGCGGTCCAGCAGCTCGGCTGTCTCGACCAGGGGGTAGTCGTCCGCATCGAAGGCGCGCAGGTCGGCGCCGAGGACCTTGGCCGCACCCTCCGCCTCGGCATGGCGCGCTTCCTTGACCTGTGCAAGATCCATGCCCTGGCGCCAATAGCGAGCCGATTCCCCACGCTCCCCGTAGGCGAGGCATACGACCGTGACGTCGTGCCCCTGGCCCGCGTAAAGAGCGATGGCGCCACCGGCGCGCCAGACGAAGTCTCCGACGTGGGCGCTGATCACCAGAAGCGACTCCTGACTCATTTCGCCAACCCTATCTGCGCCCCATGGCCGCTAGCTTCGCTCGCGAGGCACCGTCACCATGAGCTCCGACCTTCCCGGCATTCCTTGCATGTTGATGCGCGGTGGCACGTCGAAAGGGGCGTTCTTCCTGGCCGACGACCTCCCCAGCGGAGAAGCTGAGCGCGATGCGCTCCTGCTTCGGATCATGGGCTCGCCGGACCCGAGGCAGATCGATGGTGTCGGGGGTGCCCACCCGCTCACCACGAAGGTGGCCGTGGTCGGGCCATCGGGACGTGAGGACGTCGACATCGAGTACCTGTTCCTTCAGGTGTCGGTCGACCGGCCCGAGGTCACCGACAGGCAGAACTGCGGCAACATGCTGGCGGCGGTGGGGCCCTTTGCCCTCGAGCGGGGGTTGGTCAGCCTGATCGACGGCGCATCACCGGTGCGGATCCTCATGAAGAACACCGGAGGAGTGGCGGTGGCGACCTTCCCCGTCGAAGAGGGGAGGCCCGTCTATGCCGGAGACACCGAGATCGCCGGAGTGCCCGGTTCGGCCGCGGAGATCGTGATCGAATTCGAGGACATCGCCGGGTCGAGTACCGGTGCCCTCCTTCCCACGGGCCGGCCCGTCGATGACATGGGCGGCGTAGGGGCCACCTTGATCGACAACGGGATGCCGGTAGTCGTGCTGCGGGCCTCCGATGTCGGCGTGACAGGTCATGAGAGCTGCGAGGAGCTGGAGGGCAATGCCGATCTGCGCCAGAAGCTCGAGGAGATCCGGCTGGTCGCCGGCCCGTTGATGAACCTCGGTGATGTGAGCCAAACCACGGTGCCCAAGCTGACTCTGGTGGCCCCACCACGGGCTGGAGGAGCGATATCCACCAGAACCTTCATCCCGCACCGCTGCCATCAGGCGATCGGTGTGCTCGGGGCGGTCAGCGTCGCCACCGCCTGTTTTCTCCCCGGGTCTATCGCCGCCGGATTGGCCCGACTCGAACCTGGCTCGGACAGGGTCAGAATCGAGCACCCGACGGGAAGCTTCGACGCCACGGTCCGACTCGATTCGGGAACCGAGCCCGAGGTATTGGGCGCCGGGATCATCCGGACCGCCCGCAAGCTGATGGACGGGGTCGTGTTTCCCCGGCCCGCGGAATCATCGGCAGATTAGGGTGCGCCGGTGCCACGGGGCCGTGGCAAATGAGGAGGAAGAGCATGAGGAACAAACGGACGAGAGTGAGATTTCTCGCCCTGGTCGCCGTGATGGCGTTGATCGGAGCCGCCTGCACCGGGGATGACGCCACCGACACGACGGAGGCGGCGCCGGAAACGACGGAGGCGGCGCCGGACACGACGGAGGCGGCGCCGGAAACAACCGAGGCGGCCCCGGAAACAACCGAGGCGGCCTCCGATGAGCCGATCATGATCGGGATACTCACCGATCTCACCGGTTTCACACCCTGGGCGGTCAACGCCCGTGACGGGATGATGCTGGCCGCCGAAGAGATCAACGCCGCAGGCGGGGTCGACGGACGCATGATCGAGTTGGTCGTCGAGGACTCGGCCAACGATGCCGATGCCGGCACATCCGGTTATGAGCGCCTGGCCGAGCAAGGGGTGGTCGCCATCGGCGGCATCATCTCCAGCACGGTGGGAGGCACGATCAGCCCTCTGGCCGAGGAGCTGCAGATCCCCACCTTCCTGGTCAAGTCGGGCACAGAGGCCGCACTGACCGCGGACAGCCGGTTCATGTTCCGTACCTGTCTCCCCGCGGCCCCGATGACGGCTCCACCCGTCATCCAGTACGTCCAGGAGCAAGGTCTGACCAATGTCGGGGTCATCGTCGCCGACTACCCGTGGGGCCAGTCGTTCGCCGCGGCCGTGGGGCCTGCCTTGGATACCGCCGGTATCTCGTACGGCGAGATCCAGGTCGCTCCGGTTCCCCCGGATACCGATTTCACTCCGTTCGTTCGGAACGTGGCCGACGCCGGCGCCGAGATGGTCATCGCGACAGGCCACCCGCCAGGGAGCGCGGCCATCGTCACGTTGTCGGCCGACCTAATCGGTGACGTGCCCGTGACCGGCTCATGGATCCCGCCAGACCTGGCGGTCGGAGGGCTCGCCGACCTGGCCATCGGTCGCTACGTCGACTTTGCCTGTGCCGATTACACCGGGGAAAGTTATGCCGGACTCGCCGCGCGTTATCTCGAGTTCTCCGACAACGTCTTCATGTCGGATGACGCCGTGGCCGGCCACGGGATCGTGACGATGGTGGCCGATGCGGTTGCCAGCGCCGGCGATGATCCGGTGGCTATCTCGGAGTACCTCCATGGCCAGACCTATGACGCCCTGGAGGGCTACGCCCACCCGGTGAGCTGGACCGAGTGGGGCGAGCTGGCATCGTCGGCGCCCACCGTCAACACGATCAGCGAAGGCCCCGCCCCGGAAGGGTTGAACGAGGCAGGCGAATGGTGGGTCGAGCGGCTGACCCAGTCCGAGACGCTGGAGCCGTACCAGCCAGGGTCCTGAACTCAATTGCCTCTTCTCGAGCTCGAGGAGGTCGGGAAGCACTTTGGCGGCCTTCCGGCCGTCGACGGAGTGAACGTTGGGGTCGACGACGGCGAGATCCTCGCCATCGTCGGCCCCAATGGCGCGGGCAAGAGCACACTGCTCAAGCTGATCGTTGGTCTGGAGCGCCCGACCAGCGGGAGTATCACGTTCGACGGTCGGCAGATATCAGGTCACCCGCCCCACACCGTCTCCAGGCTGGGCATCGCCATGGTCCAGCAGACGCCCCGGGTGTTTCCAAGCATGAGCGTCCTCGAGAACGCCACTCTGGGGGCGATCTTCGGCTCTGACGTCGGCAACCGTTCCGAGAGCGAGGCGCTGGCCAGAGGCAGGGAGATCCTGACCATGGTCGGTCTCGGTGGCCGCCATGGCGACCAGGTGGCCAACCTGAATCTGCACGAACGGCGATTCCTCGAGCTGGCCCGCGCTCTGGCCGGCCAACCCAGGCTGATCCTCCTCGACGAGGTGATGGCCGGGCTCAACGACGCCGAGCTAGGCGCGTCCATCGAGATGGTTCGGACGATCCGAGAGCGGTTCGGGATCACCGTCGTGTGGGTGGAGCACGTCATGAAGGCAGTGATGCAGCTGGCGGAGCGGGTGGTGGTGCTCAACTTCGGGCGTGTCCTCGCCGAGGGCCCCGCTGAGACGGTGATGCGTGACGATGCGGTGGTGGAGGCATATCTCGGCGTGGGAGACGTGGACGATGCTTGAGGTGCGGGGCCTGACCGCCGGATATCAGGGCGGCGATGTCATCAGGGACATCGGCTTTCAGGTCGACGAGGGCGAGGCAGTGATGATCATCGGCTCGAATGGCGCCGGGAAGACCTCGCTCTTCCGCGCCGTGCTCGGGCTGCTCCAGCCATCGTCGGGCGACGTGGTCTTCGAGGGAGAGGGCATTAGCGGGTTGGCAGCAGAGCGCATCGCCCGGCTCGGTATCAGCTTCGTGCCTGCAGAACGGCACCTATTCCCGCGGATGACCGTCCAGGACAATCTTGCGCTCGGCGCTTACCCCAACCGGCCCGACCCCACGACCATGAATGTGGTGCTCGACTTGTTCCCCCGTCTTGCCGAGCGGCGTCGCCAGCATGCCGGCACCATGAGCGGGGGCGAGCAACAGATGCTCGCGGTAGGGCGGGCATTGATGTCCGAGCCCCGTCTCCTCGTCCTGGACGAGCCCACGACGGGATTGGCCCCGAAGCTGGCAGCCGAGGCCTATCAGGCGCTCAGGACCCTCAAGGAAAGTGGCCTGACGGTCCTGGTTGCCGAGCAGCAGGTCCCGCTGGCAATGGCTTTGAGCGACCGGGGCTACGTCCTCGAGAACGGGGTCATCAGCAAGGAAGGAACCTCGGCCGAGTTGGCGAAGGACCCCGACGTGCGTCGCTCCTACCTGGGGATCGCGTGATCGCCAACCTCCTCGATGGGATAGTTCTCGGGCTCCAGTTCGGCCTGCTCGCCGGTGGGCTCACCCTGGTCTATGGCCTCGGGGGTGTGCTCAATCTGGCCTACGGACAGATGGTGGTGCTCTCGGCGATGGCGGTCGTGCTTTCCATGGAGGCAGGCCTCGCCCCCATCCCGGCCGTGGTGGTGGGCCTGGTCGCCGGGGGTCTATTGGGGCTATTGCTCGACCTGACCATCCTGCGACCTGTCTATCGGCTCCAGGGCGAGGCCCGGGTCTTGCTCAGTCTCCTCCTGACCCTGGGCATGGCATTCATGGTCGATGGGTTCCTGACCTGGCGATACCCGACCAAGGCACTAACACTCCGGATCGGTGGCGGCCCGGTTGAGATAATCGGAGTGCGCATGGTCAGGGGTGGTGTCGTGGCTTCGGTGATCACGATCCTGGTACTGAGTGGCCTGCTCCTCTTCTTTCGCAAGACCACC
>CAWENM010000006.1:0-134110 GCA_963810465.1 uncultured Acidobacteriota bacterium | reverse complement strand
ATGGACATCGCGGCCCAGTACGGGCCGCTGCGCCTCGGAGATTGATGCCGCCGGCGGCGGGGTGCTCGACAGCGGGCGCTTCATCCTCGGCCCGGAGGGTCGCGCCCTGGAGTTGACCGTGTCGGAGCGCCTCGGCGGACGCCCGTGCGCCGGCGTGGCCAACGGCACCGACGCCCTGGTGATCGCCCTCAACGCCCTCGACATCGGGCCGGGCGACGAGGTCATCACGACGCCGTACACCTTCTACGCCATGGCCGAGGCCATCGCCCGCGTGGGCGCCACGCCGGCGTTCTGCGACATCGACCCGGTGACCTACTGCCTCGACCCCGCGGCGGTGGAGGCGCGCATCGGGCCGGCGACGCGGGCCATCCTGCCGGTCCACATCTTCGGCCACCCGGCCGACATGCGCGCGATCATGGACCTCGCGGGGGAGCACGGCCTGCGGGTGGTGGAGGACTGCGCGCAGGCCTTCGCGGCGCCGGTCCGCCCACGGTGAGATCGCGACCTTCGGCGACGCGGCCACATTCAGCTTCTTCCCCACCGAGAACTTCCCCGGGATGGGCGACGGCGGCATGGTGGTCTGCCGCGACGAGGAGCTGGCCGAGCGGTGAGGCGGCTGCGCTTCCACGGATCGAAGGACAAGGTCGTGTTCGACGAGGTGGGCTACAACTCGCGCCTCGACGACCTGCAGGCCGCGATCATCCGCGTCTTCTATCCGCACCTGGACGAGTGGAACGCCCGCCGCGCCCGGATCGCCGGCTGGTATGCCGAGGAGGGCCTCGGCGAGCTGATGGAGCTGCCGGGGGTCGCCCCGGGAGCGCGCCACATCTACCACCTCTTCATGGCGCGGCACCGTCAGCGCGATGGGCTCCGCGAGGGGCTGTCGGAGGCCGGTATCGGCTGCGCGGTCTACTACGGGATCCCGATGCACCTGCAGCCCGTGTTCGCCGGGCTGGGCTACCGGGAGGGCGACCTTCCCGTGGCCGAGGAGGCCGCGCGCACCGCGCTCGCGCTGCCGATGCACCCCAACCTGAGCCGCGAGGACGCCACGAAGGTGGTGGGCGCCGCCCGGGAGGCGCTCGCCCGGCTCGAGGCGGCCGCACGCCGCTGAAGGACCGCGGCGGCGCCGGTCACGCCGGCGCGGCGCGGATCGTCGCCTCTCCGGCCGTCGCCATCGCGGTGATCGAGCCGACGCGCACGCCCATCTCGTCCGAGCTCTGCCGCGGTCGTCGCTTCGCAGGATGCGGCCGTCCGCCATCCCGGCGAGCAGCTCGCCCCCGGCGGCTGCCAGCGCGTAGGGCATCGAGCCGGCCGGCAGCGCCAGCGCTTCCCAGCGCCCGTGCCAGCGGTAGAGCCGGCCGCGCGCGCCGCGCCGCCCCCGTGCGCGGCTCGCGGGCCGGAGGCGGCGGACACGTACCAGCGTCGGGGATCGGCGGGATCTACTGCTGACCGCCAAGCAGTAGCGGAGCTCGCGGCCGGTGTTCTCGCCGGCTCCAGGTGCGCCCGCCGTCTCGTCGAGGCGGCGCCGTCGCCGGCCGCCTGGTAGGCGCGGTCCTCCGGCGCGGGTGCCAGGCCAGGCTGTGGGCGTCCGGCTTGGCCCCGGCTGGTGGTCCGAGAACGTCGTGCCGCCGTCGTCGGAGTACACGAGGCCGCCGAGGTCGATCCCCACCAACAGCCGCTCAGCGCGGTGCGGTTGGTCATCCAGCGCACGTGGTGCGTCCACGGCCGTGGCGGGAAGCTCCAGCGACTGCGCGACGGGATGTCCTGGAGCGCCTCCAGCTCCGCCCACGCACCGCCGTCCCGGGCGACGAAGAGGCGGCTCGGCTCGGTGCCGGCGTAGAGCGCTCCGTCGGCCGCCCCGATCGCGACCGAGAAGACGTCGGCCTCGGGCAGCTCCACCCCTTCCCACGTCGCCCCCGCGTTCTCGACGCTCAGGAACGCTCCACGTCCCCGCGTGCCAGCACGCGCGCGCCGGGCGCGACGCACCCGGCGCCCACCTCCTCCAGCGAGCGGGCTCCTGGCGTCCAGGACCGGCTGTCGCGCCGGAGCCGCACGAGCCGGCTCGTCGCGGGTACAGACGAAGACGAGCATGCTCACCTCGTGCCGCCGCGAGATCAGTCGGATGGGCCGAGGGGGGCACGGGCCGGTCGCGCCCGGCTCTCCTTCAGCTCGACGAAGAAGACGTGCGTGGGCGTCCTGCCGATGTTCTCCGCCGGAGTGGGACTGGGCATCGAGCCACCGGATTCTCGGCCGGCCCAAGGGCGACCTCGCGGGTCCGGTCGCCCACGGTGAGTCGGCGGTCGAACCCGCTCAGCGTGATCATCACGCTGTCCGGATGGTCGTGCGTTTCCGCCCTGGCCCCGGGCTCGTCACGGTACTCGAGGACGCGTACCCGCTCGTTCTCGAAGACGACCGCGTACTTGTCGGGATCGGTCTCGGTGGGGTCCGCCACGCTCTCTCCTTCGTCCGTCGCCGGATCATCGCATTCGCCGGCGCTCCGCCTGGACCGCCCCGGTCAGCCTCCGGATATCCGCGGCGGCGTCACCGGCGATGGTGGCCAGGAGGGCCGCGACCGAGCGGTTGACGTCCTCCGGCCCGGTGCGCCAGCTGCTCACGGACAGGCGCATGCCGCCGAGGCCCCGCCACACCGTCCCGCTGGGGTAGCAGGTGCCCTCGGCCTGCGCCCGCGCCACCACGGCCCGGGAGTGGGCGTCGTGGTCGCCGCCGGCCGGGTCCAGGGACCGACCACCACCTGGTTGAGGTTCTGCTGCAGCACCTCGACGCCGTCGGCCTCGGACAGGAGGGCGGCGAACCGCTCGGCCATCCGGCAGCAGCGCTCCACCAGGTCGGCCACCCCGCCGCGCCCGAGCTGGCGGAATCACCCGCCCAGACCGGCACCGACCTGGGCACGCCGTGGAGAGCTCGGGGTTGTAGTCGATCGGGTCGCGCAGGCCCGCGTCGTCGCCCTCCGGCAGATAGGCGGCGCGCACGCCCATGGCGCGGCGGTGCGCGGCGGGGTGGGCGCAGATGGCCATGCCGCAGTCGTAGGGCGTGTTGAGCCACTTGTGGGCGTCGGTGGCCCAGGAGTTGTCCCTTGCCCCCGCGGCCAGGTGCCGGTAGGCGGGGGCGGCCCGCGCCCAGAGCCCGAACGCTCCGTTGACGTGGACCCACAGGTCCTCGCGCCGCACGGCCTTGGTGATCTCGCCCACCGGGTTGACGCCGCCCCCGTTGACGTTGCCGGCCTGGGTGCAGACGCATCCGTCGGCCCGCTCACCCGTGCCGCGGTCGCGGCGAGGGCGTCCGGCCGCATCCGGCCGGCCTCGTCGGCGGCGACGACCAGCGCGGTGGACGCCCCCGAGGCCGAGCGCGCGCAGGACGCGTCGATCGAGTCGTGACGCTGCTCGCCCACGAGCACGTTGACGCGGGGCGCACCCTGCAGCCCGTCCCGCTCGACGTCCCACCCGTGGGCGGCCAGCACGTGGTCGCGCGCCGCGGCCAGGCAGGCCGTGTTGGCCATCTGGCCGCCCGTCACGAAGCCCACCGACGCCCCCCGCGGGAGGTCCAGCAGGTCGAGGAGCCAGCCCGAGACCACCTGCTCGATCATCGTGGTCGCCGGAGGGGCTCCGACATGGCCGAGTTCGGGTCGACGCGCTCACGAGCCAGTCGGCGGCACTTCCCGCGGGGAGCGCGCCGCCGATCACCCAGCCGAGGAAGCGGCCGGAGCCGCTCGCCATCAGGCCCGGCCCGGCGCGCTCGGCGAGGTCGCGCACCACGGCCGCGGGGTCGATGCCCTCCTCCGGCAGGGGCTCGGAGAAGGCCGCCAGCATCTCGCGAGCGGACGCCTCCGGCCGCACCGGCCGGTCGGGGAGGCTGTCGAGCCAGGCCCGTGCGCCGCCTCGGCGGCGGCGAGCAGCGCGGCGTCGCGGCCGGGGTCCGCCATCGTGCCCCCCTTCTACACTCGGCGCCGGTGCGCGTCTGGATCGACATCACGAACTCCCCCCACGTCGTGATCTTCCGCCCGATTATCGCCCGGCTGCGGGCCCGCGGGCACGAGGTGACCGTGACCGCCCGCGAGTTCGCGCAGATGATCGGGCTGCTGGAGCGGTTCGGCATCGAGTACCTGAGCGTGGGCGCGCACGGCGGGGAGTCGCGGGCGGGGAAGGCCCGGGCCATGGCGCGGCGCTCGGCCGCGCTCGTGCGCTTCGCCGGCGGAGCGCTTCGACCTCGCGGTGGCCCACGGAAGCACCGACCAGCCGCCCGCCGCGCGGGTGGTGGTACTTCGAGGTGACGATGTTCGACTACGAGTACGCGGCGGCGATGCACCACTGCGGCAGCGGCCTGTTGGCGACCCGCCTGCTGGTGCCCGCCGCCATCCCGGAGTCGGCCCTCGCGCGCTACGGCATGCGGCCGCCGCGCCTGGTGCGCTACCCGGCTGAAGGAGGAGTACTACCTCGCCGATCACGCGATCGAACCCCCAGACGCGGTGATGGACGAGCTGGCCCTCGACCGCGGCCGGCTGCTGGCGGTGGTCCGGCCGCCCCCGGATCCTGGGAGTGCGATGGTAAGTCGGCCCTGTAACGGTCGTCTTGCAACATATAGAATCCGGCGCCCGTGAGCATGCCGCCGTCACTCTACCTGAAAGAACCGATTCCGACTCCAGAAGAAGTGACTCGAGAAGTCTCGGCGACCGTCTCCCAGATCATCGACGAGGTGGAGCGGGAGGGCACCGCAGCGGTCCGGAGGCACTCCGTGCGCCTCGACGGCTGGGATCCGCCTTGAGTTCGGGTCGGGGCTGCCGAGATCGAGGCCGCCTACCGTGGCCATGGAACCGACGGTCGAGGAGAGTGCGAGATTCCTGATCGACCAGGTCACCAACTTCGCCTCGCTTGCAACGGAAGACCCTGATCGACTTCGAGACAGAGACTCTCCCGGGTGTGTTCCTCGGTCAGACGCACATCCCCGTGGCCTCGGTGGGGGCTTATTCTCCCGGCGGTCTCTACCCGCTGATTGCCTCGGCGGTGATGACCGTGGCAACTGCCAAGGTGGCGGGGGTGCCTCGGGTGATGGCAGCGGCCCCACCCCGCGATGAGCAGGGCATGCACCCTCCTCAACTCTGGGCCATGGCCGAGTCAGGAGCCGAGGAGATCTTCTGTGTGGGCGGGGTACAGGCCCTTGCCGGAATGGCTTTCGGTATCGAGGGCTCCGACCCGGTCGACATGATCGTCGGGCCTGGCAACGCATACGTCGCCGAGGCGAAACGACAGCTGTTCGGCAAGGTGGGCATCGATCTCCTGGCCGGGCCGACGGAGATCATGATCATCGCCGACGAGAGCGCCGACCCCTCCGTCGTGGCATGTGACCTCCTCGGTCAGGCCGAGCACGGGCCCACGTCGCCGGCGATCCTGGCCACGACCAGCGAGACGTTGGGACGGTGCCACGATCGAGCAGGTCGACTGGTGGCTGGAACGGTGGCCAACCGCCGATATTGCCGGGGCGGCATGGCGCGATTTCGGGACCGTCATCCTCTGTGAGGACGATGCCGGACTGGTCGATATCGCCAATGAGATCGCCCCGGAGCATCTGGAGATCCAGACCAAAGACCCGGACTGGTTCGTCGGCCGTCTGTCCAACTACGGCAGTCTCTTCATCGGCACCCATGCCACCGTGGCCTACTCGGACAAAGCGATCGGCACCAACCACACGCTTCCCACTCGACGGGCGGCCCGGTACACCGGCGGTCTGTGGGTCGGGAAGTTCCTCAAGACCGTCACCACCCAGCGGTGCGAGCCCGAAGGCTCGATGCAGGTCGCCGAGCCGGCAGCGGTCGTGGCCGACGCCGAGCTGATGGCCGGTCACGCCATCAGTGCCCGGCTGCGTCTCAATCCCGAGTTCTTCCCGGACGTGCTCGAGGCCGCCGATGGCTGACCCGCGCAACGCGGTGAGCATCGTGACCGGTGCCAGTCAGGGCATCGGGCAGATGATCGCCACCGAGCTGGCGAGTCGGGGAGACATCGTGGTGCTGGCCGCCCGGAACACCGCCGGGTTGGAGGAGACTGCCGGGCACATCGACGAAGCCGGTGGGGAGCACTTGGTGGTCGAGACCGATGTGACCTCGGAGACCTCGGTCGACTCGATGGTGACCACCGTCATGGAGCGTCTGGGCCGGATCGACAACCTGGTCAACAACAGTGGCGTTGGCTGGGCCCGAGCGGAAGATCTGTGGGAGATAGACCCCGATGAGTGGCGATCCACGTTCGAAGTGAACGTATTCGGCGTCTTCGCCGTGACCGGGCCGTCCTCCCCGTGATGATCGAGTCAGGGGTCGGGGTCGGTGGTCATCATCGGCTCGATCAGCGGGAAGCGGCCGCTGTTCGGCCGGTCGGCGTACACGAGCACGAAGACTGCATTGATCGGCCTGACCCGGACCCTCGCCATCGAGGCCGGGCCTCACGGGATCAGAGTCAATCTCGTCTCGCCCGGGTTCGTCGCCGGACCGCGAATCGAATGGGTGATGAAGGCGCAGGCAGAGGCCCGGGGAATCGACGTGGACGAGGTGCGAGCCGAGTTCGAAGGCGAATCGCCGCTCGGCAGGCTGACTGATCCCACCGACGTGGCACGGACCGTTGCCTTTCTCACCTCAGAGTCCTCCGCCGGGATCACCGGGGCGGATCTCAACGTCAACTCCGGCGTCGTGATGTATTGAGCAAGGAGGAAAGCGATGAGCCGACTGATCGACCTGTCCCAACCCATCTACGAGGGGATGAAGGTCTATCCCGGGCATCTGAAGACAGTGACCTTCCAGCACGTCACCCACGAGGAGACTGCTCCCAGGTTCACCTCGGACTTCTCCTTCCAGACATGGGGATTCATGCTCAACGACAACGGCCCTACCCATGTCGACTCCTTCAGCCACCTCGATCCTCGACCCGTCGGCGCCGACGATCGATCAGATGGACCTCGACCTGTTCTACGGGCCCGCCGTATGCATCGACGTCTCCCATATCGAACCCAGGACCGACATCACCTCCGGGAGACCTGGACGACGCCCTGGCATCGGCCGGGCTGACCATCGAGCCCGGTGACCACTGCTTCTTCTACACGGCTACATACGACCGGTATCACGACCAGCCCGAGTACCTGACCAGCTTTGCCGGCCTGGGCGAGTCGGCCTGCGATTGGATCCTGGAGAAGGGGATCGTCACCTTTGGCGTCGATTCACCGACTCCGGACAACCCGGCGTCGACCGAGTACCCGGTCCATCTCATGTGCCGGCACGAGAGGAAGACCCACTACGAGAATCTGGTGCTGACCGAAGTCGTGGGCAAGCGCTTCACGTTCGTCGGTTTCCCCTTGAAGGTTGTCGGAGCCCACGGCGGCCCGACCCGAGCCGTCGCCATCGTCGACTGAACGAGCCATTCTGGCGCGCCGATCCCGGCCTATAGACCGGGATCGGCGAGCTAAAACGAAGTCAGGCCGGGGCGGTGGTCGGCTGCATATCCTCGAATCGGCCCAGGATCTCGGCCTGGAGGGTGGCCACCTTCGGGTCGGCGGCACGGCGGGGATGCGGGAGGTCGATGGCGATGTCGTCGAAGATCCGGCCGCCGGGGGCGAGGACGACGATTCGGTCGGAGAGCTGGACGGCCTCCACGACGTCGTGGGTGACGAAGAGCACCGTCTTGCGGGTGGCCGACCACAGCTCCTGGAGATGGTCGCGCAGCGACCGGGCGGTGATCGCGTCGAGATGGCTGAACGGCTCGTCCATCAGCAAGAGATCCGGCTCGACGGAGAAGGCACGGGCGATGCCGACTCTCTGCTGCATCCCGCCGGAGAGCTGGCCGGGGAACATGTCATGGGTGTGGCTCAGACCGACCATGTCGAGGTAGCGGGCAGCCTTGGCGGCTGCCGGCGTCGCCGTCATCGCGGACGTACATCATGTTGTCGCATCACCGTCCGCCACGGAAGGAGACGAGCGTCCTGGAAGACATATCCGAGATGGGCCGGCCGGTCGCCCTCGGTCACGAGACACTTTCCCCCTGGTCGGGGTCTCCACTCCGGAGAGGATGTTGAGCAATGTGCTCTTCCCGCATCCCGAAGGGCCGACGATGGAGACGAAGACGTTCCCCTCCACCTCCAGCGAGATGTCGCCGATGGCGACGACGGGTCGCCACCCTTCGTCGGTGGCGGGAAAGTCTTGCTGAGATGATCGATTGCTACCCGTGCCATGTCATAGACCTACCTGTCGCTCCTCGATCTCGATGAAGTCTGACCTCGTTCGGGTCCCGCCATCGGAACGCACGTGTCTGCAGCCGATTCAGGATCACCCGGTCGACCACCACGATGAAGACGATGAACACGATCACCCATCCGACGAAACCGCGGTACCTGTTGGCGTCGAACCAGTACCGCGTGCGGAATCCGACGCCGGCCTGACCGCTGAACCACTCCGAGAGGAGGATGCCGTTCCATCCGATGATGATGGCGAAGCGGAGACCGGCGAAGATGTAGCCGGCGACCGCCGGGCACGGTGAGATGGCGGAACTGCTTCCATCGCCCCACCTCGAATGCGCTCGACATGTTCTTCAGCTCGGGGGCGATGGCGCGCACCCCTTGGGCGACATTGATGGCCACGAAGGGGAATGAGGCGAAGCGCGACAGTGAGCACCGGCGCCTGCCAGGTGATGCCGAACCACATCGTGGTGAGGAAAGCCCAGACGAAGGCGGGCATGGTGAGCAGGACGAGCACGGTGTCGTTGAGCAGCGCCCGGGCCAGTGTCGATGATCCGATCAGGATGCCCGACGAACAGCCCGCTGACGAAACCGATGAGCAGTCCGAGCGAGAAGCGTTGCAGAGTGATCGCGAAGTGCTCGAAGAACTGTCCTCGGCACGATGCCACCGTGCGATCCACCAGTGATCTCCACGAAGAGGAACTTGACCACCTCGACCGGGCCCGGGCACCCGGGGTGCGATGAGGGTCAGCAGCTGCCAGGCGCCGATGAAGACGACTGCGGCGGTGAGCTGGGCCCCGATCCGGTGAGGTCAGCCAGCGACGGAACGGCCCGGTGGGGTCGGGGCCTCGGGCAGTAGCAACGGTGCCGCGGTCATTAGTCCCGCTCCCATTGACGCCATCTGAACAGCCTCGCTCCGCACCGCACCAGGATGAACCGCTCGATCAGCAGCATGAACAGGACGAAGAGGAGCACCCAGGCGATGACACGCCGGCATGTTGAACAACTGGTAGTTGCGTCGGATCTGAAAGCCGATGCCTTTGGACGATCCGAACACCTCGGTCAACGTGCCCACCTTCCACGCCAGTGAGAACGACAGACGCACGCCGGCGAATACGAAGGGGAGAACCGAGGGCACGACGACGTGTCGGATCACCTGTCGCTCACTGCGTCCGTACGCCGTGCTCATCTCGACGAGTCGCGCGGTCTACGCCTCGCACTCCTTCGGCCACGTTGATCGCCACGTAGGGCATGGCGATCAGCCCCACCGCGAGCACCGGCCCCCAGAAGGAGATGCCGAAGACGACGAATGCCATCACCGCGTAGGTGAGACCGGGGATCGACCCGGCGACGATCACAGGGCGACTGGAGGAAGTTGCCCCAGTACTTGCTCCGGCCCATGAAGAACCCCACTGGAGTCCCGATGAGGACAGCGGCGAAGAATCCGGCGACGACCCGGACGATGCTGGCCCAGAACTGGGTCCAGAAATCGCCCTGGAGGATGATCGACGGATCTCCTGGAAAACCCGGCCCGGCGAGGGGAGCCGGGCCTCGGAGTCGACCCAGAGCGCCGCGAGCCACCACAGCCCGATGAAGACGAGCCAGCCGAGCACCACAGCCAGGTACCGCCGCCGACGTGAACCGGCGGCGGTACGGAGCACCTGCGCCTGGTCCAGCTCCTGGATGGACTCAGCGACGGTGTCGGTCATCGTCTACGGGGTGAGGATCTCGAATCGAGGGTTGTCCGATCGCCTCCATGAACCCGTTCTCCCTCATGATGTCGAACATCGGGAGCTCGGCGTCGAGCCATTCCTGATCCAGATACACCGAGGTGACGAACCAGTCGTGCTCGGCCAGCCAGTCCTGCATGAATGGCCACCTGGTCGTCACCCTCGACGGCGAAATGCTGGGGATAGCTGGCGATGATGTCGGCCTGGTTGGCCTGCCACTCGTCGATGCCCCGCTGCCAGAGCTGCATGAAGAAGGCGATCTCCTCCGGGTGGTCGTCGTACCACTCCTCGTTGGCCAGGAACACGTTGATCATCGGTCCCTCGTGACCGGGGTTGTCGGCGATCTCCTCCCCGTAGAGCTCGGCCGACGTGCGCCCGTCGTAGAGGACACGCAGCTCCTCGTTGATCAGCTCGTTGACTGCGAAGTCGGGGAGCACCAATCCCGCCGCCGTCTCCTCGGCCGCCGTGGCCGGGCCGGTGTTGGTGATGTCGATCTGGGTCAGCTCGAAATCGCCACCGCCGGTGCGGAAGTCGAGGTCGTGGAGCTCTGAGGCGATCACGCCCCAGATCAAGGTCGACGAGACCGAGTCCCAGACGGCCAGGAGCCTGCCCTGTCAGATCCTCGAGGGTCTGACTCGTGGTGTCCGAGGCCGGGTACGGCGACCACCGAGCGGTCGATGTTGTACTTGCCGAACACCACCGAGATCGTGCCGGCCTGATCGTCGAGCGCCGGGACCTCGAAGTCGCCGACCGAGACGATGTCGGCGAAGCCTCCGGCGTAGATCCCGAACTCGTCCCAGGTCACCTGGGCCAGGATGCAGATGCCCGACTCCTGCTCCATCTCGTCCTTGATCCCGTTGTCGTTCAGGTAGTCCCAGACCGGGTCGGGGGCGAATGTGAAGCGGATCACCCGCTCGCACCCGCCGCGCCCCCTCGCCGCCATCCCACCGGTCTCCTCGGTGGCCCCGTCGTCGCTGCAGGCGACGATGACAAGGGCCAGTGCCATCAACACGGCCAGACATCCGTCTTGTCCTCATCTTCTCCTCCTCTTGCCCGGCGGGTGGCCGTGCTCCACCTCTCGCCGGTGGCCCCGATCCTATACAATGCGTGATATACGTGGGGTCTGAACGCCCGCTAAAGACCGTGGGCGCCCCACAGCGCGCCCGACTTCGCTCTCCGCCGAACTTTCGAGGAGTCGGTCAGCCTCCATGACCTCCTGGCCAAGGGCCCGGCGGTAGTTGCCTTCTACGTGTTCGACTTCGGCAACATATGAAGTCACGAGCTGTCCCAGTTCGGGGCAAAGATCGGTGAGATCCGGGGTTTGGGGGTCGAGTTGGTCGCCATCGCCGTCACCCCGACCTTCGCCCAGATGGCGTTCGCCGAGAAACTGGGCATCGACTTTCCGCTGCTCAGCGATTGGGAGGGGACCACGGCCAGCGGCCTATGGGGTTCGGTACGACATCTGGAAAGGCCACCGCGGTCTGGCCAAGCGCTCGGTGTTCGTCATCGATCGCGACGGTGTCGTCTCCTATGCCTGGAGCAACGACGACGCCCTCACCTTGCCCGAATTCGACGAGGTGATGGATGCCATCGAGGCGGTAGGCGGCCGCCTAACGATTCTGGCCTACTCCACCGCCGCCGAGGCCCGCTCCAGGTGGCTGGCCGCTTATCCACTTTTCGCGCACCGATCTGGACCTATACGCCGATATCGGTGCGCGAGAACGGTTTACTCCACGGCCACCGGGGCCAGGGCGTCGATCTCGGTGACCACGTCGAGGATGACGGGGCGGTCGGCTGAGAGGGCTCGATCGAAGGCGGGGGCGAGGTCGGCTGGCTTCTCGACGCGGATCCCGATCGC
Source organism: uncultured Acidobacteriota bacterium (assembly GCA_963810465.1). Classification (GTDB taxonomy): domain Bacteria; phylum Actinomycetota; class Acidimicrobiia; order Spongiisociales; family ZC4RG35; genus JARDZU01. The sequence goes on along the minus strand of CAWENM010000006.1, from coordinate 122,296 downwards.
GCCGATCTGCTCGGCGAGAGCGGCGAAGTCGACCTCCGTGAACACCCACATCTCCAGCGCCTTCTCGGTCTGCTTGCCGCCATAGACGCGATCGAAGCCACGTTTCGACTGATTGCCCGAGTGATTGTTGTTGACCACGGTGATCGAGTTGATCCCCCAGCGCACCGCGGTCTCGATCTCGGCGACGTGGTACCAGAAGCCGGAGTCTCCTGTGAAGCAGACCACCGGCCGCTCCGGCTCGGCGCACTTGGCGCCGAGTGAGGCGGGGAATGCCCAACCGAGATGGCCGGCGCTCCGGAGGTAGGTCTGGGTGGACGCGGTGATGTCGAACATGCCGCCCATCCACATCCCGGCGTGACCGGTGTCGACCACCACGATCCCGTCGTCGGGGACCAGATCGGTCAGCTCGGCGCAGAGACGCTCGGGTCGCATCGGCACCTGGTCCGATTCGAGCAGGGGGGCATACTCGAGACGCCACTCGTTGAGGTGGCGTGCGGCGACCTCGGACCATGCCGTGTGACCACCGGGCGGATCCGCCAGCTCCAGCATCCGCTCCAGCGCGGTCCTGGCGTCGCCGTGGATCGCCACGATTGGTGGGTAGTTGCGGCCCAGCGCCTCGGGGTCGATGTCGAGCTGGATCACGTCCGCCCCCAGCGGGGGCACCTTCCAGAAATGTGTGGTCATGCCTCCCGTCTCCGTCCCAATGAAGAAGACAAGGTCGGCCTCGAGCACGACCCGGTTGGCCGAGCCCCTCGAATAGGTGCCGACCACTCCTACGGAAAGAGCGTGTGTTCCCGGGATGACGTCCTTCGCGTTCAGCGACGTGGCGACCGGTATCGACAAACGCTCGGCCAGTGCCACGAGGGCCGGGCCGGCGCCCGATGCCCGCACTCCGCCGCCGGCAACGATCACCGGTCGTTCCGCCTTGCCGAGCAGGGCGAGTGCCTCCGCCAGGTCCGCATCCGGGGCGATGGGCCGGAACGGCGGCACGGAGGCATATCGGGTCTCACACCGGAGATCCATCTCGGCTTCCCCGGCGTCGAGCTGGCCTTCGTTCCCGGCGAATTGGAGATGCACCGGCCCCGGCGAACCGCTCGTGGCCACCCGGAAGGCCTGACGCAACATGTCGGGGATCCGCTCGGCTGAGTCGATGGTGGCGTTCAGCTTGGTCACGGTCTCGAAGGCAGGGATGTCGTCGACCTCCTGATACACCTTGCGGAACTTGGTGTGCGGATCGCGTCCCCCAGTCAGGGCGATGACCGGCGAGTGGGCCAGGAAGGCATCGCGGAGCCCGGCAGCCAGGTTGTGGGCACCAACCACCTGGGCGGCACACACACCGGGACGGCCCGAGGCCCGGGCGTAGCCGTCGGCCATATATGCCGCCGACGCCTCGCCATGCGGTCGGAGACGTTTGATCGAGGTGTGCTTCTCCAGCTCGACCATCGTGCGGCGGAGGACGGCCGGGACATGAAACAGATGAGTCACGCCATACCCGTCGAGCATCTCGGCGATCGCCCTGGCGCCGGTGATCATGGGCTGATGAACCTGGCTGTCCCGCTGGTGGTGACCGTCCCATCTGGCTTACGGGCCCAGAGCTCGAGATCGATGCCTTCCGCATCGGCGGCGGTCACTGTCCCGCCGCACTCCAGCGAGTCCCCCAGATAGGCAGGGGAGAGATGCCGGTAGGTGATCGTGGCCAGCCGCGCATTGTTTCCCAGCCATGACTCCGCCGTTTGCACCAGGTAGACCCCCTGCAGTGGGCCATGGATGAGAAGGCCGGGGTGACCTTCATGCTCGATTGTGTATGGAGTGTCGTAGTGGATGCGGTGGAGAAGCCATGCCGAGGCGCTGAACATGAACAGGTCCAGGGCCGATGGGTTACGGACCTGAATTGGCGACTCGACGCCAACGGCGGGCAGGACGCTCACCGGTAGATCCTGGTGAAGTTCTCGCGGGCCACGAGGTCGCCCCGCTGGTTGGTGAAGGTGAACTCCATCTCGACGAACACGAGTGGGCCCGACCGACCTTCCTTTTCGTACATTCGTGCGAGACGCTTTTTCACGCTGATCACGTCACCGGCGACGACCCGCTCACCGAGCACCACCGACGTCTCCCCGGCCATGGCCTTTCGGGTAGGGAGTGGCGGCACGTCGGCCGTCGGGGAGCCGTCCGGCTCCAGCTGATCGGACGGGACCAGAGCCGAGGCGTGCATTCGGACCACGTACGAGAACAGGGTGGGGGCGACCACGTCCGCATACCCGGCGGCCGCCGCTGCTTCCTTGTCGAAATGGATGGGGTTGGTCTCGCCGGTGGCGTGGGCGAATCTGGCGATGTCGGTGGCGGTGATCTGCATCTCGAAAGGGGGGTATTCCCGGTCCGCCCATCGGTGGGCCTCCTCGGTGATGACCGTCATCACAGACCCATCGTTTTGGCGATGATGTTGCGCTGAATATCTGAGGTTCCGGCACCGATCACACCGAGACGCGACTCTCGGAAGTGGCGTTGCAGGTCGTACTCCATGGTGTAGCCGTAGCCGCCGAGCACTTGTAGACCCATGTCGGCGACCTGCTTATAGGCCTCGCAGGCGTAGAGCTTGAGGATTGCAGCGTCCCTGGTGGTGGCGAGCCCGCGGTCGAGTCGGGAGGCATACCGGTAGACGAGCATCTGGGAGATCTCGACCATGGTCTGCATGTCGGCGAGACGATGCGACACGGCCTGGAACTTGGAGATTGGCCGGCCGAATTGCTCCCGCTCCTTGGCGTAATCCACCGAATCGGCGAGAGCGGCTGCGGCTGCCCCGGTTCTGGCGGCGGAGAGACAGAGACGCTCGTAGCGGAGATACACGCCCAGGTCCGGCCAGCCGTCGTCCAGGGTCCCGAGCATCCGCCTCTTCGGGACGCGGACGTCGGTGAAGTAGAGCATCGCCGTGCCGAGAGGCCAGTGACCGAGCGTCTCGATCGGCTGCCAATCCAACCCCTGGCTGTTCGTGTCGACGATGAAATTGGTGATGCCGTCGTGCTTCGCGCCATCCGACGACGTGCGAGCAGCGACGATGTCGAGATCGCTCACCTTGAAACCGGATGTGAACACCTTTTGACCGTTGAGCACGTAGTCGTCCCCATCCTCGACGGCGGAGAGGGAGATCGAGGCGGCGTCCGAGCCGGCGTCGGGCTCGGTGAGTGAGAAGCAAACCGAGAGCTCCCCGGCGGTGATCCTCGGAAGGAGCTCGGCCTGTTGCTCAGGTGTGCCGTCCCGGCCGATGGCGAGACCGCCCCAGGTGACCGTGCGGAATACCCAGAAGGAGAGATCGAGGAATGCCCTCCCGAGCTCCTCGAGCAGGATGGCGACTTCGACGGCCCCGGCGCCTGCCCCGCCATGCTCTTCCGAGGTGTTTATGCCGAGCCAGCCCTGAGCAGCCAGCTTGTCGTAGACATCACGCGGAGGACGACGCTCCCGATCGCATTCCCTGACGTACTCCCGGCTGATCTCTTTCTCAGAGAATTCCCGGATCGTGGCCCGGAACATCTCCTGCTCGGGTGTGAAATCGTGCTCGATCACCGCATCACGCCTTCTCTGCTGGAACCGGGCGATCATATATCGTGCATACTGCAGAAACGCACCGGTCGAGAAGAGGAACGTGACGGCGAGTATCGAAACGGTCAAGGAGTTGGGCTCGAAGCACAGCAACTGGGGACGCTGGGGCCCCGATGACGAGCGAGGCACTCTCAACCTGGTCACCCCGGAGATGGTGATGGCTGCCGCCGGCTTGGTGAGGGCCGGCAAGACCATCTCCATGGCGCTTCCCTACGACGAGGACGGCCCCCAAACCGGGAATCTGGGGCGGTTCAACCCGATCCATCTCATGATCCGGGACGGCGCGGATGCCATCGCCGGGACATCGATCCGGGACTTCTACGGAGGTGTCGACAAGCATTTTCGGGGCACCGACGACATCATCATCATGCCTCTCCAGTCCGGCACCCAGTGGGACGCCTTCGGGCATGTCGTGTTCGAGGGGACGATCTACAACGGCTACGGCGCCGAATGGGTCTCGAGCAAAGGCGCGCTGAAGGGTGACGTCGCCAACGCCTCGCAGGGCATGGTGGGCCGGGGCGTGTTGCTCGATCTACCCCGTGTCCTCGGAGTCGATTGGCTCGAGCCGGGCCACGCCATCGGATCGGCCGATCTGGAGCGAGCAGAGGAGCACGCGGGGGTGACGGTCGGCCCCGGCGACTTCGTATTCCTCCGCACCGGAGCCATGGCCTCGGCCCGGTCTGCCGGCGCCTGGGGCGACTACGCCGGGGGAGACGCACCAGGTCTCGGTCTCGACAGCGTCAGCTGGGTGGCCGGGCGCGATGTCGCCGCCATCGCCAGTGACACGTGGGGCCTCGAAGTCCGGCCTAACGAGACACCCGACGTCGCCCAACCCCTGCACATCGTCTTCATCGTCCATATGGGGCTGTGGCTCGGCGAGATCTTCGACCTCGACCCCTTGGCCGAGGATTGCGCCACGGACGGGGTCTACGAGTTCATGTTCTGCGGCCCGCCCCTTCCCTTCACCCGGGCGGTCGGCTCACCGCTGAACCCGATGGCCATCAAGTGAGGTTGTGAGTGGACCCGGTCAGATCCATGCTCTTCACCCCCGGAAACCGGCTCGACATGCTGGCCAAGGCGGTTCACTCCGGCACGGACGCGGTGATAGTCGATCTGGAGGATTCGGTCTCGGTGGACAACAAGCGGGAGGCACGAGCCAACCTCGACCAGCTGCCAGAGTCGCCAGTGCCCTATTACGTGCGCACCAATGCCGTAGAGACCGGGCTCCTGTGGGACGACGTCGTGGCCGCAGGCCGTTCGCCTGCCGTCGGTGTCATCATCCCCAAGGCCGAGGATCCCGGGGTGATCAGTCAGGTCGACGGTGCACTGACAGCCCTAGAGCTGACCACCGGCAAGGCTCGGACCTCGATCACCTTGATCCCATTGATCGAGTCGGCCCTCGGGGTACGGCTCACCTACGAGATTGCCCTCGCCAGTGAGCGGGTGGAATGCGTGATGTTCGGTGGTGGCGAGCAGGGCGACCTGGTGGCCGACCTGGGTGTGGAATGGACGCCGGAGGGAACGGGTCTGATGCAGGCGCGCTCCCAGGTGTTGCTCAGCTCCCGAGCGGCCGGGGTGCCTTACCCCATGGAGGCCGTCTTCATGGATTTCCGCAACCCAGATGGTCTGCGGGTCGAGTGTGAGCTGGCTCGCACCCTGGGGTATGTGGGGAAGGTGGCGATTCACCCTTCCCAGATCGAGGTGATCAACGACGTATTCACTCCGTCGGCCGAGGTCGTCGAGTACCAGCGAAAGGTGCTGGCGGCGTTCGAAGAGGCCGAGGCCGAGGGCAAGGCATCGATCGCCGTCGACGGGAAGATGGTCGACTACGCCGTGGCCCGGGTCGCCAGGGCAATCCTGGCCCGCGCCGAGGCGGCTTCACGCAACGGCAAGGAGGTCTGATGGGTAACGGGGCTGATTGGGCCCGATGAGGGAAGGCATGCTCTCCGGGGTCGTCATCCTCGAGCTGGGTCAGGTGATCGCGGGCAACTTCGGCGGGGTCATCCTGGCGGACCTCGGGGCCGAGGTGATCAAGATCGAGCCGAAGACCGGGGACACCGCCCGCAACCCGACCATCGCCCCGCTCCACGACGAAAGCGCCATCCATCTGTTCATGAACCGGGGCAAGAAAAGCGTCGTGCTCGATCTCAAGGACGAACGCGGGCTGGAGATGTTCTACGAGCTGGTCGACCAGGCCGACGTGGTCATCGACAACTTCCGGCCAGGTGTCATGGCCCGTCTCGGTATCGACCACGAGACTCTGAAGCGACGCAACCCGGACATCATCACTTCGTCGGTGACCGGCTTCGGTGAGTACGGCCCGGCCAAGGACAAGTCGGCCTTCGACCTGGTCGTCCAGGCATACAGCGGGCATGTCGACATAACCGGCCCTGCGGACGGTGACCCGGCCCGGGTGGGCATACCCATCGCCGATATCGCAGGGGGCATCTACTCCTGCATCTCGGTCCTGGCCGCCCTCGTCGGCAGGGAGCTTCACGGGAAAGGCGAGCACGCCGATGTGGCAATGCTCGACACCCTCGTCTCACTGCTCTCCTATGACGCGGTCGATCATCTCAACTCGGGGAGGAAGCTCTCGCGGCTGGGCACCGCCCACGCCCATATGGTCCCGTGGCAAGCATTCCAAACCAGCGACGGCTACGTCGTGGTGGCAGCACGTGACGAGAAGTTCTGGCAGAACCTGTGTGACGCCATCGGGCGCCCCGACCTGAAAGACGACCCCCGCACCGCCAACAACACGTCCCGGGTTGCCAACCGCGACGAGGTGGTTCCCATCCTGGCCGACGTCTTCCTCACCAGGACCAACGAGGAATGGCTCACGACCCTCGACGAATACGACATTCCGAACGCCCCGGTAAACGACATGGCCCAGGTCTTCACAGACCCCCAGGTGGTCGCCCGTGACATGGTCGGGACGTACAAGCACCCGACCCTCGGCGACATACGCTTCCCGCCGACGCCAATCAAGTGGAGTGAGTGGGAGCGACCCAACGAGCCCGCACCCATGCTCGGTCAGCACACCATCGAAGTCCTCGGGGAGAGACTCGGTCGGGACGAGACCGAAGTGCGAAGGTTGGCTGAAGAGGGCGTGGTCAGGATCTGGCCGGAGACCTGACAGGAGAGACATGCGCTTCGGGACATTCGTGCCACAGGGATGGAAGGGCGACCTGGATGGGATCCCGGCGGACGCGCAATGGGATCGCATCCTCGAGTTTGCCGGGCTGATCGAGGACTCGGGCTACGACTCGATCTGGGTGTATGACCATTTCCACACGCATCCGGTGGTCAAGCAGGAGAGCACGTTCGAAGCCTGGACCCTGATGGCTGCGCTATCCGCGACTACCAGCAGGGCGCGGCTGGGCCAGATGTGCACCTGCGCCTTGTACCGGCCGCCCGCGATGCTGGCCAAGATCGCTTCGTCCATCGATGTGATCTCCGGGGGTCGGCTCGATGTCGGGATCGGCGCCGGTTGGTCGAAGAAGGAGTTCGAGGCCTATGGGTATCGCTATCCGTCTGATGGGGAGCGTCTCGACATGCTGGAGGAGGCGGTCCAGGTCCTGTTGGCGATGTGGACGGAAGACCATGCCCGGTTCATCGGAGAGCACTACTCGGTCGATGACGCCATCAATCGTCCCAAGCCGCTACAGAAGCCACACCCTCCGCTCTGGATCGCCGGTGGCGGCGAGAAGCGGACTCTGCGGATCGTCGCTCAGTACGGGGACTTCGCCAACTATGGGGACGACATCGACGACTTTCGTCACAAGTCCAAGGTGCTGCAGGGCCACTGCGAGACCGTCGGGCGCGATTTCGAAGAGATCGGCCGCACCGCCCATCTGATGTCCGTGATCGGCCGTGATGACGCCGACCTGGGGCGCAAGCTGGAGGTGGCGTCGAGACGTCGTGGTTGCACTCCTCAGGAGTTCGCCGACGAGTTCTTCGCCGTCACCGTGAGGCAAGCGGTGGAGGAGATGGGTGAGTGGGCAACCGAGGGCTGCACCGACATGATCCTCTACTTCTACGACATGGGGGAGGGGGACAGTCTGGACCTGTTCGCCTCGGAGGTGATCCCCCAGCTTCGATGAGTGATCTGGCGCGGCTGCTCGACCCGGCCTCGATCGCAATCGCCGGTCTCTCCGCCGACCCGGCCAAGCACGGTGGCCGGGTCCTGGCCAATCTTCGCAAGCTCGGCTACCCGGGTCAGGTCTGGGGGGTGAACCCGGGTCTGCCAAACGTGGAGGGGGTCAAGGTGTTCGCGTCCTTGCCCGACCTTCCCGAACCGCCGGATCTGGTGGTCTGTGCCGTCCCGGCGCATGCGGTGCGCAAGATCGCGATGGGGGCTCAGGGAGTGGGCGCCCTGATGGTCTTCGCCGGGGGCTTCGGCGAGTCCGGTGACGATGGGATGGCCCTCGAGGCCGACCTCACAGAGTGGGTGGAGCATGTCGGGTTTCGGCTGCTAGGCCCCAACAGTGGGGGCATCATTCGCCCCTCCCACGGTCTCGCCGCCTCGTTTCTCACCTGTCTCGATCGGCCTGCGGGTCAGATCAAGTCAGGGTCGATTGGCCTTGTCACTCAAAGCGGCGGCACCGGCAGCTACATCCACAATCTGGCCGCTGCTCGAGGGAGTGGTCTGGCGATCTCGGTATCGACCGGCAACGAGATCGATATCAGGCTGGGCGAGGCCATCTCGGCGGTGTCGGACCTCGATGAGGTGAAGGTGGTCCTCGCAATGATCGAAACCGTGCGGGACGGCGAGGTCTTCATCGAGGCGGTGCGTGATGCGGTGGTCCGGGGCAAGCCGGTGGTGGCATGTCGCATCGGGACCGGAGACCGGGGCAGGGCCCTGATGACCTCCCACACCGGCGCCATGGCCGTGCCGGAGAAGGTGCTCCACGGGGTGCTCGAGTCTCTCGGAGTGGTGATGGGCGAGACTCCCGGCGAGGCCTACGACATCGCCGAGTTGCTGGCCCGGTCTCCTGTTTCCGCCGGTGACCGGGCCGCCATCGTCACCCATTCCGGGGGCGTCGCCATCCACCTCGCCGATCTCGCCGAGCAGAGTGGTCTGGATCTGCCCCAGCCCGGGCCTGGTCTCAAATCCGAGCTCGAGCCGCTTCTCGACCTGGGGACGGCCAACAACCCCCTCGACATGGGTGGGATCATCGGGGGCCCCGGCCGCTTCGCCGAAGTCGTCGACCGCTTCGCTCGATCGGGCGAGTACGACATGGTGCTGGCCGTGTCGACGGCCCATCCACCGGAACATACGCAAGAACGGGTCACGTCATTGCTTGCAGTCGATGCACCCATCTCGATCTTCCACTTGTGGATGGCGGGTGACCAGGCTGCCGAAGCTCTGGAAGGCCTGAGAGACGCTGATGCCCCGGTGACCGAGGAACCGAGAGCAGCGATCCGGGCGCTGGCCGGCCTGGCCCGGCTGGCGAATTGGCCTGCTCCCACGGAGGTGCAACCGATCGGCGGCGAGTTCGAGGAATGGGGCCTGCCCCTGGTCGAAGGGGCGATTGCCCGGACCGCCGACGAGGCAATCACAATCGCCGAGAGTCTCGGTTACCCGGTCGTGGTCAAGGTCGTGGCGACCGGTCTGATCCACAAGACCGAGGTGGGAGGCGTCCGCGTCGATCTACGCGACGCCTCGGATGTGAGCGACGCCATCGATGATGTGACCGCCGCGGCGACGGCTGCCGGCCATTTGGTCGAGGGAGTGAGAGTGGAGCAGTTTCGGCCGGGCCTGGAGATGATCATCGGTGGCCTGGTCGACCCGGTGTTCGGTCCCCTCATCTCGGTCGGAATTGGCGGTGCGCTCACCGAATTGCTCGATGACGTCGTATTCGCACCCGCTCCGGTCGACGAGATCCAGGCGACCGCCATGATCGAGCGTCTTCGGGGTCGGGCGCTCCTGGATGGGTATCGCGGAGCGCACGCCGGGGATGTCGAAGGGCTAGCCCTGATCGTCAGCCTCGTCAGCCGTGGGATCACGGGCTCCGGCTTGCGAGAGGTCGAGATCAATCCGTTGATCTGGGATGGCGAGGCTTGGGTGGCGGTCGATTGGCTCGTAGTTCATGACAGAGGAGACCCTTTGACCGAGGAGACGACCAGCTCGGGGACGTGATCGGCCCAGATGCCCGACGGGTCCCGATCCGGGAAGTCGAAGACGCCGATCATCAGTTGCATCGGGTAATCGGGTGCCTGGCCCAGGCTTCGCATGGCGTTGCCGTCCACCGTGAGCGAAGTGCGGCCCGGCTCCCACGCGACGCCATAGGTGTGGTCCTCGGCGACATCGATCTCCATCCGGGGTGCCGAGATGTCGTACACCAGAGCCGGATCGCGGAAGTCTCGGATCCCCATCCCGACGGCGGCCGAGCCCTCCTCGATTGATTCCCCGAACACCTCGGCGACCAGGATCTCGCCGGAGCGCTCGGGGCGGTCCTCGATCCCAGCCAGCCAAAAGCCGAACATCGAGCGGGGAGAGATGTTGCCCTTCATCGTGACCGACACTTCGCCATACCTGGGCGTGTAACCCCAGAAGGTCGGTTGCTCCTCGGTCACTCTCAGCCCCTGCTTGAAGGGCTGCTGGCCGATCGTCGAGCCGATCGGGCCGGCGAAGCTGCCCGTCTGGACACCCGAGACCCGGAGAGGCTCGTCGTGGAGGTCGGGGCACCAGAGAGGCTGATCGGTCGGGATGACGAGGTGGAGACCGTCGTCGCCGGTGGAATAGGTCGCTGCCGATTCCTCCCGCGAGCTCCAATGGGGCAGGTAGTAGGGGAACCACACCTCCGGGTCGAGGGGGTCGCCCTCGAAACGCTCGTCGAGCTCGATGTGATCGCCGGGCATCTCGCTATAGGGTGACGCTGCCCTCGATGAGGATGTGGGTGTCACCGCCGATCAGGATGCGGTCATCCATAGGCTGAATGTAAACGCGGCCATGTCGTCCCATGGCAGTGCCCTGGGATACCACGAGGGTCCCGTCGAGCCGGCCTTGATCTCGCAGCCAATAGGCGAGGGCCGCGTTCAGCGACCCGGTGATCGGGTCCTCCACCCCGTTGGATGCGAGCATCCTCACCTCGTAGTCGCATTCGGAGCCAGGGACATGGGCTCCGAGCAGACCGACGAACTCGAGCGGTGACCAGCGGGCCCTCGACGAGTCGACCTCGAGCACCTCCTCGGCCGAGCCGAGATCCAGCACCTGCCACACGGGCCCATTGTCGAGTGTGGCCGTTTGGACGACGGCCTCGAGGGGAATCCCGAGGGCCTCGGCGATTGCATCGAAGCGGTCGGCAGCGAGAGGCGAAACCGAGGTCGGCGGCGCCACGAAGGCGAGACGCTCCCCTGTGCTGTCGATGTCGACGATGCCGATCCCACATTCCTGGCGGATCAAGCCGGCCTCCGAGGGGACACCCCCCGAGTTGAGCCAGGCGACGCAGCTTCCCAGGGTCGGGTGGCCGGCGAACGACAACTCGTCGTATGGAGTGAAGATGCGCACCCGGTAATCGGCGGTCGGGTCCTCCGGTGGAAGCAGGAAAGTGGTCTCGGCCAGATTGGTCCACGCGGCGAAGGACCGGAGCTGGGAATCGTCGAGCCCCTCGGCATCTATCACTACTGCCAACCCGTTCCCCTGGGTCGGGATCGGGCTGAACACGTCGACCTGGGCGAACCTTCGTGATGTCGGCATTGCATTGACGCTAATGCCGAGTCACTTCGGGCTTCCTAAATTGGCCTTCTGTGATCGGCCGTCGGCTCCTTCTCACCGGTGTATTGCTGCTGGCAATTGTGGCTGCCGCGTGCAGTGATCCCTGTGCGGAGCGTCTCGGGGAGTACCCACCGGATCACATCGTCGTCACCGGCGTGGAAGCCGTGGAGGTTCCCCACATCGGCTGGGCCTGTCCCGGCTTCCATTCGGACACGATCGAGCCACCACCGTCGGTCGCACCCGACCCGGAAGGGAACGTCCTGGTCGAGGTCACCATGGAAGATGGGAGCACGATCGACGTCCGTTTCGGCAATCAACCCGTCGTGGTCGACCCCGCTCCGGTCGACGGCGCCAACTCGTGGGTCCTGGGGGTACCCGCCCAGTCGGAACCACTTGTGATCCGCCTCTGCTCCAAGGACGATGCCTGTGCCCTGTACTGGGCCAACACCTATGCGGGCTAGGCGTCGAGAAGGGTCCTGAGCGTTTCCAGGTCGTCCTTGCTCGGGCTCCATTCTGCCGCCTCCGCGTTGGCCGCGACCTGATCCGGGCTGGTGGCGCCTGGAGCCACCACAGGCACCGCCTCCTGAGCGAGAAGCCATCCCAGAGCCACCTGGACCATGGTCGCTCCCCGTTCCGAAGCGAAGCGCTCGATTCCTTCGACCAGATCGAAGTTCTCGTCGGTGAGATAGTCCTGATAGCGGTCCATCTTCAACCGTCCCTGCGGCTCGCCACCACGCCGCGTTTTCCCGGTCAGCAGACCGTTGGCCAGCGGGTAATAGGGGAGTAGGGCCACACCAGCCTCGACACAGAGGTCGGCCAGGCCGTTGGTCCCGGGGTCTCGATGGATCATGCTGTATTGCACCTGATCACATACGAAGGGCGGCCATCCGTGCTCGGCGGAGACCGCCAAAGCTTCGTTGAGCTGTGCCGGGTCGAAGTTGGAGCACCCGATCTGGCGCACCTTTCCCTCGTCGACCATCTCGCTCATCACCTCCAAAGTGGCCTCGATGGGCGTCTCCGGATCAGGGAAATGGACCATGTAGATGTCGACGAAATCGGTGCCGAGCTCAGTCAGGCTCCGATCCAGGACCTTGCGGACATAGTCCGGCGCCGCTCCGCCGCTGCCCTCCCAGCCGGGGATGGGCACTCCGACTTTGGTGGCGATCACCACGTCGTCCCTCAGTCCTCCGAGGGCGGCTCCCAGAAATGCCTCCGACTGGGCCTCGCCGTAGTTGCTGGCGGTGTCGAAATGGGTGATCCCGGCATCGAGGGCGGCGTCGACCACCGCTGCGGATTGCTCCTTGTCGAGTGCGCGCCCGAAGTTGTTGCAACCCAGGCCGATGACCGAGACTTCGAGATCGCCGATCCATGCGGTCCGCATCAGGTGTTCCCCAGGGGCCGCAGGAAGCGCTCGGCATTGGATTGGAGAACCCCAGCCCGGTCGGCATCAGACATCTCGACCGCCTCGACGCCGGCGACCGGGTCCGTCGAGGCCATGTCGAAGGGGTAGTCGCTGCCGAGGAGCACATGGTCCCAACCCATCCTCCGCCCCAGCATCTCCAGCGAGAGCGGGTCGTGGGTCAGGCTGTCGAAGTACATCATCCCGAAGTATTGGCGTGGGCCGGTCTCAGAGATGTTGACCTTGGGCTCGGGCCGAACTTTCCACCCGTGCTCCCACCGTCCGATCTGATAAGGAGAGAAACCACCGCCGTGGGTGAAACCGATTCGCAGGTCGGGGTGGCGGTCGAGCACCCCGCCGAAGATCAGCTTGGCCGCGGCAATCGTCGACTCGAGGGGGATGCCGATCAAGTTCTGCAGGTAATAGGAGCTCATTCGGTCGGCACCGGCGATCGATCGCTGATCGGAGTGGAACCAGACCGGGAAGTCCCTCCGCTCGAGGTCCGCCCAAACCGGCTCCAACGACGGGTCGTCGACATCGGTGCCATCGATGTTGGAGCCGATCTGCACCCCGCGGACTCGGGGAAAGACTGACACCCTCTCGATCTCGGCGAGCGAGGCAGCGATGTCCTGGAGGGGAAGAGTGGCGAAGACATGAAACCGATCGGGCTGCTTGTCGCTGAGATCGATCAGGGCATCGTTCTGGATCCTGGCGAAGTCGGCACCGACCTCGGGGGGCACGTGGTAGTGGAAGTTCGGCGGGGGAATGGCGATCACCTGTAGGTCCACTCGCTGGCGGTCCATGTCCGCCAGGCGGATCGCGGGTTCGAAGATGCCCTCAGGAAGTGGCCCGAGCCGCTCGCGGCCTGGATAGCGGAGATACCTGCTGCCTCCATCCTCGATCAACTCCGGACCGTGGTCGGGATGGGCCGCCGCCATCCCGGTGAGGGCGGCGGGGACGATGGCGTGGGCGTGGATATCGATCGTGGTCAAGGCAGGCGGAGGTCGATCGCGATCGGCACGACCCGACTCTATTCGGGCGGTGGGACCTCCGAAACCACCAGCTTTACCTTGGCGGCATGACCCGGCTCTCGTTGGATCTCATCGACGGCGACGACCCGAACGGCGATCGCGGCCCCCGCCCCGGCGGCGGCACGGCCCAGCTCACTTTGCACCCTCTCGATCAGATCCGGCGATGCGCCCAGACGGGGGACCACCCTGACCAGCAGCTCCGTCGGGCGGTGGACGATCTGGTATTGGATCACCTCCGGCAGGAGGGCGAGTGGCGCCCGCAACAGGTAGGGATGGACGGAAACGTTGCCGCCGCCGTGTGCGGGAAGGGTGAGCACATCGTCGCTGCGGCCGTCTATCCGCTCGATCCGGTCGTAAGGCCGGCCTCCGGGGTCGGGGCCGTCGGCGAGCACCACGGAGTCGGCCAGCTCGTAGCGGATCAAGGGCTCGGCACGGTTGACCAATCGGAATACCGACGGTATGTCAACAGGGGAGCGTGGTGCTCGTCCGTCCGTGAGCGGGCCCATGTCGATGGGTTACCAGTTGGAGATGAGTGTTCGCCCCTCGATCCAGTCCGGGCGATTCCGCATGCCATATGATCCGCTCGTGGAGCAGACTCGTTGAACGGGGCCAGTGCGGCTCGCACGGTCGCGGTCATCGAGGACCTGGGGTTCACCGATGTGGTCTCGATCCCGGACGGGGAGAGCAGGCATCTCCACCGTGCCCTGCTCGACACCCCTGAGATCGACGTCTATTCACCGACCCGGGAGGGAGAGGGCATAGCCCTGGCCGCCGGTCTGTGGGTCGGGGGGCGCAAGCCGCTCGTAATCCTCCAGAACACAGGGCTGATGGAGGCCGGCGACGCCTTGCGCGGCTGCGGGATCGGCCCCAGCATCCCGCTGCTCCTCCTCGTCGGGTGGCGAGGCTATCCGGGCGCGATGGCCGGGACGTTGCCGGTCGATTCGGCCTATCCCTACACGGAGTCGTTGATCAGGGCCTGGGAGCTGCCGCACAGACGTCTGATGTCCGACGACGACCTCGGGGTGATCGGGGAGATGGCGGCTGTGGCAGAAGGTACGTCGAAGCCCGCCGTCGTGCTCTACGGCTACGGGTTCACCCCGTGACCATCGAGCGTCTCGACTTGTTCCGTGCGCTGGCGGAGCGACGCACCAACGAGGTGGTCATCACGACGATGACTGCAACGCTGCAGTGGCCTCTCGTATCCAGTCATCCACTCGACTTCGACTTTCTCGCGTTCGGGATGGGGCACGCTTCGGATTTCGGCCTCGGGTTGGCTTTGGCCCGGCCCGAGCGAAAGGTCATCGTCCTCAAAGGGGACGGTGGTCTGCTGATGAATCTCGGCTCACTGGTCACCTTGGGCCAGTACGGCCCGCCGAATCTGCTGGTGCTTCTCCTGGAGAATCGCAGCTACGAGATGACGGGAGGGCAGCCCCTGGCGCCAAAGGCGGACTTCGAGGCGCTCGCCCGGGGTGCCGGACTCGACAATGTTGAGCGAATCGACGACCTGAGCGCGTTCGAGAGAGAACTGCCGCGTCTCCTGACGGAACCCGGCCCCCATTTCGTCGTGCTACCTGTCACCAATTCCGAGCCGTTGCCTCCGGTCGCCCACACCGACCACGCCGAAAGGGTGGTAATCCTGCGCCGGGGGCTAGGACTGGAGTGAGTTGAGTCTGGAGACGGGATGACCTCGAAGCTGGCACGTCGACAGCATCTCCGATCAAAGTCACCGGGCGGGGATTCGCAGTAGCCGTGCTGCGTTGCCACCCACTACCAGGGCGTGGTCATCGGTTGTGAGCTCGGCGTCGGCGAGGAAGCCGAGGGGGTCGGTAGGCCCCATGTCGAAGGGGTAGTCGGTCCCCATCAGCACGTGGTCGGCCCCGAACTCTCCGACCAAGTACTCGACCGCATCGGCAGAGAACACGGTGGTGTCGAAGTACAGCTTGTGCAGGTACTCGCTCGGCGGTCGGGAGATGTGGCGTCTCGCTTCCGGTCTCATCTTGTATGCGTGGTCGGTCCGAGCGAAGTAGAACGGCAGATAACCGCCGCCGTGCACCACCAGCATGCGCAGCTCGGGGAACCTCTCCCACACACCGCCCAGGATCATCCGGGAAACGGCGACCGTCGACGCCAGTGGCATGCAGACCACGTTGATCAGGTAGTAGTCGTCCATCCGGCTGGGCTCGGTCCAGCCGTGGGGGTGGAGGATCGCCAGCATCTCGAGCTCCTCGGCGGCCGCCCAGATCGGGTCGAACCGCCGGTCGTCGAGGTCGCCGCCCTTGACGTCGGCGTTGACCTCGAACCCGTTGAAGCCGAGGTCGGCATTGACCCGTCGCATTTCGGCGACGGCTGCCTCCGGATGATCCATGGGGAGGTTGGCGATCCCGACAAATCGGTCCGGTGCTTGCCGCGTCATCTCGAAGATGGCGTCGTTCTGCATTGCGTTGACCCGTGGGCCGGTCTCATCATCCAGCCAGTGGAAGTACTGGGGTGGGGCGATGGCCAGCGCCTGGATGTCGATGCCCTGGAGGTCCATGTCGGCGATCCTTGCTTCGGTGTCCACGAACTGAGCGGTCTGGGTGGCCCGGAGCTCGCGGTTGTAGCGAGTGCTCTCCTCGGGCTGGAATTGCATTCTCGGGTCGTACTCCGGCTTGAAGAAGGGCGCGGCGATCTCAGCGGCCGTTGGGACCTCGACGTGGGTATGGATGTCGATGGTGGGATACGGGGGCTTGGGTCCTGTCGACGACTCCCATTTCGGTCCCAGCTCCGGCCACCACTCGGATCTGCCATGCATGATGCACTATGTACCATCTCGGGGTGATCGGGTGCTATTCATGAGCGGCGTGGAGGAGACGGAGACAATTGCCGCCGAACCGCGTGCGGCAGTCTTGCGTCCTACGGCACGACCGCGGACAGCGACCAACTATGTGTCGGATTCGCTGCGCCGGTCCATCCTGAATGGTGACCTGGTTGGCGGCACCAAGCTGAGCCTCGTAGAGATTGCAGCGACTTTCGATGTCAGCACCACACCCGTGCGTGAGGCGATGCGAGAGTTGTCCTTCGAGGGACTCGTCACCATCGATAGCTACCGGGGCGGAGTCGTGACCGCAGTGACCAAGCCCGAGGTCGAGGAGATAGTGCGCATCCGCCAGGTACTCGAGCCGATCGCAGCCAGAGAGTCGGTGGATGGCATGACGCCGGTGATCCTGGCCGAAGCACAAGCGATCCTCGACGAGATGGCGGGCTCCGACTCTTGGGACGTCTGGGTTCAGGGCAACCGGGCATTCCATCGCAAGGTCTACGAGGCGTCGCCGTCCCGGCGGCTGGTGTCGCTGATCAAGAGTCTGCAGGACACCCAGGTCGTGTTCGTCAGCGCAACGCTGCGGAAGAGCCCGATGCTCAAGGGGACGGCGACCAGGGATCATCACGAGATGATCGAAGCGATCGAAGCCGGCGACGCCGACCGTCTCATCGAGATCACATTGCGGCACCTGACGATCCCGATCAGAGACTGAGTCTGTTGTGGCGGATATGACGTCGGGGCCGATGGCCGTCATCGGATTGGGACTCATGGGCTCGCGGATGTCGAGCCATCTCCTCGCCGCCGGGCACGTGGTCCGGGGCTACGACCCCGACCTGGCGCGGTCGGCCGAGTTCGAGGACAAAGGAGGAGTGATCGCGGGATCACCGGCAGAGGCTGTAGCGGGTTGCTGGGCCGCACTGCTCTCCCTTCCCACCTCAGATGTGTCCCGAGAGGTATGCCTCGGCGGGGACGGCATCGCCGGGGCGGGAGTCTCGCCGCTATTTGTATACGACACCACGACCGGTCGGCCCGATGACGCCGTCGAGATCGCTGCTGCACTCGACGCGGTGGGCGTCGTCTACTCCGACACCACCGTCAGCGGGAACAGCGAAGTGGCTGAGAAAGGTGAGTTGGTTGTGATGATGGGCGGTTCGGAGGATGCCTACATGCGCGGCAGGCCCATCTTCGAGGCGATCGGACGCTCCCGTCATCACGTCGGGCCGATCGGCTCCGCCTCCCGGATGAAGCTGATCGTGAACCATGCCCTCACCGTTCAGCGGATGGCGCTGGCCGAGGCACTCGTCGTTGCCGAGCTGGCCGGGATGGACCTCGGGACAACACTCGACGTGTTGAAGGACTCCTTGGCCTACTCCAAGGTCATGGACGTCTGGGGTGATCGCATGGTCGCCGGTGACCACGAGTTCCCCTACGCCCGACTCCGGCAGAGCCACAAGGACGCTCGGCTCATCGTCGAGCACGGGCTCGAATTGGGGGCGACGATGGATCTGGCCCGGGTCGCACGGGAGGCACTGGCCGAGGGCGAGGAGACCGGGCTGGCCGACATGGACAACTCATCGATCATGGAGGTGGTCCGACGTCGGGCGGGCCTTGGCCGGGTGGAGTGATTGCGTGTGCAGATCGACACGTCCAGCGTGCTCTCCTGCACACGTTTGGTGGCCCGTCTCCGCTGATCCTATATTGTGCATGATATGAGGAGAATGGCTTGAGCAATGGTCCCGTGATGGACATCCACTGCCATCGGGAGTGCGGCGTTGCGGCGGCATTCGTCAAGCCGGAGGCGGAGCGTCTCGGGCGGAAGCCACTCCAGTTCGGCAACGAGTTGACCAAGGAAGTCAACCGTAAGCAGCTAGAAGATCTCCGCCCCAAGATGGAAGATGTCGATGTCCGTCTGGCCGACATGGACGCCATGGGTGTCGATATCCAGGCGCTCAGTCTCTCTCCGTACCAGCTCTTTCACTGGGCCGATGGTGAGCTCGGCATCAGGGCATTTCAGACGATCAACGACGACCTCGCCGAGCTGGTTGCCGGTCATCCCGATCGATTCGTGGGTCTCGGGGCAATCCCGCTGCAGGACCCGGCCGCAGCCGTCACCGAACTGCGGCGGTGCGCGGACGAGCTCGGGTTCCGCGGCATCGAGATGGCGACTCACATCGAAGGCGAGGAGTTGTCCAGCCCACGCTTCGAGGAATTCTGGGGTGTCGTGGAGGAGCTGGGGATGGTCGTCTTCATCCATCCCACCGGGTTCACCGATCCGGGTCGTTTCACCGACCACTACTTCTTCAACACGATCGGGCACCCTCTCGAGGAGACGATCTGTGCCGGGCGGCTCATCTTCGACGGGGTGATGGAGCGTCATCCCGGTCTGAAATTCGTCTTCGCCCACGGCGGGGGATACCTGCCCGCCTATGCCGGTCGTTTCGATCACGCCTATCACGCCCGGGCAGATGTGCGTCACGGCCTGTCCCGACCACCGAGCGAGTACCTGTCCAGCTTCTATTTCGACACAATGGTGTTCGAAGCCGACCAGTTGGGGTTCCTCATCGACAAATACGGAGCGGATCACGTCCTTCTCGGCACCGACTACCCGTACGACATGGGTGAGACCGACCCGCTCGGCCTGGTCAACAAGGTGACCGGTCTCGAGCCCCAGGACGTCGACCTGATCGTGGGCGGTAATGCGGCCCGTCTTCTCGGGATCGAGCGATGAGAGGGGAAGGCATCGGTCTCGCCCTCGTGGGCTGTGGCACGGTGGGCCGGATACGCGCCGTCCTCGCCAGGGAGCATCCGGCGGTCGACTGGATCGGCCTTTGCGACGTCGATGCCGACACCGCCAAAGCCCTGGGCGAAGACGTCGACGCCGACCTGGTCACCACCGATCTCGACGAGCTGCTCGGCAGACCCGAGGTGACGGCCGTGATCATCGCCACCGCCGAGAACGAGCACGTCGCTCCGATCCTCGCCGCCGTCGAGTTGGGCAAACCCCTCTTCATCGAGAAGCCCCTGGCCACCGACCCGGTGGAGTCCGCCCGGGTCCTGGCTGCCATCGAGGTGGCAGGGATCGATGCCGTCATGGGTTATACCCAGAGATTCCGTCGCCGCTTCCAAACCGTGAAGCAGCGGCTGCGCGACGGTCAGATCGGGGAGGTGACCAGCGTGGTCACCCGCGCCTTCATGAATCGGATGGTGCCCGATGCCACGCTGCGCAAGACCAGCGAGCGAGCCAACCTGACTCCGATGGTCGTCTCCGGAACCCACAGCCTCGACATGTGCATGTGGCTGATGGAGCCCCGGGAGCCGGTGGAGGTCTACGCCCGGTCGATCGACGCCACACTCGGGGACATGGGCACGAAGGACGCCACCTTCGGTCTCTTCACCATGGACGACGGCGCCATCTGGAGCATGAACATCAGCTGGGCCCTGCCCACGGTGTGGCCGGGGGCGGTCTACGGTCTGGAGATCGGGATCGTCGGGACCAAAGGGGTGATCGACATCGAGGACACGCATCGCGACGTGGTGCTGGCGACGCAGATCCCTCAGCCGGCCGGCTATACGTCCAAGGGATACGAGCCGGACTCGCAGCGGTATGTCGACTTCCTGGGCAGCTACCCACCCGGAGATGTCTCAGACGGGCTCCTGTGGGGCCCGATGCGCGAAGAGACAATGACCTGGTTCAACCGTCTCTCCACCGGCATCGCCACCCCTCATGCCACCGCTCGGGACGGGCACCGAAACCTCATCCTCACCATGGCGATGGACCACTCGGCGCGCACCGGGAACCCGGTCGAGCTCCCCATCGCCCCTGAAGCCCTCATTTGAAAGGAACGAAATGGAACCGCTCAACATCGGGATCATCGGCACCGGATGGTGTGGCGGCATCAGGGCGGTTGCGGCGGCCAACAGTGCGCTCGTGGGATCGCTTCACCTGGCCGAGATCAACGAGGAGCGGCTTGCCGAGGTCGCGACGCAGACCCGGGCCGCCACCGCCACCACCGATTGGGAGGAGCTCGTCGCCGACCAGGGGATCCAGGCGCTGATGATCTCGGCCACCCCCGAGACACTCCACTATCCGATGGCAAAGGCCGCCCTGGAGTCGGGCAAGCACGTCCTCCTGGAGAAGCCGATGTCGATCACTCTCGAGGAGGCCGACGATCTGATCCAGATCGCCGAGTCCAAGGACCTCAAGTTCACGATTGGTTACTCACAGCGCTTCAACGCCAAGCAGGCACTGGTCAAGCGGAGCCTCAACGATGGCACGCTGGGCGATCCGGTGAGCGTCCTGGTCAGCCGTCACATCACCCGATCGCTTGGAGCCAAGATCGGCTCGCGGACCAAGCTCTCCCCTGCGGCAATGGAGGCAACGCACGACATCGACTTCTCGATGTGGTGCCTCGAGCCCCGCCGACCGGTCCGGGTCTACTCCCAGGTGGCCTGGGGCGCCCGCAAGGACCAGGGCGTACCCGACACCCAGGTAATCGTCATCACCATGGACGACGGGGTCACCGTGACCATCGGCGCCGGATGGTCCCTGCCTCCTGGCTATCCCAACTTCTCAACTACCTGGATCGAGTTCCTCGGCACCGAGGGGGCCCTGATCATGGACGCCAGTCACAAGGACATCGTCTTGAACACGATCAAGGATGGGGTCCAGTTCCCTCTCTCCACCATGCCTGGGGAGTACGTGGATCATGTGTACGCAGGCCCGATGGAGAGGGAGACAATCCATTTCCTCGAGGCCGTTGCCTACGACCGCCCGGTCATGGTCGAGCCGAGGCTGGCCCGGCTCACGATGGAGGTCTATCTGGCCGCCGACCTTTCGGTGGAAACCGGTCAGGTGGTCGAGTTGCCGTTGGCCGTCGATGAGAGCCAGCCCAGTCTGCTCAGCGTGATCACAAGCTGAGCTCGGCGCGGCTGCGCAACCGGTGGCTGGCCACGAAGGCCAGGCACGCGATGACACACATCACGGTGACGAACAGCCAGGCACCCGGGTAGTTGCCACGCCCGGCCAGCCATCCCACGACCAGAGGGCCGATGACTGTGCCGGTCAGGTTTCCCGAGAGCACCACTCCCGAGGCTCGGGCGGGCAGGTGGGGGTAGCTGTGGACCACCGTGAAGAAGATGATGCCCGGCCACCCCCATGCCCCGAGCAGGGCGATCGGCATTGCCACCAGATAAGGGCCTGGAGAGGATGAGATGAAGAGGACGAATGCGCCGAACGCGCCCGCAGCGGTCATCCAGGCCATCTCAGTGAACCCGATGCTCTCGTTGCGGTCCACCAGCCATCCTGCGCCTAACCGGACGAGGACAACCAACAGCGAGCAGCCGGCCAGCACTGCGCCGGCCGCTGCCTCACCGATCCCGATGTCCACCGCAGAGGGGACGACGAACAGGGAGAGCCCATTGCCGCCCATGGCCCCCGCGATGCCCCCAATGGCGAGGAAGATCAGCGATTTCGGTGGCCGGCCGATCGGCCCTTCGTTTCTCGCCGCGGCCCGGGCCATGTCGAGATGAGGAGCCGAGACGGCCAGGATGAGGGCGATCAATCCGGCCAACACGAACGCCCATCTCCACCCGAAGACCAGCCCGATGACCGGGAGCGAGATGCCGGCCAGAACACTCGCCAAGGGCACCGCAGCCTGCTTGGCTCCGAAGCCAACGCCCTGTCGTTCCCTGGCCACACCATCGAAGATGGCCAGATTCGAAGCAACCTGGGTCAGCCCGTTGCCCATGCCACCCACGGCCGTGGCCAGGGGGATGAGCCACCAGATGACTGCGGTCCCCGCGATGACGCAGGCGGCGAGGGTGAGCAATGCCCCAATGCGGAGACTCCGTCCGGGGCCGAGCCGGGCCACCACCCGCCCGGCCGGGTTGGCGCCGAGGGCGGCTGCGCCGAAGTAGGCGGCAGTGGCGAGGCCGAGCTGGCCGACCCGGAACCCGATGTCTTCCTCCAGCTGGAGGATCTGGGCGCTGACCAGTGCCAGGGGGAGTAGACAAGTCCCCGTGTAGACGACGGCTGTGAGAAGCGGGCGCCGGGCCAGGTTCGAGCTGAGCGGGTTGGTCATTTCCCTGTCTCCAGCGCGAGTCGGATCAGGTGGAGCGCCGCGATCGTGGCGAAACTGCGTACACGCTCATCGTCACCGCCAAAGTCGAAGACTCGTGTCGTCTCCCCGGCTGGGGTCACGACCTTCATCTCCACCGGACGGGTCGTGCGCGGCTTGGCATCGAGATCAGGGCCGATAGGGCCGACCGTGAGCATGACCTCCGCCGGTGGAGGCTGGCCGGCGTCAATTGCCGATCCTTGGAATACGTCCCCCCCGACGATGGCAATGCGGGCGCCCACCTGGCCCAGGGTGGCCACCTCCGAGGTCGCGATCGTCCATCCTCGATCACTGAGCGAACTGACCACGATCATCTCCACGGTTTCCTCGTCGACAGCGAAGACAACATCGCCGAGCCGGGCTCTGATCTCTCCCTCGACGGGAGCGATGAGGGCATCGGCCGCGGCCAGGTCGGCTGCCTTGGCGCTGATCCGGATCTTGACCTCCATGTCGCTGATCAGGAAGGCGACCGATGGGTTGGCAGAGTCGAATAGATCATGGAGTGTCTCGGCAACCCGGGACTCGCCTAGGCCCCAGGTGCGAAGGAGACGGCTACGCAAAACGGTCGCCTCACCGGCCAGCCGGCGGAGCCGTGGCATGACTTCTCCGTCGAGCATTGCCCGCATCTCGACGGGGACCCCAGGGATCGCGAAAATCCACTTTCCTCCGTGCTCCAGCGCCACTCCGAGGGCGACACCATTGGCATTGGGAAGGCTCTCGGCACCCTCGGGGAGGTCGGCCATCCGCAGGACGGTCGGGTTGACCGATCCAGATTGACCCCTGACCCTGGCCTCGATCCAGGAGGCATGGTCGTGATCTCTGACCATGGTGCGACCGGCGACGGCGGCCATCGCCTGTCGGGTCAGGTCGTCCTGCGTAGGCCCGATTCCACCGCACAGGACAACAGCGTCGGCACGCTCGATGGCAGCCGCGATCGCCGACATCAACCGGGCGAGATTGTCCCCGACCGTAACCTGATAATGGGAGTCGAATCCGTCCTCGGCCAGCGCCGCTCCGATATACGCCGCATTGGTGTTGACGATCTGCCCGATCAAGAGCTCGGTCCCGACCGCGATCACTTCGACGATCAATTCCCCGGCTCCCAGAGACCGAACTTCCAGGCTGGATCGCCCGGAACCATCGTCCCATCGAATTGGGAAGCCTGGCCCATCTCACGCGTTCGGGCCAGAGCCCGGTGACCGAGGGCGAGCTGGGCTGGCTCCCACGCCGCCAGGGCCGAGGCCAGGTCTCCTTCGGCTCCGGCGAGGGCGTCACGAAGTGCCCAGGCGTCGGCGCAAGCCTTGGTCATCTCGTGACCGAGGTGGTACTCGATCGGGCCCGAACGCCTCGACCAGTGCCCGATAGATGGTGCTCCATCCGCTGAATCGGAAGTGATCCGGGTCGGCGCTGAGCACATTTCCTTCCCGGTCCATGTAGGTCCAATAGGTGAGCTCGAGACTGACCCGAGAGTCAGGTCCGCCCCGCTCGGTGAAGTAGCGCTCGGTGACGGGAAGGACGACGATCCCGGCTCCGCGGTCCTCGAGGGCGGCGTGGCTTCGCTCGAAGACATCGACCTTGCAACCCAGGTCGCGGAGCAGGACCGCTGCCGTGAGCCCGCCAATCGACCCACCCGCGATGAGGACCCGGGGCCATCCCATCGGTGGCGACTCAGCCCAGGAGCTCGACGGTGACGAAGCGCAGGGTCGTGTCTCCGACGTTCTCCAGGTCGTGGATGAGAGCCGTGTCCGGGGTGTGTTCCAGGTACTTGGTCTCCCCGACCAGGTAGTCGCGAACGATGAAAGTCCCATCGGCGAACCGCTGCAGGCCGCGGCTTCCCTCCACCACCGTCCAGAAATAGTTGGTGACGTGGGAGTGGAATGCGCCCCGCTCTCCGGGTTGGAGGAGGATCTCCCACACTCTGATCCGCTCGTTCTCGAACCAGACCGTGGTCCCCACATCGAAGTTGCCGGGGGCCGCTTCGAGCTCGTCGACGAAGTCGTCAGTAGCGAAGGTGCCCTGTTCGACGATGTCCGTTTTGGCTTCCACTAGTTCACCTGATAGTCGGGCTTCTCGCCGGTGAGGACCTTGACGACCTGGGTGGCCGCTTTGCGTTGTGACTCGGCCAACGCCTCCTCGGAGTAGTAGGCCATGTGCGGGGTGACGATGAGATTGGGCACGTCTCCGATACGGGTGGCATCGAGCGGTTCGACATCGAATACGTCCAACCCGGCCGCTCCGATCGTTCCTTCCCTCAAGGCGGAAGCGAGGGCGTCGAGGTCGACCAAAGGCCCCCGCGACGTGTTGATCAGGATCGCCGTCGGCTTCATCCGGGCCAGAGCGTCGGCGCCGATGATTCCGCGTGTCTCGTCGGTGAGTGGGAGATGGAGCGAGATGATGTCGGATCGGGCCAGCACGGTGTCCAGCTCCAACAAGGGAGGCAGGTCAGGCCCCGGCTGAACATAGGGGTCGTGAGCTATGACCCCTGCCCCGAGAGCCTCCAGGGGGGCAGCGATTCGACGTGCGATCCGCCCATACCCGACGAGACCCACGGTCAAGGTGGAGAGTCGGGAGATCGGTCGGAAGTTGTCGATGCTCCATGTCCCCGACCGGGCCGAATCGTTGGCGATCACCACCTTGCGAAGCGAGGCGAGGATCAGGGCCAGGGCGTGTGTGGCGACTTCCTCAATCGAATAGTCGGGGACGTTCGTCACCACGATCCCGGCGCCTGCCGCGGCCTCCAGGTCGACGTTGTCGAATCCAATCCCGTAGCGGGCGATGATCTGGCACTTCTCGAGGCGCGCGATGGAATCGGCAGACCAGGGCAGGTAGGTGTTGAGGATGGCGTCGGCATCTGCCGCGGTGCCCAGGACCGATTCGACATCGCCGGAGGCAACGGTGAGCTCGGCATCGATCTCGTAAAGGAGCTCTCGCTCCACTTCGACCGAGGGGAACACCTGGTCGCTGACCACCACCTTGTACTTGCTCATCCAGCCTCCAGGAATTGTCGTGTCGCGCTGATGAATCCGGCCGGGTCCTGGATCTGTGGGGCGTGGGCCAGACCAGGGAGCCTCGTGAGGGTCGAGCCCGGGATCAACTCGTGCAGCTCTTCGGCCAGGGAAGCAGGCGTGGCCTGGTCCTCTTCACCGACGAGGATCATCGTCGGGCTCGCCACGTGATGAGGACCAGGCGAACCGGTCCTGATCCGGTCTCTGAATAGGACACTGTGCCACGGGAGGTTTCGACGATGTTCTGGGCGAGAGTGGACACGGGGCTGATCCTATATCATGCACGATCGACTCAGAAACCCCCTGGGAGGAGCAGATGCCGCGTGTCCGGATGATCGAGGAGAGGGAGGACACATCTCCCTCCCAGGTCGAGGCTTTCGACCATATTGCGGCCAGTCGGGGCGGTCGGATGATCCGTCCCTTCGCCGCCATGATCCATCGGCCCCAAATTGCCCGAGCCGCCGCCGACCTCGGCGCGGTGATCCGATTCGAATCGACCCTGTCTGATCACGATCGTGAAATTGTCATCTGCACCGCAGCCATCGAGCGCGCCTGCCCATTCGAGTGGGAGTCCCACACCCCGATCGCCCGAAAAGCCGGGGTTTCGGAGACCACACTCGAAGCGATAGAGAGCGGGCAGCCCGTGGAGGATGGGGACGACGCGGTGCTGGTCGAATTCACCCGGGAGCTGTGTCGCACCGGGAAAGTCGGCGACGCTGCCTTCGAGCGAGCAAGGGAACGTCTCGGTGAGGATGGCACGGTCGAGCTGGCAGCCATCATCGGCTACTACACGATGCTGGCGTTGTTCATGAACGCATGTGAAGCGTGTTGAGATCGAGGAGGGTCGGATGAGTGACAAGGTGAGGCTGGCCAGTATCGGCACCGGCCGTTGGGCAGGGGAGCTGGCCGACGCGGTGGCCAGGAGCGGTCAGGCGGAGGTGGTGTCGGGCTGGGCCCGCGGTCCGGAGGGACGGGAGGCGTTCGGCGAGAAGTTCGGATGTCGGCCCGCCGGATCGTTGGAGGAGCTCTTGTCCGACCCCGAGGTGGACGGTGTGATCATCACCACCTCCCATCAGAGCCATCGGGAGATGATCGAGCAGGCCGCGGCCGCCGGCAAGCACGTCTTCGTCGACAAGCCGTTCACCAACACTGTCGAGGACGGTCTGGCCGCCATCGCCGCGGCCCGGGATGCCGGCGTGCTGCTTCAGGTGGGCCATCAGCGCCGCCGCACCCCGGCCAAGCGACGGATCAAAGCCATGCTCGAGGCCGGCGAGCTAGGCGATGTGGAGACGGTGGTCACCAACCAGTCGATCCCGAACGGGTTCAAGATGCCGGATACCGCTTGGCGCTGGGACCCCGAACAGAGCCCTCTGGGCTCGATGACATCACTCGGCGTGCACAAGATCGACACGATCAACTATCTGGTCGGCCCGATCCGCAGCGTGTTCGCCTTCACCCGCCCGGGCCGCGTCAAGCCCATCGACGAGGCCACGGTCCTCGCCCTGGAGTTGGAGAGTGGTGCCCTGGCCACCCTGACCACCTCGTTCTTCACGCCGGTGGTCAACGACACGACCGTGTTCGGCACCGACGCGGCCGCCTGGAGCACCAAGGGCGGGGCAAAGCTGAAGGTCCAGGGTCGTGACGACCCGGAGCCGGTCGACGTCGAGCTCGAGCCCATCGACGAGCTGGCTGATCAGATGGCCGCCTTTGCCGCCGCCGTCCGAGGCGAGTCGCCGGTCGAGGTCGATGGTGAGGCCGGTCTTGCCGTCATCGCCGTGATGGAGGCTGCGGTCGAGTCGGTGGAGTCGGGCCGGGTGGTCGATGTGGCCACGGTCATGGCCGGGACCTGAAGGGAGAAGCCATGGAGTACGCCGAGATCCTCTACGAGAAGAGGGACGATGCCGCCTGGATCGGGATCAACAGGCCCGAGGTGCGCAACGCGTTTCGCGAGCAGACCCTCGACGAGCTGGGCCACGCGCTCGAATCGACCCGGCACGACCCCACCATCGTGGCCGCCGTGGTCTACGGCGTGGGCGGCCATTTCTCGGCCGGTGGTGACTTTCACGCCATGATGAAGCTGAACAAGGCCAACTCGTACATGTGGAACGACCGCATGCTCAAGGTGGCCATGACGTGTCGCAACCTGCCCATCCCGGTGATCGCCATGGTCGAGGGCGCCTGTGTCGGTGGCGGCCACGAGCTGATGCTGTGGTGCGACCTGGTGATCACAGCCGATGACGCCACCTTCGGCCAGACCGGGGCCCGGGTCGGCGCCTGCCCGACCGTCGGGGCAACGCAGTACATCGCCAAGCTGATCGGGGAGCGCCGGGCCAAGGAGATGATCTTTCTCTGCAAGCGGTACACGGGGGCGGAGGCGGCGGAGATCGGACTGGCCAATGAGGCCTTGCCTGCCGCCGAGTTGCAGGCACGGGTCGAGGAGATCGTCCAGCAGATGAAGGGCTACTCGTCGCAGACACTCCGGGCCACCAAGGTCTCGCTGAACTTCGATTCCGACGCCCTCTACCCGTCATGGCAGCACGGCATGGAGCTGCTGGCCAACATCTGGGGCACGGAGGAGAGTCTGGAGGGCATGAACGCCTTCTTGGAGAAGCGACCTGCCGACTTCCATCAGTTCCGGATCCGGAACAAGGAGGCCCTCGATACCTATCTCGATGCCTTCGATGAGGGTCGCAATCAGAGCGAGGCTTCGCAGGCCGCACGGAAATGACCGTAGAAGGCGCCCTGACCGGTCTCAGGGTGATCGACCTCTCCCGGGTGCTGGCCGGGCCTCTCTGCACTCAAACTCTGGGTGACCTCGGCGCGGACGTGATCAAGGTGGAGCGGCCGGGGGAGGGCGACGACACGCGCAATTGGGGGCCTCCGTATGCCGGACCGCTCTCCGCCTACTTCATCGGGGTCAATCGCAACAAGAGGAGCCTCGCCCTCGATCTGTCCGGGACGGACGGTCGGTCAGTGCTCGACCGACTCATTCGCAGTGGCGACGTGCTGGTCGACAATTTCAAGCAGGGAACGCTGGACCGCTGGGGATTCGACGACGACTGGTTCGAGGCGAACGCCCCCGCGGTGATCCGCTGCTCCATCACCGGGTACGGCTCGAGCGGTCCCAAGTCGGAGATGCCGGGATACGACTTCATCCTCCAGGCCGAGACCGGCCTAATGGCGATCACCGGTGAGCCCGACGGGACCCCGATGAAACTGGGAGTCGCCATCGTCGACATCTGCACCGGCATGCAGGCGACGATCGCCATCCTCGCCGCTCTGGAGGCGCGTCGACGGACCGGTCGCGGTCAGCGATGTGAGGTGAATCTGCACGACACCGGCCTCCACCTCCTGGCCAATGTCGCCTCCAACCACCTGGTCTCAGGTGACGAGGCGGCCCGCTATGGGAATGGTCACCCCAACATCGTTCCTTATCGGACGTATTCGGCCTCAGACGGTGAACTGGCCCTGGCGGTCGGCAACGACCGACAGTTCGCAGTGTTGGCGGGGGAGGTTGGGCACCCAGAGTGGGCCGAAGACCCCCGTTTCGCCACCAACCCGGAGCGAGTTCGACACCGGGACGTCGTCGACGAGATGGTGGGTGGGGTCATCGTCAGCAGGACGAGGGCGGAGTGGGTCGAGCTCTTCGACCGGGTCGGGATCCCGACGGGCCCCATAAACCGTGTCTCCGAGGCGCTGTCCAGCCCGCAGACGCGAGCTCGGGAGATGGTGCTGGAGATGGAGCACACCGTGGCCGGGTCGCTCCGGATGCTCGGTCTCCCCATCGAGATGTCGACCACTCCGTCGTCGGTCCGTCTCGAGCCGCCGGCACTCGGAGCCGACACCGATGCGGTGCTCGGGGAGCTGGGTTATGAGGTCGACGAGATCGCCGGCTTCCGGGCGGCCGGGGTGGTCTGAATCGGGCTCGTTCCCACTCTCCCGGAAAAACTTCTCACATCGGGCGACAAGGGTATGGATTCTGTCGTGGGGGTCTTGTAGGTTAGCGAACATATGTTCGATACTGAGATTCTGCCTTCCGATCTGGATCTTCTCGATCCTGGATTCCGGCGATGATCATGGGCTGCCGGCTGATTTGGAGTCGATCCCTCCGGGTCTGATGCTGCACATCATCTTGTCGAGTGTGGATCGGGACCGGTTGTCTGGTTATGACCGGGTGCGGGTTCTCAAAGCCGACCAGCGGTTGGCGTCTCATTTTCAGGCCCGGGTCTATGCCGACATCGAGGCGGTTTCGGTGTCGATGAGCGTGGTGTTGGATGATCTTTGGGAGGGGGCATCTCCTGACCCGGTGATCGTCGACGATGCCACGTCGTCTGAGATCCAGGCGGCGTTGCATCTGACCCGACGGGGAGCTGATATCCAGGTCGATCTGGCCTTTCAGCTCTGTGAACGTCTCCCCGGAGTGTGGGAGGCGTTACATGCCGGGTCTGATCGATCTGCCTCGGGCTCGGATCCTCTCCGATCTGACCTCGCCACTGCCCGAAGAACTGGCCCGGCAAGTGTGTGATGCCGCCCTGGAAAGGGCTCCCGGGTTGACTACCGGTCAGCTGCGAGCCCATCTGCAGCGACTGATCATCACCATCGACCCGGCCGCCGCCCAGCAACGGTATGAGGAGAAGCTGGAAGAGCGGCGAGTGTTCTCCGAACAGGGTGAGGATGGGACCGCCAATCTGCACGGTCTGAACCTGCCTCCGGCGGAGACGACGAGGGCGATGAGACGGATCAACCGTCTCGCCCGAAGTCTGAAGGCGAGAGGTGACAGACGGCGGATCGATCAGATCAGAGCCGACATCCTCCTCGACCTCCTCACCGGTCGAAACCAAGAACAGACCAAGCGGAACCTCGGACACTGGGGTGGTCGAGATTCGGGTGGACATGACCACCCTGACCGGTATCGACGACCAGCCCGGGGAGATACCAGGTTTTGGACCGGTCCTCGCCGATGTGGCCCGTCAGATCGTCGACGAAGCATCAGATTCGGAATGGCGGATCGTCCCCGTCGACGAGAACGGCCAACCAGTCGGTGTGGTAACCACCAAGAGACGACCCACTACCGCCCAGAAACGGATCGTGGAGACCAGGAATCCGACCTGTGTCTTCCCCGGCTGTCGCATGCCCGCCACAGAATGTGACCTCAACCATGAGATCCCCTGGGCACAAGCCCACCGGACCACCATCAGAGAACTCGGGCCACTCTGTCGTCACAACCACATCGACCATCACCGCCACCGGTGGAAACTGAAACAGATCCGACCCGGCGTCTACCAGTGGACCAGCCCCCTCGGCCACACCTACACCACCGGACCCGACCAGCCCTGATCTGAGAAGTCCTCTCAGTCGATCTTTCCGGCGACGGGTTTGCTGTTGGGGGTTCCGATTTGGAATTGGTTGTTGGCGTTGCCGGTGGAGAGACTGTCGCGGAGGTAGATGGTGGTGTTGGCAGGTCGGTAGAGGCCGATGGAGTCGATGCCGTCGCCGTTGTAGTCGCCGGTGAAGACGTGGTCTCCGTTGTCTCCGTAGAACCAGGACTGTTCGGCGTTGCCTTGGCTGTTGGTGTTGCGGATGTAGACGAACCCGTTGGTGAATCGTCGTAGGCCCGGAGTGTCGATCCCGTCTCCGTTCCAGTCGCCGACGAAGGGAATGTCGCCTTGGTCTCCGAACAGGTAGGAGAAGTCGGCTGCTCCCAGCCCTCCGTTGTTGGCGCCGAGCTCGTTGATCACATACCAGCGGGCTTCTGATGAACGGTAGATGGAGACGGTGTCACAACCGTCGGCGTCGAAGTCTCCGGCCAGGGGGAGGTCTCCGGGGTTGCCGAAGAAGAATCTGATGTCGGCGATTCCTTGAGTGTTGGTGTTGCGCAGGTAGACGAACCCGTCGGACTGGCGGTAGAGCCCGGGAGTTTCGATCCCGTCGCAGTTCCAGTCGCCCATGAAGGGGACATCACCCGGATCCCCATAGAAGAACGAGAAGACCTGACCGTCGGGACGACGCATCGTCCACAACCCCGAACCCTGATCCACCACACCCACCCCATCACGCAGATCCTGGGGAGGAGGAGGAGGTGGAGGCGGAGGAGGCGGTGGCGGAGGCGGTGGCTGGGAGATGCCGTCACATGTCCCGTCCCCGCCGAACAGAGGGCCGTTGACGAACAGCAATGGCTCTTCGACTTCGTCGATCTCGTCGGTGAAGCCACAGGCGCCGGTCACACCGGCCCCGACGATCGCCGATCGGATTTGGGCGGCACCCGCTGCATCGGAGGGATTGATGCCCGACTCGGCGATGTACCGCGCGACTGCCCCGGCTACAAAAGGGCTGGCCATCGAGGTGCCCGAGATGGTGAAGTACCCCTCGTCCAGCCAAGTGGACTCGATGCACACGCCGGGAGCGGCGATGTCGATGGCCGAACCGAAGTTGGAGAAGTCGGCCAGCGTGTCGTCCAGCTCGAGGGCACAGGATGGCGACGTCAGACCACCCGGCTTGCCGTCTCCGTCTGCGATCGCCGAGACGGTGATGACATCGGGGCTAACTGCCGGCCAGGTCTGGGATGCCAGGTGGAATCGTTTCCGGCGGCAACGACATAGACCACTCCAGTCGCCACCGAGTCTGCGATCCGCCGTTGAGCTCACGGAATGAAGGACTCGAGAAGGTCATCGATCACAAGTCCGAGACTCATGTTCGCCACCTCGATCGCATCCGAGTTGGCTGTCACGTAGTCGATTCCGGCCATCAAGTCCACAAGTGAGCCTTCGCCGTTGGCATCGAGCACCCGGACCGACCAGAGTCGAGCGCCGGGTGCCACCCCTGTGACTCCCGCCCCGTCGAGATGGGCTGCCGCTATGCCGGCCACGTGGGTGCCGTGCCCGTTCTCGTCGAGGACGTCGCCCAGCGGGTCACATACGACCCCGGAGATACAGTCCACCGCCTCGAATACATCGAGGTCGGGGTGTGGGAAGCTGATCCCGGAGTCGATCATGGCGATGTCGACATCCACCGGCGATGCAGATGTGTTGCGATCGGCCTCGATCCGATCGATCCCTGTGGTCAGCTCGGCCGGGTCGATGGCACTGGCATGGATCTCGACGTCGGGTACCACGTATGCCACGGACGGATGCTCCGCCAGGGCGTCCAATTCGTCGGCAGGGACCTCGGCGGCAAAACCGTGGAGTGCATGGCTGTAGACGTGGAGCACATCGCCCTGAACAGTGTCTGCCACACGCTCAGCTCCGACGGATGACGCGGTGAGCGACGCCGCATCGTCATGCAGCACGACGATGACACGTTCCGTGTCCTCGGAAGCTGCCCCGGCCGGGAGCCAGGAGCCAACCACCAGCACGGTTAACGCCGCGCCCGTGGCCAACGCACTGCGCCCCAAGCGCCAACGAATCATGCCCGTGCCCCCGTCCCCTCGATTGCCCCACCTGTCATCGGCCACGGTAGCCGCTGACACAGATTTGAACAGGGCCGCTATCCGACCCTCATCAACACCTTGAGCGAGGAGGGGTCGTGGACGAGCTCGAAAGCCTTCTCCGCCTCCTCCAGTCCGAGCTCGTGGGTGACGATCGGTTCCAGGGTGAGCGCCCCCGACGCGGCCAGATCGACGCCATCGGCGTAGTCGCCGACCACCGCGGCCCGGGGGTTGTGCAGGGTCAGCTCCTTGTGATAGAGCTGGTAGTAGGGGAGACCCTTCTCTCCCCCGGTGATGGTGCCGTAGACGAGGACTTCGCCTCCGGTACCGGTCAGCTCGATCGCCTGCGCCAGGGTGGCCTCGGTCCCCACCGCCTCGACCACGAGATCCGGGCCCCGGCCTGCGGTGACCTCGAGCACCAATTCGGAAGCTCCATCTGGCAATGCGGTGTGATGGGTTCCCGTGCTCGCCGCCAACTCTCGTTTCCACTCGGAGCGGGTGATCCCGACCACGGTCATACCTCGCAGACGAAGTAACTGGGTGATCAATTGGCCGGCCACGCCGAGCCCGATCACCACCGCCACCTTGCCCGGAAAAGCGTCGATCGTCTTGACGGCATGGACGCAGGTGCCGAGGACCTGGAGGACGCCCGATGCCCTATCTGAAACGTCGGAAGGGACCGGGACCAGGCGGTTGTACGGGACCGCGACCAATTCCGTGAACACTCCATCGACATCGCGACCGAGCAGACCGCCGTTGACGCAGATGTTGAAGCGACCGGCCTGGCACAGATGACACCAGCCGCAGGCAACGCCCGGATCGACCAGGACCCGGGTGCCGGCCGGATAAGGGGACCCGTCGGGTGCCGCGACCACCTCGCCGACCATCTCGTGACCCATGATCCGGGGGTAGTCGACAGGGATCTTGCCGGCCAGGATCTTGACGTCGGTGCCGCAGATTCCCACCTGACCAACCCGGACCAGGACCGAGCTCCCGGCATCTGGCTCGGGCACATCGTCGACTCCTATGACGCCGGGCTCTCGGACATGGACCGCTCTCACAAAACTCCTCAGAGATTCCGTGAATGGTAGAAGCCGTTCCGGTGCGTCGACTTTGTAGGCTGGACGCGATGGAACAGACACCGGAGCTTCGAATCTCGCCGCCCGAGGAGGGGTTTGCGGCCACCCGGCAGACGGCGCACGAATTCGTGCGCAGCGTCTTGCGCCGCGCCATCCTGAACGGCGAGCTGGGTAGCGGGAGCCGGCTGGTTCAGGCGGAGCTGGCTGCAATGCTCGACGTGAGCACGACACCGGTGCGCGAGGCCCTTCGTGACCTGGCCACAGAGGGGCTGGTCCAGTTCGACCCCCACCGGGGGGCGATCGTCTCGGAGCTCAGCGATGAAGATGTCCACGACATCTACGAGATCCGTCGGGTGCTGGAGCCGCTGGCGATGAGACAGGCGGTTCCCAATGTCAGCGATACCCTCCTCGGGAGGCTGCGCCGGCTCCATCAGGGGATGCTCGACGAACCTCACTCGGTGGATTGGGTCGACCGCAATCGGGTTTTCCATATGGCGGTCTATGAAACAGCCGCCTCGCCACGGCTGGCCTCCATCATTCGCAACCTCCAGGACGCTTCCGTCATGTACATCGGGGCATCGTTGAAGCACAAACCCGGTCTGCGCGACGCTGCCAACCACGGCCACGCCGAGATCCTCGAGGCACTGGAGAATCGTGACGTCGAGGCTGCGGTCAAGGCACTCGACGAGCACCTGCGGTCCTCGATCGACGCGTTCGACTCTGCTGACGAAGACTGAACTGATCACGGCACCTCCTGGGGGTCGAGGACCTCGGTGGAATCTGTCGTCTTCTGGCGATCAGTCAGAAGGTTCAGGGCAACACCAGCGACGACAAGGATCAGCCCGAGAAGCAGGGATGTAGTGACGTCCTCCCCGAGGATGATGGCCGAGGACACGACGCCCACCACCGGCACCGCCATCAGGGTCAGGTTGGTAGACACCGCCGACAAGTTGCGCAGGATGACGATCTGGACCCAGAAGGCGATCCCGCTGGCCAGCACGCCCTGATAGAGGATGATCCAGACCAACTGCGGCGTCCAGTCGATCACCGGCGGGCCCTCGACCGCGAAGCCGAGGACTATCAGGATCAGCGTCGCCGCCATCAGCTGCCACGGCATCGAGTCGAGGGGAGCGATGCTCCAACGATGGGCCCGGATGTGGACCGACGTCGAAGCATTGGTGATCGCAGCCAGGATCAGCAGCGCGTGGCCGACAGCCACACCTGGCTCTGTCCAGTCGAAGCCCCACGGCTCGAATAGGGCCAGGACCCCGGCGATGCCGAGGGACAGGCCGAGCCATCTGCTCCCGGTCATCCTCTCACCGAGAAAGATCGCCGCGATCGGCACGGTCCAGAGACTGCTCGTCCATACCACCACCGAGGAGCGGCCGGCCGGGACCAGCTCGAGTGCGGTGAAGACAAGGACCGTCACGGCGGTGAGACGGAATAACGCCATGGAGGCGACGATGGGGAGATCGCGAACGCGGAGGCACGACCAGCGTCCTCCTAGCCATTGCGACCCCGACCATCAACGCAGTTGCGGTGCCGATGCGAAAAGCACCCATCCAGATCGGGGGAATCGACTTCACCCCGGTCGCCATCACCGGCCAGTTCAAGCCGAGGATGAGGACGACCAGAGTCAGCAGCGCATAGATCGTCGGGCGTGACAGTTTCACGCTGCCCACCCTTGCCCGATAGTTAACGTGCCCGAACGCTCATGACAGTCATCGACATTCACTGCCATCTGGCCACGTCTGCCAGTCGTCCTCTGGTCGACGAGTTCCGGAAACCCGAGAACGAGCCCTATGACTTCTTCATGGGCCAAGACTCCAAAGACCACAACGGCGTGATGTACCCCGGGATCGTCGACCAGCTCACCGACCCTGCAGCACGCATCGAAGACATGGATCGGATGGGTGTGGACCTCCAGGGTCTGGCCACATTCGTCTCGGAGTACCACTACTGGGCGCCAGCTGAGCTCGCCGCGGAGTCGGCCCGGATCCAGAACGACAACGTGGCGGCGGCAGTGGCCGCCAATCCGGACCGGTTCGTGGCGCTGGGGGCGACGGTCCCACTCCAGGATGTCGATCTGGCCGTGGTCGAGATGGAGCGGGCCGTCGACGAGTTGGGCTTCAAGGGTCTGCAGATCGGGGGCACGATCGACGGGCGCAACCTCGACGAGCCCGGGTTCCGCCCGTTCTGGGCAGCGGTCGCGGCCAAGGGGATCCCGGTCATCCTTCATCCCAGTGGCTATCCGGAGGGTCAGCGTTTTGGCAGTTACTTCCTGACCAACTGCATCGGGAACCCGTTGGAGACGATGGTCGCTGCAACCAGGATGATCTTCAGCGGGCTCTTCGAGGAGCATCCCGGGATCAAGCTCGTGCTCCTTCACGGAGGCGGCTACCTCCCGTTCTATAGCTCTAGGGCGGATCACGTCTGGGAGGTTCGGCCCGAGACCCGCGTTGCCATCCCGGACCATCCGCCGAGCCACTACATGAAGAGGCTCTTCTACGACTCCATGGTGTTCCAGCCCCTCTATCTGCGGCACCTGATCGAGATCGTCGGAGTAGACCGGGTGATGCTCGGGACCGATTACCCCTTCGACATGGGTGAGACCGATCCGCTCGGCATGATCGGCGCCACGGAGGGCGTCAGTGACGAGGACCGGGCGGCGATCTCGGGAGGAAACGCGGCCCGGGTGTTCAATCTGGGCTGACCGGGCTCTCACTGCTTGTCCGGCTCGTAGCGGTAATGGAGGAACTCGGGCGCCCAGCGAGCGATGAAAAAGGCGCCCACGATGCAGGCGAGCCCGCCCGAGACGACGCTGAACCGGATCGAGGTGAGCTCGGCGACGACGCCGGCCTCGAGGTCCCCAAGGCGGGGCCCGCCGGCCACCACCGCGGTGTGCATCCCACCCATACGGCCCCGGAGCTCGTCGGGTGCGGTCAGCTGGACGATGCTGCCCCGGAAGATGGCGGAGACGACATCGGCCGCCCCGGCGAAGGCGAGCATCGCCAGCGCCAGTGGCAGAGAGTCGGTGAGGCCGAAGATGGCGATGGCCAGACCCCAACCCATGACCGCGATGATGGTGGCCCGGCCCTGGCGGATCACTGACGACACCCAGCCTGACGTGAGAGCGCCAAGCAAGGCCCCAACCCCGACGGCGGAGTGGAGCAAGCCGACGGTGAAGGCATCGCCGCCGAATACCCCGGTTCCCATCGCCGGGAATAGTGCGGTCGGCATGCCGAAGACCATTGCATTGAGGTCGATGAGCAAGGTGGCCTGAATCACCCTTTGGTCCTTGAGATATCGGAATCCCTCGGCGATGGAGGCGAACCCGAAGTCGCGGCCTCCACCCTGGGTCGCCACGTCGGGAACATGACGCATCAGGGCTGCCCCGATCAGGAACATCACCACTTCTATCCCGTATGTGAAAGGGAGCCCCGCGGTAGCAATCAGCAGCCCAGCCACGGCGGGGACGGCAGCGGCGGCGGCCGTAGTCAGAGTCTGATTCAGCGCCAACGAGGCGGGGAGCAGGGCACTCCCAACCAGACCGGGCACGATCGCATGACGCGCAGGCGAGTCGATGGCAGAAACGCCGGCGTTGATGGCAACCAGCACATAGATCAGCCAGATCATCGGTGTCTCGGCCAACGAGTTCCAAAGCAGCCCGGAGGCGGTCATGGCCAGCACCAGCTGGGAGATGACGAGGAGCCTGCGCCGGTTGAGTGCGTCGGCGAGGGCCCCGCCCACGACCGACACCAGGAGCAACGGGACCAGCTGGGCCAGGCCGAGCAATCCAACGGCCAGGGTCGAGTCGGTGAGCTCGAAAACTTGGAAGGGGGCCGCGACGACGGTCATCATGCGGCCGGCATGGACGAAGAACATCCCGGCGAAGAGCCAGCGATAACCAGGGACCTGACGCAGCGGCGTCACGTCCACGACCGCCAAGCGTCCCCAATTCCGCAGCCGATCCCTCAACCGATCATCCTTCCCCTGGCCTCGCCCGTGTGACCGTCGGGACCACCCGGGAAGCTGACCTGTTGTCCGATCATTCTATGGGGTCATTCGAGGTCGACCTGCAGGGTCTCCGGCACGGCTCGCCACATGATTCCGGCACCGATCAGCCCCACCCCGGCAACCGCAACCGCGGCTGCACCGAGAGAGATCAGTGATGTCACCGCCGCGACCAGCAACGGGCCTCCTGCGGTCCCGACGTCGCTTACCAGGCGCCACATCCCGAAGAACTGGCTCCTCCCCAGGGAAGGCGAGAAGTCGGACCCGAGGGTCATGTTGATCCCTGCCCCCAGCCCATTGGCCACGCCGAGGAAGAGCCCTACCCAGAGCAGCTCGGAGAATCCGGTTGTGAAAGGGATCATCGCCATCCCGATGGAAAGAAGGACGAGACAGGGGATGGCCGCCCACTTCCTCCCCTTGCGATCCATCAGCATCCCGATCGGATAGAACATCAGCATCTCGACCCCGGAAGAGAGGCCGAA
The DNA here is from genome assembly GCA_963810465.1 of uncultured Acidobacteriota bacterium. Lineage (GTDB taxonomy): Bacteria > Actinomycetota > Acidimicrobiia > Spongiisociales > ZC4RG35 > JARDZU01. Next base: position 83,636 of record CAWENM010000006.1, on the reverse strand, counting down.
GATCAGGGAAATCTGACTCGCCTCCAGATCCAGATGATCACCCCAGAGTGGGATGATCACCTGACGTGAGCTGCGGAGGATCTGCACCACGATCGCCACGAGCCCGGCCGTCCCGAACGTTCTGCGATTGTCCTGAAGGATCTGTCGCAACCTGACCGGCTCTTCGACTGCGGCGACGCCAGGGGCGGCTGGCTCGGTGGTGAACCAGAGGGTCACCGCGGCAGCGACGGCAAAGAGGGCTTGAAGCACGAAGGGAGCGACCAGCCCAAAGGGGATGATGAGCAGACCACCGAGAAGCGGCCCGATGAACTGGCCGATCCGCATGGTCCCACCCATGATCGACATCACCCTGCCCCGCTGGCGGAGAGGGGTGGCCTCAGTGGCGAATGTGAGCCGCGCCAGGGCCCAGACCGACCAGGCGCACCCCAAGAGAAACACCAGGACGGCGAAGACCTCGACCGACGGCCCAAGGGCGATTCCCACCGCCACCAGGCCGAGGGAAGCGGTCGCCAGGAGCATCGACCATCGCTCGCCTATGCGGGCGACGACGAGGCCGGCGGGGATGTCGAACACCAGGGTGCCGATCCCACGCAGGGCGACGATGGCACCGGCCAACGCCGGGCTGGCTCCAAGGTCGAGGGCCACCAGGGCGATCACCGGGATTGCCGCCCCCTGCCCGATGGCGAACAACAGGTTGGGCAGGTAGACCGAGCCGGTGAGAGATCGGATCCGGAAAGGCTCCGGCGTCTGCGAGGGCAGGCTCACGCCGTGTTGTCGATCGCCCCGCGCACCCACTCCGCGCTCACCGGGTGGTGATTGACCACCGCCCCGGTGCCATCGAGGGCGTGTTCGATGGCGGAGGCAACGGCAGCAGCGGCGGGGATAGCGCCTCCTTCGCCGGCTCCCTTGGCGCCCAGCGGGTTGGTTGGTGACGGGGTCTCGGTGTGGATCTTGGTGAGCGGAGGCATGTCGGCTGCGGTCATCAGTCGGTAGTCCATGAACGACGTAGTCAACGGCTGGCCGTCTTCGCTGTACCGGATCTGCTCCATCAACGCGTTGCCCAGCCCATGGGCGACGCCACCGTCGATCTGTCCGTCGACGATCATCGGATTGATCATGTTCCCGCAGTCGTGGACCACCACATAGTTGACGACGATGACGTAACCCGTCTCGGGGTCGACCTCCACCTCGGCGATGTGTGTCCCGTATGTGTAGGCGAGTCCGGCGAAGGGGAGGACTCGCTCGACCGAGAGCCCGGGCTGTTGTTGGCCGTCGGGTAGCGAAGCGCCGAGCTTCGGCTGCAATCCTGCGGCTAGGTCGCCGAGAGGGATCTCCGATCCGGGCTGGCCGACCACCATCGCAACGCCGTTTGTGAGGACGATGTCTTCTGGCGATGCCTCGAGCCGCTGGGCAGCCAATTGCTTGATGGTGGCGGCCAAGTCTCCGGCGGCTAGATGCACGACCGAAGCTGCGGTCTGGCCGGTGCGGCTGGCCACAGTGGCGACCCCATGTCCGTACGCCGCCGTGTCGGCCGCCCGAACTCGCACCTGATCCGGGCTCACCCCGAGGTGAGTGGCGCAGATTTGGGCGAAGACAGTGGCATGTCCTTGACCTTGAGAGCCGGCGCCGGTCTCGACGAGCACGTCGCCATTGGTCAGGACTTCCACCCTGGTGCCCTCATAAGGCCCGAGACCGGTGTCCTCGACGTAAGAGGCCAGGCCATAGCCACGGAGGAGCCCGTTCTGGGCCGACTGTGTCTTTCGCCGCTCGAATCCGTTGATGTCAGCCGCGGAGAGTGCGGTCTCCATAGCTGCCTGGTAGTCGCCGCTGTCGTAGGTCACCTTGCGCCCATCGGAGGCGGCTATGTCGACTTCGTAGGGAAGGTCGCTCGCAGGAACGAAATTTCGCCTCCGGACCTCGGCACGGTCGATGCCGAGCTCGCGGGAGATGGCGTCGACCAGACGCTCGAGGGCGAAGGCGGCATTGGGCCGGCCCGCACCTCTGATGGCCCCGGTCGGGGTGGCGTTGGTGAACACCACGTCGAGTGTGGCCTCCAACGCGGGGATGGCATAGGGGCCTGAGAGAAGACGCAGCGTGGTCATGGGCACCCCGATCCCGTAGGGCACATACGCCCCGCAGTCATGGGTCAGCCGAGCCCGCACACCCAGGATGTGCCCGGTGCCATCGACTGCCGCCTCCACCGTTCCGCTCTGCCCGCGTTGCTGATTGGTGGCGACAAAGTGCTCTCTCCTTCGCTCGGCCCACTTCACGGGCCGCCTCAGATCGAGGGCGAGGGCCGCGATCGCATACTCCTCGGCATAGACGGCTGCTTTGGGACCGAAGCCGCCTCCGACATCGGGTGCGACGACCCGAACCTCGTCGGGCGAGAGTCCCAGGTAGGAGGCCAGGTGGGCCCGGACCGCATGAGGCGCCTGAGTCGAGGACCACACAGTGAGACGCCGATCGACTTCGTCCCACGCGGCGAGCACAGCCCGCCCCTCCATGGAGGCCAGAGCACCTCGATGCTGGTCCACCTCGATCGACACCACGCGTTCCGCGGAATCGAAGGCAGTGTCCACATCGCCGAAGCCGGCGGAGAGGGTGGCCACGAGGTTCGACCCTGAGCTTTGATGCGCCGGTGCCGAGTCGGTGTCGAGGGCGTGGCGATGGTCGATGACCACCGGTAGAGACGTGTAATCGACGTGAACCGTGTCGGCGCAGTCGACCGCCGTCGCCATCGTCTCGGCCACGACGACCGCCACCGGCTCCCCGACATAACACACCTCGTCGACGGCGAGGGGAGATGCCTGGATCGATTGAGCGATGAGGGGCGACGGGTATTGGTTGGGCATCGGGCGGTCCAGCCCGAGGTCGGAGGCGGTGTACATCCGACCCTCACACCCGTTCTCTTCGAGAGTGATCGAGTCGATCAGGGCATGTGCCTCAATGCTTCGCACGAATACGGCGTGCACCATCCCGGCCATGTTGATGTCATCGACGAATCGACCCTCGCCGGTGATCAATCTCGGATCCTCGACCCGGCGGACGGCTGACCCGATCACCTTTCCAACCCGGCCAGATCCTCCAGGTACCGGCACAATGCGGCGGCATCGAAGTCGCCGAGGCCCGCCGCGCTCGACGCCTCGTAGATGGGGACCGCTGCATCGAGCAGGGGGGTTGGTGCGCCGACGGACCTGGCGAAGTCCCTGATGATCGTGGAGTCCTTGAGCAGGATGTCTAGACGCGCTGCAGCCGGGTAGTCGTCAGCGACCATCATCGGTCCCCTGATCTCGAAGATCTTCGACGACCCGACCCCATCCTCCATCACCACCTGGACAAGGGCCGGGTCGAGCCCGGCGGCGATGCCGAGAGCGTGTGCCTCGGCGGCGGCCAGACCGTGTACTGCCACCAAGAGATTGGCCACGTATTTCATCTTCGACCCGTTGCCGAACTCCCCCAGGTAGTGCGTCGAGCGGCCGATCGCATCGAATACCGGTCGGGCGTGCTCGAAACCCTGGCGGCTGCCCGAGGCGAACACGACGAGCGTGGCGTCGGCAGCCTGGAGGCCGGTCCCCGACAACGGTGTGTCGAGGAGATCGACCCCTGCGCCGGCCAGGACATCGCGGGCGGCGATCTTGTTCTCGAGCGGGAAGGTGCCCGTCTCGAGACAAACCAGCCCAGGTCGATCCTGTTCCGCGATCTCGGCCGCGACCGATGCGAGGGCGGCGGTGGTGGGGAGGGAAAAGATCATGAGATCCGACAGCGCCGCTATCTCATCGGCTGATCTCATCGGTTCGCCGCCAATGTCAGCGAAAGGGGACACGGTGGCCGGGTCGATGTCGAATCCGAGCACCTCATGCCCGGCCTCGATCAAGTTCCGAGCCATGGCGGAGCCCATCACACCGAGCCCGATTACTCCAATGGGATCAGGCATCGGGGCGATCCTGGAGGGGAATTGTCGCGACCACCCCATTGTGACCGTCCACCGCCACGATCTGCTCACCCGGCGGGATGGCCACTCCGCAGACGGCAGGGACGCGGAGCGCTCGGGCCGATTCGAAGAGATGGGCGGCCGGGCTGCCCGTTTCGGTGACGATCGCCGCGACGTCCCAGAGCAGGGGGGCCAGGTTGGGAACCGGCTTGGGGGCGGCGATCACGCTCCGGGGCAGGAAGGCGGATTGACCGCGACTCACGATCCCGGCTCCGAATCCCGCCGAGGCGGGGGTCCCTTCCTGGGTGGTGCCGGCGGACAGGACGACGGCGGCAACGAAGGGCTCCCAACGGCCTACTCCTCTCCGCGGGCTCGGGTCATCTCTCTCCATCGCCTCGACGAGTGCCAGGAGCGACGCTGCGGTGGTCGGGTCGGGTGAGCCGAGGCTCGAGATCACATTAAGGGCGGAGCGGGGATTGGTGCCCAGCAGCATCCTCATGCAGGATCTTGCCTCTGCAAGGGCAGCCTGGGCCGGGAGTCCCCAGACCTCGGCCGTCAACTCGTCGCGGAGCTCGAGAGCCGAGGCCATCGCATCGACGGGAACACCCTCGATGGGCGGGCCAGGCTCGGGGAGCCCGCCGAGCGCCCAGGGGAGGATCAACTCGTCGCCGAGACGACCTCCAGCCTCGATCACCGCCCTGGCAACCGGGACGAGATGGGGATCGGTCCATTCGGGACGGGGGAGGGGGATGGGGGTCCGCAACGGGTTCCTGGCCAGCTGCAAGATCCAGATCTGACCGTCGAGCGCCCACTCAGCTCGGTTGGCGCCGAGCTGATCCGAGGCTTGCCGAATGACTGCGGCGATCTCATCGAGAGTCTCGGAGCCGAGCATTTCCACGAGCTCCTCACCCTCCCATTCCCCACCGTCGCTGCGAGCCTGCAACCCATTGCTCCACCCTTGGAGAAGATGGGCAGGCGAGCCCTTGACGCCGGATATCACCACCTTGCCACCCGGGTCGACTACCGCGGTGCCCCCGGCCGCGGGGTCGAGGGCGGGCTGGATCAGTACGGCCATCGGGAACGAGCCGGGTTCGACTCCTGTCGCCACCTGACGCTCGAGTGCCGCCACCGAGAAGGCCGAAGCCCAGCATCCGGCGACTGCCTTGGGCAGGTCTGTCGGGGACAGGTCCAGATAGGAGGTGAAGGCGCCCGACCACTCCCCGGACGATTCGATGATCGTCGAGGACCGTGCCACCAGCACTTCTCCGAGCAAGGCGCCACGCTCGACCAGATCGTCGGCGAGAGGGACGGGCTCGGCGGTCATCGCCAGCCGGGCCCCGCCGGAGCCGCGGGTGGCCAGCATCTCGGCTCCGATTCGCATGTGCGCCAGGGAGTCGGCGGTGTCGACTATCAGCCCGGGCAGTACCGGAAGCCCGGCCCGCCTGGCCATGGCGAGCCAGGCGGCCTTGGCCCCGACCTTGGAGGGGTCGAGGGCGGCCTCATGGTCGAGGTCGTGGATCAAACCCGGTCAGCTGGTTGAGATGATCTCGTGTGAGGCGTAGCTGGAGACCATCTCGATTCCCGTGTCAGTCACGTAGAGCATCTCCTCGAGACGCACGCCGTGATCGTGGAGTTTTCCGTGTTGGGTCTCGAGGGCGAAGGTCATGCCCGGCTGGATCTCGACCGGGTGGTCCAGCGACCAGATACGGGAGATGACCGGCGGGTCGTACTGGGCGAGACCGAGCCCGTGGCCCCAGAAGTTCGCCGCCGCCTGGTCTTCCTCCTCGTACCCCCACACCTCCTTGGCGGAGGGCCACTTCGAGGCGACGTCGGCGGTGGTGACCCCGGGGCCGGTCGCCTCGATGGAGTCCCAGAGCCATTTGTGGGCCAGGTCATAGGTCTTCTGATGCTCGTCGGTGGGCTTTCCTCCAACGCAGTAGGTGCGATAGACGCATGACTTGAAGCCGTTCCAGGTGAGCGCGGCCAGGTCGACGATCACCAGTTCGCCGGGGCGGATCATCCGGTCGGAGAAGTTCCTCCAGTTGGGCCAGGCGTTGGGGCCCGACGAGACGATGACATCCTCGACGTCCTCCATCCCCGGTAGGGAGTACAGCTTCTCGAAGCCGAAGGCCGCCACCTCGTTCTCGGTGAGACCGGGCTTGATGAAGTTGGTGATCTCGTAGTGGACGTAGTCACAGATCGCCCCCACGATCGAGAACGCCTTGATCTCATCCGGGCTCTTGATGGCCCGAGCCTCCATCATCGGAGTCATACCGTCGGTCCAGTTGATCCCGCGCTCCTCGAACTGCTTGATCAGGTTGATGTCGATGAAGTCGACGCCGAGCGGCTGGTCCTTGACTCCCGCCTCCTCCAGGTCATTGAGCAGGGAGTTGACGAACTTGGTGACCTGCTGCTCCGCTGCAGGGCCAACTGCGCCCTTGATCCAGGCGTAGGAGTAGCGGATGTTCTCCTTCGGGATCCAGGGGTTGTGCACCTTTAGGTGAAAGCCGATGTCGCCCTGCTCGTAGACGATCGGGGGCTTGCCTGCGGTGAGGACGACGTAGCGGAGACCCGGCTTGAGACGGTTCCAGCCCGGGGTCAGGGTCGACGAGACATATCTCATGTTCTCGTCGTACATGAGGAGGAGGGCTCCGAGACCGTGACGCTCCATGGCGGCATGGGCCCGCTTCAGCCGCCAGTCACGCACGTTGGCCCAGTTGATGCCCTCTTTCCAGTCGGTGCTCAGCCCGAAGAACGCTTCTCTCATCCCTACTCATGCCTCCGTGGGTTTCTTGGTCAGTCGACCCTATCCGGGATCACTTCCCGGACGATATCCAGGAACTCGTCGTCGTCGAGGAGCCCTTTCTTGGCCAGCGAACGGCCTTTGACCTCGGCCAGGATGGCCTCGATCTCTTTGGTCTCGGCATCGTGGATCCCATGAGCGCCCAGCCAAATCGCCACCGAATCGAGACCGGACCCCTTGCCGAGGACGATCTTCGGGTCGGCTTGGCCGACCAGCTCGGGACGGAAGGGGAAGGGCTCGAGGAGCTCGTCGCCGACGTTCTTCACCCAGGTGGCGATGATCCCCGACTCGACGTTGTAGAGCATCTCACCGGTGACCGGCCGGTTGGCGGGCTGGGTGACCCCGGAGACCTCGGCCACCATGCGGGCGATCTCCGTGAATTTGGTGGTGTCGATGCCGGTGTCGATGCCGTACATGGTGAGCAGGGCGAGGACGGTCTCCTCCGTCGGCGCGTTTCCGGCCCGTTCCCCGATTCCACTGACCGTGGTGTGGATGACCGACGCCCCTTCGGCGACGGCGAGTGCGGTGTTGGCCACGCCCATCCCGAAGTCCATGTGGAAATGGGTCTCCAGGGGGACCGCCATCCTCTCTCGCACTCGTTGGGTGTAGTAGCGAATGGCGTGAGGTGAGGTCACTCCGAAGGTGTCGACGAGGGCGATGTTGTCCACGTGTCCCTCGGTGGCGACCTGCTCGAGATCGTCGAGGAGCTCGGTCATGGTGGCCCGGGTGGCGTCGATGGGGAAGAACGTCACCTTCAGCCCATTGTCATGGGCGTACTTGGTGGCCTCCACCGAGGCTTCGATCGCCTTCTCCACCGGCCAGCGATAAGCCTTCTCGATGAGGTGATGGCTGGCCGGCACCTCCATCACGACCCCGCTGACCCCGCAGTCGAGGGCGAGCTCGACGTCGGGGACCATGCACCGGCTGAAGGCATAGATCTCGGTGGGGAGTCCCTCGGCGACCATCCGCTTGATGGCATCGGCATCGGAGGGGGAGACGGCGGGGAGACCGGCCTCGATGCGATGGATGCCCGCCTCGGCGAGGGCGGTGGCGATCCTCATCTTGTCGTCAGAGGTGAACTCGACCCCGGCTTGCTGTTCGCCGTCTCGAAGTGTCACATCGTGGACCTGGACATTCGGGGGAATGGAGAACCCCTCGGTCACCTCGGGGAGGTAATTCCAGGGGCTGGAGAACCAGAGGTCGGTCTTCCAAGGCTCGCGGTCCATTTGTCTGCTCCTCACCCGTTCGACAGAACGATCGTGCATCATATACGATCGAGGATCGACCAGAGCAAACAGGATCCACGCTGCCAACGGCCTTGGACGTCAGGATGAGCCGGAAAACACTGTGGATCGGGGGTTATGGGCCGAGGGAGAGCGCCCACGGCGACGGTCTCGACGCCTTCAAACGGGCCGTAGAGGAGGGAACCGACGCCGAGGTCGAAGTCGATGTCACCTGGAACATCATGGACGAGGGGCGGCCCAACACCGATCTGTTCGATCTGGTCGAGATGGGGGAGATGTTCATGTGTTATTTCTCCTCGAGCTATCTAGGGGACCGGGTGCCAGAGCTGAATGTGCTGGAGACACCTTTCCTGTTCCCCGACCTTCCCACCGCCCATCGTGTCCTCGACGGTGAGCTCGGTGGCGCGCTCGCCGCAGCGGTGCGAGCCAACACCGGCTTCGAAGTCCTCGGCTTCTGGGACAACGGGTTCCGTCACATGACCAACCGTCTACGTCCCATCCGCACCCCCGATGATTGTGGCGGAATGACGGTCCGGCTACAGCCGAACGCCATCCACGAGGAGTTGATCCGATCATGGGGAGCGGTTCCGGTGGCGGTGGAGCTCAGCGAAGGCATTCGGCTGATCTCGCGTCAGGAAGTCGACGCCCAAGAGAACCCCTTGGCCAACACAGTGGCATATGGGGTGGACCGGGTTCATCGTCACATCACGATGACAGCGCACCTCTACGGGGCGAGGGGACTGTTCTCCCACCGGCCCACATGGGATGACTTCGAGCCCGACCTTCGCCGGGTTGTGGCCCAAGCCGCACGCACCGCCATCGAGGTGCAACGACGAGCTGCCGCCGAGATGGAGTCGGCGCTTCGGTTGAAATTGGAGAAGGATGGAGTCGAGTTCGTGGATCTGACCGACGAGGAGCGATCTGTGTTCGTGAAGACCTCGGCACCGGCCATCGCCCTGGCCCACGAAGGGCTTTCGGAGGGCCTCTTCGAGCTGGCCCGGTCATGAAGCAAGACTTCGAAGACCGAATCGTGGTGGTTACGGGTGCCGCCGTCGGCATCGGCAAGGCGACCGCCGCTGCCTTCGGAAGTGCGGGCGCCAGGGTCTATGTCATCGACGTGGACGCGGAGGCCGGAATGGCCTCGGCCAGTGCGGTCACCGACGCCACCTTCATCCATTGCGATCTCACCTTGGAGGGGGATGTAGCAGCAGCTGTCGACGTCATCGACCGAAGCTCCGGGCGCATCGATGTCCTGGTGAACAATGCCGGTGGGTTTCCCGAGGCGCTCGGGCTTGAGGAGACCTCGATCGAGGAGTGGCATCGAATCCTCGACGCCAACCTGACCTCTGTGTTTCTGATGACCCGCGCCTCGCTGCCCCTGTTGCGTCGATCCGACGCCGGGCGCATCGTCAACCTCGGGTCGCTGGCCGGTCAAACTGCGGGTTGGCAGACGGCGCCGCCTTATGTCGCCGCGAAAGCCGGTGTGCACGGCCTCACCCGTGCTCTCGCCACCGAGCTCGCCGGCGAGGGGATAACCGTGAATGCCGTGGCCCCGTCGGCCGTGCTGACCGAGCGCATCACGAAGCTTCGCAACGAATCCGAGCTCGCCGCCACCGCTGCAGCTATTCCCCTCGGCCGATACCAGTCACCGGAGGAGGTGGCTGAGTGGGTGCTGTTCCTCTCGTCGCCGGCCGCAGGCTTCATGACCGGTCAGACCGTGTCGGTGAACGGCGGTAGGTTCATGGCATGACGGTTGGGAGGGGCTCGTGGCTGAGCTGATCCGATTCGACGAGGCCGATCCTGTGGCACGCGGGGACGGGATCGAGAGCGTTCGGCTGACTCCGACACCGCTCGAGGGCCAGGGATTCACGATGGGCGTCACCAGCTTCCCCCCGGGGACCAGCATCCGTCTCCACAGCCACAACACCATCGAACAGGTGACAGTGCTGGAGGGCGAAGGTCTGGCCGAGTTGAACGGCGAACAGATCCCGGCACGGCCCTACGACACGACTCAGATCGCCCCAGGTGAATGGCACCGGTTCATCAACACCGGAGCCGGGACGATGAGGATCCTCTGGGTCTACGGGAGCGTCGAGGTCACTCGAACATTTGCCGACACCGGGGAGACCGTGGACCAATTCGAACGGTGAGATTCCCGTTCGAGCGTCTCGTCGCCTTCTCACGAGACGTCCTGACCGCCGTCGATGTGCTGCCCGAGCACGCCGAGGTGACAGCCCGCAGGTTGCTCGAGGCTGACCTGCGGGGGCGGACGGGTCACGGCCTCATCCGGATCCCCCAGTACGTGTTGAGAATCGAGGCGGGCGGCATCAATCTCCGACCCGAGATCTCCCTCGGCCGGGAGACACCGGTGAGTGCCCTGGTCGACGGCGATAACGGGCTGGGACAGGTCGTGATGACCTTGGCCGCCGAGACTGCGATCGCCAAGGCCACCGATTCGGGCATGGCTTGGGTGGGCACCGTCCATTCCAACCACGCCGGCGCGGCCGGGGTGTACACCACGATGGCGGCTCGGCAGGACGTAATCGCCCTCTACATCGCCGTAGCCAGTGCCAATGTCATGCCGCCCTGGGGTGGGCGAGAGAGACTGCTCGGGACCAACCCGATCTCGATTGCTGTGCCTGTCGGAGACGGGCATCCGTTCGTGCTCGATATCGCGACGACGGTCACATCACACGGCACCATCAAGGTGTTGGCCCAGGCCGGCGAGCAGATGCCCGAGGGCTGGGTCATCGACGACGAAGGCAATTCGATCGTCGACCCGAATCGGGCCGACGAAGGGTTCCTCATGCCGATCGGCGGCTACAAGGGATCAGGGCTCAACATCGGCCTTGGCTTGCTCGCCGGCGTCCTCAACGGCGCCGCCTTCGGGAATCAGGTGATCGATCACCGCAAGGTGCCGGGACAGGCGGCCAACACAGGTCAAGCGATGTTCGTGATGCGACCCGACCTGTTCAGCGACCCCGACGAGTTTCGCACCGGCATCGATCACCATCTGGATGCGCTCCGAGCCGCCGGTCCACCGGGATCGGTCCAGCTCCCGGGTGATGTCGCCGCCGAGCTAGAGGCAGAGCGGTCTGAGGACGGAATCCCGGTCGGGGACGTCCTGCTTGGCCAGCTGCGTGATCTGGCAGGCCGCTTGGGGCTGGAAGACCGGCTCGACTGAATCGATCAGAGCGGGGGAGCGGGGATCGACCACCGGACGTGGCCCGGCGTGATGTCGGCCACCGACCGGCAGCCGATGTTCGCCATGGTGGTTCTGATCTCCAGTTCGAGGATCTCCAGGACACGCGTGAGTGCCATCGCCCCTCCGAGTGCCAAACCCCAGCACTGAAGACGCCCGATGCCGACCGCCCGGGCCCCCAGGGCCAGGGCCTTGCACACGTCGGCGCCTCGGCTGAATCCAGAGTCGATCGCCACTTCGGCACTCGCGCCGACGACCTCGACTATCTCGGCCAGGACCTCGATCGTGCTGACACCCTGGTCGACCATGCGCCCGCCGTGATTCGATACGTAGACAGCGGCCACCCCGCAGTCGATCGCCTCCATGGCGTCCTCCGCGGTCATGACCCCTTTCACGATCACCGGCAGTTCGGTGTAGGCACAGAGCCAGGCGAGGTCGGGCCAGGTGAAAGTCGCCCGATAGGCGTAGTCGAATCCGTGTCGGCTCAGGCTGTCTGTCCCATCCGCAGGCACCCAACCGAATCCGCTCTCGATGCTCCGGTCACGTCGCCCGATCACCGGCGAATCCACGGTCACACATATCCCGGCGAACCCTGCCTGTTCCGCATGATCTGCGATCTCGCCCATCCAACCTCGATCACCCATCGGATAGATCTGGAAGAAATGGCGGCCAAGCGAGGTGGACGCCACCGCCTCCCACGCCGACCCCGAGAGCATTGCGCAGAATGTTGATGTCCCGTGCTGGGTCGCCGCCTCCGCTGCGGCCAGGGCATCTCCTGGATCGTATAGCCCGAGCGCGGCCACGGGGGCGAGCATGACCGGGATGGCCAGGGGCACTCCAACGAACGACGAGGTGGTGTCGACACTGCTCACGTCCCGCAGAACCCGCGGGAGGAGGGCGAGGCGGTTTAGGGCGAGGGAATTGCGGGTCGTGGTCACACCCTGACCGGCACCTGCGGCCCCCCATTCGTATGGGCCGGGCTCGATCGCCCCACGGGCTCGGGCGATGACCTGGTCGATCGTCACCAGATCGTCGAAATCAGCGGAGTCGGTCAATAGGCGACTTCCACCAAGCGGCGCTCCCGGGCCGACCGCTCGATTGCCTCACAGACCTGGGCGCTGCGCAGACCGTCCAGACCGGACGCGTTCGGCGCCTCGCCACTGAGCACCGCGTTGGTGAAGGCGGCGAGGGACAGGCGGTGCGCCTCGGGGGCGGGATAGCTCGTGATGCTCTCGCCGGCATGGGTGAGGATCGCCAGCTCACCGTCGCTGCGGGATCGTGTGAAGGATCGTCCCACCATCCGGCCTTCGGTCCCATAGATCGCGATGTCGTTGAGGGGGTCACGCAAGGTCTCGTTGGCGTTGTACTGCACCATGACGCCATTCTCGAACCGCAGCTGGATCAGGGCCAGCATCTCGACCCCGCCCGATCCAGGCGCCCGATCGAACATGGCCATCACCTCCACCGGATCTGATTGCAACAGGACCCTGAGGAAATCGAGCCCATGCACGCCGACGTTGTGCACCGTGCCCAATCCAGCCATCGCAGGGTCTCCCCGCCAGTTGTCGTAGTGGCGGGGCCCAGAGGCGACTTGGAGCTGGACTACCCGGATGGCGCCGATCGTCCCCTCGCCGATGAGACGGCTCACATCTCGAATCCAGGGGAGATGGCGGTTGTGGAAGTTGACGCCGAGGGAGACGCCTGCGGTCTCACAAGCGTCGAGGGCACGTCTCGCATCGGCGACGTTGATGCCCAGGGGCTTGTCACAGAAAACGTGTTTGCGGGCACCGGCGGCCGCCACCACTTGGTCGGCGTGGAACACATTTGGGGTGGCAATGAAGACTGCGTCGACTTCGGGGTTGGCCAGCATCTCGTCATAATCGGTGTAGGCGAAACGAGCCCCGAACTCCTCCGCGAACTCATCGGCCCGACCCTGATCCCGGCTGACCGCGGCCACCAGATCGCACGCCCGCTCGGCCACCATCGCAGGCGCCATCGTGGTTCGTACGATGTTCCCGATGCCGATGATCCCCCATCGGAGCGTGTTTCTCCCCAGCGATTCGGTCACGACAAGCCCAGGATCCTGGTCGAGTTCCCGCTCAGGATCGCCTCCTTCTCCGCGGCACTCAACTCTGCAAGACCGTTCACCCAGTTGACCGCGTCGTGCTGCACCATCGGCGCCGGGTAGTCGGTTCCGAGAACTACCCGGTCGATGCCGACTGCGTCGATCAGGAAGCGCAAGGCCGGTCCGCTGTATGTGCAGGAGTCGTAGAGGAACCGCTCGAGGTAGTCGCTCGGTGGCATCGCCTGGGCGAACCCGTCCGCCTGACCGAACGGGGGGATGAATCCTTCCCCCGAATCGGGCTCGAGCGCTCCGGCCACCTTGTCCATCCTGGCCACGCCGAAGGAGGTGAATCCACCGCCGTGTGCCAGGTACGGCTTGAGCTCGGGGCATCGGTCGAGGACCCCGCCGAAGACCAGGGTGGCGAACACCAGCGCCCGCTCGGTCAGGTTGCCCACCGCATTGCCCAGCTTGTAACGACGGATGCGATGGTTGACCACCGTGTCCCCGCCCTGATGAAAAAAGACGATCGCTCCCAACTCCTCGGCCGCCGTGAAGAAGGGGAGGAACTCTGGCTCGTCGTAGGTCCGGCCCGCCACGTGGTCACTGACGATGACCCCGGCGAGACGCAGCTCGGTCATGGCTCGCTCCATCTCGGCGACGGCACTGGCTGGGTCTTGCATCGGCAAGGTGCCCAGGCCGGCGAAGCGGGTGGGGTGTGCCGTCACCATCTCGGCGATCTCGTCGTTGCACTCCTTCGCGATTCGCCGGGTCACATCCAGCTCGTTGGCGTACTGGTAGAAGCCGACGGTTGGGGTGACGAGCTGGATGTCGACACCGAGGGAATCCATCTCCGTCAGACGCTGGTCGAGCATCTTGTCGAAGCCACCCAGACCCAGCTCGCCGGCGACCGCGTCGAGACCATGCCACTCGCCTCGCTCCCTGATGGCCTTCTTGTACCGCTCAGGGGTGACGTGGGCGTGCATATCGATCACCGGCATTGGGGATCGATATTACATTATGCATTCTACCGAACCGACCGGGAGATCCGATGCCGGACCTGATGAAACACCGCCTCCAGCGAGGCGAGCGATTGGTGGTCTTTGCCGTGGGCAGGATGTTCCACCACAACATCATTCACTACCTGGGGATGGCGGGAGGCTTCGACGGATTCTGGATCGATGTCGAGCACGGAGGCCTCACCACCCAGGACATCGAGATCGCGGCGACCGCCGGGATGGCGCACGAGCTCGATTGCTTCGTTCGGGTACCACCGACCGATTACGCAACGGTGACCCGCTGCTTCGAGAGTGGCGCCACCGGGGTCATGGCGGCGCAGATCAAGGGCGCCGAGGAAGCCGAGGAGTTCGTCCGCTGGGCCAAGTTCGCCCCCAGGGGCCGGCGCGGGCTGAACCCGCTGGGGTTCGACGGGAAGTACGGGACGATCCCACTGGCCGAGTTCGCCGAGCAGGCCAACCGGGACACTTTCGTTGCCATCCAGATCGAGACGGCTCAAGCGGTGGAGGAGGTCGACGGCATCGCAGCGGTCGACGGTGTGGACCTCCTCTTCGTGGGACCGTCGGATCTGAGTCAGGCGGTGGGCGTCATCGGCGACTTCATGGGCGATGCCTCGATCGAAGCGGTGGACCGTGTCGCAGCGGCGTGCCGAGACCACGGGAAGCAATGGGGGGCGGTGACGCCGAGCCCTGAGTACGCCTCCATGCTCATCGACAAGGGTTGCACCCTGATCTCACCGGTCAACGACGTCAAGCTGGTGACCACCGGTCTGGCTGCGATGAAGGAGACCTACTCCGTGCTGTGGTGAGTGACTAGCCGGGCCTGCCCCAATCAGGCCTCAGCATCGAGCTCGAAGGCCTCGAGCGGCAAGCTGATATGACGGTGCTGGATCTCGATAGCTTGATCCGCTTCGCTCGCTTGGAACGCGTCGATGAGAGCGAAGTGATCGGCGATGGCCTTTCGCCGGATCTCGGGATGAAGCTGCTGCGCCTGGGCGACGAACACTCCACCTGCCTCCTCCAGCGAGAGGAGGACACCGCTCAACCGCCGGCTTCGTGTCGCTTTGTGGAAGATGGAATGGAACAAAATGTTGGTTTGCACCCAGGAGCCGAGATCCTCTTCCTCGGAGAGCTGGGTCGCCACACGTTGCGCCTCCTCCAGTTCGGCCGGGGTGATCTGAGCCATCGCCCGATTGATGGCGAGCCCTTCCAATGACCGGCGCATCTCGACAATCTCCACCATCTCATCCCAATCGGGCATGCGGACGGTCCCGATCCGATGACTGTCGAGGGTTATCAGCCCCTCACTGGCCAGATCGCGCATCGCCTCCCGAACAGGGGTAGTGCTGACATCCAGCTGGGCGGCGATATCGGTCTGGACCAGTTGCGATCCGCCGGGCAGGTCACCACGCAAGATCGCGGTGCGCAAGGCGTCCCGGACCAAGTCGACAGCCGTGACCCGTCGCGAGCGCGACACATCGAGGCGGATCCGGTCCTCCACGTTCTGTACTATACCGAATATAGAGCGTACGATCCCGAGCGTTCCGGACCCAGGAGGGACCCATTTCCAGATACGCCAAAGGGCCATTCGCCGTCGATTGGGAGGATCGATACGACTTCGCCGAGCTTCGACGGCAGCGTGTGACCAAGGCCCACGAAGCTCTCGCCGGCTCGGATGCCGATGCCGTGCTGGTGTGGAAGGACGAGAACGTCCGCTATCTGACCTCGCTGCGGGCGCAACTGATTGCCGGCAAGACCACGTCCTTGAATGGCGCCTTACTGACCGCCGATGACGATCCGGTCTTGTTGGGATCGGGTGGCGAGATCGACAAGGCCAAATTCGGGATGAGTTGGATCGGGGAAGCGCACGCGGTCCCCATCATGGAGCAGCGAGAGCTGGTCGATGGGTTCGTCAGAGACATCCTGATCCCCCTCCTCCAGAAGCGTGGTCTGACCACGGGCCGGCTCGCCGTCGATCAGGCCAACATCTCCTTCATCGACTCGATGCGTGCCCACGTCCCCGACCTGGAGCTGGTTGATGGCGACACCGTGATGCAGCGGGCGCGCTGGATCAAGACCGACCTCGAAGTGGCCGTGATCGAGGAGGCGTGCGCCATCGGCGACTCTGTCACCCAACGGGCCCTGGACGAGACACGGGCCGGTCGTCGCGAGCTGGACGTGGCTGCTGACGCCATGCAGACGTTGTTCCAGCTGGGCGGGGAGATGGCCCACGTGATCACCCCGTTCGTGGCCACCGGCGAGCACATGTCGCCACCCCACCGTCTCGCTACCGACAAGATCATCCGCAACCAGGATCTCTGCTTCATCGACATCGGCGCCATGTGGAACGGGTACTTCGCCGACATCGGGCGAACCACCATCGTCGGTAAGCCCTCACGGGAACAGCAGGACATCTACACCGCGGTCTACCAGGGTTTGATGGCCGGGCTCGACACGATGCGGCCGGGCAACACCAATCAAGACTGCGCCGACGCCATCATCGGCAAGATCGCCGAGCACGGTCTCGAGGATCATCTGTTCAGCCTCTTCATCGGGCACGGGATAGGGATGGGTGCCAACGAGCCCCCCTACATCGGTGAGACATTGCCCGGGGCCACCGTCTACGAGTTCGAGCCCAACATGGTGTTTGCCGTCGAGCCTCTGGTATGGGTGCCCAATGTGCGCGGCGGCGGGGGTGTTCGCCTCGAGGACATGATCCTGATCACCGATGGTGATCCTCACCTGCTTTCCCGGGTGGAGTACGAGGACCGCCTGCTCGTCTAACCCGCCAGCGCTGTCATCACTTTCTCGACGATCGAGCGGGCCACTCGATCGACCGATTCGCGGGTGTTGCCCGCGACATGCGGCGTCAGGAGCAGGTTGGGGACAGTGGCGAAGACCGCCGCCGGCTCCGGACCCAGCGGCTCGGAGGCGAACACATCCAGAGCGGCGCCGCCCAACCTCCCTTCGAGCAACGCCTCGGCCAGCGCAGTCTCGTCGACAATGCCGCCCCGGGATGTGTTGATGAGGACGGCGGTCGGCTTCATACGTCTCAGGGCGGGAGCATCGATGAGGTTGCGGGTGCCTTCGTCGAGAGGGACGTGGAGGCTGATCACATCGGCGGAGGCGAGCAGTGTCTCCATGTCGACGCGGCGGACAGTCTTCCAAGCCGGGTCGTCGTCGGGCACGAACGGGTCGTGGGCGATGATCTCCATCCCCAACCCGGCGGCACGTGTCGCCACCTGTCTTGCGATGGAGCCGTAGCCGACCAGCCCCATGGTCTTCCCCAAGAGCTCGTGCCCGAAGGCGTGTCCCTGACGGGGCCACTCCCCGGCGATCATCGACGGGGTCATCCCATACACGCCCCTGACCACGACGAACATCGCCCCGATGACGTACTCGGCGACCGAGACCGCGTTCTCGCCGGCAGCGTGGATCACCTGCACCCCGGCCCGCTCACACCCGCTCATGTCGATGTTGTCGAGACCGACGCCGAGTCTTCCGACCACGCGAAGATCGGGAGCTGCCGCGAGCAACTCCAAGTCGACTCGGGTGCGGTTGCGGGTGAACAGGGCATCGATCCCGGCGAGCTGATCGAGCAGCCGGCTTCGGTCCGTGCAGAGGTCCGGGTCGTACACCACCTCGTGACGTGCCCGAAGCATGCCCAGGTGCTCTTCGGGCAGATACTCCGAGACCAGGATCTTGCTCATCTCGACCGGGATGGCTACTTGCCGGATCCGGACACAAGCCCGGCCACCACATATCTCTCCACCCGGGTGTACACCAGGACGAAGGGGAGCACCGTCAGCAGCGTGAATGCCGCCTCGGCGGGGAAGTTGGCCAGACCTTCGATGCCTTGCATCAGATAGAGCTCGAAGGGGAGTGTCCGTTTCCCGGGCGTGCTGGTCAGGACGAGCACCAGGGTGAACTCGTTCCATGCCTCCCTGAAGGCGAGCACCCCGATGGTGATCATGGCCGGTGCGGCGAGAGGGACAACGATGTAGCGAAGCCGGGTCCACAGCGTCGCCCCGTCTACGTTGGCCGCCTCTTCGATGTCGCGCGGGATCTGCTGGAAGAAGCCCACCATGAGCCACACGGCGAGCGGTAGCAGCATGCCCGTGTAGACGATGATCAGCGTCGTCCGTTTGTCGAGCTGGCCGGTCGCCACGGCTAACCGATAGATCGGCACCATGATCCCGAGACTGGGCACCAGACGGGGGAGGAGGGTGAAGAGAAGGAGCAGGTGCCGGCCCCGGAACCGGAACCGGGCGAACGCGTAGGCGGCGGGCACGCCGATGGCCAGGGTGAGGATCGTCGTGCCCACGCCCACGACCACGCTGTTGACGAAGGACGAGGTGAAGCTCTCGCTGGAGAGCACTTCGCGGTACGCGTCGAGCGTGGGATCTCTCGGGATCAGGCTCGGCTCGGAGAAGACATCCCCCTTCTCCTTGAACGAGACCGAGGTGGTGACCACGAACGGAGCCACGGTCCAAATCACGAGTGCGATGAGGGGGATGGCGAGGAGGAACTGCCGGATTCCCCGGCGGAACCGACCCCCGGGCGGCCGCTTCCGCTGCCGTTGCGGGCCGGTCAATGCTTCTGCGGCCACACCGGTCATTGCTCGTACTCGTAGCGTCGGGCCACGCCCACATAGGCCAGAGTGAGCACGGCGTTGAGGATGAGGATGAACGTGGCGTTGGCCAGGGCTTGGTTGAACTCGAGGGCGCGGAACGCCACCGTGTACATCTCCATGGCCAGGGTCTGGGTGGCCAGGAGAGGACCGCCGCCGGTCATCGCCAGCACGACGCCGAGGCCGGTCAAGGTCGAGTAGCTCAGCCACACGGTGCTGATCACCAGTTGTGGCGTGAGCAGCGGGATGGTGAGCGAGCGGGCCCGGGTCCAGCCCGTTGCCCCATCTACCAGTGCTGCGTCGAGGTATGACTTGTCGATGGTCATGAGCCCGCCGAGCAGGACCAGGATGGTGAGCGGGAGGTCGGTCCAGACCTGAGTCACGATGACGACGAACATCGCCAACCCCGGGTCGCTGAGCCATCCCAGGCCATCCAGGCCGAAGAACTCGATGACCTGGTTCACCGCCCCGAACTGGCTGTTGAAGAGGAGCCGGAACATGACGGCCGCGGCGACGTTCGAGATGATGTAGGGCGCGACCGTCACCGCCCGAAGGAAGCGGAGCTTCCCGACGACCCGAAACAGGGCGAAGGAGAAGACGAGACCGAGGACCGTCCCCAGGATCAACGAGCCGAACACGAAGACCGCGGTTCGATTAAGCGCATGCCAGAACTCGGGCCCGGAGAACATGTCGGCGTAGTTCTCGAAACCGACGAACTCGACCGGCGCCCCGAGGCTCGGCGCCCTGAAGAAGCTCTGCCATGTCCCGTAGATCACGGGGAAGCCCAGGATGGCCGCGACCAGGAGGATGGCGGGCAGGCTGAAGATGTATGGCGTGGCCTTGCTGTGCCCGATCAGGGCGTTGCCATCACGGCCGCCGTTGCCGCCCGTGTCGGGGCGTCGGAGCAAGCGTCGCGCTCTCGTGATCGTGGTCGCCGTCATTCAGCAGTCGCTCCGAGACACCAACGCGAGAATGGCACACCCACGTTCACGAGGTCGTGAACGTGGGTGTGCCGTCATGACACGGAGCCCGGTCAGGGTGCGGTTTCGTCTAGCTGTGGCTGATATTCGGCCGCCAGCTCCTCGGCGGTCTTCTCGGTTCCCACGACGATCTCGCCGAACATCTGCTCGAGGATCGCTTCGACCTCGCCGGCGTTCTCGCCGACCGGGGTCGGGGTGCTGTTCAGGTAGGCCTCTTTGACCTCTTCGGTGAAGAACGGCCAGAACTCCTGAAGCCGTGGGTCCTCGATCGCCTCGGTCTGGCGCATTGGCACTGACCCGTTGCCGGCCGCGGCGACCAGATTCTCGGTATCGGCGATGTAGCGGAGGATCAAAGCCGCAGCGTCCGGGTTCTCCGATCCGGCCAGGACGGCCCAGGTACGGGCCGCGTTGAGGGCGACCCCGCCTTCCGACACCGGGACCGGGGTCAGGTTCCAGACGTCCGGGTAGGTGAAGTCGCCTACGTCGTTGAAGTCACCCGCGGTGGTGAACCCGTCGAGGATCAACCCGGCATCCCCCGAGATGAACGCGCCACGGGCCTCGTCCTCGCCCCAGGCGATGGCCTCGGGCGGCAGCAGCTCTTCGGCGGCGGCCTGGAGGAACCAGTTGATCGTGTACAGGCCGCCTTCTGACGTGAGATCGGGGATCGGACCTTCGAACGGCGTGCCGGAGGCGGCGAGGACCGTCTTGAGGGTCGTGACCCCGTCACCTGCACGGGCCTGAACGGTGAGCGGGATACCTTCGGGCCGGGCTGCCTTCATCGCTCGCATCCCTTCGAGCACGGCGTCGAGAGAGTCGAAAGGCACAGTGACCCCCGCCTCCTCGAACCAGGCGGAGTTGTAATAGAGGATGTCGAAGTTGGCTGTCACCGACATGCCGGTCTTGGTTCCGTCCTCGAGCGCCGTCTCGTCCCAAACCAGCGGAAGGAGCAGTCCATAGGTGTCGGGCTCTTCCTCCTCCCACTGGGCAGCGATGTCGTTGTGAGATTCGACCAGCCCGGCGTCGTAGAAGGTCTCGAGGAGGAATGAGTCCTCGGCGCCGAGGATGTCCGGGAGTGGCTGGCCGGCGTCACGCATCCGGAGCATCTGCTGGAGCATGTCGTCGTTGGCCTGGATGTCGAAGGTGACGTTTACACCCGTCTCCTCGGTGAAGCTGGCGAACTGATCCGGCGGTATGTAGTAGTCACGCGAGGCCCAGACCAGAAGATCGCCCTCGCCGGCGGGCTCCTCGCCACCAGCCGCGGTGGTGTCGGTGCCGCCGGCTGTCGTGTCGGTGCCATCCCCAGCCGTCGTGCTGGTATCACCGCCCTCGTTGGCGCATGCGGCCAGCACGAGCCCGAGGACCAGTAGCAGGGCAAGCATTCGCTGACGTCTCGGTTTGAAGATCATTGCCTCATCTCCTCCGTGTCAAAGACTTGGTCCCCGAACCAAGCGGCAGTGACAGGGGTCCTGTCCTGCACAATGCAAAATACTTACTATTGAGACACCGGTCAACAGAGCCCCGCCGACCCGACGAAACCCGCAACCCAGGGTTCCTGCCAGCGCTCGGCGAAGTCTGGCGCCCTGGGTTCGACTCGCCACGCCGGGTTCGTGGGTCCACCGTTAATCTGTTGAGGCAACCCACGTAAAGACGTAAAACGAAAACGTAGAACGTCCCAGTGGGGGGTGGTGTAACCGGTAGCACAGCAGGTTTTGGTCCTGTAAGAGCGGGTTCGAGTCCTGCCCCCCCAGCGTCGACTCTTGAACGAAGAGGTGCCATTGCCGATCCATGTCGTCATCCTCGCCGCCGGGCAGGGGAAGCGGATGATGTCCGACCTCCCCAAGGTGGCCCACATGGCGGCGGGGCGGACTCTGATCGGCTGGGTCCTCGAAGCGGTCCAGCCACTCCAACCGGCGAGCACGGTGGTCGTCGTCGGTCATGGCGCCGACCAGGTTGGTCCCCATCTCCCTTCCGGCGTGACCCCGGCGGTGCAGGATGAGCAGCTGGGGACCGGGCATGCCACACGGGTGGGTCTCGATGCCCTGGGCGATGTCGGGCCAGAGGACACGATCCTCGTGCTCTACGGGGACATGCCGTTGCTCACCGCCGATCTGTTGACACGCCTCGCCGATCGCCCCGACGACGTTGCCGCCCGGATGGTCACCTCCGTCTTCGAAGATCCCACCGGATACGGACGGGTGATCCGCGACGAAACCGGTCTAGTGGTCGAGGTGGTGGAGGAACGTGACTGTGATGATGCGCAGCGTGCCATAGGTGAGATCAATGCCGGCGCATACGCCTTCAGGGCCAAGGACCTGATCGATGCGCTCGGCGCCGTCTCCAACGAGAATGCCCAGGGCGAGTACTACCTGACCGACGTGATCGGAATCCTCGTTGGCCGGGGCGAGCGACTACAACCTGTCGAGACGACACCCGAGGAGGTGATCGGCATCAACTCTCAGGACCAACTAACCGAGGCCAGGCATCTGTTGCAGACCCGCACCAACCAGCGGCTCATGGAGTCGGGAGTGTGGATGCTCGACCCGGATCGTACCTATGTCGACGACTCCGTCACTGTGGAGCCCGGGGCTCGGATCTACCCGGGGGTCCATCTCGAGGGCAGCACGACAGTGGCGGCCGGTGCTCAGGTCGGGCCGGATGTTTTCGCCGTCGACTCATCGATTGGAGCGGATTCCACGGTTTGGTATGCGGTGCTACGTGGAGCTGTGGTGGGGGAAGGCTGCGAGGTCGGCCCCTACGCGTCGCTACGACCGGGCACGGTCTTGGAGAAGGGCGCCAAGGTCGGCACGTTCGTCGAGACCAAGAACACCACGCTCGGCGAAGGGGCCAAGGCGCCCCATCTCACTTATCTAGGAGACGCCACGGTCGGAGCGAGGTCCAACATTGGTGCCGGCTCCATCACCTGCAACTACGACGGCTACGAGAAGCATCCGACCGTGATCGGCGAGGACGTCTTCATTGGGTCCGACACGATGCTGGTCGCCCCCTTGACGATCGGCGACAACGCCGTCACGGGCGCCGGGTCCGTGATCACCGACGACGTCGAAGCAGGCGCACTTGCCCTTGAGCGCAATGAGCAGCGTGATTTCCCGGGCTACTCTCAGCGCCGCGCAGAGAGACAGGCAACCAAGAAACCCGAGGACTGAGTTGGACATTGTCTCCCGCAACCGAATGATGCTCTTCACCGGAGGAGCCAACATCCCCCTGGCTGAGGAGGTCGCCGAAGTCCTGGGTGTCTCCCTGGGCGAGCTCGAGCGCTCCAACTTCGCCAATGGCGAGATCTATGTGAGACCGGCTGAGAGCGTCCGCGGTGCTGACTGCTATGTGATGCAGAGCCATTGCCATCCGATCAACGACCACATCATGGAGCAGCTGATAACGATCGACGCCCTCAACCGGGCGTCGGCGCGCCGGATCACCGCAGTCATGCCGTTCTTCGGATACTCGAGGCAGGACAAGAAGGTCAGGCCGCGCGAACCGATCACCGCTCGCCTCGTAGGCGATCTGTTCATGACTGCCGGCGCCGACCGTCTCGTATCCGTCGATCTGCACACAGGTCAGCTGCAGGGCTTCATCCACAAGCCCTTCGATTCCCTGACCGCCCTCCCGATCATCACCGACTACCTGTCGCAGAAGCTCGACGGGCAGACCACGGTGGTGTCGCCTGATGCTGGCGGCGTGAAGCGCGCCGAGCGCTACGCCCGCTTCCTCGATGCCTCGGTGGCCTTCGTCTATAAACGTCGCGACCCGCTCCTTCACAATGTCTCTGAGGCTCTCGAGCTGGCGGGATCGGTTGACGGCAGGCATGTTGTCATCGTCGATGACATCATCGACACGGCCGGCACCGTCACCAACGCGGCGGAGATGGTGCGCGATCAAGGAGCGCTCAGCGTCCGAATCGCCGCCACTCACGGGGTTTTCTCCGAGCCCGCCCTGGACCTGCTCAAGAACGCTCCCGTCGAGGAGGTGATCGTCACCAACACCCTCCCTGTGTCGCCGGAGGTCCTCGAGCTGGACAAGCTCCAGGTGCTCTCGATTGCCCCGATCCTGGCCGAGACCCTGCAGGCGATCTTCATGGACTCGTCGGTGTCGGAGATCTTCCTGGGCGAGAACGCCTGACGCGGCCGCTTCGGCAGCTTGCTTCCTAGACTCCCGCCGTCGTGAGCGCCCGCCATCGTCAACCCGCATCGACGGCCCAGGCCAGGCTCCGCGCTCTCGTGATAGCGCTGGTAGCGGTATTCGTCATCGCTTTCTTCTTTCTCCGCGGGGAGGGCGAAGGCGCAGGCCCCGAGGGCACCGATCCACCGGTCGCCGGCGGCGGGACCACGACGACGACACCGGCTGGCACCGGGTCGACAGTGCCGGGCGGGTCGGCCACGACCGTTCCCGGTGGGTCGACGACGACTCCGGGGAACCTGCCCGCTCTGCAGGGGGTGAGCCTGGAGACCCTGACCGGAGACGTCAGGCAACCAACCGCCATCACCACTCCGCCCGGTGACGACCGTCTCTTCATCGTCGAGCGATTCGGGGTGATCCTGATGATGGACGCCAACCGCGAACTGCAGGAGACCGCGTTTCTCGACCTCACCGACAGGGTCCTCGCCGGCGGCATCGAGCAGGGTCTGCTCGGCCTTGCCTTCCATCCCGACTACGCCAACAACGGGAAGTTCTACGTCTATTACACCGACCAGGGTGGCCGTCGCCAGCTCTCCGAGTTCCAGGTCTCGGTATCGGATCCCAACATCGCCTCACCCGACACCGAGCGGGTCCTGATCGAGCTGGAGCAGCCACCGGACGCCACCGATATTCGCCATTACGCCGGCAACCTCGCCTTCGGCCCCGACGGCTACCTGTACGTGTCGATGGGCGATGGTGCCGACTCTCGTGACCAGGGACAGGACCCGAACACGATGTTCGGCGCCGTCTCCCGAATCGACGTCGATGGCGGGGACCCGTATGGCATCCCGCCCGAGAACCCCTTCGTCGGTGGGGGTGGGGCGGGAGAAGTGTGGTCCTACGGTCTGAGGAACCCGTGGCGCTTCTCCATCGACCCGGTCGACGGTCTGATCTACATCGCCGACGTGGGACACGCTGACCAGGAGGAGATCAACGTCCTCCCCATCGCCGAGGGCGGGTTCAACCTGGGCTGGTCCGACGTCGAGGGGACTCGATGCTTCCATGTCGTCGAGTGCGACCTGGCCAACTACACCTCGCCCGTCCTCACCTACAGCCACGAGGAGGGCTGCTCGATCACCGGTGGCTACGTCTACCGCGGCTCGGCGATCCCGGAACTGACCGGAACCTATTTCTACAGCGACTGGTGCTCGGAATGGATTCGATCGTTCAAGTACGTCGGGGGCCAGGTCACCGAGGAGCGCGACTGGACCGAGGACCTGGGCATGCTGGGACAGATCAATACCTTCGGTGTCGACTCCGCCGGCGAGCTCTACGTGGGCACACACGAGGGCCTCGTCGCCCGGTTCGTCGCCGAGCGTTAACCCGTTGGTGGAAGCGTTATCACCTCACCGGGATAGATCAGGTCTGGGTCGCCTGAGCTGAGCAGGTCCCGGTTCGTCTCGATCACGACCCGCCAATAGGGGTCGATCTCCTCGAGCTCGGCAGGACGTCCGAGGACCTCTTCGAGCTTGCTGGCGCTGATCTTCCACAGATGGTCCCCGGGCTCGACCACGACCGACTCCGGAGCTGCGCTGTTGTCGAGCGAGACAGGCACGAAGGATGGAGTGCCCGCCGGCTCGGCCATCGCGGCCGAGCCGAACATGACCACGACCGTGGCGATGGTGACTCGCTTCCCCCACGCCATGCCTACTGATTACGACATCGGGGGAGCGACGGGAAGAGGGTTACAGTGCCGAACATGAAAGTTCGCATTGGAATCGCCGACACGGGCAAAGTCGTGGAGATCGAAATCGACGACGTGGAGGCGTTTCAGTCGGAGGTGGAGCGGGCCATTGCCGACGGCGGTCTGGCCTGGTTCATCGACACCAAAGGGCGGACCGTTGGTGTTCCCGCCCAGTCCGTTTCGTTCGTCGAGATCGAGGCGGTCGAGGGCGGTCCTTCGGTCGGTTTCGCCCCGGCGGTTTAGACCGCGCGGCGGCGACGCTCGGCGAGCCAGCGCTTGCGGAGACGTCTGCGATCGTCCTCGGCGTAACCGCCCCAGACGCCGGACTCCTGATTGGTCTCTAGTGCGTACTGGAGGCAACTCTCCTGAACGGGGCAGGTCATGCAGATGGCGATGGCGGCCTCGATCTGGTCGATCGCCGGGCCGGTGGTGCCGACCGGGAAGAACAGAGTCGGCTCCGAATCCCGGCAATCTGCGAGGTCCCGCCAATCTGTGGTGATGGTGGTTGTGGTGGTGAGCAAGATGTTCCTCAGTTTGTGATCTTTTTCACAAGCGTCCCGTGAGAAGTGAAGTCCTTGGGAACGGTGGTTTTTCCGGGGCGAACGATACTGTCACTTTCTCCGCCTGTAAATGGTTTTCTTTTCAAAGGAGCCAGGTGAGCGACCTTCCATTGGTGATTGGCCACAGGGGCTGGCCGAGCCGATTCCCCGACAACACACTCGCCGGCTTTCTCGCCGCCTCGTCCGTCGCAGACTCGGTGGAGACCGATGTGCGGCGCAGCAGTGACGGAAAGCTCGTCCTTTCCCATGATCCGGAATTGGGGGGCATCGGCGTCTCCGATCACCCGTGGTCGGTTCTCAGCGAGCTCGATCTGGGTGATGGCCACAAGCCGGCTCTTCTGGACGAGGCCATCGCAGCCATCCCTGGGACGTCGTTCCAATTCGAGATCAAGAACATGCCCCACGATCCTGGGTTCGAGCCCGACCACCGTCTCGCGTTGGAGGCGGCGGAACGTGCCCGGCCGGGGGACATTGTGACCTCGTTCAACTGGCAGAGCCTGGCCGCGGTCCGTCGGGTGTTCCCCGATGTGGCGACAGGTGTCTTGATCGACCGCTGGGGCGAGATCGACGTCGCCATCGACGAATGTTTGGACGTCGGCCACCCGGCGCTGGTTCCCTCGGTGTTCCTCCCAACGCTGGGCGTCGTTCGGGCCCTCGAGGCAGGTCTTGCCGTCTTTCCCTGGGTCGTCGACGACCCGGAGCGCGTAATCGAGTTGGCCGGTATGGGGGTGTCGGGCATCATTACCGACGACCCGGCCGTCGTCGCCTCGGCCTTGCGGAGAGACCCATGAGCATCAGAGAAGAGCTGGCCAACGAGTTGAGAGACGCCATGAGGGCCAAGGACGGCCCGCGTCGGGACGTCATCCGACAGATCGAGACTGAGATCTCGGTGGCCCGGAGCGAGCCCGGCTTCTCCGGGGAGTTGGACGACGATCTCTACCGGCGGGTGATCGGCTCCTACGTCAAGAAGATGGACAAGACACGCCAGGAGTACCTCGACATCGGTGAACGAGGGGAGGCGATGGCCGCCAAGCTGGGCTACGAGGTCGAATACCTATCCCGCTGGCTCCCCCAGAAGCTGGACGAGGGACAGACGCGGGACCTGGTCCGGAAGACGATCCAGGATCTCGGGGTCGCCGCCGACGAGAAGGCCGCCGGACGGGTGACCGGTCAGCTGATGAAGGAGCATGGCAAGGACCTCGACGGGGCACTCGTCAACCGTCTGGTCCGCGAGGAGCTCTCCGCCGGTTGAGCGTCCCCGACTTCGAACCGATGCTGGCGACTCGGGTGGAAGTTCCCTTCGACGACCCCGGCTGGTGGTTCGAGGTGAAATGGGACGGGTATCGGGCGGTGCTGGCAGCCGACGGCGGGCGGATCCGGGCACGATCTCGAAGGGGTCTCGATCTGACCGGGCCATTTCCTGAACTGACGCAGCTTCCTCTCCCCGATGGGGTCGCGGTCGATGGCGAGGTGGTCGCCTTCGACGAGGACGGAAAGCCCTCCTTCTCCTACTTGCAGCAGCGCACCGGTTTCGGTGGCCGGGGTACGAAGGCCGACGTGGGGGTCAATTTCGTGGTGTTCGACCTGCTGTATTCCGAGGAGAGTCTGCTCGCCCGCCCCTACGAGGAGAGAGTCGGGCGTTTGATGGATCTCGCTCTGCCGTCACCAATCGTGGTCCCGACGCCGACTCCGGAGCACGGGCATGCATTGTTCGAATTCGCCGTGGCATCGGATCTCGAGGGCATCGTCGGCAAGCGGCTCGGGTCGCTCTACCTGCCGGGTCGACGATCGCCCGATTGGAGGAAGGTGTCGGTGCGCCGCCGGCTGCGAGCGGTGGTGGGGGGATATCTGCCGGGCGAGGGCGGAAGGGCATCCACCTTCGGCTCGATCCTGGTCGGTCTTCATGACGACGATGGGCTGCGTTGGATCGCGGCTGTGGGGTCGGGCTTCGATGACGCCACCCTCGGGGTCTTCGCCACCCATCTCCGCCAGATCGAGCGGCCGACATCGCCGTTTCACAACGCCGTCATCCTCCCCAAGCCGACAAGACCCGTGTGGGTGGAGCCAGGGATCGTGGTGGAAGTGGAGTACAAGCAATGGACCCACGATCACCATCTGAGGGCGCCGGTTTACAAAGGCGTGGATATGGCGGACCCGGCGACCGTGACCTGGGCAGAGGAAGGCCCGGTTTCCTAGTCAGCATCCTGTGTGCAGTCGGCCACCCGTGCGGTGGTCTCATGCACACCCGATTGGCGAGCATCGACCTGTGTGCGGCCAGCTACCTGTCAGGTGGACTCATGCACACGAGATTGGCGGGACTCTGGCTAGCCCGCCTTGGCGGTCTTGGTCTCCTTGGTCTTGGTGGCCTCGACAGAAGCCTTGAGTGCTTCGAGGAGGTCGACCACCTTGGTCGGCTCCGGGGAGACGGTGGCCACGATCTCTTCGCCGGCAACCTTCTTGGATGCGAGATCTTCTATCGCCTCACGTGTGCTGTCGACGTAGTCCTCGGTCTCGAAGGGGCGGGTCAGGTTGTCGATGAGCGACGCTGCCATCTTGACCTCTTCGGGTCTTATCTCGACTTCGGAGTCGAGTTCTTCGAACTCGGCGTCACGCAACTCGTCCGGCCAGAACATCGTCTCCATGACAATGACGCCGTCCTTGGCCCGGAGCGTCGCCAGCTGCTGCTTCTCCCGGATCGAGACCTTGGCGATGGCGACCCGCCCTTTGTCCTCGAGTGCCTGCTCGAGGATCTTGTAGGCCTTCACGCCCGTCTTCTCCGGCGCCAGGTAGTAGGCGGACTTGTAGAACATGGGGTCGATCTCGGACTCGTCGACGAACTGGACTACATCCACCAGTTTGTTCCCGTCCGGATGGGTCGAGTCCAGCTCCTCGTCGGTGAAGACGACATAGCGGTCCTTTTCGAACTCGTAGCCCTTGACGATGTCGTCCCACTCCACTTCCTTGCCGTCTGCCTCGGCGACGCGCTTGTAGCGGATCGGGGAGTGGTCGGTCTTGCGCAATTGCTTGAACTTGGGCGTCTTGTTGTCGGTAGCCGTGTAGAGACCCACGGGGATCGTGACGAGCCCGAAATTGATTGCGCCCTTCCAGATGGCACGTGGCATGGACCGCAGGGTAGTGGTTATGAACTGTTCGTCTCGGGGTAACAGCCTGGCCAGATGCCCAAAACCCGGGACGCGCTAAGTTCGGGAGTACCTGTGGTCCAGCGATACGGAGGAAGCATGAGCCGTTCCACCTGGAAGACAAGCCGTCTCGTCGTTGCCGTGATGGTGATGGCACTGGTCGGAGCCGTGGTGGCGGCGCCGGTAGGCGCCCAGGAGAAACCGGACGATAAGAAGTCGAAACAGGTCGAGCTTCAAATACTGGCCCTCAATGACTTTCACGGGAACATCAACACCCTCTCTTCGTCTTTCGGAGGGACCGGAGGCGCTCAGAACCTGGCCACCAACATCGCCGCCGCCGAGGCCGGAGTCCGCAACTCGATCTTCGTCTCTGCCGGTGACCTCATCGGCGCGTCGCCGTTGATATCGGCACTCTTTCACGACGAGCCGACGATCGAGGTGATGAACGAGATCGGGCTCGACATCAACGGGGTCGGCAACCACGAGTTCGACGAAGGGTCGGCCGAGTTGATCCGGATGCAGGAGGGCGGAACTCATCCCGTCGATGGGAACCTCGACGGTGACCGGTTCCGGGGGGCCAAATTCAGGTTCCTCTCCGCCAACGTCACAGTCGACGCCACCGGAAAGACCCTGTTCCCCGCCTACACGATCAAGAACTACCAAGGTGTGAAAGTCGCCTTCATCGGGCTCACGTTGGAGGGGACGCCTTCGATCGTGACCCCGTCCGGCGTTGCCGGGCTCACCTTCCATGACGAGGCGGAGACGGTCAACTCGATCGTCCGACAGCTGCGCCGGAAGACCAACATCGAGTCGTTCGTCATCCTCATCCACGAAGGCGGCTTCTCCGATGGTGGTCAGAGCGATTGCGGAACGGGTCTCACCGGTCCCCTCGCCACGATCGTCCCCGCATTCGACGATGCCGTCGACGTGGTGATCGCAGGGCATGTCAACGACGAGTTCGTATGCGAGGTGGACGGCAAGTTTGTGACCATGGCCGACAACGCCGGCCGTCTGTTCACGGACATCGACGTCACGCTCGACAAGAAGACCAAGGACATGACCGTGGTCGCGGTGAACAACCTTCCCAATCTGCAGAGCGTCGCCGACGATCCCGACGTGCAGGCAATCATCGACAAGTACAACGCGTTGTCGGCACCTCTGGCCAACACCGTCATCGGGTCGGTGACCACCGACCTTCTCCGGACAGACGATCCCGAGTTCGAGTCGCCTTTGGGCCAGGTCATCGCAGATGCCCAGCTCGCGGCAACGGCCGCGGTGGGCTCCGGCGAGGCCGTGGCGGCGTTCATGAACAAGGGCGGCGTTCGCGACGAGATCGACTTCGCTTCGTCCATTGTTGGAGAGGGCGACGGCAACGTCACCTTCGGCGAGGCGTTCGCAGTACAGCCCTTTGGCAACAGCCTGGTGACCATGACGTTGACCGGGGCTCAGATCGACGCTGTGCTGGAGCAGCAGTTCTCGGGCGCAGTGAGCAGACTCGACGTCTCGGCAGGGTTCACCTACAGCCTGAGCGCCTCGGCGGCACCCGGCACGAAAGTGTCGAACATCATGATCGGCGGCGCGCCTGTCGTCGACACAGCCAGCTACCGGATCACCGTGAACAGCTTCCTCGCCGATGGAGGCGACAACTATCCAGTTCTGGCCCAGGGGACCGATCGTCTCGGCGGTGATGTCGATCTCGACGCCCTGGTGGCCTACTTCGAGGCCAACTCACCGGTGGCCCCGGGACCGCAGAACCGGGTCACACCGCTTCCATAGGAGTCTGCGTGGGGCGCCCGGTCTCGGCTGGGCGCCCTCGGCCACTGGGCGCTCCCGGCAGGATTCGAACCTGCGCACCCGGCTCCGGAGGCCGGCGCTCTATCCCCTGAGCTACGGGAGCCCGCAGACGTCGATTGTATCGACGCGCCACCCCCTACCCTTCGACCCGTGAAATACGTCTCGACCAGGGGTGAGGCCCCGGTGCTGGACTTCCGGGGTGTGCTTCTCGCCGGCCTGGCCTCCGACGGGGGCCTCTACGTCCCTGAGAAGATCCCGTCGCTTCCCGAAGGCTGGATGGACTGGTCGTATCAACAGGCTGTCACCGCCACCATGACCCTGTTCGGGGCCGAGCAAGTTGGGCCACTGGTCCTGGAGGCCGCCGCCAAGTTTGTCCCTGAGGAAGTGGCCCCACTGGTCGGTCTCGGTGACCGCTACGTCTACGAGCTGTTCTGGGGCCCGACCCTGTCCTTCAAGGACCACGCGTTGCAGATCCTCGGTGGTCTGCTCGATCGGGAGGTGACATCCCAATCGACGATCCTCGGTGCCACGTCGGGAGACACCGGCTCGGCTGCGATCGAGGCGTGTCGGGGCCGGGCCAACCTGAGGATCGTGGTGCTGTATCCCGAGGGCTTGATCTCAGATTTCCAGCGCCGCCAGATGACAACTGTCGAAGACGACAACGTTCTGGCGGTCGCGGTCAAAGGCAACTTCGATGACTGTCAGGCCATGGTCAAGGCCGCTTTCTCCCGCCATGAGGGCTTGCTCGCTTTCAACTCGATCAATTGGGCGCGCGTGGCCGCCCAGGCGGGTTACTACGTGTCTTTGACCGCACGATTCGACCAATCGATCGATGTCGTCGTCCCTACCGGCAACTTCGGCAACGTTCTCTCCTGCTTGGTGGCGAAGCAGATGGGAGCGCCCATCGAGCGCATCGTCATCGCCAACAACACCAACCGCGGCCTGTCCGACCTGGTCAACACCGGCAAGATGGAACCAGGCCCTGTGATCCCCACCCTGGCCCCGGCGATGGACGTCAGTGTCCCGTCGAATCTGGAGCGATTCACTGGTGACCCTTCGCAGGCATTCAAGGCCGGGTATGCCGGCGACGAGGAGATAGTCGACACGATCGCCGAGGTGAGCCGGCGATATCGCTATCTGCTCGACCCGCACACGGCTGCGGCTTGGCACGTCTCCAAATCGGTAGTCGGCGAGAGGCCCGTAGTCGTGGTCGCTACCGCCCATCCAGCAAAGTTCGCTGACGCTGTGGAGCGGGCGGTGGGCCGGCGTCCCAAGCCACCTTTGGGTTTCGAAGACCCGTCCCAGAAACCGGAGCGGTTGATGGTCATCGAGCCTGACCCTTCAGAGCTCGATCGTCTCCTCCGATAACTACTGCGTCGCTGCTTTGCGCAATCGCGGCGAACAGCTACCATACGGGTAGCCGACAACGCCAAGGGACGTTGCGGCCACCCACTCACAGTCCTCATCCGAGGCATGCCACATCATCGTTCTCGATGGTGCGTATCCCGGTCCGTTTGAGCCCGAAAGCGAAGAATCGCGAAGGATCCAATGACCACACGAGCTCAACTCCAGAGCAAGTCCATCGACGAGCTGCGACAGATCGCCGGTGCAGTAGGTATCGAGACCGACGGTCTCCAGAAATCGAAGCTGATCAGCGCACTCGTTGACGCCGGTCAGGTCGCCGACCCCTCTCCTACCGAAGAGGTCGACCTTCCCCAGGCCACCCCTCGCACCGAGCGGGTCGGCCAAGACGGGGAAGCCGTTTCCGATCAGGAATCGGGCGATGAGCCGCGCCCCGAGTCACGTCAGGGTGGCCGCCCCGACTACGACGACCAGCGCCAGGGTGGAAACCGGAACCGGAACCGGCGTCGCCGCGGCGGTGGCGGTGGCCGCGAGGACGAGTACATCCCCGAGGAGGACCTCGAGACCCGTGAGGGGTTGCTCGACATCCTTCCCGAGGGCTACGGCTTCCTGAGAGTCACCGGGTATCTCTCCGGAGACAAGGACGTGTACGTCTCCGCCAATCAGGTGCGCAAGTTCCGTCTCCGCAAGGGGGACATAGTCTCGGGCCCGATCCGGCCCCCGCGCTCGAAGGAGAAGTTCGCCGCCGTCGTCCGCATCGACAAGGTCAACGGCATGACTTCCGACGAGGCGATGAAGCGGCCCAAGTTCGAGTCGCTCACACCGCTCTTCCCGGACGAGAGACTCCGACTCGAGATCGACGGGAGGCCCAATGGCATCCTGACCCGGATCGTGGACCTGATCGCCCCGATCGGCAAGGGTCAGCGCGGTTTGATCGTCTCACCGCCCAAGGCCGGCAAGACGACCGTCCTCCAGGAGATGGCCCAGGCCATCACCACCAACAACCCCGAGTGCTACCTGATGGTGGTTCTGGTCGATGAGAGACCCGAAGAGGTCACCGACATGCAGCGCTCTGTCAAGGGCGAAGTCATCTATTCGACATTCGACCGCCCGGCAGAGGAGCACACCCAGGTGTCCGAGCTGGCTTTGGAACGGGCCAAGCGCCTGGTGGAGATGGGCACCGACGTCGTGATCCTGCTCGACTCGATCACCCGACTCGCTCGTGCCCACAACCTGGCCACGCCCGCTTCCGGCCGGATCCTGTCCGGTGGTGTCGACTCACAGGCTCTCTATCCGCCCAAGCGCTTCTTCGGCGCCGCCCGCAACATCGAGGAGGGGGGCTCGCTCACCATTCTGGGGACAGCCCTTGTCGAGACCGGGTCCAAGATGGACGAGGTCATCTTCGAGGAGTTCAAGGGCACCGGGAACATGGAGCTCCGTCTCGACCGAAAGCTCGCCGACAAGCGGATCTACCCGGCCATCGACATCGAGTCATCGGGAACAAGGAAGGAAGAGCTTCTGTTCGACCAGAAGGAGCTTGCCCAGGTCTGGAAGCTTCGCAGGGTGCTGCTGGCTCTCGAGTCCGGAGCAGCCCTCGAGCTTCTCATCGACCGATTGAAGACCACGAAGTCCAACGCCGACTTCCTCGCCGAGGTGGCGAAGAGCAGCGGCGGCTAGATAGGAGCCAGCGGTGAAGACCGACATTCATCCGACATACGCCGAGACGCACGTCACGTGCTCATGTGGCAATACCTTCACAACCCGGAGCACCAAGCCGGGCGAGATGCATATCGAGCTCTGCAATGAGTGCCACCCGTTCTTCACCGGCAAGCAGAAGCTGGTCGACAGCGGTGGCCGCGTGGAGCGATTCCAGAAGCGATACGGAAAGACCGCCTTCACCAAGGCGGGGGATCCGGTCGAGGCCGAAGCAGAGGCGGAACCCGCTGACGCGGAGTGAGTCAACGGCTTCCGACCCGAAATCGGGAGCCACAGTCCCGCATTTGACACCCGAGCGTCCCAATTACGAAGGGCTGACCAGCCCGATCGACCCGGCCAAGACGGTCGGGGGCCAAGCTGTCATCGAAGGGGTCATGATGCGCGCTCCGGGTGCGTGGTCGGTGGCGGTTCGGAAGCCCGACGACACCATCGTCGCTCAACGTCATGTCCTTGGCCGTCTCGCCGACCGCAACCGTGCCGCCCGCATACCCTTCGTCCGAGGCATCGTCGTTCTCTGGGAATCGTTGAGCCTCGGGTTT
Organism: uncultured Acidobacteriota bacterium; assembly: GCA_963810465.1. Classification (GTDB taxonomy): domain Bacteria; phylum Actinomycetota; class Acidimicrobiia; order Spongiisociales; family ZC4RG35; genus JARDZU01. The sequence goes on along the minus strand of CAWENM010000006.1, from coordinate 48,779 downwards.
CGAGCACTCTCCTGGTCCGCTGAGCAGGCTGCCGGCGAGGAGGAGGAGCCGCTGAGCAAGATGCAGATCGGCTGGACCATGGCCCTGGCCTTCGCCCTGTTCGCCGGAATCTTCATCGTGCTCCCTGCTCTGGCCGCGGGCGCACTCTCGGGCGAATCCGGGATCTTGTTCAACGTCAGCGAGGGCGCGATCCGTCTCGCCTTGTTCATCGGGTACATATGGGCGATCGGCAGGTCGAAAGAGATCGGACGTGTGTTCGAATACCACGGCGCGGAGCACATGTCGATTCACGCCTACGAGGCGGGGGAGCCGTTGAGTGTGATGTCGGTGCGTCGCTATCCGCCCGAACATCCTCGCTGCGGCACGAGTTTTCTGCTCATAGTCGTGCTTGGCTCGATCATCCTCTTCTCGTTCTTCGGCCGTCCTGGTTGGGTCTTCCTCGTGACCTCCCGCCTGCTCGGCATACCGATCATCGCCGGCTTCGCCTATGAGTTGCTGCGGTGGTCGGGGACCCGGAGCACGGGTTGGCTGGCTCGTGCCCTGGCTGCTCCCGGGATCTGGCTCCAGAAGCTGACCACCCGGGTGCCCGATGAATCGCAGATCGAGGTTGCCATCTCCAGCCTCGTCGTCGCACTCGACAACGAGATGGTCGACGATGTCATCGGCCGCGGCGGCCTGCCCGAATCAGCCCTCGAAGTCCGCCGCACGGCATTTGGCCTCACGCCGCCCGCCGCGGAGGCCTGATGGACGACACGCTCGCTTTGAGGCTCGCCGAGATCGAGTCAGCCTTCGATGAGACCGAGGCGGCTTTGTCCGATCCCGAGACTCTGGCCAATCCCGCGATGCTCGCCGAGTTGGGAAAGCGTCATTCCGATCTGCGAGACGTTGTCGCCGATATCCGCCAGTTGCGCGGCCTGCGGGCCGATCTCGAGGAAGCGCGTGCCATGGCGGACGATCCTGACATGGCCGACATGGCCCGGGAGCTCGCCGGCGAGATCGACGAGATCGAAGCGAGGGTCAAGCTCGCCCTGATCCCGACCGATCCGGCCGATGCCAAGGACGTGATTCTCGAGATCCGATCGGCGGCCGGTGGCGACGAGGCCGCTATCTGGGCCGGGGACCTGCTGCGGATGTATGAGCGCTACGCCGACCGCATCGGGCTCGAGATCGAGCCGTTGGACAGCTCTCCGTCCGAAGCCGGCGGCTACGACAAGGTGACCGTTGCCATCAAGGGCAGAGGCGCCTACTCGCATATGAAATACGAGGCGGGTGTCCATCGCGTCCAGAGGGTGCCGAAGACCGAGTCTCAGGGGCGGATCCACACCTCCACCGCGACAGTCGCTGTCCTACCCGAGGTCGAGGAGGTCGACGTGGAGATCGACCCGAACGACTTGAAGGTAGACGTCTACCGATCGACCGGGCCCGGAGGCCAGTCGGTGAACACGACCGATTCCGCCGTGCGGCTCACCCATCTTCCCAGCTCCCTCGTCGTCACCGTTCAGGACGAGAAGAGCCAGCTCCAGAACAAGGAGAAGGCGATGCGCATCCTCAGAGCCAGGCTCTATCAGTTGGAGCTGGAGCGTCAGCAGTCGGAGCTGGCCGGGGCGCGCCGGTCACAGGTGGGCTCGGGGGGGCGGTCCGAGAAGATCCGCACCTACAACTTCAAGGAGAATCGGGTGACCGATCATCGGATCGGTCTCACGTTGAAGCGACTCGATCAGATCCTCGAGGGCGACCTCGACGAATTCATCACCGCCCTCAGCGCCGACGAGCAGGCCACCCGGCTCGCCGAAGGGGTCTGAAGCGCTACCTAGATTCGCTGTGGCGCCCCGTCGAGGTTGGTCACGCCCTTGCGCTCCATGTTTCCCCAGACGCGGGTCCTCTTGCCGCCAATGATGGCGCGGATGCGCCAAAGGACCGTTATCTGCCGCATGCCGAAGTTCTCGATGAGTGCCATCACGATCAAGCGAAGAGTGTCCTTCAGTGAGTTGAAATAGCCGTACGACTCGTCGAGTAGCAGCGCGATCAGCGAGTTGATCAGCCCCACACCGAACGCAATGGAGACGAGGATCACGAGAGAGGTCGTGTTGAGGGCTCCGAGCAAGAACGCCGACAGAATGGTGATCCACCCGAGGAACTCGATGACCGGGGCCAGGTACTCGAACAAGAACATGGCTGCCCAGGTGACCATCCCCACCTTTCCGTATTTCGGGTTGAAAGTCATGGGCATGAAGTCCTTCACCGCGGTCATCAACCCACGATGCCATCGGATCCGCTGGCGCCTGAGGACGCGGAGTGTGTCCGGCACCTCTGTCCAGATGACCGCCGAGGGCTCGTAGACGATTCGATAAGGGATCTCGTTGTCGATGTGGTACCGGTGGAGCCGCATGGTCAGATCCATGTCCTCACCCATGTGACCGCTCGTGAACCCGCCCACTGCGATAACGGCGGACCTCTTCCAGACACCGAACGCGCCCGAGACGAGCGGCAGTGCTTCCATCTGCGACCAGGCGGGACGGCTGGCGAGGAACGTGCGCAGGTACTCCAATACCTGCATCCGCGCCACGAGCTTCTTGGGCACACCAGCCTCGACCAGGTGACCGAGCTGGACCTTGCTCCCGTTGAGAGGCCGGATGTTGCCGCCGACGGCGATTGTCCGCTGCCGGTCTTCGACGACACGTCGCATGGCCCCGATCAAGCAGTTGGCATCGAGGATCACGTCGGCGTCGGTGCAAAGGGCATATGGATATCGAGCGGCGTTGATCCCCGCGTTCAAGGCGTCGGCCCTACCCCCGTTCTCCTTGTCGATGACTGTGATATCGAACGAGCCGCGGCCCCGGTAGATGGCCTTGACCGGCGCAGTGGCGATGTCCGGGCGGTAGGGGATGCGCACACGCTCGAGGTGGAAGGCCTCGATCAGCGTTTCCAGCGTGGCGTCGCTGGATCCGTCGTTGGTGACAACGATCTCGAACCTCGGATAACCGACGATCGACATGGAGCGGACCGAGTCGACTATTCCCGCAGCCTCGTTGTAGGCGGGGATCACTATCGACACCGGGGGTGAAGTCTGACTGGAGAGCATCTCGGAGACACGTCCGAAGCGATCGAGGTGATGGACGCGTCGCATCACAGCAGCCGACCTCAGCCCGAGGCCGATCATGTATGCCTGCATGACGATGAAGTAGACAACGGTTGCGTATCCCGCCCAAGTCAGGATCTCGAGGATCATGAGAGGACCTCGACCCCGGATCCGACGTGATCCAGCAGCAGCCGATCGCTTTCTGTGGCCTGGCCGGCGTCGTCTCGCTCTCTGGCTGCGGCGAGTACGCCGCAGTCGGCAAGAGCCTCAGCAGCCGCATCCCTGGCGAAGGGATCGTCGAACCCGATGGCCTGGAGCAACAACTCGTCTCCCCCGGGTAGGGCAGCCAGAGCGGAGGCGCTGTTGCGTCGCACCCACCAGTTGGAATCCTGGAGGCCCGACGCCAGCACCCGGTTGACCGAAGGGTCGCCGATGTGGCCGAGAGACGTCGCCGACTTCGCCCGCAGTCTCCAGTCCGTCGATCGGAAGGTGTACTTGAGTGGTCTGATGGCCAGGGGGCCACCGACCATCCCCAGCGACTCGATGGCGGCGATTCGGACCTCGGGATCGGTGGCGACCCGGAGGATCCCGGCGAGGCTCGGGCCCACTTCGCGGTCGCCGATCACGCCGAGCACCCGAATCGCTTCGACGACGCCTTCGTTTTGATCGTGTCCGAGATTGGCCCGGATGTAGGCCACCAGCGGCCAGGTCGCCTTCTCCCCAAAGCCGACCAGGGTGTCGGCGAAACGGGCTCTCACCCAAGGCGCCTCCAGACCGAATCGCTCGAGGATCGCCCCGATAGCCGGCTCATGCTGAATGCGACCCAGGCCGCGGGCACATTGGATCCTGATCTCGGGCTCCCGATCGGAAAGATGCATGATCAAGGCGGCAGCCGTCGACTCGTCGCCCATCTCAGCGAGTGAGACAGCTGCGCGCAGACGCCGCCCCAGAGGGAATCGGCTGCCCAGTCGCGCTTCCTGGCGTCGCGCCAGCCCGACGCCGTCGATGATTCCGGAGAGCGTGTCGATGTCACGACCGGTCACGACGTTGCGGATGTCGATTACTGCATCGAGGAAGGCGTCGTCGTCCACGGCCGACCCGTCGATTGGCTTTGTGGCGTCCTTCGCAACGATCCGCCGGCTGATCAACGCGACGTAGTGGGCGCGTCTCTGACGGCGCCGAAGCGCGCGTCGTCGGTTCACAGCCTTCAACGCGACCAGCCCGACGAGCATGGCCAAGGCCGTGAACAGGACGACCCCGAGGACCAAGAGGCCGATCGTGGTTTCGTTCATGGAGGACTTATCCAGCGCTATAAATCGGCCATAAATCGGCGCAGTTGAGCGTCGGGCTCAGCCGCGCAGTCGGGAGCGGATCCGCGCCAGCAACTCAGGCATCCGAAAAGGCTTCCTGACGAAGTCGACTGCGCCCACCTCGAGGCTGTCGACAGCGATCCGATCGTCGTCGACGCCGGACACCACAATCGTCGTGATCTGGTGCCCTTCTGCCCGCCAACGCTCCAGGATCTCCAACCCGAGGAGACCGGGCATGAGGTGGTCCAGGATGACCAGGTCGTAATGGCCGGTCTTGCCCATCTCGTAGGCGGCGAGACCGTTGTCGGCGGTGTCGACCTCGTAGCCCTCCAGCTCGAGGGCAGTTGCCAGCACTGTCGTCACGGTGTCCGAATCGTCGGCAACGAGGACGCGCTTGATCTCACCCATCAGTGGCCTTCGGTGTCTCCCGTGCGGAATTGCACGCCGATGATGCCAGAAGGGGGTGACTCTCCCCGGTTGCGTCGTATCGAAGTGCCCGGCGCAGGTGTCAAATGGAACTATCTTCTGACGGCTGTCGTGATCAGACAGCTCTGGGGCAAATGACGACGATTCCCGAACATGAGAGGGTGAGGCTCGAAGCGGTCGCCCGCGCCGACATGCCTATCGAGGACCTCATCGCGCGCCGTCTCCGCGGCGAGCCCTTGCAGTACATCGAGGGCACGGCTGCCTTCGGCCCGCTCGACCTCGTCGTCGACGAGCGAGTCCTAATCCCCAGGCCAGAGACCGAGGGCATGTTCGACCTGGCGACGCGAATGGTTCGAAGCCCTGAGATCATCGTCGACCTGTGCACCGGGTCCGGGGCCCTCGCCCTGGCCTTGAAGAGCAAGTTCCCGTCGGCGGCAGTGTTCGCCACGGACATCTCGCCGGATGCCGTCGAGGTCGCAACCGATAATCGCTACCGGACAGGGCTTCAGGTCTACCTCGCAGAGGGTGACTTGTTCGACCCGCTCCCGACCGCGATCCTTGGGACGGTCGATTTGATCGTGGCCAATCCGCCCTATGTGGCCGAGGTCGATTTCGCCAATCTGCCAGCCGACGTGCAGCGGGAGCCGAGGGTGGCGCTCGTCTCGGGCCCGACCGGGCTCGAGGTGATCCAGCGAATCGGTGCCACCGCGGCGTCCTGGCTCCGCCCGGGTGGTGTGGTCATCTGTGAGATCGGGGAGAAGCAGGGGGTTTCGGCGACGAGCTCGTTCATGGATCTGCCGGCGATAGTGCGCCAGGACCTCACGGGAAGCGATCGCTACGTCGTCGCAGTCAAACCTTGAACCTCGACAGGGCGATCGCAGCCATCCGGAATAGGGAGGTGGTGGGGCTTCCCACCGACACGGTCTACGGGATCGGCGCCGACCCGCTCAGCGAGGAAGCCGTTGCCCGGCTCTACGAGCTCAAGGGCCGGCCCGAGTTGAAGCCCATCGGGCTACTCGTCGCATCGCTCGAGCAGGCCGAGGCAATCGGGGAGATCGAAGGCCTCGCCGCCGAGCTGGCGGCAGAACATTGGCCCGGGGCCTTGACCCTGGTCGTCACCCCCAAGGTCATCCTCGCCGATTGGGTTGGCGACACCCAGCGCCAAACAGTCGGTCTCCGGGTGCCCGATCACCCTGTGACGATCGAATTGCTCGAGGCGGTCGGGCCCCTTGCGGTCACTTCGGCCAATGTGAGTGGAGGCGCCGAGTCGATGAGTGATGAGGAAGCCCGCTCCGTATTCGGCGATTTGGTCCCGGTCTACGTAGAGGGCCGTGCCCCCGGCGGCGAAGCCTCGACCGTCGTGGACACCACCGGATCTGAAGTCGTAGTCCTTCGGCAGGGGCCGGTGGTTCTCTAGTTACGCTCACTTCCCATGATCTCGATGGACCCCCTGGAGCAGGTTGATCCCGCCATCGCCGGCCTCATCCGCAAAGACGTCGAACGGCAGAACACTCATATCCACCTCATCGCCTCGGAGAATTTCGCCTCTCCAGCGGTGATGGCTGCGTCCGGGTCGGTGTTCACCAACAAGTACGCCGAGGGCTACCCGGGCCGCCGCTACTACGAGGGCTGTGCGGTGGTCGACGAGATGGAGCAGCTGGCCATCGATCGGGCGAAGGAATTGTTCGGCGCGGAGCACGCCAACGTTCAGGCCCACTCCGGGGCCCAGGCCAACATGGGTGTCTACTTTTCCCTCCTCCAGCCCGGGGACCGTGTGCTCGGTATGCGTCTCGACCAGGGCGGTCACCTGACCCACGGCTCACCGGTGAACTTCTCCGGTCTCTACTACGACTTCGTGGCATACGGGGTCGACCGCGAGACCGAGTTGGTGGACATGGACCAGGTCCGCGCCTTGGCCGTCGAGCACAAGCCAAACATCGTCCTGGCCGGCTACTCGGCCTACTCCCGCACCCTGGATTACGAGGCGTTCCGGGCAATTGCAGACGAAATCGGCGCCCTATTCATGGTGGATGCGGCCCATTTCATCGGTCTCGTAGCCGGGCGGTCACACCCCTCGCCAGTGCCCTATGCCGACATCGTGACCGGGACCACACACAAGGCCCTGCGCGGCCCAAGGGGTGGGCTGATCCTGAGCAAGGAGCGCTTCGCCAAGGACGTCGACCGGGCGATCTTCCCCAATGCCCAAGGCGGGCCTATCGAATCACAGATCGCGGCCAAGGCGGTTTCGTTCCACGAGGCGATGCAGCCCGGATTTCGGTCCTATACCGACCAAATCGTGGCCAACGCCAGGGCCATGGCCGGGGCCATCCAGGAGCAGGGAGTTCGGGTCGTGTCGGGTGGCACTGACAACCATCTCTTCCTGATCGACCTCAGATCGGTGGCCGACGACCTCGACGGCAAGGAAGCGGCGAAGCTCCTCGATGGGGTCGGCATCACCCTCAACTTCAACACCATCCCCTTCGACCCACGGCCTCCCTTCCGCGCCTCGGGGCTGAGGATCGGCACCCCGGCGATGACGAGTCAAGGAATGAAGGAGGAGCAGGCGGTCGAGGTCGCCGCGCTCATCGCCCGAGCTCTGCAGCATCGAAACGACGACAGTGAGCTCGCCAAGGTCTCGGCCCGGGTCGGGGAGCTGGCGGCCGAGTTCCCGCCCTACCCGCCTGACTTCGCTGGTCATGTCTGACGCCTTGCTAGGTTCCGATTTTGCCCACTGACCCCACCTCCCTAGACTTTGTGAATAGATTCACAAGCGCGGTCAAGAGTCTGATCGATCGAGCAGCGTGCCACCCATGAGAGACGAGACCATCAACCAGACCGTCGGACGCGCCGTCAGCGATGGGTGGGGTCGATCGGGTGCCTTCGCCGGGTCGATCATCTCCGGCACCCTTCTCGGCCTCCTCGCCGACAACTGGCTGGGGACCGAGCCCTGGCTGGTGGTGATCGGGGCGCTCGTGGGCTCATACTCGGGGTTCATGAACATGTGGCGCTGGTCCAAGGAAATGGAAATGGCCGATCATGAGCGTTGAGCACGGCCCGCCCCTCGAGGCCAACCTGGCCAAGGAAACGGTGGCTCGCGCCGTCTACATCGGGCCTGTGCTGGTCCTGTTGTTCGCCCTCCTCAGCGGGTGGACCGGAGCATGGAGCGCCGCGCTCGGGGTCGTCGTGGTGGTGGCCAACTTCCTCCTCGCTGGGGCCATCCTTTCGATTTCACTGAGGATCAGCCTCCAGGCTTATCATGCCGCCGCTCTGATCGGCTTCCTTCTCCGTCTCGCCTTGTTCGTCGGCGCGGTCTATCTGATCGCCACTCTGGTCGAGGTGGACCGGATCGCCTTCGGGATCTCGGCAGTGGTGTCCTATATCACCCTGCTGACCTGGGAGGCAGTGTCGATCACCAGGGATAGAGAAAGGGAACCCAGTTGGCGCAGTTGATAGTGGCGACCTCCGAATGTGACGTGGTCAATGAGGTGATCTGCGCCCCGGCCAACGTCAACGAGCTCTTCGAGTTCCCCACCATCTTCACCATCGGAAGCTTCGAGGTGACCCGGACCATCATCCTGATGTTCCTGGCCGCGATCGTCGCGGTGGCGATCCTCTACTTCGGGCTGAGAGGACAGCGCTTGGTCCCCACCAAGTTCGGTGCGGCGGTGGAGGGCATGGTCGGGTTTGTCCGGGACGGCATCGCCCGGGACGTGATCGGGCCCGAGGGCGTCAAGTACCTCCCCTACCTGATGGCGATGTTCTTCTTCCTCCTGGTGGGGAATCTGTTCGAAGTGACCCCGTTGATCAACTTCCCCATCACCTCGCGGATGGCGATCCCCGCCTTCCTCGCCCTGACCACCTATGTCATCTTCATGTTCATGGGGTTCGCCCGGAACAACTTCCGCTATCTGATCGACACCATCTGGCCCAAGGCAGTCCCGATCGGCCTCCGCTGGCTGGTGGGCCTGATCGAGCTGTTCTCGATCTTCATCCTTCGACCGATCACGCTGGCCGTCCGACTCTTCGCCAACATGGTGGCAGGGCACCTGATGCTCACCTTGCTCCTCACCTCTGGGGTCATCTTCGTGGCCGCCATCCCCGAGATCGGTGCAAAGGGCGCGATCGGGGTCTTCTGGTTCGGTCTCGGGCTGTTCATGTTCCTGCTGGAGATCTTGATCGGCGTTCTCCAGGCGTACATCTTCACCTTGCTGACTGCGATCTACATCGAATCGTCCATCCACTTCGAGCACTAAGGAGAACAGAATGGAAGGCAACATCGAGGCCCTCGTCGGCCCCCTCTCCCTGATCGGGTATGGCCTCGGGGCGATCGGCCCTGGCATCGGGATCGGCATCGTGGCCGGCAACGCCATTACCGCCATGGCCCGTCAGCCCGAGATGCAGGGGACGATCCGGACCACCATGTTCCTCGGTATCGCGCTGACCGAGGCCCTGGCTCTGATCGGCTTCGTCCTCTTCTTCATCGCGTCTGCCTGATAGGAGAACAGGAATGCAACTTCTGACAGCCCTGGCCGTCCTGGCCACCGAGGAAGGGGGAGAGACCGGTGGCGGTCTCAGCCTGGTCCTGCCCCATCCCGACGAGCTGATCGCCGGCATCCTGGCCTTTCTGATCGTCTTCTTCTTCGTGTGGAGGAAGGCCCTGCCCAGCATCAACAAGACGCTCGAGGCCCGTCAGCAGGCGATCTCCGGCCAGCTGTCCGAGGCCGAGGAGTCGAAGCGGGAGGCCGAGAGCCTGCTCGCCGACTACCGGTCCCAGCTGGCCGAGGCCAAGACCGAGGGCAACCGCATCATCGAAGAGGCCCGGACCGCCGGCGAGCAGCTGAAGTCGGACGTCGTGGCCCGTGCCGAGGAAGAGGCGGCACAGATCCTGGCCAAGGCACGCGAAGAGGCCGAGAACGAGAAGACCCGGGCTCTGGCGGATGCCCGCCGCGAGGTCGGGGAGATCTCAGTGGGTCTCGCCGAGAAGATCGTCGGCGGCTCTCTCGACGACAAGATGCAGAAAGACCTCATCGATCGTTACCTGGCAGACCTGGAGAAGCTGTAGTGGATGAGCGGATCAGCGGCTACGCCAGCGCGATCCTCGACCTCGCCAAGGCCGAGGGCGAGCTGGATCGCGTCGAAGGCGAGTTCCTGTCGCTCGGACAGGCGCTGGAGAAGTCCGCTGATCTGCGGTCGACCCTCACCGACCCCCAACTCCCGGTTGAGAAGAAGCAGGCGATCATCGACGACCTGATCGGCGGCCGCGCCTCGAAGCTGACCGTTGGCCTGATCCAGTTCATCGTCGCCCAAGGCCGATCATCCGACATCCCGGAGATAGCCAGGGGCTTTGTCGAGAAGGCGGTCGAGTCGCGGGACCGGGTGGTCGCCGAGGTGCGGTCCGCCGTTCCCCTTGAACCTGAAACCATCGAGCGTCTTGCCGCGGCTCTGGGCAAGGCCACCGGGAAGAGAGTCGAGGTGAAGGTGGTGGTCGACGAGTCGGTCATGGGCGGGATAGTTGCCCGTGTCGGCGATGTCGTCATCGACGGGACCATCGCCAACGCCATTGGCGACCTTCGCCAGGCCGTGCTGAGCCGCTGAGGAGTCACATGACCGACCTGACCATCACTGCCGACCAGATCACCAAGTCCCTCAAGGAGCAGCTCGCGGGCTGGCAACCGGAGGTGGACAAGGAGACTGTCGGATACATCACCTCCATCGCCGATGGCGTGGCCCGAGTCGAGGGCTTGCCCAATGTCATGGCCTCCGAGCTGCTCGAGCTCCCAGGTGGGCTGATCGGTGTCACGCTCAACATCGACGAGGAAGACCTCGGCGTGGTGGTCCTCGGAGAGGCCAGCCACATCCAGGAGGGCGACCCGGTCAAGCAGACCGGCACGGTGCTTTCGGTCCCGGTCGGGGACGCCCTGCTCGGCCGTGTCATCGACCCGTTGGGCAACCCGGTGGACGGCAAGGGCCCGATCAACACCACCGAGCGCCGTCTCCTCGAGACCCAGGCGCCATCTGTGGTGGAGCGGCAGCCGGTGAAGGAGCCTCTGCAGACCGGGATCAAGGCCATCGACTCGATGACCCCGATCGGTCGTGGGCAGCGCCAGCTGATCATCGGCGATCGCCAGATCGGCAAGACCGCCATCGTGGTCGACACGATCATCAACCAGAAGGTCAACCAGGGCACCAAGGACGAGGTCAAGTGCATCTACGTCGCCATCGGGCAGAAGGCCTCGACGGTCGCCGAGATCGTGGCCACTCTCGAAGAGCACGGCGCCATGGAGTACACGGTCGTGGTCAACGCGGCCGCCTCTGCCGCACCGGCGCTGCAGATGTACGCCCCCTATGCCGGCTCGGCCATTGGCCAGCACTGGATGTACAACGGACAGCACGCCCTGGTCATCTTCGACGACCTCTCCAAGCAGGCCGTTGCCTATCGCGAGATCTCTCTGCTCCTGCGCCGGCCCCCTGGCCGTGAGGCGTACCCCGGCGACGTGTTCTATCTCCACAGCCGGCTTCTCGAGCGTTGCGCCAAGCTCTCCGACGAGCTCGGTGGCGGCTCGCTCACCGGGCTCCCGGTGATCGAGACGAAGGCCAACGACATCTCGGCCTACATCCCGACCAACGTCATCTCGATCACCGACGGGCAGTGCTACCTGCTCGCCGACCTCTTCTTCCAGGGCATCCGCCCCGCCCTCGACGCCGGCATCTCGGTGTCCCGGGTCGGTGGCGCCGCCCAGGTTCCGGCCATGAGGAAGATCGCCGGCCCGCTTCGCCTCAACCTGGCTCAGTTCCGCGAGCTGGCTGCCTTCGCCGAGTTCGGGTCGGAGCTGGACGCCACCTCGCTGGCCCAGCTCGAACGAGGGCGCCGCGTCGTCGAGGTGCTCAAGCAGCCCCAGTTCGCCCCGGTGCCTGTCGAGGAGCAGGTGGTGTCGATCTATGCCGTCACCGAGGGCCACATGGATGACATCGCCATCGCCGACGTCCGCCGCTTCGAAGGCGAGCTGGGCGAGTTCTTCCGCAGCCGCCACCCCGGTCTCCTCACCGAGATCCGGGACACTGGAAAGCTTCCGGAAGGCGACGAGGTGCCAAACGCCATCGCCCAGTTCAAGGAGACCTTCGAGGGCTCCAGGGTCGAGGAGTAGGGGCACCGGGCATGGCCTCCGCCCAGCTGAGGGACACCCGGCGTCGCATCAGGAGCGTCGAGGCGATCAAGAAGATCACCCGCGCCATGGAGCTGATCGCCACCAGCCGGATCCCGAAGGCTCAGGCCAGGGTCAATGCCTCCAAGCCCTATACCGCCAAGCTCATCGAGGTCATCGAGAACGTCGGCGGTGCTGGGGCCAAGCACCGCCTTCTCGACCAGCGTGAGGTCAAGACAGTCGGGCTGGTCATCGTGACGTCGGACCGCGGTCTCGCCGGGTCGTATGCATCGAACATCATCCGGCTGGCCGAGAACCGGATCCGCCAGCTGGATCGGGAGGGCAAGGACGTCGCCCTGTACGCGATCGGCAAGAAGGCGCAGGCCTACTTTCGCTATCGGGGGTTCCGTATCGATGGCGCCTATCTCGGGGTCACCGACACCCCGGGATATGGTGATGCGCGGGCCGTGGCCAGCGCGGTGCTGACCGCCTTCGCCACCGAGCACATCGACTCGGTCGAGGTCTTCTTCACCCGATACCAGTCGGCGATGAACCAGCTCCCGACGCGTCTCGACCTGCTCCCGATCACCCCACCGGATCGAACCGAGAGCGAAGGCCCGACGGCGACCTATGAATTCGAGCCCTCGCCCGAGGAGATCCTCGACCGTCTCCTCCCCAGATATGTCGAGGCGACGGTCTTCAACGTCCTGCTCGAGGCCTCTGCCTCGGAGCACAGCGCCCGACGCCGTGCGATGAAGGCGGCGACGGACAACGCCGAGGACCTGATCAGGGTCCTGTCCGTCCAGGCCAACCGGGCACGTCAGGCCGAGATCACCACCGCCATCTCCGAGATCGTGGGTGGTGCCGAGGCCCTGGCCGAGAGCCGCCGATGAGATCGGCTGCGTATGTGGTATTGCGTTCTTGGTATTTGGACAGAGATCAGAGGAGTGAACGTGGCTGAAGCAAAGAGTGTGGGCCGGATCGTCAAGGTCGCCGGCCCGGTGGTCGACGTCGAGTTCCCGCCCGACGGGATGCCCGAGATCCTCCACGCCATCACGATCGATTTCACCCTCGGTGACGAGAAGCGCTCCGTCCTGGCCGAGGTCGCCCAGCATCTCGGGGGGAGCAAGGTTCGGGCGATTGCCCTGGCTCCCACCGATGGGCTGACCCGTGGCGCCGAGGTCGTCAACACCGGGGGCCCGATCACGGTGCCGGTGGGTGACCAGACCCTGGGCCACATCTTCAACGTGTGGGGTGACTCGCTCGATGCGCCGGATCAGGATTTCTCCGACCCGAGATGGCCGATCCATCGCACTCCTCCAGCTTTCGAGGACGTCGAGCCGCAGAAGACCGTCTTCGAGACCGGGATCAAGGTCCTCGATCTGATCAGCCCATACCTGCAGGGTGGGAAGATCGGGCTGTTTGGCGGTGCCGGTGTCGGCAAGACGGTCCTCATCCAGGAGATGATCAACCGTGTCGCCACCCAGCATGGCGGCGTCTCGGTGTTCGCCGGCGTCGGCGAGCGGACCCGTGAGGGCACCGACCTCTTCCTCGAGATGAAAGAAACCGGCGTCATCGAAAAGGCCGCCCTCGTGTTCGGCCAGATGGACGAGCCACCCGGAGTCCGTCTCCGCGTCGCCCTGTCCGCCCTGACCATCGCCGAGTACTTCCGTGACGTGCAGCGTCAGGACGTGCTGCTCTTCATCGACAACATCTTCCGTTTCACCCAGGCTGGGTCTGAGGTCTCCACACTCCTGGGTCGGATGCCATCCGAGGTGGGATACCAGCCCAACCTCGCCGACGAGATGGGCTTCCTCCAGGAGCGCATCACCTCGCTGAAGGGCCGGTCGATCACCTCGATGCAGGCGATCTACGTGCCTGCGGACGACATCACCGATCCTGCCCCGCACACCGCCTTCGCCCATCTCGATGCCACCACCGTGTTGTCGCGTCCCCTGACCGCCCTGGGCATCTACCCGGCCGTCGACCCGCTCGACTCTTCGAGCCGCGCCCTCGACCCCCAGGTGGTCGGCACCGAGCACTACTTCGTGGCCACGGAAGTGCAGCGAGTCCTGCAGCGGTACAAAGACCTGCAGGACATCATCGCCATCCTCGGAATCGATGAGCTCTCGGAGGAGGACAAACTGGTTGTGGGCCGGGCCCGGAGGATCCAGCGATTCTTCGCCCAGCCGATGTTCGTCGCCGAGCAGTTCACCGGCCAGACCGGGATCTACACCCCGATCGAGGAGACGATCACCGCGTTCAAGGCGGTCCTGGATGGCGAGATGGATCAATACCCGGAGCAGGCCTTCTACATGGTCGGCGGTCGCGAGGATGTCGAGCGCAAGGCGGCCGAGCTGACCAAGGACGCCGCGGCCTGATGGCCAACACGTTCCAGGTCGACGTGGTCTCGCCCGAAGAGACGGTGTGGAGTGGCACCGCCACCTTTCTGCTCGCCAAGACTCCGGAAGGTGAGCTGGGCATCATGGCCAACCACGAGCCCTTGATGGGATCCCTCGTCACCGGGGCAGTCATCGTCGAAGCCGAGGATGGTGCCCGCACCACGATCGGTGTCCACGGTGGCTTCCTCCAGGTCCTCGACAATCAGGTGACGCTCATCACCGACCGCGCCCAAATCACCGCCGGCGGCCGGGAAGAGGCGAGACAGGTAGCCGAACAGCTCGCGGCCGACGCCGAAACAGCGGAGGAAGCACCCGCTGCTGAGCCCGAGGCCTGACCGTCACAGTCCGGCGACGAACTCCTCCACCGTCACGGGGAACCCGCTCCCGATGGCGGAGGCGATGACCGGGAAGAGCAGAGAGCCGAGCATCCCGGCCCCTTCAACCTGGAGCTCGACATTCACTCTCGTGCCTTGACCTTGCGGCTCGAGATGTATGGCGATCTTGCCCTTGATCTCCGACGAGTCGATATCCCAGGCGATCCGTCGCCCCTCATCACGACCGGCGGGTGTCGCCTTGCCGACATACTTCCGCCCACCGATGTCGCTTTCGAAGGAGAAGCGCTGAAGACGCCCATCCGACCCCATCACCGGGTCGATCACGCGATCGACGCCCGGGATGGCCTCCCAGGTGGCCGGCTCATCGAGGGATTTCCAGACCTCTGCTGGGGCGCGCGGAGTGTCCTCTGAGTGTTGAAAACTCTGGCCGGGCATGCAGGCAAGCTAACGGTATGGTGATCGGATTGTCCGCTTGGCCCCATAGGAAGTAGCGATGGCCGAGATCGTGTCGCTTGCCGATGCCGTCGGTGACCTGGTCCCGGATGGGGCAACTGTCGCGATGGAGGGGTTCACCCATCTGATCCCATTCGCTGCCGGGCACGAGTTGATCCGACAGCGCAAGACGGACCTGACCCTGGCTCGCATGACACCTGACGTGATCTACGACCAGCTGATCGGGATGGGTTGCGCCCGGGGCCTCATCTTCTCCTGGGGCGGGAATCCCGGGGTGGGGTCCCTCCACAGGTTTCGGGACGCAGTCGAGCATGGTCATCCCCGGCCACTGGAGCTCGAAGAGCACAGCCACGCGGGCATGGCGGCCCGGTATGCCGCCGGTGCCTCCGGTCTCCCTTTCGGTGTCCTCCGGGGATACGCCGGTTCGGATCTCATGGACCACACGAGGGTCGCCCCGATCTCCTGCCCATTCACCGGCGAGGAGTTGGCGGCGGTCCCAGCCCTGACCCCTGACGTCACGATCATCCACGCCCAACAGGCCGACCGACACGGAAACGTCGGTATGTGGGGAATCACCGGTGTCCAGCGCGAAGCGGTCCTTGCTGCCAGGTCGTCGATCGTGACTGTCGAGGAAGTCGTGGACGAGCTATCCGTGACCGGGCCGAATCATGTCCTGCTGCCCACCTGGACGGTGACGGTCGTTGCCCCCGTGCCCCGCGGCTCGCATCCCTCATATTCGATGGGGTTCACGACGAGGGACAACGCGTTCTATACCGAATGGGATGTCATATCCCGTGACCGGGACACGTTCACGGAGTGGATGAAGGACTTCGTGGTCGAGACGTCCGACCATGCTGCCTATCTGGACAAGATCTCGAGCCGTGCCCATGGTTGACGCGGCGCACGATCAGATCGCCTTCAGCCCCGACGAGATGATGACGGTGACTGCCGCCCGGGGCCTGAGGAATGACCAGGTCTGCTTCGTGGGGATCGGTTTGCCCAGCGAGGCGGCAAACCTGGCTCGTCTCTCCCATGCCCCCGACGTGGTGCTCATCTACGAGTCGGGAACGATCGGGACCCGTCCAGAGATTCTTCCGCTCTCCATCGGCGACGGCGAGCTGGCCGAGAAGGCGGACCTCGTCGTCAGTGTCCCGGAGATCTTCAGCTATTGGCTTCAGGGAGGGAGAATCGATGTCGGATTCCTCTCGGCCGCGCAGATCGACCGCTACGGCAACCTCAACAGCACCGTCATCGGCTCATACGACCATCCCGACGTGAGATTGCCCGGCGCAGGTGGTGCTCCCGAGATCGCCTCCTCCGCCGGGGAGGTCATCGTGATGTTGCGACAGAATCCACGATCCTTCGTCGACTCGGTCGATTTCGTCACCTCGGTCGGATTCGGGCGTCATGGCGAGGGTCGGGTCGGGAATGTCGGCGCCGGCCCGTCGGTGGTCATCACCGATTTGGGGGTACTTCGACCGGACCCGGTGACACACGAGCTCACGCTGGTGGCGGTCCACCCGGGGGTGAGCGTCGAAGACGCCGTGGCCGCCACCGGTTGGAATCTCGTGGTGGGAGAACCGCTCGTCGTCGGCGAACCCCCGACCGCAGAGGAGCTCGCCATCCTCCGCGGACTCAAGGCACGCAGCAGCGAGGCCCATTCCCGAAGTGGGGCTTAACCTCCCTGCGCGGCCAGGAATCCCTTCGCTGCCTCGGTCCACGTCTCCGCCTGCTCGATATTGGAGAAATGTGGGGCGCCATCCAGGATGTGAAGAGTGCTTCCCTCGATGTGCTCATGGAGCCAGACCGAGTCATCCAGCGGGGTGGAGATGTCCTCGGTTCCACCGATCACCAAGGTCGGGCAGCGAATCGCCTCGACCAGCTCGCGGAGGTCGGCATCGCGCAATGCGGCGCAGCACGCCACGTACCCGACGGGGTCGATGGAGAGGAGGGTCCGAGACATCTGATCGAACACCTCGGGGTGCTGGGTGGCGAAGCCCGAGGTGAAGAACCTGGCCAAAGCCTGCTCCGAGACCGCCTCCATGCCACCGCCGGCAACCGCATCGATCCTGGCCTGCCAGATTTCCTCACTCCCTATCCGCGCCGCGGTGTTGGAGGAAACCAAGCTCATGACCCGCTCCGACGAGTGGCCGGCGATCCAGAGGGATATCAGACCACCGAGTGAGATGCCGCAGAGGTCGAACTCGTCCGCCCCGGCCGTGGTAACGACGTCCAGGATGTCCTCACCCAGGTCCCGGATCGTGTAGGGCCCCGGCCCGGCGATGGAGTTGCCGTGCCCGGGCAGGTCCACCATCACCACCCGTCGCATCGCCGAGAGCTCGGGCAACTGGGCCCCCCACATCTCGCTGTCGGCGCCGAGGGCGTGGACAAGGACCAGCGGGCGCGCCGACTCGTCGCCGACCGTGTACCAGGTCAATGTCCCGGTGCGGCCGGACGTGGTCATCGGCTCCCGACGATCCGATCCAATTCGGCGAGGACTCCATCGATCAGCCCTTGGTCGATGGACGCCGGCTCATCGACCCGGGCGGACATGGACCCGACGTCGACCTCGATCGAGCCGAGGCAGTCCGTCATCGCCTCGACGGTCGCAGCCGTCGCCTGGAAAACCAGGGGCAGCGCCACCCACTCCGCGTGCCAGCCTCCGATGCCCCTCTCCAGCTCGGAGAGGCGAGCCCCGGTGATCATGCCGGCAGATGCGGTGGCGAGCTCGGCAGCTGCCACGGCCCGGACCGAATCGATCGGGTTGCGCTTGTCGCTCATGCTCGAAGAGCCACCGGATCGGACCGTGATCTCGGCGATGTCACTCGACGCCAGCAAAGCGACGTCCATGCCTGCCCTGGCCATCGTGCGGGCACATCGTTCCAGGGCGGCAGCCAAGGCGGCGATTCGGGACCGGTCGGAGTGCCAGGGGAAGGCCGGAGCGTGGAGCCCGAGCCGGGTGGCCAGAGCTTCCGCCACCGCGACGCCCGCGTCGCCGTAGGCGTCGAGATTTCCGACCGGGCCGCCCAGCTGGACGACGAGACCTGCCCTGACCTGCCGGAGCTCGGAGACGTGACGCAAAGTGGGGTCGAGCCATCCGGTCACCGTCATCCCGAACGTGGTCGGTCGGGCATGCTGGAGAAAGGTCCTTCCCATCTGAACCTGGTCGCGATACTTACGGACCAGGCCGGCCATGAGAACTGCGATCGGGATCAGGGCGGAGTCGAGCAGGTCGAGGGCTTCTCCGGCTTGGAGCATGGTGGCGGTGTCGATCGCGTCCTGGGTGGTCGTCCCGTAGTGAACCCACGTCGCTTGCTCCTTGGGCAAGCGCCCGCGGATCTCGTCGAGGAGAGGGCCCAGCGGCGTTCCGTCGCTCCAGGTGGCGGCCAGCACGGCTTCGGGGTCGATCGTCGGGGACTGACATGCCTCGGCCACGGCCTCGGCGTCTTCGCTGGGCACGAGACCGGTGTCGGCCAGTGCGAGGGCGAGCGCTGCCTCGAACCTCGCCATCGCTTCGACCCGATTGGCCGAGCCGAAAACCCTCGCCATCTCCTCGGTGGTGAAGCCGGGATCAAGCATCAGAAGTCGAAGAAGACTGTCTCGTCTTCACCCTGGAACAGGACGTCGAACCGGTAAGCCCCGTCGTCGGTCAACCTGGCGATCAGGGTCCCGCGACGGGCCGCCGGCACCGTGCGCAGGATGAGGTCATCGCGATTGGCCGCGTCTTCATCGGAAAAGTAGATCCTGGTGAACACCGGGTTGAGCATCCCTCGGCCCTGAACGATCAACGAGATGTGCGGCGCCTGAAGGGCGCCTTCGGCGTCGGGCACCGGCCCGGGCTTGACCGTCTCGAACCGGTACTCCCCGGTCTCGAAATCGGTGATGGCCCGCCCGAAACCTGTGAAACCGTTGTCCAGGGCGAGGTCTCGGATGTCGTCCGGATGGCGGTAGCGGCCCACGGAGTTGGCCTGCCAGACTTCGAGCAGGGCGTCCTCGATCGGATTGCGGTCGCCATCGAGCACCTTGCCCTGAACGACGATCCGGCCGGGATGGCCCGGCGGGACCAGGATGTTCTCACCCTCCCTGAACAGACGCAGCGTGTAGTACGGGCCGACAGTTTGCGACGGGGTCTGCCCCAACGACTGGCTCAATCCGCGCCCTCATCCATCGGTGTGGCCAGTTCCCCGCGCAAGACGATGTTCCATCGGTAGCCCAGGGCCCAGTTCGACTCGGTCACCTCGTGGTCGTAGTCGGCGATCATCCGCTCCTGGGCTCCCGGGGGCGCAGAGTTGAAGATCGGATCCAGAGGCAACAGGGGGTCACCCGGGAAGTACATCTGGGTGACCAGCCTCATGCCGAGCGATGGCCCCATGATCGAAAAATGAATGTGGGAGGGCCGCCAGGCGTTGGGGTGATTCCCCCAGGGGTATGGGCCTGGCTTGATCGTGGTGAACCGGTAGCCGCCTTCGGCGTCGGTGAGGCACTGGCCCACGCCGACGAAATTGGGGTCGAGCGGCGCCGGGAACTCGGTCTCACGCCAGTGGGCATATCGGCCACTGGCATTGGGCTGCCATATCTCGAGGACGGTGTCGGGAACTCCCTGTCCGTTCTCGTCGAGAACCTTCCCGGTGACGATGATCCGCTCGCCGATGGCTGGGCTCCCGGTCCCCGTGTTGGTGGTGAGGTCGGTGTCCTCCTCGGCGATCTCGGTCCATGCAGGTCCCGGGCCGGTGGTCTCCGACAGGGTCTGCACGATCCGGATCAGGTCGTGAGTCGGGCTTCTCTTCACCGTCGACCGGTAATCGGGGTATGAGAAGGGCGGATGGTCGGCATATGCCTTAGGCCCGTAATGCCTGATGACTGGCTCGCCCATCAGCTCTCGTCCTCGTAGACGGCTTTGGCCATCTTGAAGGCCCGGTTGGCCGCCGGAACCCCGGCATACACCGCCACGTGGAAAAGGGCCTCCCGGACGTCGTCCGGCGATACCCCCGTGTTGCGGGCGGCGCGGAGGTGGAGCTCGAGCTCGTCGTGGTTGAGGGCGCCGAGGATGGCGATGGTGAGCAGGCTCCTCGTCCTCAGATCGAGGTCGGGACGGGCCCACACCCCGCCCCAGGCGGTCTCGGTGATCCAACGTTGGAAGTCCGAATCGAGATCGGTTGCCGCTTCGGTCGCCCGGTCGACGTAATCGTCGCCCAGCACGGCTCTCCGCACCTTCATCCCATCTTCGTATGCACCCATCAGCCGTCCTCGCTCGTCATCTTCGTTCAATGCGGAAGCCCGACATAGTTCTCTGCCATCGCCCGCTGCGCATTCTCCGACCCGAACAGGTAGTCCATCTCGGCCTTCTGCAGCCGCCGCTCGAAGTCATCGCTGACACCGGGGAAGCGATGCAGCATGGTCGTCATCCACCATGAGAATCGCACGGCTTTCCATACACGAGACATGGCTCTCTCTGAATACTCGTCGAGGCCGGCGATCGATCCGTTGTCGTAGCTGCCGGCCAATGCATCGACCAGGTACACCACGTCGGAGATGGCGAGATTGAGGCCCTTGGCCCCTGTCGGGGGAACGACGTGGGCTGCATCGCCGGCCAGGAACAGCCTCCCATGACGCAGGGGCTCGGATACCCAGCTCCGCAAGGGGGTGACGATTTTCTCGATCGAGGATCCCGTCACCAGGCCCTTGGCCACTGTCTCGGGCAGCCGCGCCGACAGCTCGGACCAGAACCGGTCGTCGGGCCACTCTTCGACCGTTGTGTCGGCCGGGCCTTGGATGTAGTACCGGCTGCGATGCTCGTTGCGCATCGAGCAGAGGGCGAAGCCCCGCTCGTGACTCGCGTAGATCAACTCGTCATCGATGGGCGGGGTCTCGGAGAGAAGCCCGACCCAGCAGAACGGGTACTGGCGCTCATAAGTGCGTCTGGCACCGGCCGGGATAAATTCCCTGCTCACGCCATGGGCGCCGTCGCAGCCGACGACGAAGTCGCAGGCGATGATGTGTTCGTCGCCGAGCCGGTCGAACCCGACGGCGGGGGAGTCACCTTCGATGCCGTCGACACGAACCCCTTCGGCCTCATCGATCAGGGGGATGCCGTCTGCATCGATCACGTCGTACAGGTCCTTCTGCAACTCGGTCTGGCCGTAGATCGTCACGTGCTTGCCCGTTAGTCCCTGGAAGTCGATGCGCAGCATCTCGCCGCCATGGGCCAGATTCACCCCTTCGTGGAGAAAACCCTCCGCGTCCATGCGCTTGCCCACTCCGGTGTCACGCAGGATCTCGGCGCTCTCGTGCTCGATGACCCCTGCCCGCACTCGTTCCAGGACGTGCTCCCGGGTTCGGAGCTCGAGGATGACGCTTTCGATCCCGCGCAGGTGGAGGAGGTGGGCGAGGAGCGAGCCGGCCGGCCCGCCCCCGATGATCACTACCCGTGTGCGTGTGGGGATCTCGCTCATCTGCGAGGCGGGAGCCTATTGCCAACGAGGACGAACCTCAGGTTCTAGGGCCCGGATCCGGGCCGAATCGCCTCAGGTTCGGTCACAACGAGATCGGGGCGACACTGGGGTCGCCCCGATGATCCTGGGAGGAGGGATCTGTTGTCGCCAGTGACACCGGGAGGGTCTCTGGCAATGACATTTGTACCGGGGGGACATGACCGGAACATGAACGGGCCCTTTCGCCGAGCCGAACGTTGCGGCCTTTCTCTGTCGGCGTAGCGCCAAATATGGCGCCACGTACCTCAGGTAAGCCGTATCAGGCGACCGCCGATGGTTCGCGGAGGGGTTGGAGGTCGCCCAGGGACTCGGCGACGATGACCAGGTCGTCGTCGGGCATCACGCGGAAGTCCGGGTCCGGGTTGGGTTGGGTGATTCCACCGCGGACCACCGCCAGCAAGGTGGCCTGATGCTCGGCGCGCAGTCTCGAGGCGACCTCGTCGATCGACATGCCGGAGAACTCGTTGGGCAGGGCCACTCGATACAACTCTGATCCCTCCCCGCCCGACACGATGTCGGTCACCAGCTGGGACAGGCCGGGGTACATCGCGGAGCGAGCAAGCAGATGTGCTGCGAGTTTCGACGTGACCATGATCTCATTGACATTTGCCCTCCGGAAATGCTCGACATGGTCGGGATTGTTGACCTCGACAACCGTGCGAACGTCCGGGTTGATCGACTCGATGGCGAGCACGGTGAGGATCGACGACATGTCAGCCTGGTCGGAGCCATCGACTGGGCACACGATCGCGGCCGTGGCTGTCTCGATCCCTGCCCGCCGTAGGTCGGGATCGTGACTGGTGCTACCCCTCACGAAATACACATTGTCGGCTGCCGGATTCCGTTCAGAGTCGTTGAGCAGGACGAGCTTGGTCCCGTAATCGTCCTTGCTCAATTCCTCGATCAGATCCCGCGCCGTGGCGTTCCAACCGCACACCACTATGTGGTCGGAGTATCCCGATGCACCCATCCCTTGTCCCTCCTTCAACAGGAAATCGATCACGAATCCGACCAGCGCCCCGGTGATCGTGGCCACGATCGCCACCCCGAACAGACCGAGCAGCCAGCCGACCACCCAACCCACCGGTCCCGACACGAAACCTCCCGCACCTACGCCGAGCACGGTCGCCCCGGCCCAGTAGAAGGACTGGCCCAGCATGTCGATCGTCCCGTCGGTCTCCGTCAGCCAGATCAGGACCGATGCCAGCCCGAGGATCACCACGAGGGCGAGGATGAGCGAGACGAAGAATCGTCTATCGATCTTCTCTCCCACCCTCTTCACATGCCAGGTCACCCGGCGCAGGAACGGCGAGTCGAAAAGTGCTTTGAACCGCCCCACCATCGGTCAGGAAGTTAGTAGGTGAGTCTTAGCGTTGGGTTACGGACGGCACGGATATTTCACCGCCATTAGCTGCCGGCGTTTTCCTAACGTCTTCCCCACAGGTTCCCGCAATGCTGATCGCACGCGACCTCCGCATCGATGTCGGCCCTCGCACCTTGCTCGACGGGGCCTCTTTCAGCGTGCAATCAGGCGACCGGATCGGCCTCGTAGGGAGGAATGGCGCGGGCAAGACCACCCTGATGAAGACGCTCACCGGCGCCCTCAATCCCGCCGAGGGAACCGTCCTGCGTTCCGGCCGAATCGGCTACTTCTCCCAAGAAGCGGCTCTGCCCGAACTGGAGCATCCCGACGCCACTGCTCTCGAGCGGATCCTCATGGCGAGAGAAATAGGCGCCTTACAACGCCGCATCGAGGAGGCCAGGCGCCGGCTCCATGACCTGCATGGCGAGGAGCGTGACAGAGGCATACTGCGTTTCAGCCGTCTCCACGAGGAGTTCGAGGCCAAGGGTGGCTTCGTGGCCGAAGCCGAGGCGAAGCGAATGGCGGCCGCACTCGGGATAGGAAACGACGAATTGAACCAGTCCGTGGTCACGATGTCCGGTGGCCAGCGCCGTCGTGTCGAGCTGGCCAGGATTCTCTTCGCCGAGACCGACGTCCTGCTGCTCGACGAGCCGACCAACCACCTCGACCTCGATGCCAAGGCCTGGCTCATCGAGTGGCTCACCACGTATCGGGGCGGGATGCTCGTCGTGTCCCACGACCTGCCCCTTCTCGATGAGGCCATCACCTCGGTCCTCGCCCTGGAGCATGGCGAGCTCGAGGCGTATCGGGGCAATTACTCCCACTACCTCGTCGAGCGCGATCGCCGTCGAGTGCAGAAAGAGCGAGTGCGCAAGCATCAGGACGAGGCGATCGAGCGTCTCGAGGAGAACATCCGGCGCTTCAAGGGCACGACCGAGAAGATGGCGAAGATCGCCCGATCCTGGGAGACCCGGGTCGATCGGATGAAACGCGACTTGGTCGAGGTGCAGAAGGGCGGGAAGAAGGTGAGAGTCGCCTTCCCGCAGCCCGAGAAGTCGGGCCGGGTGCCACTGTCTGCTCTCGGTCTGGCCAAGTCGTTTGGCGACAACCTGGTCTTCGTCGATGTCGAGTTTGCCGTGGAGCGTGGGGAGCGGATGCTGCTCATCGGCCTCAACGGCGCGGGCAAGACGACGTTGCTCCGGATCCTGGCCGGCGTCGAGACTTCGGACCTTGGCGAGGTCTCGCTGGGGCACAACGCCAGCGTTGGGTACTACGCCCAGGAGCACGAGCAGATCGAGGCCGGGCGCTCGGTTCTCGATCACATGCGACAGGACGGGAGTCTGACCGACCAGACGCTGCGGTCGCTACTCGGTCATTTCCTCCTGTCCGACAAGGTCGACCAGGACGGCTCCACCCTGTCCGGCGGTGAGAAGACCAAGCTGGCCCTGGCCATGCTGGTTGCGGCACGGCCCAACGTGCTCCTCCTCGACGAGCCGACCAACAACCTCGACCCTCAGGCGAAAGAGGCGCTGCTCGACGCCCTCACGCTGTACGAGGGAACGGTGGTCCTGGTCAGCCATGACACCGACTTCGTGGCCCAGCTCATGCCCGACCGTGCGGTGCTGATGCCGGAGGGCGAGATGCGGTTCTTCGACGAGGAGCTGCTCGATCTGGTCTCGCTCGCCTAGTGCCGTCGGGAACCACAGGAGCGGGTCGGGGCATCCAATTGCCATGAGAAGACTTGTCGTTGTCCTGACTCTGGCCGCCGTTGCGTTCGCCTGTGGTTCACCAGATGAGATCGGCGACGGGGGTGACTCGGCGCCGACGACGTCGGTCGACCCCGATCAGCCGGTTGACTCGGGGGACGAGCCGATCGTCGAGCCAGGCCCGGTCGGGTCGATCCCGGAGCCACGACCGCCGATCGACGGGAGTGTCGACGGCGAGGTGTGGGTCACCGGCGCCGATGTCCGGACCATGGAGAGCTTTCCGGTCCAGATCATGCTCGACGTGACTGGCGAGAAGCCGACACCATGTCATGAGATCTTCTGGACAGTGGAGGATGACGGGGAGGTCATCGCCATCGAGATGATCTCCCAGGTCGCCTCCGATCAGGTGTGCGCCGAAGTGATCGAGCCATTCACCATCGCCGTTCCCCTGGGCAGTTGGGCGGAGGAGAGCCGGGAGATCCAGCTCAACGGCGAGATCGTCGGGTCATTCGAAACCTGAGTGCGAAACGGTGAAGGGAGGGCCTCCCTGTGGTGAGGCCCTCCCTTCGGGTGATTTCAGGGACCGTGCCGGGCACATTTTCGACCTGCAAGCCAAATGCCGAAGGGGTGAGCCCCCAGCACGATCCCCGTTTCCGTCGCGCTCTCTCCCAGCGCACACCTCAATTTCATCGCCCTCTGCCGCCAACTCCAGCACCGTTCTCGATTCACCCACGGTGACTAGTCCGCGTACCTGAGGTACGTGGCGCCATCCATGGCCGCTAGGCCGACGGAGAAGGTCGCCCCCACCTCGCTGACAAACGAACGTTCGTTTGGTATCATCCTCAAGATGACCCCTCAGGAGCGGTTCGACGCCATCGTCGCCGCCGAAGACAAGATCGAGCCGGCCGACTGGATGCCGGAGGACTATCGCAAGACCTTGATCCGCCAGATCGCACAACACGCCCACTCCGAGATCATCGGGATGCAGCCTGAAGGGAACTGGATATCACGGGCACCGACTCTCCATCGCAAGGCGATCCTGATGGCCAAGGTCCAGGACGAGGCCGGGCACGGTCTCTATCTGTATTCGGCCGCCGAGACCCTGGGCGTCGATCGCGACCAGATGCAGACCCTGCTCCACCAGGGCAAGCACAAGTACTCCTCGATCTTCAACTATCCCACCTTGAGCTGGGCCGACATCGGCACCATCGGCTGGCTGGTCGACGGGGCGGCGATCACCAATCAGGTGATGCTGACCCGCTGCTCCTACGGCCCCTACGCCCGGGCGATGGTGCGCATCTGCAAAGAGGAGTCATTCCACCAGCGGCAGGGCTACGAGAGTCTGATCCGTCTCTGCTCGGGCTCACCCGAGCAGAAAGCGATGGCTCAGGACGCCCTGAACAGATGGTGGTGGCCATCGCTGATGATGTTCGGCCCGCACGACACCGATTCCACTCACACCGAGCAGTCGATGGAATGGAAGATCAAGCGGGTCGCCAACGACGATCTGCGCCAGCAATTCGTCGACATGACCGTTCCTCAGGCGGACTACCTCGGCCTCATGGTGCCCGACCCCGACTTGAAATGGAACGAGGAACGCGGGCACTACGACTTCGGTGAGATCGACTGGGACGAGTTCTGGTCCGTGGTGAAGGGGAACGGCCCGATGAACCGGGACCGAATCGAGCACAAGGTCCGGGCGTGGGACGAAGGCTCCTGGGTGAGGGAAGCTGCGCTGGCGCATGCGGCCAAGAGGGAGGCGGCAACCTCATGACCTACGAAGTGCCGGTGGCGCCCGGTGAGAGCGGGGAGATCGCGGAGACTGCCGATCTGGCCGCCGAGGCGTGGCCCATGTGGGAAGTCTTCGTCCGGGCCAGGCGTGGGATCTCCCACGTCCACATCGGGAGCCTCCACGCCGCCGATGCCGAGTCCGCCCTCCAGAATGCCCGCGACGTCTACACCCGACGTGGGGAGGGAGCGAGTCTCTGGGTAGTGCGCAGCACCGAGATCCACGCCTTCGAGCCCGACGACATCTCCGACTATGTCGATGCCAACGAGAAGACCTACCGGCTGGCCACGACCTATGACATCCCCGATGAGGTTGGTCACATGTGAGCGAGCCGATCATCTCCACAGCACCCCAGGGAGCGCCGGCTCCCGATCCATCGGACCCGGTGCACGCTCTCGTCGCTCACGCCGACGACAACCTGGTATTGGCCCAACGTCTCGGAGAGTGGATCTCACGGGCTCCCGAGCTCGAGGAGGACATTGCCATCGGGAACATCGCCCTCGACCATCTCGGAGTGGCCCGCGCCCTCTATACACATGCCGGGCAGCTCGAGGGGAAACAGCGCACCGAGGACGACTTCGCCATGCGGCGCCCGGAGCGTGAGTTCCTCAATGTCCTCCTGGTGGAGCAACCGAACGGTGACTTCGCTAACACCATGTTGCGCGGTCTGTTCTTTGACGCCTATCAGGTCGAGCTGTGGGCAGATCTCTCCGTTTCGGAGGACACGACGCTGGCGGGGATCGCCGGCCGTGCTCTCAAGGAGGCTCGCTATCACCTCCTTCACTCGTCGACCTGGGTCATCCGACTCGGTGACGGCACCGATGAGTCGCATTCCCGCGCTCAGACCGCGGTCGACACCCTGTGGCGGTACACCGCCGAGTTGTTTGAACACGCCGCATCCGGCTACCACGACATCTGGGAGAAAGTCGTCAGTGACATCCTCGACGAGGCCCGGCTCCAGATCCCCGACGATCCGTATCAGAGAAGCGGGGGACGGCGTGGCTTCCATTCCGAGCATCTCGGCCCGCTCCTGGCCGAGATGCAATGGATGCAGCGCAGCCATCCGGGGATGGAATGGTGACGGTCACCGTCACGCTCGATCTCGAACGCGCCCGCGACGTGGCGTCGAGGGTTGTCGACCCCGAGATCCCGGTGCTCACCATCGCCGACCTGGGGATCCTGCGCGAAGTGCGGGCCGAGAAAGGCCGGGTGGTGGCGATCATCACCCCGACCTATTCGGGCTGTCCGGCGATGGCCCAGATCGCGGGGGATCTTCGCTCGGCTCTTGGTGCCGCCGGCTTCGATGAGGTGGAGGTGGAAATCATCCACGACCCGCCATGGACGACTGATTGGATCACCTCAGAGGGCATCGACAAGCTGTCGAGCTTCGGGATCGCACCGCCCGGAGACGAGATTGTCTGTCCCCGCTGCCGATCGGGATCGTCCCGGGTCGTCTCCAGGTTCGGCTCCACCGCCTGCAAGGCGCTGATGGCTTGCAGTTCGTGCGGCGAGCCCTTCGACCATTTCAAGGAATTCTGAGGATGGGTGTCGACTTCTACCCCCTTCGGGTTCTCGAGGTCTCACCACTCACCGAAGACTCGGTCGCAGTCACCTTCGACGTTCCCGACGAGCTGACGGATACGTTCGGTTTTCTCCCCGGCCAGCACGTGACCCTGCGGGCTGTCATCGATGGTGAGGATGTACGGAGGTCGTATTCGATCTGCTCCAACGCCGTAGGGGGCAAGTTGCGGGTTGGGATCAAGCGGCTTCCCGGCGGCGCCTTCTCCGCGTGGGCCATCGAGGAGTTGCGAGCCGGCGATGTCCTCGACGTGATGCCGCCTGTTGGCGAGTTCACCATCGATCCAGATCCGAACAAGCATGGCCATCGTGTTGCCATCGCCGCCGGCTCGGGAATCACGCCCGTGCTCTCGCTGATCGGCACCACTCTCGAGATGGAGCGGGGCTCGTCGTGGACCCTCCTCTACGGGAATAGGACGGCCAACAGTGTCATGTTCCTCGAGGAGCTGGAAGGGTTGAAGGACCGGTACCCGGGTCGCTTCCAGCTCTTCCACCTCCTCAGTCGGGAGGGCTCCGACCTGCCATTTCTCTCCGGCAGGATCGACGAGGAGAAGATTCGTATCGTCCACGACCGTCTGCTCGGGGGGCGGGACGTCGCCGGCTGGTACCTGTGTGGCCCCTACGACTTGGTGATGATGGCCCGGCGCACCCTCGATGATCTGGGAGTCGACGAGGCGCTCATCCACGACGAGCTCTTCTTCGCCGGGCCTCTCGATCCTGATTCGTTGCCTCCCGAGCCTTCGGCGGGGGAGGGATCGGTGGATCTCACGGTGATACTCGACGGGAGAGCGGTCGAGACCCGGATGACACCTGAGACCTCGATCCTCGACGCCGCATTGCGAGTGCGGTCCGAGCTTCCCTTCTCGTGCAAAGGCGGGATGTGCGCCACCTGCAAAGGACGCATCGAGGAGGGCGAGGTGCGGATGGACAAGAATTACGCCCTGGTCGACACCGAGTTGGAAGCCGGATATGTCCTCACCTGCCAGTCGCACCCCGTCTCGGACAGGGTCGTCGTCCGATACGACCACCGCTGATGGTCACCACCCGCAACAGTCGCGCCGACGTCGTGGCCGCTGCCGGGCGGCTGTTCGCCGAGCGCGGCTATCACGGCACCTCGATGCGCGACCTCGGCCGGGAGCTAGGCCTCCTCGGTTCCTCGCTCTACGCCCATGTCGAGTCGAAACAGGACCTTCTCGTCGAGGTGGTCGAGGAAGGGGCGCGTCTATTCCAGGATTCGGCGGATCGAGCCCTCGCCGCCGGCGGCACTGCCTCCGAGAGGCTGCGCGGTCTCGTCGCGGGACACATCGACGTGGTGCTCGACAATCAGGACGTGGTCCGCACCTTCCTGAACGAGGCGCGGATGCTCGACGAAGAACATCGTGCCCGTGTCATCGCGGCCCGTGATGCCTATGAGGCGGATTTCCGGGCCGTGATCACCGAGGGGGCGGCGGACGGGACGTTCCGGCCGGGAACCGACCCGAAGATGGCATCGATACTCATCCTGTCCATCCTCAATGCGGTGGAACGCTGGTACCGGGCGGACGGCGAGCTCGATCGGACCGGTCTGGTGGACGCACTCGTCGACATGGCCATGACCGGAATCGAAGCTGGCTGACACCAACGTTGTGCATCACGTCACGTATGCGTGACGCCCTGCATCAGGTTGCCGGTCAACCCCCGTTGGATGAGGGGTCTTTGACCGTCCACGTGCCCTGGCTGGCGATGAGCTTGGCGAGGTCGCCCTCGCCGTTCTTCTCTATGGCGGCGTCGATCTGGGCGTGCATCTGGCCCTCGTAGGTGGGACGGCTCACGTCGCGGAAGATGCCGAGTGGGGTAGGTCCAAATGGCCCGTGGGAGAGCCGGCTCAGGGCGAAGGCAACCGCCGGGTCCGGCCTGGTCGGGTCGTGGACCAGGATCGCCTTCGGGTCAACGGTCGACGAGTCGACGATCGTGGCCTGGCCATCCCTCATCACCACGGCTTTGGCCCCCTCGTCGAAGACAATCGGCTTACCGGCCTCGAGGTCGATCCGGTTGTGAACCCGCTCCTCCTTGCCGGTGAGCTGGATGAAGGCCTTGTCGTTGAAGACGTTGCAGTTTTGATAGATCTCGATGAAGGCCGACCCCTCGTGCTCATAGGCGGCTTGAAGCAGTGCCTGGGTGTGGTTGCGGTCCATGTCGAGGGTGCGGGCCACGAAGGTGGCCTCGGCGCCCAGAGCCAGCGACACCGGGTTGAACGGGTAGTCGATCGATCCGTACGGCGACGACTTGGTGGTCTTGCCCGCCTCCGAAGTTGGCGAATACTGACCTTTGGTCAACCCATAGATCTGGTTGTTGAACAGCAGGATCTTCATGTCGACGTTGCGGCGGAGGGCATGGATCAGGTGGTTTCCCCCGATGGAGAGGGAATCACCGTCACCGGTGATCACCCACACCGAGAGGTCGGGCCGTGTGGCGATGATCCCCGATGCGATGGCCGGGGCACGTCCATGGATCGAGTGCATCCCGAAGGTGTTCATGTAGTAGGGGAACCGGGCGGCGCACCCGATGCCCGAGACGAAGACGAACTCTTCCCGCGGCCGGCCGAGACCGGCGAGGAACTGCTGAACAGAGGCGAGGATCGTGTAGTCCCCGCATCCGGGGCACCAGCGAACCTCCTGGTCGGTCTGGAAGTCGGCGCGTGTGTACGAGGGAGCGGTCACTTGGTCATCTCCACGATCTTCTCTGTTATCTCCGAGATCTTGAATGGCTCACCGGCCACCTTGTTCAGGCCCTTGGCGTCGACGAGGAATTCGGCCCTGATCACCTTGCGCAATTGTCCGGTGTTCAATTCCGGGATCAGGATCTTCTCGTAGCGGCTCAGGATCTCGCCGAGGTTCTGCGGCATCGGATTCAAATGACGCAGGTGGAGCGTCGCCACCTTCCCGCCCTCGAGCCGCACTCTGCGGGCGGCGGCACGAATCGATCCGAACGTCGACCCCCAACCCAGCACCAGGATCTCGGCATCTTCGTCGCCGGCTACCTCGAGGTCGGGGATGTCGTTGACGATGTTGGCGACCTTCCATGCCCTCGAATCGGTCATGAGCTGGTGGTTGGCCGGGTCATACGACACGTTCCCGGTGATCGCCTCCTTCTCCAGGCCGCCGATGCGGTGCTCGAGGCCGGCGGTGCCGGGCACCGCCCAGGGGCGGGCGAAGGTGTCCACATCCCGCATGTACGGGAGAAAGGTTCCGTTGGGCCCGTTGGGATGCTGGGCGAACTCGACGTCGATCGGGGCGAGGGCATCCACGTCGGGGAGCATCCACGGCTCCGACCCGTTGGCGACCTGATTGTCACTCAGGAGGAGGACCGGGGTCATGTACTTGATTGCGATCCGGGCCGCCTCGATGGTCAGCTCGAAGGCATCGGACGGTGAGGCAATGGCCAGCACCGGGATCGGAGATTCGCCGTGACGCCCGTAGAGGGAGAACAACAGGTCGGACTGCTCCGGCTTTGTGGGCAGACCGGTGGACGGGCCACCGCGCTGGACGTTGATGACGATGAGAGGGAGCTCCATCATGAAGGCCAAGGAGATGGCCTCGCTCTTCAACGCGATGCCCGGGCCGGACGAGCCGGTGACGGCGAGGCTCCCGGCGAAGGCGGCGCCGATGGCGCTTCCGACGCCTGCGATCTCGTCCTCGGCCTGGAAGGTGCGGACCCCGAACTGCTTGTGACGGGCGAGCTCGTGGAGGATGTCCGAGGCCGGGGTGATCGGATAGGTCCCGTAGAAGAGGGGGAGTCCTGACAGCTTGGAGGCAGCGATGAGCCCCCACGCCAGCGCCGTGTTGCCATTGACGTTGGTGTAGGTGCCAGGTCGGAGCGCGGCCGGCTTGACCTCGAAGGTGACCTTCGCCGCCTCCGTGGCCTCACCGAAGGTGTACCCGGCCTGGAAGGCGGCCACGTTGGCCGCGGCCACCTCGGGGGTGCGGGCGAACTTCTTGTTGGCCCAGTCGATGGTCGGCTGGGTCGGGCGATGGAACAGCCAGGCAAGCAGACCGAGGGCGAAGAAGTTCTTGGAGCGAAGCACGCTTCGCCCCGAGACCCCGGTGTCCTTCACGGCTTCCTTGGTGAGGTCGTCCATGGGAACCTCGATCACCCGGAACCCGTCCAGGGTCCCATCTTCGAGTGGGTCGCCCTCATATCCGGCCTTGGCCAGGTTGCGCTCGTCGAAGGCGTCGGTGTTGACGATCAAGGTCCCGCCCTGGCGAAGGTCTTTGAGGTTCTTCTTCAACGCCGCCGGGTTCATCGCCACCAAGCAGTCCGGTGAGTCACCTGCCGTGAGGATGTCGAAGTCGGCGATCTGCACCTGGAAGCTCGATACACCGGGGAGCGTCCCTGCCGGTGCCCGGATCTCGGCCGGGAAGGACGGGAGGGTCGCCAGGTCATTTCCGAACAGGGCACTGGCGTCGGTGAATCGCGATCCGGCTACCTGCATCCCGTCGCCGGAGTCTCCGGCGAATCGGATCACTACTTTGTCGAGAGTCTCGGTGTTGGTCGTGGTTGAGGGTTCAGCTGTGGCGATCTCGTCGGCCACTTGGGTCACATCCTTGGGTTGTCATCAGTACGCGTCTCGCCAGGGCCTTGAATCGAGGTTCTGGTGAGAAGACCGCATCCCGGTTGCCGCGTGATTTCAGTTTATCGGCGTCATGCGTTACCCGAAGCCCATTGGTGCCGGGATGAATCCGACCAGGCCGGACTCCTCCAGAGTTCTACCGAAATCGATGAGGGCTGTCTCTGAGGCGAGCGGCCCAATGGCCTGGAGCGACACCGGTGGGGCACCGCTGCCTGCCAGCGGGAGAGCGATGGCGGGGTGCAAGGCGTGATTGACCAGGGCAGTGAACCAGGAGAGGACCGAGCGGTAGTGCCTGTCGCCGATCATGTCTACGCCGATGACCTTGCGCATGACTGGGGTGGTGGGAGTGATGATCAGATCGACACCCTCGAACGCATCGGCGAACCGGCGCCGGATCATCATCTGCCAAGACATGCCTGCCTCGATCCGGTCCCGGCTGGTGTCGAGACAGTCGTCCACCCTCCTTGCCACGTCGTCACCATAGGGGAGGCCATCCTCACGGAATCGGGCGTGCACCCCGGCGATCTCGCCGGCAATGGCGTCGATGAGCTCTGGTGCCGGGAGCACGCCAGGCATCTCGACGTCCGTCACCTGGTGCCCAAGACCTTCGAGCGCCCGAACCGTTTCGTCGAATGCTTCAGCCACTTCATCGTCCATCGGGGCGGCGCTCATCCACGGCTGGGGGACACCGAGGCGGAGGAGCTCTCGGGGTGGCCCATCGGTGGTGTCGCCTGACATTGCCCGGTAGGAGATGTCGAGGGCATCGATCGAATCGGCGAGCGGACCCACTGTGTCGACGGAGGTGGCCAGCGGGAAGACGCCGTCGAGCGGGATGCGTCCATGAGTCACCTTGAGCCCGAAGCACCCGCACAGCGCGGCGGGCACCCGCACGGAGCCCCCGGTGTCGGTCCCGATAGCGACCGGGGTGATTCCGGCAGCCACGGCTGCCGCTGATCCGCCTGATGACCCTCCGGGTGAGGTGTCTGGATCCCACGGGTTCCGCACCGGTCCGAAATGCGGGTTCTCCGATGAGAAGCCAAAGGCAAACTCGTGGAGACCGGTCCGTCCGATCACGACCGCGCCGGAGGTCTCGAGCCGCGTCACCACCGGCGAGGACCGATCCGCCTCGTGCCGATAGAACGCGGAGCCGGCAGTTGTGATTCGGCCCTCGTGATCGATCAGGTCCTTGAGCCCGATCGGTACGCCGGCCAGGGATCCGGCGGAGGCACTGTCACCGGCGGCGTCGAGGCCGCCCGCGCGTTCCATCGCCGCCCCGTCGTCGATGTGGGTGAAGATGTTGAGCCCCGTCTGGCTGGCGTGAGCCGCGGCTAGGGCATGCTCGACCTGGTCGAGGGCAGACATCGAGGCGAAGCTAGTGGTGCTACTCGATGAGGATGCCGGCGCTGTTGGGCACCAGCGAGATCCAGACCTGCCCCGGGGGCACCAAGATCTGCTCCCCGTCGTTGTCGGCCAGCGTGAACCACTCGTCGATGTCGTCGCGCTGCCAGGTCCCTTGGACGACCTTGCCGTCGGCGAACACATAAACCAGCCCCTGACCAGTCGTCCTGCTGGTGGGCAGGTCGCCGACGCTGGCCTGCTCCACATACATGGCGATGAGGACGGGGAAGCCGATCTGGGACTCCTCGCCAGCTTCGGTGACCGTGTTCGACTCGTCGTCGCCGAGAGTGCGCAGCCAGACGCCTTCGGTCTCGTCCCAGGT
Source organism: uncultured Acidobacteriota bacterium (assembly GCA_963810465.1). GTDB lineage: Bacteria > Actinomycetota > Acidimicrobiia > Spongiisociales > ZC4RG35 > JARDZU01. The sequence goes on along the minus strand of CAWENM010000006.1, from coordinate 14,376 downwards.
CCACTCGACGGGGTTGCCGAGGAAATCGAAGGAGACCTTGGCTGCAGCTTCGCCGTCCTCCCGCATCGGCCCGAACTCCCACATGGGACCGTCGATCGGCTCGTCGGGGTAACCCTGCTCGTCGGCGTACTCCCGGAGCAAGACCGTGTTGGTATAGAGGTTGTGCGGTGCCCGGCGGCCGGAGACACGGAACGTGGCCGGCTCCACCTCGCCGATGATATGGACGCCGACGTTGGCGATCATCTCCCTCACCCAGCTCTGACCACCGGATATGGCGAGGGTGGGCTCGTTGAAGAAGGCGAGGAGAGTCTGATCTGTCGGCCGTGCCGATCGCATCGGTCCCAGATATTCGCTCTCGCTCTGCTGCCAGAACGACATGAACCGCGTGACGCCTTCGGCCATGTACTCGAACACCGCGTCGGCCGCGTCGATACCGGACTGTGGTCGAGCGTTGGGATGGTTGTCGTTCTTCACCGCTAGAAGCCTGCGGTCGAGAAGCTCAGGGTCGTCCACCGGCAGCCCGTTGATCGGAGAGAGGGCCCCGACGATGGTTGTTGTCGGCGCCTCAGTGGTCGTCGATGCCACAGTTGTCGTCGTTGTGGTGGGGGCGCTGGTCGTCGTGGTGACGTCGGGCTCAGCGCTCGCCATCATGAAAATGGCCGTGCCGGCGCCGATAACGACGACAACTGCAGCGATGGAAATGACCTTGTGGGTGCTCACCCACTCCGTGAATCTTGACCACATGGGGCGGCAGAGTATCGCCCCCGGGTTCTTAGACCACTAATGCTCCGCCCGTGATGGGCAGGTCTGGCATCGCCCCGTCGGCCTGGTCGATGGAGATCGCCAGCTCGATTCCTTCGGCGTTCGAGCGCAAAACATAGAGGGCGTCGATGTTGACTCCGGCGTCGGCGAGGAGACGGGTGAGCCGGGCCAGCTCGCCGGGGCGATGGGGGAGCTGGGCAGTGAGCACGGTGCGCTCCTCGTTGTTGAGAGCAGCCTCCGCCAGGACGCGACGGGTGGTCGCGGCATCGTCGACGATCAACCGGACGGTCCCTTCACCATCGTGGCCATAAGCGGCCAGCGCTTCGATGTTGACCCCAAAGGCGGCGAGAGCCTCGGTCAGCGATGCGAGTCGGCCCGGACGATTCTCCATCTGGACCACGAACTCGGTCATGGGGTGACTCTACGCGGGTCGCGGGACTGCGTGCCCACCGGTTGGGTCCGGAGGCTCGACCCTCCCCCTCTTCCCGAGGTACGCGTGCCAGATGATCCTCGCCGCCACCGCCCGGATCGGGCGCCAGGGGAGGGAGAGAAGCTCGAGCTCGTCTCTGTCGGGCCCCGTGAGCATGCCGACCACCTCGCCGGCACCCACCTGGAGGGCGCGGTCACCGAGCGGGAACACGTCAGGGAAGCGAAGTGCGGAGAGGAGATATACATCGGCGGTCCACGGGCCGATGCCCCTGACGCCGAGAAGTGCGTCCCTCGCCTCGGAGAATGGCATACCGGCCAGGGCATCCAGGTCGAAGTCGCCGCCGGCAACGGATCGGCCCAGCTCGAGGAGATAGGCAGTCTTCTGGCGTGTGACCCCAATGCCGCGAAGAGCCGACTCGGTAGACGCTGCGACGGTCTCCGGTGTGATCGCCCCCAACAACCCGTGCAGACGCCGGTACATGGCGGCTCCGGATTCGAGGGACACTTGCTGCTCCATGATCAGCCAGACGAGGGTGCCGAAGCCGGCCGGTCGTGACCAGAACGGCGGCCCGCCGTGCTCGGCTATGACCGCGGCGAAGACCGGCTCCTCCGAGACGAGCAGGTCGACGGCCTCGCGGAAGGTGATCTCGTCGAGGCGCGTGACCAGTGGCCGTAGGGACTCGATGGGTACCGGGCCGAAGCTTCGGGAGTCGGTGGTCGCCACCCCTGGATTGTCCGAGACCACCCATGCCTCGTCGTGGCCAAGGGGACCTCGGCCGTCGACCCGTTCACCGGGGCCGGCAGCGAGACGTTTGACCAGCCAGAAGTCTTCTCGAGTGGGATGCAGGAGCGCGACGATGTCGCCGATGACAGGTGCCCTCGACCCGGTGACGACGAACTCGTCGCCCGGCGCCAGGGTGGGCCGCATCGAGTCTTCGGAGACCTGGAAGCGCTGCATGGAAATCGCCCCCGCAGGGTATGGTCGGCTGAGCCAAGTCGACAACGAAGGAGTGCCATGCGGCAGACAACGATTGCTCACGCCCACTGCGATCTCTTCTGCGGGGTGTACGACCCAGCCCAGGCCAAGATCGAAGCGATGTCGGTCCTCAAGTCAGCCGAGAAGTACCAGGGTTCGGACGACGACGTGTTCCGGGCGAGGGCCATCTCGATCAAGGAGGAGCGGGCCGAGCTGGTAAAGCATCACTTGATGGTGCTGTGGGTCGACTTCTTCACCGCCGACCATCGCAAGGAGTTCCCCGACCTCGACGACCTGTTCTGGCGGGCGATCCTGCAGGCGGGCAATGCCAAGAAATCGGTCGATCCGGCAGATGGGCAGAAGCTGGTCGATCTCATCGATGAGATCGCCGATGTGTTCTGGAAGACAGAAAAGGCGAAGACCGCGGGGGTCTACCCGCCGAGCTAGTCGGTCTCCTGCTCGGGCTTTGCGGCCTTCTTCGGCTTGATCCGGTCGGTCACACGCTTGGCCCAGGGCATGTCCTTCTCGAGGAGGGTCAGACCGCCCAGAATGGCCAGGACACCTGGCCCGGGCAGTACGAGCATGGCGGTGCCGGCGCCGAGTAGGGCGAATCCACCTGCGATGCGGGCTGCCCGTTCCACTTCCATATCGGGAGTGTATCGGCCCTTCGAGTTTGGAGTTCTGGGGAGCTCAGTCGTCGGTGAACCTGTCGAGCTCAGGGGAGCTCGAGCGCGTCGGCCTCCAGTTTGGTGAAGAGCGTCCCGACTGTCCCCAGACCGGTTCCCCCAGCCACCTCGGGTCGCTCCCAACCTTTCACCTCGGCCCCGATCCCGAGCATCACACCGAGCCGTGCCGAGGTCCACGGCAGGTACGGGGAGAGGGCCAGTCTGATCCCGCTGATCGCCTGGATGGCGGTCCACAGAATGGTCGCCGCCCGTGGCGGGTCCTCCTTGATCACGTGCCAGGGCTCCTCGGAGTTGAGATAGGCGTTCACCTCTGAGGCGGCGTCCATGGCCGCTCGCAGCCCGGCACGTAGCTCGATCGCCTCGATGTGGCCGGCGGCGGTCTCCAATGTCTTGTCGATGGATGCGACGAGCGCCTCGTCGGTCGTGCTGAGCGGCCCGGGCTCGGGCACGGTGCCCTCGAAGTTCCTGTCGCTCAATGAGAGGACACGATTGACCAGGTTGCCCCAGGTGGCGACCAGTTCCTCGTTGATCCTTCGGATCATGTCGTCATCGCTGAGATCGGTGTCGTTCTGCTCGGGGAGCACAGCTGCGATCGCGTAACGCAGGGCGTCTGGCTCGAGCCTTTCTGCGTACCAACCGATCGAGCGGCCGATCCCCGAGGACTTCGAGGCCTTCTCGCCCTTGAAGGTGATGTACTGGTTTGCCGGCACGTCGGTGGGCAGGTTGAGCCCGCCATAGCCCATCAGCATCGCCGGCCAGATGACGGTATGGAACGGGATGTTGTCCTTGCCGACGAAGTAGTAGGACTCGGCGGCGGGGTCCTCCCACCACTTCCTCCACGCCTCGGGATCATCGTTCAATGAAGCCCATTCTTTGGCCGCGCTCAGGTATCCGATCACCGCGTCGAACCAGACATAGATTCGCTTGCCGGGCCCGAGGTCGTCGACAGGGACCTCTACGCCCCAGTCGATGTCCCGCGTCATGGCCCGCTCCGGCATGCCTTCGTCGATCATCCCCAACGCCCAGTTCTTCACGTGCCGCCGCCATGTCGTCTTCGACTCCAGCCATTCACGAAGTGGGGCGGCGAACTCGGGGAGCTTGAAGAAGTAGTGCTCGGTCTCTCTGAGGACCGGCGTGGCGCCGGTGAGGCGGGAGCGGGGATCGATCAGGTCCGTCGCATCCAGTGTGCGGCCGCAGTTCTCGCACTGGTCGCCGCGGGCACGGGGATAACTGCAATGAGGGCAGGTACCTTCGACATACCGGTCGGGGAGGAAACGCTCGGCCTCGGGGTCGAAGAACTGGGTCGACGTGCCCTTCACCAGATAGCCCTTCTCCAACAGGCGGAGGAAGATGTCCTGGGTTACCGCGGCGTGGTTTTCGGTCATGGTCGTCGTGAACAGGTCGAACGAGATGCCGATCGCATCCCAGTAGCCGAGGATCTCGGGGTGGTACCGCTCCACTACCTCGCGGGGAGTGATCCCTTCTTCGTCTGCCTTGACGGTGATCGGAGTGCCATGGGCATCGGACCCGGACACCATCAACACTTCGTTCCCGGCGATGCGGTGGTAGCGGGCGAATATGTCGGCAGGCAGGTAGGCGCCGCCGAGATGCCCGAGATGAAGCGACCCACTCGCATAGGGCCACGCCACCGCGACCAGGATCCGACGACTCATGGTCGGAGGGTAAACGAGACCCCGGTGTGTCATTCGGCGATATCGACGCCGGGGACGGGGACGTGACGGCTGGAGCGTTCGGCGATGATCACGCCGCTGATGATGAGGACGGCGCCGAGAGCCACGGCCGGGGTCAGGTTTTCGCCGAGGAAGGTCACTGCCAGCGTGACCGCCACCACCGGGACGAAGTACGCGGCCACGCCGAGCCGCGCTGCGGGATTCACCTCTGCTGCGATTAGGAACGAGGTGAACGGGATCGCCGTGGCAAAAACGCCCAGGGCAAGGAGCAAGACCCACTGCGGCGTTTCGATCGACGAGAGGGGTGTCGGGTTGAGGAATGGCATCGCCAACACTCCAAGGATCGTGGCGGTGGCGAACTGGGGTATCACCAACCGGTCCCCGCCCACTTCCAGGGCGAACCTGCGGGTAAGGGCTCCACCGGTCCCTGCCAGGACCACCCCGACCAAGCTCAGGCCAACACCTCGCCAAAGATTGCCGACACCTTCAACGGTCTCGCCCCCCAGGCCGACCAAGATCCCGGTCCCGACCAGGGAAGTGACCAAACCGGGAATCGATTGGGGGTTGAACCGCTCGCCTTCGACCAGGAAGTGTGCGGCGCCAACGGTGGCGATCGGGATCAGGGCGATGAGAAGTCCACCGATGCTGACTGGAAGCTCTTCGAGGCCGAGAGTGAAGAGGGTGTTGGGAATGACCAGGGCGATGGTGCCAAGGACGACGCCTCTCACCCAGTGGCGACGCTCCAGCCCACGGAAGCGGGCCCAGAAGAGGGAGACGAGGAGGAGCACAGCCAGAGCAACACCGAAGCGCATGGGCACCACGACGAAGGGCGACACCCCACTGGTGAGGACAGCCCGGGTGAGGACCGCCGCCGAGCCCCACCCGAGGATCGCTGCCACGAGCGGGGTCCAGGGATTCATGAGGGCGGGACGGTACAACCCGGATTCCCTCTCAAAGTTAGGGCCGGGGTCACCGATAACGTGTCCGTATGAAGCGTCTTCTTTCTCTTGTCGCCCTGATGGCAGTGGCGCTCGCCGCCTGTGGCGAGCCATCTCCCGAGGCCATGCAGCTCTCTTACTCCCTGACTTCCGGGGACGAGTTTCAGTACGAGGTCGGTCTCGAGCAGCACATCGAGATGACCGCCTCGGGTGACCCGGCCATGCTCGCCGGCGAGGATGTCCCTGGTGAGGCCTCGGTCGACATCGCTGGAACAGCCACTTTCACCCACGCCATCTCCGACGGGCCTGAGCCAGGCACCCACGAGGTCCACATCACCGGTGAGTTCGCCGACGTCAGCGTCACCGGAACGATGGACGGAGAGCCCGTCGACTCCAGTCAGATACCCGATTTTGCGGCCATGGAGCCCATCGATGTGACCGTCGTGGTGGATGAGCAGGGCAACATCATTCACGAGGGCGGCGACATCGAGGACCCGTTGGGCGGGATGCTCGGCGGCCTCGGGGCATTGGGTGGTGGCGCCAACCCGGCGCCCGGGCTGGATCCCGGTCAGTTCGTAGGGCCCCCGCTCCCCGATGAAGCGGTGACGGTGGGCGACACCTGGACCGACGAGATCGAGACTCCCGGTCTCAGCGAGGACCCGATCACGACCAGCATCACGAGCACCGTGACCGGTGTCGAAGAATTGGACGGGGCCGAAGTCCTCGTAATCGACAGCAACGCCACTACTTCATTGATCGAGTTCGACCTCGCCGCCTTCTTCGCCGGCATGTTCGGCGCCATGGCTCCTGAGGGCACCTCGTCTGAGGAGACTGCAGAATTCGAGGCGATGATGGATCAGCTCCAGTTCCTGATCAGCGTCGACGACAGCACTGCCGACAGCACGACGTGGTTCGACGCCGAGGCCGGGTTGGCCAGGCAGTCGGAGACGGCGGCGGCAAGCAACATCTCGATGGACATGAACATCCCCGACGAAGAGACGGGCGAGATGTCTGGTTTCGTCATGGACATGAGCCTCGATCAGGACGTCACCTACCGTCTGATCAGCGGTCCCGCTTGAATTGCCGGCCGACTTTGCCCGAGGCCAACCTTCCGGCTGACCGTTCGGTCGACATCCTCTCCTGGCAGCAGCCTCGGGCAAACAGACGCCGGTCGGCCGGGGCTTCCGCTCCGCGTCATGTCCTCCGTGAGGTTTCTCCCCTGAAGCGCTGCGTCTAGCGACGCGCGCTGTCTGTCAGCTGGCGCCTGACCACGCTTGAACCGACGATGGGCGCCCCGAACCAGAGCGTGCAGTCGTCGATCACCGCGTAGAGCAGATCGTGAAGCATGCTGTCGGGGTCGGGGATGCATGCCTCGCTGATCCCGGTCACGGCGACATGGACCATGCTCCGGGCCGAGTGACGCCCAAAAGCCTTCGGGTCGATGTGCACCCCGCTGATGAAATCCTCCGCCCAACGCATCGCGTGGGGAGCACTCGACAAGGCTTGGCCGACGTCATCGAGCAGATTCCGGGCGTCGAAAATCGACGATGACTGTTCGTCGAGGGAGGTGAGGACCCTGCGGGCGCCGAGTAGCCCCGCCGCCAGCGCCCGCTGACGTGGCTCAGCAGCCACAGGAAGGGCGACCACTGCACATCGTGCGGCGATCCCGACATCGACACGGGGATCGTCCCCGTTGAGCCCAACCACCGATGGGATCAGCGGGACCAGCCGAGATCGACCGCCATCGGAGGTGTGATCGTTGATGTCCCTGGCGACACCCGCGAGGAGCGGGTGGGTGCACCGGGGGTGATCACTCCATCGCTCGCCAGCGAGGAAAGATGCGTACTCCATGAAGCACGCCCCCTTGCGGGGGCTCCGGTGTTTCCCTATCGAGAGCACCGGAACCAGTTCGGGCGTCTCCTGCCGGATCACTGATCCGAGACTACCGAACTCTCGGACGCCAGGTCAACGCCTGCCTATCGTCCCGGTCCCCGGAAGGAGTATCGATGACCGACAAGAGAACCACGGCCCGGGAGTTCCACGACGCCGGCGGAGTCGACGACTGGCGGGTCCTCTCCTGGGGCGCGCATGCCTACTACCGCATCGGGTCGTTCGCCCAGGGAGCGAGGTTCGTCGCTTCGATCGCCGATGCCGCCGAGGAAAGCGGTCATTACCCGGACGTGGACCTTCGCCCCGAGGGGGTCACGGTCCGGACCTTCTCACGTCAGGACGGAGCCTTGAGCGAGAGCGATATCGCGCTCGCCAGGCGTATCTCTGAGATCGCCCGGGATCACGGGCTGGAGCCCGATCCGTCCCAGGTGCAGACGGTGGGTATCGCCGTGGCCCAGGACGCAGGAGCCGACGTCCGCCCGTTCTGGTCCGCGGCCCTCGGGTACGAACATCTAGGCGATGACGATGCGATCGACCGACACCGGCGCAATCCACATCTCATGTTCCATGCGCTCGAGCCATCTAAAGCCGGCCGTGGTCGGTTTCACATCGACGTCGCGGTACCGGCCGATCAGGCTGAGGCGCGAGTCGCGGCGGCACTGGCGGCGGGCGGCCGGATCGCCGACGACTCGCGCGCGCCCGAGTGGTGGACGCTTGCTTCCCCTGAGAACCACGGCGTCGATATCGCGGCATGGCCCGATTTCGAGGACCACGACGAAGAGTGACCTCGAGAAGTGCCTATTTCTGGTTGCGGCCCGAGACCGCCATCCGCCACAGATAGGCGCTGAATCGGGGCATCTTGGCCGGCTGACCCGGGTCGGGCTCGGCAGGGTCTGGGATCTCATCCTGGACGGGCGTAGTGGCCGGCGCCTGGGATGGAACGGCTCTAATCTCGGCGAGACGCTCGCGCAGGAAGGAGGCTTCGGTTTCGGCGCGGGCAGCGCGCTCTCTGGCTTCCGCCAGCTGCTGGCCGGCTTCGTGCAGGTTCCCCAACTGGAGCAACATCTTGTCCCATGCCTCGATCGGGACCAGCATCGTGCCCGGGGGCGGAGTGGCCTGTTCCTCCTCGACGATCGGGGGCGAGACGGCGGCAACCGGAGGCGTTGGCTTCGGCCGGGACTCGATGACCGGGTGGCCCAGTTGTCGGGCGCGTGCCCTGACCCCCTCCAAAGAGACCATTCGATGGGTCCCCCCGGCAGACTCCTCGAGGGCGGTGGGCACCCGGCCCTTTCTGGCCCAGTTGCGGAGTGTCGAGAGCTGAACACCAGTGGCATCGCTGGCTTCTCTAAGGGTCAGCCAGTCTCCCCCTGCCGATCTCGCGGCGGTTAAAGCCTGATTCAACGAGGTGCGAAGCGCCTCGGTCTCCCAGAGGAAGGCAGGGTCCCGATTGGCCATCATCGCATCATAAGAACATCAGACGGTCGGGGTCTTAGCGTCGGGGCATCTTCCTAGAGTGGGCCTGGTGAGGAGGCCGAACCCAACCCGATGACAGCACCCGCCGGGCGCCAATCTCCCTCTCCAAGGTCTCCCTCCGAACAGGAAGTTCGCTCACTCGTCGAACGTGTCCTCGATGGGGTCATCGGCGCTGATCTGTCGCCCGCTCCAGAGACCACGAATGGCCCGCCCCTCGAACCTGACAGGGCACGTGAAGTCAGCGACAGGATCGCCATTGGTGCCGACCACGGCGGCTTCCCGCTCAAGGAGAGGATCGGGTTCAGGCTCAAGGAGGCCGGCTACGAGGTCCTGGACTGCGGTACCGATAGTCATGAGGCAGTCGATTACCCCGATTTTGCCCACGCCGTGGCCCGAGAGGTCGCCTCTGGGGCTTGTCGTTACGGGATCGTCGTGGACGGGGCCGGTATCGGCTCGGCGATGGTCGCCAACAAGGTGCCCGGGGTCCGTGCCGCCCTTTGTTACGACCTCTCCACTGCCCGCAACAGTCGGGAGCACAATCACGCCAACGTGCTCACACTCGGGGCCGGATTGATCGGAGAGGCCCTGGCCTGGCAGATCGTCGAGGAATGGCTGTCGGTCGAATGGGGTGGCGACCGTCACGCCCGGAGGGTTGCCAAGATCGACGACATCGAACGGCAATACTCCAAAGCAGTGACGAGTCAGGACCAGCGATGAATCGGGATGCCCTCGTCGAGGCAGTCACACGCGAGGTCCTGGCTGCCCTCTCCGCCGGCAACGACGTCTGCGACACCGGGGAAAAGGTTCGTGAGGTTGTCGCCAACGGCGCCGATCGGGTCGCGTTTCACGGGGAGGCGGCCGAGGTGCCTCTGGACATGGCTCGGTTCATCGACCACACCTTGCTCAAACCGGAGGCGACCGCATCGGAGATAGACCAACTCTGCCGGGAGGCAGAGCAATACAACTTCGCCTCGGTTTGCATCAACCCCACGTGGGTGAAGCGGGCGGCGGAGAATCTGAGGGGAACTTCGGTCCCGGTGTGCACGGTGATCGGCTTCCCGCTCGGGGCCACCACGCCCGAGGTCAAGGCGATGGAGGCGCGCCGGGCATTGCGTGACGGGGCCCGGGAGGTCGACATGGTGCTCAACATCGGCGCTCTCAAGTCCGGTGACTACGGCCTCGTCCAGACCGACATCGAAAAAGTGGTCGACGCCGCTCACGACGGGAGTGCGATTTGCAAGGTCATACTGGAGACGGCATTGCTCACAGACGAGGAGAAGGTCATCGCGTCCTCGCTGGCCAAGAAGGCAAGGGCCGATTTCGTCAAGACCTCGACCGGTTTCGGTCCGGGAGGGGCCACTGTTTACGACGTGGCTCTGATGCGGGAGACCGTAGGCCCTGAGATGGGCGTCAAGGCCTCTGGAGGGGTGCGGACGACCGGTGATGCTGAGGACATGATCGCTGCCGGGGCGACCAGAATCGGGGCCTCGGCCGGGATCGAGATCGTCGGAGGGAAGGACGGAGGCAGTGGCGAAAGGTATTGAGCTCAGGTCGTTTGCGTTCCTGGACAGTCTCCAGCCGCAATACGCCGCCTTCCTGGGGACCGTGGCCCAAGGATTCCTCCCCCTTGCCGGTGATGCCTCCCTCTGGATCGAGGTGGCCCCCGGGATCGAGATCAACCGGCTCACCGATGTCGCCCTCAAGGCGACCTCGGTCAAGCCAGGACTCCAGATCATCGAGCGCTACTACGGGGTGCTCGAGGTGCACTCTCCGGACCAGTCGGATACCCGGGCGGCGGGAGAGGCCATCCTCGAGGGGATGGAAGCCAGCGAGGACGACCGGATCAAGCCGCGCATCCTCTCGTCGCAAATCATTCGCCGGCTCGACGACCACCACGCCCAGCTCATCAACAGGACCAGGCATGGTCAGATGATCATCCCGGGCCAGACCCTCTATGTCCTGGAGTGTGAGCCGGCTGCCTATGCGTCCTTGGCCGCCAACGAGGCGGAGAAAGCGGCGGAGATCAACGTCCTCGAGGTGCGCAGCTTCGGTTCGATGGGCCGGGTCTACCTCGGTGGCGAGGAGCAGGACATCGATGTCGGATGGCAGGCGGCGGTGGCGGCCCTCGAGGGTCTCACCGGGCGGGACGCCGGGTCAGGATGAACCAATTGAGTCGAACACAAGGAAAGGAGGAGCTTCATGGCTGAAGCTCTGGGAATGATCGAGGCACGCAGCTTCCCAGCGATGGTGGAGGCAGCGGATGCCATGGTCAAGGCGGCCAAGGTCGAACTGGTCAGTATGGAGAAGACGGGCGGCGGATACGTCACCGCCGTGGTGCGTGGTGACGTCGCCGCGGTCAAGGCCGCCGTCGACGCCGGGGTTCGCGGAGCGGAGAAGGTTGGCGAGGTCATCGCCACCCATGTCATCGCCCGACCTCACGTCAATCTCGACCTGGTGCTGCCGCTGGGCCGCCAGGATCAAGCGGAAGACGACCTCAGCTAGCCGAATCCACTTCGAACCGGGCAGGAGATCACACCGTGCATCTAGGCCGTGTCGTCGGGACTCTGGTCGCCAGCAGGAAAGAGCCCCTCATGGAGGGGATGAAGCTGCTCATCGTCCGTCAGCTCGATGCTGACAATGCGGAGACCGGCGGCTACGTGGTGGCCGTGGACGCGGTCGGCGCGGGTGAAGGAGAGATCGTGCTCTTCGCCTCGGGTAGCTCAGCCCGGCAGACCGAGATCACGCGTGACCGGCCGGTCGATGCCGTGGTGATGGCGATCGTCGACTCATGGGATGTGGGTGGCGAGGAGCGATACCACAAGGGCCGGGAGGAGGGTGGCACCGGATAGCGATGCTCAGCGACACCGAGATACAGGCCATCATCGAGCGGGTCCGAGGCCGGGTCGCCGCTGCCGAGATGTCGGGACGAGCAGCGCCGGCTCTGCGCGCTGCACACGATCTCGCTGTTTCCGATGTCGTTCTCGGTGATGGGATCCACACCGACATCGACGCCGCCGTGACCGCGGCGCGGACTGCCTTCGAAAGCTATCGGGAGATGGGTTTGGAGGCGCGGAAGGTCATCGTCGAGGCCATGCGGGCCGCGATGCTCCGTGAGGGGGAGCGGCTCGGATACATGGCCGTCGAGGAGACCGGTCTGGGACGGGGGGAGGACAAGGCGATCAAGAATCGGCTGGTGACGACCAGGACTCCGGGCCCGGAAGATCTCGAGCCCCAGGTCGTCACGGGAGACTCCGGGATGATGGTCACCGAGTTCGCACCCTACGGGGTCATCGGATCCATCACTCCCACCACGAATCCGACGTCGACGATCATCAACAACTCGATCGCCATCGTCTCGGCCGGTAACGCCGTCACCTTCAACGTGCACCCCAACGCCCGGATGGTCTCGGTAGAGAATGTCCAGCTGCTCAATCGGGCCATCGTCGGCGCCGGTGGTCCTCCCGACCTTGTGACGGCGATCCCCTCTCCGACACTCGAGTCGGCCAAGGAACTGATGAACCACCCCGACGTGAGAGTGCTGCTCGTCACCGGAGGCCCGGGTGTGGTGAAGGAAGCTCTGAAGACGAGCAAGAAGGCGATAACTGCCGGGCCGGGCAACCCGCCGGCGGTGGTGGACCAGACCGCGGACATCGAAGCGGCTGGCCGCGCCATCGTGCGTGGTGCCTCGTTCGACAACAACGTGATCTGCACCGACGAGAAGACGACGATCGTGGTCGACACCGTGGCCGACCGTCTCGTCCAGGCGATGGTTGCGGCAGGCGCTTACCGGCTCAAGGAGCATGAGCTGAAACGCCTCGAGAGGGTCATCTTCAAGGAGATGGGGCCGCCGGAGAAGCCGGGGATGATCAACCCGGAGTGGATAGGCAAGGACGCGGCCAGGATCCTGGCCGAGATAGGCGTGACGACCGGTGAGGACACCCGTCTGCTCGTTGCCGAGGTACCTCGGGAGCACAACCTGGTTTGGACCGAGCAGATGATGCCGGTGATGCCCGTGGTCCGTGTCAGCAACGTTGACGACGCCATCGACTTGGCGGTCCGGTCCGAACACGGCTTCCGACACACTGCCTCGATCCACAGCACCAATGTCGAGACCATCACCAGGATGGCCCGGGCCATGAACTGCAGCATCTTCGTGGCCAATGGCTCCAACTTCAACGGTCTGGGCGAAGGCGGGGAGGGATTCACCTCCTTCTCGATCGCCAGCCCCACCGGGGAGGGAATGACCCGACCCCGCACGTTCTCACGCGTGCGGCGGGTGACCGTGGTCGGGGCCCTGCGCATTGTCTGAGCTCGAATCCGCAATCGCCCTCTTCGAGTTCGAGTCGATCAGCGCCGGCATGGTCGCCGGTGACGCCATGGTGAAGACGGCGCCGTTGGGTGCCATCTACGCCGGGACGGTCCACCCGGGCAAGTATCTGGTACTGGTCACAGGCGACACGGCCAGCGTCGATGAGGCGGTGCGGGTGGGCGGCGGGGCCGAGTCGATGTCCGACATGGTCTATCTCCCCGATGTCCATCCTGCTGTGGCGGACGCAGTCACCGGCAACATGTCCCTGGCGACAGTCGGCGACGAGGCCCTGGGCGTTGTCGAGACGACCACGGTGGCGGCCGCCATCGATGCCGCCGACGCCGGAGCCAAGGCGGCGGAGGTGGACCTCGCCGCGATCCGCCTTGCCGATGGGCTGGGGGGCAAGGGCTACGTCCTCTTTTCAGGGGTGGTGGCCGAGGTGGAGGCGGCCCTGGCCGCGGCCGTCGCGAGGGCCGATGGCCATGGCGCCCTTGTCCGCTCTGATCTCATTGCCCAACTCCATGCGGAGATGGCCGAAAACCTCCGCACCGATCTCCGATTCCTGAGCCGCGTGTCGGCGCCGCCCAACGGGGGAGAGTGAGATGCAGTTGGGTCGCGTCCTGGGGAGCGTGGTGGCCACCGAGAAGTCGCCCGGTCTGGAGGGGATTCGATTTCTCATCGTCCAGCCGCTCGACAGGGCGAGTCGGCCCAAGGGCGACACCCTGGTCGCAGCCGATGCCGTGTCGATGGCCGGGCCTGGGGAGTTGGTCTATTTCGTCGCTTCCCGGGAGGCGGCCGAGGCGTTGCCCGAGAGGTTCGTCCCTGTTGACCATGCCATCGTCGGGATCGTCGATGATGTCAACGTCGAGGAAGAAGAATGAAAGTAGGGCGAGTTGCCGGAACGGTGATCTCGACGATCAACATCCCGCTGCTCGACGAGCACCGGCTTCTCGTCTGTGACGTCCAGGACGTTGATGGCAAGCCCTCGGGTTACACGATCGCCGTTGATGTGGTCGATGCCGGAGTGGGCGACACCGTGCTTATCCTGGACGAGGGAAGTTCTGCCCGGCAGATACTGGGTCTCGATCACGGCGCCATTCGTGCCGTGGTGGTCGGCATCGTCGACCAGTTGGTCGTGGACGGCGAGGTCCGGGCGATCGACTAGACGCCGGATTCCGAGTCGGTGTTCGCCTCGATCTGTTCCGCATCGGTGACCGGCCCG
>CAWENM010000005.1:0-11608 GCA_963810465.1 uncultured Acidobacteriota bacterium | reverse complement strand
TGGCCGACCGTCTCGTCCAGGCGATGGTTGCGGCAGGCGCTTACCGGCTCAAGGAGCATGAGCTGAAACGCCTCGAGAGGGTCATCTTCAAGGAGATGGGGCCGCCGGAGAAGCCGGGGATGATCAACCCGGAGTGGATAGGCAAGGACGCGGCCAGGATCCTGGCCGAGATAGGCGTGACGACCGGTGAGGACACCCGTCTGCTCGTTGCCGAGGTACCTCGGGAGCACAACCTGGTTTGGACCGAGCAGATGATGCCGGTGATGCCCGTGGTCCGTGTCAGCAACGTTGACGACGCCATCGACTTGGCGGTCCGGTCCGAACACGGCTTCCGACACACTGCCTCGATCCACAGCACCAATGTCGAGACCATCACCAGGATGGCCCGGGCCATGAACTGCAGCATCTTCGTGGCCAATGGCTCCAACTTCAACGGTCTGGGCGAAGGCGGGGAGGGATTCACCTCCTTCTCGATCGCCAGCCCCACCGGGGAGGGAATGACCCGACCCCGCACGTTCTCACGCGTGCGGCGGGTGACCGTGGTCGGGGCCCTGCGCATTGTCTGAGCTCGAATCCGCAATCGCCCTCTTCGAGTTCGAGTCGATCAGCGCCGGCATGGTCGCCGGTGACGCCATGGTGAAGACGGCGCCGTTGGGTGCCATCTACGCCGGGACGGTCCACCCGGGCAAGTATCTGGTACTGGTCACAGGCGACACGGCCAGCGTCGATGAGGCGGTGCGGGTGGGCGGCGGGGCCGAGTCGATGTCCGACATGGTCTATCTCCCCGATGTCCATCCTGCTGTGGCGGACGCAGTCACCGGCAACATGTCCCTGGCGACAGTCGGCGACGAGGCCCTGGGCGTTGTCGAGACGACCACGGTGGCGGCCGCCATCGATGCCGCCGACGCCGGAGCCAAGGCGGCGGAGGTGGACCTCGCCGCGATCCGCCTTGCCGATGGGCTGGGGGGCAAGGGCTACGTCCTCTTTTCAGGGGTGGTGGCCGAGGTGGAGGCGGCCCTGGCCGCGGCCGTCGCGAGGGCCGATGGCCATGGCGCCCTTGTCCGCTCTGATCTCATTGCCCAACTCCATGCGGAGATGGCCGAAAACCTCCGCACCGATCTCCGATTCCTGAGCCGCGTGTCGGCGCCGCCCAACGGGGGAGAGTGAGATGCAGTTGGGTCGCGTCCTGGGGAGCGTGGTGGCCACCGAGAAGTCGCCCGGTCTGGAGGGGATTCGATTTCTCATCGTCCAGCCGCTCGACAGGGCGAGTCGGCCCAAGGGCGACACCCTGGTCGCAGCCGATGCCGTGTCGATGGCCGGGCCTGGGGAGTTGGTCTATTTCGTCGCTTCCCGGGAGGCGGCCGAGGCGTTGCCCGAGAGGTTCGTCCCTGTTGACCATGCCATCGTCGGGATCGTCGATGATGTCAACGTCGAGGAAGAAGAATGAAAGTAGGGCGAGTTGCCGGAACGGTGATCTCGACGATCAACATCCCGCTGCTCGACGAGCACCGGCTTCTCGTCTGTGACGTCCAGGACGTTGATGGCAAGCCCTCGGGTTACACGATCGCCGTTGATGTGGTCGATGCCGGAGTGGGCGACACCGTGCTTATCCTGGACGAGGGAAGTTCTGCCCGGCAGATACTGGGTCTCGATCACGGCGCCATTCGTGCCGTGGTGGTCGGCATCGTCGACCAGTTGGTCGTGGACGGCGAGGTCCGGGCGATCGACTAGACGCCGGATTCCGAGTCGGTGTTCGCCTCGATCTGTTCCGCATCGGTGACCGGCCCGATCTGTGTCTGCGCATCAGCCGCGTCCCGGGCCTGTGCCAGCCACCACAGGATGAGAGCGAGCACGCCGCCGATGACGAGGAGGCTGACGATTCCGATCCCGATCAGGAAGAGAGCGAGCACTGCGATCCCGACCGCAACAACTCGAAGCAGATCGTAGTGACCGGCGATCCATAGGTTCAGGCCTCCGCTCTCCGAGCTGCCGGGCATGACGCCGCTGACCTTCTCGCCGGTGGTGGTGACCCACTGGGGCCGGCCCAAGAAATAGAGCACCACAGCGATGATCGTCGAGATCACGATCACGGCGATGACCCCGTTGCGCAGACCGGAGACCAGGTGCCCGAATAGGGTGCGGGCTGTATCTCCCACAACCGGGTCGGCGATCTCGGCGATCAGGGCCGACTCGAGACGATTGACCACCGCGACACCGATGATCGAGGCCACCACTACCCCGATCCCGAGTTGGATGCCGGTACGACGACGGGTTTGCGACACGATCACCGTGACGATGATCAGGATGACCGTCAGGATCACGATTCCCCATACCCAGCGATGGATCCGGTCGGCGGTGGCCTGGGCCGCGGTCAGCCGTTCCTCGGACATGAGAGTGACCTGACCGAAGTCCTCAGGCACCCTGTCCCCGAGCGAGTCCCGGAACTGGGCGATGGCCTCGTCGACGCTGTCGGAGACCGCGCTCGGCAGATTGACATCTGGAAGCAACTCGCGCAGGTCCTGAGCCACCGACTCGAGCACCCTCACGATGATGGGCAATGTGTTGAGTCGGACCTCACCTTCCTCGATGGTGATGTTGGGGGTCTCCTCGATGTCTCCAGCAATCAGGGCCATCGCGCCTTGATGGGCCCGTCTCACCACCTGAGGGATGAGCTCGGCCATCGGCTCGGACTCCACTACCTGGTCGACTCGCATATCGATTCGCTGATTAACGGCGTCGGCGATGGGGCCCGCCAACGCCTCGAGGGTGGGCCGGTCGATGCGATCGAGGAGTTGCTGGCCCTGCTCGTCGATCCCGAGGAGCCCGAGAAGCGCCGCAGAGAGATAAGCGTCGAGGTTGGCCAACGGCTCCTGGAGCCTCGCTTCGACGGCGAGTGCCTCGATGATCTCGTCGGTGAGGTAGTCACCAAGGGCCGCTTTGAACTGGGGGTCCTCGATCGCCGGCTCGATCGTCGCCATGAAGGCGTCGGTGTCGAAGACGGTGCGGTGGGCCCACACTGCAACGACCGAGATCAGGACGAAGATCGAGGACACGACGACGAGCAGGACCGCAATCCACTTGCGTGGTACGGACCTTTCCGTCGTCGTGTCGCTCGTCGTGGTCAAAGTTCGGTCAGACGCCCTTCACGATATCGCGACCGTGAGCGGTCAACGCCCAGATGACGAAGATGGCCGCGGCGGCGATCAGCCCGCCCCAGATCGGGTAGTAGGGAAGCCAGGCAAATGCGGCCACGGCGCTTACCACCGCGAGGATCACACCGATGGTCCTGGCCCACACAGCACCGCTGAACAGTGCCACTCCGGCGAGAACCACGACCACTCCGAGGATCAGGTGGATCCATCCCCAGGTGGTCACGTCGAACTGGAATACGTGTTCGGGGCCAACCACATAGAACTCGTTCTCGAACAGGGCGACGAGACCGGCGATGGCATGCCAGAAGCCGATCATGATCATCATCAACGCGGCAAAGGTGGCCCATCCGACCGCCCAGCCACTGGTTTCTCGCTCCGTCATTACTCCTCCTGATTCGATTTAGGCCGATTCTCAACGACCGCACTCAAAGAGTATTCACCCGATCTAGGCGATTGTGTGCATGTCGAAGGCTGTAGCATCGCCTCAGACTGAATAGTTGGCCGTCTGCAAGAGCCAACAAAACTAGAAAGGTGGCGTCGTGCCCTTAATGGATCTGTTCTGGAGCATGCTCTGGTTCTTCCTGTTCTTTGCCTGGATCTGGCTGCTCATCACGATCTTCGCTGACATCTTCCGCAGCGATGACTTGAGCGGCTGGGGGAAGGCTTTCTGGACGATCTTCGTCGTGATCCTGCCCTGGCTTGGGGTCTTGATCTACCTGATCGCCCGTGGCGGCTCGATGCAGGAGCGCGCCATGGCCCAAGCGGTAGCGCAGGAGAAGGCCCAGCGAGAGTACATCCAGCAGGTGTCCGCTTCGAGCGGGGGGGCATCCTCGGCCTCTTCTGCCGATGAGCTGGAGAAGCTGGCCAAATTGCAGAGCCAAGGTGTCATCACCGCCGAGGAATTCGCCGCTCAGAAGGCCAAGATCCTCGCCTGACGAAACAGTGCCTCGATGCCCGGGTCCTTAACGGCCCGGGCATCGTCGCGTCCGGGTCAGCCGATCTCGTCGAGTGCGAGATTGAGGAGCAGGACGTTGACCCCTGGCTCCCCGAGGAAGCCGAGGTCCCGGCCGTCGGTGTTCTCCTCGACCAGCTCCATGACCTGATCGACGTCGAGGCCGCGGTTGTCGGCGACCCTCTGCGCCTGGATCCTGGCGTTGGCCAGTGAGATGTGGGGGTCGAGCCCGGAGCCCGATGATGTGACGGCGTCGACCGGGACGGAGGCGTCGGGCTCGAGCCCGTTCGTCTCGCGGTATGCAAGGACCAGGTCGTCCACTCCGATGGTCTCCGACTCGTCGACATCGGCGGTCTCCGGATCGTCCTCGCCGAAGAGAAATGTCTCGTTGGTCGGCCCGAAGTTCGATCCGAAGCTGTAGCCGGGTCCGGGGGCGTAGCCGGCAGCCGACGGCCGGGGATGGAAGTACTCGGGTGCCGAGAACGGCTGACCGATCAGGGCTGACCCGAGCAGCTGCCCGTCACGTTCGACGAGCGAGCCGTTGGCCTTGTCAGCGAATAGGCCTTGTGCGATGCCGGTCACGACCAGCGGATAGGCAAGGCCGGTGATGATGGTGAAGACCACCAGGATGCCGAGGGCGGGAAGAAGCTGTCTGCGCATCATGAAACTCCAATTGCGACAATGAACAGGTCAACGATCTTGATGCCGATGAACGGAGCGACGATCCCGCCGAGCCCGTAGATCAGGAGGTTGCGGCGCAGCATCGCGGCCGCACCCTCCGCCCGGAACCTCACGCCTCTCAGGGACAGGGGTATCAGCGCCACGATGATCAGGGCGTTGAAGATGACCGCCGAGAGGATGGCCGATCGAGGCGTCGCCAGTTGCATCACGTTGAGCCGATCGAGCACCGGGAACACCCCGGTGAACATGGCCGGGATGATGGCGAAGTACTTGGCGACGTCATTGGCCACCGAGAACGTGGTCAACGCGCCCCGTGTGATCAGCAGCTGCTTGCCGATCTCAACGATCTCTATGAGCTTCGTCGGGTTCGAGTCGAGATCGACCATGTTGCCCGCTTCCTTCGCCGCTTGGGTCCCGGTGTTCATGGCCACCCCCACGTCGGCCTGGGCGAGGGCAGGTGCGTCATTGGTCCCGTCGCCGGTCATGGCAACCAGGCGGCCACCCGCCTGCTCGCGGCGGATCAGGGCCATCTTGTCCTCGGGGGTGGCCTCGGCGAGGAAGTCGTCGACACCGGCTTCGGTCGAGATGGCTCGCGCCGTGAGCGGATTGTCACCGGTGATCATCACGGTGCGGATGCCCATGGCCCGCAGCTGTTCGAAGCGGGTGCGCATGCCCTCCTTGACCACGTCCTTGAGGTGGATGACGCCGAGAATGGTGACCTGGGGCCCGCTCCCCTCGGCGACCACCAGGGGGGTTCCGCCGGCCACGGCCACACCCTCGACCAGCGGGTCGAGGCCGGCCGGGATGCTGCCGCCTTGCTCGGTGACCCAGCGTTTGACGGCGTCGGCGGCTCCCTTGCGCACGGTCTGGCCGTTGAGGTCGATGCCGCTCATCCGTGTCTGAGCCGTGAACGGAACCAGGGAGGCCTTGGCGACGTCGCGCTCGCGGAGGTTGTACCGCTCCTTGGCCAGGACGACGATCGATCGTCCCTCAGGGGTCTCGTCGGCGAGACTGGCCAGCTGGGCCGCCGATGCCAACCGTTCCTCGTCGATCCCGGGCAGGGCGAGAAACTCGGCCGCCTGACGATTGCCCAGCGTGACCGTCCCGGTCTTGTCGAGGAGGAGGGTCGAGCAGTCCCCGGCCGCCTCGACGGCCCGGCCCGACATCGCCAGCACGTTGTGCTGCACCAAGCGGTCCATGCCGGCGATGCCGATGGCGGAGAGCAGGGCGCCGATCGTTGTGGGTATGAGACAGACGAGGAGGGCCACCAGGACGATGACCTCCTGCTCCGCATTGGAGTAGATGGCGAACGGCTGCAAGGTCACCGTTGCCAAGAGGAAGATGATCGTTAGCACGGCGAGGAGGGTGTTGAGAGCGATCTCGTTCGGTGTCTTCTGCCGATTTGCGCCCTCCACGAGCGCGATCATCCGGTCGAGAAAGGTCTCGCCGGGGCGGGCCGTGATGCGCACCACGATCTGATCCGACAGGACACGGGTGCCACCGGTCACGGCCGAACGGTCGCCGCCGGCTTCTCGGATCACAGGGGCCGACTCGCCGGTGATGGCGGACTCGTCCACAGATGCGATGCCTTCGATGATCTCGCCGTCCGAGGGGATCATCTCGCCTGCAGTGACGATGACGACATCGTCGACCGTGAGTCGGGAGGATGGGACCTGTTCGATGTTTCCGGCTGACCGGCGGACGTTCGCGATGGTCTCGGCCCTGGTCTTGCGCAATGCGGCGGCCTGGGCCTTGCCTCGGCCCTCGGCCATGGCTTCGGCAAAATTGGCGAAGAGAACCGTGAACCACAGCCACGCCGCCACCAGCCCGGCGAACAGATTGTCCTCGGGCCTGGCGTCGCTCAGATCCTGGAAGAAGATCAGAGTGGTGAAGACGCTTCCAACCAAGACCACGAACATGACGGGGTTGCGAGCCTGAACCCGGGGATCGAGCTTGCGGAAGCTGTCGACGATCGCCTGTCGCACGATGGCGGCCTCGAACAACGGCCGCTTTCCGGTCCGGCGACCGTCGGTCGTGGGTTCCGGTGCTGTCTGGGTCTGCATGTTCTCGTTTGCTCCTAGAGGGAAAGGTGTTCGACGATCGGGCCCAGCGCCAGCGCCGGGAAGAAGGTGAGGCCGCCGACGATGAGGACGACTCCGATTACGAGGCCGACGAAGAGCGGGGTGTGAGTCGGGAAGGTCCCGGTGGTGGCCGGCATGACCTGCTTTCGGGCCAGCGCCCCGGCGATACCGAGGACAGGGATGATCAGGAAGAAACGGCCGATCAGCATGGCGATTCCCAGGGTCGTGTCCATCCAGTCCGTGGCCGCCGTGATCCCGGCGAAGGCCGATCCGTTGTTGTTGCCGGCGGACGTGAAGGCGTAGAGGATCTCGGAGAGCCCGTGTGGTCCCGGGTTCCAGATCGTCGTGTTCAGCACCGAGTCGACGAACATCGAGGCGGCGGCGAACCCGAGGACAGCGGTGGGCATGGCCAGGATGTAGAGAGCAACCATTTTCATCTCGCCCGCCTGGATCTTCTTGCCCAGGTACTCGGGTGTTCTCCCCACCATCAGTCCGGCGATGAACACCGAGAGGATCGCCATGATCAGCAGCCCACTGAGACCTACTCCAACGCCGCCCGGGCTGACCTCGCCGAGCATCATGTGGGAGAGCGGGACCGCACCCCCAAGCGCGGTGAAGCTGTCGTGCATGGAGTTCACCGAGCCGTTGGAGGTTCCGGTGGTGGAGGCCGCCCAGAGCCCGGAGGCGGCAGGGCCGAATCGGATCTCTTTGCCCTCGCTATTTCCGCCGGCCTGTTCGGCGGTGGTCGCCTGTGTCGCACCGAGAGCATCCAGACGCGGGTTGCCGCCGGCCTCCAGGCCCATGGTCAGGAGCGACGTGCCGAGCCAGACAATGAACATGATGGCGAAAATGGCCCGGCCCTGGCGACGATCGCCGACCATGCGACCGAAGGTGAAGGCGAAGGCGAACGGGATCACGAGGATGGACCACATCTCCACGAAGTTGTTCAGCTGGGTCGAGTTCTCGAACGGATGGGCCGAGTTGACGTTGAAGAAACCGCCGCCATTGGTGCCCAGCTGCTTGATCGCGATCTGGCTAGCGACCGGGCCACCGGGGATGAGCTGTTCGGCTCCGGCCTCCACCGTCTGAGCGGCGGTGAAGCCCTCGAAATTCTGAATGACTCCCTGACTCACCAGGACGATGGCCACCAGGAGGGACAGGGGGAGGAGGATCCGGGTCGTGGAGCGAGTGAGATCGACCCAGAAGTTGCCGATCGTCGATGATCGCCGTCGAGAAATGCCCCGGATCAGGGCAGCAACGGTTGCCATGCCGGCCGCGGCGGACACGAAATTCTGGACTGCCAGGCCGGTCATCTGGGTGAGGTGGCTCATCGTCGCCTCGCCCCCATACGACTGCCAGTTGGTGTTGGTCATGAAGCTGACTGCGGTGTTGAAGGACAGATGGGGGACGACGGCCGGCATGTCTGTCGGGTTGAGAGGCAGTGAGCCCTGGAACCGCTGCAGTCCGTACAACGCGAGGAAGGAGACGATGCTGAAGCCGAGCAGTGAGTAGGCGTAGGCGGTCCATCGCTGCTCCCGGCTGGGGTCGATGCGACACACCCGATAGATGAGCCGTTCGATCGGGAGGAAGAATCGATCCCCGGGCGACGTCTCGACATCGCCGTAGACCCGTGCCATGTAACGGCCGATCGGCACCGCGGTGACGAGGACCACCGCGATGAGGACGACGAGCTGTAGCCAGCTGGCGGCGGACATCAGAACTTCTCGGGGAAGAGGAGGGCAGCTACGAGGAAGCCGGCGAGGAGGACGGCCAGGATCAGGCCCACGACGTTGTCGACGCTCATGAGGTCAGCGCCTCCTGTGTCTCCTGGGTCTCCTCTTCGGCCTCCTCGGCCGCCCGGACGATTCGGTCCAGACCGCGCACATAGGCCACACACAGCCCGAAGAAGGCGATGGTGGCGACGATGAATGCGATATCAGCCATGTGCACCGGTGTACATCCGCTCCCGGGCTTTAGGAGCGGTCTTGACGGGTTCCTATCGGGTGAACCGGCTTGCTTGACCGGCCCTTAGCGCGAGGCTTTGCGGAGTCAGCAGAAACGGGCCCGCGAGCCGTGTCACCTGCCCCGCTAGCGCAGCGTTGGGAAGGGGGGAGGGCCCGCTAGGAACGCGTTAGGCGAGGGGCGAAAGACCGGTTGCCGTCGTAGCTTTGGGGTAGGACGCGAACATATGGAAACGAGAACTACCCGGAGATCGAAGCGATGCAACTGCGTATCGACCTGATCCCACTGGCAGGCGCCATCGTGTTGATGTCGGCGTCGACCACGATGGCAGTGGTTCTCATTCGGAGCATGAACCGGGCACCGGGGGAAGCGGCCCCGTTGGGGACGACCATGGGTCTGGCTCTGGTAGTGGCGATCTGGCTCATCGGTCTCGCTCTCCTCTTCCAAGGGCTATTCGAATGAGCACCAGTCAGGCAGGGCCCGCCACGGGCAGCACCAGCGCACTCATGCTCATCGGCCGAGCCCTGTTGGGGATCGTCATCGGCACGGCGGCTGCCTGGGTGTTCGTACCTGCCGAGACGGCTCAGGCCGTCATCGCAATCGCCCTTCCCCTGGTGGCCGCGTTGACGGCGTGGTACGGAGGGAGGGAGATGGGGGCGGCGGCAGCTATCGCCGGGGCCCTGTGGTTCGGCTTCGCCCACACCGAACCTCGCTTCCAGACCGAGATCGCCGCTCGTGCCGACGTGATCCTCACCCTCGCCGTACTCGTCGTCGGCGTTCTCGCCAGCGAGCTCGCCGATGCCCGGCATCGGTTGCGACGGTTGCGCAGCGATACCGTGAAGAGGTGAACACGGGCAAGCTGAGGGTGTTCCTGGGTGCCGCACCCGGGGTGGGCAAGACCTATGCGATGCTCGAAGAGGGGCATCGTCTCCGCTCCCTGGGCAAGGACGTTGTGATCGCCTACGTCGAACCGCACGCCCGGACCGACACCATCGCCATGATCGGCGACCTCGAGATCGTCCCTCGACGACCGATGGAGTATCGCGGGTCGACATTCGAGGAGATGGACCTCGACGCTGTTCTGCGACGTGCTCCCCAGGTCGCCCTGGTCGACGAGCTGGCTCACACCAACATTCCGGGTTCGCCACACGGGAAACGGTGGCAAGACGTGGACGCTTTGCTCGAAGCCGGCATCGACGTGCTGAGCACCCTCAACATCCAGCATCTCGAGTCCCTCAACGATGTCGTTTTCGAGATAACCGACATCGTGCAGCGGGAGACGATCCCGGACGAGGTTGTGCGCCGCGCCAGCGAGATCGAGCTCGTCGACCTGACCCAGGAGGGCATCCGTGAGCGGATGGCGTCGGGCAAGATCTATCCGGCGGAGAGAATCGACGCCGCGCTGGGCAACTACTTCCGGCCCGGCAACCTGGGGGCGTTGCGCGAGCTGGCCCTGTCCTGGACCGCCGAACGGGTGGACGAGGCCGTGGCCAAGTACCGCAGCGTGCACGGCATCGACAGCCAATGGGAGACGAGGGAACGCGTCGTGGTCGCCATGGCAGGAGCGGTCGGGGGAGACGACATCGTCAGGAGGGCGGCGCGGCTCGCCATGCGCTCTCGCGCCGACCTTCTCGGGGTGTTCGTTCGCCCCACCGATGGCCTCACCGACGACACCAGCCTCGCCCTCGCCGCCCAGATCCAGTTGCTGCAGAGCCTCGGTGGGAGATATCACGAAGTGGTTGGCGACGACGTCGCCTCATCTCTCATCGCCTTCGCCAAGGGCGAGAACGCAACCCAGTTGGTACTCGGCGCCACACGGCGTTCCCGACTGCAGGAGCTCATGGGTGGCTCACCCGTGGCCCGGGTGGTGCGCAAGGCCGGCGACATCGACATCCATGTCATCTCGTACGAGGGAGCAAGGCCGAGACGGCTCCGGCAACAGTCTCGGCAACTCCTGAGCCCGGCACGGCGCCTGTCCGCCTGGGCCTTCGCCATCCTGGGGCCCCCGCTGATCACCTGGGCCCTTCTGTCGTGGTTCGACGCCCCGCTTCACAACGTCCTTCTCGTCTACCTCCTTGCGGCGGTGGGCGCCGGCGTCCTCGGTGGCGCTCTTCCCGCCGCGGTCACAGCCATTTCCGGGTTCTTCCTTGCCAACTGGTTCTTCACGCCCCCGGTTCGGTCGTGGACCATCAACAGCGCCGACAACCTCTTCTCCTTGTTCGCATTCCTGTTTGTCTCGTTGGTGGTAGGGCTCCTCGTCGGTCTGTCCAGCCGCCGGACCGCTGAGGCTCGGCGGGCCAGGGCCCAGGCCGAGGCGCTGGCTGCCACGGCGGCCGGAGGACACCCGGTCTTTGGCACAGATGAACGGGGCCTGGTGCGTCGAATCAGGGAGACCTTCGGGTTGGAGGCGGCCAGTGTCTTGAGGCGCGAGGGGGATTCGTGGGTGACCCTGGCCTGGGACGGTGATGTCGTTCTCGACCGGCCCGACAAGGGGAGCGAGATCATCGACCTGACCGGGGGCGCGGTGCTTGTGATCCTCGATGGGCAGCTGACGACCGACGATCGGGCCGTTCTTCGAGCTTTCGCTGCCCAGATCGTCCAGGCTTTGGAGAGAGAGGAACTGGAACGGGAAGCGGGCTCCGCCGAGGCGATGGCCGAAACCGATCGTCTTCGCACCGCTCTCCTAGGCGCGGTGTCCCACGATCTGAGGACGCCCCTCGCCACCATCAAGGCTTCGGTGACCAGTTTGCTCGAGACCGGTGTCGACTGGACCCCCGATC
>CAWENM010000004.1:0-225538 GCA_963810465.1 uncultured Acidobacteriota bacterium | reverse complement strand
ATCCAGCTCGCCGCCCTGCTCGATGGGCTCGCGATCGAGGTCATGCTTCGCGACCCCACAGTGGACGCGGCACGCATGCGAAAGCTGGCGTTCGACTTCGTTGAGTTGGCGCTCAATACCCGTGTTTGACCGACGCGATACCTGAACCGCGGTTTAGTGTCTCGCGCAGCGCCGAGGAGGAAACATGGCCTATCACCCCCGGGAGAACTGGATCCCTCAAAACAGGAAGAGGGTCTACACCCGCAGGGACTTCCTGCAGCGAGCGGCGCTCCTCGGAATCGCCCTCCCCGCCCTCCCCAGTCTCCTGGCTGCATGCGCTGACCGGGAAGGTGGCGAGTCGGCTGAGCTCGCCGTGGGCACCCCAGCAAGTCCAGTGCAGCAACCGTTGTTCGACGACAACGCGGCCATCGAGTCGGGGCTGGAGCCTGAGGCCGGACCTCTCCTGTTGTACAACTGGGAGGACTACCTGAACCCGGAGACCATTCCGCTCGCTGCGGAGGCGCTCGGCGTCGACATCCAGGTGACCACCTTCGTCAACGAGGAGGAAGCCCTCGCCCGTCTCTCGTCCGGCGAGGTTCAGTTCGACGTCTGGTTCCCCACCTCACAGCGAGTCCCGGTGGCGGTCGCCGCATCTCTCATCCAACCTGTCAATCACGACTACCTGCCCAACCTCCAGGCCAACGTATGGCCGCAGCTCGCCGATCCCTACTACGACCAGGGATCCCGCTACACGGTGCCTTACGTGACCTACACCACGGGCATCGGGTGGCGAGTCGACCTCGCCGACAGCGCCGACATCGAGGGCCAGGCCAACCCCTGGGATGTCTTCTGGAACGAGAAATACTCTGGAATGATCGGCATGCTCGATTCCTTCACCGATGTGATACCAGTCGCCCTGTTTCACAATGGGGTGGCCGACCCGTCGCAAGCCACCGAGGCCGAATTGGTCGCCGCTGGTGACGCCCTGGTCGAGTTGATCGATCTCGTCGACATCAGATATCGGATCGATGGCAGTTATGCGGGCCTGCCCGAGGGGAGGTACGCGATCCATCAAGCATGGTCAGGCGACCTGGTCAACTCCCAGTACTTCTGGCCTGGTGGGGAGGATGAGGGGACCACGCGCTACCTGTGGCCCGCCAAAAGCGAGGGGTCGACCACCAACGGGGCGATATCGAGTGACACCATGACGGTGCTCAAGGGCTCAGAGCGCCCTGTGCTGGCCCATACGTTCCTCAATTACATGCTCGACGAGGCCAATGCACTGAAGAATTTCGAGTACGTCGGCTACCAGCCGCCACAAAACGGCCTCACTTCCGAGTATCTGATCAGCGAGGAATGGCTCCTTCCGCATCTGGCACCGGCGCTGGTAGCACCTGAGGACTTCGAGTTGGACTCAGCCTGGGTCCAGGGCCCTCTCGACGCGGCCACCGAGGCGTCGTGGGTCGAGCAATGGAATCGGGCCAACTCGGGTGGCTGACTCGGTCGGATAGAGGGTCATGCCCACCAATCTCGCCTCTGGGGCCGAGTACGCGACGGTAGGGCAAAAAGGATGGGTGTGGCCTGGCTTTGCCCTTCCCGGTGTGCTCTGGCTGATTCTCCTCTTCCTGGTCCCGTTCTACGCGGTGTTTGCGATCGCGATGGGCCAGCTCGACCCGATTCTGCAGAGGGCCACACCGGAGTGGAACCCGTTCTACTGGGACCTGACCGTCATGGGCGAGGCCTTCGCCGAGCTGTTCGGCGGTCAGCTTGGTGTGATCGCCCTTCGTACCCTGGCCTATGTCTTCATCGCATCACTCATCTGTGTCCTCGTCGGATACCCGGTCGCATACTTCGTGTCGAGAAGGGCGGGGCAATGGCGTTGGCTGTGGCTACTGCTGATCCTGGCTCCGTTCTGGATCAACTACTTGATGCGAATGATGTCCTGGGTCAACTTGCTCAGCCCGGATGGCCAGATCAATCGCTGGCTGACCACGGTCGCCAGTTGGTTCTCCATCGACTTCGTACCGCCAGACTGGCTGGCCGGCAACCACTTGGTGGTCGTCCTCGGGCTCGTATATGGGTACATCCCCTTCTTCATCCTCCCCCTCTTCGCCGCACTCGATCGAATCGACGAAGCAACCTTGGAGGCCTCCCGTGACCTGGGGGCGAGCAATGCACAGACCTTCTGGCGGGTGACCTGGCCACTGTCTCGAAACGGGGTACTGGGTGGTCTGGTCATCATCATGCTTCCCATGTTCGGCGACTACTACACGCCCAACCTCTTGTCGGGATCGCCTCGCACCCGGATGTACGGAAACACAATCGACCAATTCATCAATCAGACCACCAGTGGGGGCGCTGTGGGCGCCGCCCTGACAATCATCCTGATGATCTTCATCGCCGGGCTGATGGTGTACTACCTCCGCTCGATCTCTCGGGCGTCGCAGGAGGCACGAGAGTGACAACCCCCTCACGGCTCCGGTCTGCGATTGCCAACCCCTGGGGCAAATCGCGGATGCTGCCGCTAGTGACGCTGCTCTACGTCCTCTGGTCCATCATCCCGGTCGCAATAGCCGTTCTGTTTTCGTTCAATTCGGGTAGGTCGAGAAGTGCCTGGCAGGGGTTTTCCACTCGCTGGTACGTTGGTGATCCGGCTGCCGCAGAATCGGTGTTGTACGACCCCTCGCTGCGGTTTGCGCTCAACCAAAGCCTCAAACTGGCCATCCTGACCATGCTCGTCGCGACTCCCATAGGAGTCGCCCTTGCGCTCGGTCTGGCGAGGTGGCGAGGAAGAGGGGTCAAGGCGTCCAATCTGTTGATGCTGATCCCCCTGGTAACCCCCGAGATCGTGATGGGGGTGGCCCTGTTTCTGGTCTTCGCCGAGGTTTACGACTTCGTTCCCTTCGGTACGTGGACCCAGTTCCTGGGACACGTCACCTTCTCCATTTCCTTCGTGGTGATCATCGTTCGGGGGCGTCTGTTTGCCATTGGCAGGGACTACGAGGAAGCCGCCATGGATCTTGGGGCTTCCCAATTCGAGGCGATGCGCCGCGTGCTCCTCCCCCTTCTCGCTCCAGCCCTTGTCGCCAGCCTCGCCATCGTCTTCGCCATCTCCATCGACGATTTCGTCATCAGCCAATTCCTGATCGGGGGCGCCGAGTCCGTGACGATCCCCGTGCAGCTCTACTCGGGTGCCCGGCTCGCTCCGCCACCTTCGCTCAACGCCTTGGCCACCATCCTGATGGTGGTAACCATCGGCGCCATCACCATTGCCGGGCTCCTATTTCGCGCCCTGGGCAAACGACGAGGCGAAAGGGCCTCAGCCCTGGAGTCGGTGGCAGGATTCGAGATGTGAGGGTCAGACGGTCAACCGAACGATCGGTCTCGTGTCATTGCGGCGGATCAGCTCGACGAAGCCATGCTCGTCGAACATGCTCAGCGTCCCGGTGAAGTAGTCCACGGCTGAGCTCCGGGGGCCATCGACCGGATAGGCCTCGACCACTTCTGCGCCCTCGTGCTTGGCGAAAGCGATGGCGGCGGCCAGGAGCCCTGCCCCGACCCCCCGCTTCCGATAGCCGGTCCGCACGACGAAGCAATTGATCGACCACGGCTCCACGTCGTCGACCCGCTTGAGCAGACGGGACCGGTCGAGTGTCGGGAATTCGTGACGCGGGCCGACCTGGACCCAACCGACCGGATCCTCGTGGACGTAACCAATCAGGCCGGGCGGTCGTCCCCCCGCGGCCACGTCGGCGAAACGATCGCGGTTGTCCCGCCTGTCCCCGAAACCGTCGTCGGGTCTGCGCCAGTGCATGCAGAAGCACCTTCTGGCGACG
This sequence comes from uncultured Acidobacteriota bacterium, assembly GCA_963810465.1. GTDB lineage: Bacteria > Actinomycetota > Acidimicrobiia > Spongiisociales > ZC4RG35 > JARDZU01. The sequence goes on along the minus strand of CAWENM010000004.1, from coordinate 221,723 downwards.
CCACGATCGCCGAAGACCATCTCCATGTCGGGAAATCTGTCCGGGGTGAGAGACCGGCTGGTCATCGGGCCGAGATCGGTCTCGCTCGCGTGTGACCAGGTCTTACTAGGCACCCATCGGCTCCTCCGCCTCACAATGAGGGCCGAAGACGAGCTCGATCACCTCCGCCTCCGTGATGTGCTCGATCGGCACAGGCTCCGGGTCGGAGGGGACATACTTCCACCAGAATCTGCGCATCCTCACCTGACGCAACTCCTCGTCGAGATGCCGAATCATCTCGAAACCGGCGCTTGGGAGCATGAGTTCTTCCTTCCTGCGACTACGGTCAACCGTATGTCATGATGCGGACAGGATCTGTCCGCATAACCAGAAAGAATCAGAACCGATGGACAGCGCTGAACGTCTGCTCAAGCTCCTCGCCCTGCTCGAGGGACGTATCGACTGGACCGCCGAAGAGCTGGCGAATCGTCTCGCGGTGACCCCGAGGACGGTGCGTCGTGACATCACCCGCCTCCGCAGCCTCGGCTACCCGGTGGAGGCCGTGGCCGGCCCCGGCGGCGGGTACCGGCTCGGAGCCGGGGGCAAGCTCCCACCTTTGCTCCTGGATGACGAGGAGGCCTTGGCTGTGGCCTTGGGGCTCAGGGTGGCTACGGCGACGGCTGTAGGCGGTCTGGAAGTGGCGTCTCTATCTGCGCTGTCGAAGCTGGAGCACGTCCTTCCCCCGAGACTCCGTACCCAACTGGAAGACATCTCCGAAGCCACGGTGTCCACTGTGAGCACATCCGCCTACTCCGTCGATCACGGGTCGCTCGCTGTGGCTGCGTCGGCGGCACGCACCAAACAGAGGATGCGCTTCGGCTACGTCGACTCACAAGGCCAGGTCTCGGAGAGACACACCGAACCGCTCCGGCTCGTTCACACTGGGCGTCGGTGGTACCTGGTTGCCTTCGATCTCGATCGCGACGACTGGCGCACCTTCCGATTGGATCGTCTCTCCGAGCCCTGGGTGACCGGGATGCGATCTACCCGTAGAAAAGAACCGGATCCGGTCGAATTCGTCCAGCGGGGAGTCGCGATCGAGGCTTACGCCCAGCGCGCCGAGGTCAGGCTGTCGGCCCCGATGGACCACGTCGCCCACATGATCCCGGCCACCGTGGGCGCACTGGAGGCACTGGGCGCCGACACCACCCGTCTCGTCATCGGTGCCGATGACATGAGCTGGCTGGCGCGTTACCTACTCAGCCTGCCCTGGGAGTTCGAGGTGGAATCACCTGACGAGCTGAGCAAGGAACTGCGGAAGATCGGGCGCCGACTCCTGGCCGCCCGTCACTCCTCCTGATCTTCCTCGTACTCGGGGTCCAGCTCCTCGGTGGCGGTACCTGTCTCCGACACGATCCTCAGGGCTTCCTGCGGGAACTGAAGGGCGACCTTGTCGGGCCAGTCCCAGGGGAACGACCCGCCCTGATTGGGGATGGTCACCTGGACCGTCCCTACCTCCTCGACGGTGACCAGGACGTTGAGGAGTGGCCCGGCGAACACGACTCTCTCGATCTCACCCACCAGGATGTTCTCGCCGCCGAAGTCGGGGGCATGGATCCCGACACGCTCAGGGCGGATGCTCACGGTTACCTCTCCGGTGGCTCCGTCCCGGTCGACGCAGCCCAGCTCTCTGCCGCCCAGTCGGATTCGACCCGGACCCACCGCCTCGGCATACATCAGGTTGGAGACACCGAGGAAGTCGGCGATGTAGCTGGAGCGAGGGGCCTCGTAGATCTCCGACGGCGTGCCCATCTGCTCGATCGTGCCCTCGGTCATGACCGCGATGCGGTCGGACATCGTCAGGGCCTCTTCCTGGTCGTGAGTGACATAGATGAATGTGATCTCGAGATCCTCTTGGAGACGCTTCAGCTCGACCTGGAGCGCCTTGCGCAACTTGGCATCGAGGGCGCCAAGCGGCTCATCCAACAACAGCACGGAGGGGTTCAAGACGAGGGATCGGGCCAGGGCGACGCGTTGCTGCTGGCCACCGGACAGCTGGGTGGGCTTGCGGGACTCCATACCCGTGAGACGCACCTTCTCGAGGGCGTCGGCCACCCGCCCCTGCTGCTCGGACTTGGGCACGTCTCTGTATCGGAGCCCGAACGCGACGTTGGAGGCCACGTCCATGTGCGGAAACAGGGCGTAGCTCTGGAACACCGTGTTCACCGGCCGCTTGTGGGGCGGAGTCCCGGCCTGATCGACCCCGTCGATGAGGATGGCGCCGCTGTCGGGCCGCTCGAACCCGGCGATCAGGCGGAGGGTCGTGGTCTTGCCGCACCCGGACGGCCCGAGCAGAGAAAAGAACTCGCCGTCCTCGATCCTGAGGTTGATGTGATCGACGGCCGGGGTCTCCACGAAGTACTTGGCCAGATCGACCAGTTCGACGGCGCCGCTCATGAGTCGGGCGAGTTTATGACCGCGTCATCCGCTGATGACGGCGGCAAAGCCGTCGAGGGTCTCCAGGTAGCGGTCGATGTCCTCGACCGTGTGCTGGACCGAAATCAGCCACTGCTCACCCTTGCCCCACGGGGGTAGGAACACACCGCGGTTGTACTGATACAGCCAGGCGGCTTGGGCGTAACGGCCGTCCACGGCGAGGAAGTCGCGATAAGTCCGCATCGGCTCGGCGCAGTAGATGACACTTCCCTTGGCCCCCGCGGTCGCCACGTGGGCAGTCAGCTGATGGCGACCGACGACCTCGTTGGCGCCCTTCTCCATCCGGCTCTGGATCTGATCGAGATGTTCGTAGGTCTCTTCGACCATGACCTCGGTGAGCATCGCTTTGGCGGCGGCCATCGAGAGGGGGTTGCCGTTGAACGTCCCGACCTGCTCGTAGGTCCCGTCGACGATATGGCCCATCACCTCATCGGTGCCACCGATAGCCGAGATGGGAAGGCCCCCACCTAGAGCCTTGGCCAGACAGACGATGTCGGGCTGGACCCCGAATCGTCGGGTAGCTCCCCCTTTGCCCACAGTGAGACCCGTCTTGACCTCGTCGAAGGTCAGGATGGCATCGTGTTTCCGGGTCAGGTCACGGAGACCCTGGAGGAACCCGGGCTGAGGAAGCAGGATCCCGCAGTTCTGCAGGATCGGCTCGACGATGACCCCTGCGATCCTGCCCTCGTTCGTCTCGAAGAGCTGGCTCACGACGTCGAGATCGTTGAACGGCGCCACCAGGGCGAGATCGACGATCGCCTGGGGGATCCCGCCACCCGCGGCAACGCTCTTCGGATGTGCGGCCGAACCGAGGCCGTCCTCGTTCCAAACCGAGACCATCACCGAATCGTGATGACCGTGGTAGCCACCCTCGAACTTGATGATCAGGTCCCGGCCGGTGATGGCCCGCATGAGATGGACCGCGTCCATGGTCGATTCGGTGCCCGAGTTGCCAAACCGCCACATCGTCATCCCATATCTGCGGGTGAGCTCTTCGGCGACGACGATCGCGTCCGCCGTTGGTTGGGCGAAGTGCGTCCCTTTGCGGACGCGCTCCGTGACAGCTGCCACCACAGCCGGATGGGCGTGGCCGGCGAGCATGGCGCCATAACCCCCGTGCAGGTCGACGTACTCGTTGCCGTCGACGTCCCAAACCCTGGATCCCAGCCCGCGATCGATCCATATCGGCTGCGGGTCCGAGATCTGCCAGCTAGAGGTGACGCCCCCGGCCAATGAGCGGCCGGCACGGTCTCCCATCTCGGTCGCCTGCGGCGCCCGATCGAGAAAACTCTGCCGCTCTGTTGCGATCAAGTCATCGAGAGCCGAGACTTGCGCGTCCACGGAGGACATGAGCCACCTTCCTTTCGGTATCCTGACTCGCTGTTCAGGATACACTGAGACCACCACGGCGGCAGGAGAGAATCGGGATGAATCCGGCACCGGTTGACCCGGAACAGATCAGCAGGGTCCTCGATCCATTCGGTTCGAGCCTCACCTTCCCTGCCGACGTCTACCTCTCCGAGGATGTCCTGGCCTGGGAGCGAAAGCATCTCTGGCAGGCCATGTGGACCTGCGTCGGACGCCTCGACGAAGTGCTGGCTCCGGGCCAGCTCCGAGCGGTCGACGTTGGCGACGAGAGCGTGCTCCTGAGCAGAGAGTCCGACGGGACGTTGCGCGCCTTCTCCAATGTGTGCCGGCATCGCGGCCACGAACTGGCCCCGGTTGGGGAGGCTTTCGACGCCCGCCAGATCCGGTGTCCATATCACAGCTGGGCCTACCGGTTCGATGGGACCCTCCGCCAGGCGCCTCGGTTCACCCAGAGCGATGATTTCGACACCGCCGACTATCCCCTCGTCGAGCTCGGGGTGGACACGTTCGGTGGCTGGCTCTGGGTCGACCTCTCCGGCAAATCAGAACCGCTCGACGGTCAGTTGGGGAATCTCGGCGAGATCACCGCCCCATACGAGTTGGATCGCCTCGTCACCGCGGTGACCCATTCCTACGTGGTCGAGGCCAATTGGAAGATGGTGGTGGAGAACTACAACGAGTGCTACCACTGCTCCACGATCCATCCCGAGCTCTGTGAGGTGACGCCTCCTGACAGCGGCTACGACCACATCCCTACGGGCATGTGGTGTGGGGGGACCATGGTGCTCAAGGATCATGCGGTGACCATGTCCCTCGACGGCGCCTCCAAGGGGGTCAACTTCCGGCTCATCGACGATGAACTGGCCCGTCACGTGTGGTACCTGACTGTGATGCCGAACATGCTCCTGTCGATACACCCCGATTACGTAATGACCCATAGGCTCACCCCTCTCTCGACGGGGCAGACCTTCATCGAATGCTCCTGGCTGTTCCCGCCGGAAGCGTTCGAGGTGGAAGGCTTCGACCCCTCTTATGCAGTCGACTTCTGGGACATCACCAACCGCGAGGACTGGACGGCGTGCGAGGCCGTGATGCGGGGAGTCAAGAACCGGGGGTACCGCCCCGGCCCGCTCAGCGGTTGGGAGGGGACCGTCTACCAGTTCCTCAACATCATGTCCCACGCCTACCTCGGTCAGGGCCTCATCGTCCCCACGGTGCCCACCCGGGAACTGCGGGAAACTGTTACCTGAGGTAAGCGGGGGTATCACCCGGTTAGTGGGCGCACACCGCGCTTCCGGAGCTGGGCGGCGATGATGAGGCGTTGGATCTCGGAGGTGCCTTCCCAGATGCGGTCGACACGAAGCTCCCGGAAGAAGCGCTCCGCCACGTTCTCCCGCATGAAGCCGCGACCCCCGAAGATCTGCACCGCCCGATCGGCGACCCGGTTGGCCATCTCTGACGCATAGAGCTTGGCCATCGAGCACTGGGCGTGCTGCACCTTGGGGTCGGCGCCCTCGTCGATCGCCCGCGCCGTCTCGTAGGTCATTAGCCGCGCCGCCCACAACTCGGTGAGCGAGTCGGCCAGCATGAACTGGATTGCCTGGTAGTCCGCAATCGGTGCGCCGTACGCCTGCCGGTCCTCGGCAAAGGAGGTGGCCTCCTCGATAAGGCGCTCGGCAGCGCCACAACATCGGGCAGCGATCATCAGCCGCTCGTATCTGAACCAGGCGTGGGAGAAGCTCATCCCGTCGCCTTCGCCTCCGACCAGGTTCTCCGCCGGCACTCTGACGTCGGTGAACTTCATCTCCCAATGGTGATGGCTGTAGGTGTGGGAGTACTCGGGTACCCGCACGCACTCCACGCCCGGGGTATCCATGTCGACGAAGAACAGGGCGTGTTGGCCCGCGTTTGGACCTTCGGTCAGCTTGGCCTGGAAGAACATATAGGCGGCGAGATTGGCCGAGGTGACGTGCCACTTCACCCCGTCGAGCACGTACTCCTCACCATCGCGGCGGGCCGTGGCCACGATCCCATCGACGTCCGACCCGGCTCCCTCCTCGGTGATGGCGTAGCACTCGTGGATGTCGCCATCGACCGTGGGGCGAATCCAGGTCTGGATCTGGTGGTCCGTGGCCACTTCCTCGATCCACGACGGCCCGGTCGACACCACCCAGCCGAGCGCATTGGTCACCCGGCCGGTCTGCTCCTGGATCAAGACCTGGGCCAGCATGCTGTATCCGGGACCGCCGAGTCTCTCTGACATGTTGATCGAGGTGAGGGCCAACTCGCGTGCCCGTTCCTTGTGCTCCTTCAGCACGTTCTCGGGGATCTCACCCCGATTCATCTCCGCCTCCACCTCCCAGGGAATCAGCTCGTCGACGAAGGCTCGAGCCCGTTCCTGGAGTGCCCGCTCCGCAGTGGTGAGGGAGATGCTCATTCCAGATTGAGGTAGATCTGCTTCTCTTCGAGATATGACTCGATGCCCCAGGGACCAAGCTCGCGACCCACACCGGAGGTCTTGTACCCACCCCAGATCGACTCGGTCGGCGCCGGTTGGCTGTCGTTCACCCATACGACCCCGGCCTTGATGCCACGGGCCACCTTCATCGCACGCTTGATGTCTGTCGTCCATACCGCAGCCGCCAGGCCGTAGGTCGTGTCGTTGGCGATACGGATGGCGTCGTCTTCGTCGGAGAAGGGGATGACCGCCATCACCGGCCCGAAGATCTCCTCCCGGGCGATACGAGCGGAATTGTCGACATCGGTGAAGATCGTCGGCGGGACGAAGTACCCGCCGGCCAGCCCGGGATCCGAGGGCACGGTCCCTTCGTAGGCAACCGCGGCCGACTCCCGACCCGAGCCCACGTAGGAGAGCACCTTTTCCTTGTGCTCCGAGGAGATCAGCGGGCCCATGGTCGTCTCCGAGTCGAGACCACTCCCCACCTTGATCCGGGCTGCCTCGTCGATCATCGAAGAGACGGCGTCGTCGTAGATGGCCTTCTCGACGAGAACACGGCTTCCCGCAGAGCAGACCTCTCCGCTGTTGGCGAAGATCCCGGCGCAGGTCCCGTCGATGGCGGATTCGAAATCGGCGTCGGCGAAGATCAGGTTCGGCGACTTGCCGCCGAGCTCGAGGGTCACCCGCTTCAGGGTCTCGGACGCCTCCCTGGAGATGATCTTTCCCACCTCCACCGAGCCTGTGAAGGAGACCTTGTCGACACCGGGGTGGGCGACGAGCGGTGCACCGGCCTCCGGGCCGAATCCGGTGAGGAGGTTGAACACACCGGGAGGGGCACCGGCCTCATCGAGGATTCGAGCAAGTTCGATGGCGGTGAGGGGGGTCTGCTCGGCTGGCTTGAGGATCGTGGTGCAGCCGGCAGCGAGCGCCGGCGCGATCTTCTGGCTGGCCATCAAGATCGGATAGTTCCAGGGCGTGATCAGGGCGGCGACGCCAACTGGCTCCTTGATCACCAGACTCATCGCATCAGGCCCGACGGGTGGGATGGCGCCCATCACCTTGGTCGCCCAACCGGCGTAGTACTCGAACATGTAGGCGGCCTCGTCGACGTCCCAGATGGCGTCACCAAGAGGCTTGCCATTGTCCAGGGTCTCGAGCTCGGCGAGCCGGTCCCGGTCGCGTCGGATGATCTCGGCTACCCGGAAGAGGAGGGCGGCCCGGTCGCGTGGCGCCGACAGGGCTCCCCAGTTTCCGTCATCGAATGCGCGGCGGGCGGCAGCGACGGCAACATGGGCGTCCTCAGGCCCGGCGGACGCGATCTGCTCCAGCACTTCTCCGGTGGCAGGGTTGAAAGTCTCGAAGTGCTCGCCCGAGCGCGGGTCCACCCATTTCCCGTCGATGTAGAGCTGTTTCACGCCTGCCTCCGTTGGGCGTACCGATGCCTTGCGACGGTAACACTACGGCTGAACCGCCGTTCAGAAAACCAGGGACGAGGCGGCCAAGTCGGCAGCGAAGTCACCGCTGCGGATGGCCCCATCGATGGTGCCGCTCCCGTTCACGTGCTCGCCGGCGAGGAACACTCTGCCCAGCGGCCGGCTCAAGGCGTCGAGCGTCACTCGCTGACGTGGCCCGATGAGGGAATAGCAGCCGCCCGACAACGGATCGGAGCCCCAGTCGGCGACCACCGGCGCACCGTCGAACATCGCCTCCGGTGCCGCTCGGGCGAAGCGAAAAATCGTGTGTTCCCGGAGTGGCGCCACACCCGCCTCCGACCCGGCAAAGGCGGTGACAGCTCGACGCACCGATCCGGAAGGCCCGAGGCCGGTCCAGTACCAGGCGGGTATGTCCATATCTTGCCTGCGGAACATCGGCGGCGGGACGGCCGTGGCGATGGCAACCTTGAGCCCGATGCCCATGGTCAGCGTCCTGAGGACGGAGGCGACCTCATCGGGCAACTCCGGTTCGAACCTCAGGTGTTTCAACACCCCCAGCGGCACGGCGAGCACCACAGCTGAGGCCTTGAAGTCCTCGTGAGCGGTCTCGACGGTCACGTCGTCTTGCGTCTGCCGAATCGAGATCGCCTGGACACCGAGGCGCAGATCGAGACCCGGGGCGAGGGCAGAGGCGAGAAGGTCGTTGCCGCCTTCGATCCGCACGTATGTCCCGTCATCTCCGATCCCGAACTCCTCTCCGATCTCGGCTGCCGCAATCGACTCGAGTGGGGCGCCGGCGGTCCCCTGGAGACGGGATCGAAGGATGGATAGCGCCGGACCGGTGTCGCCGAGCCCCTCGAGGACCTCGTGCGCACTCATCGAAGACAGCCTCTCCGGCCCCATCTCCTTCATCCGGTCGGCCAGGAGCCGGGCGAGACGCTCATGCTCCTCATCGGCGATTGGCGGCCCACCCACCGGATCGCGCGAGATGAAGTCCATCCCGGTGTCGATGAGCCCGAGCCCGAGCTCGTGGGCGAGATCAATCACTGCGGTCTGCGAGGTCGAGATCCACTCGCCCCCCAGCTCGACGATCTCGCCATTGGGCATACGATGCGACCAGAGCCTGCCGCCGACCCGATCCCTGGCCTCCAGGACCAGAACGTCGAGCCCTCGATCGGCCAAGCGCCGGGCCGCGACCAGGCCCGCCACCCCGGCGCCGACCACGATGATCTGACGAGGAGAGCTGGCATCCATGGCGCGATCGAGGGTACGTCGGGTCGTCGCTAGATTGCCGCCGTGCCCGAGGGAACACCGGAATACCCGGTCAGAGTCGACCGCCGTGTGTTCGTCCCGATGGATGACGGTGTCACGATTGCCCTCACCGTCTATCAGCCCGATAGCGGTAACGATGGCCCATACCCGACCGTCGTCGAGTCCCTCCCCTATCGCAAGGACGACGCCTTCTACTCCAGCGACTGGGCCACCTATGCATACCTGGCCGGGAGAGGGTTCGCCGGCGTCCGCATCGACATCAGGGGAACCGGCGCCTCCACCGGGATCATCGAGGACGAGTACGTGCCCAGGGAGCAGGAGGACACCCTGCAGATCTTCCGCTGGCTCGCCGACCAGGAGTGGTGCAGCGGGAATCTCGGCATGTGGGGCGTGTCGTGGGGCGGATTCAGCTCACTTCAGACCGCCATGCTCCGCCCACCCCAACTGAAGGCCATCGCCCCGGTCCACGCCACCCATGACCGATTCGCCTGCGACGTCCACTACACGGGCGGATCACTGCATGCGCAGGAACAGGTGGATTGGCCACCGTCGATGGTGGTTTGCAACGCGCTGCCCCCCGACCCGGACATCGTCGGCGATGGTTGGCACGAGCAATGGATGGATCGGTTGGAGAGCACCCCCCAGTGGCCCGGGATCTGGCTTCGTCATCAGCGTCGCGACGAGTACTGGCTCCACGGCTCGCCATGTGCCGATTACGGAGCGATCCAATGCCCCACCCTTCTCATCGGTGGCTGGGTCGACGGATACATCGACGGGATGCTGTCCATGGCGGAGCATCTCACCTGTCCCACCCGGACCATCATCGGGCCCTGGGGCCACTATCGGCCCTCCAACGGCACGCCGGGGCCGGGCCTCGACCATCTCGATCTACTGGCCAGGTGGTTTGGTCATCATCTCAGGGGTGACGAGAACGGCGTGATGGACATGCCTGCGGTCACCGCATACATCCGCACCGGGACGCCGTATGACGGACCGACCCGTCCGCCTTTCGACGACCCGCCTACGCCCGGATATTGGCGAGCCGAGTCGTCGTGGCCTCCAGCCGATCGCATCGACCTCGACCTCTCGCTGGACGGTCTTCGCCACGACACCACGACGTGGTCGGGGCCGCAATGGGTCGGCGTCCACGCCCCGGCCTGGGACCGGGCGGGTAAGGGCAGCGCCGATTCGAACGAGGACGATGCTCACTCGGCCACCTTCGAGACCACTCCCCTCGATGATCCGCTCGAGATCCTTGGGGCCCCTGAGATCGAGCTGACAGTGGCCAGCGACAAGCCGGTCGGAGTCGTTGCCGCCAGGCTTCTCGCCATCTCGCCGGCCGGGAACGGTCACCTGATCACCAGAGGGAGCCGAAACCTGGCGTTCCCAGATGACCTGTCGACACCGGTGCCGATCGTGCCCGAGACATCGTTCATGGTCCGCTTCCCGCTGTTGACCACCTCGGCGGTCGTGCCTGCAGGCTGGCGTTTGCGGCTTGCCCTGTCTGGCGCGGACTTCCCGGTCGTTTGGCCGCCCGGAGAGGGTTTCACCCTGACCTTCGACCCGAGCCGATCGACGCTGCGTCTGCCCACCGTGCCGGCGCGCGACGAGGAATCCAGGATCTTCGTGCCCGCGCCATCACCCCTTCCCCAGCCTCCCGGCGTCGAGGAGGAGGACCGAGGGCACGCCCACGTCGAGCGGGAGGGCTCCACCATCTCTTACAGGCGGCACCGATACTCCCGGGAGTTTCAACCACAGCGGGCCGATCTGATCTACAGCTCGGACGAGAACTGGATCGTGAGCGTGGACGACGACGATCCGGCTTCGACCCGGGTCCGGTCAGACGCGGAGTCAACGATGGAGCGCCCTGGTTGGAAGGTCACCACGCGGGGCAGTCTGGAGCTGTCGGGTGATGCAGATTCTTTCCACCTCAGGATCGAGCTAACCGCCCTCAACAACGACCGGATCGTGTTCACCCGGACCTGGGACGACAGCGTGCCTAGAGAATGGGCCTGAACCGCCGTTCAACTACCCTCGGCGTATGGAGCCGACACTTCATCGGGACCGATATGTCGAAGCCGATTGGTACGCCAAAGAGGTGTCGAGCGTCTTCGAGCGACAGTGGTTCTGCGTCGGTCGCGAGGAGGAAATCCCCGAGCCGGGCGACCATTTGGTCTGCGACGTCGTAGGCGAATCGATCATCATCAACAGGACACGAGACGATGAGCTGGCGGCCTATGTCAATCTCTGCCGTCATCGCGGTTCGCAGCTGACCGAGGCCCTCGGGAAGCCGTCGCAAACGGAATTGGGTCCGACCGGCACGTTCAAAGGCTCGATCCAATGCCCGTACCACGCCTGGACCTATGCCTTCGATGGCCGGCTGCGGGCGGCACCATTTCTCGACGAGGAAGACGGTCTCGACAAAGACGACCTGCCTCTCCATCACGTCGGGGTGGAGACCTGGGCCGGGTTCGTCTGGGTCCACCTCGACCCGGAGGAGGCCGGGCCGATCACCGATCAGTTCCAGGAGTCCGAGTCGCATCTGGCCAACTATCCATTGACCGACCTGCGAACCGCAGCCCGGATCGTGTATCCAGTCGCGTCCAACTGGAAGGCTCTGGTAGAGAATTACAACGAGTGCTATCACTGCGGCCCGGTCCACCCCGAGCTGGTGGAGCTGGTGCCTGCCTTCAGACAGCGAGGCGGCTCCGAGCTGGACTGGGAGAGCGGCATCCCACACCGGGACGGCGCCTGGACGTTCACCGCGAGCGGCACGACCAACCGCCTCCCGTTCCCCGGTCTGACTCCAGAGGAACAGGAGCGGCACAAGGGCCAGCTCGTGTACCCCAACCTCATGCTCAGTCTCTCCGCGGACCACGTCGCCGCCTTCACTCTGTGGCCCCACGGCCCGGCGTCGACCACCGTGGTATGCGATTTCCTCTTCCATCCCGACGAGATCCGGAAACCTGAATTCGATCCCACGGACGCCGTCGAGTTTTGGGACATGGTCAACCGCCAGGACTGGAAGATCTGCGAGTCGGTGCAGAGAGGGATGTCGTCTCGCCGGTTCACCACCGGGTTCTACGCGCCGATGGAGGACTACTCGATGGACATCCGGCGGTATCTCGACGGGCTGATGTGACCGACTACCGGGTGGCGGTCCTCGGGTTGGGAGGGATCGGCAGCGCCGCCGCCTTCTGGGCATCCCGTCGTCTCGGCGACGACGTCCTCGGTGTAGAGCAATTCGAGCTTGGTCATCCCCGGGGCGGGTCGGAGGATCACAGCCGGATCATCCGGCTGTCCTATCACACCCCGGCCTATGTCGAACTTGCCAAGGCGGCATACGCGGCGTGGGAGCAAGTGGAGGTGGAGTCTGGCGAGCAACTCATCCTCAGGACTGGCGGGCTGGATCTTGCACCGGCCGGAGCCACCATTGGTCTCGACGACTATCGGAAGTCGATGACCTCTGCCTCGGTTCCGTTCGAGGAGCTAGACGCCGACGAAGTGATGAAGCGTTGGCCTCAGTGGCGTCTGAGCGAGGACGTGTCCGCGCTCTATCAAGAGCGATCCGGCATCGCCATGGCCTCGAGGGCCAATGCCACCCACCGCCGGCTTGCCCGGGAAAACGGTGCGACCCTCGTGGACGGCGCCGAGGTCGGCGCTGTAAGGGAGGTCGACGGCGAGGTCGAGATCGAAGTCGACGGCAAGATCCAGCGAGTCGGCTCGTTGATCGTCGCCGCCGGGGCATGGACACCGGTCGTCCTGGGTCGGATTGGTGTCGATGTCCCCCTCGAAGTGACCTTGGAGCAGGTCGTCTACATGGAGGCGACCGACCCAATGTCGTTCCATCCCTCCCGATTCCCCATCTGGATCTGGATGGACGAGCCGTCGTTCTATGGCTTCCCGATATTCGGGGAACCGGCGGTCAAGATCGCCTGGGATCGATGTGAAATCGTGACCGACCCAGAGAGCCGAAGCTTCGATCCCCGCGATGACGTGACCGAGGCGGTCAGGGGGTTCGCGGCCCGGCACCTTCCCCAAGCGGTCGGACCCGGTCCGTCTGGCCAAGACCTGTCTCTACACGCTGACGCCCGACCGGGACTTCCTCCTCGACAGGGTTCCCGGCACCACGAACATCTTCACAGTCGTGGGGGCGGGCCACGCATTCAAATTCGCCTCATTGCTCGGGCGGATCCTGGTCGACCTGGCCGTCGACGGCGCCACAAGCCACGACATATCGGCGCTCGCCGCCGACCGGCCCATTCTCCGGGAGAAGGATCCTGTGCGGTCCTACATGGTGTAGACAGACCCGCCGAGGTCAAGTACCCGCCTGATGGGGCCGATTTCTTCCCGACATGGACTCTCTCTCCATGAAAAGAAGGCGCGTCCAGGATGCGCAGAACGACACGGAGCGGCTCGCCGCCCTCAATGAGCTCTCCGCTGCGTTGTACGAGTACGACTCTGCCGAGGCGGTGATGGTGGCCGACTCCGCTATCGCCCTCGCCGACGCTGTCGGAGACGGAGCTGCTCGCGCCTGGGCCCTTCACCACAAGGGCTGGGCCCTGAGCTCCATGGGTCGTCTCGACGACGCTCTCGACTCGCAATTGTCGGCCCGCGCTCAGTTCGAGCTGGAAGGGAATATGAGCGGTGTCGCCAATGCCCTGATGGCGATCGGCGACCTGTACGGGGATGTCGGGGACACCTCGACTGCGCTGGAGTACCTGGATCGGGCCCGCGCCCCTCTCAAGCTGGCGGACGACGAGCTCGGAGTGGGGCTGCTGACGAACCTCACCGGGATCGCATTGAGCCACGAGGCGAGGCACGAGGAAGCCCTCGATCTGTTCGAGCAGGCCGAAGCGGTGTACTCTGAGGCTGGGCGACGAGCTGCGGGTGGGTACTGCGAAGATCAATCAGGGATTCGAGCTTCTCGCCCTCGCCGATACAGGCAACGATGACGAACGAAGGCAGTCGATCGAGCGGGTCGGAGAGATTGCGGCCGAGGTCGTCGAGAGGGGCGAGCGACTGGGAGACGACGGGCGCCACACCACCGCCTACGGGAGATCGCTGCGAGCCCACGTCCTCGCCGCCACCGGCCAGATCGACGATGCGATCGATGCGGCCGTGATCGCCGAGAAGGAGGCTACCTCCGGAGGGCTCGACCAGCTGGCCGTCGAGCTCGCCCTGGATCGCGCCGGATGGCTCATCGGCGCCGGTCGAAACGAAGAGGCAGGGATGCTGGTGGAGGAAGCGGCAGACCGCAGCAAGAGACTCGATATGAAGCGATTGCTGGTCCGAGCCACCTCCCTGCGAGCCGACCTGCTCGAGGCGTCGGGCGACTATGCCCGGGCGCTGGCCTGCCACAGGGAATACCACCGCCTCGATGGAGAACTGCACACGGATCAGGCGGAACGACGGGCCAGTCTCGCCACCACCCGGTTCCAGGTCGAACGTGCTCGCCAAGAGGCCGAACTGGCCCGGGTGCGGGTATCCGAGCTGGAGGCGTTGGATCACGACAAGCGTGAGTTTCTGGCCAGCATCAGTCACGAGCTGCGCACCCCGCTCGCAGCAGTCCTGGGATTCGCCAGCGAGCTCTCCGACTCGTGGGATGTCTTCGAACCTGAGGAGGCGCGCTCGCTGGTCCGCCTCATCGCCAGCCAGTCGGCCGATATCTCCAGCATCGTCGATGACCTGCTCACCGTGACCAGACTCGAAGCGGGGACCATGACGTTCTATCCATCGGCGGTGGCCGTCGGAGAGCACCTGGCCGACATGGTCGAGACGTCAGGACGCGAGTCGGGACGAAGCATCTCCTGGCGGGGAGACGCCGTCGTGTGGGCCGATCCGAACCGCCTCCGGCAGATCGTCCGCAACCTCATCACCAACGCCATTCGCTACGGGGGCGAGGAGATCGCGGTACTCGTCTCGTCCGATGCAACAGGGGCCAGCATCGAGATCAAGGACTCGGGTGGCCCGATTCCGGCTAGCCGGGTCGCGACCATGTTCGAGCCGTTCGTCCACGCCGACAGCGGCGGGACGCACTCCCAACTCGGTAGGACTGGGTCTTGCCGTTGCGCGAAGTCTGGCCCGGATCATGGGTGGCGAGCTCGACTATCGACACGAGGGCGGATCGGTGTTCCGCCTCGTGCTGCCCGTTCCGGATTGAGTCTCTACGCCGGGACGGCCCAGCAGGCGGCGGCCGAAAGGGCACCCACCGCGGTGGGCCCTGGGTCATCGGTGGGGCAACGGGCGGCGATCTCCGGGGGCAGGGTCCCTGACTGGAGCAAAGGGCAGCGGGGATGGAAGCGGCATCCCGAAGGGATCCGGGCCGGATCTGGTATTTCCCCGATCAGGATCTGCTGCTCCATCTCCCTCGTCTCGGGTACCACCGACAGCAAAGCCCTGGTGTAGGGATGTCGGGGGTTCTCCAGGATTTGCTCGGTCGGCCCCGTCTCGACGATCCGGCCCAGATACATGACGGCGACCCGGTCGGCGATGTTCCAGGCGAGACCGAGATCGTGGGTCACGACGAGGATGGCCAACCCGGTCTCGTCCACGAGACGACGCATCAAGGCGAGGATCTCGCCGCGGATCGAGGCGTCGAGACTGGCCACAGGCTCGTCCGCCAGCAACAGACGGGGTTCCATGACCATGGCGCCGGCGATCACCACACGCTGACGCTGACCGCCCGATACCTCATGGGGATAGAGAGGGAAGAAGCGCTCCGGTGGTCTCAATCCAGCGCGGGACAGGGCCTGAGCAACACGCTCCTCCTCGCTGACCCCATCGTTTCTGATCCTCAGACCTTCGGCGACGACCTCATAGATGGTCTGACGGGGGTTGAGTGCCCCGGTCGGGTCCTGGAACACCATCTGGACGCTGGGATTGAAGATGGTCTGGATCTTCGGTCTCGGGGCACCACCTTCTTCGTCCTCCACCCGAATCTGTCCCGATGTCGGCTTCTGGAGTCCCTGGATGGCCCGGATCAGCGTGGTCTTCCCCGACCCTGACTCCCCCACCAGGGCAAGCACTTCCCCCGGCGACACGTGGAGTGAGGCCCCGTCCACCGCTCGGGCTGCCCCGAAGTGGACGTGCAGATCCTCGACCTCGACCAGATTGGTCACACCAGAACGCACGCAGCGCTCCTTTCCAGGCCCGACGATCGCAAGTCAGGCTCGACCGGCAGACAGGCATCGTGGGCCAACGGGCATCGAGGATGGAAGGGACAACCTTCCGGCAGGTTGCCCGGGGTCGGGGGGTCGCCACCCAGACCCGAAGGCGCCATCCGCGATGTCTCGTCACCGATGGTGGGAAAAGCTGCGGCCAGGGCTTTCGTGTAGGGTGAGATGCATTCTCGAAAACCTCCCAAGCGGGGCCTTCTTCCACGATTCGTCCTGCGTACATCACGGCCAGTCGCCGGCAGGCGTAGGTGAGCACCGAGAGATCGTGCGTGATGAACATCAAGGTCAGGTCACGCTCCTTCTTGAGGTCCGCCGAGGAGATCGAGAACCTGGGCCTGGACCATGAGGTCGAGCGCAGTGGTCGGCTCGTCGGCGATGAGCAGGAGCGGGTCGCAGGCCAGCGCCATGGCGATGAGCACCCGCTGTCGCTGTCCGCCGGACAGCTGATGGGGGTAGGAGTCGGCCCGGGCCGTCGGGCAGGCCGACCCGCCTGAGGAGCTCGACTGCACCCGCTTCCTGGCCGCGCCTCGCTCGCGGCCGTCCGGTGGACCAACATCGGCTCGGCAATCTGCTCGCCCACCGTCTGCACCGGGTTCAGAGCGTGAAGCGCCCCCTGGAATATGATCGCCCCCGAGGTCCATCGGGCCGCTCGAAGCCCTCCCGGGACTGAGGTTGAGGACGTCTTTCCCATCCAGGATGATCTGCCCGGTCACCTCAGTCCCGGCGGGGAGAAGACGAAGCAGCGCATTGGCCAGGGTCGACTTTGCCGCATCCTGACTCGCCGGCGAGGCCTAGCGAATCTCCCTTCTCCACATCGAAGCTCACCCCACGCACCGCCGGCACGTCGCCACCGTGCCCGTGATAGGTGACCGATCCAGGTCGTGCACCGAGAGCATCGGCTCGCTCATCGGCCCCGGCTCAGTCTCGGATTGGCGATCTCCTCGAGGGTTCGTCCGATGAGGGTGAAGGCGAGGACGACCGCAAGAATGCCCAGACCGGCGGGTACGAAGTACCACCAGGCGTTTCTGACCAGGGCCCCGTTGACGAAGGCCTCTTCCAGGGTCTTGCCCCATGAAGCCGCCGACGGGTCACCCAGCCCCAGAAACGCCAGCGTCGTTTCGGTCAGGATGGAGATCGGGACGGCCAGCGTGGCGTTGGCCAGGATCAAACCCATCACGTTGGGCAGGATGTGCTGGCTGACGATGTGCCTTCCACTCGCTCCGAGCGAGCGAGCCCGATCGACGAAAAGACGCTGCTTGACCGTCAGCACCTGAGCGCGAATGAGGCGCGCGGTCGACGGCCAGGAAGTGATGCCGATCACGAAGATGATGTTCCAGACGTTTCGCCCCAGCACCGAGGCCAGCACGATGGCCAGGGGCAGGAAGGGAACCACCAGGAACCACTCAGTGATCCGCATCAGCACCGCGTCCGGCTTGCCGCCGACGAACCCGGCGATGATGCCGATGACAGATCCGATCAGGATCGTCAGCACGGTTGCTGCCAGCCCAACGAAGAGACTGACACGGGAGCCCCAGACGAACTGAGCCCACACCGAGCGCCGGATGTAGTCGGTGCCGAGTGGGCCGAATTCGCTCGGGGGTGCCCCATTGCGGATTTCCCTGGGCCCGGGCATACACCGGGTTCAACTCCCTGACGTCGGCGAGCAGCGGCGCGGCCAATGCCATCAACGACGAACAGAAGCAGGACACGCGAGCCCGATCATTCCTCCCCTCGAGCTGCGGAACTGCTTCCACACCCGGCCCGCGGTGGCTCGACGACGTTGCATGGCGAGACTGGTCATTGACCCTCCACCCTCGGGTCGAACCAGCTGTAGGTGAGGTCGGCGATCAGGTTGAAGACGATCACCGCCGCGCTGAAGAGAAGGAAGAGCGCTTGGAGCATCGGGAGGTCGGGCCCCGGATGGCGTCGGCGGTCAGCCTTGCCCAGACCCGGGCCAGGAGAACACCGCCTCGACGGCGATGGCGCCGGAGAGGACGAAGCCGAAGTTGATAGCAGTGAGGGTCACCACTGGGAACAGCGCATTGGGAACGGCGTGGCGATTGCGCACTGCCACATCCCGCAATCCCTTGGCCCGAGCCACCGTGAGATAGTCCTCACCCATGACGTCGAGCAGCGAGCTTCGGGTGACCAGCGTGTACTCGCCGAGATAGGCCAGGGTCAGGGTCAGCGCGGGAAGGAACATGTGATAGGCCTGGTCGACGAGCACGAGCGAGACCGGTCTCATTCGATCCGGCAGTGGTGATCCCGCCCACCGGGAACCACCCCAGGACGACGGCAAAAAGGACGAGGAGGATCATGCCCAGCCAGAAATCGGGCATCGAATAGAACACCATCGTCCCCGAGGTGATCGAGTGGTCCTTCCAGGTGTTCCTCCGCCAGGCGGCGATGATCCCCCCGATGGTGCCGATGATCGCGGAGAGGATCGACGAGATCCCGACCAGGGCCAACGTCGCCGGGATGGCGGCGACGATCTCGTTCCACACCGGCTGACGGCTCTGATAGGAGAGACCGAAGTTGAGCTGGGCCGTCTCCCTGAGATAGAGCAGGAACTGGGTGCCGATCGGCTGGTCGAGCCCAAAGGCCACACCTCAGGTTGTCGAGCGTCTCCTGGGGCACGTTCGCGGCCCCGGAACAGCGACCCGATCGGGTCGGTCTGCACCACGCGGAACAGGAAGAAGTTGAACACCAGGACGAAGACGAGGGTGAGGAGCGACCCGAGAACCTTTCGGCCGATGAGTCGTCCCCGCCCCCGTCTCGTCGTCTTGAGCAGTGGTCAGATACTCACTCCCGATCGTCGGCCGTGGAACGATTCCGCATCGCCAGGAAGACACCGGCGATCACGATCACCCCGGCGGCGATACCACCCCAGAGCAGCCAGTTGATGTCGGAGCCATCGTCTGCGGCCGCCCCGATCGGGGTGAGCTCGACATAGCCAGGCGAGGTGTTGTTGAAGATGACCGGACCGATCTCGGCCGGCTGCCTGACCCAGCCCTCGAAGGTGTCGGTGCGGTAGGCCTGGAGGTCGGGGCCGAGGAACATCGGGTATGTAGATCGCCGCATTCGTGGAACAGCGTGAGCATCTCGTGGACGATCTCGACCCGGGCGTCAGGGTCGACTTCCTGATTCTGCGCCGCATACATCTCGTCGTATGCGGGATCGAACCAGTTGGCGTCGTTGTAGTTGCCCAACTCCGCCTCGGTGAAGTTGACGAGCATCGGGTCGGGGTCGACGAAGGGAACCCACCCCCAATAGAAGGTGTCGTAGGTACCGTCGACGATGACCCCGAAGAGGGCGTCCTGGTCGTAAGCCTCCAACTCGACGCCGATGCCGATCTCCTCCATCCATCCCACCATCAAATCCCCGATCGACCCGGCCAGGTCGCCATCGGTGTTGACGGCATGGCGGATGACGATCGGATTGGTGCCGTCGGGCATCTCCCTGATCCCGTCACCGTCGGAGTCCATGTACCCGGCGTCGTCGAGGATCTGGTTGGCCAGATCGGGGTCGTAGTCGAGTCGGTCCTCCTCGGGGATCTCGGGATGCCATTTCGGATCCGCCGACACGCTCACTGTCTCCAGCAGGCTGGCGTGGCCAAACCACAGATCCTCGATCACTGCTTCGCGATCCACTCCGTGCGCAATCGCGCGTCGCACGTTCGATGTCGAGCAACGCCGGATGAGGCTGGCCCTCGGCCGCCCCTCCGTTGATAGCGATCTCGTCGAAGCCCCCTTGATGTCCCTCCACCACCTCGATGTTCTCATCCGCCTCGAGTGCGTCCCAGGAGCTGGCAGGGATGCTCTGGGCCGCATCGAGCTCACCCTGCTGCAAGGCGGCCACCATTGCGTCCGGGTTCTCGAAGAGCCGGAAGATGACCTGATCGTAGGGCGGCTCCTCGCCTTCCCAGCCCCAGTAGCTGGGGTTGACGTCCATCACCACTGTCTGGCCGGGGGTGAACTCGGACAAGACGAACGGGCCGCTTCCAACGCCGTCGTCTGCGGCGTACTGGGTCGCTGCGTCATAGTCGGTGGCGATCGGCTCCCAGATGTGCTTCGGCACCAGATAGACGTCCATGGTCGGGAGCTTGGGATCGGGCACCGAGGACACGAGTTCGACAGTGCGCTCATCGATCACCGTGGCCTCGATGTTCGCCACCGTCGAGATCATGTTGTCCCACCCTTGTTCTCGAGCGGTGTTGATGTTCCAGGCCACGTCCTCGGCGGTGAGAGGCTCTCCGTCGGACCAGGTCAGGTCTTCCCGCAGGGTGTAGATGTAATGGACCCCGGGCTCGACCTCCTCCCAAGATTCGGCCAGACCGGGAGTCGTGGCGAAATCGTCCGCCGCCTTGTCGGTCAGCGTCGCGTACTGCAAGGTTCCAAATCTCGTAGACCGGCACGGTGTAGCCGGAGGTCGGGTTGATCACCTCCCAGTCCTGGGTGAGCCCGATCCGGAGTGTGATCTGGTCATCCTCCTCCTGGGCCGATGCGATTGGAACAAGTGACACCGCGACCAAGGCGGCGATCATCGACACGATTAGACGTCTCATCAATCTGACTCTCCATTCAGGTTTGCCCCAAGGGCAATGTATCCGCTCGGACGGGCCTGTGACGCCGATTCGCGTGACCGTGAATCCTGAATGACGGTTCAGCCTTCCCCGGTTACAGTGATCCGACCCAGGCGAGGTTGCAGACTTGATCCGCGAGACACCGTTTCATCCCAGGACCAGCGAGGCCAACAAGACAGGGTTGTGGAGCCACTGGTCGGGATATCTGGCCACCGACCGCTATCAGATGTCTGACAAGTTCGAGTACTTCGCCATCAGGAACTCGGCGGCGGTAATCGATACCTCGCCTCTCTACAAGTACCGGATAACCGGATCCGACGCCGAGAGCTTCTTAGCCGGTGTCCTGGCGCGTGACATCCGGAAATGCCGTCCCGGGCAGGCTCACTACACGGTGTGGTGCGACGACGATGGCTGGGTGGTCGAGGACGGCGTCATCCTCCGTCACAGCGACAACGAGTTCCTGCTCACCGCTGCCGAGCCCAACATGGCCTATATGCAGGACCTCGCCGGTCGCATGGCGGTCCAGATCGAAGACGTCTCGGACGATTTCGGGGCCCTCGCCTTGCAAGGCCCCTACGCCAGGGAGATCCTGAAGCAACTGGCTCCGGAGATGGAGGAAATCGGCTACTTCCATCTCACCCCGGCCAAGGTTGGCAACGCCGCGGTGACCATCTCCCGCACCGGATACACCGGGGATCTCGGGTATGAGATCTGGGTGGAGCGAGACGACGCGGTCGGAGTATGGGACACGCTCTTCGAACTGGCAGCCCCATACGGTGTCATCCCGGCCGGTCAGACCGCCTTGCTCATTGCACGAATCGAGGCCGGCTTGGTCCTCATCGACGTCGACTTCTACTCCTCCCGCTACGCCTGGAACGACGAACAGCGAACCACCCCCCACGAACTGGGGCTGGGGTGGATGCTCCGTGATCTCTCTTCCGATGACAGGGCCTTCATCGGTCGGCGGGCCATCGAGCGCGAGTTGGCTGACGGCACATCCAGATGGAAGACAGTCGGCATCATGGTCGACTACGAGGATTGGAACCGGGTATACAACGAACGAGGGGTCATCCCTCCCAAGGATCACACCCCCGAGCACGGCGGGATGATGATCTACGACGAGAAACTGGAGCGGATCGGGTACACGCCCAGCTTCGTCTACTCACCGATGGCTCAGCGTCACGTGGGGATCGCCCGGGTCCGCCCCGAGCACGCCGCCCTCGGGACCGAGGTGAGCCTCGAGGTCACCATCGATAATCGTTATGACGTGGTGAAGGCGAATGTGAGCCGTCTCCCGTTCTTCAACCCACCGAGAAAGACAGCCTGAGGTAGACATGCCGGCCAAGAAGAAGTTCGATGCAATCGTCATCGGTGGCGGTCACAACGGTCTGGTTAATGGGGCCTACCTGGCCAAGGCCGGGCTGAGCACCCTGATCCTCGAGCGCAGGCATCTGGTCGGCGGCGCCGCCATCACCGAGGAACTGCATCCGGGGTTCAGCTTTACCACCTTCTCCTATGCATTGAGCCTGCTCCGCCCCGAGATCATCCATGAGTTGGAACTGACCAAGCACGGCTTTATGCCGCTGCTCATGCCCTCAACCTTCGCCCCGACCGAAGACGGCGATTACATCCTGCTGGGGCAGGACAAGAACGAGAACCACCACGAGATCTCCCGGCACTCGCCCCACGACGCCGATGCCTACGACGCGTACGGGCACATGATGGAACAGGTGGTCCACGCCATCAGGCCATTGATGGACTCGATCCCGCCAGACATCACTTCCAAGGACCCAGAAGAACGGGCACGTATGGCGGCGATCGGTTCTTATCTCGCCGATCTACCCCCGGGCGTCCTGCACGACATGATCCGGCTGATGACAGGAAGCGCCGCAGACATCCTGGAGGACTACTTCGAGTCCGACCTCATGCAAGGTCTGCACGCTTCCTCGGGAATCATCGGCACCAAAGTCGGGCCCCGTTCCCAGGGCTCCGGCCTCGTCCTCCTCTATCACTCGTTCGGCGAGCACGACGGCGCTTATGGCGCCTGGGCGTTCCACAAGGGTGGCAATGGCGGCTTCACCCAGGTCCTGGCCCGGTCCGCCGAAGCGTTCGGTGCCGAGATCAGGCTGGAGTCGCCGGTCGACCACGTCGTCACCAAAAACGGCCGGGCCACCGGGGTTGTGCTCGAGGACGGGACCGACCTGGAAGCGAAGACCGTGGTCAGCGCCGTCGACCCCCGGCGCACCTTCATGCAATTGGTCGATCCTCGGGAGTTGCCCTCCGACCTCGTGGAGAACATCCGCCGTTTCAAGTTCCAGGGGACCTCGGCCAAGGTCAACTTCGCCCTCGATTCCAACCCCACTTTCCCGGGCCTCGAAGGCAAATCGGACCACTACCGCGGATTCATCAACATGGGACCCTCACTCGACTATCTCGAGCGTGCCTTCGACGACGCCAAATACGGGTGGTACTCACAGAAGCCATACATCGACGGGTGCATCCAGTCCAACGTCGATCCGGACATGGCCCCTCCGGGCAAGGCGGTGATGTCTTGCTTCATCCAGTACGCGCCGTATCACCTGAAGGAGAGCGACTGGGACACGGAGCGGGACAAGTTCGGAGATGTGGTGCAGAAGACGCTGGAAGGCTTCTTCCCCGGATTCGGCGACCTGGTGCTCCATCGGGAGGTGGTCACCCCGCTCGACATCGAGAGAGTGGTCGGCCTGACCGAGGGCAACATCTTCGCCGGCGAGTTCCTCGCCCCCCAGATGTTCTTCTTCCGCCCCGCACCAGGCTGGAACCAGTACCGCACCCCTATCGAGGGCTACTACCAGTGCGGCTCCGGAACCCATCCCGGCGGGTGCGTCATGGGTGCCCCCGGCCGATTCGCCTCCCAACAAATCCTCGGGGACCTGGCCAAGAAGAAGTAGCGGCATCGGAACCGGGACCGACAGCTATGCGTTGATAGCCTTGTCCTCCGGGAGAAACAGATGGCGTCGCGCCGAGAATTGGCCCTGGTTGTCGCCTTGCTAATGATCCTCGCCGCCTGCACCGAGTCGGCGTCTCCCCCTCAACCAACGGCACCACCCGACGCCTTCGCGTCTACTCCCACGATTGGACCGTCGACCACGACGCGACCGGCCCCTACCACCACCCTCGACACTGAGCGCGTGGTCCTGCAAAGGGTGGATCCGGTGTCGTTGGAGCCGAGGACCGCCTTCGAGCCGATCCCGATGGGCGACGCCCTCTGGGGACAGGTCGCTTCGCCCGATGGCAGATATCTGGCGGCCACGGTCGATGCAGATGGAAGCGGCGCCCCCGAGATGCGTCTCGTCGATCTCGAGTCCTGGCGACCGGTGATGACGTGGCCCGAGTCCGGCGATTTCATCTTCCATGTCAACGAGTTCGGCAGTGTCTTCTACATCAGCTACCGATCAAGCGTCGAATTTCGTTTTGCCGCAACCGACTCAACCGGGTCGACCCTGATCGCCTCCCTACCCGCCCACTATGCGGTGTGGGGAGCTGAGCCGGTGACAGAGGCTCTGTTCCTGCTGTATGGCACCAAGCCGGCAGAGCCGGGATCGGGGCAAACAGACCAAGTGTTCGTCACCACCATCGGCCTCGACGAAGCCCGGGCAGTCGTCAACGAGATCCCAATGCCCCAGGTCCAGATCGGAACGGTCGACCCGGTCAGCCAGGGTCCCTGGCGCCCTTACCTCTATACATCGCCCTCGTTCACATGGGATCCGACCGCAACCCGGCTTCTGGTGGCCCATGGGGACGAGGATGTGATTTCCGAGGTCGATGTGAGAACAGGCGCCGTCGTGGAGCACTCGGTAGCCGGGACTATCGACCTTGGAACGGGAACCAGACGAATGAGCGCGCTCAGCCCAGACGCTCGGTTCCTCCACGTCGCCACCCGCACTGTCGAATTGATCGAAGATGATGACGACTGGATGGTCATGACCAGGCCCGCCGGGGTCAAGACCATCGACACCACCACATGGGAGATGGTGGTTCGCAACGATGAACCGATCTCGGACATCTGGGTCTCGCCCAGCGGGGCCTTGCTCGGGTCCGGATACACGACCGAGGAATCGGAGTCGATCTATCTGTCGGAGTCGACCGGTCTGTATTTGCTCGATCCATCGAACCTCAGCGTTCGAGTTCATTATCCGCCTGAGACCCCCGAACAATGGTGGGGACCGGTGACGTTCACCGGTTCAGGGTCGATCGCTTACGCCTCGACCTGGGTCCAGACTCCGAGGGTGAACGTCATAGAGATGGCCACCGGGGAATTCCTCTCCACTGCGGACGGGACCGAGACATTGGAGATGATCGGGCAGGTCGGGGTGCTCGCCAGCAATCGCTAACTTGCCGCCGATGCTGGAGAACCGACCCGAGCTCGCCGGATCGCTAGACGATGACCTGGTTGGCTGGTTGACGACGGTCACCGAATCCGGGCAGCCACAGAGCTCGGTGGTCTGGTTCCTCCGTGACGGAAACGACCTCCTGGTCTACAGCAAACCCGACGCCACAAAGGTGCGCAACATCTCCGCCAATCAGAAGGTCTCCTTCAACCTCCGCACCGACGAGATGGGAGACTCGATGACCACCCTGGAGGGGACCGCCACCTTGGTCGACTCACCGACACCTCCCCATCAGGATCCCACCTATTTCGCCAAGTACCAGGATCAGATCAAAAGGCTCGGTTGGACTCCAGAGCAATTCTCCGACGAGTACTCCGCCCTGATTCGAATCGCGATCAACCGCGTTCGTTCCTGGTAGGCGGCGGGCGTATCACAGGGGCCGGTTGCTGCTCTCTCCTGCAACTTCGGCACAGGGTCAAGGACACAAGAGGGGAAACGGGGAGGTCGCGGGCAATTAGCTCCCGACCGAGAGGGCGAAAGAAGGGGTCGTCTCCGGACGGCCCCTTCTTTTCGTCAAAGAGCAGGTATCAGGGCCTGACACATCGACTCCTACCACCGACGGGAGCAAATCGCTCCCGATTCGGGAAGGGAGAGACCATGTCAACGAGTGCTACCCAGCCGGGTACCACCACAAGGACAGGACGTTCAGGTAAGGGCCTCGGTATTGCCGCGGCCGCTCTCGCCATCGTCATCGCCGCCGGCTTCGTGTTCGCTGTCAACCAGGGGAACGAGGTCACCGGGTCCGGAGTCAATGAGCTGTCCGGTCCGGCGGAGATCGCTGCCGCTCGCCACGCCGAGCGGGTTCGGCTCAGTGAGCTGGCGGCGCAGGCCGCAGTGCGTCCAGCCGGTTCTGCCGAACTGGCCCGGCTCAACGAGCTAGCTGCACAGGTCGAGGCGGAGTCACATCCAGCGTTCAACATCGAGAAGACCAAGATGGAGCTGGCAGGACAGCTCGCCGCGGGTCGTCCAGCCGGATCTGCCGAACTGGCCCGGCTCAACGAGCTGGCCGCACAGGTCAAGGCGGAGTCGCATCCAGCGTTCAACATCGAGAAGACCAAGATGGAGCTGGCAGGACAGCTCGCCGTAGTCAACGAGCATCCGGGGCTCAACCCCGAGAAGACCCGGATGGACATGCTGATCAACAAGCTCGATGAGCGGATCTACGTTCCGAGCATCGTGCTTCCCAGCGTCGCTACGAGCTACTGGAGCGAGGGCAACCTCGACCTCAGAAGGGCACAAGCCAAGGCTCAGCAGCCAACCGAGCTGAATCAGCCGGAGTGGGACAACCGGATGCCCTGACGGAAACGTCATCAACAGGAGAATGGCCGCCGCAAGGCGGCCTTTCTCTATGCAGGGCTTAATACATAACCCCCAACACCGGCACGATCCAGTGGTGTAGGTTCGGAAGCCGTTTTTCAAGGGAGGCTGCACCCAGCAAGGGTGTATCACTGGGCTCGGCATGTGGCGCTGATGGAGCCCGGGTCATTCGGGGCGGTGGTGGCCACGCAGGTCGAGTCCGGCGCGGCGATCACCCCAAGGACTGCCGAGGAGGAGAAGACCATGAACGTGCAGCAAACTGACCAGCCTTGGGATTTCGTATGCAATCCGGATAATGAATCGATGTGCGCCAACCTCCTGCGGGATGATTCACCACTGGTTCCGGAAGAGGAAGAGCAGGCGCCGCCCGAGGGTCTCGAGCATTTCGTTCTCGTACATCCGGATCAGGTGGTCATCAAAGTCCCGGTGGGGGTAACGATCGATTTCGACCAGTTCGGGTTACAGCCGGTCGAGCCACGCGATTTCTTTCTGTCGGAGGAAGTGGCAGACGACGACTTGGAAGAGGCTCAGCGTGTGCTCGAGTTCCTCGGAGAGGAAGTCGATGGCCACACAGTCGTCATCCAAAAGCTCAAGAATCCCGACGACGATCTGTTTCAGACGATCAACCGGGTTCAGGAGAAGACCGGTTTTCCGGCGAGCCCGCACTACCTGATGAAGCCCGCACCAAAGTGGAGATACGGTCCCCACGGCAATGTGGCGCGACTCGACCCGGCCCACAAATGGAGCGATCTGAAGGTCACCGGACCTGACAGTGCGGCACCTAGCGGCCGAGTGATCGTGATCGACACCGGAGGCAACGGCAACCTCTCTGCCATTGGCATTTCCGTCGCCGAGCCGGAACCGAACCCCAACCCACCGAACGGGCTTCTGCCAGAAGCCGTCGGCCATGGCACCTTCGCGGCCTCCATCGCCAAGAAATACAACCCTGGTTTGAACGTCGAGTTGTACCGGGCAAGCGGGCCAGGCGGGGTGTTGGACGAGGCTTGGATCGTGGCCGCGTTCCGGAGGGCCCAGCCCGCCTCGGGCGACGTGTTGAGCCTGTCCTTCGGCACTTACCCTGCCGGCCCCAAATATGACCCACTGATTTTTCCACGTGCCCTCGATATTGCTTTCAAGGCTGGGGCCAGGGTCGTCGCCGCCAGTGGCAACGACGGTCCGGGACACGTACCGACCCAGCTCTACCCGGCGTCACAATGGAATGTGATCGGAGTAAGCGCACTGGACAAGACCTGGAGCCCCCCGGTGTGGGCCAACGCCGGTGATGTCTACGCACCCGGGGTGGATGTAGTCAGCTGGTACCACGACAAGACCGCTGGGAGCCTGGCGGTGTGGAGCGGGACCTCGTTCGCCACGCCGTACCACGCGGCTTGCCTTGCCTCGGGGGGGGTTTGTTAGCGCGGTGACCGAGGAGGGCGACCGACTGATCCTGCTCGCTGAGCAGGATCCAACTGCCTGCGTCGTGACCTGTAACGAGATCCTTTCCCGACCGGCGCCGAATGGCCAGTTGGCCGATGCTCATCGTGCATTGGGGATCGCCCTTCGTTCCTTGGGCGAGATCGAAGACTCGATTGGCCAGCTCCAGCTGGCGCGTGATGCCTATCTCGACAACGGAGATGACGCGGCTGCGGCCGAGGCGACCATCTCTCTGGCCGCCTCTGTCGCAATGTCGGGGAGACTCGACGATGGAATCGAGTCGCTCGAGCCCTTACTTCAAGACCGTAGCGACGCCGTTCGGGCCCACGCCCAGGTGCAGAAGGCCGGTCTCATCGCCCGAACCGGCGACCTCGACGGGGCGATGGGTCTGTACGAGTTGGCAGAGCCCGTCCTGAAGAGCTCGAACGATCTGCGATGGCTCGCTCTCCTCTACAGCACGCGTGGCCTGGTCCTGACCTATCAGTCCCAGTTCGAGGACGCCGAGCGGGATCTCCGACTGGCCAGGGACCTATTTCTCGAGCTCGATCGCGCCGCGCCGGCCGCCGAGATGGTGCACAACCTGGGCTTTGTCGCGGTACAGAAAGGGGACATCGCCAGAGGGCTTTCGATCATGCTCGACGCCGAAGAACAGTGGAAGCGAGCCGGACTTCCCACCGAGGCGATCGCCTCCGATCGGTCATATGCCTACATGCTGGCTGGTCTACCCGGAGACGCATTCCAGATCGCTCTGAGCACGGCCCGTCGTCTCGGCTCCCAAAGCCATGAGCTGGAGCGTGCCGAGGCCCTGTACCTGGCGGCGCGGGCCGCTCTGGCCAGTGGTGATGCCGAATCCGCCGTCACTGTTGCCGAAGAGGCATCCAACCTGGCGGCCAACCAGGATCGTGAGACGTGGCGGCTGATGGCGACCGTGGTGCTGGAGGAGGCTCGCTTTCGGGCCGGGATGCCGGGCGACCCGGGCGAATTGGTCGCACTGGCCGCCGCCTTCTCCGCCCAAGAAAACCCTTCGGGCGAGATGCACGCCCGAGCCTTGGCCTCTCTTCGGTTCTTGGACACGGGCGATCTGTTAGCCGCAGAAAAGAGCCTGGTTTCGATCAATGCCGACGAATCGACCAGCCTTGATCTGCCGGTAAGGCTGTTTATTGCGGTGGCGAGAGCCAGGCTCATGCTGGCCAAAGGCGACAGCGAAATGGCGACGGGGGTGCTCGAACGGGCGGCGGATCTGGTCGACCGTCATCGGATCCTGCTCAGCGCTACCGAGGCCAGGGCAGGGGTCAGCCTCCTTGCTGACGAGATCGCCGGCCTGGGACGCGAGGCGATCCACGAGGACGGGCGATCCGCAATCGGTTGGACCGAGCGATTCCGGGGGGCATCGTTGCGAATCGCTCCAGTTGTCATGGCCGGAGATAGCGAACTCGCCGCCGACCTGGCCGAGCTGCGAGGCATCGTTCGTGAGCTGGACGACATGACTCTCGCCGGTGAGGACACCAGCGAGCTCGCGGCGGAAGCCAAGCGTCTGGAACGTCGAATCGGTGACCTATCGGTGGCCCGGGAGCAAGCTGCCGGCACCGTCGCTCCGGTAGGTGGCGTCGAGCAGCTGTTCGATGCCCTGGGGTCACGTCAGATGCTCTATCTCTATCACGTGTCCGATCGCACTTGCGGCGAGGTCGTAGGTCTCAACACCGTGACACAAGTCGACTTGGGTGATTCCGCTCGCCTGAGATACCTTGCCCATCATCTCCTTTCCGGGCTCCGCCGCGACTTCATGCTCCGTGGACGAAGACCGAATCACCGTTCCCACGTGAACGAGATGGTCTTGGAACTGGCGAAGCATCTCCTCGCCCCGTTGGCCGGCAAGGGACCCGACATCGTGATCGCCCCGCCTCCCGACCTGGTCAGCCTGCCCTGGAACGCGATGGCTGCTGCCGTCGACTCCGATCTCTCGGTGGTGGTTGCCCCATCTGCAGGACAATGGATGCGGGCCGATGGACAGGCCCGAAGATCTGAGCGGGTGAGTGTCGTGACCGGGCCTAGACTGGAGTACGCCGTCGCCGAGGCCGCGCGTGTCGCCGGGCTCTACGAGGCGCCGGAGATTCTGGACGCGAACGGTGCCACGGTCGAAGCTGTGATCGAGACAATGGGTCACTGCGATCGGCTCCACGCAGTGGCCCACACCAGGCTGAGGGACGACAACCCGATGTTCTCGGCACTGGAACTCGTTGACGGATACCTCAATCTCTACGACCTCGAGGGTCTGGAGAGCGTCCCCGACACGATCGTGCTGTCGGCCTGCGATTCCGCCCACGACAACGTCGTCGGAGGAAACGAGATGTATGGCCTCACTTCCCTGCTCCTCTCCCGTGGGGCTCGGTCGATCATCGCAACGGTGGCGCCGATCCCGGACTCCCCTGATTCTGTGGAGGCGGTCGCCCGCATCCATGAGAGTCTCAGCGCGGGTGCGTCTGCGGCGGCGGCCGTGCAGGCGGCTCAGATCGGTTTCGATCGGGTGGACGTCGACCCCTCCCTGGCCTTCGTCGCCTACGGCGCTTGATGCTGATAGGAAGACCCCCGCCGGGACGGGGGTCTTCCTGACTCCGTTAGCGAGGCTTGTGCCTCTGCCTTGTTACATGGCGGGGCGAACAATGAGGCGTCGCAGGACCTGGGGCCGGTGCTTGACCTGGAGCCGGTTCTCCTTTGAGCGGTTGCCCAACCACCGCTGGACGGGGTTGTCGAGCTGCTCTCCGGGGCGGACCGTCCATGCCCAGCGCCGAGTAGCCCTCGGGTCCTGGGATTCGGACATGTTGCTCATGTCGCGCCTTTCCTCGCTCACGGGCTCGTCGCCGGATGGCGACGATTCACTGAAGAGAGGCCTGGTCCGGGTCGCTGATACCGGAAGAGGCAGATCGGTCAGCCAGTCAGAGAACGATCCACTCGGTCTTGACGGCCTCCTGCCCCTCGATGCGGACGACGAGTGCCACCGGTCCGTTATGGACCCCTTCGAACTCAAAGCGGCCCTGGTCGTCGGACTCGGTCGTGAGAACCCTGGTGACGAGATGCAGCTCGACCGTCATGTGACCTGCTGGTTCGATCTGACCCATGAGCTGGCCGGCGAAGGGGTCGTACTCGAGATCGATCAGCCATTCATCGGACTGGAAGGCGAGTATTCGCGCTGTGGCGACGCCGCGCACTCCCGTAGTAGCCGACTCCTCGCTCGAGTCGAATGAGATTTGGGCCAACTCGGCGTCGATGTCGCGCCAGGAAAGGGCGGCCTTGGCGAAGTCGGTAACGTCCGCCGGCGCCGGGTCGGAATCATCGAGCCCGCTCCGGAGCAGCGAGATGAGTTTCTCCTCTTGCTGGCTGGTCAACTCACTCATCGGGGAATCATCTCCTGGTTCGCATGAATCAAAGGAGATTCGATCCAGTTCGGCATCGATCGCACGCCATGAAAAACCGCTTCGGCGAAAGCGGACACATCCGCCGGCGGCTTGTCAGATCCGTCGTAGCCTTGCTGGAGAAGCGTCAAGAGCGCATGCTCTGGTGACTTTGTCGACTCCATCACTGGTCATCACCTCCTGGTTGCAAAGAGTCGTCTCCTGCGCCGCTGATACGCGCAGATAGTGCCGCCTTGAGTCGTTCCAGACACCTCGATCTGGTCGGGCCCAGGCTCCCGATAGGGACGGCCGATCATCTCGGAGATCTCCTCGTAGCTCAGCGGTGGCTCGGTGGTGAGCAGACGGAGCAGCTGCTGACATTCGTCACTCAGGCTCCCGAAGGCGATGACGACCTCCCGAGCCTCCTCGTCTTCGACCAGCATCGCCTCCAAAGAGGCCGATTCGTCGGGAACGTCGTACTGGAAATCGGTCGGTACGACCCGATCGCGCATCCCTTTCACCCGAAGCGCCTCGCGGCGGCATGTGGTCGCCAGCCAGCCGGGAAGCCGCTCCGGGTCGTCGATACGATGACAGTTCTCCACCAAGCGGAGCCAGACCGTCTGGCTCACGTCTTTGGCCGTTGCGTCGTCGAGCCTGAAGCTGCGAGCGATCGACCAGACCATCTGGCCGAATCGATCGACGAGCTCATTCCAGGCCGTCTGGTCACCCGTGGCGGCCAGAGCCAGCAATTCGCCATGGGTGGCTTGCGACAGGGAGGCCATCGGGTCAATCGTACGGATGCGGAGGGCGCGATCTGCCCCTAATAGCGGATTCTTTCGAGGATGCGCGGAGCGACCCCCGGGATTCCCGGGGATCGCTTCGCTTTCTGGCCCCCAATCGACCGTCGGTGTCAAGGCCCGACGGGCTCCCCCAGACGTCAAACTGCAGGGATGCGCGGCCGGCGATCGACCTTGAACGACTCACGAATCGAGGTCAGACCCCGCCCGATCGCGTGGAACATCCGATCCTTGGCTCTGGGCTCATCCGAGCGAGCGGCGTTCATGCGTCGGTGCTCGGCCGCCTCGGCCTGATAGCGCTGCATCTTCTCGAAAACCAGCGCCTCATTCATATAAAAGCTCATCTCGTCCTCTCCTCCACTCTGTGAACTTGCACACCGAGGAGAGACGATCGGACCAACCCTGATACAAGGACTTCAGCCGCTGGTTTTGATCACGATGAGGTTGTCAGCGGCCGACTCGGGGAACCAGACTTCACCGGGTCGTCCCAGGATCTGGCGGACGTTCCCCGGGTCGTGAGGCAGCGGATAGGTGTGGAACTCCTCCGTCGTCGGGTCGAAGCGGACCATGGAATTCGATCCGAAATCACTCGCCCACACGATGTCCCGATCGTCGACGAACACGGCGTAGGTCTCGGGGCTCGCACCCGGGAGGTGCCACGTGGCCCAGGTATCGGTGTCGGGGGTATACCGGCTCATATTGCCCGCATTCCACTCACTGACCCATATCTGGCCCTGGGAATCGGACCAAACCCTCCGCGCTCCCTGCTCGGGTGTCGGAGGCTCGATGACCGTGGCGCTGCGATCGGCCTCGATGCGGGCGATGTGAGACCCTGCCAGTGAGGCGTAATAGACAACCCCGTCAGGGGTGGTGGTGACTCCATACGGTCCCGGACCTTGCGGGGCGTCGAAGACGATCACCTCACCCGTATCCGGGTCGACGCAGCCATAGATCCCGTTTTGCCCGGTGAACCACAGCATGCCATCGCCGCCGAAGCTGGCCGTGTTGAGATTGGCATCGGGTCGGTCATCGGGAAGGGGATAAACCGTCGCCTCGAGACTGACCGGATCGACGGCAACGATGGCGTTGAGCCCACCGTCGGTGACCCATGCCGTGCCGGCCTCGTCGACGATCACACCATGGGGCGCCGAACCTTCACCCAGAGCGGTGTGCCTGGTCTCCCCGGTGGCGGGGTTGAGCCATCCCAGCTCCCCGGTGTCCTGGGCCGTGTACCAGACCCCCCCGTCGAGGGCCGGAGCGACGTCATGGGGACCGGATCCAGCCGGCACCGGGTATGACTCCAGGACCAACTCATCTGGAGCCATCGTCACAGGCTGGGTGGTCGGGGTGGTCGTGGTTTCGGGCGCGATTGTTTGTGTGGTGCTTGGCGCTGCCGCTGTGGTCGTTGGGGCGAGGGAGGTGGTTGGAGCCACAGTCGAGACGACCGAGGTATCGGCGGAGTCGGTCGTGCACGCCAGAGCGAAGACCATGATCAGCGCCGGCAACGAACGCCTCATGGCCTCAGCCTATGCCGCCTCCCTGATGAGACGAACCGCTTCCTCCACCCCACCGTCCCAGGGCGCCCCATGCCCGGGGAGAACCCATTTCGCACCGAGCGCCTCGATTCGGCTCAACGACTCGAGGGCCTCCTCCTGGTCCAGCGTGAACGGCGCCGGCTGCGGCCCGGTAACCCCGGTCAGGACATGCCCGGTGGTCATCGCGTCACCGACGAAAATCGCATCCACCGTTGGCAGGTGGAAGGCGACACTGCCCGGGGTGTGACCGGGGATGTGGATCACCACAGGGGAACCAGGCAAATCCAGAACCTGACCATCGGCGAAGGTGGCTACCTCGGAAACGGGGGTGATCTTCAGCCCGCCACGCCGGGCGCTGTAGGAGAGGAAGCGCATCAACGGGCCGATCTTGACCTTGCCCCAGGAGATCTCCTTCTTCACCTCGCCCCGAGCCCGGGTGGCGTCGAGCTCGTGAACGAAGACAGGCACTCCCCGCTCCCGACGCAGCCGCTCGGCGAAGCCAATGTGGTCGGTGTCGCCGTGGGTCAGGATCACGCCACGAACGTCGTCCAGCGAGCGTCCCATGGCCGCCAGTTCGGGCTCGAGCTCGTCCCAAAGACCGGGGAGCCCGGCATCGACGATCGTGATCCCGCTGGCGTCCTCGACCAGATACACATTGACCAGGTCGGATCCGATGCGATGCAGTGACAGCGCCAGTTTCATCGAGACAGCCTAAGCAGCCTCGAAACGAGGCTCAGTAGGCGTTGGCGACCATCAGCTCCTCGCAAGGGAAGAGAGTGATGACCTTGGCGCCGTCGGCGGTCACAACGAGCTCCTCTTCGATGCGAGCTGCGGAGCGCCCGTCGGCCGCCGGTGCGTATGTCTCGAGGGCGAACACCATCCCCTCCTGGATCTCGATCGGGGCGTCGATCGAGTTGAGACGGCTGATGATCGGCCGTTCGTGGAGGCCGACCCCCACCCCATGGCCAAACTGGAGCCCGAAGGCATCCATCTCGTTCTCGAACCCGAATTCCTCGGCCTTGGGCCACACTTTGGCGATCTCGTCGGTACTGGCGCCAGGCTTGACCAGCTCGATGGCTGCGTCCATCCACTCCCGCGACTGCTTGAAGGCGTCCCGTTGCGCCTGGGTGGCCCGACCCACCACGAATGTGCGGTAGTAACAGGTGCGGTAACCGTTGAAAACATGGATGATGTCGAAATAGGCCTGGTCGCCGGGTCGGATCAGTCGGTCGGAGAAGACATGCGGGTGCGGGCTGCATCTCTCGCCGGCGATCGAGTTGATGGCCTCGACGAACTCCGAGCCCATCTCGAAGAGACGGGCGTGTGCGAGACCGACAATGTCGGATTCGCGGATCCCTGGCTTCAGGGCCTCGAAGATGTCCTGATAGACGCCGTCCACCATGGCACAGGCCTGAGTGAGCAGGATGATCTCGTCCGGGCTCTTGATCTCGCGGGCCTTCATCATCGCCTGCTGGCCGTCAACCACATTGATACCTGCAGCCTGCAAGGCAAGGAACACACCGGTCTCCGCCATGTCCACGCCAATTCGCTCCCCGGCGAGCCCTTCTGACTCGAGGACCTGCTTCAGCTCCGCCGCGGCGCGCGTGTGGAGGCCGGCTTCAGGCCCGATGGCCCCCTGCAAACCGGTGTTGCCTCCCACGGAATTGGTGTTGTCATACATGTGGGGCAACTGGAGACGGTGCGCCTTCGCCGCCGAGCCGAAATCCCAGATGCGAGGTCGCCCTTCCTGGGTCACGAGGGCGTACCGCTCGCCTTTGTTGAAGGCCCAGTAGCCGATCTGGGTCGCAGTGGCGTACCGGATGTTCGATGTCTCGAACAGGAGCAGGGCACCGAGGTCCTCCTGAGCCATGAGCTGCCTCGTACGAGCGATGCGATGTTGACGGAGACGCTCGAAGTCGACCCTGGTCTCCCAGTCGACTCCGATGATGCCGGGAGCGGGACTGGTGGCCACGGGGAACTCAACGTTCATCGGTGTCTCCTTGTCATTTCTGCTCGCATCCTCGAATCTGCCGAATACGCACCGTGCTTAGTGACACTACACACTTTGGCTACGGCCCCACCTGCCCAGATGTCGGGCCGCGATGGCGGCGACATATGACCCGATCGCCATGCTGGCGGTCGCCCCGGGCGACGGCGCATTGAGTACGTGGACCGTCGAGCCGGCCTCTTCGATAACGAAATCGTCCAACAACGCACCATCCGTAGAGACGGCCTGGGCCCTGATTCCGGCCCCGCCAGGGATGAGGTGCTCGGGTCGGATGGCGGGTACGAGGGCCTGAGCCGATCTGGCGTAGAGGGCCCGCGAGCGGGATCTGATCATCTCCGTGGCGCCGGTGCGCCAGTGCCTCATGACCAAACGACGAAAACCTCGGTCCCCGAGGGTCTCCCGGAGTTCGGCCCAATCCGGATCGGCATCGCGATAGTGCTCGCGGCCGATGGCCAGCACGGCGTTGGGGCCGACCTCGACGCTGCCGTCGATTCTTCGGGTGAAGTGAACCCCAAGGAACGGGAATCGGGGGTCGGGCACCGGGTAGATCAGGGCGCGGACAAGATGTTTCGCCTCTGGTCTCGAGCGTGTAGTACTCGCCACGGAACGGCACGATCCTCACCTGGCTTCTCACCCCGGCCAGGGCAGCCACCCGGTCGGAGTGAAGACCGGCGCAGTTCACCACGACGTCGGCCCGAATCTCATTGTCCGCCGAGCGAATGTGAGCCCCATCGTCGTGGTGATGGATCGTTTCGACCTGGAATCCGGTGCGGATCTCGGCGCCGCCTTCGGTCAGATCGCGGGCCACCTGTGCCGCGACCGCCGGGAAGTCGACCACGCCCGCCTCCGGCACATGAAGCGCCTCGAGCCCCACGGCGGCCGGCTCCAGTCCTCGAATCCCGTCACTGTCGACCCGGGTCAATCCAGATAGACCATTTGCCCTCCCCCGCCGCTCCAGTTCGGCCAGAGGCTCGAGCTCGGATGGCGTGGTGGCGATCACCAACTTCCCCGACTCTTCATAGCCGATGCCGTTCACGCTGCAGTAGTCCTTCAGCCGGCGTCTGCCCTCCACACAGAGCTGCGCCTTGAGCGAGCCTGGCCGGTAGTACAGACCCGAATGGACGACTCCGCTGTTGTGACTGCTCTGGTGGGCCGCCACCGTCTCTTCTTTGTCCACGATGACGATGCCGATGCCGGGATGGCTTTCGCTCAAGGCGCGGGCCACGCCGAGGCCGACGAGGCCGGCTCCGATTATGCAGACGTCGTAGGCCAACCCATCCTCCTCAGACCGCCGCGAACGGGTGGCGCAGACTACCCACGACGCTTGTTGGTGCTCAGTCTCACTGCACAGTGGAAGTCGGTGGAGGGTTAGGATCTCCGCACTTCGTCACCACAGGAGCAGATCGATGGCCGATGGGACAGTGTTGATCGTTGGGGGCACCGGTGGCATGGGTCGCGAGCTTGCCGCCCACTACGTGGATCGCGGACGTGAGGTGATCATCACCGGCAGAGATGAAGCCAGGGCCAAAGAGATCGCCAACGAGCTCGGCGGCAAGACCAGCGCAATCGGGTTCGACCTCGCCGCCCCGGAGACCATTGCCGAGGCCTTACGGGACGTCGGGCAAGTCGACAAGCTGGTCCTGTGTGCCATCGCGCGCGACAACAACCCGGTGCGTGAGTACGACATCCCTAGTGCAGTGACCCTGGCGACCATGAAGGTCGTGGGCTACACCGAAGTCATACACACTCTGCTTGGACGTCTGTCGGACGACAGTTCGGTGGTGCTCTTTGGCGGAAGGGCGAAAGATCGCCCCTATCCGGGCTCGACGACCGTGACTGCCGTCAACGGCGCGGTCGCCACGATGATCACTGCCTTCGCGGTCGAGCTCGCGCCGATCAGATTCAATGCGATTCACCCCGGGATTGTCGGTGACAGCCCGTTCTGGGAGGGCAAGCCTCTGGACAAAGTGCTGGAACGAACACCAACAAAACGACTCGCCACCATGGAGGATGTAGTGGAGGCAACGGTGTTCCTCCTGGAGAACCGGTCGGTGAACGGGATCAACCTGTATGTCGATAGCGGCTGGTTGATGATGTAGTCAGATGCGGGTGCTCTGGAGATGATCGAGGAACTCGACGGGATAGGTGACCGGCTCCGCGCCGAGCGGACCAAGGCCGGGATCAGCCAGCGGGAGCTGGCGCGTCGCCTCGGCCTCTCAGCCAGCCTCATCTCCCAGTTGGAGAGTGGCCTCTCCAAGCCCTCGGTAGGAACCCTCTATGCCATCGTGACCGAGCTCGATCTCTCGCTAGACAAGCTCCTTCGTGGCGATGAGCACGCCGGCCGCGACGACGAATCGGGCTCGATTGGCCAAAACGGCCGGGGAAGCCCTCTGGTTCACCCTGACAGACGCAAGGTGATCGATCTCGCCTCCGGCGTCCGTTGGGAGCAGCTCACCGCAGACACCGAGGAGGGAGTCGACTTCCTTCATGCCATATACGAGGTGGGCGGAGCCTCGACACCCGACGAGTCCTTGATGCGGCACCACGGTCGGGAGTACGGGTACGTGGTCTCGGGCAAGATGGGGATCCAGCTCGGGTTCGAGGTGTTCGAGCTGGAGCCTGGCGATTCCATCGCGTTCGACTCAACCGAGCCCCATCGCCTGTTCAACAGAGGTGACGAGCCGGTCCACGCCATCTGGTTCGTCGTGGGTCGGGGGGCCGACGACAGGGCCCACGGCGACTGACCGACTCATGACCGCCGACCCGGTCACGGGCTCGCCCGTCCTCGTCACCGGGGCGTCGGGGTTCATCGCCTCTCACATCGTCCAGCAACTGCTCGAGGGCGGATACCGGGTGCGGGGCACGGTGCGCGACCCCGACAAGATTCGAGCAGAAGGCCATCTGACCGGTCTCCCCGGGGCGAATGAGCGGCTCGAATTGGCAACCGCCGACCTCCTCGCGCAGGGTGCATTCGACGACGCGGCTCGAGATTGCGAGTACGTGATTCACACGGCGTCGCCATACGCGATCGATGTCGCCGATCCGCAACGGGACCTGGTCGATCCGGCGGTCGGAGGGACGATCTCCCTTCTCGAGGCTTGCCAGAGGGCCGGTTCGCTGAAAAGGGTGGTCTTGACCTCATCGGTGGCGGCGATAACCGACCAGGCAGACGGGCATGTCAACACGGAGAACGATTGGAACACCCGTTCATCGCTGACGCGCAATCCTTACTACTACTCGAAGACGCTGGCCGAGCGAGCGGCCTGGCAGTTCATGGAGGACGGCGATCCCGGATTCGACCTGGTCGTCATCAACCCGTTCTTCGTAATCGGCCCATCCCTGGTCCCGGGGATCAACACCAGTCACACATCCTTGATCGGTTTGACCAACGGACGTATCCCTGCGGTGCTTGCTCTCCAGTGGGCCTTGGTCGATGTCCGGGACGTGGCCCGGGCCCACATCCTGGCCATGGAGAACCCGGCCGCCGCCGGGCGCTACATCGTCGCCGCCGAGACCAAGACCATGCGTCAGGTGATAGAGCTGCTCCGAGCCAATGGCTGGGGAGACCGATACAAACTGCCATCGATCGGTCTCGACAACACCGTGGGTGCTGCGCTGACGCGGTTCGCCGCGGGGTTCCAGGCATCGGGAACCCGGGACTACATGCGGAACCATCTCGGAGGGGAAATGCGGTTCGACAACGCCAAGGCTCGACGAGAGCTGGGGCTGGACTTTTGGGATGTCGATCAGACCATTCTCGACACGATGGACGACCTCGAGCGATGGGGGCATCTAGGCAAGAAGCGATAGAGACCTCACGGGACCCATTGCTCCCGGATGCGGAGGACCTCGCCGTCGATGACGTCGAGCCACACCCCGAAGAGGAGACCTCTCGAGGTCACGCCGTCGACCCAGTCCGCGAAAGTCACGATCGACTTCCGATGCCGGGTCACCGGTCGGGTACCAGACGACTTCGGTCTCCGAGGAGACCGGGAGCGACCGAATCTGGGGGTTGTCGTTCCGCACGTAGTAGTCGTTCGGGGGAGGCTCGGCGTCATCCTCGGCGGCGGCCGCCACCGCCGGCTCGCCTGTGAACCAGCAGGCCAGGTCGAACTCGATGCCGCTCGGTGACGCGCTCACTACGACCCCGTACCACTCACCTTCGGGAAGGGCGACAGTGTCACCAGGTGTGCAGCCGGAGCCTGATGGCCCGTCGGGCATCGTGGTGGTTGGGGATGCCGCAGTTGTCGTCGCCATCGTCGTCGAGATCGTCGACGGGCCGGCGGGTGTGGCAGTCGTTGTCGTCGACATTGCGGTGGCACCTGTCGAAGCCGTCGTCTCGGTCACTTCTCCGCCCGATCCACTGCAGGCGGCGACAAGGGCCAGCGCAATCACCCTGACGTTCGGCCGACGCCGCCTCGCGTCAGCCAAACCGGGCGAAGAAGTCGATGATGGCCTGGGTGTCATCCGAGTAACGCCCATCTCTCGACGACCTTCCCGTCGACGACATGGGTTATCTCGGCGGTCCGATAGCTGAACTCGTCATCCCCTACCCGGACGGTGGCAGTGACCAGACCGACTACGTGCTCATCTGTGGCGAGCACATCGTGGACATCGACATGGAAGTCGACGCCCTCCATCCCCCGCATCGATTGGAGAAGGGCTGTCTTGCCCCGAACGGGGTCCGACGCGCCGATCTGCCACCAGACCACGTCGTCCGCGACCGCATCCTCGAAGGCGTCTGCGTCGCCTTCCTCGAATCTCTGCATCATCTTGCGATACAGGACGGCGTTGGGGTGCTCGCTCATGCCTTCCTCCTTGTGGACGAGCGCTGTCGGAACGTAGCGAACCGCACACGCGAGGGGTCGGATCGAACCTCGATCAATACGATGCGAGCAGAGCACCCGCGTCAGGAGACGAATGGGCCAGTCTGCAGATCATCTATCCCATCTTCGCAGCGTCTGCATGTCGCTGCCCGAGGTAGAGGAGCGGGTCAGTCATGGAGAACCCGCCTGGTTCATCCAGGGCAAGCGGCAGTTCGTGACCTACGCCGACCACCATCACGACGACCGCGTGGCCTTCTGGAGCGCTGCCCCAGACGGCGCGCAACACGTCCTGACGTCGACCGACCCTGATCGCTACTTCGTCCCGCCCTATGTAGGAGGGCGAGGATGGGTGGGCTGCTATCTGGACGTCGAGGTCGATTGGGACGCCCTCGAGGAGATCGTCGTGGACGCCTATCTCACGGTTGCGCCCGCTCGACTTGCCTCCAAGGTCGCCCGGGACTGAGAAGCTGCCGAGTCAGGCGGCTCTTGCCGCCAGGGCTCGGGCGGTGTCGCGGTCGAGGTTGAACTCCTCGACCAGATAGTCGATGACCTCCTCGGGGCTGAGACCCTTCTTCCCGAGGTAATCGACCGCCTTCCTGGCGAAATCGAGATCGGACTGACTTTCTCTCTCGGTCGAGATCTGATGAATGTCGCTGCTCATCTGGCACTCCCGTATCGCAGAATCGTTACCCACGCCCCGCCGTCGACAAACTTCAGACTCGCCGGCAAGGGATATGGTTCCCGATTCTTCGACGGTCTCCAAGGACCCTCAGCCGAGACGAGCTAGCCGGCCACCCGCAGACCCGCTTCCTGCATCTCTCGGACCGCATCCTCGACCGGCATCGGGCTCACGATCTCACCCCCACCGCTCTGCTCGCTCATCCGATCGAGCTGCGGCGAGAGACGGCTCTCCCACGAGCCGACCGCCCCGTTGAAGGCGCGAACCACCGCGGTCAGCCCGGTCCCGACGCGTTGGAGATGATCGACGAACCCGCTCATGCGGCGCCGCAGCTCGCGGGCGTCTTCGAGGATCTGATCGGCCTGCTGCAGGGCTCGGAACTCGGTGAGCAACGACCCGACGTTCAGCAACAAGGCATACAGAGCACTGGGCCCGGCGACGATCACCCGGCTCGCCATCAACCGGTCGATGAGGTCGGGATGGGCCTCGGCTGCCGCCTCGTACACGGCCTGGGAAGGCAGGTACATCACGACGTAGCCGCCCGAGGCGAGGTCGCTGTATCCCTTCGCAGCCAGGCCCTTCCCGACGCGCTCCAGGTCTTTGCCCTGCTCCACCAGCAACCGGGCTCTGCGCTCGGGATCCGGCTCGGCCAGCGCATCCACGAACCGGGCAGTGGGGAACTTGGCATCGATGACGATGTTCCGACCACCCGGGAGATGGACGACTGCATCAGGGCGGAGGTCGCCCTGACTCACCTGGCAGCTGAAGTCGCGCCCCTCGACCAGCCCACCGTGCTCGAAGATCCGCTTCATCCCGATCTCGGCCCATCCACCCCGTGCCCGATCGTTGGTGAACAAAGATGTGATTCCCTTCATCTGGGTGCCGATCCCCCTCACCTGCTCGTCGATCGAAGCCTGCCTGCTCGTGACCGTCTCCTGGAGATTGGCCAGCTTCGAGTCGAGCTGTGCGACCCTCGCCCCCAGGTCACCTTCACGGCTGGCCAAGGTCGTCTGGATGTCGTCCAGCCGCCGGGCCAGGTCTGGTTCCGGAGCCGCGTCGGACTTCGCCTGACGCCGACCCGCGGCCAGGAGCAGGATCATCAAGCCGATCACTGCGCCAGCCGAGGCGATTGCTATCACCAACGTGATGGTCTGGGTGTTCATGAGCGTCATCATGACTGGTGGGTCTGACAGATTTCCCTAGGGTGCCCGAATGATCCATTCGGAGCACCCGTTCCAGCCCGATCCGGCAGATCGGGAGCAGGCGCGCCGGTTTCGGGGCCGGCTCGCCGCCGGGGTGACCATCGTGACCGCCGGGTCCGGCTCGGATCGAACCGGTCTCACCGTATCTTCCCTGCTCGTGGTTCAGGGCGAGCCGGCTGAGGTCCATCTCGTGGTCGGTCCCACCACCGACCTCTGGGACGTCGCCGCCGATAGCGGCCATTTCGTGATCCACATCTGCCGATACCAGGACCGTCAGCTGGTGGACGTCTTCGCCGGGCTTTCTCCCTCACCCGGGGGGACATTCGCCGGGATGCCGGTCACCGAGACCCAGTGGGGACCTGTTCTGACAGACCTCCCCGATCGCGCTTACTGCCGTTTCGAGACCCGTGTCGAAGTCGGGTGGTCAGGTCTGGTGATTGGAGCGATCGAACAGGTCGAGGTGTCCGCTCTCGAGGACCCGATGGTCCATTTTCGAAGCCGATATCGCCGGTTGGGGCCCAACTTAAGTAGTCGCGGAGACCTCGAGCGTGATCCGGTTCATCATGCCGAGATGGCTCACGACATGTGTTGCCGGCTCCAGGCCCGCCTCGGCCAGGTCTGCGTAGACGTCACGGTTGTTCCGACAGGCCGACCGTTCGTAGACACGTTCGATGTTCCGATCCTGACGTCGGGCAATCCAACCAACCGACGAGCGGCCGTGCTCCACCAGAAGGACCCGGCCGCCGGGCTTGGTCACCCGCACCATTTCCCGGAAGGCGGCGGCGTAGTCGGGGAATGTGCATGAAGAGAACGCCGAGATCACGGTGTCGAACCTGGCCTCTGGGAACGGCAATTCCTGGGCATCACCCACCAGGAGCCGTATATCGGCCCCCAACTGGCGTCGGCGGCGCCGCGCCTCTTCGATCATCTCCGAAGAGATGTCGAGAGCCGTGAGTGTGGCGGCCTTCTTCAGGTACTCGAAGTTCTCGCCGGTCCCGCAGCCCACGTCGAGGACGTCGCCGTGTGCTCCAATGAAATGCTTGCGTCGGAGACGGTTGATGAGGAGCAAGGCGTCGCTGATCCCGAGCAACCGCCAATTGCCGGCCATGTCGTCATACCGCCGGCGCACCTGCTCGGTGCTCAGAGGGTCGGGCACTGTCGAAACATCTGTGCGTGCGCGTCCGGCACTTCAGGCAGGCGCGGGCTCGACCGGGTCTGGCTGGAGCACGACATCGTCGATGTGACCCTCGATGCTGACATTCGGGATCCACTCGAGCCAGGACGGGAAGTACCAGTTCCGATTGCCCAGCAACTTCATCGATGCCGGCACCAGCACGGAGCGAACGATGGTGGCATCGAGCAGAACTGCAATGGCCAACCCGAACCCCAACTGCTGGAACATCACCAGGCGTCCGGCGGCGAAACCGGCAAACACCGCAACCATGATGATGGCCGCTCCTGTGATGAGCGCACCGGTGGTGCGGAGACCGTAGGCCACCGACTCGGTGTTGTCCCCGGTCTGGTCGAACCGCTCTTTGATCCTCGAGAGCAAGAACACGTGGTAGTCCATCGAGAGGCCGAAAAGGATGGAGAACAGGAACAAGGGGAGCCACGCCTCGATGGTCTCCACCTGTTCGAACCCGAGCAAGCCGGCAAAGTCTTTGATCCATGCCGGGCCGACGTCGGCCTGGAACGTCGCCACCACCAAGCCGTAGGCAGCACCCACGGACAACAGATTCATTGCGATCGCCTTTGCCGGTATGACCAACGAGCGGAAGGCGAGCAACAGA
Source organism: uncultured Acidobacteriota bacterium (assembly GCA_963810465.1). Classification (GTDB taxonomy): domain Bacteria; phylum Actinomycetota; class Acidimicrobiia; order Spongiisociales; family ZC4RG35; genus JARDZU01. Next base: position 177,550 of record CAWENM010000004.1, on the reverse strand, counting down.
AGGATGAAGCTGAGCCCGAGCACGACGGTGAACACGATCGGGGTGTAATCGTCGACCTGATCGAGGAAGTCCACCGTGATCGCGGTCTCACCGCCAACGAAAACCTCCGTCTCGCCAACGACAGCACCGGGGACGATGTCCGCACGCAAATGGCGCAGCGCCTCCTGCGACTCGATCGAATTGACGTCGCCGAGGGTCTGCACCGACAGGATGGCCACGTCGTCTGTCGACAACGGGTCGATGATGGCCGGCCCAAATCCTCCGTCCGCGGCCAGGTCGGACTCGAGGTTGGCCAGTGTGTCCGGGATGTCCGACCCCGTCACCACCACCTCGATCGGCGAGGTGAAGCCCCCGGCGAACTCTGTTGTCAGGATCTCGAAAGCCTGCTTGGACTCCATTTCGTCGGGAAGAGTCGACACACCCGAGAGCCCCTTGTTGATCGAGAACAGGCTGGAGGCTGCGAGGAGCAGGATGCCGCCGGCAAAGACGATGCTGAGCACGGGCCGGCCCATAACGGTCTTGGTGATCCGATCCCACATACGACCTTGCTCGTCCATGGTCCGACGGCGTCGAACCCGCAGCGACTCGATCCGGTCGCCGAGCAGCGAGAGGACCGCGGGGAGGAGGGTCATCGAGGCGAGCACGGCGACGAGCACCACGAGAATGGCCCCGAGGCCCAGCGCCCGGAAGAGGGTGTTGGGCAGGATCAGCAGACCAACCAGCGCCAGGACCACGGTCAGCCCCGAGAAGAAGACCGCCCTGGTAGCGGTGGCGCCGGCGCGCGAGATGGCGTCGAGCTTCTCGAAACCATGGAGGCGCTCCTCCCGATAGCGGGAGACGATGAACAGTGAATAGTCGATCCCCACAGCGAGACCGATCATCGTGATCATGTTGGTGATGAAAAAGCTCAGGTCCATGAACAACCCCAGCAGCGCGGCCAGACCCATGGCGATTCCGATGGCCACCACGCCGAGGATCACCGGGATCACTCCGGATACCACCGACCCGAACACGAGCACCAGAACGACGAGTGCAACTGCGATGCCGATGGTCTCGCCAGTTCGCAGATCCTCCTCGGCGATCGTGTTGAAGTCGCTGTTCAACGTCGCCGGGCCTGCCATCAGTGCCTGAAAGCCATCCGGAGCGGGAACTTCCGCCAACGTGTCCCGCACCGTCTCCGCATTGACACCGGTTTCGTCCACGCCGTCACCGGCGACCACGACCGGAAGCAAGGCCGACAGGCCGGACTCCGATACGGGCCCTGTCTCGGACAGATATGTGCCAACACTCGTAACCACATCGGGTCCCAGTGCGAGGAGGGCGGATTCGATCTCGCTTACGTACTCGACATAAACCGGATCGGAGACGTCGGTCCCCTCCGAGGTCACCACCACGAATTCGGTGTCTGTTGGCTCTCCCCTGACCTCCTCGATCAGGTTTGACGCCGTGATCGATTCCGGCTCGTCGGTGAAGGTGATCGAGCTGGTGAGCGCATCGCCCAACAGTTGGGAGGTGAGTGCCAGTGCCGCCACGAGCGCCAGGGCCCAGATGATCACCGTCCTCCATGGTCGTCGGCCGCTGCCTCGGGCCAGTCTTTGGGTGAATGACATTTGCTCCGCTCCTCGTGGCATACCGGGAAAATCTCGATTACACTGTAAGCATACGCCGTAAGCCCGTCAAACCCGAAAAGAGCCCAGCACCAAATGACCAGCGCCACGACCAGGACTCCCCTCACCCGGGACCGGATCATCGATGCCGCGGTCGTCCTGGCCGACAGTGGCGGGGTCGAAGAGCTCTCCATGCGGAAACTCGGCGCCGAGCTGGGAGTGGAGGCGATGTCGCTCTACAACCACGTCGAGAAGAAGGACGACATCCTCGACGGCATGATCGACCACGTGTTTCGCGCGATTCCTCTTCCCGCCGCCGACTCCGACTGGCGGGTGTCCATCCGCGACACCTCCCTGGCAGCTCTCGACCAGTTCGTCGAGCACCCGTGGATGGTCAACCTGTTGATGCAGCGGGGAATCTATGGGCCGTCCTCTCTCCGCTTCATGGATCGGGTCCTCGGGCTCTTCCGCGCCGCAGGCTTCTCGGAGGAGGACGCCCACCACGCCTGGCAGATGCTGGCCAGTCACACCATGGGCTATGCGTTTCAGCAGATGTCGGGTGGTGAGGACAAGGAAGGCTGGGAATCGAACTTTCCCGACCTCTCGGTGTTCCCCAATGTGGCCGCGCTCGCCCCGTATCTCGCCGAATGCGACTTCGAGACCGAATTCGCGTTCGGGCTCGAAATCATCATTGCCGGGCTCGCGGCGCGTCTCGACGGCTGACCACTCGTTCTCGCGCAGCGTTATCGGCCTGGAGACCGAGATCGGCGCGCGAAAACGGGTTAGGGCCCGGTGGAGAACTCATTCACCACCCGCTGTGGTGACGCGAAAAACCCCGAGGGAGTGCTGGCCGAAGCCGTCACCCTCTCGGGGCTCTCGACCTTGCTGGCACTCCAGCCCCGAAGGACTGGTCTCCCAGCGAGGTCTCAAAGTCACCTCTCGGTCACTTCGACTCCGATCTGGAGTTGCCTCCAAGTCGGCTCCGCCACGTTAAGCCTGCCCTTCTCCACGGAGCAAGTTGAACCGCTGATGAAATTTCGCGACCTAGCTCTCTTCTTCGCGACCCTGCAAATGGGAGCTATCACCGGGCGACTTCTAACCTCCAGCGTCATGGCAGACCAGGATCAAGTCACACAGTTGAGGCACCTCCTCGCCCAGACGGCGAGGGAACATCACGAGGCCCACGGGAGCGACCCGAGCCCTCGATGGGCTGATTGGTACGCCACCCGGCTCCAGCCAGAAATGGCTTCATTCGTCGGTTTCGAGCCCACGATCCAAGAGATCGCCGCGTGGCTTCAGGAGGCCGATGAGAAGTACCGGGCGGAAAACGATCCGGAACAGCACTGGCCTGCTTACTACGCCGAGCTGATCCTCGACTCTTTGGCCGTCACCGAGAGCTGAGAGCCCCAACTACATCGATTGGGCCTTCACCAACGGGGCCACCTTGTTGCCCAGCAGCTCGATGGCATGGAGCACTTGCTCATGGGGCAGGGTGCCGACACTGATGTGAAGCATGAATCGGTCGATCCCGAGGACCTCCCTAATGCGAATGATCTTCGCGGCCACCGTGTCGACGTCGCCGAGCACCAACGATCCCTCTGGGGAACGCATCATCTCGAACTGGGGGCGGGTCATCGGCCCCCACCCCCGCTCCCTGCCGAGCTGAGTCATGGCTACCGCATAAGCGTTGTAGTACTCATCGCCGGCCTGTTCGTCGCTGTCGGCGACATAGCCGTGGGCATGTACGGCCAGCGGAGCCAAGGCGGGATCGTGCCCCGATTCGACCAGGGTCTTGCGATGGAGGTCGGCGAAGAAGGCGAAACGGTCCGGATTGCCCCCGATGATGGCGAGAGCGACCGGGAGCCCCCGAGTGGCGGCCCGCACGATCGACTCCGGGCTGCCTCCCACCCCAACCCAGATGGGAAACGGATCCTGTTGCGGCCTTGGATAGATGGCTTGTTCCTGAAGCGAGGGACGGAACCTGCCAGACCACGTGATCCGCTCCTGGTCGCGGATCGCCAAGAGAAGGTCGAGCTTCTCGGAGAACAGCTCGTCGTAGTCGGACAGGGAGTAGCCGAAGAGTGGGAACGACTCGATGAAGGATCCCCGGCCGACCAGTAGTTCGGCCCGGCCGTCCGACACCAGGTCGAGGGTGGCGTAGTCCTGGAACACCCGAACCGGGTCATCTGAGGAGAGGATGACCACCGCCGGGGTGAGACGGATCTTGTTGGTCATCCCGGCTGCGGCGGCGAGCACCACCGCCGGCGAGGAGGAGGCAAAGTCAGGCCGATGATGCTCCCCCACGCCATACACCTCGAGCCCGACGCGCTCGGCGAGAACGATCTCCTCGAGGACATGGCGGAGACGCTGGCCGTGTCCGATCTTCTCCCCTGTCTTCGGATCGGGATAGGTCTCGGCGAAAGTGGTTATCCCGAGTTCCATCAGGCTCGATCTGGTTGCGTCCGGTTTCGCTTCAACCAATCGCGGACCCACCACAGATCGTCGTCGGGCACGCCGGCGCCGGTCAAGGGCTTGCCGGCACCGGGGAGGTCGTCGAACTCTCCGGATTCGATCGCCTCACGGATCAGCCTCTCAGGGAGGGACTCATGCGTGGCAATCGGCGGGCGATCTTCCATGCCGGAACGTTATCGGCCGGAGCCCATGGTGTCGTCGGCTTAGGGTTGGCCTTGTGTCGGCTCGTGCCCGCATCACTTCGTCCCTGCTCCTCGCTGCGTTGCTCTGCGCGTCATGCATCAGACCCGGCGTCGAGGGGTCCGGGAACGTCATCACCGAATCGAGAGAGGTCAGTGGCTTCAACGAGATCGTCCTCGGCGGTACCGGGAGGGTGGTCGTGGCCGTCACCGGGACCGAGTCGCTCACGATCGAGGCGGAGGACAACATCATGCCGCTGCTCGAGACCAGGGTCAGCAACGGGCGTCTCCGTCTGGACACGAGTGGGAGCATCTCGCCAACGGTCGACATCGTCTACACCATCACGGCGGCAACTCTCGATGGGCTCGTCATCAGCGGCAGCGGGATCGTGGAGGCCGAAGCCATCGATGGCACCGATTTCAGGGCTGATATCAGCGGCTCGGGGGACGTCGACGTGGAGGGCACGATCAGCGGCCTCCTGTCGGTGTCGATCAGCGGCTCGGGAGAGTTCGACGGAGAGTCACTCACCGCGCCTGAGGGGCAGGTAGATGTCTCCGGGTCGGGCAATGCAGTGGTCGACGTCACCGACGTCCTCGAGGTCTCGGTCTCCGGGTCGGGCGACGTCGAGTATGTCGGGCAGCCAACTGTCGACAGCGATGTGAGCGGGTCGGGTACCGTCAGCCCGCGGGAGTGACCCGCTCGAAGTAGGCGGCGAGGGCCCGGAACTGCTTGCCAAAGATGCGACGAGCCAGGAGCGGGTACAGCCACTTCCTGGATCCCGGTGGGTGGTGGAAGGTGGCCCTCGTCACCTGCGTGACGCGAGATCCATTGCCTTCCGGTTGGACGGCCAGATTGATCTCCCTCGTCTGAAACCGATCCTTGGCCACCCAGGTGATCGAACGCTCCCCCATTGCGACGACCTCGACATCGACGTCGAATTGCATTCGTTCCGCCCCGGGTCGATCGAGATGCTGGTGAAAACGGAACCGAGTGCCCACCTCGATCCCGGACCCTCCGACCAAGTCGACTGTCTCCACGTTCTCGCACCACAGAGGGTCGTTACGCGTGTCCGAGGCGAAGTCGAAAACCACGTCCGGAGGAGACGGGATGTGCGCCGACACTGAGACCGGCCGGGCCGGATAAGCCGTCCACGGGGCGACGATATCGGCGCATTCGGGCCTGGCGAGCACATCAAGTCCGATTAGGGACAAGAATGGGCGGACAGAAGACGAAGGAGAACGCGATGAGCGACCCAGGTGACAAGACGCCCGAGGCCGGAGAGAGCAAGCAGCAACGGTGGTTCAACGATGTGCAAGAAGCGCTGGACCGCACCGGAGATGCCCTCCGCACCGCATGGGACGCCACTCGGGACAGTCGCATGAGTGCCCTCGAGTCGGCCAAGCAGGCGGCGCAGGAACTGGGCGAGGTGATCGACCAGGGAATCGCCGCTGCCAAGGAGAGATGGGCTGCTGACAATCAGGGTGAGGAAACCGAGACCCCATTCGCCGAAGAGCCCGCTTCCGAAAAGCCCGTCGTCGGCGAGGCTGAGCCGACACCACCGTCGGGAGACGTGACCGTCATCCCGGTGGAGACCGACACCACCGACAAGGCCTGATCGCCGCTTCTCAGCGGAGAGGCCTGAAAAACAACCTGAGGTCCTCGACGAGCAGGTCGGGGACCTCCATGGCCGGAAAGTGCCCGCCTCGGTCGAACTCCGTCCAGTGCTCGATCCTCTCCTCAGGGTCCATCAGACGCCGGGTCACCGTGTCGCGACCGAACACAGCAAAGCCCGTCGGGGCTGTTCCTTCCTCGCCCCAGTCCTGGGAATGCATGCTGTCGTAGAGAAAATGGGCCGCCGATGCACCGGTCCCGGTGAACCAGTAGACGGAGACATTGGTCAGCAGCTGATCGCGGTCGACGGCGTCCTCGGGTAAATCCGCCGCCCCGTCGGTCCATGCCCGGAACTTCTCGACGATCCAGGCCAGCTGTGCGACCGGCGAGTCATTTAGGCCGTAGGCCAGGGTCTGAGGACGGGTCGATTGGATCTGGAGGTAGCCCATGTCGTCGGCCGAAGTCTCCTTCATCGTCTCCACTCGCTCCCGCTCTTGGTCGCTGAGACCAGGTGTCTCAGCGGGATCGCCGCCGAACATGGCGAACGAGACGGCAGTGCGCGGGTCCGACGCCACGTGTACCCCGACCACTCCAGCGGGGTCGGCGGGGCTCAGGCCCCCTGCGACACCGGCACCGATATCGCCGCCATGGGCGCCGTACCGCTCATAGCCGAGGCGATGCATGACCTCGGCGACGGCCGCAGCTACCCGGCCGGTGGACCATCCCGGCTCCTGAGGCGGCGACGAGTACCCGAAGCCGGGGATCGAGGGCACGACGACATGAAAGGCATCTCCGCCGTCGCCACCGTGAGCGACCGGATCACTGAGAGGGCCGATGACCCGGTCGAACTCGACGAATGATGCCGGCCAGCCGTGAAGCAGCACCAGCGGCAACGCTTCGGGCTCGGGAGAGGGAGCATGGACGAAATGGATGTCCTGGCCGCCCACGGTCGTGATTTGGTGAGCGAACCGGTTGAGCTCCTTCTCCTGGGTTGCCCAATCGAAGTCATTTGACCAGTAGCCAGCCAGATCCCGGAGATAGTCGAGCGGCACTCCTCGCTCCCAGCTGGTCCCATTGGGTTGAGGGGGCCATCGAGTCGAGCCGAGTCGGTCGCGCAAATCGTCGAGTTTCTCCGGCGCGACCTGGATCTGGAACGGCCGGATGTCCGGAGCGGGGGTGTCTGCGTTGCTCATGCCTTCACCCTATTGGTTGTTCAGGAACCAAACTCGCCGCCCTCAGAGGTCGGGCCAGTCAGCCGGCCGCCAAGACAGCCCGGCGATGGTCTTCGAGGACCCGGTCCGGGTCGTAGACCCTGACCATCGGCGCGACGAGGTCTTCGGCACTTCCATCGTGGCCGACGAAGACCATCTTCAGATCCTCAGCGCCCCGCCCCTCGGCCGAGGCATGGGGGCCGACCAGGGCCAAGGCACGGATCGATTCGTCGCTGCGAGCCCTTTCGTCGGCCGCCAGAACCGCTCGATGCGCCCCCGCATGCTCGGTCATGAGCAGGGCAAGCAACAGCTCGTCACGGGCCTCCGGCACCGTCTCTGTCTCCAGGGCTTCCCTGAGCACACCTCGCCCCTCGAATCCCCGCGCCATCGCCCAATAAGCATGACCCCGGATCATCGATGAAGGGTGGCGGGTATGAGCCTCGACCGCCTTCCGCGCCGCCGGCTCCCTCGAGTTGCCGGCAGCCACGAGGAGGTTGCGCCGGATGAACCGTCCCTGTCTCCTCGGCACGTACCACCAGCCGAAGTGTTCGAGCAGGAGATCGTCGGATAGGGCGAGCAAATCGGAGAACGGGAGCTCTCCCGGTCTCTCCCCTGCCCTCGCGAGGGCGTGGCCGCCCGGTGGGCAGGCCGTCAGGCAGTCGTCGCACCCGTAGACCCGCCGACCCATGAGGGGACGGATCCACTGCGGTACCGAACCCGGGGTCTGCAGCCATGTGGAGAGACATCGGCGTGCGTCGAGGCCCCGTGTCCCCAGCGCCCCGGTTGGACAGGCCGGAATGCACGCCGAACAGGTCCCGCAATCCCGTTGCATGGGGCGGCTGGCCGGGATCGAGGCATCGGTGACCACGGTCCCGAGCAAGATCCAGGGGCCATGCCCGGGCGCCAGCACCATGGTGCTCCTCCCCTGCCAGCCCACACCCGCACGGACCGCCGCCGCCCGGTCGACCAGACGGTTGTCGTCGCTCAGGATCTCGGCCCTGAACCCTCTGGCTCGCAGCAAGTCGACGATGGCCCCTGTGATGAGCTGGACCCCCTCATAATGGTTGGTCGTGGCGAATCGGGCCGCGACAGCGCCGTAATCCGACGGGGTGTCAGCCAGTGGCAGATAGTCGAAACTCACCACCACCAGCGACTGCGCCCAGGGAAACGAGAGAGAGACGTCGGTGGCGAGATCGGGGTCGTCGTAAGTGAACCGAAGCGGGCCGGAACGGCCCGATTCGCGAGATTTGCGAAGTCCGACCCTCTCCTTGGCGAAGACCCCTGCCTCGGTCACACCGAAGCCGGCGGCCCCACTGCGAAGGGCCAACGCGGAGAGCTCATCGGCCAACCCGGCGATCATGCCCGGAGACCTAGTCGTACGACGGAAGCTGCTGCACCGCCCATCCGTTGCCGTCCGGGTCGCTGAAGAAGACGAAATCGCCCCAGTCGAAGTGCTGGACGTCGCTCACCTCGACGCTCCTGCCGGCGAGCTCGTCGTGCGCTGCCTGGATATCGGACACGACCATCTGCACCCCCTGCACCGACCCGGGAGGCGTATCGATCACCCCGACACCGATCGTGATCGAGCAGGCCGATCCCGGCGGTGTCAGTTGCACAAAGCGAAGGTCGTCGCTGACCTTGTGGTCATGGTCCAGGACGAACCCGACTTGCTCGGTGTAGAAGGAGATGGCCCGATCCACATCCGAAACGGGGATCCCGATTAGCTCTATCTTCCAATCCATGGGCGGAGGATAGGTCAGGTGATCTGCGGACACTCCCGGCTCACTCGACGACGATTGTTCCCGTCATCGTGGGGTGAACCTCGCAGAAATAGGCAAAGGTGCCCGGCTCCTCGAACGTGAATGGGAACTCGTCTCCCTCGTTCAGCGTCCCCGAAGCCCAAATCTCGTCATCCGAATTGGAGGTGTGGGCAAGGTCCGGGTCGGCGCTCACCCAAGTTACTGTCGTGCCGACGGCCACGGTCACGGTTTCCGGGTCGAAGGCGAGATCGGCGATCTCCACCCTCACCTCTTCGCCGCCGGCCGATTCGGTCGTGTCGCTGCTCTCCCCGCTACATGCCGCGAGAACGATGGCGAACACAGCCAGCACAGCGATCAGATACCTTGTCTTCACCAAACTCCTCCTGAGTTGGGGCAACACCTATACGACATGGGAAGGAGTCCGGTTCGTTCCATGAACACCGAAGAGCAGATCGAACTCTCCAACGGTGTGGTCATGCCCGTGATCGGATACGGGACCTGGCCCATCCCCGATCGCGATGCCGAGAAGATGGTGGCGGCAGCCATCGATACCGGATATCGGCTGATCGACACCGCCGAGATGTATCGCAACGAGGAGGGGGTGGGCCGGGGATTGCGTGCGAGCGGGATCGGGCGCGACGAGGTGTTCGTCACAACCAAGCTGAGCCAGCGGTGGCATGGATACGAGGAAGCGCAAGAGGCGTACGCAATCAGCTGCAAACGCCTCGGGCTCGATTACCTCGACCTGTTTCTGATCCACTGGCCCAACCCGGGTCTTGGGAGGTTCGTCGACGCCTGGCGAGGCATGATCGAGTTGTTGGAACAGGAAAAGGTCAGGGCGATCGGCGTCTCAAACTTCAAGCCGTCTCATCTGCAGCGACTCATCGACGAGACTGGGCTTGTCCCCCATGTCAATCAAATCCAGCTCAATCCCTGGGTGTCGCGGGACACCGAAAGGGAGTACCACAGTGAGCACGGCATCGTCACCGAGTCTTGGGCCCCGATCGGGAAGGGCGGGGGCCTGCTCGGCGACCCGGTGATCGCGGACCTGGCCCGAGCTCGGGACCGAACGCCAGCTCAGGTCGTGCTTCGCTGGCATCTCCAGCTCGGGCTGATCCCGATACCGAAGACCGCCCGACGAGAGCGTCTCGCCCCCAACCTCGACGTGTTCGACTTCTCGCTCGACGAAGACGAGATCCTGGCGCTGTCGACCCTGGACAACGGTGAGAGGGGTGCGGTCGACTCCGACACCACCGGTCTCTGAGATCAGAGCAGCTTGGTGACCCCGATGAAGATAGCGGTGAGGCCCACCATCGCCGCCGCCTGAATAGCGATGAAGGTGCGGACGAACTCACTCAGCTCGCTACGAAGCTCCCGCATGTCCTGCTTGAGCTCGGTGAGGTCAGTTCGGACCGACACAATGTCGGCTTTGGTGGCGTATTGATCCGTGGTTGACAACATGGTCATCAAGGTCTCGCCTGGTTGTGGACCGAGCACCTCCAGGCGTCGAGCATACAACTCACTCTGTTTCGCCTGGCTCGTCATCGACGTCATCCCCTCTCAGCACCGCTGACGGCCCGTCCTCGCCTCATCATATAGGGCACAACCGACGGTGTTCGGCTAACTCGCTCCGGCTGACCAAACCTGAGCAAGATCGACTCAGATCCGTGGAATAGCACGCCGGGTAGGGGTGTTGCATGGGTTTCCACCAGAGACTCAAAGGAATACCGAGCTCATGCCCGAGACCGCCCAGCTGACCCTTCCCGTCCTCCCACTTCACAACGGTGTGGTCTTCCCCCACATGGTGGTGACCATTCGGATCGAGACCGAAGAAGGCCGGACCGCTATCGGCGCCGCATCCAAGGCTGACGGGCGGCTTCTCCTCGTCCCCCGGCTCGAGGGGCGATATGCCGCGGTGGGGACGATTGCCGACATCCAGGAGGCCGACGAAGAGGGCAACATCGTCGTGTCCGGCGTCTCCCGGGCGCGGGTCGGCGCCGGCTCGGTCGACGAGTCCGGTGCCTTGTGGGTCGATGCAGAATCTTCCCCCGAAGTCGACATAATCGACGACGAACTCGATTCCCTGGTCGCCGAATACCGGGCTGTGGTCATCGCCGTCCTCGAGAACAGGGGCATGGCCGGAGTGGCCGAACGTCTCCTCGATGTCGACAACCCGTCGCGCCTGGCCGACCTCGCCGTCTACTCACCCGACCTCTCCCTCGAGCAGAAAGTGGAGCTCCTCGAGGCCCTCGACATCCGCCAACGAATCGGCAAGCTCCTGGTGTGGATGCGTGAGGTCCTGGCCGACCTCGAGCTCCGCCGAAGAGTGCGCGACGAGGCGGCCGAGCAGATCGAAAAAGGACAGAAGGACTACATCCTCCGTCAACAGATGGAAGCCATCCGCAAGGAGTTGGGCGAAGACGCCGACGTGGCCTCCGAATACAGGGCCAAGCTGTCCGACCGGGAGCTTCCCGAGAAGGTCGCCGAGGCCATCGAGCGGGAAATCGGCCGCCTGGAGAGAATGAGCGAGCAATCTCCGGAGCATTCATGGATCCGGACCTGGTTGGACACCATGTTCGACCTGCCCTTCGGCGTCCTGTCCGAAGACCGGCTCGACCTGGACGAGGCCTGGACCGTGCTCGACGCCGATCACACCGGGCTCGTCGACGTGAAAGAGCGGATCATCGAGCACCTGGCTGTGCGCAAGCTCCGTGCTGAGCGTGGCCTGACCGACGGCGACGATCGAAACACGGGGACGATTCTCCTCCTGGTCGGCCCGCCCGGAGTGGGAAAGACGTCCCTCGGGGAGTCGGTCGCCCGCGCCCTAGGTCGCAAGTTCGTCCGTGTCGCCCTGGGTGGGGTCAGGGACGAAGCCGAGATCCGTGGGCATCGTCGGACCTACGTCGGAGCGCGACCCGGGCGGATTGCCCGTGCTCTGACCGAGGCCGAGACCATGAACCCCGTCTTCCTGCTCGACGAGATGGACAAGGTAGGCAACGACTGGCGGGGCGACCCGTCCTCCGCACTGCTCGAAGTGCTGGATCCCGCCCAGAACCATACCTTCCGGGACCACTACCTCGAGGTCGATCTCGACCTCTCGCAGGTCCTCTTCATCGGAACCGCCAACGTGCTGGAGACCATCCCCGGCCCGCTTTTGGACCGGACCGAGGTGATCAGCATCGACGGTTATACCGACGCCGAGAAGGTGGAGATCGCCAGAGACCACCTTCTCCCCCGACAGCTTCGCTCCACAGGGCTCGAGCCCGAGGAGCTGGAGGTCACCGAGCGTGCCCTCGCCGCCGTTGTCGACCGGTACACCCGGGAGGCGGGAGTCAGGAACTTGGAGCGGGAGCTGGGGAAGCTCGCCCGCAAGGTCGCCACTGAGGTGGCCAAGGAATCTGGGACGGACCATGTCGTGGTCGACGAGGATTCGGTCAGGGATTACCTGGGCAAACCGAAGGTCTGGAAAGATGAGGCCTCCGACCGCACCGATGTGCCTGGTGTGGCGACCGGTCTGGCCGTTACCGGCGCCGGCGGCGATGTGTTGTTCATCGAGGCCACCGCCATGGACGGCGAGCCCGGTCTGACCTTGACCGGCCAACTCGGGGATGTGATGAAGGAGTCGGCCCGTATCGCCCTCTCCTATGTCGAGGCCCACGCAGACGATCTGGGCATCGATCCGACTGCCCTTACCCAGCGATATCACGTCCACGTCCCGGCTGGCGCCATCCCCAAGGATGGGCCATCGGCTGGCGTAGCCATGCTCACCGCCCTCGTGTCACTGCTCACCGGTCGAAAGGTCAAGGACACCGTCGGGATGACCGGCGAGATCACCCTTCAAGGCAAGGTATTGCCGATCGGTGGGGTCAAGCAGAAGGTGCTCGCCGCCCACCGGGCCGGTCTCAAGGAGGTCATCGTGCCTCGCCGCAACGAGGCCGACCTCGACGACGTGCCGGAGAAGGTCCGGGACGAGATGGCTTTCACCATCGCCGACAATGCGGGCGACGTCCTGAAGGCGGCCCTCCAGGACTGAGGCCCGGGCTACTCGCCCGCTTGGAGATGAGGCCGGGCAGTGCCTGGTTCTATATCCGAAGGGCGGGCGAATGCCGCTCGATCGACCTCGACGTCGGCTGGTTCCCCGTCATCGGGCATGCGGACATCGACGTGCCCGCACATTTCACACACCAGGCGTTCGAAGCCCAAGGTGTGAATGGAAACAGTGGTGCGATGACGACAGCGACTCTGCCGCAATTTGCGACTCAGGACGCGCATACGTGAACAAGCCTCCCCTTCAGGTCCAACCCGTCGGATAGCTTGGCGGTGGGGCGGGCGACAGGCCATAGGCCGGACGGCCCAGTCACAATCCTGGTCAGCACGACCTGGTGAGACCGGACAGGTCAGTCGAACACGAGATCGACGACCACCGCCGCATGATCGGATCCACGCATGGGCTCCACCCCGGCGGACACCACTCTCGCCCCAGACCCGAAGACGTGATCGATGCGGAGCACGCGGGGCCAGCGCGGTCGCCAGGCCCAGGTAGGGGTCGTCTCCTCACCGGACCGCTCCGCGTGGTCGGCGACCAGGTCGTCCCAACGACCCGCCAACTCCTTGTACACGGGCCAGGCCGGTGACGCATTCATGTCCCCGGCGAGGACGAAGGGCGCTCGCCCGTCGGCAGACTCATCGGCCCAAGCGAACAACGCCTCGAGTTGCTGACTCCTGATCCGCACCGACCGCCACCATGGGAACACGACCGGGTTCCGCATGTGGATGTTGGCTACGAGGAATGACCGCGACCCGTCGGTGGCCTTTGCCCAGAGCCCTGGCCGCCAGGGGAGCGGGATCTCCCCAAAGTCTGCGGCGAGCCTGCTGGCGATGCCTCGCCCACGGGCCTCATCGCCAGGTCTCAGATCGTGATGAGGGAAGTGGGCGCCGATCACGTCCGCGGCGTCATGACCCAGTTCCTGGGTCAAGAGGATGTCGGGCTCGAGCCGCTCGAGTATCCCAATGAGATGGTTGAGGTCGGCACGGCCCGCCAGGAGATTGGCCGTCATCAGACGGATCGGTCGGTCCATGGGCGGCGCACGCTAACCACGCCCTGGGCGCTACAAGCCGTCGAAAAACTTCGCAGAAGTTACTTGGGTCGCTGGACCTATATGCCGACTGAATATGTGTGATGGCTGCTGTTGATACCAAGGTCACACTGGTGCGAGGCTCGGGAAGCGTCGTCGCCTCGGTGGTGGGCAATGCCCTGGTGGGCGAGCTGACTGCCAACTGTGAGCACGGTGGGGAGACCGACCGCGGTGAGTACGTCGTTGGTCATTCGGGCCGTGCCATTACATGGCGAGTGCGCTTCTGCGACCCTTGTTGGGAGCATTTCCGTGATCACCAGGAAGTGATCGACCTTCGTCTGTTCGAGGATTCTCCGAGCGGGCCGGAGGGCGCCGACTCCCGTTGACGTCGGAGCTCAGCTGCCCAGTCGGCCGTCGGCCAGGTCCGCCCAGAGCTCGGAAACCGAATCGGAGAGATAGACCACGCTCGCACTTCCCGCCGTGCCGCTCGATCCCGGGGTCACCATGTTCGGCATCGTGTCCAGATTCGACCCGATGACGAGCGAGGCGAAGGTGAGCAGTTGCTCAGCGTTGAGATCTGTCAGCATCCACCCCTCGGAGAGCTCCATGAGGCGCGGGATGGCCCCATAGCCCTTGGAGCGAAGGTTCTTGGCGGAGTCGATCAGCACAAGGCCCTGGTTGGCCGAGCGACTGAAGTCACCGTTGGGAAGTGATTTTCGAGCCCGGGAGAAGGCGAGGGCCTCCGGCCCGTTCACATATTGGGGGCCGGCTTCGAAATCGGCGCCCGAGGCTGAGTCGCTCATCGCATAGGGAACGACCAGGTCGATGCCACCGAGCACGTTCCCCAGCATCTCCTGGAACCCGAGGAAACCGGTGAGGACGTATCCCTCCACGGGGAGGCCGGTGAGGTCCCGGAACGTCTGCATCATCCCTTCGGCGCCGTAATCGGCGAGAGATGCGTTGATCTTGTTGCGACCGCCGCCGGCGATGGGAACCCAGGAGTCCCTGGGCACCCCGACGATCCCGCCCTGGCCGGCGCCGTCGAGCCCGACGAAGTGGATGCTGTCCGCCCTGGCTGTCGCCATGTCTTCCCATGGCCTCGCATCCGAGCCGACCACGGCGACCAGGCGAGGACCGGGTCCGTAGTAGGCGGGGAGCGAGAGATTCGGCCAGTTGCCGCCGACGATCCTCCATCCCGAGCCGTCGTTGACCACGAGGAACAGGTCGCCGGCCATTTCCACGGTTGCCACACCATGGCCCTTGAAGGTTCCTACGGATGCGACACCGGCCTGTGGAGTCTCAGCCGCTTTGGGTGTGATGCCGGCCAACACAGGCTCGGGCATTGGCGGCGCCTCGGTCTGGGCCCCGGTGGCGTAGAGGTAGAAGCTGTTGACCAGCGCGGTGAGCTCAGGAGGCGCGTTCTCGATGGTGAACGGCGGTGCAGTTGTGGTGGTCGGATCGGCCCCACTCGTCGTCGTCGCCCGCGACGACGATGTGGTCGATTCGACTGCTTCCTCGGGTGCACAAGCCGTGGCTACGGCGGCCAGGACGAGCAGAACAGCGATGCGTCGTTTCATGGTGGACCTCGAAATGGACTTCAGATCGCCCTCCGCGACCGTGCGGGCACCCTAACGGTGTAGCACGGGCAACCGGAACCACCCGGGATAGGGGCCCATGGTTCCAAGTAATCTCTGGCCGTGGTGCAAACACTGGAGTCGGGAAGGGCCGCGGCAGGCCGCGAGGCCTGGGAGGAAGCGTGGAAAACGCTGACCGAGGCCGACGGCGAAGAGGCGTTGTCACCGGCGGATCTCGAGCTACTCGCAGACGCCGCATGGTGGACCGCCCACCCCGACGAGTCCGTCGACGCCTTAGAACGGGCCTTCAACGGCTATGTCGGCGCCGACATGCCGATTGATGCGGCCAGGGTCGCCGTCCTCCTCGCCTATCTGGCGTTGCGGAGGCTGGCGGGTTCGGTGGCCAACGGTTGGCGGGCAAGGGCGGTGAGGTTGTTGGAAGGACAACCCGAATCGACCGTACATGCGTCGTTGAAGGTCATGGATGTCTTCGAGGCCATCGGGATACGAAGAGACCTGGACGAGGGCATCGCGGTGGCCGAGGAGGTCCTAGAGCTCGCTCGCCGCACCGGAAACCGCGATGCCGAGTCCCAGGCGCAGGTGTTAAAGGGATACGCCTTGCTGGCCAAGGGTGATTGGACAGAAGGGCTTGCCCTGATCGACGAGGCGACCTCGGTGGCCCTGTCCGGCGACGCCAGCCTCCGATCGGCCAGCGACGTCTACTGCGTGACCATCTCGGCCTGTCGGGACGTCGGCGACTTTGGACGTGCCGGAGAGTGGACCGAAGAGGCGGACCGATGGATGAACCGGCACTCGGTGGGCGGATATTCAGGGGTGTGCCGGGTCCATCGCGCCGAGTTGAAGCGTCTCAAAGGGAACTGGACCGAGGCCGAGCAGGAGGCTCTCAGCGCTTGTCAGGAGCTGGAGCGATATCACATGCTCGACGGGGTCGGCCACGGGCAGTACGAGGTGGGCGAGATCCGACTCCACATGGGTGATCTCGCCGGCGCCGAGGCCGCGTTCGCCATGGCCTACGAGCATGGTGTGGACCCCCAACCCGGGCTCGCCCTGTTGATGCTGGCCCGGGGCCAGGCCGATGAGGCGGCGAAGTCACTGGAGCGAAGTCTCGCCGGCGGGGAAGACGGGCTCGGAGCCGACCTGATCATGAGATCCAGGACCCTGCCCGCCCAGGTGGAGGTGGCGCTGACCCGCGGCGACCTCGATACCGCTCGGGTAGCAACAGAGGACTTGGAGCGGGTCGCGGAGGAATACCAGCGACCGGCATTCGAGGCAGTGGCACTGACCGCCCGAGGAGCCGTGCTGCTGGGCGAAGCCGATCATGCAGGGGCGATTCGCGAGTTGACCAAGGCAGGGCGCCTATGGCGGGAGGTCGGGTTCCCCTACGAGGGCGCCAAGGCCCGGGTCCTCCTCGGCGAGGCCTATCTCGGCGCCGGGGACGAGAGCCAGGCCCGGATGGAGCTCGGCGCTGCCCGATCCGTGTTCGAGAAGCTCGGCGCAGCCCTCGACCTGCGCCGGCTGGACTCGATCATCTCCGGCCTCGGCGGGGCGGAAGCGGAACGCTCTCGGGTCACCAAGACCTTCATGTTCACCGACATCGTCACCTCGACCGACCTGGTGAGCTTGATCGGGGATGCGAAATGGGAATCGCTTCTCGCGTCCCACGATCGCATCTTGCGGGCCGCCTTCGCCGAGCATCAAGGGACCGAAGTGAGCCACACCGGCGACGGCTTCTTCGTCAGCTTCGACCGCGGCACCGATGCCGTGGAGGCAGCGGTGACCATCCAGCGGCGTCTCGCGGAGCACTCACGCGACCAGGGGTTCGCCCCTTCGGTCCGAATCGGGCTTCACACCGACGAGGCCACGACGGATGGCAGCGACTACCGGGGACTCGGTGTGCATCGCGCCGCCCGGGTGAGCGCTGCGGCGGATGCCGACGAGATCGTCATCTCCGAGGCCGCGCTACAGACAGTCGATGCGATCTCATACGGCGTCTCCGAGGGTAGGGATGTCGAGCTCAAAGGGATCGACGGAGCGGTGAAGCTCCACACCATCGACTGGAAAACTCCGGCCTAGCTGCGAGCGAAACTGCGCACCGTCTCGATGGTATCGATGTCTCCGGGCCCTTTGTCCTCTCGATATCGCTTGACCCGGGCAAAACGGAGGGCCACACCGCCCGGGTAGCGCGTGCTCCGCTGCACACCGTCGAAGGCGATCTCATAGACGATCTCAGGCGTCAGATACACCGTGTTCCTGGTGCGATGATCTTCGATTTCGAGAAATCGCTCGGTCTGCCACGCCAGCATCTCGTCGGTAAGCCCTTTGAAGGTCTTGCCGAGCATGACGTATCCGCCCTCGCTGTCTGCGGCACCGAGATGGAGATTGGACAACCAACCCTCTCTGCGACCCGATCCCCACTCGGCGGCCAGGATTAGAAGGTCGAGGGTGTGGGTCGGTTTGACCTTGAGCCAGCCCGATCCGCGTCGACCGGCTTCATAGGGCTGGTCCGGGTCCTTGACCACCACGCCCTCGTAGCCGGCGGCTACGGAATCGTCGAAGAAGCGATCGGCCTCTTCCGGGTCATCGGTGAGGACCGAGCCGACGAGAGACTCGGCGGGGACAGCGCCGGCCAAGCGCCGCCCGACGTTCGATAAGCGGAAGGTCGATGAGATCTGCCCCGTCGAGATGGAGACAGTCGAAATAGAAGGCGCGCAATGGCGGCGCCTGGTCGGACGCCTCGGCCCCGAACCTGCTCATCGAGTCCTGGAACTGCTCGGGGCCTGATAGGCCAAAGAGCAATGCCTCGCCGTCGAGGATGAACGACGTGGCCGGATACTCGAGCACCGCAGCAACCACCTCGGGGACGCTGGCGGTGATGTCTCTCAGATTCCGGGTGAACACCGCCACGTCCTGTCCCGCGCGGTGCACCTGGATGCGTGCCCCGTCAAGCTTCCACTCCACGAAGGCATGGCCCAACGCCGCCACAGCCTCACCAGCGGTGGCGGCGGTCTTGGCCAGCATCGGCTGCACCGGGGTGAACAGACCGAGCGTCGATGTCCCCAAGGCGTCGGGACCCTCCGCCAGGGCCCGTGAGGCCACGGTGACCAGATCGCCCTCCAGCATGGCCGCCCGACGCACCCGATCAGGCGTCACTCCCAGGGCGGCTGCGACGGCGTCCGCCATCACTCCTTCCAGTGCCCCCTGCCGAAGATTGCGCACGATGAGATCGCCCAGGAACCGCTGCTCGCCCTCGGTGGCGCGGCCGAACATCCCCGCGAGGAGCGATCTCCCGCATCTTCTTGGAGCCGGGGCCGGATACACGGGTCAGGTCGTCCAGAGTCTCGTCGACGTCGAGTATCTCGAGTGACGGGTTGTCTGCTGGAGCTACGTCGATGGCATAGACAGTCGCCCATCCCACTCCGAGCCTGTCCTGTGGTGGCCTTCCGCTCAGATAGGAGATCGCCGGCGCCGCTTCATCCGGGTCGAGCCGGCGAAGCATCGCGGCGAGCAACTCGATCTTCTTGGATCGAGCCCTCGTCGCGGATACTGCGGAGGAGACACCGACGAGTTCGGCCAGGAGCACGGCTCAGGACCGGAATCGGTCGAATGGCTCCAACTCGATCGCCGAATCATCGAGGGCGCTGCGCACCTTTTCGACGGTTGGGGCCCAAGTTGATCGGAGCGAGCTTCGACCAGGGCCGTTTTCGCGATCGATCCCGGACATTTCTCAGCCCGATCCCATCCGGCTCGATCTCACCCAGCTCCTGCCATGAGATCGGGGTGGCGACCGGTGCCCCCGTCTTCGGTCGGAGTGACCAGGGAACGACCGAAGTGGATCGCGAGGTGTTCCGCATCCAGTCGACAAAGACCCGATCGCCGCGATCGGCTTTGCGAAATGCCAGCGTCAAGAGGCCGTCGTTGGCGGCGGCGCCAAGTGCAGCAGTGCCTCTGGCGACCAGTGCGACGTCCTCGACATGGGTGATTGGCTCCAGGAGGGCACGAAGGTGGTACCCCTTCGAACCAGAAGTCATGAGGACGGTCTCAATGCCAAATGTCTCGAGGACTGCGCGCATCTCACGGGCAGCCTCACGGACCAGCTCGACGCTGTCCGCAGGCGGGTCCAGGTCCCAGATCACCCAGTCCGGCCGCTCCTCGTTCTCGGCTCGAACCGGCGGCACGTGGAAGGTGATCACGCCGAGATTGGCGAAAAAGGCAATGCCCTCCACCGAGTCGACCATGGGATAGACGGTCGTGCCGCCGCCCTCCTTTGGTACCTCGTGACGCCCGATCAGCTCTTCGGGGGCGTGGTCGGGGACGTTCTTCTGCATGAACCCCTGACCATCGATCCCTCGTGGAAATCGCTCAACGGAGAGGAGTCTGCCCTCGATGTAGGGAAGCATGCGATCGGCGACGCGGACGTAGTAGTCGACGACGTCGCCTTTTGTGATCCCATCATCGGGGAAGACCACCCGGTCGGGATTGCTGACCTCCATGGCCCAAACCTAGGTCGAACCTCAGGTTCTGCGTTTCGTATCCGGGCCGGAGTACCTGAGGTTCATCGCAGAAGACCCTAGGACAGCTGTTTGCGTCCTTCGGTTTCCTCGTCGACCACCCTGCCGGTGGGGGCGAAGCCATGAGCCAGGTAGAACGGCCGAGGGGATCCCTTGCCCTCTCCCCAACTAGTGAGAAGGCTCTCGTCCCCCATCTCCAGGCACTCGACCTCGACAAGCTCCAGGATCCTGGCCCCGATGCCACGTCGCTGGTGGAGACGGTCGATCAGCAGACGCCACAGAAACGGCTCCGGGTGGTGCTCGGTGCTCAGGGCCAGCATCACGAACCCAACGATCACTTCGTCGGCCACCACGGCCCGCATCCACGGCACGACCGGCGCCCCGTCAACCACCTCGGGGAACAGAGCGTCGGCAAACGACCGCAACACGGGGGCAACGAACGCCTCCTGCGTCTTATGGGTGGTGAGACCCGAGACGGCCGCCTCGTTCTCGGTGGTCACCTCGATGAGACGCACGTCGTCCGGCGGTTGCCGGGGACGGTCACGCCACGTCTCCCAATCCGGCCTCGTCATCCCATAGATCCAGTCGTCTGACAACTCGTCGCCCACCCAGAACGACGATTTCGTCTCACCTTCGAAGAGGAAACCCGTCCGCTCCAGGACCATGGCCGAGGCCGGGTTGTCCGGGTGGAGCATCCCGGAGACCCTTGTCACATCGAGCTCCTCGAACAGGTACCGGACGAGGGCCTCCACAGCTTCAGCCGCATACCCCTTCCCCCAATGCTCCTTGGCGAAGGTGTAGCCCACCTCGGCGGAACGCCCCTTCCATGAGAGCTCTGCGCCAACATCGCCGAAGACCTCGCCGGTATCCGGGTCGCAGACGATGGCCATCCACCACTTGTCGTTCTCGGGTCCGTCCATTGAAACCATGGCGGACACGACCTTCTCGGCTCGTTCCATGGGGTAGGGAAGCTCCCAGTCCTGATAGCGAGCCACGTCGGGATCTGCGCGCCGGGCGTGGTAGGCCTCCAGGTCGTCGGGTCGGAAGGGGCGGATGAGCAGGCGCCGGGTACGTATCGGGGGGAACACCGCGCCGATTCAACCAGCGATGCCAACCGGATACGCTTCGAGACCATGGCTGACGACAAGACCGAGCGTGTGCAGGGGCCAGCGTCCTATTTCCCCTCGATCGAGAAGAAGTACGGCCGACCCATCGAGGAGTGGCAGGCACTGATCCGCTCCAGCGACATGACCAAGCACATGGAGCTGGTCAACTGGCTCAAGGCGGATTACGCCATGGGACATGGCCACGCCAATGCCCTCGTCGCCTACACACTCGCGGAAGACGCCGGCGCCTGACCCTGTCCGCCGTGGCCGGTAGCTTCCGGCATACAGGAGGACACCATGCGCATACAGACCGGTCAGCTGGTCGCCCTGGGTTACGGAGCGTACGTGCGCTCAGACGATGTGACCGCCGTCGAACCGATCACCGAGGGCCGAGGCCCCGGGAGACGATCCCTGGTGTGGGTCCGTGGTGTGACCGATCCCCTGGTCGCCTCCCGGGCTGAGGGCTCGATCGTCGACGATATGGTCACACCGGCCGACGAGGCGGCACGAATGAAGGCGCAGCGGGCGGTGTTGAACAGGATGGCTACGGTCCTCGGCAAGGTCTCCCCCGGGATTCGGCGGCTTCTAGCTGAGGAATCGGGCACCGACATCGACGATCTCCTGGCTGAGGCGAATCGGGTCCTCGGCTGAGTCAGGGGCGACCGATCAACCGCACCAGCGGGATGATTCGCTCCGTCTTCTCCTGATAGTCGCCGAACTGCGGTGCCGCGCGCACCACGACCGTGTTCCAGAGGAGGTCGCGCTCCGCTTCGTCTACTGGAATGGCATCGGCCTCATAAAGCTCGGCGTCCCGCCGCACCCACACCCTGGGAGCCTCCACGAGGTTGAGGTACCAATCGGGATGTCGGGGCGCGCCACCATACGAAGCGGCCACGACGAGATCGCCATCGACCTCGAAGAATCGCAATGGAGTGCGCCGGATCTGACCGGACGCACGACCCGTGGTGTAGAGGAGGATCAGATGGCCAGCTGCCGGATGGTCCACCGACGCCCCGTCGCTCTCGAGGTACTGACGAACATGCTTTGCGGCGTGGGGCCGCGACGGGTCAGCGGCTCGATCCTCGACGGTCATCGGCCGAAGTTATCACCGCTTCCCGACGTAGGGTTGACCGGGTGCGACGTCTCGCCGCATTCCTCCTTGTCGCATCCACGGCATGCACTACCGCCGCCGTCGAAGACGCCGCGACCACGCAGGCACCGAGCCAGGTCCCGACCACAGGGCCGCCTGACGGCTGGGTCGAACTGGCGCCGATGACCCGGGCCCGCAGCGAGCATCCCGCAGCCGTCCTCGGGGACGAGATCGTGGTCGCCGGAGGCTTCATCGGAGTCGGTGTGGGCCGAAGCGGCGTGACGCCGACCGTCGAGACATATTCACCCGAGATAGATGCCTGGCGTGACCTGCCGCCTCTGCCGGAGGCCCGGCATCATGGGATGGTGGCGGTGGTCGGTGAGCGCATTTTCTTCCTAGGTGGCTACACCCCCGGTGACAATCCGTCGGCGGCGGTCTGGGAATTGGTCGACGAGGCTTGGCGGGATAGCCAGCCTCTCCCCTCCCCGGTGGCAGCCGGCGCCGCTGTGACGCTGGGCGAGAGCATCTTCCTGCTGGGGGGTGTCCCCAGTGGAAACGCCTACCGCTACGACGTTTCGGACGCCACCTGGACCAATCTGCCCCCACCCGCCACGCAGCGTGAGCACGTCGCCGGCGTCGCCCTAGACGGGGAGATCTGGGCCCTTGCCGGGCGCTGGGAGGGCGAGATCTTCGACACCACCGAGGTCTACGACCCTGACACGCAGACGTGGCGTGACGGGCCGTCGCTTGGTGAGCCCCGTTCCGGGTTTGGTGCAGCCGTGGTCGATGGGGCCATCGTGGTGGCCGGCGGCGAGGTGTTCTCGCCTGACGAGGCTCTCACCTCAGTGGAGATACTCGAGCCGGACGGCGACCAATGGGCCCCTATCGAGCCACTCCCCCACGGTCTGCATGGCAATCCACTCGTGGCAATAGACACCGCTGTCTACCTCCCGGGAGGCTCGCTCCGTGCGGCCGCCGTCGACAACGACGGCGTGACATATCGGCTGGAGCTGAGATGACATCTGAGCACGGGCGGCGTTAGGTTCCTCCCCATGGCGCATCCGCAACAGCCTGTGGAGATGATCCTTCTCAGGCAGCTCGCCAGCTACCTGGCCATCCCGATGTGGATGATGGATGAATCGGGAAACCTCATCTACTACAACGAGTCCGCCGAGGAGTTGCTCGGGGTGCGCTTCGACGATGTGGGACCGATCAACTCCGAATCACTCGTGGGGGCGTGGCATGTCACTCAACTCGACGGGGCGCCATTGCCCGATTACGAATTCCCGGTCCTGGTGGCTCTGAGCAAGAGAACACCGGCGCATCGGGCGATTCGATTCCAGGGCATGGACGGGATATGGCGGGTGGTCGAAGTGACAGCACTTCCCATCGAGGGCCAGGGCGGGCGATTCCTCGGCGTCCTCGCCACATTCTGGGAGGTGGAGGACTGAGGGCCAGGCTCTGGGGGACGAGGGGGTCGATCGCCAGCGCCGGCTTGGACACGGCCAAATATGGTGGCGACACGTCGGCCGTCGAGGTGGCTGGGACGGACGGAAGGCTCATCGTCCTCGACGCCGGCAGCGGCATGCGGGCGCTCGGTGCCAACGTCGGATCTGTGGAACGGGTCGACGTCCTGATCACGCATCTCCACATGGACCACATCCAGGGTCTGCCATTTTTTGGCCCCTTGCATGACCCCGACATCCGCGTCGATGTGTGGGGCCCGATCTCGACCACGCAGACCCTGAAGGAGAGGCTGAACCGGTACCTGTCCCCGCCGCTCTTCCCCTTGCGTGTGCGGGACCTGTCCAACGTGGACTTTCACGACGTCTCGCCGGGCACTTTTGACATCGATGGGATTCAGGTGACCGCCGACCTGGTCTCCCACCCGGGCCCAACCCTCGGGTACCGGCTCGAAGAGGGCGGCAGGGTCCTCACCTATCTGCCCGATCACGAGCCCGCACTGGGCATGCACAACTTCCCCAAGAGCGCGGAGTGGACCTCGGGTTACGACCTGGCCGCCGGGGCGGATCTGCTGATCCATGATTCCCAATACACCGACGAGGAGTATTCACAGCGCATCGGGTGGGGTCACAGCTCTTACAGCCACTTGCTCGCTTTCGCCGCCATGACCGGTGTCGGGACCCTGATGACGTTCCACCACGATCCCGATCACAGTGATCAGAAGCTCGACGAGGCACACGAACGGCTGAGGGCAGCGGGTCAGGATTTCGAGATCGTCCCCGGGACACACGGAGCGGTCTTCGAAGTGTGAGCAGGTGACGGCCGATACGTTCCCTTCGCTTTCGAGGTTGGCTTTGGGGTTGGGGAGTGGCGACCCACCAGCGGGGTCAACGACCCCTTCGCCTGGGTCGCCAACGTCGAGCCGTTTCTGATGAGGGAGAACTCGCAGTTCAGAACCGACGGCCCCCTCGACGTGGACAGCCGCGCCTATGCCCGGGAGTACCAGGAGGCCAAGGACTACGGCGGTGACGGGACCAGCCTCAATACGCCCAACCTCCGCAGCCCCGAACAGACCGCCACGGCCTTGTTCTTCACCGTCAGCCCGGTGGAGATGTACAACCGCGCCTTCCGGACATTCGCCGAGGATCGGAACATGAAACTGGTCGACCAGGCCCGGCTCTTCGCCATGTTGAACCTGGCCGGTGCCGACGGGTTGATCGGATGCTGGGAAGACAAGGCCGCCACGACCTTCTGGCGTCCCATCACCGCAATTCACGAGGGCGACAACGACACCAATCGCAGGACAGTCGGAGACCCGACATGGAACTCGCTGATACCCGCGCCTCCATATCCGGATCATCCTTCCGGGTACAACTGTGCAACCGGTGCCTTCATGCACACCGCGCAGGACTTCTTCGGAAGAAAGAAGGTCGAGTTCAGCCTGACCTAGATCACACCCGGCCAACCGGATGTGACCCGCACCTACCAGCGGTTCACCGACGTGGTCGATGACACCATCAACGCCCGGATCTGGCTGGGCATCCACTTCCGGACCCCGGACGAACAAGGAGCCGAACTCGGCGAGAACGTCGCAGACTGGCTCGACAGGCGATTCTTCGACAAGAGATGACTTGATACCGGGCGGGCCTCGCTTCGGGGCCTGCCCGAATCAAGCGGCGGGCGGGCCTCCCTTCGGGGCTCGGGGTGCGGTCCGCCACGTAGTCTCGGACGATGTCGTTGACCGCAGAGCAGATACAGGAGATCGGGGAGGCGCGGGAGGTAGTCATCGAGACCAGGCGGGGCGACCGGGTCATCGGCACGGTGATATGGGTCGTCGTCGAGGGCGATGACGTCTATGTGCGATCGGTTCGGGGCGAATCGGGACGCTGGTACCAGAGGGCCGTGGCGGATCCCGAAGTCACTCTTCGAGTCGGAGACGCCCGGTTCGCCTTGACCGCCGTCTCGGCGAACGACCCCGATTCGATCGAATCGGCGTCGGCAGCATTGCGAATGAAGTACCGGGGACGATCCCTCGAGAACATGCTCCTCCCGGAGACCTTGGGCACCACCCTCCGCCTCGAGCCCAGATAGACCGTTACACGTTGCCGGTCAGCAGCAACATCGCATGGATGGCGATCCCGACCAGGGCCCCCACCACGGTTCCGTTGATCCGCACGAACTGAAGATCTCTGCCCAGCTGAAGCTCGAGCCGGTGGGAGATCTCGTTGGCGTCCCAGCCGGCCACCGTCGTCTCGATCATTCCGATGACCTCTTCATCCCATTGATTTGCGAGACGCTCAGCGGCCTCGGCGATCCAGGTGTTTATCCGCGTCCGAAGCGCCTCATCTTCGAGCATGCGGCGGGCCCACCACTGGATCAACTCTGCCAGACGCTTCTCGAGGTCTGAGCCTGCGTGCGATGCTGCTCGACCCAGACTCTCCTGGAGGACCTGCCACTGTGTTTGGACCGCAGCGGCCAATTCCGGTGAGTCGAGGATGTGCAATTTCGAATCCTCGATGCGCTCTGCCAGATCTCTGGAATTGCGGAGGTCATCGGCGATGCTCGACATCATCATCTCGATGTCGGTGCGGATCGGGTGCGACGGGTCGGACGCCACGTCGTCCACGAGGATCCTGAACGAGGCGATGATCCGCTCGAAGACGAGCTCGCCGGCCCAGGCCGGCATCCACCAGGGAGAGGTTCGGGCGAAACTCTCTCTGAAATACGGGAGATTGTCGACGATGACGACGTCTAGCCCTCGCAGCGCGGCCTCCACCGACTGCAGAGTCCGGCCACCCTTGAGCCAGGCGTCGACCACGAGGGAGATGATGGGCGTGATCGGGGTCTGTCGCAGCCAGTCGAGAGAGGTCTGGGTGATGACCGACGCCACCCGCTCATCGTCGAGCGACTGAGCAATCGTTGACCCGGTCTCGATGGTCCGACGTGCCGCCAGCGCGGCGTGATCGGAGGAGTCCAACCACTTCGCCAACCGCCCGGCGATGTCTGCGTTTGTCAGCCACTGCCCGAGATTGGCCGGATCGAGGAAGTTCTGCTGGACGAACTCGGCCAGTCCGCGTCCGATCTCGTCCTTGCTCTTCGGGATCAGGGCGGTGTGCGGTATCGGAATCCCAAGCGGGTGCCGGAACAGGGCGGTTACGGCGAACCAATCGGCGATGCCACCGATGAGGGCCGCCTCGGATGCTGCCCGGATGAAGCCATTTACGCCGCCCTCCTCGCCGAAGAAGTGACTGACGAGGAAAACGACAAACGCTCCGAGCAGGAAGAGATTGGCTCGCCGCTTCCAGCGCCGCAGCTCCCCGATTCTCCGCTCCTCGTACGAAGTCGATGCAAAGTTGGGCCCAACGGTCACGAGAGCATTCTGGCGCGCAGATCCCGTTCTATAGGGCGGGATCTGCGAGCCAGAACGGTGGGGGTCAGGCTGACTTCTTCGCCCGTGTCTGATCGACGGAGGCCTTGAGCGCCTCGAGGAGGTCGACCACCTTCTCCGTGGGAGCCTCTGCCGGATTCACCGTGATCTCGTTCCCCTCGATCTTGGCCTCGATCGCTTCCTCGAGTCGACGGCGATAGCTGTCGTTGAAGACCTTCGGGTCGAAGTCACCGGTCAGCTGGTCGATCAGCTGACGGGCCATCTTCAATTCCTGGGCGGACACCCGTGGCTTCTTCTCCAACTGCTCGAAATCGGCCTGCCGGATCTCGTCGGGCCATTTCATCGTCTCGAGGACGAGCAACCCGTCCCTGACACGGAGAGTGCAGAGTCGCTCCTTCTCCCGTATGGCCACCTTGCCCACGGCGACCCGTCCAGATTCGGTGAGTGCACGTACGAACAACTCGTAGGCCTTGACCGCGACGTCGGTAGGGGCGACGTAATAGGACTTTTCGAAGAAGATCGGATCCACCTCGGATTCGTCCACGAATTGGACGACGTCGATGGATCGGGCACTCTCCGGTGCGATTTGCTCGAGCTCCTCGGGCGTGAACACGACGTACTTGCCCTTCTGGTACTCGTAGCCCTTGACGATGTCGTCCCAATCGACTTCCCGACCGGTCTTGGACGAAACCCGCTTGTACTCGATCCGGGATTCGTCCTTGCCTGACAAGAGATGAAATGAGACGTCTCTGTCCTCAGTGGCTGTGTATAGCCCGACCGGGATCGTGATCAGCCCGAAAGTTATGGCCCCGTTCCAGATCGAACGCTTCGAAGTCGAGGGTGGGCTTTTCGACGCACGGCCCCCGTCGGAGAGCGCCTCGATCAACTCGTCTTTGTCCATCTGGGAGCGCCCAGGTACGTCGGCTGCCTGGGCCTTCTCGTACAACTCGGTCTTGCTCAGCTTCTCCAGTGTTTTCGTCGCCATTCCAGGCCTCCTTGGTCTCACACATACCACTGCCGATGCGGCCACAAACGGCTCTCGGTACCGTTGTCGGCGGAAAGACGCATGCCCATGTCCTCTGAGAACCTGAACTTTCGAACTCTCGACGGCGGTGAGGTCGAGCTGGACCCGTCCCTCCTGGTGACGATCCGGGAGGAGAGCCGCCTCCGCCCCGGCGACCCGGGCTTCGACGACGCCACATTGATCTGGAACGGGCTGATCGACAAGAAGCCCGCCCTGGTCATCCAGCCCGAGAACTCCGACGAGGTCGCCTTCGCCGTCGATCTCGCCCGAGAGCAGCGTTTGCTGTTTTCGATCAAGGGGGGCGGGCACAACATCTCGGGTCTGGCACTCGCCGACGGAGGCTTGACCCTGGACATGTCGCACATGCGAGACGTCCGGGTCGATCCCGACAATCGGCTGGTTCATGTCGGCGCCGGCTGTCTTCTCGGCGATGTGGATCGGGCCACGCAGGAGCACGGGTTGGCGACCACTCTCGGTTTCGTGTCGGAGACAGGCGTGGCCGGCCTGACCCTGGGTGGCGGGTTCGGATACCTGTCCCGCCGATTCGGGTTCACCGTGGACGACCTGGTCGAAGTGGAGATAGTCACCGCCGATGGTCAGATTCGGACCGCGAGCCGCGAATCCGAGCCCGATCTCTTCTGGGCGATCCGCGGCGGCGGCGGGAACTTTGGGGTGGTCACCGAGTTCACCTACCGGCTGCACGAAGTGGGCCCCCAGATCACTGCGGGTCTGATTGCCTGGCCCGCCGTGGACCATGCCGAGGACGTTCTCGCCACCTATCGAGAGATGACCGCTACGGCCCCGATAGAACTGACCCTGGTGTCGACGATGCGACTCGCTCCCCCGGCCCCCTTCATCCCCGAGGTGTGGCATGGCAAGCCCATAGTGGCCATGATCGCCTGCCACACCGGTGATCCTGCACAGGCGGAGCGGGACCTGGCCCCGATCAAGGCGCTCGGCAAACCGATCGCCGATCTCATCGTGCCCAAGACCTATGTCGAGCAACAGTCGATGCTCGATGCGACTCAGCCGAAGCAGGCCAACTACTACTGGAAGACCGAGTTCATCCCGGAACTGAGCGAGGGTTACCTCGAATCAGTTCGCGCCAATGCAGCCGAGATCGAGTCCCCGATGTCACAGGTCATCACCTTTCACATCGCGGGCGGGGTTAACGAGCACGCCGAGGACGACGGTGCGGTGGGGAATCGGGATGCCGAGTTCGTGGTCGGAGCCGCAGGAGCCTGGCCCGCGACCGATCCCAAGGGCGAGTCGTATCAGACCTGGGTGCGGACCTCCTGGGAGCGATTCAGGCCGTTCTCCACTGGAGGCAACTACATCAACTTCCAAACGACCGACGATGACGTCACTCGGATCGAGGACTCCTACCGCGGCAACTACGAGCGGCTGCGGAGTCTCAAGGCGGAATACGACCCCGACAATCTTTTCCGGGTCAACCGCAATCTGGAGCCCGCCGGGTAGGCCCAGCCGTGACCCTCAGACCGGCCAACCTACGGACGTTCGACCTCCTGGTCGACACCATCCTCCCGGCGGTCCCAGGCGACGGCCCTGAGTGGACCACACCGGGCGCTGCCCTGCGGCTCTCGGCCGAGCTGTCCCGTGTCTACGAGTTATTGCCGCATGACCGTGATCGGAAGGACCTCAGGCTCTTCCTTGGTCTTCTCGATTCGGCGGCGGGTGGCATGGTCCTCTTCGGACGGCCTGCGAAGTTCACCGGCCTTGCTCCCGACCAGCGAGCGGACGCCCTCCTCGCCATGGAGGGCAACCGGTTGGAGATCGTTCGCAAAGGGATCCGGGCCCTCAAAACGCTCGCCGCCTTTCTCTGGGTCACCACCGATGACCCGGGCCGTCCGCCGGAGGCGTGGGTCGCCATGGGCTATCCAGGCCCGGACGGACCTGCCCCGACGACACCCAAGACGATCGCCACGCAGGTCGTGGACCGTGACACGACCATCGAGTGCGATGCCGTGGTCATCGGCTCCGGCGCCGGCGGGGCAATCGCCGCCGCCGTACTCGCTGGAGCCGGTCTCGATGTGACCGTGCTCGAGCTCGGTGGTTATCGCAACGAGTCGGACTTCACCCATCTCGAATCCGACGCTTATGGCTCGATGTATCTCGACGGCGGCCTCAAGTCCACCACGGACGGCGGCGTGCTCATGCTGGCCGGGTCCACGCTGGGCGGCGGCACCGTGATCAACTACACGACTTCTTTCGCCACCCCCGATTCGGTCCGGGAGGAGTGGGACCGCGTGGCCGGATTCTCGGAAGTGTTCACAGGTGACGGCTTTGGCGAATCACTCGCCGCCGTGCAGAAGGGGTTGGGGGTCAACCAGGACCACGGCACGCCTTCTGCTCGGGACCAGATCATGGAGAAGGGCCTTCGCAACTTGGGTTGGCACGTCGACGAGCAGCCCCGCAATGTCAACGGTTGCACCGAGGAGGCGTGCGGATACTGCACGATGGGATGTCGGATTGGCGCCAAGCGATCGACCCTTGTCAGCTATCTCCAGGATGCGGCCGACGGAGGTGCTCGGATCATCGTCAACGCCGACGTGCAGTGGATCCACACCGACCAGGGCCGGGTAACCGGGGTCATCGCCCGAGTCGGTGACCTCCCTCTCAACGTCAGAGCCAGGGTGGTGGTGCTGGCGGCCGGGGCGCTCAATACGCCGGCATTGCTCTTGAGGAGCGGTCTCGGTGGTCCTGCCGCCGGGGACTACCTCAGGATCCACCCGGTGACCGCACTCTGGGGACGTTTCGAGGAGCGAGTCGACCCATGGATGGGGATGCTGCAGACGCGGTTCAGCGACGAGTTCGCCGATCTCGACGGTCGTGGGTACGGGTTCCGGTTCGAGACTGCCCCGGTCCATCCCCTGTTTCCCGCGGCCTTCTTGGGATGGGAGGACGGGCCGTCGTTCAAGCGCGACGTCCTCGGCCTGGGTCATCTGGCGGTCGGTGGGATCCTGCTCCGCGACCACGATCATGGCCGTGTCGCCATCAGGCGGGACGGCAGCCCACTCTGGAAATACCGGATCTCCGAATACGACAGGGCTCATGTCAGGGAAGGCGTGCGAAGGGCCGCTGAAATGCTCGCCGCTGCAGGGGCGGTCGAGGTCCTCACCTCGACCATCCGACCGGTGCGATGGTTCCCCGGTCGAGGCAGTTTCGACGACCTGATGGCCGGGTCCGACGCCATCGGATACGGACCCAATCGGACGTCCTATTTCTCGTTCCATCAGATGGGCAGCGCCCGCATGGGCTCGGATCCGGGGATGTCGGTGGTGGATGCCGACAATCAGGCTCATGACATCGCCGGGCTCTATGTGATGGACGGATCGTGTTTCCCGACGGCCTCGGGCGTGAATCCGATGATCTCGATCGCCGCCATCGCCCATCGCGGCGCAACCCGTCTGGCGGAACGCCTGGCCTGAGGCTCAGCTTCCCAGCACGACGTCGACATCGATGCTCTCGGACCCTCCATCGATATCGATGGGGACGGTCGCAGGGTCGTGGCCATCGGCATGACATGCGATTTCGTAACGGCCTCGTGTCGGCGCATACAACGAGAACCGGCCGTCGTCATCGGTGAGTGTGGCTATGTCGGGCAGCGGCACCGGGGACGTGGTGAAGAACACCCGGGCCTCGATCAGCGGGCTGTCGTCGGGGAGATGAGCCCGTCCTTCGATCCGGGTGCCTCCGCCGGTCACGGCTGGGACGCCTGCTTCCAGGCTTTGATGTTGTTGAAGACCGGTTGGCTGATCCGCGTGCCCGAATTCACCGTGGCGCCCCCGTAGGCATGAATGGCGATTCCATATCGGGACCCGTTGGCGAACCTGTAGACGGCGGACCCACTCTGGCCGCCGGCGGTGTCGATGTCATAGAACACCTTGCGGGTGCTGGCAGAGTCGATGGTCCTGGCGGCATACCACTGGGTGCCGGATGGCTTGTCCCCTGGATACCCGGAGATGTTGGCGTGGACACCATCGAGACTCGACCAGTTGCCAAACCCCAGCCAGCCAGTCTTGTCGCCCAGCGACTCGCCAAGGACGATGGCGCCGTAGTCGTACTCGCCATCGCCGTCGGTGGCCCAGCCCACGACGGACCAGAAGTTGGAGGTCGTCGCCGACCCGAAGGGGAGGGTGCCTCCATTCCGGCCCGGCATGACGACGATCTTCTGCACCCAGCCGTCACGACCGGCGACGCCACTGTTCTTGATGTAGACGACGTGACCGGCTGTCACCAACAGCCTCGGCCCCACGAACCATCCGGTGCCGATCCAAAGCGAGTTGTCCGCCGCGGTGATCCGCAGCGAGGCATGGGCACGCCACGGGTAGGCGGCGGTGTTGGTGATCTGAAACCGATCGTCGGCGCCGTGCACCGTCTCGGCCCGGGCGTCGGGTGGCCCAAACGATGCCTCGCCGATGTCAGGCAACTGTGTCGTCTCGTCCGGCACCGACAAGACTTCGCCAACCGACTCGGGTGAGAACTCGCTGTGGATTTGGGGTGTGGGAGGCTTGTAGCCCGCCACCTTCTCGAACCCGCTCCTCGGAGTCTTCTCGACCTGATCGTCCTCACCGGTCGACATCTCCTCCGAAAGCGACTCCTCTCCCACGTCGAAGCTGGATACCGGTGTGTCCTTGTCAACCACCTCATTGCCGTCGGGCATGACGCCCTCCTTCCTCGATGACCTATGCCGGTTCGATGTCGAATTGATCCTCGAGGGCGAACTCACCCGTGGCGATGACCCGGGTCGGGACATTCTGCGACCCGTCCCGGCTCGGGATCTCGAGCGAGGGCGGTATGCGCTCGCCGGCCTTCAACTGGGCGCGCGGGACCTTCCGCGTCACATAGACCGCCACAGCCAGATCGGCCGCGCCTTCGGAATCATCGGTCACGGGGACGACTCCGATGCCGGTCACGTTTGGGTATCCGGCCAGCTTCTCTTCGTAAAGCTCGATGGCCCGCCGGACGTGATTGCGGCTCGCCATCACATGACCTCGATGTCGAGCAATTCGAGGACGTGCGTGATTCGATTGAAGACGCTCCCTGATGCAGCGCCTGCAAAATGGAGGCCGACGATCTTGTCGTTGTTGTTCAGGACCACCGAACCGCTGTCACCACCGGCGCTGTAGCGGGTGCACAGGACCTGGTCTCTGAACCCCACTCGTGCTCGGCCCGAGCCCGACGGCCGGTGATACTTGAGGGCGAGGCGGAGGTGAACGTCGGTTATGACACCTGTGGTGTAATCCGTGGTCCGGCCCACCTTCTTGATATGCATGCCCCTGCGAACGGTCTTGCTCACGCCTGCCGGTGCAATGTCGAGGATACGTAGCTTCGGTCCCGCCCATGAGCGGCGGCGAACCTTGGCGATAGCGGCGTCTACCAGATTCGGGAAGCTCGTCTCTGTGAACTCGAAGGGGACGAAGTCGGTGAGCCGGGCGAATGAGTCCCCGTCGGATGAGCCGCCGTCGAGCGAGCCCGGCTGAAGGATCCCGTCACCAGGAACGGCCATGCCCTCGTTGGCGAGGACATGTGCGTTGCTCAGAACGTAGAGCCCGTTCGCGTCACCCTGTCTCCGCACCAGGCAGCCGAACGTGCCCACCGTCACCGCGGCATGACCCAGACCTGATCCCGGCATCGCCGGCCTGACCCGCTCGGTGAACAGTTCGGGCACGACTCGCCCCAGTTCGATGACATCGGTGATGCGGTCCCCTACCCCGGGCACCACCACCACCTTGGGTACCGGGTTGGCGACCTTTGCCCTGGGCTTCTTCTTCTTGACATAGACCCTCAGGGCAAGCTCTCCGGTGGGCTCACCATGGGTCAGCTTGTCCCCGATCCCCAAACCCTGGACACCGGAGCCGTGGACCCAGTCATGCGACGTGGTCCGAATCGAATCCGCCTCCTCGGCCACACCCGAGCCCCCCATCTCCAATGAGAAGTCAGCCGCAACGCGGCGAAGCCCTTTGCGGCCCTCAGTGACTACCTCTAGCGCTATCTCAAGACCCTTTTCGGGGCTGTCCGGTCCCACCCGGATGTGAGTATCGACCGAAGGGTGAAATGTCAACCGGGGATGTTCCCCTGGCTCAGCCTCCGACTCCCTTCTCCGCCTTCCGAGCCTCGACAGCCGCCTTGTCCGCCGCCGACCGGGCTTGTTTGGCGCGACGTCTCGCCTCTGCCAGCATCTCTTTGGCGGCTTCGACCTGAGACTCGGCTTCGTCTGCTTCGGCCTCCAGCTTTCTTGCCCGCTCACGCGACTCCTCTGCGGCTCGCGCAGCCTGCTCGCCGGGGTCTGGCTCCGGAACCGGAGGCAGCTCCATCTCTCCCCATCCACCTCCCGAAGGCTCGAGCTCGCGGACCAGAGACCCGGCGGCCAGGTCTGCCTCACCTTGGGAATCGGTCGCTACGGCGAGCAAAGTCCGATTGATCCGATCCCGGGTCTGGAGAGATCCCTTGCCCAGCTCGTTCACGGCGGCATCGGTGAGAGCCGCGACGGCTTGCCGGCGGATCTCCGATGCCTCCTCGACGGCCTGTCTCGATCCCGCCCGTCGCAGTTTCCGATGACCCTCGAGCAGACTGCTCACCGCCTCGGGGTTGTTTCGAGCTGCACGGTTCAGGGCCCATGCCGCAACCGAGGGTTTGCGCAGCTTGCCCACCCGTTTCGCTTCCTCGTCATCGCCCTCCGATTTGAGTCGTTGAACGAGCTCGTCACGGGCGGCGGTGAACTCGTCCAAGGGAAGGATGTAGAGATCAGAGACGGAACGGTGGATGTCGTCTTTGGGCATGTCGGTCATGATCGCGCCCACTCGCCGGCGACGCGACCACTCTGGGCGGTTATGGTTTCACGAACGGGCGGAGGCTGAGGGGCAGGGGCGTCAAACGCGCACTCTCCCACGATGCACGCAATAGCTATTGGGAGGACTGATGAAACGGCGTAGATTTTGGTCGCTGGCTGGTGTAGTGGGACTTGTCGCGACAGTCTCGCTGCTGGTAGTCCCCGCCCTGGGACAGAATCCCATTGTCGCCGAGACCGGCGAGCTTCGTCTCGACATGGACTCAAACCCTGACAGATTCGTGCTGTTCGACACCGCGGGCGTGGAGCAAAACCAGCAGCTTCTTACTGCGTCCAATTGCAAACTGGGTACCGCATCGGTAACTGGCCCGTTGGTCAAGGTGGCGGCCTCGGGCTTGCCGACGAACAAGAACCCATTCCCCGGCCTGAAGGACCATCGTCTCGGGGTCGGTCAGAACGGTGAAGGCACCGGAGAAAAATGTGGCCAGATCAATAGGGACAAGAGCCAGGCCCTGACGCTCAGTCTCACCGGGGAACTCGAAGGTCAGAGCATCGGCTACGCCGAGCTCAACCTCGAATTCAAATTCAACGGTGACGTGATCCTCCAGACGTCACTCGCCGGCAACCCGGTCGACACGATCACCGTGGAATGCAGCGACGCTTCCGACTGTGGCCCTGATTCCGGTGGCAGCGACAACAAGTTGGTGATTCTCACATTCACGAGCTGAGCCGACTGACCCCGACGTGCCCTCGATCAACGGCGTCTTTGACAAAATCGTGATCAAGCCTGGCGATGACTCCCCGAACGGTGCCATTTCCTTGGAGGGCAACACCCTGTTCCGGCTGGTGGAGGCATTCGACGGCGAGATCGCCTGTGGCGAATCAACGCCGCCCCTCGGCGGCGGTAACGCCACCTCCACCGTTACCCGCGGCGACGACACCGACGGTGGTTGCAAGGGCGTCGATGGAAAGCTCTTGTACAACTTCGACTCAGGTACTGACGGGACGGAGCTGTTCGTCGACTTCTTCACAGAGCCGATTGACGAGATCGACACCACCGTGGCTCAGTTCCTCGAGGTCATCACCTGGGATTTCGTCGGCCCACCTCCTGCCCCGCCACAACACCGAATTCTGAGCTATGACGATCCGCCCCTGAACGGCGCACCCGACGTGGGCAAGCAGGCCATGCCCTGGTGTAAGAAGGACCCGCGTCGGTGACCCAGAGGTCAATGGTGGGCTTCCGAGCAGCCCGGTCGTTACGTCCGACTACCTACCCGGAAACCACACTTCGTGTCTGATCGACGTCCACAGCCACGTGAACCCGGACGGGACGTTCACCACTGTCCACACGATCTACAACATCGGAGATGGCAAGCGGTGGTCATAGGGTCGAGAAGCTCCTAGGTCTTCGAGGAGGCGATTCGCCTCCTCGAAGACATCTCCTTGGTCAAGACCCGTCTGTGCCTTGAGCAGCAGGAGCAGGGCTTCTTCGTGAACGAGGCGTTGCTCACGAGCGCTCGCCAGCGCCGGCTCCACATGATGAAGCGCCTCATCGGATCGGCCCATGACGATCAAGGCCCCGGCCCGCAATCGTTCAAGCGGCACTTCGTATAGGGCGGCGTCCTCGCCCGCCTGATCCTTCGCTACATCGATGACCTCGAGGGCGTGATCTGGGTCTCCCGACCTTGTAAGGGCATCGGCGAGATGGACCGCCGCATCGACCGCGAAGAAAGGCTGTCCAATCCTGTTGGCCTCGTCGATGACCTGTTTCAGGGCGTTTGCCGCCACCTGAGTATCGCCTCGCTCCATCATGAGCCTCGCCAGTTGGGTCTCGGCAAAGAGGGCGAACCCGATCACTTTCTGACCGCGCAACACCCGTCTCGCCTCTTGCAGGACAGTCTCGGCCTCATCCAACTGCCCCCGGCTGATCAGAACCTCGCCCAAGTTGGCCGCGGCCGCACCCTCGGCTGCGACGTTCCCGCTGCGCCGGCTCACCTCCTGAGCCTTGGCGTACATCGTGATGGCATCCTCCCAGCGCCCGTCGGCATAAGCCTGTACTCCCAGGTTGATAGCAAGGAGCAATATGCCAGACAGATCGCCGAGCTCCTCGAAGATCTCCAGGGCCCGTTCCTCGTGAACCGCCTCGTCGCGGAGACCGAGGATCTGGTAGGCCTCGTCGATCTTGGTATAGGCGCGAGCCAATGCGTCCATCTCCCCGCTCGCTTCCGCCTCCTCGACTGCCTGAAGACCGACCTTCAGCGCCATCCGGGGTCGCAACTGATCGGAGAGGATCGCAGTGACGAAAGGCACGCAGTCGGGCAGTGGCCCTCCTTGCCTCCGGAGGCGCCCTCCCTTCAACTTGTTTCAATCCAAGGGCGGTCTCGCGCAGCGCCTGCGAAAGCGCGCCCATTCTCTGGATAGCAGCGGGCCAAGGAGAGACGCAGGTCGGCACGGGCAACCGGATCGTCGACGAGAGCGGGCCGCTTCCCGCAGAGATGTAATCGCATCGTCGAATGAACCGGCCTCATAGAGAACCCGGGCCATGGCCGTGAGCACGTCGGCCCGGTCGGCCTGCGTCACCCAGTCGAGATGCCGGGCCGAGATGAGGGCCCGGTCGTAGAAGGCAGCCGCCTCGTGATTGAAGTAGATCTCACGGGCTCGATCGCCCGCCATTCGGGAGAAACGCCAGGTGCGACTCCAACGCTTGGCATAGAAGTAGTGCAAGGAGAGGATCTCGGCAAACTCCTCTGCCCGACCTCGACAAGCGGCGAAGGTGGCGTCGCCCACCTGGGCATGGAGCCGTTCCCTGGTCTTATAGGGAAGTCCGTCGTAGGCCACGTCGCGGATCAAAGAATGCTGGAAATCGACCCTCGACTCTGCCACGGTCAGAAAGTCTGTAAGTCCTTCAAGCGAGCCACCTGGATCCTGCGGGACCTCCCCGTTCATTCCGAGCACAGCCGACACCTGCTCCATTTCGAACCCGTTGCCGAGGACCGAGAGACGGCGGAGAAGATTCCGATCAGAGAGCGGCAAGGTGTCGATCCGGGCCGCGATCATCGCCTCCACGGACTGCGGGATCTCCTCGAGCGACCCGCTGTGCCGTAGGGCCTGCAGCAACTCGACTAAGAAGAGTGGGTTCCCATCCGCCTGCCGGGCTAGTAGCTCCACCTGCTGTGGGGGCAGCGGCGCTTCCTCCGTGGCGCTGAAGATGAGATTTCTTGCTTCATCAAGCCCCAAGGGATGGAGTTCGACCCTGGTCACGGACGGAGACTCAGGGGCCAAAAACCCCTCGGCGCCCAGTGACCGGGTGAGGACGAACAGCCATGGATAGCGGTCCATCCCGGAGACAAGGCTCGCCAGGAGGTCCCGGGATGGCTCGTCCATCCAATGCGTGTCGTCGACGACGAACACGACCGGGTCCGTCATCGTCGCCTCGAGCAAAGAACCGATAACGGCCATCGCACGCACCGGACGGAACTGATCCTCGAGCTGTGACACCTCCTCAGAGTCGGCGATCTCCAATCCCAACGTGAGCCCGATCAAGGAGAGCCACGGGCCTAACTCGGGTGCCAGCCTGTCGACCAGCTCGAATAGGGCCTTTTCCGAGGCATCAGGATCCAGATCCGTGAGTCCCCACACCTCGCCTAGCAGCTGCCGGAACGGGAAATACGGGGTTGCCGCCTGATAGAGACGGCATTCGGTGTGAATGACTCGGTCGGGCTGCGACGTCGCCAGGAACTCTTCGACGAGGCGACTCTTCCCCATACCGGCATCGGCGGCCAGCTCGACCATCTGCCCGTTCCCGCCTCGGGCTCGCTCCCAGGCGGTGGCGAGCAATGCCAGCTCCTCGTCACGTCCGATGAGTGGGAGCCCACCGGTTGCCCGCTGGCTTTTGCTCCCCTGCGGATCACCAACCGATAGCGCATTGATCGGGAACTTCTTGCCCTTGACCATGAATGGCTCGAGGGAGCTGACTTCGAAGGTGGTTCGTGACCCTGAGATCACCTCGGCTGAGGCATATATCTCACCCGCCGGTGCCCGCGCCATGAGCCGGGCGGCCAGGTTCACCGTGTCTCCCATCACCGTGTACGTTCGGCGATAGGGGGTGCCGACCTCCCCGGCGAACACCCGCCCCCAGGTGACACCCACTGAGATTGGCAGAGCAGGCCCACCCGATATCACACGGCGCAGGGCAAGCAACATCTCCTCCTCGTCGTTGCCCGTGGTCGACGGAACACCGGCGGTGAGGATGACTTTGCCCCCATTGGTCGCGATGTCGGACGCCAGGAAGGTGATGGCACGGGCGTCCGCGGCCACCTGGATCGTCCGTATCAAGGAATCCAACCTCTGGCCGGCCAAATCGGCGCCGTCTCGCTCGATGATCTCGTCGAGGCCGTGATAGTGAACGAAAGCCACAGTTGCCGGACGGTGTTCCGGCTCCACCTCTCCGCTCAAGAGCAGCTGGCATAGAGCGACCGGGACGAATTGCGCCAGTTCCTCAGCCGTCGACGCTTCATGCCGTTGACCGGGCCGCTCGGCTTCCACCTCCCCCTTGAGGAGGACGCCAGGCCCCACCACCCGGCCCATGTTCGCTGGTGGGATGGCCAGGGCGGTGCCGGGGCTGATGAGGACCTGACCCGCGCCCGCCGCCGACTCCATCTCCACAGTGCGCGTGGCCGCAGGGCCGGAGACGATCAGCTCACGATGAGAGCCGCCCACCAGGAAGAAGTCGAACATCCCGCTGTGGATGCCCACCGACATCCGCAGCGTGACCTTGCCGGCACTGGTGAAACAGACCCCCACCTCATCCAATCTCTGCTGCATCGCCCGGGCTGCCGCACAGGCTCGTGGGGCATGACCGTCACCGGAAAAGAACAGCAACAAGGCGTCCCCGCCGAACTTGAGGAGGCTCGCTCCAAACGAATAGGCGGCCCCGAGAAGCTCGCCAAACGTAGCGGCGATCACCGCGGTGAGCTCTTCAGCTCCCAGCTTTCCGTGCTTGGCCAAGCGCTCGGACATCGCGGTGAAACCCGAGATGTCCACGAAGACCATCGACCCCTCCAGACACTGGTGAATCTGGCCGGGGGCGTCCTCGTCCCAATGCCGCACCATGCGCGGCAAGTAGGGCTGAGGGGACACGTTCATGTGAGGGAGCCTAGAGCCGCGTTGATCCGGTTCCGGCGTGCTTGGGCCGACTCGCCATGGATATTGTCTGCGGGTTGGGCCGTGGTGAAGAAGCTGAGGGAGCAATCGAATTGAGTCAGCCAAGGTCGGCGCGGATGACCCGGATTGCACCGCCTCGTCTGCAGACGACGGGAGATGGCGGGCATCGGTCCGCGACCTGGCTCGAGCTCTTCTACGACCTCGCCTTCGTGGTGGCCATCGCCGTTCTCGGAGGACGTCTCCTCGCGGACACGACGTGGACAGGCTTGTGGTCCTTCTTCGGCTACTTCGCCCTGCTCTGGTGGCTGTGGGCGAGCAACACGTTCTACGCCGATCGCTATGACACCGACGATCTCGTCTACCGGTTGTGGTCGGCGGCACAAATGGTGGCCGTCCTCGTCATAGCTGCCTCATTGGCCGAGGGCCCTTCGGCCTCCACCACCATGTTCGCAGCCGGCTATGCGAGTTCCCGACTGGTCCTTCTCGCCCTCTACTACAGGGTGTACCGGCATGTCCTCGAGACGCGCAGCCTGGTCCGCGGGTATCTGATCGGCTTTGGAGCGGCTGCAGTGGTTTGGACAGCATCGGTCTTCGTGCCGGACCCGGCCCGATTCATCGTCTGGGGAGTGGCCCTGGCCATCGATCTCGCCACACCATGGGTGGTGAGACGCCAGCAGGCGACGGTGCCTCTCGACCAATCACACCTCCCCGAGCGCTTCGGGTTGTTCGTGATCCTGGTGCTCGGCGAATCGCTCGCCGCCGTCGTGTCCGGGCTCAGCCATATCGGATGGTCGACCTCCTCGCTGATCGCAGCGATCCTGGGTGTGTTGTTGGCGACGCTTCTCTGGTGGCTCTACTTCGACAACGCCGAGGGCAGCGTTGTGAGACGCCGGAGCGTTGAAGGGCGAACTTGGCGGCCGACAGGTTGGATCTACACGCATCTTCCGCTGGCGGCCGCGCTTGCCATCGTTGGAGTCGCCCTCGACCAGGCCATCCTCGCTGCGGGCGAGGAGCCGATGCTGACCGCCCAGCG
Source organism: uncultured Acidobacteriota bacterium (assembly GCA_963810465.1). Classification (GTDB taxonomy): domain Bacteria; phylum Actinomycetota; class Acidimicrobiia; order Spongiisociales; family ZC4RG35; genus JARDZU01. The sequence goes on along the minus strand of CAWENM010000004.1, from coordinate 136,452 downwards.
CTGGCTTCTCGTGGGAGGTGTCGCCCTTGCCTTGGTATGCATGGCCGTGATCCAGATCGCATCCATCGGGCAGTCCCCACAGGCGGTGAACCGGGCAATAGCCATCAACCGGCTCGCCGGAGTCCCTTTCCTGGCGCTCATCGGTCTGTTGGTCCAGACCGATCCGCTTTGGGTTCTCGTTGGCGCAACTGGAGTCTTGGCGGCCGTGCTGACTGCCGACATGGCCGTCTAGGGCCGACTACCTGGGCATCGGCGGCGCTGCGGGGGTGGTGTAGCCCCTCATCCGGTCACGATTCCCGTAGGCGCCGCCGGAGTACGAGGCGATGTCGGCCACGACCGCGAGAACGATCCCGAACCAATCGAAGAATCCAGTCACCCCGCCGGGGGCGACGGCCACATACATCAGAGTCGTCCACGGAAGAAAGACGAACCCGAGGAGGGGCCACACGAACGTGGAGAAGGCCAGGTCCCAACGAGCGGGCTGAGCGAGTCCCCAGACGATGATCCCCAGACGGGGCCCGAGCAGGACCATGACCGTCGCGACACAGCACATATCAGAGTCCTTTCACCGGGGCCACGAGTACTCCGTCGAGCAACCTACACGGCGGATTCGGACGTTGTCGACTCAGGCTGTGGCTTCGACAGCGTCAGGTGTGATCTCGGCCGCACGACGACCTTGGTCGAAGGTGGACAGGGCCGATCGGATGTCCACCGCTGCCTCGGCGGCGGATGTGCTTGGGGCATCATCATCGATCATCGAGAAGCTCTCCCCCGGCACACGCACCTGGAGCACTGCCGGCTCGGGCCGATCGGGCTCATGCCACGGATTCCTGAGCACTCCGAAGACCCTCTCCAGAAACGCCTCGGAGTCCTCCCGGGACGTATCCACCTGCACCAGGGCCTGACGTGCCATTTCATGGGGGACGAATTCGACCGAAGGCTCTTCGGCGACCATAGGAAGCTCGGTCGGCGTGACCCTCTGCATCACATGTGCCGCCAACGTCAACTGGATTGTCGTGGTGGCGTCGTCCCCAATCAGACGGAGGCGAACGCCCTGATCTGCGGCCATGCGAGCGGCCGTGGCGATTCCCATGGCGAGCACCGGTTTTTCCAACAAGCGATTGAGGACCGCGATGCCATCACCAGAGATTCCCGTGGAGGCGGAGATCGAAATCCGATACGAGTCCACCTCCCAGGAGCCTCTCGCACTGATCGTCTCCGCCTCCCCGGCTGCCATCAGTATGCCTGTCACCTCGGAAAGGAGGCCGACCAGTTCCCCGCCCACACGCGCGGGCACCTCGGCCGCCTCCAACGTCATGACCCCGACCCGTCGCTCGTCGACCTTGGACAATGCGATCTCGATCAATTGGGCGATGTCCATTGCACAAACGGTATTCCACGCCGGCCTCTCAACCAAGGACCCCGGCATTTGGAGGTACCGGGGACCGAGACCCCGCGGCGATATCGTGTACAGATGTCCAGGCGTCTCTTTCCGGGGAAGAGAAGGCCGCTTCGAGCCCGCGAGCAGACGGACCCGAAGGTCTTCGCCACCCGGCATCGCTTCTTGCTCGTTCTGCTCCTGATCCAGGTGCCGGTTCTTGCCATCGTCGGCCTGGTCACCGGGGTGCCCACCTACGAGATCGTGATCGCATCGCTGATCCTCGTCGTGATGGCCGTGATCGGCATGACGTCGAGGACTCAAGGCATGGCCGCAGGCGCAGTGTCTATCGGCCTCGTCACCGCGGCCGGGATCGTGGTCCGCTACCTCGATGGTTCGGCTGAATCACAATTCGCATTCCTGCTCGCCCTCGTCGCCATCTCCTTCTATCAGGAGTGGAGGTTGGTCCTGGCCGGGTTCATCTATGTGGCTGGTTTCCAGATCTTCAATTTCGTGGTGTTGTATCGAGAGGCATACGTCGAGCGCTATGGGGTCGCTCACATCGCCTTGCCTGTGGTGTTCCTGACCTTGACCCTCGTGCTCGTCGCGCTCCTGATCGCCGGCTGGCGACTGGCGGCCCGGGGCGAAGCCAAGCGGATCAGTGGCGAGGCGGAGTACAGGTTTGGCTTCGACAAGGCGAACATCGGGATGGCCGTGCTCAGCCCGTCGGGTGAGTTCATCCATGCCAACGAGACCCTGACCCTGATGCTGGGACCTCTGGCCGGCGCAAACATCAGGAGCGTCGTCCACACCGACGACGCCGATGAGTTGGGGCAGGTTTGGGAAGAGATGGGAAATGGCGCCACCCAGAGCGCGACCACCTGGATGCGCTGGCGGGCGTCCGACGGCAGGGCCATCTGGGGCCGGCTGTCGCTCTCCTTCCTGCGAGCCAGCAAGCGGCGACCGGCCGCCATCCTGCTCCAACTGGAGGACTCCACCCAAGCCCATCACGACGAGCTGCGTCTGGAGCGCTTGATCCAGGGCAGGGACGAGTTCGTCGCCGCCATCGCCGAGGACATCCGGGCGCCGATCACGGCCGTGCTCGACCTCACGGTCCAAGCCGAGGGTGATCCGGTCGATCTGCACCGGACGGTGCGCCGCATCGACTCACACGCAAGGGAGGTGGCCTCGATCGTCGACGATCTGATCCTCTCCGCCGGGAGGACCCCGTCCCAACCTCTGGCGCGGACGGTCGATGCCTCAGTTCTCTGCAGGGAGGCCCTATCCGATGTTCCCAACGCCGAGAACATCGCTATCGAGGTCGGGGCCACCTCGTTGTGGGCCGACCCCGGAATGACCATCAGGATCCTCGACAGCCTCGTGGCCAATGCCATTCGATACGGCGGATCGGTTGTGAGCCTCGAAACGGCCGGCTCCGGCCCCGACACCGTCATCTCGGTCATCGATGACGGGCCGGCGATACCCGTGCCCGATCGGGAGAAGATCTTCAACGGCGACCTGCGCGCCGGTGCGCCGGTGACCCGGCCGGCTGCAGTTGGGCTCAGTCTCACGGTGGCCAGACATCTCGCCCGGCAAATGGACGGTGACATCACCTACAGGCGAACCGGAGATGGGCACAACGTCTTCGAATTGCGTCTCCCCTCGGAATCACTGAGGGCGGGCCAGGGCGTCAGAGTCGACGAGCCCCTCCGCATCCCGGCCTAGTGGTCTGTCGGTGAAATAATGCCGCGGTGTCGCCGAGGCATCGGGGTCGCTGGCAAGGACGCAGGACGAAGGCGCACCTGATCGTTCGTGGAGGACGAGGCCGCCGCCAGCGGCGTCGAGGGCCGGCGAGACTGCGCAGCTATTTCTGCGACGGGCCACTAGGTCAGCTGGCCGCGGCCTCGCTCATCACCCGTTCCAAGGTGTGCTCGACCACCGCCTGCAGCGCTCGCTGCACATCGACCCGGACCCGGGCGTCGCAGTGGACGATGGGGACCTCGGGGCCGACGCGTAGCGCCTCCCGGACAAGCTCTGGGTCGTGGATTCGGCGCCCGTGAAAGGTGTTCACTGCTACCACGAAAGGTGTTCCCCGCTTCTCGAAGAAATCGATGGCCGCAAAGCAGGCCTCGATCCGGCGGGTATCGACCAGGACCACCGCCCCGATGGCGCCCCGGGCCAGCTCGTCCCACATGAAATGGAAGCGGTCTTGACCGGGAGTGCCGAATAGGTAGAGGACGAGACGATGCTTGAGGCTGATACGACCAAAGTCCATGGCCACGGTCGTCTCGGTCTTGGTGCCGTCAGGGTAGAGCTCATCGATTCCGGCGCTGGCGTCGGTGATGATCGCTTCGCTGCGCAGTGGCTCGATCTCGGATATGGCGCCAACGAAAGTCGTCTTGCCTACGCCGAAGCCCCCGGCGACAACGATCTTGACCGGGGTCAACCCGGTCCGTTCAGAGGGCACGGATCCCATCGAGCACCTTGTGGAGGAGTTCGGCATAGTCGTTGTCGCTCGACTCGGAGACAGTCTCCGACGGCGGGTCCGTGATTGTGATCGCCCCCTGGTCGCGCAGGTCGGCGGCAAGGACCCTGATCACGCCTACCGGGACCTCCAGGTTCGCCGCCAGCTCGACGATGGCGATCTCCCTGCGGCTCTGAGCGATGATCTCGGCGGCCTCCCAGCGGAAACGTCCACGCATTCGCATCCCGGCAGGAGTCACCGCAACCAGTGCTTCCAGGGCGATCAAGGGAAGTCCAACCCCGCTCCGCCCACCCGTCATCGTGTAGGGGCGGACGATCCGTCCGCCAATTCGGGTTCCAGGATCGGTGGTCATGCCGGCTCGGGTTCGACCAGCCGCGCCTTGAGCTCTTCCCGGATATCAGGGGTGAGGCTGTCGCCGACTCGTTGCACGAAGATGGACATCTCGAAGGCCACCGCCCCGAGGTCGATCTCCTTGCTGGTGATACAGCACAGGAGCGAGCCGTGACGGATACCGGTGACAAAGAGCCACCCCTGCTGCATTTCGACGATGATGTTTGACACTGCCCCGGCCCCGAACCGGCCTGCGGATCCATAGGCCAATCCGATCATGCCCGACGACACCGCGGCCAGTCTCTCGGCGGTCTCACGGTCGACATCTTGTGACTTGGCCATGGCCAGCCCATCGGATGAGACCACGACCGCCTGCTTGATAGCGGGCACCGTGGCACATAGACGCTCGAGCAGCCAGTTGAGGTTGGTAGCGGCGTCAGTCATCGCTGTCACCCTGCGCCTCGGCCTCGGCCCGGCCCCGGTTGTAATCGACCAGCGCCGACCTGAGGGTGCCACCGGCCTCTCCGGCCGCGACGCTCGGCGCTGGCTCCTCTTCTCGGAATGCCCGACCCGGGATGCGCACCGGCAGGTCTCCGGCTTCGATCTCGGCGACCGGCGAGGCCACCATCGGGACTGTCTCCGGACCTACGGGCTCGACCTCCGGACCTACGGGCTCCACCATCTCCGGCCGTGTCAGATCGATGACCTCATCATCCAGTTGCGCTGCCTTCGCCATCTCCAGTCGTTCGCGGGGGATCGTCACCTTGACGGTGATGCCGGGAACACTTGGTATCAGTTGAACGGTGAGCCCGTGCCGATGCGCCAGCTTGGCTACGACATATATCCCCATGGTTGGCTCCACAGAGAGGCCAAGGGCGGGTGGTCGCTCCAGGATGCGATTCAACTCGGCCAGTCTCGGGTCGGACATGCCGACACCGTGGTCCGAGATCGAGAGCTCATAGCCGTCGACGTCGAAGAGCCCGGTGACACGCACCGGCTCGGTGGGAGGTGAGAACTGCACCGAGTTCTCGAAGAGCTCGGCGAGGAGATGAGCGACATCGGTGACAGCTCCGGCGGACAGCCGGGCCGGCTCCAGGGCGAGCAGCTCGATCCGCTGGTACTCATCCACCTCGCTCAAGGCAGCGCGGACCACATCGGAGATGTCTGTTGCCTTGGCCCACAGACGCGGGGACTCAGACCCGGCCAACACGAGGAGGCTCTCGGCGTTCCGCCGCATCCGTGCCGCCAGATGATCGACCTGGTAGTAGCCACCGAGTGTCTCGGGATCCTCCTCCCGGGATTCCAGCTCGTCGAGCAGCGCCAGCTGGCGATCGACCAACGAGCTGTTGCGACGGGCGAGTGTGACCAGGATGCCGGAGACCCCAACTCGCAGGGATTCCATCTGACGGGCCGAGGTGTCGATCAGGGTCCGGTGCATGTTCTCGAAAGCTCGGGACAGATCGCCGATCTCGTCGCCGGAATCGATGTCGAGCCCCAGCGGGGGAAGGACCTCCTCGCCGGGATCCGAGATGCGCAACGCGTCGACCAGATCGACCAAGTCCTTGTGGGCCACCCGCCTCGCCGCCCTGGTGACATCTCCGATCCGGGTCCCCATCGTGCGTCCCATCCGATATGCCACGAGAAGCGATCCCAGGGCCACCAACCCCACGACGACCCCGACAGTCACCGCCAGCCAAACATCGCCCGAGGTCGCCAGCGACCAGACGATGAAGACCCCGAGGAGCAGTGCAACCACCACGATCGGCACAGTGGCCAGCGTCAGCTTGGAGGGAATGCTCCACTGTTTCGACGCGGACTCAGACCTGACACGACCCGCCACCTTCGCTCCCATGCCAAAAACGTTAACCACGGCATGGTCCGCCACCTGGGATTGATTTTCTCCGATCTTGTCGATCCGGGCGGGACCGATTCGTAGTAGTCATGAAGGCCGACAACCGGTCAGGAAAGTAGAGCGTCATGAAACTGACCGTCACCACATTCATCACACTGGACGGCGTCATGCAGGGACCTGGTAGTCCCGATGAGGACCCCAGCAACGGATTCGAGCTGGGCGGCTGGCTCGTTCCCTTCGTCGACGAGGGCATGGGCCGGGCGATCACAGACATCTTCTCCAGGACCGAGGAGATCCTGCTCGGACGGACCACGTACGACATGATGTACCCGTATTGGTCTACGTTCCCGGACCAGGACGATGTCGTGGCCGCGGCACTGAACAACCTGCCCAAGCATGTCGCCACCAGCCGACCGGACACACTCGAATGGACCAACTCGCACCCCATCACCGGCGACGTCGTCGGGGCGGTTCGTGAACTGAAAGAGCGTCCCGGTGGCGAGCTTCAGGTCCACGGGAGTCACGGCCTCCTGCAGACCTTGATCGCAGCCGGGCTCGTCGACGAGTTCAACCTGTTCACCTATCCGGTCGTGCTGGGCGATGGGAAGCGGCTCTTCGAGTCGGGCACGATCCCGACTTCGATGCAGTACCAGTCGAGCGATATCACCGGCGCAGGTGTCGTCGTCGCCTCCTATGTCCCGACGGGCCCACCGACCCTGCTCACCCTCCCGCCAAACGAAGGACAGGACTCGGTGGGCTGACGATTTTTCGCGCTCTTGCGGCCCGTGGTTTGGAGATCACATGAGTTTGGGTAAGTAGCCCTCGCCGGAGCCAGGCATCTCCTTCGTGGGAGATCCGACGGTATGCATGGGCTGGGTAATGGATAGGCAATCGGTAAGACAGGCTCCTACAGCCGGTGGAGCGGACCGGCGTCAGGCACATCTCCTCGCCAAGATCGTCGGCACCATCGCCTTGGCTGCGTTCATGATCTCGGCGTCCGCCGGCACCGCAAGAGCACTCGGCATCGGTGAGATCGTCGAAGAGCTTCCGGTAGATCTCGGAATCGGATCCACGCCAGCGCCCGAGTCGGAGCAACCGATCGCTCCAGAGCAAGCGTCCCAAGCGGCGGGTCTTGGTGAAGTCGTCGAAGATATTACCGAGGTCGTTACCGAGCCAGTCTCGAGCCAACCCGCTCCGACCCACCAATCCGCCCCGCAGAATCCCGTGAATACGATCGTGGCACCTGTGACCGGGGTCATCGAGCCGGTAACCGAGGTCATCGAGCCGGTAGCCGAAGTCATCGAAGAGCCGGTTGGACAGATGACCCGCCGGGCGATCGAGTCGGTCGAACCCGTCACTGAGACCGCGCGGGCAGTGGTGGATTCCGCCGCCGACGCCATCGAAGAGCCGCTAACAGGCATTATCCAGACTGTTTCCCCGGTGCTCGATGAGATCCAAGAGCCGCTGCAACCGGTACTCGGTGCCGTGACCACCACTGTCGAGAAGACGACCGGGTTAGTCGATGAGGTTTCCACCCCCATTTTCGACGGAGTCGATGATCTGGTCGATGTCACGCTCCCCCTGATCCCCTCGCCGGACGATCTCCTCGGAGGGATCGATGATGTCCTCGATAGCGACCGCGATAACGGTCCTGTTTCGTCAGTGCCCGGCTCCCCCTCCAAGGACCCGGGGACAGCCATCTCCAGACCGGATCAGGGACCCTCGAGATCGATCACGAATCCGCCACCACCACCTCTTGGCAGCCTTCTGCCACCGCCCATCGCCCCGATTGCCGAGCCGCCCGGGCATACCGACAATCCCAAGCATTCCCCAATATCGGCATCCGCGGCGACACACAGTCCGTCTTGGGGAGCCTCGGGCGGAACCGCCACAACGTGGGACGATCCGCCTCCTCCATATGACCCCGACGATGCAGCGGTACCGATCCGCACCGGGGTCGTTGCTGCTTCCTCCCCTTCGAGCTCGAGTTCCGGCTCGACGTCAGGTCTTCTAGCTGTACTCGTTCTGCTCGGGCTGATCGCGCCCCGGTTGAGCCGCTGGCTCCGGCCTCGACCGGTTCTTTGGCGCCCATTCGCCCTGGCAGAGGCGCTCGAGCTACCCGGCTAACCACCTCCATTCCGCAAACGCGCTGACGCGGATCTTGTCCCGCCGCGCGTTCTCTCAGACACCTAATGGAGGTAACTAATGAAGCGCTGGCTCAAGAGAGCGCTGGCAACCGCCGCGCTCGCCAGTGGGGCGCTGATCGCATCCGCCGGAATGGCGAGTGAACAACACCACCAACCAGAACGCCGCGCCCAGCGCTCAGACCAACCAGTCGAACACGTCCGACCGTGGCCAGCACGATGCCGACCAATCAAACGGGGCCGGGACCAAGGTTCTAGCCGCCAACCGGAACGGCGCTGGTCAGTCGATCGGTCAGTCGCAACACCTCTCCAGCTGACGGTGGGTGGACGCAGAGAGGAGGTGATACGCGGCGATGAGTGATGCTGTGGGCCCGTCGGCCGAAACGACCTGGCTCTGGCTCGTGTGCCCGATTGGGCCCACGGCATCGGCTCAGTCGCCACGACGGATCAGAGGTCGCGTGGCGGATGGTCGATTGGGCTCCTCCCGGCCCAGCCGTCCGCCACGTGCCCTGCCCGGCCTGTTGGGCCGGTGGGCACGGTGGGAAACCGATCCGCCTGATGAACCCCCGCCCATGCCCGATCACTAGCTTCGTCCCTCATCGAAGGACGGGGCAGATGACATCGGATCGAGTCAGCACATTCGAGGGCGTCGGAAAGGGACCGAAGGTCGCGGTGCTCGGGGGTGGCGTGGCCGGGATGAGCGCCGCCCACGAGTTGATCGAACGCGGCTTCCGTGTGGCCGTTTTCGAGCGCCAGACCGAGTTGTGCGGTGGCAAGGCGAGGAGCATCCCGGTACCGGTCGGGGGCGACAATTCGATCTGCGCAGACGTGGAGGGACCCGCCGGGTTTCTGCCGGGTGAGCACGGCTTTCGGTTCTTCCCCCGGTTCTACCGGCATGTGACGGACACCATGAGCCGAATTCCCTTCGGAGACGAGGGCGCCCATGTAGTCGACAACCTCACCGACACATCTCGGGTCGAGATGTCGCTCTACGGGAAGAAGTCGATCGAGATGCCGTCGAGGTTCCCGACCACGAGAGAGGATTGGGCCCTCATCATCCAGGACCTGAGTGACAACGTCCCGGCGGAGATGGGACTCGAGAACGACGAGATCGAGTTCTTCGTCGGCAAGCTCTGGCAGGTGCTGACCAGCTGCGACGCCCGCCGTCAGGAGATATACGAGACGATGGGCTGGTGGGACTTCGTCGACGCCAGCAACAAGTCGGAGGGCTATCAGAAGTTCCTTGCCGAGGGTCTCACCCGCTCTCTCGTTGCCGCCAACGCCCGATTGGCCAATGCCCACGTCGAAGGCGATGTCGGGCTGGCCCTCATCCTGGACATGCTCATTCCGGGCCCGAGCACCGATCGGGTCCTCAACGGGCCGACCAATGAGGTCTGGCTCCACCCCTGGCTCGCCTATCTGACCGAGAAGGGCGTCGACTACCAGTTCGATCGGAAGATCGAAAAGATCGTGTGCAAGCCGGAGAATGGCAGTACCGGTGGGAAGATCGAATCGGTCGTCATGTCCGACTCCGCCGGGAACAGCTACACCCTCGACGACGCCGACTACTACATCGCCGCCATGCCGGCAGAAGTGATGGCGAAGCTCCTCGACGACGGCATCCTCGATGTCGACCCGTCCCTGGAGGGCATCAAAGAGATCGGCACCAAGTATGTCGAATGGATGAACGGCATCCAGTTCTACCTCACCGAGGACATGCCCCTATCCAACGGGCACACGATCTACATCGACTCGCCCTGGGCCATCACCTCCATCTCACAACAGCAGTTCTGGCCCGACCACCCACTGGAGAAGTACGGGGATGGGAAGGTGCGTGGGGTCATCTCGGCCGACATCTCCAACTGGCACGCCGACGGCAACACGATCCAGAAGCCCGCGATGTATTGCACTGCCGAGGAGATAAAGACCGAGGTCTGGGAGGAGCTGAAGAACTCCCACAACCTGGATGAGAAGCCGCTGACCGACGAGATGCTGCATTGCTGGTTCCTGGACCCCGACATACAGCGGGAGAAATGGCTCGACTCCCTCCCGGAGCCGGGACCGGCCGATGTCACGGGTCTGGTCCCCATGGACGAGGACGCAGAGCCCCTCTTCGTCGCCTACGTGGACACCTGGCGGTTGCGGCCGCACGCATTCACCGCCGTTTCGAACCTCATGCTGGCCTCGGATTACGTGCGAACCTTCACCTCGGTGGCGACGATGGAGGCAGCGAACGAAGCGGCCCGTCGAGGCGTAAACGCGATCATCGAGCATTCCGGGTACAAGGCCAGCCTGTGCCGGCTGTGGAACGTGACCGAGCCACCCTTTGCTTTCATGTTCCGGCTGGCTGACCAGCGTCGTTACGACCGTGGCCTGCCCTGGAAAGAGCCACCGTTCTTTGTCAAGAGCGCCACCAAGGCAATCACGTCGGCCACCCCCGTCGCTAAGACCCTGCGACGGGTTATCACGAAGTCTTAGCGGTCAGACGTCACGGAGCGCGGCTCGCGCCGCCTCGGCGAACGGGGCGGCCCCCGTTACCTCGAAGAGGTCCCGAGCCTGCTCGAGATGAGCCCGGTCCTTGACCAAACGTCCCAGACTCAGCCGCAAACGCCCCTCCTCGTAGGGCATCTGCAGTTGGACCGCCGTATCGACGCCCTGCTCCCATTCCTTTCGGGCGGCCTCTACGTCTCCCGCCTGCTCCTTGACCCCGCCGGCATATCGATGAAAAGCGGGCTGGCCGATGGGGAAGACCTTGCTGAAGGCTCCCAGCTTCTTCACCGCTAGCTCCGAGGCCGACTTGGCGGAGGCCGCCTCGCGAGCGCGACCGGTAGCCCACTGGCCGAGATAGACATCGGCGACGCCGGTGAAGCCGTCGAGAGCGAAGACGACTCCGGGCCGCTCGGCGTAGAGGGCCTGTGACGCCGAGGCTGCAGCGGCCCTGGCCCGATCCTGGTCGTCGAGACGCCAGTAGGTCTCCGCCATCAGGCCGTACAGCCAACCAACGTTCGTCGCTCCGACCCCTGCGTCGAGAAGGGCCTCGGCATTGCGGAACCTGGCCAGGGCGGTTCGATAGTCGCCCTGCCGGAGGAGGCTGGTCCCCTGGAAGAGCCAGCCCCAGAGCTCCCCTTGCGCATCGTCGCGGCCGGCGCCCGACTCTTTTAGCTGCTCTCCGATCGCGTGGACCTCGGCGAACCGGCCCTGAGCGGTCATCATCTGACCGGTAGTGCCAAGGTTCTCCTCCATCTGACGGGTGTCGCCAAGACGTTTGTAGAGATCGAGGGAGTCGCGCAGGTCCTGTTCGGTGGTATCCCAGTCACCCACTCCCACTCCGTAGACGCTGGTGGCGAGACGGACCCAGGCGTGCTCGGGGGGGCGATCGACCTCGTCGGCCACCTCACGGCTCTTCCGGGCGTAGAGCCGGGCCAGTCGGTGAATAGGCAGGATCCCGGCAACGATGCTCATGTTGGCGTAGATGCGGGCCAGCACCGGCGAGGTGCCCGCCTTCTCCGCCAAGTTCAGACCCGAGACGGCAGCAGTGATGAGGGCTCCCGGGTCGTTGGCGTAGTAATAGATTTTCATCAGCCGCTCATATGCCGTCGCCGCTTCGATCAGGTCCTCCCTCGACCCGGCATAGGCGGCCGACAGATCGGACCGGGAAAGCCGGTGGCGCGCCTGCAGGGCCGAGGCGGTGAGGAGCTTCGCGCCGACACCGAACTTGCCATGACCCACCGGGTAGCCGTGCAACTGGAGTGAACGTTCGAAGTGATCTGCGCTGCGATCGACCCGACCCATGCCGAGGTAGGCCTCGGCCAGGTCCTGTTCCAGCCGGGCCAGGGTCCGCGCCGGAACCTCCTCGCTCGGCCCGACACTGTCGGCCCCGGGCGTAGCCAGGTCGATGGCGTCGGTCAGGAATCCGATTGCCTCACGGTGGGCGAAGTTGCGGAGCGAGGTTCGGCCCGCCGCGCCAAGGTAGTCGAGGGCCTTGTCGACGTCGCCGCTCTCCGACTCCGCGCTCAGGCTGTTACGCCAGTGGTAGGCGAGCGTGGTGGCAACGGCGTCGAGATCATCGGCGTGTGCCGCCTCCAGCGAGATCGCGACGGCACGATGAAGCCCTGTCTTTTGGGAGAAGAGGAGCAGGCCATAGGCGATGTCCCGGGTGATGGCGTGACGAAATCGATAGCGCGATCGGTCGTGCACGACCTCCTGCATCAGATCGAGGACCACGAGGCTTTGCAGACTCTCGACCGCCTCGGCGGCGTCCATCTCCACCGGGTAGATCTCAACCAGGGTGTCGATGGAGAACTCCCTGCCGATCACGCTGGCGACTTTCAGGATCGACTGCTGACGAGCAGACAACCGATCGAATCGGCCGATGATGATGTCCTGGACGGTGTTGGGGAAGTCCACGTCGCGCAGGTCCCGGACATTGGATGCAAGCCGGCTCTCTCCGTTCTCGATGACCAGCAACCCGGCGTCTCGTAGGGCGAAGGCGATCTCCTCGCTGAAGTAAGGATGGCCCTCGGCCTGCTCGATGATCATCTCGACCACGGGCCCGGGAACACTCGTCACACCCAGACACTGCTCGACCAACTGCATCACCTCGGCCGGCTCCAACTCGGTGAGGACCACATGTTCGGTGCGCTCGTCGGCGACCAGACGCTCGTATTCCACGGGAGCGTTGCGCCCGGATCCCTCGCCAAACGGGCGGGTGGCGATGACGAGGAGCAACGCCGGGATCTCCCTCACCGCTCTTTCCGCCATGGCCCACGAGGCCGAGTCGACCCAATGGCCGTCGTCGATGACGATGACGAACGGACCTGAGGCCAGGGGAGCGCCCCGGACGATCGCAGTGAGGAGACGCAAGGTGTTCTCACCACGGAGCTCTGACTCCATCCCGGCGATCAGGTCCGAGTCTTCGACAGCTGCGGAGACCATCGGGGCGAGAAGCCCTTTGCGCTCGTCCAACCACGGGTCGCTGGTGACGAACGCCAGCAACTCTTCCTCGGCCTCTGTCCCCTCGCCTCCGAACAGCTGTCGCAGCACCGGCCTCCACGCGTAGAACGCAGTGGCGCTTTCGATCTCCTCGCCAGTGCTCGAGATGATCGTGGTGCCGAGCAACTCGGCCTGCTCCACGAAGTCCTTCAGCAACCGTGACTTGCCAATGCCGGCAGGGCCTTCGATGAGGATCGTCCCCCCTTCGCCGGCATGAAGCTGGGCAAGACGCGAGGCGACGACACCTCGTTCCCTGTTCCGTCCGACCAATCCCCCTTCGGTCAGCCGGCGGGATGTGTCGGCCGGGCCGTGGCCATTCGCTGCCCTGGCCCTGTGGATCGTCACTGCCCGATCGATGCCCTTGAAGTCTCGCGGTCCGACCATGACGAAATCGACGCGTGCGCTCGGATCTGCGGCGATCTCCCCGGTGACGTGGACTTCACCAGGCGGTGTCTGCTGCATGATCCGGGCGGCGAGACTCACCACCGGGCCGTGGGCGCCATAGGTCATGCGGTTTGGCCCCCCGTAGGAGCCGACGTAAGCCACTCCGCTGGCAATCCCCACCTTGACCTTGGGTATGACACCGGACTCGGACGAGGGCTCGGTCAGCTCCAGTGCCGCTATCACAGCTCGTCTTGCTTCGTCCTCATGGGATATCGAGGCGCCGAACACGGCGTAGAGATGACACCCCTTGTCGTCGATCAAGACCTGGAGGACCACGCCTTCGTACTTTCCGAGCACCTCCTGGGCCCAGGAGACGCAGGCGTCGAGGGACGCACCCGCGTCGTCGTCGTGGACATGGTCGATACCCTCGAATCCAACGAACACGGCGACCACCTCGCGCAGCTCGGCCATGAGCCCCTGGAGTCGTTGTTCGATCTGCTCGTGGACATTGGGGAGCAGCCATTCCCGGGCCGTGGGCTCGTCGATGGCGTAGTCATCGATGGCGATGACCCGGTCCGGCTCGGAGGCAAGACCTTCGACCAGGTAACGGACGTACCCGTCGCTCGAGACGGTTCGGAGCTCAGCACCGAACCCGAGCGCCTCGGCCACGTCCCGGCTCACCGCCACTTCGCCCCGTTGCAACAGCTCAGCCTCGGAGGAGAGGGCCTCGACAACCTCACCGGCCAGAAGATCCATGTAGGAATGCTCGGGACGACCGACCCGGACCCGGCGTGATTGGCCGGACACGACGGCGGCCTTGATGTCGATGTCACCGGCCGGCCCACCGGCTTCCTGCGTCCGGAAGACCTGGATGAAGGAGCGCAGGCTGAGAGCGGCGGCCGTGGCACGGGATCCGTCGTCGCCGTCGAACCAGCTGATCACGGAGTCGCCGCCGAATGAGATGACACTGCCGCCGTGCTCGTGGATCGCACTGGTGATCGGTCCAAAGACCTGGTTGAGCAGACGGGTCAGTTCCTCCGCTCCCCTGCGTGGGCCGAGATTCCGACTCAGGACCTCGGTCAGGTTGGTGAAGCCGCTGATGTCTGCGAACAGGGCGGCGCCGGTGGACGTCGCAGGCAACGCTCCCATGCCGGCCAGCTCACGCCGACGATCCATAGGTAGGTAAACCTCGAACGATGGCCCGACGACCCGGTCAGTCGGCACTTGCGAGCTCATGACCTCACAATGCGAGTGTATGCGTCTATCGGGTTGGTCTTCGGTCCTCGGTGCCTCGACGTCAGCCTTCGTCTAGCCGTATCCCCATCACCACGTCATCGGTGTCATCGAGATGGGTGAAACCGAGATGCTCGTAGAAGCCGACGGCGCGCTGATTCCTGGCGTCGACTCCGAGATGGACACCGGGCACCCCCCTTGCCCGGAGCTCATCGAGAAGACGACCCATCATCTCACGACCCACACCTCTTCCCTGCAAGACGGTGAGCAAGTCGATGTGGAGATGGGCCGGATATCGGGCCACGACCTCATCGGGTGGGCTCTCCGGGTCATGGATGAGGGCGATGATCTCGGCATCATCGGTAGACGGATCATCGGTGGCCGGTAGTGGGTACCGTTTCCGTAATGGTGGCCACCACTCCGCATCACACTCGGCCTCGAATCGCCGGGTATCGACGGCGGCCAGGACGTACCCGGACGGCACGCCGTCCTCGACCGCGGTGAAACCGATCCCGCTCGGCATCATCAGATACGGCCCGACATAGACCTCGCCGAGAAGCCGAGGGTCTGCGAACCGGCTGGTGGCGTCCTCTCCGGCGTCACCGGTGCGAAGACAGACCTCGTAGAGGGCATCGAGATCGCCTGGTTCGGCCGGTCGGATCAGCATCGTCGCGGGACTCTATGACGGGGCCGCCAATCCCTTTCTGTGAACGTTTGCTTTCACCCTGTGTACCGAAACACTCACAGAAGGGATCCTTCACCTGGGGAATACCCCCTATGGCCTCCCCCGTTTTGACAGTTATCGTCACCTAGCGGTCATGGTCACCAAGCGGATCCAACGAATCACGGCAGCCAATCAGGCGCTTCTCTCGTTCCTGCCCATCTGGGAGGAGCATCGGCACCAGCCCGGTATCGCCGATTTTGCCTTCGGAAACCCACAGGAGATGGTGGTGGACGGATTCACCTCCGCCCTCATCTCGGCCACCGCGGCACGGGACAAGAACCACTACGCCTACAAGTTCTCCGAGCAAGAGTCCCAGCGGACCGTGGCAGGCCACCTTCTCGACTGGCGAGGTCAGGAGTTCCAACCCGAGGACATCGCGATGACACCAGGCGCCTTCGGCGCCATCGCCATCGCACTCGGCGCTCTCGTCGATGTCGGCGACGAGGTCGTCTACTTCGATCCCCCGTGGTTCTTCTACAGGTCGATGATCCTCTCGGCCGCGGCCACCCCGGTCAATGTGCCGGTCCGGAGCGACGACTACGACCTCGACCTGGACCGCCTGGCCGCGGCGATCACGGAGAAGACCCGTCTGCTGATCGTCAACACACCGCACAATCCCACGGGTCGCATCTACCCGCCTTCCACTCTCGAGGGGCTAGCCGATGTCCTGACCGACGCCTCGGAACGATTCGGAAGGCCGATCTATCTGCTCTCCGATGAGCCTTACTCCAAGCTGGTCTTCAGCGATGCAAAGTTCACCAGCCCGGCGGACTACTACCCCCACACACTGATCTCCTACAGCTACGGCAAGATCCTGCTGACACCTGGGCAGCGGGTCGGATGGCTGGCCTGGACGCCACAGATGCCCGACCGGGAGTCGCTGCGATCCGAAGTCTTCATGGCCCAGATCGCCGGCGGGTGGTTGTTCCCCAGCGCGATCATGCAGTACTCGATGGCCGAGCTGGACAAGCTGTCCATCGACCTCGTCGAATTGGAGCGCAAGCGTGACGTCTTCGTCACCGAGCTCCAGCAAGCCGGCTATGAGCTCCAGTCGCCCGAAGGAACGTTCTACCTCTGGGTGCGCTCACCCGACAAGGATGACGCAGCCTTCGTGGAGAAGCTGGCCAAACAGGGAGTCCTGGTATTGCCGGGCTCCACCTGCGCCTCACCGGGGCATTTCCGGATTTCGCTAACCGGCACCATGGAGATGATCGAGCGGGGTCTCCCAGTCTTCCGGACGGCCATCTCGGGTACGGCGAGCTAAAGATCACCGGGTTCCCTGTCTATCGGGGATACAACAGCCTGTGCAGGGCCCCCACCAACCCGTGTCCGGTCGGTTCGCTCGTCACCCGGACTGCGATAAACCCGTCGCCGGGGCCGTCCCCGGCGGAATCCACCCGGACGAACGCAGTCTCTCGCGTCGACCAGCGCCCGATGATCTCGGGGAGGCATATACGTCTGGTCCTGACTACTGGTGCCGTGTTCACAGGGTTCTCCTCAGGTCACCAAGAGATGATCGGCAGAGATCCACCTGTTTCTTTAGACAGGCACCTCTGGTGTTCGGCGATCGTCCTGCGAAGAATCCTCGACCACGGCCAGACCCGCCACCAGAACCGACACCAAGCTCATGGCAACCCAGGCCGGCAGAGCTCGGAAGAGGGGGATGGCGGCGAGTAGCACGACGATGGCCCACCAGCGGGCGAGAGGCACGCGAACCCGGGCCAGTGTCAGAGCCAATGCCGTCCCGCCGAGGATCAAGGCGACCCCGAGGCAAAGCGCCAGGGCACCGGGAACCGAAAACGGATCCTTGGGATGGGCGATGGCTTCCTCGATGCCGACTGCGAAACCAATGACGCCGAAGATCAGCGGGAAGTGGGCAAAGGAGTACACGTCACGGGCAAACCTCCCCAGCGTCGCCGGAAGCTGGGTCTTCATTCTGATTTCGAGCGCCTCCTTCGCCCATCCGAAGTAGGTCCACCAAAGGGCACAGGTCCCGGCAACGGCGGTGACCGCCACCACGAGAAGACCGCCGCTCAGAGGCTGGTCCGTGACCGTCACGCCTGCAGCAATCAGCGATTCGCCGAGCACGATGATGACGAACAGGCCGTGTCGTTCGGAGAAATGACCTGAGAACAGCCTCCACTCGCCGCGTCCGGCGCCCAGGGCGGCGACCACGTCGAGGAGAGCGGCGACACCGAGGGCAAGGAACCGACGATCCGGGGGAAGGAAGACGGCAGCGATGATCGCCACCAGACCAAGACTCGACAGGACGGTCCAGGTCCTCACCGATCGAACCCATGCAGGGTCTCCTGCGGCCAGTCTCCATTGCAACGAGATGCCGACCGTGCGGAGAACCAGATAGGAGAGGGGAAACAGCCAGCCAAACGAGCTCGTGATGAATGGGATAGTCACCGCCATCAGGAAGGCGAGGGCCGTCGCCACCAGGGTGATGAGCCGGATCGAAACATGCTCTGTGTCCGCCTCGTTGAGCGACCAGGTGAATTGGGTCCAAGCCCACCACACCAGCCAGAAGAGGATCAAGGCGTGGGTCAAACCCTCCATGGTGAGGTCGTGGGCGAGGACTGCGGTCACCTGGGTGACGGCGAAGACGAAGACGAGATCGAAGAAGAGCTCGACAAAGGTCGCTCCCTGCTCCTCGGTCCCGCGGATGGTGGTCAAGGCATGGGCCCTCTCATCGGGCCCCAAGAACAGAGCGATCCACCGGTTTCACCCCTGAAGTGCCCGGAGGGCACGATTTGCATGACTCACCCGGCCGGCCAGGGCACGGGCTACGAATGCATGGAAGTCGGCAGCGATGGCCGGCGACTCGCGACACAGATCTTCGAACCTCTCCGGCGTGAGATGCAGCACTTCACACTCGGTGTCGGTGACTGCCGTGGCGGTGTGTGGCTCATCTCGATACAGGCTGATCTCGCCCAACACGGTCCCCTCGAGAAGGGTCCGGAGCCGAACCTGCTCTCCGTGGCGTCCTTCGAGGAGCACCGTGACCCGCCCGGACACGATGAGAAAGATGCCGGATGTGGGCTCGCCCTGCCGCATGAGCTCACTCCCGGCGGGGACGACGCGTCTGGCCAAGTAAGGGGCGAGCTCATCGGCGAGCCGAGCGGGCAACGCCCTTTGCTGTCCGTCGCCCATCCCGGCGATGGCGAGAAGACGGTCCTCGGCCCAGGCCATACCGTGATCGAGGTCGATCTCGTCCCTTATCACGTCCTCATAATCAGCCATGAGCTCGGAGAACTGGGCCCGGTGGGTCGGGCTCAGCCCGCTGAACACGAGGACCAAGGCGTGTTCCCGGGCGAGGAGAGCGATCCTTTCGAACAGCACCACCGCCGAAGAGTCGATCCCGGTCACCTGTCGAAAATCGAAGATGACGAACCGCAACGTCTCTGTGATGTCGAGACGTGACCGGACATGTCGGGTGATCCGGCTGGCGGTGCCGAAAAAGATGAATCCCTGCAACTCGAGGATCAGGACGGAATCACCCGCTTCATCGAGATAACCGGCGTCCATCTCGGACCGTTCCATGTTGCTCCGGTGCTCTCTGGCAGTCAGGGAGTGCTTCACGACGTCGATCCGGCTGTATCGGACGACGAACAGGGCGATTGCTGCCACCAGCCCGGCGGCCACGCCGGGAAGGAACCCGACCGTGGCGATGATCAGGACGATGCCCCACATCAGTGCGTAGTCCAGACGTGTCATCCGTCGGCGCGAAGCCCACAACCACTCCACGATGAAGTCGGCTCCGACGAACAAGAGCAGGCCTCCGATGATGAACTCGGGTACGAACTCCAGGAGGACGCCACCGGCCACCAGCACGCCGACGATGCCAACGGCGGCGAAAACCGCTGGACCTCTTCGTCTGCCCACCAACCGCTGGGTGATCAGTGTGTCGGCCAGGTACATGTAACCGGGCGGACCGCCGACCGCGCCGGCGGCGACGTTGGCCCAGCCGGTCGCCCGCAGCTCGGCATTCATGTCGACGTCGGTCTTGGTCTCGATCTCGAGGGCACCGATGTAGAGAAGGAGGGTTATCGGGACGATGAGCAGGATGGTGACGAGGCTTGCTGCCTCGCCGGCGAGGGCCGCCCAGTCGGCGCCGCCCAGGGCGTCGAAGGCGAGCCCCGGCCATAGGCTGCCTTCTGGGAAGGGGCCCAGCAACCATCCCCGCTCCAAGGATCCCGCCTTGTCGATCCCTGAGACTCGAGTGATGAGGTGAAAGCCGAAGACACCAGCGGCCAGAAAGCCGAGATAGGTCCACGAGGGCCATCTCCGACGTGAGGCGATGAAGAACAAGACGGCGAGCACGACACCAGGCCAGAACAAACCCAGAGCGTTCCCCGACATCAGGTCGGCAACCGACTCCACTCCCATGAGCTCGATCCCGCCGACCAGGATCAGATAGCCGGTGCCGGCGAGGAGGCCTCCGATCACCGGAAATGGCACGAATTTGGCGATGTCACCGAGGGCGAAGTAGCCCATGAGCAGGAACACCAGCCCTGTGGCCAGGGACGTGACCGCCAACATGACGAGCACTGTGTCGATCGCATCGGGTCCCGCCACCGTGGCTGCGATCGATGCCGCGCTCAGCCCGAGGATGGCCGCGCTGGCGTCCTGAATTCCGGCGTACATGCCGGCGAAGCTGCTGCCGAGGGCCGCGATGACCGCCACCACCGCCGATGCGGTCAATCCCAACCCAATCCCGACCGGGAGCGCGCTTTCGAGCGGTCCGTCGAAGATCAGCGACATCAGGGCGATGCTGAGCAGAGAATTGACCATTGCCAGCACCAGCCCGGTGCCGACTGTCGCCGGGAGCCGACCGAGTGTGAAATCGCCCAGGAGATTCGTCCAGCGGTCGCCGGCGTCGTGGTGATCGCCCGACATCGCCCGAGTATGCCAGTAGTGATCAGCCGGGCGACAACTGGTCGAAGGTGCACTCCTCGGGTTTCTTGTCGTCGCGGAACCTCTGGAACGACGGCGACCGAAGACGCCCCGCCGACGTCACACCACGATGCTCGACCACGGCGACCAGCGAAGGTTTGACCCAATGGGCACGGCGCAGCTCGGGACGGAGGGGAAACGGTGGCTTCGTCTCCGTGAGGGCTTTGAGCTGATCGAAGATCTCCGGGAGGGAGCGAGTCTTGAAGCCGGTCCCGACATTGCCCACATAACGCAGCGCGCGGTCGTCGTACACCGCCATCATCAGCGAGCCAAGACTTCCGACGCGGCTCCCCTCCCCTTCGGTCCACCCCACGATCACCACGTCGGCGTCGAAGGTGACCTTCACCTTGAGCCAATCCTTGGATCGCTCCCCCGGCTGATAGACCGAGGAGAGGCGTTTGGCCATGATCCCCTCCAAGCCCTGCTCCGCCGCGGCCGCGAACAGCGCCGTTCCTTGACCTTCGGTGATAGGTGACACCTGGATCTGGTCGGAGGGGACGATCGCTTCATCGAGGATCCGACGACGCTCCTCCAGCGGACGGTCAGTCAGGTCCTCACCGTCGATGTAGAGCAGGTCGAAGACGATGTAGACCACGGGCAGCTGACGGGCCATCTCCTCGATCTTCCGTTCGTCGCGGAGATGCATCCGCTGCTGAAGCCGCTGGAACGAGGGCACGCCGGCTTCGAAAGCGACGACCTCACCGTCGAGCATTGCCTCGAGGGCCACCGTCTGCTCGTGCAAGCGGCGTAGTTCCGGGTAGGCAACTGTGACGTCCTTGTCGTTGCGGGTGACGAGATGGGTCTCCTCGTCGCAGAGGGCAATGGCCCGGATCCCGTCCCACTTGGGCTCGAAGCCCCACTGGGGGTCGTCGAATGCCTCGGCTGTCAGAGTGGCGAGCATGGGCTTCGCCGGTGGTCGTCCTTCCGCTTTCGGTCGCAGGTCCTTTGACATCAAGGCCAGCCACTGATCCTTTCCATCCTTGAGCCCGGTGTGCACCAGATGCCAGACACCGGTGAGCCGCTCCCCGTTCAGTTGGAAGGTGAGACGGTCCTCGGTCCTGCCCACGAGCTCGTACTCGCCGTGGTCGAAGATTCGCACCTCCCCGCCTCCGTACTCCCCTTCCCCGATCGACCCCGAGAAGCTGCCCCATTCCATCTCATGGTCCGGGGTGCGGATGGCGAGATGACGATCGCCCCGGCGTCGGGGCAGACCCTTGGGAACCGCCCACGAGACCAGGACCGGGCCGTCACCGCTCATCATCTCCAGCCGGACGTCGTGATGGAGCCGGGTGGCGTGGTGTTGCTGGATGACGAATTGATTGCCGACCGGTGCGATCAGCGGATCGACATCGGGCTCGAGAAGGTCTCCGGCCGTCATTCCCATTCGATGGGGACGATTTGATGTGTGTCCGAGAGCCCTTTCAGCGCCACGATCCTCGGCTCGCCCATCCGGATCCCCTCGAGCGAGCCGACCAGATCCCTGGTTGTCGAGGAGATCAGGATGGTTCCGGAATCTGCTGCCGATGCGACCCTGGCGGCCTTGTTGACCGTCACGCCGAACAGGTCGTGCGCGGTGCGGATCACCTCTCCGGTGTGGACGCCGATTCGGATCCCGAAGGCGGCGTGATCCGAAGCCCGCTGAATGTCCACCGCCGCCCTGACTGCCGCCCGGGCCGACTCGAAGGCCAGCATCGAGCCGTCACCGAGCAGCTTGACGACCGTGCCTCCTTGGGATGCCGTCACCTTCCGGATGGTGGATTCGTGGCGGCTGATCAGGTCAGCCCAGGCGGTGTCTCCCAGGGCTTCGGCCAGGACTGTCGAGTCGACGATGTCGGTGAACACCAGTGTCATGGTGCCCTCGAGAGCGGTGGAAGATGGGCTGTTCTCCTCCAGGACCGAGGTCACCAGGTCGTCGAGAGTGGTGGTCAGCTCGACGCCAAAGATCTGGCTGTTTGGCACCGGAACCGAGTTGGTCCAGAGGATCACCTTCCAGGCCCCGGCCTCGAGTCTGAGCACGGCGGTGTGCCTCATCGGAGTCTTCGTCTCGGAGGTGACGATGGTCGAGGAAACGGCTGCCCAGCCGAAGGCACCGTCCTCGAACGCATCCACCTTCTCGATCTGTGCCTGGAAGGAGGGTATCTCGCCCGTCTGGGTCTCCCGGATCTTCAGGAACTCCTCGGGACCGGCCCACCACTCGTCGAGGGCGAACCCGAGAACACGCAGACTGGGATCAGCGGAAACGAGATTGGCCATGGCGGCCATGTCGCCCGTCTCGAACGCGAGCAGCACTCTCCGGGTGACTGACTCGATCTCCGGCGATCGAGTGGGTGACATAGCCGCGAACCTAATGCGTCGTGATTCAGTCGAGGACGGCGAAGAAGCGGGCCGGAGCGCCTTCCCCACCGCCGACCTTGAGAAAGGCGGCGTAGAACGTGAAGCGCCGATCGGATGGCAACGAGCCCAGGTTGGTCAGTGTCTGCATGAGGATGGCGCCCGAGTCGCCGATGATCTCGTGCACGACGAACTCGCTGGGCAGATAGCTCTGCTTCTTGGCCGCTCGCTCCGGGAAGCAGTCGAACCCGATCGCCTTGGCCCCGGTGCTCACCAGCCACCGGGCCGCCTCCGGAGTGCAAGCCGGGGAGCCGACGTAGTAGCGGGGGAAATCGCCCCACGCCTCATCCGACCATCCGGTCCTGACGAGGACGACGTCGCCAGGCCCGATCTCGGGGGCGGCGGCCATCAGGTCCTCTGGTGTGATGTCATGGTCCGGTTCGATCGGGGTGAGATCGATCAGCACCGCCTGGCCACAGGTGCGATCGAGGAGCACCTGTTCCGCCGTCTCCCCGTCGGCGGTGTAGTGCTTGGTGAAGTCCACGTGCGAGCCGGCGTGCAGCATCATCGTGATCTCGGAGACCATCCAGAACCCCGGC
This sequence comes from uncultured Acidobacteriota bacterium, assembly GCA_963810465.1. Lineage (GTDB taxonomy): Bacteria > Actinomycetota > Acidimicrobiia > Spongiisociales > ZC4RG35 > JARDZU01. The sequence continues at coordinate 113,041 of CAWENM010000004.1, read as the reverse complement.
TCCTTGTGATACTCCTCGATTCGGATCGGCTGGTTCACCGACGGCGGGCTGTAGGTCTCCCTCCCGATCGGGACGGTCAGATCGACGATGTTCATGGCGCTAGGAGAGCAGGCTCTTCATCTGCTTGTAGATGAGATGGGTCGACCGCTTCGGCGAGACCCGGTTGAACAGATTCATCATGCGGGAGTCGCGGCCGACGAAGATCTGGAGCTCGTCGTCGGCGATGCCATCGAGGATGATCTTGGCCGCGTCCTCGGGTGAGGTGGTTCGAGCTCGCATCTCTTCCTCGTTGGGGATCCCACCGGGAATCTCGACCCCGGAGTTGGAAGTGATCTCGGTGGCGACCGCGCCCGGGAAGACCACCGACACCCCGACGTTGGTGTCGAGGAGCTCGGCGTAGAGGCCCTCGGTCATCAGCTTGACCGCAGCCTTGGACGCCCCGTAGATGGTCTGCCCCGGAACGGGGAGAAACCCGCCCATGCTCGACACGTTGGCGATGTGGGCCACCGGCCGGTCCAGAAGATGGGGCAAGAACGCCTTGACCATGTGGATCGTCCCGTACAGGTTGACGTTGATCACCCGTCTGGATGACCTCGTAGTCGAGCTCATTGAGCTTCACGAACGGCTGGATGATGCCGGCGACGTTGATCAGCCCGTCGACCGCCCCGTGGGCTGCGATCACCTTCTCCGGCAGAGCCTCGGTGGCATCCCGGTCGGTGATGTCCGCCACGAACGCGGCCAGTCGGTCATCGGCACCGGCCAGCTTCGTCGTCTCATCCAGGCTTTCCTCGCGGATATCAACGGCGGCGACCCGGGCGCCGCGCCTGAGTAGCTCGAGGACCACCTGCTGCCCGATCCCGTTCCCGCCACCGGTGACGACAAAGACCTTGTTAGACACCTCCACTTTGCTCCGCTCGTCGGTGTGCTTCAGGCGAGGGTACGCATCCGCGTTCCCGAGTTAGCCAGACAGAGGCCGCCGTCATATGACGTCGCCGGATATCGGGATAGGTTCAGTGTCGTACGAGGAGGTTTGAAGTGTTACTAGTTCGGCGAATTGGCCTCATCGGTCTGACTCCCCAGGAATCGGCATCCCCCGTCTTGCGTGCCGAATCGCTCCCAGAGCACGAACCGGCACCATCCGAAACCACCCCGTAGAGAACGACACCGGGACCGCGGCGGATATCGGCTGCACGTCGGAGCCCCATCGATGAGTTTGGCCCTCCCCCGCAGTCGGTAAGTCGATAGCGCCAAGACCCGAAGGAGAGTCTCATGATCGAGCCAAAGACCGACACGCTTGAGGTGCCGGGCGCCGTTTTGACGTATGACATCCGGCGCAACGACTCGAGCACCGAGCCGGTCCTGCTCATGATCGCATCGCCCATGGGCGCAGCCGGATTCGAGACACTGTCTGGGTATTTCACCGACCGGACCGTCGTCACCTATGACCCCCGCGGGGCAGAGCGCAGCACGCTCACCGACGACGCTCCCCAGTCCACGCCGGACGTGCACGGGGACGACCTGCACCGGCTGATCGCCTCGCTCGATGCCGGGCCCGTCGACCTGTTCGCCAGTTCCGGTGGTGCCACCAACGCGCTGGCCCTGGTTGCTCAGCATTCGGAGCAGGTGCGCACACTCGTTGCCCACGAGCCGCCGCTCGCCCAACTGCTTCCCGATCGGGAGGAGGCACTCGCCGCAATCAAGGGCATCGACGAGACCTATCAGCGGGACGGCTTCGGCCCGGCGATGTCGAAGTTCATAGCAATCGTGATGAACAAGGGACCCGTGCCGGCCGACTTCTCCGACCAACCGGCAGATCCGGCGATGTTCGGTCTGCCCACGGAGGACGACGGTTCCCGAGACGACGTGCTACTAGGGCAGAACCTGGTGACGAACCTCCACTACCAACCCGACATCGATGCCCTGCAGGATGCCTCCACACGCATTGTTGTGGTCGCCGGGGCCGAATCGGAGGGCGAGCTGTCCCATCGCGGCGCAGAGGCGCTGGCGGAACGACTCGGAACCAAGACCGTCACCTTCCCCAGCGACCATGGCGGCTTCCTGGGTGGGGAGTATGGCCAGACCGGCGACCCCGAGTCCTTCGCCGCCGCCCTCCGCAAAGTGCTCGACGAGGGCTGAGACCGGGCGGTGGTCCCGCCCATTTCGTATATTCCCCCGTCGATGCAGACGTTCCTATTCACCGACATCGAAGGAAGCACCCGTCTTTGGGAGGAACACGGCGACTCGATGGCGGCCGCTCTCGTCCCGCCACGACGAGATCCTCAACCAGGCGGTAGCCAACGCCGGGGGCTCGGTCCTGAAAACCACGGGCGATGGATTGATTGCAGTCTTCGACTCGGTCTCCGACAGCCTCTCGGCAGCCATCGACAGCCAGGGTGGGCTCGAGCGGGAAGAGTGGGGGCCAACCGGGCCAATCCTTGTCCGAATGGGGATCCACAGCGGGGACGCCGAGAGCCGTGAGGGCGACTACTTCGGGCCGGCGATGAATCGCGCCGCCCGGATCATGGCCGCCGGGCACGGGGGTCAGGTGTTGGTTTCTGGCATTGCTTCCACGTCGGGATATATGCCGCCGGGTGTTCAGCTGCGAGACCTCGGGATGCACCGGCTGAAGGATCTCACCGAGCCCGAGCATCTCTATCAGGTGGTCCACGAGGATCTTCGCTCCGAATTCCCGGCTCCGCGCACTCTCGACGGGAGACCGAACAACCTGCCCCAGCAGGCCACCGAATTCCTGGGTCGCGATGCCGAGCTAGCAGCGATCCACCTGATGCTGGAGTCCCCTACCACCAGGCTGCTCACCGTCACCGGCCCTGGCGGTGCCGGCAAGACCCGCATCGCTCTCCAGGTTGCCGCCGATGAGCTGGACCGGTTCCCGGACGGCGTCTTCTTCGTCGATCTCTCCTCCGAGCGAGACCCGGACAGCGTGTTCGACGCCGTCGCGGGGACGCTGGGCATCCCGGTGTCGGGCGGTAGCGATGCTCTCGAAGTGCTGAAGATCCGACTGCGCGACTCCCGGATGCTGCTGGTCCTCGACAACTTCGAGCAGGTGGCCGCCGCCGCCGTGGGTTTGTCCGAGCTACTCCAACACGCACCGGGGATCAAGGTCCTGGTCACCAGTCGGGAGACACTGCGGGTCCGGGTCGAGAAGGTGTTCCCGGTGCCCCCGCTCAGCCTCCCTCATCCGGACGATGCTGCCTCAGTCATCGCCGAGTCGGAGGCGGTGGCTCTCTTCACCGACCGGGCCCGGGCGGTGCGCCCCGATTTCGCGGTTACGGATGACAACGCTTCCACGATCGCCGAGATCTGCCTCCGACTCGACGGGCTCCCCCTTGCGATCGAGCTGGCCGCGGCCCGTCTCAACGTGTTCAGCCCGTCAGACCTCTTGGAACGGCTACGGGAGCGGCTCGACATCCTCGGCGCCGGCGGCCGGGACCTCCCCGATCGCCAACGCACCCTGTGGGGGGCGATCGGATGGAGTTACGAGCTCCTCGACCAGAAGGAGCGTGACGTTTTCGAACTGCTCTCTGTGTTCTCCTCCACCGACCTCCACTCGCTCGAATCAGTGGCCGCCGAGGTTCTAGGTGGGGTCGACGCCCTCGACACGCTCGGCTCGCTGGTGGACAAGAGCCTGGTGCGACGTACCGACAGGGCGCTCACCCAGCGGTTCTCGATGCTGCTCATGATCAAGGAGTTCGCCGAGTCGAAGTTGTCCGAATCGCCTGACCGGGAGGCGGCGACCCGCCGCGCTCACGCCGAATATTTCTGCGGATTGGTCGACGGCATCGGCGTCCGGCTGCACAGTGCCGACCGGCAGGCCGCGCTCGACGAACTGGAACCGGAGCTGGGCAACCTGAGGACCGCCTGGGACTACTGGATCGCCCGGGACGGTGTCGAGCAGATCTTCAGGATGATCGAGGGGATGTGGGCCCTCCATGAGACGAGGGGCTGGTACCGGGCCGCAATCGATCTGGCCAACGACGCCATCGGGATCCTCGATCGCACCGACCCGTCCCCCGTGTTGCTCGCCGAGCAGCTGGCGCTCCGGATGAGCCTGGCCCGAGCCATGATGGCCGTCCGCGGCTACGGGCCCGAGACGGAGGAAGCGTACAGACGGGCGATGGAGGCCTCGGAGACCGTCGGCACTCCAGAGCAAAGGTTCCCGGTGCTTCGTGCCCTGGCCACCTACTACATGGGCATCGCTCAATTCCCGGCGGTCGTCGACCTCGGCCGGCAGTTGCTCGAGCTCGGAGAACAGGCGGGCGACGACTCGATGCTGATCGAGGGCCACTATGTCTATGGGGCGGCCACCGCCTTCTCCGGAGAAGTGGAGGCCGGTTTGTTCCACCTCGAGCGGGCCATCGAGCTTCACGATCCCCAGGTCCACGACTCGGGACGATTCCGCCTCGGCCCAAACACCGGTGTCGTAGCCCGGACCGCCTCGGGGATCCTCCTCTGGCAACGCGGGAAGTTGGAGCAGGGAATCGAGCGGGTGGAGGAAGCGCTGGAGGTGGCAAGGCAGATCGGCCACCCGTACAGCATCGCCTATGGCCTCCATCACAATGGACTCCTCGCTCTGTATCGCCGACGCTTCGAGGAAGCCCAGCATTGGGCGAGGGAGCTGGCAATAGTGTCCGAGGAGAACGACTACCTGGTGTGGAGGACGCTCTCCACGGTCTTCGAGGGAGCGGCGATCTCCCGACTCGGCGATCCCGAGACCGGTCTCACCATGAGTGAGAGGGGGATCGAGCTGTACCACGGTCTGACCGCCCCGCCGGTGTTCTGGCCGGATCTGCTCCGTCTCCGTGCCCTGGTGCACAGCATCGCCGGCCGACATGAGCGTGCCCTGGAGCTGATCGAGGAGGCGCTGGCGATTGGGGGGTCCGACGACCTGACCAACCCCGAGTACCGCGTCGTCAAGGGTGACGTCTTGTGGGCATTCCCCAATCCCGATCTGAAAACCGTCGAGGAGATCTTCCTCGGCGCGGCCGGTGACGCAGGGGCCGGGGGGGCTCATCTCATGGAGCTTCAGGCATTGACCCGGCTGGTCGGTGTGCGTCGGGAGATGGGGCGGTCGCCCGATGGAAGCGAGGAGCTCGAGTCGCTCTACGCCACGTTCACTGAAGGTCTCGAGGAACATGATCTGATGGCGGCGCGGGAGATGCTGGGAATCTCGTCCTGAATTACGTATGCAGGCACACGCTTGCGGCTTTAGCAATTCAGGCCTAGGGTTGCTCATCCGCGACCAAAGGAGAAGGTCATGCGGAGAGCAATCAAGCGAAGTGGGATCTTCGCCTCGATGACGCTCGTTCTCCTTCTCGTTGCCGTGGTGATTGCACCAACTGTGGCAACCGGGCAATCCGCCTCGACGCAAGGAGCGAGTATCACGAGTGAGTCATTCGGGTTGGTCAACTCGGCCGACCCGAATCATCCGGAGCAGGGGAACGAGGTCCTCAAGTACACCCTCACCAACCGCAAGGGGATGAGGGTGAGCATCCTCACCTATGGGGGGATCCTTCAGGCAATCGAGGTTCCAGGGCGCAGGGGGCGTCTCACCAACGTCACCCTTGGCTTCAACAACCTCGACCAGTACGTCAACGAGAACCCCTACTTCGGCAACATCACGGGTCGTTACGCCAACCGGATCGCCAACGGGCAGTTCTCCCTGAACGGGACTACCTACCAGCTGGCTCAGAACAACGACCCCAACCATCTGCATGGAGGCAACTTCGGGTTCGACAAACGGATCTGGGCGGCCGAGGAGATCGATGACGGGACCAATGTCGGTCTCCGGCTCACCTACACGAGCCCGAACGGCGACGAGAACTATCCGGGGACCCTTCACGTCACTGTGACCTACCTGCTCACACCCAAGAACGAGATCAGGATGGACTATCGGGCGGAGCTGGAGCCGGGCGAGGGTTTGGAGACCATCGTCAACCTCACCAACCACGCCTATTTCAACCTGGCAGGCGAAGGCAACGGGGACATCTACGACCACAAGCTCCACATCAACGCCGACGAGTACACGCCGGTCAACCCCACGCTGATCCCGACCGGGGCGATCGACCCGGTGCAGGGAACGCCGATGGACTTCAACGAGCCAACGGCCATCGGGGAACGGATCAACGACGGCACATTCGAACAGCTGGTGATCGGTCTGGGTTATGACCACAACTGGGTGCTCGACCGTCGGTCCGACGATCGGCTGGAGCTGGCGGCACGAGCTCAGGATCCAGAGAGTGGCCGCACGCTCAAGGTGTTGACCACCGAGCCCGGGATCCAGTTCTACGCCGGCAACTTCCTCGACGGGACCCTCATCGGGACCAGCGGGAAGACGTATCGGCAGAGCTACGGGTTTGCCCTGGAGACCCAGCACTTCCCGGACTCACCGAACCAACCCGACTTCCCGTCGACAGTGCTCCGTCCGGGCGAGGTGTACGAGACCACGACCATCTACGCCTTCAGCACCGACCGCTGACGCACGAGACCCGACCTAAACGATGTCGCCCCGCTCGATCGAGCGGGGCGACAGGTTGAGGATCCGCTCTGGGCCAGAAACCTGAGGTTTATGAGCCCATATGTGGGCCGGGATCGACAAAGAAAGTGGCGGCCGGTCGGGCCGTTCCTTCTGTGTCGGCGTAGGACCACATACGGTCCCACCTACCTCAGGTAAGCGACGGGCTCACATCCCCAATTCGTCCATGCGGGTCTGGGAGACCGCTCGTGCGGCTTCGATCTGGCACGCCGATGACTTGATGGCGTCGAGGAACGGTCCCCGTTGGAGCACGAGCAGATCCAGATCGCTCACTGCCTTCACGGTGGCGGTCCGGGGGATGTCTCGCAACAAGGCGATCTCACCGAAGAAATCGCCGGACCCTAAAGAGGCGACGTCTACTCCGTCACGGACGACCCGGGCCGTGCCCCGCGCGACGAGATAGAAGCGCTCTCCGGTCTCTCCCTGCACGCAGACGGCAGCGCCGGGGCCGACCGACTCTTCGTCAGCAGATGTCGCCAGCCGCTCCAATTCGGCGGGGCCCAGGGCGGCGAACATGGGTATCGACCGCAACAGGTGGAGGTGCTCGATCGGGACCACCACCCCGACATCGGCATCTTGGAGAGCCCGGCGGTTCACGACGAGCACGATGACGATGAGCAGACTGCCAACAACCAGCACCCGGCCGACGCCCAACCAGCCGATGAGAATCGCCCCGGCAGCCGAGCCGAGCGCTTCGGCTGCCATGGAGCTTCCTTCCAGGACTCCAAACGCCCGGGAGAGACCGCCGAGAGGGATGACACGTTGCAGCATGATCCGACCCGAGACATCTACAAAGGTCCACCCGGCACCCATGACGGCCAAGGCAACGAGAGCGGCAGTCTGAGATCGAAAGACGGGGATCAAGGCCACCGACACGGCGATGAGTACCAGCCCGCGCCACATCGATGGAGCGAGGTGTCTACGGCCGATCAGTAGGACGGCCAGGATCGAGCCTGCCGCCGCACCAACGCCGATAAACGTGTTGAGCCAAGCGACCCCAGTGTCTTCCGAACCGAACACCTCGAAAGCAAGGACGATGATGGCGACTTCGACGACACCTGCGAGGAAGACGACGCTGTTGAGCAGGAGAAGGATGACCCTCGGGCGGGACTCGCGAAATGCGCCGAATCCCTCCAGTGTCATCTGAACTGCGTTTTGGCCCGTGGCTGGCTCTACGGCCGTTGCGGTCTTCACGCCCCAGACCAGGATGGTGCCGATGAGAAGAAGGGCCGTCGTGATGGCGAACACTGCGCTTATCCCCCAGGCAGCAGCGGTGAGGCCGGCCAGGAGCGGCCCCGCGATCCAGCCCAGGTTCTCGATGGTCCCGCCGGCTACATAACCCGCCGCGAGTTGCTCGGTGCTGCGGGCGAGTGCGGGGAGGAGGGACTCGTGAAGCGGTCGGACCAGGGTCAGAACCGTGGCGTTGACCGCGGCGAGGAAGTAGATCACGCTTACCGGCCATTCGACATACAGCGCGATCGCCACTGCTGCCGACGTAGCTGCAAACGCCGCGTAGGCCACGGTGAGCATGACCTCGCGGCGGAAGCGGTCGCCGAGCGTGGCGCCCACCGGGGCGAACACTGCGGCGGGGGCAAGTGTGAGAAAGGCGACGAGACCCAGGGCCGGGGACCCACCTACCTCATAGGCATAGATGAGGATGGCGATGAAGTTCGCCATCTCGGCCACGGTGAAGCCGAGATATGCAGCCAGCACCCGCCGCAAATCCCCCACACGAAGTGCCTCGACGAGGAGACGTGCGCTCGAAGCCATCTCGACGCCGACACCCCTGAGGCGCTCCCACAGACGAACCCTCGACACCTCGGGAACCTACCTCCCGGTCAGGAGCTGGTCGAGTGGTGGGGATCGAGCTGGGCGGGCAGTGCGTCAGGAAACCGCAGTGCGAGCTCAGCGTTGATCTCGAGATGCCGCAACAAGAAGGTGCCCTCGTCGAGGCGTTTGCGTCGCAGCCAACCGGTCACCTCATAGTTCCCTTTGCTGGCGTTGCAGGAGCCGCAGGCCGGAGCGATGTTGTCGAGCGTGTAGCGCCCGCCCCTGGAGATCGCCAGCACGCAATCCCGCTGCAACGGCTTGTCAACGGCGCCGCAGTATGCGCACCCGCCCCAGGCCGTCTTGAGCATCGTCCACTGCTCTTCGCTGAGGTCGTGTTCGACTCGGCCCATTCGGCGCTTGCGTCTTCGAGCGCTCCTTGCCTTGCGACTTCGGTCGACCGCCATCCCGCCAGGCTATGGCCCCCGTCTTCGAAAGACCCGTCATCCCATCGCGACCAAGTCTGCTTCAGACCGCCAAGGCTGCCTCCGGCGCAGACGCCCCCCGACGCAGGAACAGCTTGATCAGCTCTTCGACCACGAGCAGGCTCAAGGCAATCCCGACACAGATCGCCCACTGGTTGAAGCCCAGCTCGACCGTGGAGAAGATGCGCTGGAGGAACCCGAGCATGGTCACAAGGATGATGGCGAGCAGGGCGAACCCGTAGCGTCTCAGCTGGGTGGGGCCGGGTAGCGCGGCTCGATCGAAGACGGTGTTCTCCTGGTCCCTTGCCATGTAGCCGGCGACCAGGTGAAACAGCGACAGCGTGGTCAGCAGCATCGTGGAGGCGACCGCGGCCCCGTATTCCGGCTCGGCCAACAGGTAGACGGCGAGCGTGCCGACGGTCATGACAAAGCCCTGCACACAGAGCCGGACCCAATCCCGGGAGGAGAGGACCGGCGCGCCCACCGGTCGTGGAGCGCGCTGCATCAGACCGGGGGTGGGCTCGTCAAAGCCGAGGGCGATGGCGAGGGGGATGTCGATCACCATGTTCAGCCAAAGTATCTGGAGAGGGTTGAGCGGGATGCCCCCGGCGATGGCGAAGATGCCGGCACCGATGAATACCGCGATATAGGCGACAAGGGTCGACATCTGGAAACGGAGGTACTTGAGGAGGTTGTCGTAGAGGGCACGCCCGTACTCGACCGCGCCGACGATGGTGGCGAAGTTGTCGTCGGTGAGGATCATCACCGCCGCCTCCTTGGAGACCTCGGTGCCGGTGATCCCCATAGCGACGCCGATATCAGCGGCCTTCAACGCCGGGGCGTCGTTGACTCCGTCCCCGGTCATCGCAACCACGTTCTGGGACTGCTGCAGCATCCGGACCAGACGCACCTTGTCTTCGGGGGCGACCCGAGCAATGACGCCTATCTCCGGAAGCTGTTCCATCAGCTGTTCGTCGCTCATCGCCGAGAACTGGGCGCCGGTGATCGCCCTGCCTTCGATGCCGAGCTCCCCGGCGATGGCAGCGGCGGTGGTGGCATGGTCGCCGGTGATCATCCGCACGCGGATCCCGGCGTCGTGACATTTGGCGATGGCAGCCTTGGCCTCGGCCCGGGGCGGATCGACGATCCCGATCATGGCGAGCAGGGTCAGGTCCTGGACGAGATCGATCAGGTTCCCGTTCGGATCGAAGGAATCCGGGTCGAAGTCCCGCTCGGCTACGACCATCACCCGCTCCCCCGATGCCGCCATCCGGTCATTCGCCTCGATGGCAAGGTCCTTGTTCACGTCGGTGACCGGGACCTTCCCCCCGTCGGGGCCGAGATAGGAGCCACCTCGGGCGATGAGCACGTCGGGAGCGCCCTTGACATAGCAACGGATCACCGGAGCGCCGTCACGGCCCTTCATCTCGTGGAAGGTGGCCATGAACTTGTAGTCCGAGTCGAATGGGACCTCGGCCACTCTGGGATAGGTCGATCGGGTGTGCTCGATGTCCAACCCGCCTTTGGCCCCGAGCACGATCAGGGCGCCTTCGGTGGGGTCGCCGATGAGGCTCTCCCCGTCGAGGACCGCGTCGGCGCACAGGATCATCGGCAACAGACAATGGTCGAGATCGATATCGGCCCCGCCGACGTGCTTGATCTCACCAATCGTCGAGTAGCCCTCTCCAGAGACCTGAAATACGTTCTGGCCGGGGATCACCATCTCCCGGGCGGTCATCTTGTTCAGGGTCAGGGTCCCGGTCTTGTCGGAGCAGATCGCCGAGGTCGAGCCCAAGGTCTCCACGGCGGGGAGACGTTTCACGATGGCGTGACGCCGAGCGATCTCACGGGTGCCGATCGACAGCAGTGCGGTCACCACGGCGGGGAGCCCGGTTGGGATCGCGGCAACCGCCAGCGCCACTCCGGTGATGAACAGGGTGTCGAATGTCTCTCCCTGAGCGAGTCCCAGCAGTACCACGATGACCAGGGCCACCGCCGCGATGGAGGCGATGATCTTGGACAGGGCATCCAGCTGCTTCTGAAGCGGGGTCTTGTCTGTCTCGGTGGCGGCCAGCATCCCGGCGATGTGGCCGATCTCGGTCTCCATCCCGGTGGCAGTGATGACGAACTCGCCACGCCCCCGGGTCACGGAGGTGTTCATATAGACCATGCAGGTGCGGTCGCCGAGAGGCACATCCGCGCCCGTCACGGGCGCAATGTCCTTGCTGACCGGAAGGCTCTCCCCGGTCAAGGCCGCTTCCTCGATCTCCAGCGTCGCGGCAACGGTGATCCGCCCGTCGGCGGGCACCAGATTCCCGGCCTCCACCAACACCACATCCCCCGGCACCAACTCGACCGCGTCGACCTCGAGCACCTGGCCGTCGCGGCGGACCCGGGCGATGGTCTTCATCATCGAAGCAAGGGCGGCGACGCTCTCCTCCGCCTTCGCCTCCTGACGGAGACCGATCACCGCGTTGAAAACGGTGAGTCCGGCGAGAAGCGCCGTGGTCGGGGTGTCGCCGGTGACCAACTGGTTGACCACCGCTGCCGCCAGCAACACGATCTGCATGAAATCCTCGTACTGGCGGAGAAACGCCCGGAACCCCGACTCTTTCTCCCCCTCGGCCAGCCGGTTCTTTCCATGCTTGGCAACCCGCCGGTCGACCTCAGCGGTGGCGAGGCCGCGTTGTGGGTCCACCTCGAGAGTCAGGGCCGCCTCGGCCGCTTCCATCGCGTACCAATCGGCGCGCTCGGTCACTTGTGCGGTCATCGTCTCCCTCGGCATCGTTAGGGTCGGTGCGCTCGCATCCAACCAGATCGGATCGACCTGAGTATGACCACGATCGTCCCTCGCTGGGAGTGGCGCACGTTCGGCACCGATTTTGGTGCCGCCGAAGATATGTTCGCCGCCCTCGAACCAACGGCGATCCAGGAATCCGACGAGGTGTACCTGCGCACCGGGTCCGGCCCCATCGTCAAGATCCGCGACGAGCTGATGGACGTGAAGGTGCTCCAGGCGGTGAGTCCCGAAGGCCTCGAGCAATGGGTCCCGGTGATGAAGGAGGGCTTCCCCCTGGCGGCGACAGATGTGGCGAAGGTCTTCGAGATGCTCGAGATCGCCCCGCCAACGCTGGAGCGCGACTCATACACCCTCGACCAGCTCCTCTCCGAGGTCATCACGCCCCACCCTGAGGTGAGCGCCGTTCCGATCCACAAGAAGCGGGTGCGTTACACGCTGGACGGCTGCATGGCCGAGCTGACCGATCTGGTGGTCGACAGCGTCCCGATGAGGACGATCGCCATCGAGTCGGAGGACCCCGACAAAGTCATCGCTGCCGTCAACGCCCATCGCCTGGAGACGCTGCTGAACCACAACTTCGTCCGTGCCATGACAACCATCCTCGGCGACCGGGCCGAGCGCTACGCCGTCATCGATGTCGGCACCAACTCGGTCAAGTTCCACGTGGCCGAGCAGACCCCTGATGGCAGGTGGCGGGCCGTCGCCGACCGGGCCGAGCTGACACGTCTCGGGGAGGGCCAGGAGCCGAATGGCGCGATATCCGACGAGGCCATGACGCGCACTGGGACAGCGATCGCAGGGATGGTGAGCGAGGCCAGAGAGCACCGGGCAAGGGCCATCGTCCTGGTCGGCACTGCGGCACTGCGCACGGCCTCAAATCGTGACGAAGTGGTCGAGCACATCCGGAGAGGAACCGGATTCACCGTTGAGGCCATCACCGGTGAGGAGGAAGCCCGCCTCGCCTATCTGGCGGTCAAAGCCGAGCTCGGCCTAAATCCCGGCTCATTGGTGGTGTTCGACACCGGAGGGGGGAGCTCCCAGTTCACCTTTGGCGAGGGTGACGACGTGGTGGAGCGTTTCAGTATCCCGGTGGGCGCGGTGCGATACACCGAGACTTTCGGTCTGGACGAAGCGGTGGAGCCGGATGTGCTCGGCTCGGCACTGGAGGCGATCGCCAATGATCTCTCCGCTCTCGACGACCGCACGCCGCCCGACGCACTGGTGGCGATGGGAGGTGCGGTGACCAACATCACTGCGGTCTATCACGAGCTAGCGACCTATGACCCGGAGGTGGTCCAGGGCACGATCCTCGACCGGACCGAGATCGACCGCCAGATCGAGATGTACCGGACCCAGGACACCGAGACCCGTCGTTCGATCGTCGGTCTCCAACCCAAACGCGCCGACGTGATCCTGGCCGGTGCCTGCATCGTCCGCACTGTGATGGGAAAGCTGGGTCAGGAGACTCTCACGGTGAGCGATCGAGGGCTACGCCACGGTCTGCTTCGGGAGCGATTCGGCACCTAGTCGCTCGGAGCCGCGTCTTCCTGGTGGACCTCTACCGCGAGGTAGGTCTTGGCGTGTATCCGATCGGGTCCAAAGAGCTCCAACAGACCGTCGGCAGCCAGCACCTCTTTCACCTCGGCCTTCAGATTGGAAAGGTGCAAGGCCAGACCCAGGTCGCCGGCGATCTCGTGGAGCTCCCGAAGCTTTTCCGCGCCCTGGGAGTCGATGAAGTTCACACTGCCGCAATCGATGATGACAGTGCGGATCGGAGGTTCCCGTTCGAGCAAGATCTCCCTCAGCTGGTCCTGCAAAGCGTCCGCACTGGCGAAGAAGAGGCCGCCATCGAAGCGAACGACCAAAAGCCCCGGGTAGGTGACGCCCTCCGGATAGCTGGCCAGATCTCCGAATACCTGGGTGCCGGGCTGATTTCCCAACTCGACGATATTGGGTCGAGTCGAGACGTACACGAGCCAGACCAGCGAGAGCACGATTCCGATGATCACTCCCGCCAACACTCCAAAGGTCAGCACACCGGCGATGGCGGCCACCGCGATCCAGAAGTCGAATCGCTGCACCCGGAACAGACGACGCAGCGCCGGCACATCCATCATCCCGAATACAACGGCGTCGATGATCACCGCGGCCAACACCGCCTTGGGCAGGTCAGAGAAGAGCGGAGCGAGGAACAGCATCGTCACTACGACGAGGAGCCCCGTGACCAACGAGGACATCTGAGTCCTGGCGCCGGACTGCTCGTTCAGGGAGCTCGCCGAGAGGCTGGTCGAGACCGGAATTCCTTGGACCAGGCTGGATCCGACATTGGCCAGACCCTGGGCGACGGACTCCTGATTGATATTGACCCGATAGCCGTGTTTCGAGGCGAACTCACGGGCGTCGCCGGCCGACTGGGAGAATCCAATAAGCAGTACTCCGATTGCCGCCGGGCCGATGATCGAGAGATTTGCGGTGAGATAGGCGAGGTCAGGTAGGACAACGGAGGGCAGGCCACTCGGCACCTCGCCGACCAGGGCGATGTCGAGGTCGAGCAGACGTGTCGCCAGAATCCCCAGCACGACGAGCACCAGGGCTCCCGGCGCCCGGCGCGCCCAGAAACGGAGACCCAGGATCACACCGAGTGCGGCGAGGCCCACGAGGAGCGTCGTCAGATCGGTAGCGCCCAGGGATCTGATCCAGCTTCCGAACTCGCGCCAGGTGTTGGCGCCATCGGCCGAAGTCCCGGTCAGTTTGGGAAGTTCTCCCACAACTACTTCCAGAGCTGCCCCGAACAAGAAGCCCTTGACCACCGCCTTGGAAAGGAACTGGGACATCCATCCCATCCTCAGCACCGCCAGCAGGACGAAGAGCAGCCCAGCGAGCAGGGTCACCCAGCTCACCAGGGGCAGTGCCTCGCCGCCGGTTACACCAAGGAGTACTACCGCCCCGCCGGCCACGGCAGCCAGAGCAGAGCTGGGGCCGGTCGAGATCTGCCGGGAAGAACCGAACACCGCATAGATCAGGGCACCTGCGGCTGCGGCGTAAAGCCCGTACTGGATAGGGACCCCGACGATCCCGGCGTACCCCAGCGCCTTGGGGACGACGAGTGCGGCCACCGTTGTCCCGGCGATCAGGTCATATCTGAACCAAGGCCGCTCGTACTCGCGTATCCAATTGGGAAGGGGGAGAGCCACGGGTGCAGGCTATGCGCCCGCAAAGTCGCATGGGCCGCGACCGACTAACGCTTGACCGCCATCATTCGCTCGACGATCCCGGCTCGAAGGCGATCATGATCCAGGGTCTCGAAATCCATCGACATCACATGTTGGGGCTGGTCGGCGGGTCATGAACTCGCCCTTGGCCCTTTCGGCCGATGACAGAAGAGCTTCAGCTCTGCGCTCGGTTGTCATTCATCAGCTCCCTCCCCACGTGCCTCGTGGAGACGATGTGATCGACGATGTATTCGGCGTCCCGTCCCACTCCACCCACCAGCGCAGAGCTCAGGGAGTAGAGGAAGCGAAGCCCAACGAAGTAGAGACCAGGACGGGACTCGACGATGCCCCGATCGTGGACCGGGAGGCCCTTGGCAGTCGCGATCGGGGGCTCGATCCAGTCGTAGTCGTGCGTAAATCCGGTGCACCAGATGACGTTGGAGACGTCGAGCACCCTCCCGTCCTCGAGCGTCGGCTGCCCGTTGCTCACTCCAGTAGTCCGTGGCACCCGTTCGATCCCGGCAGCAACGATGTCCTTACGACGCACCCGTCCCAGGGGGATCCCCCGGGGAGGATCGATGAAGGCGTCACGGAGCTTTCGCCCGGGTGTGGTCCTCACTGTGAGCCGGGTCGCGGCCAACCACAGGAGTGGTGTCAACATCCGGTCAGGGATGCTCCCGGCGCGGGTGGGCTCCTGCCCGGTGTCCGGGCCGGAGAGCCAAACCGGATGTTGACCTGCAATATCGAGGGCAATCTCGGAGCCCGAGTTGCCGGCACCGATGACAAGGACTCCACCTTCACGGAGCTGGCCGGGGTTGCGGTACTGGTCGGAGCGAAGCTGGAGGATGTTGCTGTCGAGCTGGGTTGCGAAGTCCGGTATGAGCTGATGCTGGTAGGCGCCAGTAGCCACGATGACGTTGTCTGCGAACAGCTGATCATCGCCGGCGGTCACGACAAAGCTCTCCCTGGTGTCAGTCAACCGGTCGACCTTGACGCCGGTTCTCACCGGGAGCCCGAACCTCTCGACGTACGTCCTCGAAGTATTCGGCGGTCTCGTCCTTGGTCGGGTACGCAGATCTTGGACCGGGAAAAGGCATGCCGGGTAGTCCGCTGTAGGACGCAGGGGTGAATAGCCGGAGGGAATCCCACCTTTTCCGCCAGACGTCACCGATCCGGGGGTTCTCATCCAGGATCACAAACGGCAGGTCATTGCGCTGGAGGTGATAGCCGACGGCCAGACCCGCCTGCCCACCACCGATGACGACGGTCTCGATGTGTTCGCTCATAACGACCTCGAGCCCAAGGTACGAGAAGTGGCGATCGTCGCCTATCGGGAGTTCTCCCAGGTGGTCAGACCGTGCTGCATGGCGAACAACGTGGCGCCGGCCCGAGTCGACACTCCCATCCTGCGGTAGGCGCTTTGAATGTGGAAGTCGACGGTCTTGGGTGAGATCTCGAGGGCACGGGCGACCTGCTTGGTCTGCAGGCCACGTGCCAGGAGTCTCACCACCTGGATCTCGCGTTCAGTCAGCCCCGCCGGCCATGGAACCGACGGAAGGCGATGCCCGCCGCCCTCCAACACTGCGGCGACCGCTTCCGGGTCGAGACGTCCCGCTTTGGCCGCTTCCACGAGCACCTCGCCGGCCGCTTCCCGGGAGCGGGCGGGGCGATGAGGTCGCGGCTCGGTCACGGCGTGATAGGCGTCGGCGGCGGCAAGCAGACGAGCCGCCGGCTGCAGGGAGGACGCCCCGACGCCACGGTGATAGCCCGACCCGTCGACACGCTCATGATGAGAACCGGCAGCAGGAACCAGTTCGGAGAGGAAGGGGGACTGGGTCAGGATCCGCTCGGTGTGATAGGCGTGCAGCCTGATTCGCTCCCAGTCGTCCAGTGTCAACGGCCCCTTCTTGCCCCAGATGCGGACCGGAACCGTGGCCCGTCCCAGGTCGTGCACCAACGCCGCCCGATGAACCGTCATGGTGTCCGCTGGGTCGAAGGAGAGCACCTGGGCCGCGGCCAGGCACGTTGTCGCCACCCCGACGGAGTGCCCGACGAACTCGGGAATGGCCAGGTCCGTGAAGTGACCCATTGCGGCCAGCGCCCTGTCGATCGCCTCACCTTCGAGTATCGACTGGGGTTTGGGTTCGCAGTCGAGTGTCAGATTCCAGAGTGGGAGGTCCTGATTCGAAATCGAGGATCTCGGCCGCGTCCTGGGCGAGAGTCCTCGCGACGCTCGGGTCGAAAGCCACAGCCGCCCGCTGCCCGATCACGTCCGCCACGAACTCCCGGTCACCGAACGTGAGCTGAAACGCGGCATCCCGGGCGACATGGGCTATCCGAACCGCAAACGGGATCTCTTCTCCGGCGACGCCGCCCGGAAACCCCTTGCCGTCCCAACGTGCCGACTCGAAAGCCACGAGATTGGACACCGGAGGGCCCAGACCCAGCTCGTCGGTCAGCATCCGGGCCACCTCGCAGGTGGCATCGACCACCTCTGCAAACCCGATCGCCAGCTCCGGGAAGCGGCGAGCGAGACGCCAGGCACGAAGATGGGGTGGCGAGGTCGGCGGCGCCACCGCCC
This sequence comes from uncultured Acidobacteriota bacterium, assembly GCA_963810465.1. Taxonomy (GTDB): domain Bacteria; phylum Actinomycetota; class Acidimicrobiia; order Spongiisociales; family ZC4RG35; genus JARDZU01. The sequence goes on along the minus strand of CAWENM010000004.1, from coordinate 95,643 downwards.
TCATCATTCCCCTGGCCATCTCGGAGCGCGTCCCAAACCGGAAGGGAGTGGCATAGGTCCTGAGCGCGTCGTCGTCGCCGAACACGTCCCAGCCCACCTCGGCCGGGGCATTGCAGCCAACATAGAAGAGAAGGCTCAGGAAGTAGGCCTGTGACGCCGTATCCCGGTCGACGGCGAGACGATCGCAGAGGCGGGCGGCGATGACACAGCTTCGTAGCCCCTGCTCCAGGGGAAATCCCATGGCCAGGTCGGTAGCCATCGAGATCGCAGCGATGATCTCTGCGGTACGAACTTCACTCGAGCCCGGGACGGCGCTTTCCGCCATCCCGCGACCCTACGTTGGAATTGCAGCCCGGGCTAAGCCCTCCACGCTCGGGTTGCATCACTCAACGCGGCGACTTCTTCGGCTGTCAGCGAGAAGCTCAGGGCGATTGCGTTGTTGGTTGCCTGCTGGCCGTTCTTGGCGCCAGGGATTGGCAGCACGATCGGGTTCTCGATCAGCCACCGTATGGCCACCTGACTCGGGGTCTTCGAATGTCGATCACCGATCTCGCGGAGCAGCCCGACCACGGGTTGCATGGCGTCCAGGGCTTTGCGGCGATACCGGGGCAATACCCGCCGGTAGAACCCGGTGGGGCGGCTCTCGGCCGAATACTTCCCCGTCAGCATTCCGCCGGCGAGCGGGGTATAGGCGATGAGAGTGACACCGAGCTCACGACAGGCGTCGAGAACACCGTTGGTCTCGGGTTGTCGATGCAGTAGCGAGTACTCGACCTGATTGGAGGCAAGGGGTACGCCGCGTTCGGCGAGCGCGGCGTGGGCTTGGCGCATCTGTTCCGCTGAGTAGTTGCTGACTCCTACCGCCTTCACCTTCCCTGCTTCTACGGCGTCCGCCATGTGGTCCATCAAGTCCGGTATCGCCACCCGTCCCGGGAAATGGTGCTGGTAGAGGTCGATAGTGGGGCGTCCCAGCCTGCTCAGGCTCGCCTCCAGCTCGCCTCGAAAGTCGTCGGCCTTGAATCGGAGCCCGGACGGAAACTTGCTGGCGATCAGAACGTCTTTTCCCTGCGCCAGCTCGCCCACGCGCAGTTCAGAGGCACCCCCGCTGTAGAAGGCAGCGGTGTCGACCAAGTCGACCCCCGCGTCGAGATTCGCCTCGAGGGCGCGTTTCTCCTCCTCGAACCCGTCAGCGCCCCCATAGGCCAGCTTCGCCGGGTGGAACCGAGCCAGCCCTCGAGGCTCTCCCCAGGTCATGGCCCCGACGCCAAGGCGCGGAACCCTCAGACTGCTGAGTCCCAAGGTCGTCGGGTGATCCATCTCGTCGCTCCAGAGAGGCGGCCTGCCCGAAGCGTAGGAGCAATCCCCTCCGACGCCGCGGGCTGCCGCTCAGGTCTGGACTGGGGGCAGCGGTTTGGTCGTGGGCCCGTTGATGATCGCCCCGCTGTACTCGTAGCGGGAGCCGTGGCAGGGACAATCCCACGTTCGGGCCCGGCTGTTCCAGTCGACGATGCAACCCATGTGTTGGCACCGAGCGGAGAGGGTGAAGGTCGTCCCGTCGTCGTGGAGATATGCCGCCACCTTCTCACCGTCGACCTCGACAACGGCGCCCTCCCCGGGGCGTAGATCGAAGAACGACCTACTCACGGTCCGTACGATGAGGACATCTGAGCCGGCTTCGTGCGCCACCCGGCTCGGCACCGCTCGCTGGATGTATCGCCGGGAGCCGGTCATTCCCTTGTTGCCGACCACCACAAGGTCGTAGTCGACGGCGTGCTTCGAGATCTGCACTGCCGGGTTGCCGTTGATCACGATCCGCTCGATCCCGTCACGATCGAGTCGGGAGGCCGTGTCGCGAAGCACGATGTCACCGATCAGCTCGTCACCGACGTAGATCAGGGCGACCTCGGCACCGAGGTCCTGAGCCAGGGCGTCACCGTGACGGGCCGCCTGGTGGGCGGTCAGGGAGCCGTCGGTGGCGAGCAGGGCCCGGCGGTAAGCGTGCTCTCGGGTGGGGTCGGAGGTCCTCACCACCAGGATGTCGACTGGAGAGTGATGTGCCACCTGACTTGGGATGCCACCGAGGCTGAACCGGCTGTCTGGTCCCATCCCGTGGTCCCCGATGACCAATAGGTCGGCACGAAGCTCGGCCGCGGCGGCGACTATCGACTCGGCTACCGCACCATCGCCATGCACGGTCTGCGCATCGGCGCCGAGGGTTCGGGCCCGGTCTGCCGCGGCCCGGAGAACGTCCTCGCCGCTGCCCGTTTCGTCGACATTGATCAGGATCAGCTCTGCTCCAAGTTGCGTGGCGAGCCGGGCCGCGACCTCCTCGGCCACTGCCGACGTAGGTGAGCCATGTGCCCCGACGATGATCCTGCGGTAGGCGCTCAAAATGGTTTCAGGACCATCAGATAGAGGATGAACAGAAGGGCGACGAACCCTGTGCCTGCGGTGAGGACCGGGTTGCCCGAGTTGAGAACCCGAGCGAAATCGTCTTTGGAAACGGCAGTCCCGGTCTCCATCAGCTCGAGGATCATCCGGACCCGGCGGAAATGACGACGGGCCATGGGGAACATGAGCACGCCGACTCCAACCAGCAGGCCCAATGACAACCAGATCCACCCCTGATCGAACCACTGACCGACCACCCCGGCGCCGATCCCGCCCACGAGCAGAATCAAGGTCGAAACATAGAACGCGCTGACCGTGGCCGCGCTGAGCTGGAGGACTCCCGCGACCTGCTGTGGCTCACGAATCCGCCTCATCAAGACGGTGGCCGCCATCGAGGTGCCGTGAGCGGCAACGAAGCCCACGACTCCAGCGAGATGGATGAACTTCCACCAGCCGTAGCTCATGCCGGCGAAGCTACGCGGACGGGCGGATTGGGGCTGGGCAGGCGACATGGAAACGGGATTGCTGCTCGGAAACCTTCTGGTTAGAGGGGTTACGATCCTGCACCGAGGATCGCAAGGAGAAAGGCAGAGGCTGTGACTGATCGAATCCTCATAAGCGGCGGGATCGTGCTGACCCAGGACCCTGAGCTCGGCGAGCTGTCGAAGGCGGACGTCTTGATCGTGGACGACAAGATCGCTGCGGTCGGCACCGACTTGCCGACCGACGACGCCCGGGTCATCGATGCGACCGGCGACATCGTCATCCCCGGCTTCATCGACACCCATCGGCACACATGGGAGACGTGCATCCGGACCTGTGCCCCCGACTTCGCCCTGATCACCTACTTCAGCGCGATCCTCGACAAGTTCGCCCCGCACTACCGACCGGAGGACGTCCACTCGGCGACCCAGTGGGGTGCACTCGAATGCATCAACGCCGGCATCACGACGCTCGTCGACTGGGCCCACATCATGAACACGCCCGAGCATGCCGACGCCTCGGTGGCGGCGCTCGACGAGACTGGCATCCGGTCGGTGTTCGCCTTCGGATTCCCCAATACCTCGCTCGTGGACTGGTGGTTCGGCCCCGACTACACCGGCAGCGTCCTGACCTCGGATGGCGACGAGGCACGGCGCCTCCGATCCCAGTACTTCAGCTCGGATGAAGGGCGGGTCACGATGGGCCTGGCCACCCGAGGGCCCGGCTTCTGCAAACCCGATGTGGTGCGTCACGACTGGGAGCTGGCCAAGGAGCTCGGGATCAACATCACGGTGCACGTCGCCATGGACCGGTTCGGCTACACGAAAGGCCAGATCACCGCACTGCGCGATATGGACCTCCTCTATCCCGGCACGACCTATGTCCACGCCTCGCATTTCACCGACGAGGAATGGCAGCTGGTCAGCGATTCGGGCGGGAACGTCAGCTTCGCCCCGCAGATCGAGATCCAGATGGGACACGGGTGGGCGCCGGCGGTCACCGCGGTCGAGTACAACGTCCCGATCGGGCTCTCGTCGGACGTGGCGACGACAGCATCGGCCGACCAGTTCACCCAGATGCACGCGGTCTTCGGGTCAGAGCGCGGACGGAAGCACCAGGACGCCTGGGACGACGACCTCGATGGCCTCGAGGCCTCGCCGGGTCTCATCACCGCCCGCGACGCACTCGCCTGGGCCACGATCGGTGGAGCCGAGGTTGCCGGGATCGCCGATCGCACCGGGTCGCTCACACCCGGGAAGAAGGCGGACGTCGTGGTCATCGACGGGTCGGCAGTGAACATCGCCCCGATCATCGACCCGGTGGGAGCGGTCGTCTGCGCGGCCGACATCTCCAATGTGAAGACCGTCCTCGTCGATGGCGAGGTGCTCAAGGAGGACTTCAAGCTCAAGGCGTCGCTCGATGCTCCACGCCGGGCGGTCGAGGCGTCACGCGACTATCTGCTCGACATGTTTGGGGACCCCGAGCCGGGCTGGCTGACGACCGGCGGCTGAATCCGCGTGGCGAGAGTCAATGTGCACCTCCCGGACGATCTGGCCGATAAATTGGCCACCAGAAGGGCAGAGTTGCTCACCTAGGCACAAGGTCTTAGCGGCCCGCCTGAGACACCGATAGCCTGCCGCGGTGGACTCCAGGCCCACAGGCACGGTCTCGTTCTTGTTCAGCGACGTCGCCGGTTCGACCCGTCTCTGGGAAGCTGATCGTGACGGCATGGCGGTGAGCCTGATCGCCCACGATCGCATTCTCGAATCAGCCATCGCCGACCTCGATGGGTACGTCTTCTCCAGCGCCGGGGATTCCTTCGCCGCTGCATTCACAACGCCGTCGGCCGCGCTCAGCGCCGCGATGCAGGTGCAGCTCGCCCTTCTCGACGAATCATGGGAAGGGCCGCCGATCAGCGTCAGGATTGGGGTCCATACCGGCACCTCTTACGAACGGGCCGGGGACTACTTCGGGCCCGATGTGAACCGGGCGGCTCGAGTTATGGCGGCGGCGAACGGCGGGCAGATCCTGGTGTCGGGAGCCACCGCGGAGTTGGCGGCAGGATCAGTCGAGGCCCCCATGGAGCTGTTGGATAGGGGCGTCCATCCCCTCAGGGACCTGGAGCGCCCGGAACGACTGTTTGAGCTGGTCCACCCCGATCTGCCCGATACAACCGAGCCGCTGCGCACAGAGCCGATCGAACGGGTCCACCTCCCGGCCCAACTCACCTCGTTCGTCGGTAGGAGTGCCGACCTCGAGGAAGTGAACGCGCTGCTCGAGTCGAACCGGCTGGTCACCCTGACCGGAGTGGGTGGGACCGGCAAGACCCGCCTTGCTCTGGAAGTGGCCGAAGCCCTCGGGGACGACTTCAACGACGGGGTGTGGATGGCCGGGCTGGCCGACATCGCCGATCCGGCCCTGGTCGTCAACGAGGTGGCCGACGTTTGGGGCCTGCGGCCGGGCGACGGGATGGGTCTGATCCAGGTGATCAAGGCTCACCTCACCCGACGGAAGCTCCTGTTGCTACTGGACAACTGTGAGCACGTTCTCGAAGCAGCTGCGGCCATCGCCGGCGAGATGCTCGGGTCCAGCCAAGGCCTGTCGATCCTGGCCACATCGAGGGAGACCCTTGGGACCGCCGGCGAGGTGGTGTACCGGGTCTCGTCGCTGGGTCTGCCCAGGGAGGGGTCGGACCTGGCCCGATCGGAGTCTGTGCGTCTCTTCCTCGACCGGGCCGCCAGGATGAAGCCGGATCTCGCCCCCACCCCGGTCGAGCTGGAGGCCATTGCCCGGATCTGCCGCCGTCTCGACGGGATCCCTCTTGGCATCGAGCTGGCGGCAGCCCGGGTCCGCACTCTCACCCTCCCCGACCTCGCCGACCAGCTCGAGGTGTCGTTCCGGGTCCTCACCGCAGCCTCCAAGACGACGGTGCGCCGGCAGCGAACCCTCGAGAACGCGATCGGCTGGTCGTATGACCTGCTGAGCGAGGAGGAGGCGGCACTGTTCCGCCGTCTTTCGGTGTTCGCCGGCGGGTTCGACCTCAACGCGGCCGAGACCGTCGGAGACAACCCCGATGTATTCAACCTTCTCGACCAACTGGTGGACAAGTCCCTGGTGGTGCCCGTCCAGCACGCACGGGCGGCCTCCCGCTTCCGACTTCTCGAACCAATACGCCAGTACGGACAGGCGCGTCTCGCCGAAGAGGGAGAGGAAGACGAAGTACGGCTCCTCCACGCCGGCCACTACGCCTCCACCGTGGCGAAAATCGCGCCCAGCCTGCGCGGACCCGACCAGCGTCAGGCCAACCGCGACCTCCTGCTGGAGAACGACAACATTCGGGTCGCCATGTCCACCATGCTCGATCGTGGGGATATCGACCGATTCCTCGACATCGGATTCGATCTGACCTGGTTCTGGGCTCAGTCGAGCCTCCAGGTCGAGGGCCGGGACCTGTTGGTGGCAGCGCTCCGATCACATGGCGATGAAGCGTCGCCTGCAAGGGCCGCCCGGGCCTGGCTCGCTACTTCCCTGCTGGCGACATTCCTCACCGACCCTGCCGCTGTGGGCTACGCGGACCTGGGTCTCGAATGTGCCCGAACGGCGGGAGACGACTCGCTCGTCGGGTGGCTCACGCTGGCCCGCGGGATGACCTATTCCAACCTCCTCGGTCATCAGGATGCGGGCGAGTGGATGGAGGAGGGCGGTCAGATGCTGGCAGAGAACCGGGTTCCACCGATGTGGGACCCGGAATGGGATCAGGCGATCATCCAGTTCATGCTCGCCTTCGGGCAGGCCGGCCCTCCGGAACAGCGGCGGGAGCATGTCGAGGACGCGATCACGAAGGCACTGGCGGTCGGGGATGGATACCTGGCGGCGGCGGCGATGATGACATCGGCCGGCCACATCGGATCCGGCCACGACGAGTGGGTGCTGGCCAACCTGCGCCAGAGCATCGAGATCCTGGGTGACCTGGGATCCCGACACGGGTTGGGCCACGCCCTTTACTACCACGGGGCGGTGACCCAAGATCTTGGACTGGAGCCTCTGACCGACGATCTGGCCGAGGCGGCCGAGATCCTGGCCGAGGTCGGCGACCTCCCCTGCTCTGCCAGGTCGGGCGCCCGTTCGATCCGCAGCCTCATCGATGAAGAGCGTCTCGAAGAGGCAAGGGCCCAACTCACGTCGACCGCCCACCGTCTCCTCCTCTTCGATCGAGAGGTCCAGGCCGGGATCCCCGCACAGGCCCTGCGTCTCGCTGTGGCGGAAGGCGACCTGTCCAGAGCCGCCCGGTTCCTCGGCGCCGTCGAACGGAACCGGGTCGGGGCCAGTGTGGACCAGATGGCCCGCTTCCGTGAACAAGTCGAGCGTGGTCTATCCCTCCCGGAACGCGACCCCCTGATCACCGAAGGGGCAGCCGCCGACTACCGAACTGTCCTCCAGTGGATCGTGCCTCCGGAGCCAGCCGCCGAGGAGTGACGTCTGACTTCAGACGATCTCGACGACCACCTTGCCCAGGGCATGACCCTCACCAACCAGGGCCAGCGCCTGAGACACCTGGTCCAAATCAAAGGTTCGGTCGATGTGGATGCGGACGTCACCGGAGACACAAAGGTCGGCGAGGGGCTGGAAATGCGTCGGGCCTGGCCTCACTGCCAGCACCCCTAGCCGGCGCCCGGTGAGCAGGCCGATGACCACACCAACCGTCAACACCCGGAGTAGGGCCCGGACCGAACCGCCGACACATCGGTATCGACCGCCCGGGGCCAAAGCCCGCCGATAGGCGAACACCGAGCGGTGGGCGACCATGTCCAGGATCAGGTCGAATGGTTCGAGCCTGGTGAAGTCCTGTGCTCGATAGTCGAACACATCGTCAGCGCCGATGGATCGCATGTGATCCAGCTTTTCAGCGTTGTCGACACCGGTCACGTGTGCCCCTGCCCGCTTGGCGAGTTGGATGGCGAAGGAGCCCGACCCACCGCCGGCGCCGATGATCGCGACCCGTTGCCCGGGTCTCACGGTGGCCGTGCCCTGCAGGGCGATGGGCCCGGGCTGTGGGATCGTCGAGGCCTCGGCGAAGGTGAGCGCCTCCGGCTTGTGGGCGAGGCCCGATTCGGGCGCCAACGCGTATTCGGCAAAGCCGCCCATCGGGATCTCTCCGTAGACCTCGTCCCCGGGTCGGAAACGGGTTACCCCGGAGCCGACAGCCCGGATCCGGCCGGCTATGTCAGAGCCGAGAGTGCGGCGCCGCGGTTTGCGCAGACCGCCGAACCGGGCATAGAAGGGAGCGCCAACAAGAGACTCCCAGTCGGAAAGGTTGACCGATGTCGCCACCACCTCGACGAGCACCTGACCCGGTCCTGGGGAGGGCGTCGGAACCTCCTCGAGTCGCAGGACATCGGGAAGCCCGTACCGGTCGTAGACGACTGCCCTCATACCGATCCCGAGCGTAGACCTCTCGTTTTCGCGCACCGATGTCGGCCTGTGGACCGATGTCGGCGCGCGAAAAGGCATGGGTGGACGTGCCGGCTCAGACGTCGGTTTCTACCCTTCGACCCTCGGGTATGACGAAGGATTGGCCTCAGGAGGTTGTCGATGACGATGGTGACGGACCCCGTATGCGGGATGAAGATCGACACGGATGACGCCGCGGCGACGGCGGAGTATGAGGGAAAGACCTATTACTTCTGCTCCCAGGTCTGTCACGACGTCTTCATGACCGATCCGCTCGCCTACGCCGACTGAAAGTGTGGTCGGATGACCGACCGCCTCTCCGAAGACGAGCTCGCCGACCGGTCCGGCAGCAGCCCTGCTCACATCAGGAGACTCTTGGACCTGGGCATCCTCCAATCCGAGGACGGCACCTTCGAGCGTCGAGACGTCATGCACGTGCGGGTGGTCCGCCAGCTCGATGCGATGGGCATCGAAGAGGAGGCGGTGGCCACTGCGCTCGCCTCCGGTGAACTGTCACTCGGCTACCTCGAGAGCGCGGGCCGGGTGTTCCCCCGGTCGGAGCTCACCTTCGCCGATGTTGCCGAGGAGATCGGGATCCCGTTTTCCACCCTCGACAGCATCTACATGGCCTTCGGCCTGCCTCGGCCAGAGGCGGACGAGCTGGTACGCCAGGAGGACCTCGAAGCCCTGAGGGAGATCCGGATCCTCTTCGCCGCGGGTCTGGATGACAGGGACGTCATCCGTATGGCGCGGGTGTGGGGGGACAGCACACGTCGAGTCGCCCAGTACCTGCCCCATTACTTCCACCACACCGTCGAGGAGCAGTTCCGGCAGAGAGGACTCAACGACAATGACGCATACGAGACGGCCCTGCGTGAGGTCGGGCTCCGGGTGGGGCGCTCGGGCGAGGACCTGTTGAGCTGGCTGTTCCGCCGTCATTCCGAGACATTCGCCACCGAGCACCAGTTCGGGCACGTGGAGACCGCCCTCGAGCACGCCGGTGTCCGGCGACGCCCCCCACGCCAGATGGAGACCGCGGTGTTCGCCGATCTCACCGGGTTCACAGAGCTGACCGAGGAATCCGGTGACGACGTGGCGGCCGAGGTCGCCATGACCTTTGCCCAGCTGGCGAGCGAGGTGGCGATCAGACATCGGGGCAACGTGATCAAGTTGCTGGGCGACGGGGTGTTCCTCCAGTTCCGCGATCCCGACGATGCGGTGATGGCTTCACTGGAGATGGTCGACAGCGCACCCATCCGTGGTCTCCCCGACGCCCATATCGGGGTGTATGCCGGCGCGATGCTGTATGACGAGGGCGACTATTTCGGGCGGACCGTCAATCTCGCGGCCCGGATCGCCTCGCAGGCGGGCCCCGCCGAGGTGTATGTCGGAGAGCCGGTGGCACGGATCGTGTCGGGGAACGGTTTTCGGCTGACCGAGATCGGTGCATTCGAGCTGAAGGGCATCGCCGATCCTGTGCCGATACTTCGGGCGGAACGCAGCGAGATCAACCCGAGAGGGTGAGTCCTCCCTCGAAAAGGTTCTAGACATGGGTCGCCGGCCGACGACTCCGGTCTGGGCTGGAGCCGAATGAGTCGTTAGGACTAGGCCGATCCGGCAAGTAGCAGCGTCGAGTGCCGGACAATGGCTGCTGGCGCCGGATCACATCGAGACCGGCAGGTGGGGAAGGGAACCAAGTGGATTCATTCGGCGACGCTCGCGCGCGCTCAATTGACGTTTTGGACGCCAGCGGACCGTCGCCGTGGAGTTTGTTGGGACCGAAACCCGCCCTCACCTGCATCATCCCGGCCTTCAACGAGGCGGCGTCGATCCGGGACACGGTGGAATCGGTCCTATCACAGAGTGAGCCCCCGGAAGTGGTGATCGTGGTCGACGACGGTTCCACGGACGGGACCGGGGACCTCGCCGAGCAAGCCGGTGCGATCGTGATCAGGCCCACAAACGGGACCGGCTCCAAGGCAGGCGCTCAATCCTTCGCGCTCCCCTACGTGGAGACCCCGTTCACGATGGTGCTGGATGCCGATTCGGTCCTATCCCCCACTGCTGTGGCCGAGTTGCGGTCGGCGCTGATCGAGGATCCCGATGTGGCCGCGGCGTGCAGCTTTGTCGTCCCTCGCAGTCGTCGAACGATCTGGGAGCGGGGACGGTACGTCGAGTACCTGTACGCATTTGGCCATGGGAAGCAGATCCAGGAGATCTACGGGCATCCGCTCATCTCCTCGGGATGCTTCTCGATGTATCGGACGGAATGGCTATCGCGAGTAGGTGGGTGGTCGACCCGCACCCTGGCCGAGGACATGGATCTCACGTGGACCCTCTACCGTCTCGGTGGCAAGGTGCGATTCGTCGAAGGGGCTGTTTGCGAGCCGATCGAGCCCGACACCATGCGAATGATGAGCACTCAGCTCAAGCGGTGGTCTCATGGCTTCATCCAGAACGCCCGGGTGCATCGTCGTGGTGTGCTCCGGCGACCGATGTTGCGCTCCATCATCGGGGTGTCGCTCTGGGACGGGATGATGGCGTCTCTCTTCTACCTGACAGTGCTTCCGGTCCTGGCCGTGATCTTTGGGCCATGGGTACTGATCGGGTATGTCATCGATCTGCCAGTGATCGCCGTGCCTGTTCTGTTGACGGCTTGGAAGCGACGCGAATTCTTTCACGCCCTGGCCAGTCTCCCGTCATTCGTCGTGCTGCGGTTGCTCAACGTGTACCACATGGTGCGGGCCCTGTTCACCGAGGTTGTGCTCCGCCGAAGGTTCGATGTCTACGAGAAGGGGCACTGATCCAATGGGACCCGGTGTGCCCGGCATGGGAATTGCCAGCATCTTCTATCTCATGGCCGCGCTGTTTGCGCCTTTGCGGGAGGTCGTGAAGAGCATTCGTGGCGAAAGCTCCACCCAACGATGGAAGGCCGTCGGCCTTCAGTTCTCCATCGCGCTGGGGATCATCTCCTCGATCGTGATGCTGTACCTCGGTTTCGATGCACTGGTCTCCCGAGGTGTGTTTGGGCCGCCCCAGGCCACTGAACTGCCGGGTGACTTTCCAGTCTGGACATACGCTCTCGCGATGGTGATCGTCTTGATGCTGGCTTTGTCCTTGGCCTCCTGGGTAGTGGCACTCAGGGTTCGATGGGGTTCGATCGGTGAGGACAACGAAGAGATCGCAATCGTGTATCGGGCCAGCATCCCGGTCCATGAGGACCTGCAACAAGATGGAATCCTGAAGGGGCGTCATCGTGCCTCCGTCCCTCCGACTTGGAAGGGCCTGGCTGCCACCACTAATAGCACAAGATCCGTCAACCAAGATCCGCCTCGGGGTCGTCGCCTCCACAACCGACTAGCGCCTCATGGTGCTCCGTTGGCCTCGAGGCGACATCCGGTCGACCAGGCGGAGTAATACCGAACCCGCGTTGGGAAACAGGACGGGTGCGTCCACCACGACCTAGATCTACATTGCGGCACGGATGAAGATCGACATCGAGCTAGCGACTCCCGCCGATGCTGAGGACCTCGTCACGATACAGATCGCGGCTTTCCACGATGATGCCCGCCTCTATCCAGGAGTCGAGATCGGCGGCCCTCCCGGCTACGACTCGGTGGAGGAGACTCTGGCCTCAATTGCCCGCGGCGAGGGCTACAAAGTCTCATTGAAAGGCCAGATCATCGGGGCCATGACTGTCATCGATCAAGGTTCAGGGCACTTTCATCTAGGCGTCCTCGCCATCGATCCCGCCCACCACAACCAAGGCTTTGGCACACAGGCGATGGGATTCATCGAGCGAACGTTCCCGGCGACCGTCTGGACATTGGACACACCCGTATACGCCACTCGCAATCAGTATTTCTACGAGAAGCTTGGCTTTGTGAGAGTCGGCGAGACCGAGTTCCCCGACATCACACTGATTCATTACGAGCATCGGCTGCTCTAGCTTGTGGCGCTGTTCCCGATCCCGCACCCCGCTGGCATGGGGATAAACCCCCCTACGACGATCAGATCGAGTGAATAGGCTTTGATCGCTCAAAAGCCGGGCATCGGTCAGGTGGGAGGCACATGACAGACGCGGTCAATCAGGGCGCACCGGAACCAAATCCAGATCCACTCCCCGTCCGCTGGGTGCGTCCGCTCATCGACATGGTGGCGCGTGCGCCGGCGACGATCCACACCAAGCTCCTGGCCGGCTTCCTCCTTAGCGCGCTACTGCTTCTTGCCATGGGGGTCTTGAGCATCGTCGTGATCAACGCGATGAACCGGCAGATGGACCAGGTGATCGAGCTCCAAGAGCAATTGGAGCTCGCACAGGAAGGCATCTATGCGGTGACAGCGCAGTCCCACTACCGGGCGATGGCCCTGATCACCCAGGTCGACTCGTGGAACGACAAGATCGAGGCGGCCAAAGAGAACTTCAGGAACGACATGGAGGCAATCAGGGAAGGGGCGGATGAAGACCTGGCGGTCATCGTCGATCGAATAGCGGCCAGCGACGTCCGGTACGCCGAAGCCAGCGACGAAGTGTTGGCGTTCTACGAGGCCGGCGACATGGACCGAGCCAGCGATGTCCACATATCGGCCGAGCACGAGATCTCACACGAGCTGGAAGACGATCTAAACCTGATGATCGGCTCGCTGGAGGAAGACATTGCCTCAGAGCTCGAGAACTTTCGGGGGAACCGGCGATTCCTCACCGTGACTGTTGCCGCGTTCGCGGGGGTCAGCCTGATTACCGCCCTGGCAATGGGAGCCATCCTGTCGTGGTCATTGGTGCGCCCGGTGCGAAAGATCGATCTGGCACTAGGAAGGATCGCCGACGGCGACTTCGGCCAGGAAGTAGAAGTCCCCAACCGTGACGAGTTCGGGAGGCTGACGGTCAATCTGAACCGGACGAGCAGGCAGCTCTCAACCTTGTACGAGGGATTGAGCGAGCTCAATGCCAATCTGGAGCAGACCATCGAAGAACAGGTCACTCAGCTCCAGCGGACCGAGCAGCTGAGGCGATACGTCTCCCCGCAGGTGGCGGACGCGATACTCGCCGGGGACGAGCCGGTGGCCTTCGCCTCGGTCCGACGCAATCTGACGATCCTCTACTCGGACATCCGGGGTTTCACCCAGATCGCCGAGCGAATGGAGCCCGAGGAGCTCGTCGATGCCCTGAACGAGTACTTCAGCGCCATGACCGACATCGTTTTCTCCAACGGCGGCACGCTGGACAAGTATCTGGGCGATGGTGTGCTGGCCTTCTTCGGTGATCCGATTCCGTTCGAGGATCACGCCGAACGGGCCGTGGCGACAGCATTCGAGATGTTGGCCAAGGTCGAGGAGCTGCGTGGGACGTGGATGCGCTCTGAGGAGGAGCTCTCCGTCGGCGTCGGCATAAGCACCGGCTATGTCACGGTGGGCAACATCGGATCGTCGACGAGGACCGACTACACGGTGGTGGGCAATCACGTGAACGTGGCCGCCAGGCTGGCCACGGCTGCCGAGCCGGGCCAGATCCTGGTCGCTGAGCGCACCATGGCAGCAGTCCAGGACCGTGTCGATGGGGTCGCGGTCGAGGACCTGGTGATGAAAGGGGTCCAACGACCGGTCAAGGTGTTCGCCCTGCACAGAGAAGGCTCTCTCCACCCGGCGCGACGTTTAGCGTGCTGCAGGTTCAGCTGCGGGTCACCGAGGGATAGACCTTGTCCCGCATCTCGGGTCGTTGCCATTGGGTGAGCACACCTGGCTTGGCACCGTATTCCTCCGATGAACTTCGGACCGTCCTCCTGCTCACGCATCTCGCGGATCCTCGTCAGGTCGACGTCGATCACGAAGGTGCCGGGACCTTCATCCTCGAACACGATCTCTTCGGGTTGCGCCACCATGGCCAAGCCTCGTTCAGACTCGTCGAAGAGGTTCTGTGTCGTGATCACCACGGCGAGGTTCTCTGTTGCACGGGCCCAGATCAGGTTCCGCCAGGCGGCCCACAGCTTCTTCTTGTCGATCCCGGCGGGCATGAAGATGATCTCGGCCCCCCGCAACGCCAGAGCACGGGCGACTTCGGGCATGAACGCTTCGCTGCACATCGCCAGCCCGACGGTCCCGTGCTCGCTCTCGAACACGGGGTACTCGTCGCCGACCCGATAGTCGAAATCCCAGACCCCGCCGGCGTAGATCCACGGCCCGGGCGGGTGGGTACGGCGGTAGACACCGCTGATGCTGCCGTCGGGCCCGACCAACTTGAGAACGTTGTAAGCCGCATGGGGCTCACCCGGTATTGCTTCCAACGTCCCGAACTGGATCGTGACACCGTGCTCTTTCGCAGAGGCAGCCATCGCCTCGGTGGGATCGAAGGTCATCGGGGTGCGCCACGGGCCGGGATAGGTCTCGGGAAACGCAACGACCTCAGCACCCTTCGAGGCGGCGTAGGAGACCTGCCGCAGGGCGTCCATCACATTCCGCTCGTCGTCCGGCGGACGATGAGCGACCGGCTGAACAAGTGCCAGACGAAATCCCATCCCCTCTTACCTTATGCCCAGGACGATGCAGGAGTACCGCTCGATTCGTTCGACGAGCCCTGCCTGTCACCCGCGTGGTATCTCGACCTAGGGTGGAACCGATGACCGCTCCTCAGAGGCAACAGCTGGTGCGGCCCAGAGAGGGCCGGATGATCGCCGGGGTCGCCGCTGGGCTGGCAGACCGGTTCGGGATGGACCGCGGGATCATGAGGCTCCTGTTCGTGCTCTCGTTGATCCTGCCCGGGCCTCAGATCCTGATCTACGTCGTCCTCTGGATCATCATCCCCGAAGGATGATGATCAGGGTTGGCCGCTTGGTGTTCCTAAATCACTGACGCCGCCAACCGAGGACAGTTAGCCTCCCGTCGGGCGACGTCCCACGGAAGGAGGGCTGAACCATGACCATCTTTTTCGGCACATCCGAATCCCAGCCCTCCGCAGCATCTGCCCACTCCTGAATCGTCGTCGTGCCCGGGGGCCCGGGACGACGTGACCCTCATTCAGGAGTAAGACATGCCCGATTCAACCGAGTTCTTCCTCGACGAAGGGCTCATCCACAAGATCCTCCGTCCCCTCAAGCAAGGAAAAGAGGCGAGTGTTCACCTCTGTCTCGCCGACAAGGACAAGACGGGTCACGACCTCGCCGCCCTGAAGATCTACCGCCCTCTCGACCGCCGCGACTTTCGCGACGAGTCCATCTACCGGGACAGCGAATGGATAGGGGATGACCGGGCACGTCGAGCCCTGGAAGCCAAGTCGAAGTTCGGTCGAGCCGTCCAGGCCGGGACGTGGGTGTATCGGGAATGGGAGAGTCTGCAGAAGCTGAGCCGGGCACGACTGACCCCCCTACCCATCGCCTTGCACGACGATGCGATTCTGATGACCTATGTCGGCGATGCAGAGAGGGCCGCTCCGCAACTCAGGGATCTGCGTCCGAATGCCGAAGAGCTGGAGGCATTGTGGGGACAACTCCGTGCCGCATTGGGTCAGATGCTCTTGAACGACGTCGTTCATGCCGATCTCTCTGCGTACAACGTCTTGGTCTGGGAAGGCAAGCCCACGGTGATCGACTTCCCGCAGGCGGTGGATCCAAAGCTGAACCGCCACGCCGAGGAACTGCTGCGCCGTGACGTTCAACGGCTCGGGGAATGGTTCACACGAGGGGGTCTGGCTCTCGATTGGGAGCAGATCGCCGACGAGATCTGGTTCGCCTGGCTCCACGCCGACCTGATCCCGGCTGACTACCGAACATGATCAGCCCAGCCGGTCATCTCCGCTCCGAAAGTTCGCCATCGTTCAGTGAATAGATGATTGTCGACCCGCTTCGGTTCATTCGCACGACTCCACTCGACTCCATGGCGAGAAGGGTGGCCTCGACCTTGGTCGGGGTCAGAAACCGGCCTCGGCCCAGACGCAGCTGCAGTTCGTCGAGGACGGCGAAAGCGTCGGCCTGCCCGGCGCGGGCGAGTGTCTCGGCGACCGCCCTTTTCATCTCCGCAGGCTCCACCACACCGAGGAAGGACGAGGCGATCCGGGAGGAGACTTGCCCCCAGCCGAGCAGGATCCTCGGCCCGACGAGAAGGAACAGGATGCTGATCGGCAGGTAGAAGAGCGACTCCGGGACGGTGTCGATCGTCCACGAACCGATTTGGCTCTCCACCCCAAGGGCGACGTTGATCGGCATGGCGAACCCGCCGAACATGAGGCCGAGAATGACGGCGGCGATGGTGAACCCCACTATCCCGAGAGGCAGGCGCAGCAACACGAAGCCGACCTCCCGCCAGATCTGCCTCCCGGTCACCAGGTCGCGCAGACGTCTCCAGAAGAACCCGTCAGACGTCGGTCTGGGCCGGCGCCGTGGCATCGAGGCGCCGAGCAGAGACCAGGCCAGCCGTCGTTCCATGGCGGCCATCGCCTGCACGAAAAGCAGGGTCGCAACCAGGATCGGTATGCCGATGAGGGTGATCAGGAACCCGAGGCCCATTGCGAACCCGGTGACGACGACGATGAAGCCGAAGATCCCGATCGGGAGACCGAGCAGCGAATAGACGAGGGACCCGTAGGTGCGACTGTCGGAATAGGCGTCGAGCAGCCAGGTCACTGCCGTCCGTCCGACCTGTGTTGATCCCGTTCGATCATGATCTCCTCCGGCGTCTTCACGACGAAGGCGTACACGGCGTGGGCCGCGATCAATACCCCCCAGCCGAAGAGCGGGAAGATGAACCACGGGTAGGTGACGTCGCTCAGCCACCAGATCAGCACCAGGAACACCTGGATGGTCATGAATACCGCGAAGTGCAGCCAGAACCACTGGCGTCGGGCGATCCGGGTCGCTTCGCGCTCTCTGGCCGCCATCTCGGCGAACTCATCCATTGTCATCTCCTTTGTCCATCGTCTCTTCGATTTGGGCTTGGGCTCGGGCGAGGATCTCGGCGATCTCCTCCTGTTGGGAGGGACCGGCGAGACGTCTCCGAAATGGTGAATTGGAGGCGAAGTCTTCGAGCATCGACCCGACGGCGACCCTGTCCTCGGCCGCCTCGGCCCGTGCGCTCAGCGAGGGCCAATGGCGTCGCCAGTCAGAGTCCTCGACGGCGCGTCTACCGGTCTCGGTGAGGGAGTACATCCGCTGCCCGTCCTGATCGAACATACGCAGATGTCCGGTCTCGACCAGGGCGAGGAGGGCGGGGTAAATGGCGCCCGGGCTTGGTTTCCAACCACCGCCGACCCGACTCTCCAGGTCTCCCATGATGGCGTAACCGTGAGCGTCGCCCAGATCTGCCAGCACGACGAGCACCGCCTGCTTCAGCTCTCCACGTCGAAAGACCCGGCTCATAACGTAAGTTACGATAACTGCTAACGTAACTTACGTCAAGTCACCGATCAGGGTTCCCTGAGCCCGCGATCAGGGTGTCCCCCGATGTTGCCGGACGACACCACGACCGAGTATCTCGGTCATGACCACATACCAACACGCACGACGGCTGGCGGAGAGCACGCCGTCCGACCGCAACCGCTACGTCGACTTCCTCCGGGCCGCCTCAATCCTGGTCGTGGTGCTGGGCCACTGGCTCATGGCCGCACCCCAGGTGGTCGGTGATGGCGTCGCCTTCAATCATCTGCTCTCGACCACCGAATGGACCCACTATCTGACCTGGGTCCTCCAGGTCATGCCGCTCTTCTTCCTGGTCGGGGGGTACGCCAATGCGGCCAGCTGGCGGTCGGCGCGGCTTCGCGACGAGCCGTATGCGGCTTGGCTTCGGGCCAGGCTCCGACGTCTCGTCCTCCCGGTGCTCCCTCTCCTCGCGGTGTGGACGGTCGGAGCCCTTGCACTTCTCCGCTTCGGCCTCGATCCGGACCTGATCAGGATCGGCTCCCAGGCGGCGTTGGTTCCTCTCTGGTTCCTCGCCACCTATCTGGTGGTGGTGGCGCTGACACCAGTGACCCTCCGCCTCTGGGATCGCTTCGGCTACATCTCCCTGATCACGACCGCGGCCCTGGCCGGGCTGATGGATCTGCTCTCACTCGGCTTCGGAATCGACGCGGCCGGCTACTTGAACTACCTGTTCGTCTGGGGCACGGTGCATGGCATCGGTTACGCCTGGGCTGATTCCCGGCTCGGTGGCGTCACCCAGCGGCTCATGCTGGCGGCCGTCGGCTTCTCCACGACTGTGGCCCTGGTGGCCTTCGGCCCCTACCCGGTGGCCATGGTCGGGCTCGACACCGAAGCCGTGACCAACAGCCAGCCCCCCAAGGTGACTCTGATCGCCCTCGCCCTCTTCCAGGCCGGTCTGATCCTGGCCCTGGAAGGCCCGGCCCGCCGCTGGCTGACCCGGGTGCGGGTCTGGACCGGCGTCGTGATGGTGAGCGGCCGGATCATGACCCTCTATCTGTGGCACATGACGGCGATGGTCCTCGCGATCGGTGGCGTGATGCTCGCCGATGGCATCGGTCTGGGAATCGAGGTCGACACTCCGATCTGGTGGCTGACCCGGCCCATCTGGCTGGCCTTTCTGGCAGTCATCACCTGGCCTTTCATCGCAGGATTCGGCCGCTTCGAGCGTCCAGGGGAGGACCGTCGGCCGGCCCCTCCGGCCTGGAGACCGGTGGCGGCCGTGGGGCTGTTCTCCGCCGGGCTCGGCCTCGTCGCCGCCGTCGGATTGGCCGACGCCGACGGTCTCAACGGTCTCGCCCTGGCCCTACCTTTCCTCGCCGTCGTCATCGGCGGGGTGGGCGGAGCCCGATTCCAGAAGGGAGCCACCTCATGACCGAGAGCGCCTACATCACCGGTGTCGGGGCCTTCCTCCCCGGCGAGCCGATCGGGAACGACGAGATCGAGACCTATCTCGGAGTCATTCTCCACCAGCTCCGACCGGCTGCGGCGGCGGATGCTCGAGGCCAACGGCATCGAGAAGCGTCACTACGCCATCGACCGCTCCGGGAGGACGACCATCCTCAACGAGGAGATGGCGGCCGAAGCCGTCAGGGCCGCCCTGCAAGGCCGGGGCATGACGCCCAAGGACATGGGCATGCTGGCCACCGGGACCACCCAAGCCGATCTGCCCGTTCCGGGGTTCGCTTCGATGGTGCACGGCCGGCTCGGCGGAGCCCCGATGGAGATCCTCAGCGCCGGTGGAGTCTGTTGCTCGGGGATGGCCGCCCTCGGCGCGGTCACCGACGCCATTCGGCTCGGCCGGCATCGGGTCGGGGTGTCGGTGGGGTCGGAGCTGGTCAGCCGCACCCTGCGGGCCGACCGTTTCGCCACCAACCCCGGGTTCGACGCCGAGTTCCTCCGCTACATGCTCTCCGACGGGGCCGGAGCGACGGTGGTCGAGCCCCAGCCCCGGCCGGACGGGATCTCGCTTCGCATCGACTGGTCCCATCTCGTCTCCCACGCCCATCGCTTTCCGGTGTGCATGTACGCCGGTGTCTCCGCCCCCGACCGGGTCGAGGCCGGCTCCACCTGGCAGGACCGGCCAACCCCGGCGCAGGCCCACGCCGACGGGATGCTCAACCTTCGTCAGGACATCGGGATCCTCAACAACATCGTCGCCCTCGGTGTCGAGGAGTACGTGGGGCTGGTCCGGGAGGGTCGGATCGAGCCCGCCGAGATCGACCACCTCCTCGTCCATTACTCGTCGGAGTACTTCCGCTCCGACATCGTTCGGCTCATGTCCGAGGCGGGGCTGATGATCCCGGAGGAGCGGTGGTTCACCAACCTCCGCACCAGGGGGAACACGGGAGCGGCCTCGATCTACATCATGCTGGAGGAGGCCTGGTCCACCGGGCGATTCCGACCCGGAGACCGGATCCTGCTCATGGTCCCTGAGTCGGGACGGTTCAGCGTGTCCTTTGTCCATCTCACCTGCGTCGACGGAAGGGAAGAGAAATGACCACGACAATCACCAAGACCGACACCAACACATGGTTGCTCGAGGAGCTGGCTCTGGTCTGGGCCGGGTTCGAGATACAGCTGTCCCGGGTCCCCATCGTCGGTCGCATCGAGACACACACCGCCACCATCGACGATTACCGGAACCTGTTGCTCAACCTGCGCCAGCAGGTGAGCGAGGGGGCACGCTGGATCACCCGGGCCGCCTCCAATCTCACGGCTGAGCATGCCGACCTCCGCGCCGAGTTCATCGAGCACGCCTCGGAGGAGCAGCTCGACTTCCGGATGCTGGAGGAGGACTACGTGGCGGTCGGTGGCCGATTGGCCGAGATCCAGAACCGGCGGAAGAACCCGGGCTCGGAGGCCCTGTCCGCATATATGTTCAACCAGGCGAGCCGGGAGAACCCCTTCGACCTGCTCGGGGCGATGTACATCATCGAAGGGCTAGGGGCGAACAAGGCGACCCGGTGGATGGAGTTGCTCCGGGACCAGCTCGACCTAGGGCCCGACCAGGTTCGCTTTCTCACCTATCACGGCGGGGCCGACACCGAGCACACGGAGAAGATGTTCGCCATCCTCCGCTCCGATCTGATCACGCCCGAGATCGCCGAGACGATCGTGCACACCGCCCGGGTCGTGGCCCGTCTCTACGCCCTCCAGCTGGAAGAGATCGACGGTGGCTGACGTGGCGACGGTACGGATCATGGAGACGAAGGGGCCCGGGATCTTCGACGCCCTGCGGGGAGATCCCACCTTCCACTTCGACCGGCACGCCCTCCGTCTCCTCGAGACCGACCAGGCCCGGTTCTCCTACCGCTTCGTCCGCCCGCCGGCCCGGCTGATGAGCAGACTGGCGGTGGCGGTGATCACCATCGTGAAACGGGTGCTCCCCTTCCAGTTCTCCAACCACGACTTGCTCGACCGGCTCGGGATCTGGTTCCTCTCCCATTTCGTCTCCGAGGAGGGTGGGGAGCTACTGCTCCGTCATTTCGTCATCGAGACCAACGTGCTCGCCTTCATCGCCGCCAACACCGGTCAGGACCAGCCGACGCTTCGCCCCGAGGACCTCGACGACCTGGACGACAACGCCGTGATCGTCCACGACCTCAACCTGTACCAGGTGCTCTCCGATCTCGGCGGTCGGCCCCTACCTCGACCGGAGTGGCTCGACTACTCGATGCTGGAGGTGGGGCCTATCGAGGTGTCCCGAACCCGACGGTTGGCTCGCCTCGACCTGGAGACCGGGATGTGCATGATGAACATCGCCTTCTGTCTGCTCACCACCTCGGACGAGTACCGGAGGGCGGTCCACTCCCTCCAACTGGACGAGTCGGTGCTCGCCATCCTCGCCGAGCTGACCGACGACCCGGTGTTCCTCACCTGGAAGCCGGCCGGGTACATCCCCATCGTCCGCACCAACCGGGACGTGCCCCGTGACCTGTTCGCCCATGCCGTGATCCACGAGTACATCCACGCCCGTCTGCTGCGACAAGCGGCTGAATCTGTCACCGCTCGCACCTACCTTCGCGACCATGGCCGAGCGCACGTCGCTGGATCTCTTGCTCGAGCTGAATCAGGCTGAGCGCCAAGCGCAGCTCGCCCATTTCGACAGTCTCGACACGAAGTCCGGCCTGGTCCTGGGATTCGCAGGAGTTCTGATCGCACTAAGCCGTGAATTCGACGGACTCGATGGCATCGCAGCTTCCCTGTCGGGTGCAGTCGCGGCCGTCCTCTCTCTTGGCGCTTTCTGGCCCAGAGACATCCCAGTCTTCGACCCCGCCCGATTGGGCGACTATGCCATGAGCGAGCTGGCCTTCACTCAGATCACAGTCGTCGACACTCTCCGGACCATGCTCAAGGAAGGCCGGGCGGTGTTGAAGGTGAAGGCCCTTAGACTCAAGCTGGCACTGACCAGTCTGACTGTGTCGACCATCCTGATCGCGCTGAACATCATCATCACAGGCGGGTGAACTATGACAGAGAAGCCTCAGAAGGAGTCGAAACAGCCTGCGCCCCGACCCCCTCAGCCGGACCTAGCGTTGATCACCTACCTCGAGCGGGATCGGGATCCCGAAACCGTCGAGACGCGTTCCGCGGATCGTCGTCGGACCGAGGCCAAGAGGAAGGTTGATTCCGCTCGCCGCTCAGATCAGCTGACGGTCGGCCGCCCAGCGGGTCAGCTCGTTGCGGTTGGTCAGCTGCAGCTTGCGCAGGACCGATCCGACGTGGGTCTCCACCGTCTTCACCGAGATGAACAGAGCCTCCCCGGTCTCCCGGTAGGTGTAACCCCGGGCGATGTGCTGGAGCACCTCCCGCTCCCGGGCGCTGAGCGACGCCAGCTCGTCGTCGACGTCGGCAGGGGTGAGGGCGGTGAAGGCGTCGAGGACGAACCCGGCCAGCTTCGGCGAGAACACGGCATCTCCGGAGGCGACCTTCTCGATGGCTGCCACCAGCTCAGGCCCGCGGATCGACTTGGTGACGTATCCCCGCGCTCCAGCATGGACAACGTCGACCACGTCCTCGGGTGCGTCGGAGACAGAGATGGCGAGGAACTTCACCTCGGGATTGGTCTTCATGACTGCCTCGATCACTGCCCGGCCACCACCGCCGGGAAGATGGACGTCGAGGAGAACGACCTCGGGGACACGCTCGGTGATCATCTCGATGGCCGCCGCCACCTCGTCGGCCTCACCGACCAGATCGACGTGGGTGCCGATCTCGGCCCGCACCCCAGCCCGGAACAGGTCGTGGTCGTCGACCAGGAACACCCGGATCGGGTCGCTCATGACACCGGCATGCTAAGCCGCACCTCGGTCCCCGAACCCGGAGCGCTGATCACTTCGGCGTGGCCGCCGTTCCGCTGCATTCGTCCCATCACGGATTCGGCCAGCCCTTTTCGATCGGCGGCGACCAGGTCCGGGTCGAAGCCGGCGCCCCGATCTCTGACGAAGACCACGATCGGATTGCCCCCTGCGTCGGCAAACACCGCCACCTCCTCTACCCCTGCATGCTTGGCGGCATTGCTGACCGCCTCCCCGGTCGCCCCGACCAGGGCCCTGAGCCGGTCGTCGAGACGCCGGTCTCCGGCGGTGACCAGTTCGACCTTCAACCCGAATCTGGCTTCGGCCTCGGAACAGACTTGCTCGAGGGCGCCGCTCAGAGTGGCGTCGGGATCGCTGCCTCCAAACAGCCAGGAGCGAAGCTCTCGCTCCTGACCCCGGGCCAGATTGTGCATCTCGGCGACGTCGGGTGCCTTCTGGATCAGAGTCAGGGTCTGCAGCACGGAGTCGTGGAGATGGGCGGCCATCTCCGCCCGTTCTTCGATCCGTATCCGGGCGGCCCGCTCCTCGGCCAGGGCGGTTTCGGCCTCGACCCGGCGTCGCTCGCTGCCCCGCAACACCTGGAAGGCCCAGGCGGCCACCCCGCCGACCGCCAGATACAGCACGAAGTTGGAGATGGCGGCGGTGAGGTCGTAATCGCCGGTGGCGGCAAGCACGCCGGCGAGCAATGCCGCCGAGCCGAGCCCACCGGGGATGCCGTAGGCGTAGCCCCACAGCAACACCGAGGTGGTGGGAAAGCCACCGACGAAGAAACCCTGCCCATCGAGGGCGTCGGCGACGACGATTAGCACGGCGACCAACAGATCGGCGATGAGCCAGGCCAGGTGGTCGAGCTTGCCCCGCCGGGCCACCATCACGGTCAGCCCGGTCCAGACCCAGGCCAGGGCAATCGCCCCGGCGACGACCGCGGTCGAGGCGTCGTTGCCGACCACAGCGATGATCCCGAGCACGGTGATCCACACCGCGGCGACCACCCGAAATCCGACGATGATGACCCGCAGGGTGGCGTCGACCCGTAGCTCTGGCGGTTGAGCGGTCACGATCAGAGGTTAGAAAGGGGCCGGCCGCCAGACCGTTCTCTGAACCAGCCGACACATATTTCATACATCACGTATATTGCAGGATGGGTTCCAATAACCCGCCAGCAACGCATTCAGGTACCACGGAGGAGGAGCAGGGATGAAGATGCAAGCAAGAGGAGCTGTCCGGTTCGGGTCGCTGTTCCTGGCGGTGGTGATGGTTCTCGCCGCCTGTGATGGGGGCGAGGCCACCGACACCACCACGGGCGGCACTGGTGCCGAAGGGGAGCCGGTCGAGCTTCTGGTCTGGGCCTCTCGTGATTGGTATGCCCCGCCCGACAATTACGACGCATTCAACGAGCGTCATGAAGGAGAGATCCATGTGACCCTGGACGTCCAGGCGAACGATGACATCCTCCAGCAGCTGCAGCGCATGCAGGACGCCGATCAGGCGATGCCCGATCTCGTCCAGGACGACACATTCCTGATCGAGGCCTACAACGCGGCCGGGCTGGTCATGCCATTCGACGAGGAAATGGCGACGTGGGAAGAGGAGGACCCCGACGAGTTCGCCAACATCCTGCCCATCGCCTGGGAGGAGAACCTGCTCGAAGGGCAGACCCTGGGCTCGTCCCTGACCGCCAACTTCGACATCTTCTATTACAACGTCCCCTGGATGGAAGAAGCCGGCGTCGACCCGTCGACCATCGACTCTCTCGACGGCGTCCTCGAGGCATTGCGGGCAGCGAAGACAGCCCGACCGGACGGGATCCCGCTCACCGTGCAGGCATTGCCGACCACGGGTGTCACCCTTTTCAAGACCTTCCTCAGCGCCGCGGGTGCCCCCTTCGAGGGTGCGACCCCCGACCTTCAGTCGCCAGGCGGCATCTACACCTTGGAGTGGTTCCTGACCGCCGCCGAAGAGGGTCTCATGCCCACGGACGCGATCAGCTGGGACGAGGACCAGGCTCGAGGCGTCTTCCTGGCTCAGGACGCGGCGATGATCCTCGACGGCTTCACGGTGGCCGGCGACCTTGGTGAGGAGCCCGGGTTCGATTATGAGACCGTGTGGGGCGTTATTCCAGTCCCGGCTTCACAGACCGGTGCCCAGATAGACGGCAACCAGATCTCGAACGCCCGGACCTGGTTCCTCACCAGCGGCACCGAGCATCCGTACGAGGCTGGCCTCGCCATGCGTTATGTCAACGAGACGCTGGTCGATGCGGCGGCCAATGGGTCAGTGCCCATGCGGAACTCCAGGCATCTCGCCGACCCCCGGTTGGATGAGATCTGGCCGTTCTTCACCGATCAACTCCGGGAGGCCTACGCCGGAAGCGCTTCGGTCCCGGCCGCGCTCAACGGTGGCGACGTCGAAGCCGTGCTCGAGCAGATGTTCGGCGAGATCGTGGTCGGCACTGACAAGACCGCTCAAGATCTGGCCGACGAGTATCAACCGCAACTCGACGAGCTGTAAGCCCGATGACCTGCGTGCCCGTCCCGCCCAGCCGGGGCGGGCGCGTCGGCCGCCGGCCGGAGGAATGAGAGTGGACACATGACGGCGCTCGCCGAGCGGGCCCGCCGAAAGCGAGAGCCACGTCCGACCGACCCCGGCAACACGGCCATGATCGGCCAGGGCCGGTCGACCCCATATCTGTTCTCGGCGCCCACGATCATCGTCGTTGCCGCGGTGCTGGCCTTCCCGGTGCTCTACGGCGTCTGGGAGAGCCTGTTCCGACCCGAGATCCTCGGAGCTCCCGAGGAGTGGGTCGGTCTGCAGAACTACGCCGAGATGTTCCAGGACGAGATGTTCTGGAGCTCGCTGATTCGCACGTTCATCTTCGTCGGAGGCTGTCTGATCGTCGGGACCACCCTCGGGCTGCTCTTCGCCTTCGCCCTGTTCCAGGTGATCGGACGGGCCCGATTCCTGAGGTCGATCTCCCTCGCTCCGTACCTGATCTCGAACGTGGCTGCCGCCTTGATGTTCCGGATCCTTTTCAATTCCCAGTTCGGGCTGGTGAACGGCTTGCTCGGCCAGATCGGGATCGACGGACCGTCGTGGTTGTCCCAGCCGGTGACGGCAATGTTGGTGGTCATCTTCGCCCAGGTGTGGACCGATCTCCCGTTGACGATTCTCCTCCTCCTCGGCGGGTTGATGACGATCGACAGGTCGTACCTCGATGCGGCGCTGGTCGATGGAGCCACCGGCTGGACTCGGGCGAGATACGTCACCATGCCTCTGCTCACGCCCCAGATCGTGATCAGCACCGTCTGGCTCAGCTACTCGACGCTCACCGGTTTGGGAGTGGTGCTGGCGTTGACCGGGGGCGGACCGCTCAATGCCACTACAACCCTCGCCATGGACATGTACCTGACTGCCTTCAGGTCACTCGAGTTCAACCGGGCCCTGGCCATCGCCACCTTCATCCTGGTGCTCAACGCCCTGCTCACGCTCTCCTACGTACGAGTGTCCAGGCGTTACGAGGTCGCACTCTGATGGTGGGCACGGCGGCACGCGAGGAGGCCGGGCCTACCGTGAGGGGCTCCAACACCGCCGGCGTGTCACGTCGGGGCCGATGGGTACGCCGGCTAGTCATATCGCTCCCCTTGATCGGGTTGGTGCTGTGGACGGCGATTCCCTTCCTGGTCACCATCTCGGTCTCCTTCAAGACCAAGGGTGAGACCTTCGCCAACTACAACCTCATCCCGGAGAACCCGACCATCCAGGCCTATCAGCAGGTCCTGGCCGATCCCAACTTCCGGGCCGCCTTCTGGAACAGCGTCATCGTCGGATTCGGCACCGCCCTCCTCACCATCTTGCTGGCCGTCCCCGCCGCCTACGCATTCGCTCGCTTCAGGTTCCGGGGCAGGCACCTCCTCCTCCTCCTGGTGCTGCTCCCCCGGCTCGTACCCAGCCTGGGCACCATGATTCCTCTCTACCGTCTGGCGGCGGAGACCGGGCAGCTCGACAGGCTCACCACCCTGATCTTCGTCTACACCGGGACCCTTCTTCCGTTGGCGGTGTGGCTCCTGGTCGGCTTCATCCAGCAGATCCCACGTGACATCGAGGAGGCGGCCAGTGTCGACGGGGCAACGCTCTGGCAACGTCTCCGAGGTGTGGTGCTTCCCCTGACCGCCCCGGCCACCATCACCATCGCCGCCCTGGCGTTTCGGGAGGCCTGGAACGAGTTCACCCTCGCCCTGGTCCTGACTTCGACTCCCGGCAACCGAACCCTCCCCTTCGAGTTGTTCATGCTGCAGACCGGGCAGGGCATCGCCAACTTCCCCGCCGAGGCCGCCTTCGCCCTCCTCACCGTGCTGCCCTTCCTGATCATGTACAACCGGATCGAGCGGTACATGGTGGCCGGTCTCGTTTCCGGGTCTGCGAAATAGGAGAAATCATTGATGAGCAGTCATCGCAGCATCGGGCTCGGAGTGGTCGGTTCGGGGCGGATGGGGACCCACCGGGCCCGGCTGGCGGCAGCCCATCCCGGGGTGGAGTACCTCCGGGTCATGGACATATCGCTCGAGGCGGCGGAGCGTCTGGCCAAGACCACCGAGGCCGACGCTTACGGCGACGATCTCGCCGCGCTGATCGATGATCCCCGGGTCGACGCCGTGATCGTGTCACTGCCGGAGGACACCCACGTCGACGCAGTGGTGGCCGCCTGCGCATCGGGGCGGCCGGTAATGGTCGAAAAGCCACTGGCACTGGAGATCGCGGGTGGCTCGAAGATGGTGGCGGAGGCGGCCGCCGCAGGTGTCGACCTCCGGGTCGCCTATTCCGCCCGCTTCCTCCAGAAGTACTTCGTGGGGCGGGATCACGTGCACCGGGGAGCGATCGGCCAGGTGGTCGGCGGGTGGGCGCGGGTGTACTCCACCCGGGCCCAGGGTCTGGCCATCCTGCGCCGCAGCGCCCACGCCACTCCGGTCATGGACGTCCTGACCTACCTCGTGGATCTGGTCGGCTGGTATGTCGGTGAGGACGTGGTACCGGTGGAGGCGGTGGCCCGTGGGCACGGGATCGTCTTCCGGGAGAACGGGTTCGACGTCGACGATGTCACCTCGGCCACCCTCACCTACTCGGACGGGTCGGTGTTCGGATTCGACGTCTGTTACATGCTCCCCATGGGATTCCCCACCACCGGCCAGAGCATCCGCTTCGAGGTGTTCGGCTCCGAGGGGGCGTTGCTCATCGACGACGACCATCGCGAGCAGATCCTCTACACCGAGCAGGGTCACCAGAACGCCTACGCGGGCGAGCAAGAGGTCAACCTCTACTTCCTCGGCAGCCAGTCGGCAGGAGAGTGGGCGGACGGGCGGATGTTCGGGCGCGTCGCCGAGGAGACACGGACCTGGCTCGACTATCTCACCGCCGGCACACCGTGTCATCTCTCTACCGGCAAGGAGGCGCTGGTGACGTTGGCCGCCACCCTGGCCATCGAGGAGGCCTCCCGCACCGGTGAGGCCGTGGCGGTCGAGAGACCCTGACCCTCAGTCGAGGAGCGTCGTCAAAGCATCCAGGTTGGAAGCGTCCATCTTCCGCTCGCCTCGATCGATCTCACCCGCCAGCTGCAGCACCGCATCGTTGGCCGGGGTGGGCACCCCTACCTCCCGGCCCTTCCGGACCACCGTCCCCGTGATGTGCTCCAGCTCGGTGCGACGGCCCTTCTTCTGATCCTGGACGGTCGCTGTGGTCGCGTCCTTCCCGATGTGACCGTGGAGGATCCGGATCGCATTGATCAGCATCTCGTCACCCTCACCGCTGAACTGCTCCGCGCTCATCCCGAAGATCGGCTCCAGCCTGTATCCGAGCCCCTCTCCCACGGCGACCGACTCCCGTCCGAGCCGCACCGAGATCTCGGTCATCCCGGGTAATGCGGATGCTTCCCAGTTCTTCAGCCCGAGAAGCGTGTAAGGGCCCATCGTCATCGAGTTGACGACGAGCTTGGACCACTTGGCGCCATAGATGTTGTCGGTCACGTCCACACGGGCCGAATGCCGAAGCAGGCCGGCCACTTCTCCGACCCGATCGGTGACCGCTCCATCGAGCTCGCCCACCGCGAACCAGGTTCCCTCCCGGGTGGTGTCGCGTTGCACCAGCCCCGGTTCCCATATCTCGGCGGAGAGCTCGACGACACAGGCGACAGTCCGCTCGCTGCCCACGATCGGGGTGATCAGCTCCTCGTTCATCCCGTTCTGCAGACCGACGAACACCCCGTCGTCGGCCAGGTGGGGCTCGATCAGATGACACATCCAGAGGGTGTCGTACGACTTGGCCGCGAGAAGCACCACATCGAAGGCAGGTCGTTCGGTGGCCAGCTCGCCAAGATGGAGCGCCCGGACCTTCTGGTTCACCTCTCGGTCAGGCATCACCACTCTCAGCCCGCCGGTGCGCATCGCCTCGACGTGGGCCGGCCATTGATCGATGAGGACGACATCCTCCCCCGCCTCGGTGAGATCGGCCCCGACACTGCTACCGATGGCCCCGGCACCGAGCACCCCGATTCGCCAGCTCATTCCTTGCCTTCCAGCGTCTTGAGGTCGATCTCGGCGATGCCGCCACGACTGGCCGATCGGGCCGCAACGATCCGACGGACCTCTTCGATCCGGTCCGGGGCCACCAGTTCGTCCAGGCGTCCTTCCTCGTCGACGATCCGCACCAGGTCGTCGATCGCTGCCGGCATGAGATGGGTGTGACCGAACAATCCCGTGGTCTGGAAGATCACCTCGAGCAGCTCCTTCGGCGTGGCGCCATTGTGGAGGGCGGAACGCATGTGACGCCGCGACTGGTGTTGCTCCCCTGCCGCCAGTGTGTTTCCCACCACACAGAGAATCCTGGTCCGGTCGTCGAGCACGCCCCTGACGTACATCCCTCCGTAGATGGCGTCGAGCCAGGTCTGAAGGTATTCGGGGTCGAGGGCGTCGAGGGTGGCGACCAGGTTGATGTGATGCCGGGGTCGGAGCCGGAGTCCGGTCGAGATCCCCTGCCAGCCGTACTTCTCGAACAACGCAGCCAGCCGGGGGTCGTCTCGGTCGGCCTCATTCCAGGTGGCACGTTCCTCTTCGAGGCTTCGATTAGCGCCGTCGTCGACTCGGGCGGACAGGTCATCTTCGATTTCCGACCGTCGCTCCAAAACCCGCAGATATACCTCCGCGGCGCCGGCCACGACCGACGGTCCGGTGTACACGTAGCACTGGAGAATGACCTCGAGGATGTCTGAGGAGCCGACGCCAGCGTCGAGGGCGGCTTCGATGGTCTCCCCCAATTGGTTGTGTCGCCCCGTGGTGGCGTATTGGCCAGTCAGGACCAGCAGCCTGGTCCGGGCGTCGAGCCCGGGCCGGCTGAGAAGCCTGGTCAGATGAGTCGACGACAGCCTGGCGAAATGGGGGTCGAGACGCTGGAAGAGCTCACGAAGCCTGGCGGCGCCAGCCGGCATGACAGTTTCGATTGACGGGTCCTTCACCATCCGAGCAACCTTTCTGCATTCGTACCGAGCACCGCGTCCTTCTCCTTGGGGGACAGATCGCTGCCCTCGATCCACGCCACGGGATCGGGCTGGCCCATATCGGCCGGGAAGTCGGTCCCCAGCACCACTCGATCGACGCCGACCACGTCGACCAGCCGGCGCAGATTGCCGTACCCGTGGACCAGCGAGTCGTACCACAGGGTGGTGAGATAGTCGGAGGGAAGCTTGGAGATGTGCTCCCGAGCCTCGGCCCGAACCTGGTGACCGTGGTCGAAGCGGGCATACGCCCAACAGGCATAGCCGCCACCGTGGGCGAAGAGGAGACGGAGACCGGGCAGACGATCGAGGATGCCCCCGAAGATGAGAGACCCGATGGCGATTGTCGTCTCAGTTGGGTTGGCGATGAAATTTCTCATGTGATATCGAGGGAGCGCTTCCTTAAGTCGGGAGGCGGCGGGATGAACGAAGACCAGGGCGTTTGCTTGCTCGGCGGCCTCGAGGACGGGGAACAGATCGGGCTCGTCCCAGTTCAGCCCGCCGACGTGAGTGCCGACACTCACCCCGACCATCCCGGCGGTCGACATCACCCGCTCCAGTTCGCCCACAGCGGCGGCGAGATCCTGCATGGGAAGCGTGCCGAACCCGGCGAACCGGTCGGGATGATCGGCGACGATGCCGGCGATCTCGTCGTTGACGGCCTTGGAGCACTCGATGGCGTCCCCGGGTTCTAGGTAATACCGAAACAGGATCGGGTTGAGTGAGATCACCTGCCGGTAGACACCTGTCGCGTCCATCTTGGTGATCCTTTGCTCGACGGACTCCCAATGGGCCGGTCCGCCCATCGAAACCCGGTAGTCGCCGGTCACGATCTGGGGACGGCCGAGCGAATCCTTCTCGATCCTGGACCCGAACCAGTCGGAGCCGTTCTCGGCGGCGGAGATGGCCGATCGTGGAAGGAGATGGGCGTGGACATCGACCACCGAACGACCTTCGATGTCCATCACGCCGGGTTGCCCACCCTGGCCGCCAGCACACGCTCCATGTTCCCCCCGAGGATGAGCCGACGCTGGTCATCGGTCAGGTCGGGGTGCGATTCGATGAAGTCGACGGGCCGGGGCTCTCCCATGTCGGCCGGATAGTCGCTCCCGAGAACGACCCGCTCGACCCCGACCACGTCGATCAGGTAGCTCAGGGCGTCGTGGCCGAACACCAGGGTGTCGTAGTAGAGCCGCCGGAGATAATCCGAGGGGAGGTCTGCCGCAGCCCGAGCCTCGTCCCTGGCCCTCTGACCACGATCGAAGCGGTCGGCGCCAAGACAGGCGTACCCACCTCCGTGGGCGAAGCAGATGTCGAGATCAGGGAGTCGGTCGAGCACACCGCCGAAGATGAGACTGGCGATGGCAACGGTGGTCTCGAACGGATTGCCAATCAGATTGCGCAGGTGGTAGCGGGTGAGAAATGAGTTGGCCCGGCCATGGGAGGGGTGGACGAACACCAGTGCCCCCAGGTCGTTAGCAGCGGCCAGCACGGGGAACAGCTCGTCGGCATCCCAGTCCAGACCGTTGACGTGGCTCCCCACCATGACACCAACGAAACCGTGGACGTTGATGCACCTCTCCAGTTCGGCGATGGCTGCGGCGGGGTCCTGGAGGGGGATGAAAGCGAGCCCGACGAAACGGTCGGGGTCGGTGGCGACCATCTCGGCGACGTCGTCGTTCGCCTCCCTTGCCATCGGTACACCTGCATTGGCGTCGAGCTCGTACCAATGCATCAGCGGGCTTAGAGAGAGAAGATGCACATCGACCCGCATCTCGTCCATCGCCCGAATCCTCTCCTCGGGTGTCTCCAGGAGGTTCGGCCAGGCGATGGCGAACGTTGTCGGCCCAACAGAACCCGTGATCCGTCCGTTTGGGTCGCGCCCAAAGGTGATGCCGTGACGAGCCTCCCCTCGCTCGGCCGATTCGGCGAGATGGCGCGGTATCACATGGGTGTGGATGTCGATCGTTCGCGCACCGCTGCGATCCGGAGCCATGGAGCCAGGAAGTTAGCGAGCGAGAACCAAGGGGTTCATAGTGTCGGTCGGACCCACATCCGCATGCCACACCAGGCGAGCCCGGCGCCCAGGATCAGGCTGCCGAGGATGGCGACGAACCAGAGCGCCGGTGATCCGAGCTGGGCGACCCCAAACCCCAACAAGTGAACCGGGGCACCCACTGCGATCAAGATGCCGGACCATCGAGGGAAGGCGCCCGACTTGGTCACGGCGATGCCGAGGATCACGAAGCCGGTCATGAAACCGACGGCGGCAAGACCGGTGAAGATGACCACAGGCGGGTACATGGATATGGCGTCGAGGGTGGCGGGTGCCTGTGCCGCCAGAACCGGGGCGAAGAAGCCGAACATGCTGGATATCGCAAGGAGGGCGGTGCCCGTGAATGCCACCAATAGACCGATCAACCCCAGCAGCCCCATGCGTTTGGAATCGGAAACGTAGAGCGCGGGGAGACCAAGGAGGATCAGTACGTAGGAGACGAAGTAGACGGCGTGCGAACCAATCAGTCTGCCCTCCAGCGCCAGGATGCTGACCGGCGTCTCCTGGGAAGGGTGCAATGCGGTCGCCACGGCCAAGAGAAGCCCACCGGCAACCAGGATCAGCCCGCCGCCCCGAACGAGAGCGGCCGGTGCCACTCCTGGGTTGCCGAGAGCGACCTCGTCTGTCAACTCCTTGCCTCCCTCACCTCACACTCAAACAATGGTGGTCAGTGATCGCGGGAATCGAGGTCGACGTCCTTCTTGACGTATTCGGTGTGCTGCTCTTTCTGAGTAGCGGTGGCCGTTACCAGGGTCAGGATCACCCCGAGTACACCAACCCCCATCAGAATGTATCCGATCGTGTTGAGATTGAACCCTTCCGCTTCCACCGACACGGCGAACGCCAAGATGGCCCCCACTGCGATGAGGAAGAGCGAACCTCCGAAACCGACATTCCTGTTCATCTTCTCTCCTTCGATACTTCGTTTTCATCCGTGATCCACTGTCAGTCCGCGCTCACGACGAACAAGGCAGAAACCATGGACAGCGAATATCTACCCAAATCGGGGCGTCGGGAAACTCAACAAGGGCCAGGCAGGCGAGTCGATGCCGCTAGACCGTCTCGACCTCAACAGGCTCGAGGGCATGACCTTCGACCGAGATCTTTGGCAACAACCGGTCGAGCCACTTCGGCAGCCACCAGTTCGCATCGCCGAGCAACTCCATCGTCGCCGGGACCAGCAGCATCCGGACGATGGTGGCGTCGACCAGCACCGCACTGGCCAACCCGACGCCGAATAGCTTGACGAGCCGATCGGCCTCGCCGATGAAGCTGCCGAAGACCACGACCATGATCGCCGCGGCCGCGGTGATGACCCTTGCGGTCAAGGCGAGTCCGTCCGCCACCGAGCCCCTGCTGTCGCCCGTTCGAACGAACTCCTCGCGGATCCTGGAGAGGAGGAAGACCTCGTAGTCCATGGACAGGCCGAAGACGATGGCGAACATCATCATGGGAACGAAGGGCTCGATCGGCGCCGGCTCGATGCCGAGCAACTCGCCACCCCAACCCCATTGGAAGATGGCAGTCACGATCCCGAACGCCGCGGCCAGGGAGAGCAGGTTCATGATTACCGCCTTGAGCGGCACCAACAGCGATCGGAAAACCAGCATGAGCAGGAGGAACGAGAGCGCCAGCACGACCCCGATGAACATGGGTAGGCGCGCGCTCAGGTACTCGGAGAAATCGACCGCTGCCGCCACGCCACCGGATACCACGATTTCCAGGTCGGTACCCGCGGTGGCTTCGGGGACGACCTCGTCACGAAGCCTG
Organism: uncultured Acidobacteriota bacterium; assembly: GCA_963810465.1. Classification (GTDB taxonomy): domain Bacteria; phylum Actinomycetota; class Acidimicrobiia; order Spongiisociales; family ZC4RG35; genus JARDZU01. The sequence goes on along the minus strand of CAWENM010000004.1, from coordinate 61,230 downwards.
ATGACCAGGTCGGTGGTCTCCTCGTCCTGGGGAGCCGTCGTCGGGAACAACCTCCACAGCACCGCGGTCGGTGCCTGGGGGTCGTTGGGAATGGCGGGGGTGACGAATGCCACTCCGGTGTCGGCGCCGAGGGCCTGGGTGACCGCCTCGAGTTCGGCGGGGTCGGTGCCCTCGGGGACCTCGGCCGCGAGCAACAAAGGCCCGTTGAATCCTGGGCCGAAGCCGGCCGCCAGGAGATCGTAAGCGCGACGGGTCGTCGTTTCCTCCGGGTAATTGCCCTCGTCGGAGAAGGCAAGACGCTGGTCGAGGTAGGGGTAGGCGAGCGTCAACAGAATCACGACACCGGCGATCGCCGATAGCCAAGGCCGATGCTGGATGAAGCGACTCCATCGATAGGGCACCGTCTCGTTGATCGGCTTGGGGGTGCGGCGGGGCACTTCCCGGCGCAGGGGGGCAAAGGCGAGGCTGGCCACGATGACCACCGCGGCGAGTGCGAGTCCGACGATGGCGAGCGGTTGGAAGGCGATGGCGATTCCGACCAGCCCAACAGCGAGGAGCAGGGCAGCGATCAGCCCACGCCAGCGGGTCACCTCGACCCGCTCTCCGGCGAAGCCGAGCATCGCCGGGAGGAGAGTGAGGGATGCGATGGCGGTGACCGCCACCACGACCGCGCAGACGACGGCGATCCCGGTGATGAACGACAGATTCATCAGCAGCATGCCAAGCAGAGAGATGACCACGGTCGACGCGGCGAAGGCGACGGCGCGCCCGGCGGTGTCCATGGCCACCACTGCGGCCTCCTCGATCGAGGCCCCGGCGTGCATGTTCTCCCGATAGCGGGTGACGATGAACAGGGCGTAGTCGATCCCGACACCGAGACCGAGCATGACCGCAACCGTGGAGGAGAAGTCGGGGATGGAGAGCACGTTGCTGAGGAGCCCGGCCAAGGCCGTGCCGAGCCCGATGCCGGCGAGGGCGATCCCGATGGGTAGGCCCATGGCGAGCACCGACCCGAAGGCCAGGATGAGGACGATGATGGCGAAGGCGATACCGAGGAGCTCGGAACTGGGCACCTCGAATTCGGCGAAGATCTGGCCACCGAGCTCGATCTGGAGCCCATCGATCTCCGGCATCAGCTCCTCGAGCTGATCGCTGATCTCCCCGGCCTCCTCGAGCGTGGTGTCACGGGAGATCCCGATCTGGGCGTACGCGATCTTGCCCGCCTCAGGCCCCTGTGCCGCGATCTGCTGCGCCCCTTCCGGGGTGTAAGGGCTGACCAGGGTGATCCCCTCGATCTGGCTCGCCTGATCGAAGAACTCGGTCATCGCCGCCTGGACCTCGGGGTCGGTCACCCCCTGCTCGGCACGAAAGACGATGGTTCCCCCCTCGCCACCGGCCGCCGATCCAGCGAAATGCTCTTCGAGGATGTCGAAGCCCTGTCGGCTCTCGACGTCGGGCAAGGCGAACTCGGTGCTGTAGGCGGTGCCGATCACGGCGTTGGCCAGGACGCCACCGAGGATCAGGGCGGCGAGCCATCCCAGGGCAACCTTGCCCCGGTTACGGAAACACCAACGTCCCAGCCTCGCGAACAAACCGACTCCTAGAAAGGGGGTTGAGCGAGGGTACTAGGGGTCAACGGGTGCTCAGTCCGATGAGTGTCCGAACCGGGCAATCCAAGCTTTCGCCATAATCATCTTGCTTTCTGGGCGCCTGCGGCCTGTACACGACCATCCGAGGAGGTCACATGAATACACGACAGCTAGGGAGAAGCGGTCTCGAAGTCTCGGCCCTCGGCTATGGCTGCATGGGACTCAGCTCTGGCTACGGAGAGCCCTCGGACCGGGACCACGCCATCGAAATCATTCGGGCCGCAGTCGAGCGCGGCGTCACCTTGTTCGACACGGCCCAGGTCTACGGTCCGTTCACCAACGAGGAGGTAGTGGGCGAGGCTCTCGCCCCGTTCCGGGACGAGGTCGTGATCGCCACCAAGTTCGGCTTCAACCTGGCGGACGGAGAGTCAGAGTCAAATCAGTTGAACAGCCGCCCAGATCACATTCGCAAGATGACAGAGGACTCCCTCCGCCGCCTCCGGACCGATCGCATCGACCTCTATTACCAGCACCGGGTCGATCCCGACGTCCCGATCGAGGATGTCGCCGGCACCGTGAAGGACCTCATCGCCGAAGGGAAGGTGAAGCAGTTCGGCCTCTCCGAGGCGGGCGTGCAGACGATTCGCCGGGCCTATGCCGTGCAGCCCGTCACCGCCCTCCAGAGCGAATATTCGCTGTGGTGGAGGGAGCCCGAGGAGGAGATCCTCCCGGTGCTCGAGGAGCTGGGAATCGGGTTCGTCCCGTTCAGCCCGCTCGGGAGAGGCTTTCTCACCGGCAACATCGACGCGGACACGACCTTCGTGGACTCCGACTTCCGGCACACTCTCCCCCGCTTCGACGCAGAGAACCGAAAGGCGAACCAGGACCTGGTCGACCTGGTGAAGCAGATCGCGGAACAAAAAGAGGTGACCCCTGCTCAAATCGCCCTGTCGTGGCTGCTGGGTCGCAAGCCCTGGATCGTTCCCATCCCCGGCACCACGAAACTCGACCGCCTGGAGGAGAACCTGGGAGCGGTCGACGTGGTCCTCACCGCCGAAGACCTGGGCGACATCGAGCTGGCTCTCGACGGGATCAGCATCCAGGGGGACCGTTACAACGAGAGCACCCAACAGATGATCGACCGATGATCCGGCAGCGCGAGCAATCCCCGCGTCCGGCGTTGACCACGGGTCTCCAACACGGAGACCTCCGATGGCCTCTCGCCCGGGCGTGGGGGTAGGCTCGCCTCCACGAAGGAAGGGATGCAGGGTGGGTTCAGTAGAGCAGACCATCAGAGCAGCGGCAGAGGCCTACATCGCCGGTGACGCGGAATCATTCTCCGAGCAACTACATGAGGATGCCCGCGTCCTCGGAAGCGAGCAGCTCGACTACTGGTCTAATCGTGAGGAAGCGATGGAGGGCCTGGGAGCCGAGCTCGTGAGGCGCCAAGCCGCGATCGGGACCGTTACCGGCTCCTTGATCGACCAAGTTGTCGAGTGCGAAGGCGTGAACGAGATGGGTGACGTCGCGCTGTGGTCGACCACTGGCGATCTCGAGCTCGACGGCTACTACCACCGAACGGCTTCCTGGACTGTGGTCCTGCATCGAACGATGGAAACAGAAGACGAATGGAAGATCGTCCACTCGCACTTCTCGATCCATCGCTAGTCAGACCTCTAGGGCGGCGACCCGCTCCAGATCGTGGGCACTGCCCATCTCCTCGAAAAGCCGGGTCGCCTTGGCCACTGCGGCGCCACGTTCGGCGCTTCCCGGTTCACTGATCCGCGCCATCTCGAGGTGGAGTAGGCCCTCGTCCCAGATGAAGCCACTCGATTGCGCCCGCGTCAGGCCCTTGCGGAACGAACGCAACGCCTTCGACCGATGGCCCTCCAGGCTCTCCAGCCTGCCTTTGAACAGCCAGTACTTGGGTCGTGCGAAGGGAAGGATCCGAGCGAAGCGTCGAAGCTTCCTCACTACGGCTCGAGCCTCAGCGACCAGTGTTGAGGGTTCCCCGGAAGAGATCTCCCCAACGGCTTCCTCGAGTCGCAGCATTGTGTCGAGCGTGCCGGCGAAACCGACCAGGTATATGAAGAACGGAGAGCCGTCGAATCCCTTCGAGGCGAGCTCGGCACTTGCCCGCGCCTCACGCGCCTGGCCCGTCTCGAGAAGCACCTGGGAGCGCGTTCCGTGGATGATCGGCACGGTGAGTTTGTCGACGTCGTCGAGGATGGAGATCGCCGCAGCTGCCATCTTCCTGGCCTCATCGACTTTCCCCTGCGCAATGAGAACCGGTATCGAAAACGACGTGGCCCAGCCCTCGTGCTCCCGGTTGGCCCGCTGATGTGCCGACGCCAGGAGTTGGTTGTAGTCGATCCGGGCGTCTTCGATCTGACCTGACGAGTAGTGCACGAAGCCCCTCACGGCCAGGGCGATCCCCGCCGAGTACTTATCGCCCAATTTGACACAGCGCGCCAGGCCGTCGCTCACGATCTCACGCGCCTCTTCCAACTCGCCGAACGTCAGCGCTAGGACGCCCTCAGCCAGGGCAACCGCAATGAGATGACCCGGTCCCATCTCATGCAGCTCGAGAACATAGGGGGGCGCCACCAGCTGGGGGTGTGCCTCCAGATCCTCAGCCGCCCTCGCCCGGTCGAAGTACCGGCGGGCGAGCCGACGGAGACGGAGGGTTCCCACCAGGTAACCGAGGTTGCTGTATGCCAGGCCGGCGATAAGCGGTGCACCGGACTTCTCCCCGAGGTTTATCGCCATGAGGTTCAGCAATGGGAATCCGGAGAGGTTTCCCTGAAAGTAGTAGATCTCGCCTATGAGCGCCGCCGCCCGCGATGCCTGGGCGAGTCGTGCCTTCTCTGCGTCGTCCTCTGGAGCCCTTACCAGTGCCGGCAAGACGATATGGACGAGCTGTTTCGCCGCCTCCCATGCCAGTGCCGTCATGCCGCCGACCGTTCCCGAGCCGACCTTCACCTCCAAGAGGTCCAGCGCCTGGTAGAGGCGCTTTTCGGCCTCGTCGAAATTGCTGAGGGCTTCCTCAGCCTGTGCTATCTCCAAATGCCACTGGCTGCGACGAAGGACGCCAATGTCTGCGAGCTCCTCTCGGTGTCGGTCAAAGAGCTCGAGCGACCGCGAGTGGGCGGCGATGGCTTCGAGGTTGGCTCCTTTGCGGAGCGAGCTGGCACCCGTCCGCTCGTAATAGCCCAGTGCATTGCGGTGGTTGTCGCCGCGGTCCCAGTGATAGGCGAGGAGGGCGTAATTCAGCTCTCGCTCTTGCTCACCAAGGGACTCGAGGAACTCGGCCACGCTCCGATGCGTGCGTCTTCTCAGATCGAAGGGCAGGAGGTCATAGGCAGTCTCCCTGGTGACCGCGTGCCTGAAGTCAAACGACCCGGACTCGGACTCGACGACCAGGTCCAACCGCGCCAGGGCATCGAGGTGTGACTCGAGCTCCTGCGCCTCCGGGTGGCTCGGATGGGCCGCGTTGAGGGCCGCAGTGTCGAAGCTGCGACCGATCACACTCGCCACCTTCAATGTCAACTGGAGATCAGGGCTCAGTCCGTCGATACGGCTGAGCACCACGCTGCTCAGCGAGTGGGGCACGCCGAGCTCGTCCGCCGGCCTCGCTAGATGCGCTGTGCCGCCCTCGATCCGAAGCGAGTCGCCGTCTCGAAGCGAGAAGGCCAGCTCCTCGACGAAGAACGGCACACCTTCGGAGGTTTTCTCGATCAGGTCAGCCACCTCTGGGGCCAGCCGATCGACCTGCAGGGTCCTTCGGGCGAGCTCGAGTGTGTCTTTCCGTTCCAGGTGTCCCAATACGAGATGGGCCGAGGTCCCGATGGAGGACAAGTCGTCGAGCATTTCCTGCTCCGGATTGGGCCGGGTAACCAGCACGAGCAGAAGAGGACTCACCTTGCGGGCCGCCCCGAGTGTGACGGCCCAAGAGGCCGAGTCCATCCATTGAACGTCGTCGAGGACGACCATCAGAGGCGCGGATTCCGCGGCGTCGCTCAGGAGGGCTACCAGCAGCTCCACGGTCGACTCCCGCCTGTTATCACCCGACATGCCTCTGGTTGTCGCGTTCTCCGCGAAATCCGAGTCGAGAACGGAGTTGAGGAGAGCTTCCCATTCCAGGAATTGCGGCCAGCGACCGAGTCGTTCCGTGACCAACTCTCGTCGGCGCTCCTGCGAGCGGATCTCGGTCATGTCCAGAATGTCCGACATCACCTGCCGCCAGGCTTGATAGGGCGCCTGGGCGACGGGGAGGGCACCTCCCATCAGCACGCGGACGTCGAGCTCGCGCGCCGTCTCGATGAGCTTGCCGGCCAGCGCCGACTTTCCGATTCCGGCGTCACCCTCGATCACCACGACACTGGAGCTTCGAGCCCGCGCCAGGGCTCCCAGCCATGAGGTCAGTTGGTTCAACTCGCTGTCACGGCCCACCAGGCTCTCCGGGATATCGATCTCGGCTGCTCCGGCCCGTTTCTCCCAAAGAGGCTTGAAGACCTTGAGCGGCTTGTCCCAACCGCGGAAGGCTCGCTCGCCAAGATCATGGAACTCGACTCTGCGTGCCGCCCTTGCCGTGGCCTCGTCGCACAGGATCTCGAACTGGGCCGCCTTCATAAGCCGCGCCGCCAGATTGACGTCACTTCCGATGGACGTGTAGTTCCGCCGGAGGTCGCTCCCGGTGGCCCCGCAGAAGGCCCTACCAGTGGCCACTCCGATTCCGTACGCGAGCTTCATCTGACGTATCGAATCCTGAATCGTCTCGGCGGCCTGTACTGCGAGGTATGGGTCCTCCTCGTGGGAGAAAGGGGGCAGTCCGAAGGCCGAGACGATCGTCACTCCCTTGTCGTCATCGATGACCTGCTTGAGGCTTCCCTCGAACTTGCCCAGGGCCCTCTGTGTCTCCATGACCACGTCTTGAAGCGCATAACGGGATCCTGCCGATTGGAGGTCCAGACCCGGCAGGTTGACGAACACCGAAGTGACCTGGCGCAACTCCGCCAGCCACTCACTCTGGCCTGCGTCGATCCTCCTGAGAACCTCTGGCGCGACGAATCGTCGCACTTCCGATTCGACCTCTGGTGTCAGGTCGGCCGGTGCCTCCGGGACTTCCCGATCGACGGGCAACACGTCTGCCAGTCGCAGAAAGCCCTTCTGGTCGACATGACCAGTGACCCTCCCGTCGATCGAGCGTGTGGCTTCGGGAGAGAGGACCACTTCACCGGGGCGGGCGGCAGACGACGCGAGTCCGATCTGGTTGAACGGCGCCCCGCCCGCCACGAACATCCACTGGCCGTCCACACCTCCGACCTCCATGTAGGTCGCAGTTCCGACGCCGATCCCGATCCTCAAGTTCAGGCCGGGCAGCTCCTCACGGATCCTCGGCAGTTCGAGCTGTAGCACGTCGAGGGCACACCGCGAGGCGTGGGTGAGGGGCGAAGCCCGGTCACCATCGCGGCCGACTCTCCATGTCGCCAATACGGCGTCACCGGCGAAGTCGTAGACCTCTCCGCCGTACCCTGCGATTGCCGCGATGATCGCTCCGAATGTGCGGTTCAGAAGCTCTCCAACCGCCTCGGGGCCAGCCCTGTCTCGCTGTGTGATCTCACCCGTTGTGCGAGAGAAGTCGGACAAGTCGGCGAACCAGGAGACCAACTCAACCTGATCGCTGGGCGGGTCGTCTGTGTCCGACAGCCGACCGGTGAGCCACTCCACGAGCTGAGCTGGGACGAAACTCTGGAGTGCGTTTTGGTTTGTGGCCATGGGTCGAGGGCTGCCTGGGAAGGGTGCCGTGCGAGCGTTGGAATCTAGCGGTGGGCACCCGATCCACCGCCGTTTGAACGACTGTGGCGCCGTCCCGATTGGTACCGTGCCCTGTTGCGAGAGACCATCGATGGATACCAACTCGTCGCCGAAGAGCTGACGATCGAGAGGGTGGACGCCCTCATCGCTGGTCTACCGGACCTCGTCAAGTTTCACGCCGAGGATTTGATGTCCCGCCACCGGTACGGCGCCGGCGACAATGGCCCGAGCCCGCATCTGAACGTTCTCGGCCATCCGCTGCTGCTCCTGCCGATCTGGGTCGACCGGGCCGTTGACGAAAGGATCGACGAGGACACCATTTCGGACATTCTCGAGTCGAGTCTCTGTGGATATCTCTCCGTCCGGGCCGAAGACGACTACTTCGACGGTGATTGGGAGGAGCCGAAGGCGGCGATGATGCTCTCGGCGGTGTTCCGGGCCCGGCATCACGCCCTGCTGGCGCGTCACATCTCCGACGACCGCTTTTGGGATCGTTTCGAGGAGGTCTGGCGTGGATATGCCGACGCCATGCTCCGGGAGAGCGAGCTCAACGATCCTTCCTTCGAATACGGGCCTGATGACTTCGAACGTGTGCTGCACCGCTCCCAACCACTGGAGCTCCCTGTCAACGCGGTGCTTTCGCTGAAAGGTCGATGGGAGGTCGCTTCTCTCAGCTCGAAATTGGTGCGGCACCTCACCAAGGCGACCCAACTGTTCGACGACTTCGTCGACGCCCCCAACGACCTTGCGTCGGGCAACTACACCTGGATGGTGCGGCGGTTGGCGGGTGGAGACGGAGACAAGTCCCTTCGCCGGGGGATGGTCGAGAGCTGTGATCAGGTGTTCGCCGAGGCCGCGGACGAGCTGGATCGGGCGGTCCTGGTAGGAGCCGACATAGGTCTCACCGAACTCCCCATCTGGGTGAGCGCCCGCAAGGCAGGGATGACCCGGGCGTCGCAGGGCTTGTATCAGGCCTTGTTCGACAAGGTGGGCTCATTTGACGCCTCCGGCACATCTGGCGACGCCTAGTGTTGCCAGAAGGAGCGAATGGAGGAGGAGCATTGGAGCAACTGCCGCCGGAGTTGGTAGGAAGAGCCATCCAGGACAGCGATTTCCGTCGCAGGTTGCTGGCGGATCCGGGCGCGGTAGTCGCGGCCGAAGGCTACGACCTCACAGATGCACAGATAGAGGCGCTCCGCAGTTTGGACGCCGCCGCCGTGGACCAGGCGATCGACGCGATGCTCGGAGATCTCGCCACGTCCAAGTGGGGCTGAGCGCGGCGGACCACGAGAGCGCCACTTTCTACGACCGCTGGACGGAGCTCTTCCAGCGCGGATTCGGCCCTGTGTTTCAGGCGGGCATTCTCAAGACGGGCAACCCTCCACGGGAGGATCCGGCGAGATCGGTGATCGCTCTCGCCGAGCGAGCCGGAATCGCCGATGGCGACCGAATCCTCGACGCCGGTTGTGGCATCGGCGGTCCGGCAGCGATCCTCGCCCGCCGATACCCGAATGCTCGCATCGATGGGGTCACGAACTCGATGATTCAGGCCGGCGTTGCCCGGGACGAGCTGATGAGGGCCGGTCTGTCGGAACGCGCGGTCATCCACGTCGCGGACTATCACCGACTGCCGTTTTCTTCCGAGGTGTTCGACGTGGTGGTCTTCTTCGAGAGCACCGGCTATGCCACCGACATCGATCAGATGTACCGCGAGGCCCGCAGGGTCCTCAAGCCGGGAGGGTTTCTATACGTGAAAGACGTCTTCTGCCGCTCCGGCGCTCTTGGCGTCGCTGAGAGTGCACAACTGGAGTCGTTCGACAAGATCTGGGGGTGCGTCCGGACGAAGACTGTTGATGAGTCGGTCGCCTCGATGGAGTTGGCCGGCATGGTCGTGAGTTCGTCCCGGGTCATGGACGAAATCGGCACGGCGCTTCTCGCCGGATCCATGTTCATGCTGGAGTCCCCGGGACGTCTGGTCCCCACCGCGCTGGGGGCTTTGTTCGCACAGAAGGATCTCGACCCGCCCATCGAGTTCGCCGAGATCTGCGCCAGAAAGCCGCGCTCGCCTATTCTCGGGCGGTGACGTCCCTTCGGGGCATGCTCAACCGGGTAGGGGATCGGTTTGCGATGGTCGGTGCCGACCCGGCCGATGACGTCGAGACGCGCCTCCGTAAGACGTTGCTCGTCCGCATCGCGGTCCTGATCCTGCCGATCTCGTTTCTTTGGGCCGGCCTGTACCTCGCCTTCGGCGCCTGGTCGGGCTCTGTGGCGCTCCTCTATGCGGCGATTTCGATTGTGTCCATCGTCCTCTTCGCCAGGAACCGCAATTACCACCTGTTCCTGCACATCCAGCTCTGGGATATCTTGTTGGCGCCGACGTTGTCGATGATCGCTCTCGGCGGTTTCCTCCCCGGCGGCTCGCCGGGCATCTGGGGCATCCTCGCCCCGCTGGGAGCGCTCGTCTTCGACAGTGTGCGCGCCGGCGTCCGATGGTTCATTGCCTTCGTCACGGTTTTCCTGGCTTCTGGGCTCATCGGAATCGCGCTCGATATCCCATCCCCCCTGCCCGAGTGGTTCTCCGGCATGCTGCTTGCCCTCAACGTCGTCGTCGGCGGGACGATTTTCTTCACGCTGCTCGCGCTGTTCGCGAAGCAGCGCGAGGAGGCGTTGTCGGCCCTCCGGTCGGAGCAGGAGCGTTCCGAGGGCCTGCTCCTGAACATCCTCCCGGCATCTATCGCCGAGCGTCTCAAGGACGAGACCCGCACCATCGCCGACCACTTCACGGCCGCGTCCGTGCTGTTCGCAGATGTCGTTGGTTTCTCGGAGCGGACCAGAGACCTCCCCGCTGCCGAGGTCGTCGGGCTGCTCGATCGACTATTCAGCCACTTCGACACCCTCACGGAGCGACACGGCCTCGAGAAGATCAAGACCATCGGCGATTCCTACATGGTGGCCGCTGGCGTCCCGATCCGGAGACCGGACCACCCCCGGGCGATTGCCCTGCTGGCGCTCGACATGGTCGAGTCGGCGGCACCCGGCGGCGCTTGCGACGACCTCGATCTCCAACTGCGGATCGGGATCAACTCGGGGCCGGTAGTGGCCGGCGTCATCGGGCAGCGCAAGTTCCTCTACGACCTCTGGGGCGATGCGGTGAACATCGCTTCACGGATGGAGTCCGCCGGCACGCCAGGTCGGATCCAGGTCACTCAGCAGACCTACGAGCTGCTGAAGGACGAGTTCGAGCTGGAGCCGCGAGGCACGATCTCGGTCAAGGGCATGGGCGAGATGGAGACCTGGTACCTGGTGGGAAGCCGGGTGACCGCAGTACGAAGCAGCGAAGCGTCAGCCAACCGTTGGCTGAACGGCGCAGCAGCAATACTGACCGCAACGTGGGGTTCATGCCTTGTTGAAACGCCTCTGGGGCTCGTTGATGGCCGTTGGCGCCCTCCCGGCGAGACAGCGGGAGGGCTGCGTGGAGTGCCCCGGTTTTAGTGTGAGCCACCGATGGACGCCATTGACATCAGCTCGGTGTGCAGCAACTGCGGTCTCGACAACCCAGACGGGGCGCGTTTCTGCAATCAGTGTGGCAACCCCCTTGATGCCCGGCCCCCACGGGGTGCCGAGCGGCGACAGGTAACGGTCGTCTTCAGTGACCTCTCTGGCTTCACCGCCATGTCCGAGCATCTCGATCCCGAGGATGTCCAGGGCGTGATGGGTGAGATATTCGCCGGGGCCACCGAGATCGTCGAGCGGTACTCGGGACGGGTCGACAAGCTCCTCGGAGACGCGGTTATGTCGGTGTTTGGCGATCCAGTCGCTCATGAAGACGATGCCGAGCGCGCCATCCGCGCCACCCTCGAGATCCATGCTGCTGTCGACGAGCTCAGCCCTCGCTACGAGAGTCGCATCGGAACGCCGCTCGTGATGCACTCTGGGATCAACACAGGTGTCGTCGTCACCAGCACCGGTGCCTTCGACACCGCCGACACCGGCCCGCTCGGTGACACCATCAATCTCGCCGCCCGGCTGGAGGACCTCTCGGAACGCGGTGAGATCCTCCTCGGCCCCGAGACTGCCCGGCTGGTCGGCGGTGTCTTCGAGCTGGAGGATCACGGAGCACACGACCTCAAGGGAAAGTCGGGATTGGTAGCGGTGATGAAAGTTGCCGGGCTCAAGAGGGTCCGGTCCGGCCCGTTCCGCCGCCAGGCCGGCTTTGTGGGGCGGCACGAGGAGCTGGGGGTGCTCCTGGGTGCGGTGGAGCGCGCCCAGGACGGCGAAGGCAGTGTGATCGGCATCCGGGCCGAGGCCGGCTCGGGCAAGACCCGTCTTCTCGAGGAGATGCGGTCGAGGCTCGACGACGGTGTGCAGTGGCTGGAGGGCCGGGCGTACGCCTATGGGGAGAACATTCCCTACGCCCCGCTGATCGACCTCATCTCCAAAGCCGCCGACGTGGGCGAGGATGACACCCCCGAGTCGATTTCCAGGAAGCTGCGAGCGGTGATCGGCCCGCTCGTGGCAGACGACGAGAGCACGATCGACCCCTTCGACCGTCTTTATGGCCTGCGGGAGCGCGAGGGCGCCGCAATGGACAATGACTCCTTTCAGGATCGACTGCTCGACTCGCTCGTCGCCCTGGTCCACGCCCTCTGTGAGAGGGCGCCCACGGTGCTGGTGTTCCAGGATCTCCACTGGGCCGACCCCTCGACCCTGGCGATCGTCCACCGGTTCGTCACCAACATCACCGAGCCGGCCGTGGTCGTGGCCAACTACCGGCCGTCCTTCCAGGGATCCCTGCCCGGAATGCGTGAGGTTGAGCTCGGGGCGCTCTCACCCCGTCAAACCGGTCAGATGCTGGAATCGCTGCTGGATGACCAGCAAGCGCCCGCTGAGCTGGTCGACTTCGTGGTCGAGCGCACCGACGGGAATCCGTTCTTCGTCGAGGAGATCATCAATTCGTTGATAGAGACCGGGGTCCTGGTCCACGGAGACGAAGGCTGGTTGGTGTCTGGCTCGCTGACCGAAACCGATCTGCCCACCTCGGTGCGTGGCGTCATCGCCGCCAGGATCGATCGTCTCGAGGCCGACCGGCGCCAGGTGTTGCGCGAGGCATCGGTGGTCGGTCGACAATTCCTCTACGAGGTGATCAAACGGGTGGCGACGGTCACCGCCACCCTCGATCCCAGCCTCACCGACCTCGAGCACGCCGACCTCATCAGGGAGCGCTCCGACCCCGATCTCGAGTACTTCTTCAAACACGCCCTCACCCAGGACGTCGCCTACGAGGGTCTGCTCAAGAGGGAACGCGTCGAGCTTCACGCCCGGGCGGCGCGGGCTATCGAAGTGCTATTCGCAGACCGCCTCGGCGAGGTGACCGAGAGCCTCGCGTACCACTACACCGAGGCCGGCCTGGTCGAGGAGGCCGTCCATTACTTGCGCGCGGCGGGTGCCAAGGCCATGGACCGTTACGCCCTTGTGGAGGCACAGGCCCATTTCGAGCGGGCCTATGAGGTGCTCGAGGCGGCGGAGGCCGGCAGCGATCATGAGACTGCGCTGGTCGACCTCATCCTCGACTGGGCGGTCCTCTTCTACTACCAGGCCCGGATGTACGACCTCGGCGCGGTCCTCGACCGACACCAGGATGTTGTCGAGAGGCTGGAAGACGAGACCAGGAAGATGTGGTGGCTGGTCTGGCGGGGGCACGTCGCCGGCTTCGAAATCGACCAGACCGACGCCATGGGCCCTCTGGAGGAGGCGCTCGCCATCGCCGAGCGAATCGGTGACGAGACCGGCTACGCCTATACCCGGACGTGGCAGGTCTGGGGCCACTTCATCGCCGGACGTCCCCAGAAGGCCATCGAGGCTTCGGAATCGATCGCCGAGTGGGCAGCCGTTAACCGGGATGTCGACCCATATCCGTTCTTCAAGTCGCGGTGCACGGGGGTATTCGCCATGACCTACGCGGGCCGATTCGATGGCATCGAGGACATCTGTGCCGACGTGATCGACTTCGGCCACCGAGTCGGCAACAACCGATGCGTCGCCTACGGGATACAAGCGCTGGCGATGTTTCACGTCGGGCTGGGCAACTACGAGAAAGCAGGCTCTCTAGCCCAGGAAGCGTTTGCGATCGCGAAGGACCCCATCTATCGAGACACCTCCCAGCTCACGGTCTTCGCCGCAGCATCTCTAACCGGGGACTTCGAGGGGGTGCGTGACGCCATCACCTATCTCCGAGGAGTGCTCGACTCCGGCGTCCAGTTGCCGTCTCCGCTCATCGTTGAACATGGGGAAGCGATGCTGATGATGATCGACGGCGACCTGAGTGGTGGAATGGAGAGACTCGACCGAGCCATCGCCCTCGAGGCCGAGTCGTCCCGGATCTGGGAGTGGCTCTGGGGTCGGACCACGAAGGCGATCGTCCAAACCGGTATCGCCACCGGTGAGATCAAGGGCGACATCATGACACTGCTGCGCCATCCCGGGGCCATCACCCATGTCCGGAAGGCAGCACGCCAGGCCGACTTGGAGCTGTCGGCCATCCGGGACGATGCTCTGGCTCTTGGCTTCGAGGTGATCGCCAACTTCTGCGACGTGGAGCAGGCCAAGCTGTTCATCTCGAAAGGACGCCTCGAGGAGGCGAGACCCCTCCTCGAACGAGCTCTTGTCTTCTCGGAGCGGTCGTCGGAAAGGGAGGGTGCCGACCGGATAAGGGGACTCCTGTCCGGACTCTGAGGGGGTTGGGTCGAATTCATGGACGCGGGTCGGACCGCATTCGGTGTGCCGGTTTCCGACCTATGCAATTGGTCGACCCGGAACCCGTCGGGAAACGGGACGTGTTCGTACCTGGAGGGCCCACCGAAATGGCTTACGTAGAAGGCGTCAAGGCCTACCGGAGAACTCCAAGTCCGGCCCGGAAGATCCGATCCGTCGGGACCAGATAGCGACGTTCCTCGCCAGAACGGGTGACCTGACTGGTTGAACCAACCGCGTATTCCTCGAGACCCGCTCCTCAATCCGACCCGCGGCCGTCCCCCAGATGATCTTGGCTAAACGGCCACCGAGGCGAGATGGTGACGAGCCGCCTCGACCGCATCGAGACCGGCGAAGCCGGTCGTGGTTATCGACCGGGACACCGCCTCTCCCACCCGGGCCGCCACCTGTTGTCCTGCCCGCCGCCCGATCCATCTCGCATGGAGGTTGAGCACGAAGCCGAAGAGAAGACTCACGGCGAGCGCGCCGGTGATGAGGAGGAGGGGCGTCGGAACCGGGCCCAGATAGGGAACGTCGATGGTGGCCACCGGCAGCTGGCCCGGCCCGAAGATGACGAGCAAATACCAGGCGATGGCGAATAGGAGAACCGCCCCCGCCAGCAACTGCACGAACCCGACTACTGGCCAGAGCATCGAGCGGGGCACAGCTAGTTCGCCGGCGGCCTGACGGGTGGCCCGGTCGAGGGCCCTGGTCAGCTCGGACTCGGCATCGTCCGCTCCGAGCGTCATCAGGACGGCGGGCCGGGTAGCGGGCGGAACCGCCCCAGCCGCCGTCACCAAGGCCGAGCGAACCGGGTTGAGGACATGGCCCAGACTCCCCCGCCGTCGCCACTCGAGCAGATAGGCGCCAGGGTCCGCCTGGCGCCGCTTCCGCCCGGTGAGGGACGAAAAGAGGGTGAGGATCCGGGCCAGGAGCGAGCCACCCTGGCGGCGGGCCCGATGTGCCACCGCCTCTTCCATCTGACGGGAAACCCCGACGGGGTCGACCAGTGCCATGGCGCCCTCCACTGCGGTGACAATCGCCATCTCTCTTTCCTTGGTTGGCAGCAACGGACTGTGAGGCTTGCCCGGCTCCAGCCCTGCCGCCCGGGCAATCGCATCCACCTCGCTGGCGGCGTCGGTGGCGAGTTTTGCTGACACGATCGCCTTTCCCTCGGCGGCCCGGTTCAGCTCAGCTCGCAACTCTTCGAACCCGCTGCCATCAAGGGCCGACACCATGTCGATGCTGGCTCCATCGACCCCATCGCTCGCCAACCGACGGCGGAAGTCATCGGCCAGCAATTGTCGCTGGTCAGAATCCAGACGGTCGGCCTTGTTGAAGACGAACCGCATCCGCTCGGCGTGGGGTGCCAGACGGCGGAGATACTCGTGGAGGCGCTCGTCGTCGTACTTCTCGGGGTCGACCACCCACGCCACCGCGTCGATTCGGGGCAGGAGGGCATCAACCGTTGCCCGATGCTCGAGACGGACACTGTCGACGTCGGGCAGGTCGAGTATGGCTACCCCGGACAGGTCGACCCGATCGTGGCCGACCACTCGCTCGACACCGAGCCAATCGAGCAAGGGACGGATTTCCTCCCGAGCCTCGTTGGCCACCCAGATCAACGGCTGCTCAGTGGTCGGTCGCAAAGCCCGCGCCGGGCTGACCTCCTCACCGGCGAGGGCGTTGAGCACCGAGGATTTGCCCACTCCGGTCCCACCGACCAGTGCCATCACGTACAGTTCGCCCGAGAATCCAAGCCGCTGTCGGATCCGGTCTGCCAACGCCCGGGCCGACCGTGCATGATCGACCAGGCCCAAATCGGCCGCCGCCGTTGCAGCCTCCTCCAACCGCTCGAGGGGGGTCATTGCGGCTCCATCCGGGCCGCGGCATAGGCGGCCCGACGCAGATCGGAGGCAAGATCGGTCGGTTGCGCCATGGGGCCCAGGGCAGAGATGAACCTTTGCTGTTCGGAGACGAACACCGAATCGAGGATCCGATCGAGACGGGCCCGTGCCTGTTCGACGAAGGCGGCAACGTTGGCCTCGCCGAAGATTGCCTCCAGCAGCTTCTGGTTGAGGACGGCGGTGGCGGCACCGATGCCTATCTCCGCCCCCGTGAGCCCGCCGGTGTGGATGAAGACGGCGAGGATGGCGCTGGTCCCGAGCACGTTGAGGCCGATGCTGGCCGCCTGCGCCCTCCCCTTGAGTTGGGCG
Source organism: uncultured Acidobacteriota bacterium (assembly GCA_963810465.1). Classification (GTDB taxonomy): domain Bacteria; phylum Actinomycetota; class Acidimicrobiia; order Spongiisociales; family ZC4RG35; genus JARDZU01. The sequence goes on along the minus strand of CAWENM010000004.1, from coordinate 44,858 downwards.
CCCATGACCTGGATCTCATCACCGATCACTTCCATCCATTCCCCCAGCTGCTCCTTCAGCTCCGGCGCCATGCCAGGCGAAGAGCCCCAGAGAGCGGCGTCCTTTTCCAGGGCCGTGGCGCCGTGTGGGTCGTCGACCCAGATGGCGGCGGTTTTCGATGCTGCGGTGTCGGTGTGACGCACTACCGAAGTCACCAGGTCGGCAAAGGCCGCCTCTCGCACCTCGGGAGCCGGCGGTGGTGGGGTGGGCCGTAACAGGTTGCGGAGGGAGGCGGCCACCCTCCCCACTCCTTCTGAGATGTAGCGGGTGACTGGACCGGCGTTGACATAATCGAGCCATTGCCGCAGCACCTCGGTGCGGAGAAACGTTCCGGTTTCGATTTCTCGGTTGAGCTCGTTTCGGGCCGCCCGGTAGTTCGACTCGAGGGCTTCTCGTAGCGAGGCTGCAGCCAACTGCTCGCGTTCCACTTCGGCGGCGATTCTCTCTACCGCCTCAGGGAGACCGGCCAGGGCAGTGTCGAGGCTGCGTCGGGCCATCGAGCGCCGCTCATCGTCGTCCTGACGGAGCCGTTCAATGGCCTCGAGGATCGGCCCAACCGCTTCCCGTCGCAGACCGTCCACGGCAGGGTCGGTCGCACCCTCCGGCACCGAGACGACCTCCAAATCACCGAACGCCCCTTGCCGGTCGAGCTCGCCCCGCTCGATCAGGGCCCGATAGTCGGCCAGCACAGCCGCCTCATCGGTCGTGTCGGTCGGCATGCGGTTGATCACCGCCAGCAGCGGGACCCCCCGTTGGCGAGCCCGGGCCAGGACGTCCCATGGGACCTGGTCGGCGTAGCGGGTGACCGTCGTGACGAAGATCACCAGGTCGGCCGCCTCCAAGAGCTCCAGAGCCAGCTCCCGGTTGGCGCGTTCCACGCTGTCGAAGTCGGGAGCATCCACGATCATCAGCCCGGGGGCGATCGCAGGGTCAATGCGGACATCGAGTTGGTCACGCTCGGAGATTCCGGCGAGGGGGCGGTCTTCGCGCAGGCTGGGGCTGTCGGTGGGGTGGACCAGCGCCACCGGGCGCCGGGTGGTCGGGCGGATCAGACCCGATTCGGACAGCGGGGCGCCGGCGATCGCGTTAAACAGGCTCGACTTGCCCACCCCCGTCGATCCCAACAGGACCACGACCAATGGAGCTGAGAGGTCGGCGGCCCGAGGGCCCAGATATTCGGCGACATGACGACGGAGTTGCTCGGCCCGGGCGGCGCGGTCCGGGTCGGGTGCCGTCTCAACCCGACGGGCGAGGGCTGTGGCCAAGTCTGATAGTGCCTCACTCAACCCCGCCACTGTATGGGCCTCGTCGGGTTGATCCTTCGGCTCCGCTTGACGAGAGACGCACCAACCGGGTTGGGAACCCTGCGTGGCGGGCAAGTGAAGTACATCAAAGGAGCACCCGCGGAAATGGAAACAATGCAGTACTGGGAGACATACTTGAACGACCACCGCGCCGGAGCCACTGCTGGGACAGCATTGGTAAGGCGGATCTGGCGCAGCAATCGCCGGACGAAGTGGGGACCGATCATCGAAGACGTCGCCGATTCGATCGAGCAAGAGCTGGTTGTCCTCGACAAGGTCCGGGCCGCGGCCGGTATCTCGGGAGGAGATCTCAAGAGGGCGGCTGCTCTGCTCACCGAACGGGTCAGCCGACTGAAGCTGAACGGCCATCTGCTCACGTATTCGCCCCTGAGCCGAGTCTTGGAGCTGGAGACCCTCATGTCGGCCGTCCGCGGGAAACAGGGCCTGTGGGTCACATTGCGCTCAGCAGCGCCCTCTCATCCCGAATGGTCCGGGTTCGACTTTGCCGCCTTCGAGAAACGTGGAAGCGAGCAACTGGAGACGCTGGGGCAGGTGCACGAATGGGCCGTGACCGAGATGATCGGCGCGGGCGCCTGATCGGCCGGCTTCTCGGCCAGCCCTGAACTCTCGCCCTGATCACGGCCGCCTCGCTCTATGCCCGATCGCGGGTAAGTGCGGATCTCTGTTTAGGCTGCAGACCGAGGCTATTCAACGCCGGGTCACCGAGAACCCGGCTCATCGGGAGGGAAATCACTTGTTTACAACTAATGGCGCTCGCACGCGCCCAAGAGCAGACTGGCTCAACGCCTGTCCAGATTCGCCGTCCAGTTGGTAGGGGCGAAACCCACTCTCACCTGCATCATCCCGGCCTACAACGAGGCAGCCTCGATCGGAGACACCGTGGAGTCGGTCCTATCACAGAGCGAACCACCGGAAGTGGTGATCGTTGTCGACGACGGTTCCACGGACGGAACCGGGGACCTCGCCGAGCAAGCCGGTGCGATCGTGATCAGACCCAGCTCCGGGACGGGCTCCAAGGCAGGAGCTCAGTCTTTCGCTCTGCCCTATGTGGAGACCCCGTTCACCATGGTCCTGGATGCCGATTCGGTCCTCTCCCCCACTGCAGTGGCCGAGTTGCGGTCAGCGTTGATGCAGGACTCAGAGGCGGCTGCGGCGTGCAGCTTTGTCGTCCCTCGCAGTCGTCGCACCATCTGGGAGAGGGGACGTTACGTCGAGTACCTCTATGCCTTCGGTCACGGAAAGCAGATCCAGGAGATCTACGGGCATCCGCTCATCTCCTCGGGTTGTTTCTCGATGTATCGCACCGAATGGCTGACTCGTGTCGGCGGGTGGTCGACCCGCACCCTGGCCGAGGACATGGACCTCACCTGGACTCTCTACCGCCTCGGCGGCAAGGTCCGCTTCGTTGAAGGGGCGGTTTGCGAGCCGATCGAGCCCGACACCATGCGAATGATGAGCACTCAGCTCAAGCGGTGGTCTCATGGTTTCATCCAGAACGTCCGTGTGCACCGTCGTGGCGTGCTGCAGAGGCCGATGCTGCGCTCGATCATCTCGGTCTCGTTCTGGGATGGGATGGTGGCGTCTCTCTTCTACCTGACAGTGATCCCGGTTCTCTTCATTGTCTTTGGGCCATGGGCCCTGATCGGGTATGTCATCGACCTGCCCGCCATCGCAGTGCCGGTTCTGTTTGCCGCCTCGAAGCGGAGCGAGTTCAATTCCGCCCTGGCCAGCCTCCCCGCGTTTCTCGTGCTGCGCCAGCTCAACGTGTACCACATGGTGCGGGCCATGTTCACCGAGTTCGTCCTCCAACGCCCCTTCGATGTCTACGAGAAGGGGCACTGATCCGATGGGACCTGGTGTGCCCGGTATGGGAATTGCGAGCATCTTCTATGTGATGGCCGCGCTGATATCCCCTCTGCGTGAAGTCGTCAAGAGCGTTCGTGGAGAGAGCTCCGCCCAGCGGTGGATGGCTGTGGGCCGTCAGTTCGCTCTGGCGGTGGGAATCGTTTCATCGATCGTGTTGCTCTACCTCGGCATCGATGCGATGGTGTCCAGAGGTCTGATCAGCCCTCCGGATGTCGCCGACCTGCCCGGTCACTATCCAAATTGGGCGTACGCGGTGGGGGTACTGATCGCCCTGCTGCTGGCTCTGGTCTTGGCTGCCTGGGTGGTCAAGCTCAGGGTTCGATGGGGCTCGATTGGCGACGACGCCGAAATGATCGCCGACGCGTATCGAGCCAGCATCCCCGTCCATGAGGATCTGCGACAACACGGGATCTCCAAGGGACGTCACCGCGCCGCTCTGCCCCAGCCAGTGATCTCGCTCTCTGTCCCCTGGCATGACCCGGCAGTCACCAACGTCACAACAGCGACCCACCACCTTCCGATGAGAGGTCGTCACCTGCTCGAACCGGTATCCGCCTAGACGTTCTCGCGTCGTTGGAAACGGAACGGGGTTTGCGCCATGGGGCCTGCCTGGCAGCTTCAATTGCGATCTCCCTGGATCGTGTCAGCGCCGAGGGACACCCGACGAGATAGTCGGCGAAAGCCATCATTGCCGCCACTCGGGACGGTCGATCAGGCGCTGATTCGTGTGCGTGGGTTGAGCGGCGATCAGCATGTGCCGCCTCCTTCCACCGGAACGCCGGTGTCGTCAGTCGAATCTTCCGGCGACGGGTTTGCTGTTGGGGGTTCCGATTTGGAATTGGTTGTTGGCGTTGCCGGTGGAGAGACTGTCGCGGAGGTAGATGGTGGTGTTGGCAGGTCGGTAGAGGCCGATGGAGTCGATGCCGTCGCCGTTGTAGTCGCCGGTGAAGACGTGGTCTCCGTTGTCTCCGTAGAACCAGGACTGTTCGGCGTTGCCTTGGCTGTTGGTGTTGCGGATGTAGACGAACCCGTTGGAGAAGCGTCGTAGGCCCGGAGTGTCGATCCCGTCTCCGTTCCAGTCGCCGACGAAGGGAATGTCGCCTTGGTCTCCGAAAAGGTAGGAGAAGTCGGCTGCTCCCAGCCCTCCGTTGTTGGCGCCGAGCTCGTTGATCACATACCAGCGGGCTTCTGATGAACGGTAGATGGAGACGGTGTCACAACCGTCGGCGTCGAAGTCTCCGGCCAGGGGGAGGTCTCCGGGGTTGCCGAAGAAGAATCTGATGTCGGCGATCCCTTGAGTGTTGGTGTTGCGCAGGTAGACGAACCCGTCGGACTGGCGGTAGAGCCCGGGAGTTTCGATCCCGTCGCAGTTCCAGTCGCCCATGAAGGGGACATCACCCGGATCCCCATAGAAGAACGAGAAGACCTGACCGTCGGGACGACGCATCGTCCACAACCCCGAACCCTGATCCACCACCCCCACACCATCTTGAGCGTCGACTAGAGGTTGGGTTGCCCCGCGGAGCCACGACTGGCGGGATTCCTCGGTGAACTCCCACCACCAGTAGACGGCGGCACCGTCGAGCGACAAATTCAACGTAGCCAGCGCGCGGACCGCTTCTTCGATGTTCTCGACGGACGGGTCGTGCCAGGAAGTAGCCGAGTACGAAGCAAGGCTGGGAACGACCAGGGTCCTGGCCCCAGCCGCGTTCTGATACCTGGCGACTTGGGTCGCCACCCGGTTTCGATACGAGGTGGCGTCGGATAGCCCCGTGTCGTAGAGCAAAGGCGAAACCGCCTCGACCCTCGAGCTCAGCTCGGCTAGGTAGCCACCAGACCACCGATCATCGGGGGGAGCAGTCAATCCGATCCAGGTGTGGGGGAGCTGTGCCCTGATCGTCTCGAGGAGTGACACTAAGTCGGGGTCGTCGGAGCGAAAGGGCTCGAAGTCCAGGAGAACACCGTCAGCGTCAGCAGATTCGACCAACGAAGCCAGCCAAGCGCCTATGGATCCATGAAGCGACCGGTCTTTCACATGAATCGCGGTGTCTCCCGATACCCACAAGACGATCTGTTGTTCCGGTTCGACTTGTCGGGATACGTCGACCCATACGCTCAATCCCGAGTACATCTCGGCAGGCACCGAGCCCGTGGCATCCATGACCCCGATGTTGTGTATCTGGGTGTTCATCTCCATGCCACCCAGTTCCCGTACCGCCTCGGTGATCTGCTCTCTCGTCTGGGGTGTGGCAATCCACCCATGCGGAAGATATGCGGCGCGCCACTCACCGACGATTGCCTCACGTTGGGGTGACACAACGGAACCCGTCTCAGAACCAGCCAAAGCGACGGGGGATGCCGCTGCGACCGTGACCATGGCCGCTAGGCAGAGAGCAGCCAGCATGTCGGGTGGTAGTTCAGGATTGCTGTATACCCCACGTCTCGATATACATCGGGACCGGACGGCGCAGCCTGATGATATTGCATCTGACTGATGGCTGGAAGAGCTTTTCGACGGCCCTACACCTTCGGGTTCGAAGGCCACCCCCAGCGATTACGCGGCTGAGCGTGGCTTACAATTTCTACTCTTCGACCTGGAATTCCGCCGCCATGCCAAGGAAGGCGTGTGGGGTGCCGTCGCCTAGGTCGGGCGGGCCTTCGGTAGCGCCGGCCATCGCTTCCTCCACTACGGCAGGATCGGCGCCCTGAGGTATGAAGCAGACGATGGCGTAGCGACCCGCCTCGCCAACTGCCACGGAGGTGCCTTCGACCTCGGGGTTGAAACCATCCTCACCCGGCATCGCGACCAGAACACCTTGGAACTCGATCAGAGACTCGGACTCTTCTTCCGGTAGCTCTAGCAGCTCCTCCAAGGTGCGTTCCTCGCCGTCCACGACGCGGAACACCACCATCTCGTGGAACTCAACCCCTGAACCGTTGGTGAACGTCAGTTCGGCGCCCGATGCCGCGATCTCGGGAACTCCCTCGAATGAATAGTCCTGACCGGTGATCTCGATTGTGCCTTCGACCGCACCCGATCCGCCACATGCGGATACCAGCGCCAAGCCGAGTACGGCGGCGATCATCGACGTCTTGAATCTCAAACTATGCCCTTTCCGAAGCGTGTGACCGACTCAACATTGCCGCCGGTACGAAACCGTTACCGCAGATGACTGCCCCAATACGGCTCTGTCTTGGGTCAGAGGATAGGCGAAACATCCCCGGTCCCAGGGAGTCTTCCGGTCGGCTGCTGTCCCGCGTTCCAGGCGTTGCTGGTCCATTCGGAACCGTTCCCCCACCAGACTTCGATTCCGCGGCGGCCGTGGGCACCGGGATACCAACCTTCGGGCTGGCTCGGCCTCGGCGTTGCACTGGGGCCACTTAGTCACCTCGTCTGTCCCTTCGTCGAGCGGCCCATTTCGAGTAAGCACCAATTCTCAGCGACTTCGTCAATCGAGTTCACGGTGTGGATGCTCACGTATTGTGCGATGGTGCCAGCCACCCGAGGCTCGGGATATGAGCCGATCGACGAGCCCATCCGGGCCGAGCTGTTTAGCGTCGAACGGTTGGAGGAGCATGGCCGGAGTCTCGCCGAAGCCCAGGAACTGAGTGAACGCCACGGGAGGCTGCGCCCCATCTCCCGGCGCCTGGTGGACAACGGTGAGGTTCTTCTCGCCTCATACCGGGAGTTGTCCAAGGCAATCCGCGAAGAGGCACTGCTCACCCCCGCGGCGGAATGGCTGGTGGACAACTTTCATCTCGTGGAGAGCCAGCTGCACGAGATACGGGACAACCTCCCTTCCAGTTACTACCGCGAGCTTCCCAAGCTCGACGGTGGTCATTTGGCCGGCTACCCGCGGGTTTACGGGATCGTGTGGGCATACGTCGCGCACCTGGACAGTCGCTTCGATCCCGAAGCGCTGCGCAGATTCGTGGCTTCATACCAGGACGTCGCGCCCCTAACCATCGGTGAGCTGTGGGCCATCCCCATCACCCTTCGCCTGATCCTGATCGAGAACCTGCGCCGGATGGCGGAGTCGATCATTTGGGCCAGGAGGCTTCGTCGAGAGGCCGAGGAGATCGCCGACGGACTCCTCGGAATCGGCGGCGGCCGTCCCGGCGAGACACGGGCAGCCCTCGACCGCTACGGCCCCGCCAAGCTCCCACAGCCCTTTGCCGTCCAGCTGCTGCAGCGTCTCCGCGACCAGGACCCGGAGACGACCCCGGGCCTCACCTGGCTGCTGGATCGTCTCAGCGCCGAGGGGACGTCACCCGACGAGATAGTCGGCGAAACCCATCATCGGCAAGCGGCCACCAACGTCACGGTACGCAACATCGTGACCAGCCTCCGTCAGGTCAACTTCCTCGACTGGGCCGACTTCGTGGAGGGCGTCAGCCTCGTCGATCATGCTTTGGCCGCGGACAGCTCCTACAGCGAGATGAGCTTCGCCACCCGGGACCGTTACAGGCACGCCATCGAGGAGTTGTCGAAGGGATCCGGGACCTCCGAGCTCGACGTGACGAAGACCACACTCCGACTGGCCGACCCTCAACTCGCCGATCGTCGCCAGAGCGATCCCGGCTTCTACCTGCTTGGAGAGGGCAGGACCACGCTCGAGGCTCAGATCGGCTTCCGTCCCGGTGTCGGGCTGGTTGCCTCTCGATTCGTCAGGAGGCACGCGGCCGCCGTGTACCTGAGCTCCGCTGCCGTAGTCAGCGCTCTCCTTCTGGCTTTGCCCCTGCTCACCGTCCAGCAGTGGTCCCCATGGGGATGGGTGATGGCCGGCCTTGCCCTGATCCCGGCTTCCGATATGGGCGTTGTCCTCGTCAACCGCGCCATCGCAGCCATGACCCGGCCCGAACAGCTGCCTTCACTGGCGTTGGCTCATGGACCGACCGCCGAGCTGCGCACGCTGGTTGCGATCCCTGCCCTGTTGACGCGACCCGACCAGGTCGAGGAGCTGGTTGAACGGCTCGAGGTCCACTACCTGGCCAATCCGGATGGCGATTTGCACTTCGCGCTGGTGAGCGACTGGCGGGACGCCGAAGGGCCCGAGCTGGCCGACGATGCCGAGCTCTTGGCTGCGGCGGCCCACGGCGTGCTCCGACTCAATGAGAGACACGGACCGGGGCCGGGTGGGGCGGATCGGTTCCTGCTCTTCCATCGCCGGCGTTTGTTCAATCCCGGCGAGGAACTCCACATGGGCTGGGAGCGCAAGCGGGGCAAGCTTCACGAGCTCAACCGTCTTCTTCGGGGAGCCTCCGACACCAGCTTCATCCCCTCCGACCGGGCGCCAACAGGCGTCCGTTTTGTGATCGCCCTCGACGCCGACGCGCGGCTCCCGCCGGGGGCGGCGACCAGGCTGGTGGCGACGATTGCCCATCCACTCAACAGGGCCCGCGTCGATGAATCACTCGGGAGGGTGGTGGAGGGATATGGAGTCTTGCAGCCGCGCGTCACCGCCTTCCTGAGAGCGAGCGGTATCAGCTATTTCCAGCGTGTCTTCTTCCCGCCCGGCGGGATCGACCCCTATGCCGCTGCCGTCAGCGACCTGTACCAGGACCTGTTCGGCGAAGGGTCCTATGCCGGCAAGGGGATCTATGAGATCGATGCCTTCGAGGCGGCGTTGGAGGGTCGAATCCCCGAGAACGCCTTGCTCAGCCACGACCTCTTCGAAGGAAGCTTCGCCCGGGCCGGTCTGGTGAGCAACGTCGAGGTGTTCGAAGAGTTCCCGAGTCACTACGAGGTGGCCCTGTCACGCCAGCATCGCTGGGTCCGTGGCGACTGGCAGCTCCTCCCTTGGATCCTCGGCAGTCACGGACCGCTTCCTCCCGTGGCTCGTCTCAAAATGCTGGACAACCTCCGCCGCAGTCTCAGCGGACCGGCTGCCCTCTTCACGTTGATCGCTTCCTTCATTCTGCCCGGGGTCCCGGTCTGGCCCTGGACCGCGTTCATCCTCGTCGCGTTGGCCCTTCCCGGGATGCTGCCTCTGCTCGAGCGGATCATTCCACGCCGGACCAGCACGCCGGGGGCGGTGCGGCTGAGGCGTTGGGGAACGGATGCATCGAGGGCACTGGGACGGACCCTTCTGCAGGCCGCATTCCTCGCCCACCAGGCGCTGAGGATGACCGAAGCCATCGTGGTGACCCTTTGGCGCCTGGTGTTCACTCGTCGCGGATTGCTCACGTGGGTAACGGCCGAGGATGCGGAGCGGCAGTTCGACCTGGAGCTGACGGGCTTCATCCGGCGGATGTCCCCGTCGATGATGGTCGGGCTTGCGGGCAGCACCGCAGCCGCGGTTGTCAAACCTGAGGCGTTGGTGGCAGCTCTGGCCTGGTCCGGGATGTGGGTGCTGGCTCCCCTCATCGCCCAACTGGTCAGCACCCCACGCCCTGCCGAGGTGGCGGACCCACCCACGCTTCAGGAACAGGAGGCCCTGCGGCTGATCGCCCGGCGCACCTGGCGTTATTTCGAGAGGTTCGTGACCCGCGACGAGAACTGGCTTCCACCCGACAATTTCCAGGAGGACTTGTCGCAGATCGCTCACCGCACTTCTCCTACCAACATCGGGCTCTATCTACTCGCCGTGCTCTCGGCCCGGGAGTTCGGCTGGATTGGCCTCGAAGAGACGGTGACCAGGCTCGAAGACACGGTCTCCACGCTCAATCGGTTGCAGCGGTTTCAGGGTCATTTCCTCAACTGGTACGACACGAGCTCCTGTGAGCCCTTGGAGCCCAGATACGTGTCGACCGTGGACAGCGGCAACCTGGCCGGCCACCTCCTCGCGGTATCCCAGGGCTGTGAACGCCTCCGGCGGCTCGCCTCGGGCCCGGAGGTGGCAGCCGGTATCAGCGACAGCGCCCTGCTGTTGCGGGAGGCGGCCGACCCCGTTGCTTTCGATGCGGACATCGAAGTCGTTTCGCCCCGGGAGCTCGATCGAGCCCTGGTCGAGTTTCTCGGCTCGCTGCGCAGCCGGGGAGCCCAGGGGTCTGATCGGCTGGCCGAGATCCTCGCCGAAGCCGAGACGGTGGCCGACATCGCACGCACCATGGCGACGAGGGAGGGTGCCGAGGATCTGGGGGTCTCGGCCGAAGCCCTGTTGGCGACGGTGCGGGGCCACCTTCACGACCAGCAGACAGCCGACGATGCGATCAGCCGGGAGCTTCTCCACAGTCGTCTCTCCGCCCTCGCCGATGCGACCGCCGGGCTGGCGGCTGAGATGGATTTCTCGTTTCTGATGAACCATGACAACAAGCTGCTGGCAGTCGGCTATCGCGTCGGGGAGAACGCCCTCGACCAAAGCCATTACGACCTGCTGGCCTCGGAGGCCCGTCTGGCCAGCTTCGTCGGCATCGCCAAAGGTGACCTTCCCCCCAGTCATTGGTTCCGTCTGGGCCGGTCGATGACCCCAATGGGTGTCGAGTCTGCCCTGATCTCGTGGTCAGGCTCGATGTTCGAATACCTGATGCCACTGTTGGTGATGCGCTCGCCACCCGAGAGCATCCTCGAAACCACCTACCGGGCGGTCGTGCGACGCCAGATCGAGTACGGGAACGAGCGCCAGATACCGTGGGGGATCTCCGAGGCGGCCTACGCCGCTCGAGACATCCACCTCGTCTATCAATACCGGGCATTTGGGGTCCCCGGGCTCGGCTTCGAACGGGGTCTCAGCGAGGACCTGGTCGTGGCTCCGTATGCGACCTTGCTGGCGACCATGGTCGAGCCGGGCGACGCGGTGACGAACTTGGTCCGGCTCAACAGTCTGGGGGCGCAGGGCAGATACGGGTACTACGAGGCGCTCGACTTCACACCCAGCCGGCTGCCCGAGGACGGGGAGTCCGTCCTGGTGCGAGCCTATATGGCCCACCATCAGGCGATGTCACTGATCTCCGTGACAAACGTCATCTTTGCCGGGCTCTGCAGGGACCTCTTTCATTCGGACCCGTGGGTCCGGGCGGCCGAGCTGTTGTTGCATGAAAGGGTTCCCCGCGATGTGGAGGTGTCCCGTCCCCGTGCCGAGGAGGTCGCCGAGTCGGCCCATCCCCTGGAAGAGGCGAAGGGTGTCGTCCGTCGGATCTCGTCGCCACATAGCCCGGGCCCGGCCACTCATGCCCTGTCCAACGGCCGTCTCAGCACCGTCATCACCGCCGCCGGTTCCGGTTACAGCCAGTGGCAGGGGCTGGCCGTCAACCGCTGGCGGGAAGACGCCACTCGCGACAACTTCGGCAGCTACTTCTTCATCAGGGACGGGGCGGGACGCACCTGGTCGGCCGGGTATCAACCGACACTGGCCGAGCCCGATTCCTACCAGGTGGCCTTCAGCGAAGACAAGGCAGAGATCTCACGTCGTGACGGCAACGTCTCCACCAGGCTGACTGTGGTGGTGTCCGAAGAGGACGACGCAGAGGTCCGTCGAGTGAGCCTCACAAATCTGGGCTCGGTGGCCAGAGAAGTGGAGGTCACCTCCTACGCCGAGATTGTCCTGGCATCGGCCCGGGCCGATGCCGCTCACCCTGCTTTCTCCAATCTCTTCGTGCAGACCGAGGTGGTGCCCGGACGCGACGCGCTGCTCGCCAGCCGCCGACCACGCTCGGACGAGGAGGAGACAGTGTGGGCAGGTCATGTCCTCGCGGTCACAGGCGAGGTAGTCGGTGGGATTCAATATGAAACGGATCGGGCCCGGTTTCTCGGACGAGGAAACCAGATCCACCACGCCGCCGCAGTCGATCGGCCCCTGTCGAACACCGCGGGCCGGGTGCTCGATCCGGTGTTCAGTTTGCGGAGGAAGGTGCGGATCGAGCCAGGCGCCACCGCTCACCTCGACTTCACCACCGTGGTGGCTCCCACCCGAGTCGAGGCCCTCGATCTTGTCGACAAGTTCTCCGAGACGGCGGCTTTCGAGCGAATCTCGACACTGGCCTGGACTCAAGCCCAAGTTCGTCTCCATCACCTTCGCATCGAGCCGGATCAGGCCCACATCTTTCAACAGCTCGCCGGATCATTGATCTACTTCGACCCGGTGCTGAGAGCCCCACCGGCTCCGACGACCTTTTCCTCGGTGAGCCGGGACGGATTGTGGCGACACGGTATCTCTGGTGATTTCCCGATCGTCCTGGTCCGAATCGACCGGCCCGAGGAGCGTGGACTGGTCCGGGACCTGCTCCGGGCTCAGGAGTACTGGCGGACCAAGGGGCTGGTGGCCGATCTGGTGATCATCAACGAGGAAGCCGAGTCGTACGCCCAGGAGTTGCACGGGGCCATCGAAGAACTGATCAGAGAGAGTGGCCATCTGGTGGGTCAGGAGCCGGACGGTGGAGTCTTCGTTCTCAATGGGCCGCTACTCACCATCGAGGATCGGACGACACTCCATGCGGCGGCCCGGGCAGTGCTGCTCAGTCACCACGGGACGCTCGCCGACCAGCTGGCCCGCCGCCCGACCAAGGAGCTGGCCCCGACCACCCGCGCCAAGGCGTCAGCCCCCGACCTGACAGGCGGGTCGCATCCGAGACCGGACCGCGAGTTCCACAACGGTCTCGGGGGTTTCGCCGCTGACGGCAGCGAATACGTGGTGGTCTTGGGAGAAAGCCAATCGACGCCGGCCCCCTGGATCAACGTCGTCGCCAACCGTCGGTTCGGGTTCTGTGTCTCGGAATCCGGCTCCGGATACAGCTGGTCGGAGAACAGCCGGGAGAACCAGCTGACTCCCTGGTCGAATGATCCTGTCTCCGACCGTCCCGGCGAGGTGCTCTACGTTCGAGACGAGGAGAGTGGGGAGGTATGGGGGCCAACCGCCCTGCCGATCAGGGATGACGCCTTCGGTTACCTGGCCCGACACGGTCCGGGTTACTCCGAGTTCGAGCACAGGTCCCGGGGGATTGCCCTCCACCTGCATCAGACGGTGCCGCTCGAGGATCCGATCAAGATCTCACGTCTGCGTATTCGCAACCTGACCGGCCGACGACGCCGCTTGTCGGTCACCGCCTATGTGGAGTGGGTGCTGGGAACGACCAGAGCCGTCTCTCCCATGCAGATCGTGACCGAACGCGACGAGGAGACCGGCGCCGTGCTCGCTCGCAACCCCTGGAACGTCGACTTCGGGGATCGGGTGGCCTTTGCCGATCTCGGTGAGGGCGAGGTGACGATTACCGGCAACCGGGCCGAGTTCCTGGGCAGGTATGGCAGTGTGGAGGACCCGGCCGCACTGAGGCTCGCCGGGAAGCTGTCGGGGACGGTCGGAGTGGGGCTCGACCCCTGCGCCGCCATCCAGCGCTCCCTGATCCTGGCTCCGAACGAAGAAGCTGAAGTGGTGTTCCTTCTCGGACAGGGCAAAGACGACGTCGAGGCCCGGACACTCGTCCATCGCTATCGCCGGACCGACCTCGATGACGTAAAGACCGAAGTGGCGACCCGCTGGAATGACGTCCTCGGCACCATCCGAGTGAAGACGCCCGACCGATCCTTCGACTTGATGATCAACCAGTGGCTGCTGTATCAGACCCTCGCCTGCCGGGTGTTGGCCCGGACGGCGTTCTATCAGTCTGGAGGGGCTTTCGGTTTCCGCGATCAATTGCAAGACGTCATGGCGCTGGTGACTCCGATGCGCGATACGGCCAGAGAGCATCTGTTGCGGGCCGCGGCGCATCAGTTCGAAGAAGGGGACGTTCTCCATTGGTGGCACGAGCCCTCCGGAAAGGGGGTGCGAACCCGCATCTCCGATGACTACCTGTGGCTCCCCTATGCGGTTGCCCACTATGTGGAGGTGACCGGCGACCACGAGATATTGGAGGAGGTGGTGCCCTATTTGCGTGGGATAGAGCTCGCCGCGGGCCAGGACGAGACTTTCTTCACCCCCGAGCGATCGTCAGCGGAAGGAACGGTGTTCGACCACTGCCGACGTGCTCTCGACAGGGGGCTGTCCAGGCTGGGAAGTCGAGGCCTTCCCCTGATCGGCACCGGTGATTGGAACGACGGCTTCAACCGAGTGGGGCGCGAAGGGCGAGGCGAGAGCGTGTGGCTCGGATGGTTCCTCGAGGCCAATCTGAGCCGTTTCGCCGACATCGCCGACGAGTTGAGAGAGGCGGAGCTCGCCGCCACCTGGCGGCGGGGAGCGCTTCGTCTCCGGGCGAGCCTCGAAGCCGAGGCGTGGGACGGAGACTGGTACCGGCGCGCCTTCTTCGACGATGGGACACCGCTCGGTTCATCGGACAACCCCGAATGTCGAATCGACTCGATCGCCCAATCGTGGTCGGTCATCCACGGCGGCGCGCCGGCCGATAGAGCCCAGCGGGCGATGGACTCGGTGGAGGAATACCTGGTCCATCGAGGTGATGGTCTGGTGTTGCTCTTCACCCCACCATTCGACGATTGGGAGGTCGATCCGGGATACATCAAGGGATACTTGCCCGGCGTGCGCGAGAACGGCGGCCAGTACACCCATGCCGCCATTTGGTGCGTCATCGCCTTCGCCACCCTCGGCGACGGAGATCGGGCGGGCGAGTTGTTCAGTCTGCTCAACCCGATCAACCATGCCAGCACCCGAGCGGGGATCCACCGGTACCGAGTGGAGCCCTATGTGGCATCAGCGGACGTCTATTCAAAGGCGCCCCACGTGGGGCGAGGAGGTTGGACCTGGTACACCGGTTCGGCGGGGTGGATGTATCGAGCCGGTGTGGAGTGGATCCTCGGCTTCCGCCTACGCGGAGCCGGGCTTCTGCTCGATCCATGCATACCGCGCGCCTGGAGAGGCTTCGAGATCGACTTTCGCTACCACTCCGCCCGCTATGAGATCCAGGTCAGCAATCCCAATGGGGTCACCAGGGGGGTGACGAGCCTGACCCTGGACGGCACGACCCTGGCCCCCGGCTCGGAGTTGAAACTGGTCGATGACGGATTGACTCACCAGGTCCGGATTGTCTTGGGCTGAGCATCACACCAGCGCAAAGGCCGTAAGACGAGCAGGCTCCTGTTCACCGTTTGGTTCGCTTCTCCCCGGGCGGCGTGATGTCCGGCCTCTCTGCTCTGGTTCCAGCAGCTCGCTTTCGGTTCATGTCGAGCTTGGCGGCCGTCTCGAGCCGTTCGGCCATCTCCTCGGACGTCGATTCACCTCGGGCCAAGGCGTCGATCTCCTTCGCCGTCAGTTCAACCGGGGCAAGCTTCTTCCCTTTGGTGATGGGGGCTGCCTTTCCGGGGGATATTCCTGATTCCAGGATCACCGTGACGATGTCGTCTGGCATCTCGCCCGCCGCCAACCGTTCGATGTCTTCCTGCCGGAAGGGGGCCGGGGAGCCTCGAGCCCCTTCTCGGTCATTCGGGTCAGCCTTGGCGCTCACCAGACGTACATCTCCTTGACCCGATCACCGTCGACCCGAACGTTCACGTTCCGATTGTCACCTTTGGCATGGGCGGCGAGGATGGCGAAGTTGGTGGTGGCGTCGTCGTTGTCGTCATGGAACTTGCGCCACGCACCGTCGATCCAGCCCCAGACGTTGGAATCCTCCCAGTTCGCCCACAGGGCCGTGACCTTCTTGTTGTTCAACCAGGCCATCGATTCTCTCCTTTCAAGGTCTCACACTCTCGAGGTCGACTTGTCTGGCGCCGATCTCGAAGATCTTGTCCACCGCCCGGCGCAGGTCGTCCGGGAGCTCGAAACCCGCCGTCTCCGCCTGACCTTCGTCGGCCATGAAGACGATCGTGGCGTCTTGCCGACCATCGGAGACGGTCAGTATCCCCACAGTGCTGTCGGGCGGGATCGGTGGCACGCTCCGGCTGAGTGCTTCCATCTGAGCGATGTCGAGTCTGGTCAACACCTCGGTCATGTCATCGACGCCCGCTTCGCCCACGCTGGGGAGGATCTCCAATTGCCGCAGGCGGTCTTTCAGCGCGATCTGGGTGTCACCGGAGCCGGTGCCCTCGAAGTGGAACTCGTAGCGGTCAGCAGCCGACCCCCCCTCGATATCGAGGGTGACTCGAACACCGGCCGGGTCTTTCGGAGCGACATTGGCCGCTCCGATTTTGGCGGCGAGTGGGGTCGGGTCCTGAGGGATCCCACCTGGCGTGGCCTTTGTGTTGTCGTTCATGACGCCCTCACACGGTGTAGGTGGCCTGCTGGAGCCGGTCGCAGAACGGCGTGCACAGCCTTAGCACCACTTCAGTGTTGTCGTCCATCACGGTCCCGGTGTTCACCGGACTGCGTGAGGGGCAGAGATTCGAGCTGTATTCGTCGGGATATCCCAACATGTGGCCGAACTCATGGGAGGCGACGTCTCCCGAGTCGGAGGTGTCCCAGGTCGTCATGTTGGTTCCGGCCGGGCCCTGGCGAACCCTGACGGTGTGATGTTCGTTCCGGTCGACCCACTCGACCCGGAAGGTCAGGGCGCACCCTCCGATGCACCCGGGCGAAGTGCAGCAGCCGAATCGGTTGCTCCATTTGGACTCGATCCCGTTCTGCCAGCGGGTGCGGAGTGTGGCCATGGTCGCCGCAGTGATCCCAGCGTCGGGAACGAGGCGGATCCGCACCGTGATGGTCGTGCCCCTCTGGTCGAATGCCGCGGTCCAGCCGTAGATGCACTCGGACATCGCAAAGCTGACGTTGAACGTCGGTCCCAGGGTGCCGGTATGGAAGTCTGCGATCTCGGTGATCCGCCAGGCTCCACCTCGGTTCTCCTCGTGAACCGAGACGGTTCGGCCCTTCGACTTGGCCTCGGCTGCGATGGCGAGCAGATTGGTGGTGGCGTCGTCGTTGCGGTCGTCCAGCTTGCGCCAGCCGCTGTGGCGGAGCCAGACCCAGGCGTTAGAGCGTTCCTCGTTGCACCAGAGGGCGTCGACATGGCGTCCACACGAGACAGGCACCGAGTCCTCCTCGACTCATAACCTCCCGAGCCACACCGACAGGGATTAACAACCCCAGGTACCCACCTTATGGATTGGCGACGACGTGTCAAGACACCGCGAAATGATGGGTCCGTGTCAAGCCACTCGGCACCTAGGGAAACGGGACGTGCCCGTCCCCCCCGAGTCAGTCTGTCGCCTTCGGGATTTCGCCACAGACGAGCGTGGAGAGTCAAACCGATGCCAATCGCCGTGTCCCAGTCCCCGCATAGAGCGCAGGGTTCCTAAACCGGGTTGACTGCCTCTTCCGAGCGTCGACACCCGACGATCGTTCAGATCGCTCATGGCTGCCTCCTCATGCCCCGCGTCCGGCATGTTCCCGGCCACAGCCCCACGCTGCGTCCGTCGGCCGGAACGATCCCAAACATACATTTGAATCACCACGTGTCCGGAGAGTGGTCAAGATTCATCGGCAGGCAAGATTCAGTTCACATAAAACGAGTGCAGTTCGGACTCGTCTTGGAGTGTGATGCTGCTTGCGACAATGGAGGCATCGGCCCCGTTCGCGAGGGGTTCGGCGTAGCATTGACCGCCGCCACGTACCGGAGTGTTTTCAGTGCATAGTCGCGAGAAGGTGAAGCTATGAACGGTCGTCGGTCGCAGGCCCTTTACGTGGTGGCGACAGTCGTGTTGGCGATTGCCCTGGCAACGATTGCTGGCGCTTCCCGCGTCGCCGCGCAGCAGGCTGAGGGCTTGGAGCCGGAGGCACTCGCGCAGATAGCGGCGTTGGCCAACGAGAAAGCCGCACGCACACCAGCTGAGCGCAAGCTCGACTCACAAGTGCTGTACGCATCGAGAATGGCGCAGGGCGAAGCCATTGCCGCTGGCATCCAGACACTCGACGTCGACCTTCCTGACGTCAACGCCCAGGGGGCCGTCCTCGACGTCAGGGTTGACGTCAGCCAGCCGGTCCTGGATCAGTTCGTGGCGCTCGGCGCCGCGATCCTCGAGGTCAACGAGGAGTACAACCATGTTCGGGTGCGAATCGACCTGAGCCAGGTGGAAGCGCTCGCGGTGATTCCCCAGGTGTCCTTCGTGCAGCCCAAGCAGGAGGCCATCACGTCCCGTGTGGACGTACCAGCGAGTGCGATCACAGTGCTCGGTCCCGAGTCGGCAAGTGCCCTACGTGATCGCAAGCTCGTCGAAGGGGCCGAAACGCTCGCGTGGATCCAGCGTGCGCTGCAGGTGGAAGGCGCTCTTCCGAATGTGGGAAGCCAAAACTCTCAAGGCGACCCGAAGCACCAGGCCAACACCGCACGCGCGACATTCGGCGTCGACGGGACAGGCGTGAGGATCGGCGTGCTGTCCGATGGCGTCACGAACCTGGCGGCGAGTCAGGGACTCGGCGATCTCGGTCCGGTCACCGTGCTTTCCGGGCAAGCGGGAAGCGGGGATGAAGGGACCGCCATGCTCGAGATCATCCATGACCTGGCGCCGGGCGCCGAGCTCTACTTCGCCACAGGGTTCACCAGCCTCGCGAGCTTCGCCGACAACATCCGCGCCCTGCGTGACGCCGGATGCGACATCATCGTGGACGACATCGGCTATTTCGTCGAGACGCCATTCCAGGACGGCCAGACGACGCCCTCTCCGACCAATGGCGGCATCGTGATCCAGGCGGTCAAGGACGTGGTCGCCGATGGCGCGCTCTTCTTCTCTGCAGCCGCCAACTCCGGGAACCTGAACGACGGGACTTCCGGGACATGGGAAGGCGACTTCGTGGACGGAGGCGACGCAACTGGCGTCTTGACCGGCTCCGGACGGGTCCATAACTTCGGCGGGCAGCTCTTCAACGTGCTGACTGCAAACGCACCGTCTGCGGTCACGCTTCAGTGGGCGGATCCGCTCGGCGGCTCGGGCAACGACTACGACTTCTACATCCTGAACAGCACGGGCACCCTGATCCTGGACGCATCCACCAACGTCCAGAACGGTACACAAGATCCCTTCGAAGCTGTGGCCCCCAGTTTCACAGGTGAGCGCATCGTGGTCGTCCGGTGGAGCGGCGTCGACCTCTTCCTGCATCTCGCCACCAACCGCGGTCGGTTGTCGATCTCAACGGCAGGCGAAACGCACGGCCATTCCGCCACCACGCCGGCCAATTCGTTCGGCGTTGCCGCGACGTCGGCGCAGGTGAACGGTCTGAACGCCTTCAACAACTCCCATGTTGTCGAGACATACAGCTCTGACGGGCCGCGCCGAATCTTCTTCCAAGGCAACGGCGCTGCAATTACGCCCGGGAACCTCACGGCGACAGGCGGTCAGGTCCTTCAGAAGCCCGACTTCACTGCAGCCGACGACGTGTCCGTCACCGGTGTCGGCGGTTTCCCAAGCCCTTTCCGGGGGACGTCGGCCGCCGCGCCGCATGCGGCCGCGATCGCAGCGCTGGTCCAGTCGAGGTTCCCGACGCTCTCGCCGTCAGGCATTCGTAACGCACTCTTCGCAAGTGCCATCGACATCGAGGAGGGCGGGATCGACCGTGATTCCGGCCGCGGGATCATCATGGCGGATAGTGCGCTTATGAGCTTGGCCGTTCCACCGTCGATAACCTCGCACCCGGCTAACCCGACCATCACCTCGGGCAGCTCCGCAACGCTGGGTGTCACGGCGTCAGGGACGCCAGTGTTCACCTACCAGTGGTATCGGGGGACGAGCGGGGATACCAGCGCACCGATCGCGGGTGCCACATCGTCGACCTTCACGACGCCTGCCCTGAATGCCACGACCCGCTACTGGGTACGAGTCAGCAATGCAGTGGGGGCGGCCGACTCCGCAACTGCGACAGTCGCAGTCGTTCCGGTGCCCGCAACGAGCTTGGACACGGTTGGTCTGGTTGACCCGGCCTCCGGGGCGTGGCATCTGCGCAATCCGGCCGGTGCGGTCACGTCTTTCTTCTACGGGAATCCTGGTGATGTGCCGTTCATGGGGGATTGGAACTGTGATGGGATCGACACTCCCGGATTGTTCCGCCAATCCGACGCTTTCGCCTATTTGAGGAACTCGAACTCGCAGGGCATCGCCGACATCCGATTCTTTTTCGGCAACCCCTCCGACATACCCCTAGCTGGCGATTTCAACGGGGACGGTTGTGACACCTTGTCGATCTACCGTCCTTCGGAGCAACGTTTCTACATCATCAACGCTCTTGGGGCTAACAACGGTGGGTTGGGAGCAGCCGACTTCTCCTTCCTCTTCGGCAACCCCGGAGACAAACCGTTTGTTGGTGATTTCAACGGTGATGGGATTGACACCGTCGGCTTGCATCGGGAGTCGACCGGGTTCGTCTACTTCCGCAATAGTCTGACCACCGGTATCGCCGACAACGAGTTCTTCTTTGGTGATCCCGGCGACCGGTTCGTTTCCGGCGACTGGGGGATCATCGACGGGACCGACACCCCCGGAATGTTCCGACCCGCCAACACCACCTTCTATTTCCGGCACACCAACACCCAGGGCAACGCCGACAGCCAATTCACCTGGGGTCAACCCGGCTGGCTCCCCATCGCCGGATCATTCGGCAACAACTGAGGGAGTTCTCGGCAAGGCGTCAGGAAGCCCCTCGTGTTTCATCGTCGAATCGACCGCGTCCTTGCTGCCTTGGCAGCCGTGGGCCTGCTCATCCTCGGAATCGGAGAGGTGATTACCCGTCTTGACGAGCCGGGGCCGCTTTGGTTCTGGCTGCCCACCCTGTGGGGTGGAACAACACTGATCCTCATCGGCGGGTTCGTATCGACCGAGAATCGCCGCTTGTCCAAGGTGCTCGTTGTTGGTGGTTGTGCCCTCGGGATGCTCCCTTCCATGTGGACGCTGGTTATGCCGTGCTGCTGATAACGGTGATCCTTCGGACGCTCATCAGGTCCACCCGCAGAGCAGTTGCCTAGCGAACTCTGACGATGCGCTCGGGGATTCTCTTGCCTTAGTGGTGGCTCAACTCCATCGCGTTTCCACCCGACGGAGCAGTCCGGGCAGCCTCGAGGCGTAGGCCAACGCATGAACGAGGGCAACCCGGGGCCAACATCGAGACATTCGGGGACGGCGACTGGTGCCACTAACCACGATGACCATGGTGGGTAATGGAGATCGATTCCCAGTGACCGGAATGGCACGGGTCATCGCCGTATCGGTCATGGTGGCCGGAATCGCCCTATTTGGCACCGTCACCGCCACGCTCGCCACCTGGCTCATCGACCAAGTGCGAGCGGGATTCGTCGAGGCCGCGGACTAGGTATGGGATGCCACCGATGCCTGGAGCTGGGCTAGGAAACGGGACGCGTCTAGCGCCCGGAAGAGCCTGCCGGTGTTGGCAGATTCGGGCAATCGGATGATCACATCGAACGACGGTCAAACGCTGCGGGTTCTCCTCGGAGCCACCCTCTCTCTAATGCGCTCCGGAGATCAGCCAGCGAGAACCGCCTGCACAGCGGCATGATCGCTTCCGGCTTCGCGGGCTTGATCCCAGAGGTGTTCGACCTCGAGCACCTCGAATTCGGGTGAGACATAGATCGCGTCGTACCGGCACTCGATGCCACGCCGCACGTGAGTGACCGCCAGGGGACCGTCGGGGCGTTCGTCGAGGACCGCCTTCAGCATTTCCGGGTCACGGTCCAGGACATCCCGCCAGGCGTCGCGTAGGTCGTGCACTCGCCCGGGGCCGTAGAGCAACGGCTCCCATCGGTTCCACCACTCATCGTCAACAAGGTCGCGCCTTTCCCACTTCGGCGCATTGCGGTCGATTCCCACCACCACCGGTCCAACTCGATGTTGCAGCCACGCCGCAAATCGGGAGACCTGACGACCCTTGCCGGCGTCGCCCCAGGTCACTCCCGGCGGCGCTGCCCAGCTGCACAAGTACATCTCCTGCCCATCGACATGGGCGCGCGCAGTCAACGCTCGTTCTGGCGAGGGCATTGACTCCAGCACACCGGCCTCGAGCAGCCGAACACCTTCCTTCACGACAATTGCGCAGGCGTACCGTGGAAGCCCATCAGCCAGCGGGGGCAGGTGATCGAACGCCACGACCCCATCACTGCCCAATTCCCGGAACGAGGGCCACGTCGACGTCGTCACCTCCTGAAGAAGAGCGATATCCCACTGGAGTTGAGCCAGCAGCTCGGGTTGGCCGCTGTGGACCGCCCCGTTCACGTTCCAATCGATGACCCTGAGCTCCGTCACGCGTCAAGTGACAAAGTCACCAAGGGATCTCAGTTTCAACGACCGACGTGGCACCCCAGTTACCCTCCTCGCCCAGCACGTTTCGATTCATGCCAGCGCCCCTTCGACACTGAAGACCAGTCGAACAATGGCACTCTCGATCCGTGTGTGCTCAGGGAGCCATCTCGATTCAATCGATGTCTCATCGGCTCCACAATTGCTCGCACCGACCTCACATCCGTGACATAGGGGCCAGCTCCTCCAACAGATCTTCGAGCGTTGCCACCGTGGCGAAGTCGTCCACACCGTCTGGCAGGTAGCGTCGGTCGATCTATGCGGTGGCCGAGGACTCCGATCAAGCCCGCCAGATGAATGGCAAGTGCGCTCATCTTCGAGTAATCGAGGCGGTCCCCCGACGCCGCACCAGAGAATGGTCACGCCGACCGCCTTGAACTGGGTGACGACCTGCGCGCCCATGCTCACGCCGTCGGCATAGCCCGTGCCGCCGAAGGCCGTGGAGGCGAGGAAGCCGGTGCCGACGGCGCCGACGATGCCGCCGATGCCGTGCACGCCGAAGACGTCGAGGCTGTCGTCATAGCCGAAGCGCTCCTTCACCACCTGCACGAAGAAGTAGCAGCCGGCCGCGGCGACCACCCCGAGGACGATGGCGCCGAGCGGCCCGACGAACCCCGCCGCCGGCGTGACCGCCACGAGCCCCGCCACCATGCCCGAGGCCGCCCCGAGCATCGAGGCCTTGCCGCGGAAGACCGCCTCGATCGCCGACCAGGACACGATCGCCCCGGCGGTGGCGACGAAGGTGTTCATCATGGCGAGCGCGGCGCCGCCGCCGGCCGTCAGCGCCGAGCCGGCGTTGAAGCCGAACCAGCCGACCCAGAGGATCGAGGCGCCGACCATGGTGAGCGTCATGGAGTGCGGCGGCATGATCTCCTTGCGGTGGCCGATGCGCGGCCCGATGAGCATCGCCCCCACCAGCGCCGCGATGCCGGCGTTGATGTGCACGACGGTGCCGCCCGCGAAGTCCTTCGCGCCCCACCGGAAGTAGAGGCCGTTCACGTCCCAGGCCATGTGGGCGATCGGGAAATAGACCAGCGTCACCCAGAGGATGACGAACAGGATCACCGCCGAGAACTTCATCCGCTCGGCGAAGCCGCCGACGATCAGCGCCGGGGTGATGCAGGCGAAGGTCATCTGGAAGGCGACGAAGAGGAGCTCGGGGATGGTGCCCGACTCGGAGTCCGGGGTGACCCCGGCGAGGAAGCTCTTGCCCAGCCCGCCCCAGAAGGCGCTCTCCGAGCCGCCGAAGGACACGGTATAGCCGTAGAGCACGTAGATGATCATCACCACCGCCGTGATCGTCGTGCACTGCATCAGGACCGAGAGCATGTTCTTCGCCCGCACCAGCCCGCCGTAGAAGAGCGCGAGGCCAGGCAGGATCATGAAGAGAACGAGCAGCGAGGAGGTCAGCATCCAGGCGGTGTCGCCCGCGTTGATGTTGGAGACGACCTCGGCCACGACCTCGGCTTCGGCCGCCTCCTGGGCCAGCGCCGGACCGGCCGCGGCGGCTCCGGCCGCAAGGGCGCAGGCGAGCCAGGGCAGCGTGTTGAACAGTCTCATCGAGTGGTTTCCTTGCGTTGTTGTCCTGGGGCCGCCGATCACGACGTCGATCACAGGGCTTCGTCGCCCGTCTCGCCGGTGCGGACCCTGAGGGCCTGCTCGACGGAGAGGACGAAGATCTTGCCGTCGCCGATCTTTCCGGTCTTGGCGGTGGCGGCGAGCGGTCTCGACCACCTGCTGGGCCACCGCGTCGGGGACCACGAGCTCGAGCTTCACCTTCGGCACGAAGTTCACCACGTACTCGGCGCCGCGGTAGATCTCGGTGTGGCCCGACTGCCGCCCGTATCCCTTCACCTCCGAAACCATCAAGCCCTGCACGCCGAAGGCGGTCAGCGCCTCGCGGACCTCCTCGAGCTTGAACGGCTTGATCACGGCAATGATCAACTTCATGAGGGTCCTCGCCTTCTGCTTTCCGTGACGCGAGCCGCGCCACGATGGTCAATGCAGGTTCCGTGCCACGCGATGCGGCGGCCGCATCAGGCTGCATTGATATGCAAGGCCATTCCTGACGGCGTTCCGCGATCGGCCGCCAGCGGATGCGCAATCCGTAGGCAGTTGCTGCTGGATCGCAGGCTTCTGCTCAAACATGGAGGCAGATCACGACTTCGGGCAAGCTCCTTCGCAGGCGCAATAAAATCTGGCGGTGCGGCGGAAATCCGCGTAGCGTTCGGGCAAAGCAAGAGCAGAACGAACAGGGCATGGCCCAGACAGGCAAGAGACGCAGGAAGCCCCAGCGGGGCCGCATCAGGCGCGCCATTCGCGGCGTGTTCGGCGGCGTGCTCCGGCTGCTGTGGTGGATCGGGATCCGGACCGCGGTCCTCGGCGCCGTCGTGCTGGCCGTGGCGACGGCCTACTACGTCAGCCAGATCCCGGATATCGACGAGCTGCTCGACCCGCGCGAGGGCGGCTCGGTGACGCTCGTCGACGCTTCGGGCGAGACCTTCGCCTGGCGCGGCCAGCAGCTCGGCATCACCACCGCCGAGCGGGTCTCGCCGCACCTGATCAACGCCGTCATCGCCACCGAGGACCGCCGCTTCTACTGGCACTTCGGCGTCGACCTGCAGGGCACGCTCCGCGCGCTCCTCGTCAACCTGCGAGGCCGGGCAGACGGTGCAGGGGGGCTCGTCGATCACCCAGCAGGTGGCCAAGCTCGTCTGGTTCGACAACACCCGCACGCTCGAGCGCAAGATCAAGGAAATCCCGGCGGCGCTGGCGCTGGAGTGGAAGTTCTCCAAGAACGAGATCCTGTCGATCTACCTCAACCGCGCCTATCTCGGCAGCGGCGCCACCGGGTTCGAGGCGGCGGCGGAGCGCTACTTCGGCAAGTCGGCGGCGGAGGTGAACCCGGCCGAGGCGGCGATGCTCGCCGGGCTCCTGCGCGCGCCCTCGCGCTTCGCGCCGACCGGCGATCTCGCCCGGGCGCAGAGCCGGGCGAAGACGATCGTCGGGCTGATGGAGGAGCAGGGCTACCTCACCGCGGCGCAGGCCGACGAGGCGCGGCGCGCATCCGGCGGTGCTGTCGGCGGCGGCAGCGGCGCGGGCGGGCGGCTCCTTCGCCGACTGGGTGATGTCGACGCGGCCCGGACTTCCTCACCCGCAAGACCACCGAGGACGTCGAGGTCCTGACCACCTTCGACCCGCGGGTGCAGCGGGCGGCGGAGGCGGCGATGGCGGCGGTCTTCGACACCAAGCTCAAGGCCGGCTCGAACGTGCAGGCGGCGGTCGTCGTGATGTCGCCGGACGGCGCGGTGCGGGCGATGATCGGCGGGCGCGACTTCGGCGCCGGCGAGGGCCAGTTCAACCGCGCCACCCAGGCGCGGCGGCAGACCGGCTCGCTCTTCAAGCCCTTCGTCTTCGCCGCGGCGCTGCAGGCCGGGCGCGAGCCCCTACGACCCCGTGCTCGACGCGCCGCTGTCGCTCTACATCCCGGGCTCGGGCGAGTGGTCGCCGGAGAACTACACCCGCGAGTACCGCGGCCAGATCACCCTGACCCAGGCGCTGGCGCAGTCGGTCAACACCGCCACGGTGCGGCGTCTCCGAGGCGACCGGGCGGGAGCGGGTGCGGGCGGTGGCGCAGGACTTCGGCATGGGCGGGCCGATCGCCGACGGGCCGGCGCTGGCGCTCGGGGTCTCCGAGGCGACGCTCCTCGAGATGACCGGCGCCTATGCCGGCTTCCTCGCCCAGGGGGTGCGGGTCACGCCCTACGGGCTGACCGAGCTCCGCCGCAAGTCCGACGGCGCGCCGCTGATGCGCGGGGGGGCCGGCGCAGCGGATGCGGGTGATCGACGAGAAGGCGGCGGGCGAGCTCGTCTGGATGATGCGCCAGGTGGTCGAGCGGCGGCACCGGCGCCCGGGCGCCGCTGCCCGACGGCCGTCCCGCCGCGGGCAAGACCGGCACCACCCAGGCGGCCCGCGACGCCTGGTTCGTCGGCTTCACCGCCGACTACGTCACCGGCGTCTGGATGGGCTACGACGACAACACGCCGCTGACCGGGACGACCGGCGGCGGGCTGCCGGCGGAGATCTGGCGCGAGACCATGGTGCGCGTCGAAGAGGGGCTGCCGATCCGGCCGCTGCCCGAGCGGACCCCTGCCCCGCAGGTCGCGGCCGCCCCGGCGGCGCCGGCCCCGGTGGCGAGCGTGCAGGCCGCGGTGCGCAGCGTGGTGGAGAACGTGCTCCAGGGGCTCTTCGGGCGCAACTGAGCGGCCGGCACCGCGGGCTGCGGCCTCTCCCTGTCCGCGCGCGAACTTATCGCTATCATATTGATTATAAACGATTTCATGAAAGCAATTTTACGACATCTTAACGAAGATTTGCATTTTGCATGCGGTCACGGACCACTCGCCGTGCATCGCGGGGGACCGGTAGTCCCCGGGACATGCTGCCGGACTGGAGCCTGCGATGCTCCGACTGTCGGCAGCTTGCAGCGGGCGCGCCGGCATGCGAGAGGCTGGCGTCAGGAGACGCCCACCCATGACCACCTCCACGATCCCGCCGGACCGTTCGGCGGAGGCACGCACGGCCTTTTCGATCCTCGCCGCGCTCAGCCTCTGCCACCTGCTGAACGACACCATCCAGTCGCTGCTGCCGGCGATCTATCCGGTGCTGCAGGAGAACTACGCGCTCAGCTTCACCCAGATCGGCTTCCTGCACTTCGTCTTCCAGTTCACCGCCTCGCTCTTGCAGCCCGCGGTCGGGCTCTACACCGACAAGCGGCCGATGTTCCGCCTCTCCACCGCCGGCATGGGGGCGAGCCTGATCGGCCTCCTCATCCTCGCCTTCGCCAGCCACTACTGGGCGCTGCTCGTCGCGGCCATGTGCGATCGGCATCGGCTCGTCGATCTTCCACCCCGACAGCTCGCGGGTGGCGCGCACCGCCTCGGGCGGCCGCTACGGCTTCGCGCAGTCCTTCTTCCAGGTGGGCGGCAACACCGGCAGCGCGCTCGGGCCGCTGCTCGCCGCC
This sequence comes from uncultured Acidobacteriota bacterium, assembly GCA_963810465.1. Taxonomy (GTDB): domain Bacteria; phylum Actinomycetota; class Acidimicrobiia; order Spongiisociales; family ZC4RG35; genus JARDZU01. Next base: position 17,490 of record CAWENM010000004.1, on the reverse strand, counting down.
TATCGTCGTGCTGCCCTTCGGCCAGCACGCCATCGCCTGGTTCTCGGCGCTGGCGCTCCTCGGGATGATCGTGCTCTGGAACGTCGGCACCTGGGCGCGCGCCCGGCACCGCGAGGCGCGCGGCGACCGCCAGCGCCGCGCCGCCGCCCGTCTGCCGTCTTTCCGCCGCGCAAGGTCGTCGCGATCATCGGCGTGCTCGCGCTGCTCGTCTTCACCAAGTACATCTACGTGGCGAGCCTCACGAGCTTCTACACCTTCTTCCTGATCGAGCGGTTCGGGGTCAGCGTGCGCGACGCGCAGCTCCTGCTCTTCGTCTTCCTCGCCGCCGTCGCCGCCGGCACCTTCGCCGGCGGCCCGATCGGCGACCGGATCGGGCGCAAGGCGGTGATCTGGGTCTCGATCCTCGGGGTGCTGCCGTTCAGCCTGGCGCTGCCGCTACGCCAACCTCCTCTGGACAGCGATCCTGAGCGTCGTCATCGGCGCGGTGATCGCCTCGGCCTTCTCGGCGATCCTCGTCTACGCCCAGCAGCTGGTGCCCGGCCGGGTCGGCATGATCTCGGGCCTCTTCTTCGGCTTCGCCTTCGGCATCGGCGGCGTCGGCGCCGCGGTGCTCGGCATCCTCGCCGACCGGAACGGCATCATCTGGGTCTACCACGTCTGCGCGTTCCTGCCGCTGCTCGGGCTCCTCGCGGTGTTCCTGCCGGCCGACAACGAGCTGAAGCGGCGCTGAGGCGCGAACCGCCGCGGGCCCCTGCCGCAAGCGCGAAGGGCAGCGGCCGTCGCCGGGGTGGGTGGGCGGGAGCGTGACGGTCGCTGCCCGGCCCGGGGAGGACGAGGCGACGCCGCTTCAGGCCGCGTTCAGCTGCGCGATCAGCCCGTCGATGCTGCCGCGCTGGGCGTCGAGCATGGCGCCGACCTGCGGCGCGCTCGTTGGCGAGCATCGAGACGCCCTCGATGATCAGGTTCACCACCCGCGGCGCTGCCGCTGCGGTCGCTGACCTGCCAGTCGACGGCGATGTCCTCCTGGCCGGGCCGCACCACCCGGGTGCTGCACCAGCACCCCCGCCTTGCCGCCGTCGCGCGCGCCGGTGACGTCGATGCGGGCGTTCCGGTACTCGCGGAACTGCTTGCCGTAGCGTGCGCGACGAGATAGTGCTGGAACGCGGCGACGAAGGCCTGCTTCTGCGCCGGCGCTCGCGCCGCGCCAGGGCGGGCCGAGCACGCTCGCCGCCACCGCCGGCATGTCGGCGTAGCGCGCGAGGATGCCCTCGAAGCCGGCGTAGATCTGCGCCTCGCTGCGCCCGGAGTTGACGAGCTGCGTCAGCTCGGCGGCGAGCGTCGTCACCAGCGCCTCGCGCCTGGGCGGTCGAGGCGGCCGCGCGCCGGCCGGCGCCGCCGCGGCGGCGAGCGAGCGCCGCCGAGCCCGAGCAGCGACGGCCGCGGCGGGTCGGCGCGTCATTGATCGGCATAGATGTCCTCCAGCTGTTCGATGTCGGTCCCGCCCTGCAGCCGCGCGCGCATGTTCTGCAGGTAGCTGATCCGCTGCGCGGTGTAGCTGTCGGCGGACTTGTAGAGCAGCGCGTCGAGCACCGGGTCGAGCTCGTAGCGGTCGTTGACGAGGTCGAGCCCGCCGAGCACCAGGAGCGCGTTCGTCGCCGCCACCGGCAGCACGTACCAGGTCGGGTCGAGCAGCCTGGTCGAGCACGTAGCCGGTCCAGTCGCGCTGGGTGCCCGGGCCCGACCACCGGCAGCTCGAGATAGCCGCCCTCGGGGATGCCCCAGCGGTAGAAGGTCTCGTCGAAGTTGGTCTCGTCGTAGGGCAGCCCCATCTCGGTCGCCGAGTCGAGCAGCCCGCCGAGGCCGAGGAGCGTGTTGACCGCGAAGCGCGTCGTCGACTTCGCCGCGTCGGTGCCGCGGCCCTGCAGCGCCGTACTGGATCGACCTGCCCGGGCAGCCGCCAGTTGTTGCGCAGGTTGGTGATGCCGCGCGCGCACCGGCGGCGGCACCGTCTCGCCGTAGCCGCGCGCCACCGGGCCGTAGACCGCGCGGTCGACCTGCCTTGTTGAGCGCGTGCGCCTGGCGGTTCTGCGCCTCGAGCGGGTCGAAGCTCAGGCTGTCGGGATCGGGCGAGGCGGCGCAGCCGGCCAGAGCGCCGCGCGCAAGCCCCGATCGGCGATCGCGAGATTCCGCAAGCGGCCGTTCCTCCCGCGCCGCCTGCTTAGCGGGCTTCGCCGGCGATCGCCACCCGTCGGAGGCGAACACGTCGCGATCAGCTCGCCTGGCGGCCGATCACGTTGATCGGCACCTTGAGGTAGCGTGGTGCCGTTGTCCTCGGGCGGCGGCATGTGGCCGGCGCGCATGTTGACCTGGATCGAGGGGATCAGGAGCTTCGGCGTGCCGAGCGTGGCGTCGCGCGCCTCGCGCAGCGCCACGAACTCGTCCTCGCTGATGCCGTCGCGGACCTGCGGGTTCTGCTCGCGCTCGGCGCCGACCGTGGTGCGCCAGGCGTAGCTCGTCGCGGCCCGGCGCCTGTAGTCGTGGCACATCCAGAGCACGGTCTGCGGGTGGTAGGCGAGGATGCGCCGGATCGAGCGGTACATGGTGCGCGCGTCGCCGCCGGGGAAGTCGCAGCGCGCGGTGCCGTAGTCGGGCATGAACAGCGTGTCGCCGACGAAGATGTTGTCGCCGACCTTGTAGGAGCCGCAGGCCGGGGTGTGGCCGGGCGTGGCGAGGTACTCGGCCTCGAGCCCGCCGATGGCGAAGCGTCTCGCCGTCCTCGAACAGGTGGTCGAACTGCGAGCCGTCGCGGGCGAAGCCGCGCTCGGCGTTGTAGATCTCGGCGAAGGTGTGCTGGACGGTGGTGATCCTCGCGCCGATGCCGATCCGGCCGCCGAGCGTGTCGCGCAGGTAGGGCGCGGCCGAGAGGTGGTCGGCGTGCACGTGGGTCTCGAGGATCCAGTCGAGCCGCGAGGCCGTGGGCGCGGATGTGCGCGACGATCGCGGTCGGCGTGCGCCGTCGCCGGTGCGCGCCGGCGTCCTGGTCGTAGTCGAGCACGCTGTCGATCACCGCGCAGGCCGCCGGTCTCCGGGTCGGCGACCACGTAGGAGACGGTGTTGGTCGGCTCGTGGAAGAAGCCGGTGATCTCGGGCTGCATGCGGCGTCCTCCGCGGCTGCCGCCATCATCCGGCAGCGCGGCCGCCGCGATCAAGCCCCTCGCCCGCGCGCCGCGAAAGCCTCTAGTGTCGCCGCGCGACCGCGACAGCCGAAGGAGCGCGCCCCATGCCCTCGAAGATCGACGCCCGCCTCGCCGAGCTCGGCATCACCCTGCCCGAGGCGCCGGCGCCGGTGGCGAACTACGTGCCCTTCGTGCGTCTCGGGCAGCATGGTCTACGTCTCGGGCCAGATCAGCCGCGACGCCGGCGGCCCGATCACCGGCAAGCTCGGCGCCGGCGTCGAGCGTCGAGGCCGGCGCCGCGGCCGCGCGCACCTGCGCGCTAGCGCTGATCGCCCAGCTCAAGGCGGCCTGCGGCGGCGACCTCGACCGGGTGGTGCGGGTGGTGAAGCTGACCGGCTTCGTCAACTCCGCGCCCGACTTCACCGACCAGCCGAAGGTGGTCAACGGCGCCTCCGACCTCTTCGTCGAGGTCTTCGGCGACGCGCGGCCGGCACGCCCGCTCGGCGGTCGGCGTCGGCGGCGCTGCCGCTCGGGGTCGCGGTCGAGGTCGAAGGTGTCTTCGAGATCGCCTGAGCTGCCGGCGGCCTTCCTCGCCGCGCCGCTCGCCCATCGCGGCCTGCACGACCGCGCCGCGCGGCGTCGATCGAGAACAGCCGCGCCGCCGTCGCGGCGGCGATCGCCGCCGGCTACGGCATCGAGATCGACATCCAGCGCTCGGCCGACGGCGAGGCGATGGTCTTCCACGACGACGCGATGCCGCGGCTGACCGGCGAGCCCGGGCTGGTCGCGCGACTACACCGCCGCCGCAGCTCGGCCGCGATCGCCGCTGCTCGGCGGCGGCGAGACGCGTGCCGACGCTCGCCGAGTTCCTCGCGCTCGTCGCCGGGCGCGCGCCGCTGCTCATCGAGATCAAGGACCAGGACGGCGCGCTCGGCCCCGACGTCGGCCCGCTCGAGGCGCGGGTCGCCGACGCTCCTCGCCGGCTACGACGGCGCCGGTGGCGCTGATGTCGTTCAACCCGCACTCGGTCGCCGCGCTGGCCGAGGCCGCGCCCGGACCGGCCGCGCGGCCTGACCACCTGCGCCTTCGACAGCGCCGACTGGTCGCTGCCCGACTACCGCCGCGCCGAGCTCGCCGCCCTCGCCGACGCCGAGCGCACCGGCGCCGCCTTCGTCTCGCACGACCGCAGCGACCTCGCCAACCCGGCGCGTCGCCCGGCTCAAGGCCGAGGGCCTGCCGATCCTCACCTGGACGGTCCGCAGCCCGGCCGAGGAGGCCGCCGCGCGCGCGGGTCGCCGACAACATCACCTTCGAGGGCTACCGCCGCCGGCGATCGCCCGGTTGACGCCGGCGCGCATCGACGCCGCCATCTCGATGCGCGCGGGAGACGGGCATGGACGGCGGCGAGCGCATCGAGATCACGGTCCTCGGCGGCCTCGGCGACATCGCCGCGGCCGACTGGGACGCCTGCGCCGGCGCCGCGACGGCGGCGCGCGGCCGGCCGATCCCTTCACCACCCACCGCTTCCTGGGCGCTCGAGGACTCGGGCTCGGTCGGCCGCGGCACCGGCTGGATGCCGCGCCACCTCGTCGCCCGCGCCGAGCGGCGCGGCCGATCGCGGTGATGCCGCTCTACGCCAAGAGCCACAGCCAGGGCGAGTACATCTTCGACCACAACTGGGCGCACGCCTGGGAGCGCGCCGGCGGCCGCTACTACCCCAAGCTGCAGGCGGCGGTGCCCTTCACCCCGGCGACCGGCCGGCGCTTCCTGACCCGGCCGGGCTTCGAGGCCGAGGGCCGCGCCGCGCTGCTGCAGGGCGCGCTGACGCTCGCCGCGCAGCCGGGCGTCTCGAGCCTGCACGTCACCTTCTGCACCGCCGAGGAGCGCGCCTGGGGCGAGCGGCGTCGGCCTGCTCGCCCGCACCACCCAGCAGTTCCACTGGCAGAACCGCGGCTACGCCGACTTCGACGCCTTCCTCGCCGACCTCGCCTCGCGCAAGCGCAAGGCGATCCGCAAGGAGCGCGCAGCGGGCGCAGGCCTTCGGCGGCGAGATCGTGGCGCTGACCGGCGACGCGCTCGAGCCCGAGCACTGGGACGCCTTCTGGCGCTTCTACCAGGACACCGGCAGCCGCAAGTGGGGCCGGCCCTACCTGACCCGCGCCTTCTTCGACCGGGTGCAGGCGACCATGCGCGACGACGTGCTGCTGGTCCTCGCCCGCCGCCGCGGCCGCTGGGTGGCCGGGGCGCTCAACTTCATCGGCCGCGACACGCTCTACGGCCGCTACTGGGGCTGCGTCGAGGAGCACCCCTGCCTGCACTTCGAGCTCTGCTACTACCAGGCGATCGACTGGGCGATCGCCCACGGCCTCGCCCGGGTCGAGGCCGGCGCCCAGGGCGAGCACAAGCTGGCCCGCGGCTACCTGCCGGCCGCCACCCACTCGCTGCACTGGATCGCCGACGCGGGCTTCGCCCGCGCCGTCGCGCAGTACCTCGCCGCCGAGGCCGCGCGCGGTCGACGAGGAGATCGAGGTGCTGACCGCCTACGGCCCGTTCCGCCGGGCGCCGGCGGAGGTCGACGAGCCGGAGTGATGTCAGCGCCGTCGCGGCGGCGGTGGCGGAGGCGGTGCAGGACGATGAGCACGGCGGTGCTCGCGGCGGCGAGGGCGACGAGGCCGAGCGCGGCGGTGTCGAGGTCGCGACATCAGTCCTCGGGCTCGAGCAGGCCGACGAGGACGTGGGCGAGGAGGTGGAGCGCGAGGGCGGAGACGAGCGAGATCAGCGGGATGCCGCCGACGATCGACGGGTCGGCGGCGGCCTGCGCGCCGGCGTTGAACGCCGAGCCGACGGCGGCGGCGCCGAGCACGGCGACGGCGGAGCGGTTGAAGACCCCGATCACGAGCCGGATCCGCTCGTTCCACCGCATCGCCCGCATCCGGCTCTCGCCCGACCCGTCCATCGTCCCTCGCGCCTCCCGTCCCGCATTCCGACCGCGGATCGGCGATGGATACGCGAGGCCGGTTACCGATCCCTTGCCGCGGCGGCGGCGGGATCGGTGGCTTTTGAGGAATGTCGGATTCCCTTGCGCCTCAAGGGTTAACGGCGATTGCTTAGATGCACACTTTATGCACAACCCATGCACAAGGCGTATGCGCGTTGTGCGCGACAAGGCGAAAGGTTAACGAATCGGGGGACGGACCTCCGGCGGGAGTATTTGTGCCGAGAAGGATGGATGAATAAAAGTCAGGTGCCCGTTCATGCGGACGGAACGCCTGCTCCTTCTCGTCCGGCGGTCATTGGCGCTCCCGGCCTGTACCCGGCGCGAGTATTTGGCGCCAGAAACCGCGACTGGCGCGGCCGTTCTTCTCTGGCAAAAATACTCCCGCCGGAGGCTCCGCCACTGGGGACGCAAGCCGACGGCGCAGGACGCGCGCCAGCGTTCGCGGACTTGATCTGACGGAGCCGGCCTCACACCCGCCCGTGGCAGTGCTTGTACTTCTTGCCCGAGCCGCAGGGGCAGGGGTCGTTGCGGCCGCTCATGGCCCCAGGTGCCGGGGTCGGCCGGGTCGACGCCGGCGGCGAGCGCCGGCGGCGGCGGCGCCGGCCATGGCGGGGATGCGGGCCGGCTCGGGGACCGCGCGCGGCGGGCCGGCGGCGGCGCTGCGCCGCCTGGGCGCGGGCCTGCGCCTCGGCCATCATCGCCTGCTGCTCCTCGGCGGTCATCACCTGCACGTGCGCGAGCATGCGGCTGACCTCGACGCGCAGGCGGTTGAGCAGGCTCTCGAAGAGCTGGAAGCCCTCGGACTTGTACTCGTTCAGCGGATCGCGCTGGGCGTAGCCGCGGAAGCCGACGACGCTGCGCAGGTGGTCGAGCGTGACGAGGTGCTCGCGCCAGTTGCTGTCGATGGTCTGCAGCAGCACCTGCTTCTCGATGGCGCGCATGGTCTCGGCGCCGTAGCGCGCCGGCCTTGGCGGCCATCTGCTCGTCGGTGGCGGCGAGTCAGCCGCTCGCGGATGTCGGCGTCGTCGACGCCCTCCTCGTCGGCCCAGGCGGCGATGGGGAGGTCGAGGCCGAAGACGTGGCGGACCTGCTCGGTCAGGCCCTCGATGTCCCACTGGTCGGCGTAGGCCTTGGCGGGGACGTGCTCGGCGACCAGGTCCTCGACCACCTGGTGGCGCATGTCGCGGACGACGTCGGAGAGGTCCTGCGCCTCCATGATCTCGCGGCGCTGGGCGAAGATCGCCTTGCGCTGGTCGTTCATCACGTCGTCGTACTTCAGGAGGTTCTTGCGGATGTCGAAGTTGCGCGCCTCGACCTTGCCCTGCGCCTTCTCCAGCGCCTTGTTGACCCAGGGGTGGACGATCGCCTCGCCCTCCTTCATCCCGAGCTGGCCGAGCATCGAGTCGAGCCGGTCGGAGCCGAAGATCCGCATCAGGTCGTCCTCGAGGCGAGAGGTAGAAGTTGGTGCGGCCCGGGTCGCCCTGGCGGCCGGAGCGGCCGCGGAGCTGGTTGTCGATGCGCCGGCTCTCGTGGCGCTCGGTGGCGAGCACGTAGAGCCCGCCGGCGCTCGAGCACCCGCGCCTTGGCGTCGGCGATCTCGGCCTCGATGCGGCGGCGCAGCGCGGCGGGGTCGGCCTGGCTGGCCCGCCTTCTCGGCCGCCTCGAGCTCGCTCGACCACCCGCATCTCGACGTTGCCGCCGAGCTGGATGTCGGTGCCGCGGCCGGCCATGTTGGTGGCGATGGTCACCGCGCCGGGCACGCCGGCCTCGGCGACGATCTCGGCCTCCTGCTCGTGGTAGCGGGCGTTCAGCACGTTGTGCGGGACCTTGGCCGTCTTCAGCATCTCCGAGAGGTTCTCGGACTTCTCGATCGAGGTGGTGCCGACGAGGATCGGCTGGCCGGCCTCGTGGGCGCGCTCGATCTCCTCGACGATGGCGGCGTACTTCTCGCGGGCGGTGCGGAAGACCTGGTCGTCGTGGTCCGGCGCGGATCACCGGCATGTTGGTCGGCACCTCGACCACGCCGAGCTTGTAGATCTCGTAGAACTCGTCGGCCTCGGTCGGCGGCGGTGCCGGTCATGCCGGCGAGCTTCTCGTAGAGGCGGAAGTAGTTCTGGAAGGTGACGCGACGCGAGCGTCACGTTCTCCGGGCGGATCGCCGACGCCCTCCTTGGCCTCGATCGCCTGGTGCAGGCCCTCGGAGAGCCGGCGGCCGGTCATCATCCGGCCGGTGAACTCGTCGATCAGCATCACCTCGCCGTTGCGGACGATGTAGTCCTTGTCCTTGTGGAAGAGGACGTGCGCGCGCAGCGCCTGGTTGACGTGGTGGACGATGTTGGTGCTCTCGGGGTCGTAGAGCGTCGCGTCCTGGGCGAGGAGCTCCATCTCGCGCAGCCGCCGCTCGACGAACTCGTTGCCCTCCTCGGTCAGCGTGGTGGTGCGCTGCTTCTCGTCGAGGTCGTAGTGCTCCTTGCTCGAGCTTGGGGATCAGCTTGTCGATCGCGATGTAGAGCTCGGAGCGGTCCTGGCTGGGGCCGGAGATGATGAGCGGCGTGCGCGCCTCGTCGATCAGGATCGAGTCGACCTCGTCGACGATGGCGAAATAGTGATCGCGCTGCAGCACCTGGGCGAGGTCGGACTTCATGTTGTCGCGCAGGTAGTCGAAGCCGAGCTCGTTGTTGGTGGCGTAGGTGACGTCGGCGTCGTAGGCGACCTTCTTGGCCGCCTCCTCCATGCCGGGGATCACCACGCCGACGCTGAGGCCGAGCGCGTGGTAGACGAGGCCCATCCACTCGGCGTCGCGGCGGGCGAGGTAGTCGTTGACGGTGACGACGTGCACGCCGCGCCCGGTCAGCGCGTTGAGGTAGGCCGGCATGCGTGGCGACCAGCGTCTTGCCCTCGCCGGTCTTCATCTCGGAGATGTTGCCCTGGTGCAGGAAGATGCCGCCCATGAGCTGCACGTCGAAGGGGCGCAGGCCGAGGGTGCGGCGGGCGGCCTCGCGGGCGTTGGCGAAGGCTTCCGGCAGCAGGTCGTCGAGCGTCTCGCCCTTGGCGAAGCGCTCGCGGAACTCGGCGGTCTTGGCCTTGAGGCCGGCGTCGTCGAGCGCCTGGAACTCGCGGCTCCAGCGCGTTGATCGCCGCCGACCAGCGGCCGGGTCGCCTTGATCCTGCGGTCGTTCGGCGTGCCGAAGACCTTCTTCGCGATCGTGCCGAATCCCATCATCGAAACGGTTGTCCTCAAATCCCTGTGGGCCCGTCCGGCGCGCCGCGACGCCCGCCGACCCACCGATTTGTCATGACGGGGGCGCTTGTTCACGGGCGCCGAACGGTCTAAGTGTCCGCGAGGTGCGAGCAGCCCTGCTTCAGCCGGCTAGGGATGTAAGCGGCTGCGCCGCGCCTGTCAACGGCGGCCCCGAGCGGGCGCGCCCAGCGGAATTCAGGATCGCGCGCCCGGAGGCGCGAACGGGAGATCGACATGCGCAGCCTTCTGACCGCCGGCCTCGTGGCCGGGCTGGCGCTGGCCTCGCCGGCGCTGCGCCGCAGGACCAAGGCCTACGACGCCTCGACGGTGGTCGCCACCGTCAACGGCACCGACATCACCCTCGGCCACGTGATCGCGATGCGCGACCGGCTGCCGCCGCAGTACCAGAACCTGCCGGACGACGTGCTGATGACACGGGCTCGTCGACCAGCTGGTCGACCAGGAGCTCCTGGCCGAGGCGCAGTCGGCCTCGCCCGAGACCGACCCGCTGCAGGTGAAGCTCGCGGTCGAGAACGAGCGGCGCGGCGCGCTGGCGGGGCTCGCCGCCAACGCGGCGGTGGCCGACGCGGTCGACGACGCCAAGGTGCAGGCGGCCTACGACGCGCAGGTCGCCGACGTTCAAGCCGGCGCCGGAGTTCAACGCCGCGCACATCCTCGTCGACAGCGAGGACAAGGCCAAGGCGCTGAAGGCCGAGATCGACGGCGGCAAGGACTTCGCCGAGGTGGCCAAGGCGAACTCGAGCGACGGCTCGGCGGCGAACGGCGGCGACCTCGGCTGGTTCGGCATGGGCCAGATGGTGCCGGAGTTCGAGACGGCGGTGGTGGCGCTGCGAGTCGGCGCAGGTGTCCGAGCCGGTGAAGTCGCAGTTCGGCTGGCACCTGATCAAGCTCAACGAGAAGCGCGAGACGGCGCCGCCGGCGCTCGACGCAGGCGCGGCCGGAGATCGAGAACCAGCTGCGCCAGGCAGGCGCTGGAGGCGAAGCTCGCCGAGCTGCGCGCCGCGGCCGAGATCGAGAAGCCGGAGACCGGCACGCCGCCGGCGGCGATCCGCGAGAGCGACCTCCTGACCAACTGAGGCCGGCGATGGCGGGCAAGCCTGCGCCGGTCTCGCCGCTGGCGCCGGCGGCCTTTCCCGCGCTGCCGGCGATCGACGGCGTGCGCTTCGCCGCCGCCGAGGCCGGGGTGCGCTATCGCGGGCCGGCTCGACGTGATGCTGGCCGAGATCGCGGCGGGGTCGGCGATCGCCGGGGTCTTCACCCGCTCGGCCACCCGCTCGGGGCCGGTGCTCTGGTGCGAGGAGAAGCTCGCGGCGCTGCGCGCAGGCGGCGCGGCGAGGCGGGCTTCGCCATCCTCGTCAACTCCGGCAACGCCAACGCCTTCACCGGCGGCGCCGGGCGCGCGGCGGTCGAGGCGACGCGCCGGCGGCGGCGGCGGCGGCGCTCGGGCGTGCCGGTCGGGCCATGTCTTCGTCGCCTCGACCGGGGTGATCGGCGAGCCGCTGCCGGCGGAGCGGATCGTGGCGGCGCTGCGGCGGCCTGCGCGACGGCCTGGCGGCGGACGCCGCCGAGCGGGCGGCGCGGGCGATCATGACCACCGACACCTTCCCCAAGGGGGCGGTGGCGCGGGTCGAGCTCGGCGGCGTGCCGGTGACGATCATGGGCTTCGCCAAGGGCTCGGGGATGATCGCGCCGGACATGGCGACGATGCTGGTCTTCCTCTTCACCGACGCGGCGGTCGCCGCGGGCGCTGCTGCAGGCGCGCCGTCGCGCGGGCGGCCGACGCGACCTTCAACTGCATCACCGTCGACGGCGACACCTCGACCTCGGACACGCTCCTGATGGCCGCGACCGGGCGGGCGGCGATGCCGCCGCTCGCCGACGCCGACGACCCGCGGCTGCGCGGCCTTCGAGGCGGCGCTGACCGAGGTGATGCGCGACCTCGCGCATCAGGTGGTGCGCGACGGCGAGGGGGCGACGAAGTTCGTCGAGGTCCGCGGTGACCGGCGCGGCGAGCGCGGCCGACGCGCGCAAGGTCGGCGCTCTCGATCGCCAACTCGCCGCTGGTCAAGACCGCGATCGCCGGCGAGGACCCGAACTGGGGCCGGATCGTCATGGCGGTCGGCAAGTCCGGCGCGGCGGCGGACCGCGACCGGCTGACGATCCGCTTCGGCGACATCCTGGTGGCGGAGAGCGGGCTGGGTGGCGCCGTCCTACCGCGAGGCGGACGGGGCGGCCTACATGAAGCGGGCCGGAGCTCGTCATCGGCGTCGACCTCGGCCTCGGGCGCGGCGAGGCGACGATCTGGACCTGCGACCTGACGCATCGCTACATCGAGATCAACGCGGACTATCGTTCTTGAAGGCTGCGTCGCTGGTCGCGCGCGGTGGCGCTGATCGACCCCGACGGGCGGGTGCTGATCGCGCAGCGGCCGGAGGGCAAGGCGATGGCCGGGCTCTGGGAGTTTCCCGGCGGCAAGGTCGAGCCGGGCGAGACGCCGGAGGCGGCGCTGATCCGCGAGCTGGAGGAGGAGCTCGGGCATCGACACCTGGGCGAGCTGCCTCGCGCCGCTGACGCTTCGCCAGCCACGGCTATCCGGACTTCCACCTGCTGATGCCGCTCTTCGCCTGCCGCAAGTGGGAGGGCGTGCCGCAGGCGCGCGAGCATGGCGCGCTGAAGTGGGTGCGGCCGCGCGATCTGGCGCAGCTATCCGATGCCGCCCGCCGACCGGCCGCTCGTGGCGATTCTGCGCGACTGGCTCTGAGCCGCACGCTGGCAGAACGGTGAATTTCTCGTGACTGATGCGGCCGTTTGCGTTAACGTTTTCGTAAAAATGAACGCACAAGCTGCCGACAACGGCAGCAATAGGGTAGGAAACCGAAATGTACCAGACGATTCAGGTCTCCAGCTGCGTCTCGGCGCAGGGCGAGCTGGTCGAGAACCTCCCGAACGGCGACGCGATCGTCCGTGACGGCGGGCAACGTCTACCGCGGGCGTCCGATCGCGCCGGTCGCCCGGCAGGCGCCGGCCGAGCGCGGCCTCGCGGGCGGTGACGCGGCCCGGCGAGCGAAGGCTGAGCCGGCTCAGAGCCAGCCGGCGAGCTCGCGCTCGAGATCGCCGACCATCATCTCGACATGCGCCGGCCCGGCGTTCAGGCAGGGGATGTAGGTGAAGCTCTCGCCGCCGGCGGCGAGGAAGGCTCAGGCGGATCTCCTCGCTGGATCTCCTCCAGCGTCTCGACGCAGTCGGCGGCGAAGACCGGCGCCATGACCGCGATGTGGCGCTTGCCCGCCCGCGCCAGGCGGGCGACCTCCTCGACGGTGTAGGGCTTCAGCCACTCCTCCTTGCCGAAGCGCGACTGGAAGGTCACGACCACCTCGCCGAAGGCCGGCCCCAGCCGGTCGCGCAGCAGCCGCGTGGTCTTGTGGCAGTGGCAGTAGTAGGGGTCGCCCTCGGCGAGGTAGCGCTCCGGCATCCCGTGGTAGCTCGTCACCAGCACGTCCGGCCGCCGCGCGAGGCCGGCGTAGGCCTCCTCCACCGACTGCGCCAGCGCCTCGATGTAGAGCGGGTGGTCGTGGTAGGCGGGCACGGTGCGGATGGCCGGCTGCCAGCGCAGCGCCATCAGCGCCCGGAACGCCTCGTCGTTGGCGGTGGCGGTGGTCGTCGCGGAATACTGCGGGTAGAGCGGGAAGAAGAGGATGCGCTCGCAGCCCGCCGCCTGCAGCCGCTCGATCACCGAGGCGGTCGAGGGGTTGCCGTAGCGCATGGCGAAGTCGACGACCACCCGGTCGCCGTGGCGCTCGGCGAGGCGCGCCGCGAGCGCGGCGGTCTGCTCGCGGGTGATGGTGCGCAGCGGGCTCTCGTCGGCCTCGCGGTTCCAGATCTTGCGGTAGTTGGCGCCCGAGGTGAACGGGCGCTTGGTCAGGATCACCGTCTGCAGCAGCGGCTGCCAGTACCAGCGCGGGTAGTCGATCACCCGCCGGTCGGACAGGAACTCGTCGAGGTAGCGGCGCATCGACCAGTAGTCGGTGGCGTCCGGCGTGCCGAGGTTGGCGAGGACGACGCCGATCCGCGCCGGCGGGCACCGGCGGGTGGTCGGCGGGGGCGTGCGCCGGCCGCGCCTCGGGGGCGGGAGCGATCTTCGCGGCCTGGGTCATGCGGGCCTCTCTAGACGGGCTTGCGGCCGCGGCTCAATCGCCGGCCCGCTCGCCGGCGCTCCGCTCGCGCGCGCCGAGCGCGTCGGCGAGCCGGGCGCGCGCCGAGCCGGGGCGGAGCGGCTGCGGCTGCTCCGGGCGCGGGCGCCCAGCCGGTCAGGAAGATCACCTCGAAGGTCGCGGCGCACCCGGCCGTCGGCGGTCGCCGAAGCGGTCGGCGTAGATCGCGCAGGCGCGCGCCAGCATGTCGCGGCGGAGCGGCCGGCGCAGGCGGTCGCGCATCACGTTGGTCTCGCCCATGGCGCGCAGGTCGCGCATCAGCGTCGAGCGGCGAGGGGTAGCTCACGTCGAAGCGCCGGCTGTCGGCGACCGGCAGCGCGAAGCCCGCGCGCTGCAGCAGCCCGCCGAGGTCGCGGATCTCGCCCATCGGCGCGACGCGCGGGCTGAGGCCGCCGAGGGTCGCGATCTCGGCCTCGGCGAGCGCGGCGCGGAGCTCGTGCGAGCGTCTCGCCGCCGAAGAGCGCCGCGAGGAAGAGCCCGTCGGGGCGGAGCGCGCGGCGCGCCTGCACCAGCTGGCCGACCGGATCGTTCGCCCAGTGCAGCGCCAGGGCGTGCAGCGACGAGGTCGTGCGCGCCCGCCTCGAGCGGCAGCGTCTCGTCGGCGGCGACCTGCGCGGCGCGGCGCGAAGCCGGCGGCGGCCAGCGCCTCGGCCCAGAGCGCGGCGCGCGGGCCGACGACCGCCGGGGCGGTAAACGTGCGGTTAACCTCGCTCAGCCTTTCTGTGATCTCGCTCGGCCACCGCCGCGTGCAGGAAGTCGGCGCCGCCGATGCGCGGCGGCGCGCGCGCGGCGGCGGGCGAGCAGGTCGGGGTCGAAGAGGGCGGGCGGGCTCGACACGGGGCGGGTCTCCTCGCCCGCCAACATAGGGATCGATTTGGGGCAATGCCATGCTGCACGGCGCTGACGACGACGCTGGTCAACACGATCTTCCCGCCGCGCTGCCTCGCCTGCACCGAGCCGACCGACCAGCCGCACGGCCTCTGCCCGGCCTGCTGGCGCGACACCCACTTCATCGCCGGCACCGTCTGCCGCAGCTGCGGCGTGCCGCTGATCGGCGAGGCGGGGGCCGAGGACGTCTGCGAGAGCTGCCGGCGGCACCCGCCGGCCTGGGACCGCGGCGCGGCGGCGGTGATCTACGCCGGCGCCGGGCGGCGGGTGGTGCTGGCGCTGAAGCACGGCGACCGGCTCGACATGGTGCGGCCGCTGGCCGGCTGGATGGCGAGCGCCGGGCGCGACGCTGCTGGCCGAGGCCGACCTGATCGCGCCGGTGCCGCTGCACTGGCGGCGGCTGCTCCGGCGGCGCTACAACCAGTCGGCCGAGCTGGCGCGGCGGCTCGGGCGGCATCGCCGGGCGGCCGGTGGTGCCCGACCTCCTGGTCCGGCGGCGCGCCACCGCGCCGCAGGAGGGCATGAGCCGCGCCGAGCGCGCGCGGCGAACCAGGCGGGCGCCTTCGCGGTCAACCCGCGCCGCGCGGCGGCGCTCGCGGGGCGGGCGGTGCTCCTGGTCGACGACGTGCTGACCCGGGCGCGACGCTCTCGGCCTGCGCCGACTGCCTGCGCGCGGCCGGCGCGGCGCGGGTCGACGTGCTGGCGCTGGCCCGCGTTGCCTTCGAGGATTCGCTCGGCCTATAGTGGCCGACCGCCGGACCGCGATGAAGCCCGTCACCCTCTACACCACGCCGTTCTGCGGCTACTGCCTGGTCGGCGAAGCGGCTCCTCGCCGACAAGGGCGTCGCCTTCGAGGAGATCGACCTCGCCGCCGAGCCGGAGCGGCGGGCCGAGATGGTCGCAGCGGGCGCACGGGCGCGCGGACGGTGCCGCAGATCTTCGTGGGCGACGAGCATGTCGGCGGCTTCGACGAGATCTACGAGCTCGACCGGGCCGGCAAGCTCGACCCGATGCTCGCGGGCGGCTGAGCCGATGCGGGCGGCGCTGGTCCAGCTCTGCTCGGGCGACGATCCGGCGGCGAACCTCGCCGTCACCGAGGCGCTGGTGCGCGAGGCGGCGGCCGGCGGCGCGGCGCTGGTGCTGACGCCGGAGTGCACCAACATCGTCTCCGCTGGACCGCGACGCGGCAGCGGGCGGTGCTGCGCGACGGAGGCGGAGGACCCGACGCTGGCGCGGCTCGCGCGAGGTGGCGGCGGAGCTCGGGGTCTGGCTGCTGATCGGCTCGCTCTGCCTCAAGAGCGGCGAGGCGGACGGGCGCTTCGTCAACCGCTCGTTCCTGATCGGGCCGGACGGCGGCGTGCGCGCCCGCTACGACAAGATCCACATGTTCGACGTGGCGCTCGACGGCGGCGAGAGCTACCGCGAGTCGCGCGGCCTACCGGCCGGGCGAGCGGGCGGTGCTGGCCGAGGCGGCGGGGCTGAGGCTCGGGATGACCGTCTGCTACGACCTGCGCTTTCCGCGCCTCTACCGCGATCTGGCGCAGGCCGGGGCGGAGGTGCTGACGCGTGCCCTCGGCCTTCACCGTGCCGACCGGGCGAGGCGCACTGGCACGTGCTGCTGCGGGCGCGGGCGATCGAGACCGGGGCCTACGTGCTGGCGCCGGCGCAGTCGGGCGCGCATGCCGGCGGCAGCCGGGCGCGCCGCGGCGGACCTACGGGCCACAGCCTGGCGGTCTCGCCCTGGGGCGAGGTGCTGGCCGACGCCGGCGAGGGCGTCGGGCGTCGCCTTCGTCGAGATCGACCCGGCGGAGGTCGCGCGCGCCCGCGGCATGGTGCCGTCGCTCGGCCACGACCGGGACTACGCGCCGCCGGTCCGGCCGATGAGCGACCGGCGCCGCGCGACCCGGTGGTGATCGCGCTCTTCAGCGAGATCGTCATGGTCGAGACGCTGGCGAGGAACCGGCTGACCCGGGTGCTGCCGCGCGGCATGGAGCTGTCGCACTTCATGGTGCTGAACCACTTCGCCCGGCTCGGCGGCGAGAAGACCCCGGCGCAGCTGGCGCGGGTCTTCCACGTGACCAAGGGGGCGATGACCAACACCGTCGGCGCGGCTGGAGGCGGCGGGCTACGTGCACGTCCGGCCCGACTGGGAGGACGGGCGGCGCAAGTGGGTCTCGATCAGCCCGGCCGGGCTGGCCGCCCGCGACCGGGCGGTCGAGGCGATCGCGCCGGTCTTCGACGACGTGGTGGCGGGGCTGGGGCTGGAGCGGATGCGCGGCGACGCTGCCGATGCTGCGGCGGCTGCGCGAGCTGCTCGACCCGGACTGATGCGGGGCCGGTGTTAACTGCGCGTTCACGTTCGGGAGGGGCGGCCGGGATGCTCCGGACGGGCCCGCGATGTCAAAGGTTTACGGCCTCGCGTCGTGGCTGGAATCCGGCTGGAAAGTGGCTGGAAAGTGGCTTGCCACTTTTTTACCTCGCGTTAATCGGTGAGCGTCGGCGCAGGGTTCGGCGGACTCCCTGTGGCGGGTGCCGCGCTCGACGCGCGTCGTTCAGTCGCCGAGCCATTCGATGACGAAGCGGCTGGAGGCGTGGATGCACGTCGCGACGAGCCGCTCGTCGCCGACCGCGGAATAACGGTGTGGCGTTTCGGGTGCAATGACCACGATGTCACCGGGACCGGCGAGGACCGTCTCCTCGCCGATGGTCATCTCCGCTCGCCCGGCGCGAAGGATGCACGTTTCGGCGTAGGGGTGCTTGTGCAGCCGCGGACCCTTCCCCGGCGCGAGATCGCCGATGAAGAAGGACACCGCGGCGCCGTACGGCTCGCCCTCGAACTCGACGGCGCAGAATCCGGTACATTCGTCTCCACCCCAATTCTGTTTCGCGGTCCTTGCCTCGCCGACTACGCCGCTGGTGGGGGTGCGGCCGGGGTAAGTCCGTGGGCGAGCATGA